>JANOQN010000053.1:0-231220 GCA_031422315.1 Rhodanobacteraceae bacterium
CTTTTTAACCCTGTCGTAACCGGCCTAAAAGCGTCAGCATGGTCGAATGCGACGGCTGTCGATTCGACCACTCTCAACTATGCCTAAATCAAGGCGCGTCAAGGGTTCGCTACGCCAGCTTCGCTGCCCTTGACTCGTTCAACACTTCGGCAAGCTACGTGCTCGTCATCGCAAACCTATCGAAAAATCACACAGTGATGCGCGAAGAGTCAAAAATCAAGGTCAAGCCCAGTTTTTTGCTGTCTAGTGCAAACGCTACGAAATAGATATGACTACTCCCCAGCCATTCTTCGCCGCACTTCGAATAAAGCCTTGCAAGCCTGCGAAGTTATCAAGGCAATAACCAAGTTCATCATCGTCTTGGCGGTCCCATATCTCTGGATAGATTTCCAACTTCATCATTTCTGGCGGGTTGAATCGTTTTTTCAATTCTGTCTCATCTAGCCGTGAAAGCGCATCATTAATTTTGAGAACCTCAGCGCTACAGAAGGCACGTGCTGGGCCGTCATAGCCGAAGTCAACACTGCCAATTTGTTGGCCGCCATCAAGCAGAAAATTGAACGGGAACGTGCCGCCCCAAGCCGTGCCCGTCAGCAAATAGTGGATGCCGTGCCAGGCTTTGTCGAGATCAGTCTCGGCAAAGGGCTCGGGGATAGCAATCTCAACCGCTGGTTTTTTCGCGCGAAAGAGTCGGGTGAACCAACTTCCAGCTGCATTTCGGGCCGTTTGATACGCTTCCTCATCATCCGGCGCAAGTACCTTCCAAATTAACGGTGGATCGGCAAGCACAGCGTGAATCGTAGCGTTGCTTACTGCAGACAAACTAAGACACATTCCCATTGAAGCCTCGCTCGCAAACGTTGCCGCATGTCGCGGATTGCAAATTACCTAATCACCGGCCCACGCGGCACTGCATCCAACAAACGCTTCGTCAACGCATGCTGCGGATTCGCAAAAATCGTATCGGCATTGCCCTGTTCTACTGCCAGTCCATCGCCCAAAATCAGCAGCTGATCGGCCATGAAGCGAATCACGCTTAAATCGTGGCTGATAAAAATAAGCGTCAAGCCCAGCTTTTGCTGTAAGTCTTTTAGCAGATTCAAAATTTGCGCTTGGATGGACACATCTAATGCGCTAACGCATTCATCGCAGATCAGCAGCTCCGGCTCTACCGCGAGCGCGCGGGCGATGGCGATGCGCTGGCGCTGGCCGCCAGAAAATTGCGCTGGATAGCGCTCAAGCGCGGATTCCGGCAGGCCAACGGCATCGAGCAGTGCCAGCACTCGATCAGCTTCTGCGCCTTTGTGTAGGCCGTGTACTTGCAGGGGCTCGATCAGCGTTTGCGCGATTGTGCGCGCTGGATTGAGTGAGCTGTACGGATCTTGAAACACCATTTGAAAGCGGCGGCGCAATCGGCGCAGCGCTTCGCCATTGGCGGCGAGCAAATCGGTGCCGTTTAGTCGAACATTGCCGCTAAACACTGGCTGCAAGCGCATTAAGCAGCGCGCCAGCGTGGTTTTACCGGAACCCGATTCGCCGACTAAGCCTAAGCATTCGCCGCGTTTTAAGCTAAAGCTAATATCGTGCAGCACCGTTTTTGGCGGCGTCCAAAATTTGGCTAGGCCGCGCGCCAGATAGCCCGCGCTGAGGTTTTGCACTTCGAAAAAAACTGGGCCGTCAGCATCAAGCGCTTCGGAAACTAATTTTCCATCTGTTTGCGATTTAGCTGCCATGGCGGCAGTCGCAGCGTCCGCGTCCGCTTCAAAATCTGCCACTGTCATCAGCCTGGTCGGATTGCCAGAAAGCTTTGGCCGGCACGCTAACAAACCCTGCGTGTAAGGCGCTTGCGGCGCGTGCCAAAGCGCATCGGCGGCGGCGGTTTCGACAATCAAACCTTGGCGCATCACGATAATCCGATCACAAAATTCTGCCGTCAGCGCTAGATCGTGGCTGATAAATAGCAAGCTTAAATTTTCCGATATGCGCAAGGATTTCAGCAGCTCGATGACCTGCTTTTGCACGGTTACATCTAATGCGCTCGTGGGTTCATCACAAATCAGCAGGCGCGGTTTGCAGGCCAAAGCTAAGGCAATCAGTGCGCGCTGGCGCTGGCCGCCGGATAGCTCATGCGGGTAGCGTTTAAGCAGATTCGCTTCAGGCAAGCCGACGCGCTCGAGGTACGCGATGGCCGCCAGCTGGGCGGTTTTGCCGCGTAAACGCTGGTGCACCCACAGCACTTCTTTAAGCTGCGAGCCGATACTGCGCACCGGATTCAAAGCGCTCAGCGCATCTTGAAACACCATGCCGATCTCGCGCCCGCGCAGCGCTTGCATGCGCGCTTCCGGTAAATCCACCAGCTCGACCGTGCCAGATTTCGCAGCATATTGAATCGATCCAGAAAGCCGAGCTTTTTCACCCAACAGCTGGATCACGGCGAGCGCGGTGGTGGTTTTACCTGAGCCTGATTCGCCCACTAAACCCAGCGTTTCGCCCTGCGCGAGGTCAAAATCGACACCGTGCAAAATCTTGCTATCGCCAAAGCGGAGCCTAAGATCGCGCACGCGGAGTAAGCTATCCGTCAGCTCGTTTGCCGAGTTAGACAAGCTCATGACCTTTGCTGCTCCAGTACTTCTCGCAGGCCATCTGTGAGTTCTTGTAGTGCGTACAGCAATAGCGTCAAAAGCACCGCCGGAAATATCAAAGCCCACGGCGCGTATTCCCGATCCTGCATGCCTTCGGCCAATAGTGCGCCTAAACTGCCCTGCGCTTCGGCCGGGCTTACGCCTAAAAAGCTTAGGAACGACTCCATCAGCACCGCATTCGGCAGCGCAATTGCCAAAGCCAAAAGCGCAAACGGCGCAAGGTTGGGCAGCAAATGAACGAATAGCTGGCGCATGCGGCTTAAACCCAGCACTTCACCGGCGCGCATATAGGTTTTGCCCATCAGCGCCTGCGCTTCCACGCGCACTACGCGCGCGACGTCTAACCAGCCGTAGCTGGCCAGCAATACAATCAGCAGGCCTAGGCTCGGGGTAAATAACGTGAGCACAAAAATCACGAACAATAAAAACGGTAAGGTAGCGAGCAAGTCCACCAACCGCATCATAGATTCACCCAGCGCGCCGCCATAAAACCCGGCAATCGCTCCATACAACGTGCCGACAAGTAACGCGACGACCGCCGCCGTTAATCCCACAATCAAGCTCAATTTACCGCCCGCAGCGGTGCGTTGGTACAAATCCCGACCTATCGCATCGGTGCCAAAGTAGTGCCCGTGCTGCAGATTCGGCGCCTCACTTGGGCGATCCCAATCGGGGTTGCGCGCATCGTGCGTGCTGGTGAAGGGCGCGACTAAAAACCACGCCGCTAACACCAGTAAAATCCAGCACGCCGCTTTCGCACTAGCAGGTAAAGCGCTAAGAAAGGCGCGCAAGGTTGCGAGCTAATTCGCGCAGACAAACCGTTTAAATATGCAGTAGCAAACGAACTGGATCTTCCAGGAAGTTCTTCACCGCGACTAAAAACTGCACGGCATCTTTGCCGTCAATAATGCGGTGATCGTAGCTCAGAGCGATGTACATCATCGGCGCGGCAATCACTAGGCCGTTTTCGACAATTGCGCGGTCCTTAATCGCGTGCATGCCAAAAATCGCACTCTGGGGCGGATTGACAATTGGCGTCGAGAACAGACTCCCGAATACGCCACCGTTGGTGATAGTGAAGGTGCCGCCCTGCAAATCGTCCAGCTGCAAACCGCCTTCGCGTGCCTGCTTGGCAAAGGTGCCGATATTGCGTTCAACATCCGCCAAGCTTTGCGTGCTGGTGTTGCGAAGCACCGGTACCACTAGGCCTTTTTCGGTGGCTACCGCTACGCCAATGTCGTGATAGGCGTGATAAATAATATCGTTGCCTTCCGTGCTGGCATTGACGATCGGATGTAATTTCAGCGCTTCGGTGCAGGCTTTGACGAAAAAGCTCATGAAGCCCAGCTTGATACCGTGCGCTTTTTCAAACGATTCGGCGTATTTCTTACGCACGTCCATCACCGCTTTCATATTGACTTCGTTGAAGCTAGTCAGCATCGCAATGGAGTTTTTCGACTGCATCATGCGCTCAGCGATGCGGGTGCGCAGACGCGTCATCGGAACGCGCTCTTCGACGCGGCTACCGGCTGGCAAACTGACCGCAGCGGGTGCCGCTTTGGCCGGGGCAGCGGCAACGACAGGCGCTGCGGGCTTTGCCGGTGCAGCTTGCGCGGCCAGCATATCTTCCTTGGTTACTCGGCCATCGCGGCCGGTGCCGGCGACTGTGTTCGGGTCAATGCCAGTTTCTGCGGCCATGCGGCGCACGGAAGGCGCTTGTTCACTCGCAGCGGGCGCGGCTTTGGCAGCAGGCGCAGCTTGAATCGCAGCGGCTGCTGCACCTTCGGTAATGCGGCCAATAAGCTGCTGACTAATCACGCTGGCGCCGGTTTCCATCAGAATCTCCGACAGCACGCCATCGACCGGTGATGGCACTTCCAGCACGACTTTATCCGTCTCTAGATCGACCAAATTTTCTTCGCGTTTGACGAAATCACCGGCCTTTTTATGCCACTTTGCAATCACCGCATCCGATACTGATTCCGGCAATACCGGTACTTTGACTTCAATACTCATAATTAGATCCGCAAAAAGCGATGGCTGAGCCCGGCATTGTGCCCGCGACTGGCGTTTGGGTAAAGCGCTGTGTTGGGGATTGATGTTCAATAAGTCCTAAACGACTTCACTTCGCTCGGAACCGCGTAGGCGTTTTGTTTTTGCGACCTTGCTCACAGCTCGCGCGGCGCACCCAGCAATTCGTGAAAAATGCGCTCAGCGTATACATCAATGTCGCAAAATTGTGCTCTTATCCTTTGACCTCAGCACACCATCCCGGGAGTGGTTTATGGCGAGCATATTTCGCACGTGCGTTTTTGGCTTTTTGATCTGCATTTGGTCGGCAACTGCCGTCGCACAGGTCATATTTGCTGACGGATTTGAGCAGTTGCAGCCAACCGAGGCTGAAGCTGCGCGCTTCTTGAATCAAGCGGCCTTTGGCGCAGCACCGGCTGATCTACAGGCCGTGCGCTCGGTGGGCATCGAAGCTTGGATCAATGCGCAGTTGCTGCTGCCCGCAACGATGCAACGTCCGCTGCTTGAGCAGTTTTCCAGAACGCTACCTTTAGATCGAGTTATGAATCGAGATCGTATTCGCGTATGGCAACGGCAAGCCATTACCGGCGCTGACCAGCTGCGTCAGCGGATGACGTATGCGTTATCGCAAATTGTGGTCGTTTCCGACCGGAACGACGTGTTGATTACGCTGCCGATCCTTGTCGCGGAATGGAATGACCTGCTCCAGCGAAACGCGTTTGGTAACTACCGCGAGCTTCTGCAAGAGGCATCCCGGAGCCCTGCCATGGGCATTTGGCTGACGCATCTACGCAATCGGAAAGCTGAGGGCACACTTGCGCCAGATGAAAACTATGCGCGTGAAATTATGCAGCTGTTTTCGATTGGGTTGTTCGATCGCAACTTTGACTTTTCGCCGGTACTGGTCGAGGGCGAGCTCCGCCCAACGTATGACAACAACACTATCGCCACATTGGCGCGGGTATTTACCGGGTTCTCATACGACTGTACCGGCAACCAGACGATTCCGAGTATTAACGTCACGATTAATCGAAACTGTGGCTGCACTGGCCTGGATTGTCGATTTAATGCCGCGAGTCTGCCGGGCCTTTATTTCAATAGCCCGCCGGAAGAAGCTATCGATACGGCTAATCGCGTGTTACATCCAGATTACTATCGGCCGATGGTGTGTTACCCGCGCTACGCAGACACCGGGCGGGGCACTACAGGCGGCTTGTATAATGGCACGACAGAACCCACGCCAGCCAAGCGCCTCTTAATTAGCGGTACTGAGCGGCTGGTCATTCCGGAAATCGGCGCTGGACAAACCACGCCGCCGAACTGCCACCTAACAGGTTCAAACATTAATGCTGCGGACCGCACCGCCTGCTTAAACTACTGTGAGAACAGCCTTACCCAGGTGGTTGACATGCTGTTCAATCATCCGAACGTGCCGCCGTTCGTCGCACACCAGCTGATCCAGCGCTTCGTGACGTCCAATCCAAGCCCAGCGTATATTCGCCGTGTCGCTTGTACATTCGCTGGCACTTCGGCGACTCCGGCGCAGTGCCCGGCGATTTCGAACAATCCTCGTGGAGATCTACGCGCGACGCTACGGGCGGTGTTGCTCGACGCAGAAGCACGCGCGGCGCCAGCATCGCTTCCTTTGAATGCTGGTAAGCCCCGTGAGCCCTTCCTCAAGTTGATCCAAATTTGGCGCACCTTCGGCGCAATCGTACCGCCGCTAGCTGATCGCAATTTCGGGCCCGACAGGCCAGAGGAAGCTTATGGTCAAGCGCCGCTGCGCGCGCCCACCGTGTTCAATTTCTACGAGCCGCTGTTTCAACAGCCAGGCGCCATTTCGCAGGTCAACGTGGCCGGGCAACCGGTCGCCAACCCCGAGGATGCGCTGCGCTCGCCTGAGTTCAAAATCATCAACGAGGTGACTGCGCTTTCGGCCGCGAATGACTTGTTTAGCCGCATCTGTAGAGGCTACGACGGCAGTGATTGCAATGGCGCAGTCGACCCTACACCGCCCGTTGGGCATGTCTACATTCCGCCGCAAAGCTTGGATGCCTTGCCGCTCGCCGATGATGCACTGCTCGTTGAAACCTTGGTCGGTCGTCTGATCGGACCGGATGTCTCAGGCACGATCAATGCGTCCGGCAATTGCGCAAACGGTTTGGCCGCAGGCGGGGTGGGCTCAGGCTTCAAAGGCGTGTTGTATCGCCTGGTAAAATGCCGGCTCTCCGCACAAACGCCAGGATTTGGACAAACCGTGGATGACCGCCGTCGCAAAGCGCTCTACTTGATCCACATGATCGCCATCTCGCCTGAATTTCAGACGCAGCGCTAACGAGGAACCACACCATGAACCAAACTAATCGTTCGCGCCGTCAATTCCTCAACGCCGCTGCTGGCACTGCAGCCTTTGGCGGTTTCTCCGCCCTGTCACCGCAACTTTCCATGCTAGGAAGTGCCCTCGCGCAATCCGGCGGGGTTAGTGGCTACAAGGCCCTGGTTTGCCTCTACATGGGCGGCGGCAGCGATTCATTCAACATGCTGATCCCGACCAATCCGGCGCGTCATGACGAATACGTCAGCGCGCGCGGCGGTCTCTACACGGGCAATGCCAATGCGTTAGGGATTCCAAGGCCCGGCGGCGCGCTGCCAACAGGATCGCTGCCACCCGCACTGGCGCTCAATGGCGTCGAGTATGGTTTGAACCCAAGCATGCCCGAACTGCGTGATCTGTATAACCAGGGCCGCGCGGCATTCGTGGCAAACGTGGGTCCTATTGTCGAACCGACCACCAAAGCCACGTTTAACGCGCGTCGGCGTCCGCCGCAGCTTTATTCACACAGCGATCAAACGGTACTGTGGGACTTGGCCAATTCGACGTCATCTAACCTGCCGAACGGCTGGGGCGGCATGCTTGCCGGTACGCTCAATGCCCGGAGTTCGCTGCCAGGGTTGCCGCCGTGCATTTCGATCTCCGGGCAAACGCGTTTTTTGGTCGGTAAGTACAGCAATAATCTGGTCATTAATCCGTTTCGACTATCGACGAGCGCTGCTACGCCAGCGGGCTCAATCAGTAACTACAGTGCTACCGATACGAATAATTTTCAAAGCGCGCGCCGCGCCGCGCTTGATGAAATGCTTGCGCTCACCTACCCGCATGTATTTTCCAATGAGATGGCCGATATCACGGAGCGCTCGCTATCAGTTGGTACGTCAGTAAACGCGCTGATTGGCACCGGCGGTGCTTTCAACGCCATTCCGGGCGGCGTGGTGTTCCCGAACACCGATCTGGGCAATCAGCTCGCGCAGGTTGCGCGCATGATAAATGCAAGCAAGAACAGCTCGTTGATCGCGGCCAACCGGCAAGTTTTTTACGTCAATAGCGGTGGTTCATTTGGCTGGGATTCGCACAACGGTCAAATGCCCAGCAACCTGCTAACCGCCGGGCATCAGGGCTTATTGCAGAACGTATCGGCCTGTGTGGCGGCGTTCTATCGCGCGATGGTCGCGATGAATTTACACAACGAGGTGATGCTTTTTAGCACCTCGGAGTTCGGCCGCACCATCAACTCCAACGGCGAGGGGACCGACCACGGCTGGGGCGGCGTGCAGTTCGTCATGGGCGGTGGCCGAGGTGTGCCAACAGGCCAAATTGGCGGCTTACCGGTGGGCTCTAACGATCAAGGCAACGGTCCGCTACTCGCTTACAACCCGCAAACGAGCACCGGTTCGGGCATTTACGGGCGCTTCCCGCGCATCATCAACAACGCCAGCGATAGCGCAGCTGTGCCCAATGCCGAAAAAGGCGAGTCCTTCAGCCGCGGCCAGTTCATTCCAACCACGTCAAGCGAGCAGTACGCAGCAACGCTGGCGCGCTGGATGGGGCTCAGTGATGCCGACGCACCGACGCTATTCCCGAACCTCGATCGCTACGACGACTTCACGGTGGTGCAAGGCAATCTGCGTGCGTACACGGGGCGGTATGTTCCGTTTATCAATGGCGTTAGCTAACCAGCGCACGACGGCTACGTAGACGACGAACTGATTGACAAAGCCAAAGAGCTGGCACAACGGGCTTTGTTTGGCACAGGATTTGCGCGAATTTTGAGCAGTATTTGAGTCGATCCAGCCGAATCTTGTTTGCCTTGGCAAACGAGGAAATCAAATACTTCTTTGCCGCGACGGCGGCGATGGATTTCCGGTACAGCCTTAACTTGCCAAAGGCCGCGCCAAGGAGTCCATATCAATCAAATGTCGCCAAGGGCCAGTGTCCTTAAAGCGTTCCTGATACGCACGGTATATCTCACCACTGGCTGCCTGCGCAGCTTGGCCCTCTTGGATGCCGCGCAAAATCGAAGGATGCTGATCAATGGGTGTTTGATCGCCGTCTAGAATTTTCTGCGCTACATGCACGTGCCGCAAATTGTTCAGCGTGCGCACGAAACCCACGCTGTCGGCCACTTCCACGTTGAGCCACTGCAATGCTGGCATGCCTGACAAAAAGTCCCAATTGGTGATTTTCTTACTGGCCTCAAACATAAGATTGACTAGCGATTTTGATTGGATGACCGCTTGTAAATCCAGCAGCTTTTGTGCGCCATAGGTAAATAGCGTATCTAAACTGGGCATCGCTTCAATGCCATTTAACGAGCCTATGCTGCCGCGCAACAAACGCAGGCGCTTTAACTTTACTAAGTTTGAAAAGCCACGCAAATCAGGCGCGCTGCACCTGTGTACTTTAAGATCTAGCAGACCAGCATGCTTTTGCCAGCTGAGGTGCTTTTCATCGTAACCCACCTCCAAAAGCTTTAGCGCAGGCAACTTTCTGAAGTGCAAAAAGTGCTTTGGAAACTTACCTTCTACGGTTAGATCGGTCAGCTGCGTCAAACCCGCATCACCTACAGGAATACGACACTCGACTTTATTGTCGAAGCTAAGCCGCATTCTGCGAATGCGCTCAGGCCGTTTGATCGCGGCAAAATCAAGCACATCGCCCGGACGCAAACATAAATCCACCAGCAAGCAATCAAAGCGATTCAGCACTTCTAACGCATTAGCGAAAGGCACGTAGGACCGAAGCGAAGCGTAGCCGTCATCATTGCGATAGACCGTGAGCGTGCCGTTCTCATCGCAATAAACACGCTCTGGTAGCTTTAGCGGAACATAAGGTGTGGGTTCGCTCATAACGGCATTTTGGCTGGATAGAACGCCTAGTTTAAAGGATGTGCCGCCGTCTTTCTGACAAGGAACTGATGGTCTCGTTTGTCAAGGCAAAAAGCAGCCGCGTTTGATCGACTCGAGCGTGCAGTGGCACAATCCAATCTCGCCTACACGTCCGTGTTCGCTTTTCGCCCAAGCACGCGTATAGGTTATGCGCTGCCTCCCCCAGAGAAGCGTCCTCGGTGCCATTAGCCAAGGACTAGCAATGAAACCAACTAATAACGATAGTGCAACTGAGGCCTACTTAGAGCACGTCGAGCAGCAGAAATTCATCGATATCCTTGCCGATGGCCGAGCTTTGCGGCTCCGGCGTGGCTACATCGGGCGACCATGTTTGGTTTATCACGCAACGTTCGAGCTTGCGAGCACATGCCAGCAAAACGCCGCCCGCATCGCGGAAAGCTTCCGCAACAAAAACTACGTCGAGCTAAAAAAGCCCACGCTGCCGATCATCGAGGGCTCAGTGGCTGCCGAGCTTTTTACCGATGCGCAGAGCGCACATCCCGTGCATCGCCGCTGGCTGGCGATGCATAACGCCACCGAGGCGTACGCCACTCAGCGACTACGCGTGCTGCATTTTCCGCACGGCTTGAACTACGACGGCGATTTAGAATTCGAGGAAATGGCGGATACGGATTTGTACGTAGGCGCGATTATTGAGGGCGATGTGCGCGTCTCTGGAATTTTGAGCCAGCTCACTTACGCCTATCCCAGCGCGATTTTGGTCACGGGCAGCGTGCATGCTTTTAGTTTCGGCCAAGCGGACAGTCACTTCATCATCGAAGGCGATTTGCATGTGCAGCAAACGATTTATGGCCATTACAATGATGGCGAACTTGCGGTAAAAGGCGCTGCGCACGGCGAAGTGTGGATCAGCTGCGATCACGGGATGTACGCTAATACGTATCACTTGCCGCAGTTTTCCGAGCGTGAACTAGCGAACGCCGAGCTGCTGCACCCTGATCTACTAGTACTCGGCGACGGTGACGATGAGCCGCCCACTGCAATGGATAGCGATCTAGTCTACACGCGCTTCGCGGCCCGCCAAACGCTACTGCGCGACCCGCAGGATGGCCCACCGGCATGGCTCACGCCCAAAGCAGTCGACACCAGGCCACCGATTAGGGTTTTCACCGATATCGAATCGTTGGATGCGCTGCTGAAGTTGCCGGGCGTGCGTCTGGTGCCGCTGAAAACAATCACACCCAAACTGCCTGCGCTCAAAGGCCCAGTGCCGCAGCTACTCAAGCAGCTGCTAGCGCGCCTTAATGGCGAGGCGGGTGCAAAGGCGCTCGTGCTGCCGGCCGACTTCACGCTGCCATGCGGCATCATGCCCGATGTATTCCGCCAAGCCGGCGGTTGGCGCGGTATCAGCCTGTTTTACGGCGAAGGCTCGGTGCGCCTCGCGGGCGATTTGGTGGATGATCACGAAGCATTTCCTCTGTTCTTCATTGAGGGCGATTTACACCTTCGCAGCTGGTGCCATGGCGGTAAGATGACTTTTATCGGCGGTGATCTGCATGCAAGCGGCTGCATCGTTGGCGAATACAACGACGGCCCGATGTTTGTCGGTGGCGATTTGCACGCGCCCGGCGGCTACTTTCGCCGCATCAAGCCTTACCCAGACTTGCCCAACATTTTTCCGCATCAAGTCTTTGGCAAAACCCATGCGCCGCTGTTTGATCTATACGACCTTGCAATCGACGAGGCTTGGATCAAATCGCGCATTGTGCCCGAAGTCCTTGGCAAAGCCCTGGGCGGTAGCGCACCGAAACCGCTGGTCGACGCCAAGAGCGGCGAGTTTTGGTATGAAGCCGACCGGCTAATCGCGCACTGCGCGCGGGGCTTGGCGGTGTGGAAGACGTTGGACTAACTCAATTTGCGCTAGTCGCAGAACGGATATGGGCACCCATGCTGATATCACACCCAAGCCTTACCTTACCCGCGATCCTGCCACTGGGAAGTCGTTTGTTTGGCCAAAGTTGATCGTCCAGACCAATGGCGGCGCGCTGCTGGTGCCGCTGCTGATGCGCACTTCAAACTTGGATGGCGCGGGTGCGCCGCGCCAATAGCCATGATCGCTGAGGCCGTCACCGTCGTAGTCGCCGCCAATGCTGGTGTCACCTGTGATACCGAACACCACCACCGGTGCTTCAATGGCGGTTTGGGAATCGCGGGTGCGGTGTTGGCGCGTGCCGGCCGCGGTGCGTCGTGTGGTGATATCAGTCCAGGGCGAACCTACAAAGCTGCCGGGAATCAGGAAGTCGTTAGCGAGGCCAAAGACGAACGATGAGAGCGGCGCGCCCGCGGCGTCGAATAGGCGAAAGCGCGAGTTAGCTGGGGTGACGGAGTCAGCTTCCTGCACCACGACATCAGCGATACCGTCGCCGGTGTAGTCAAATCCGGCAAGGGGAAATTGATCGCCGTTCTCGCCGATGCCGGTTTGCACGCTGCCCAGGGTTTTGTTGCTTGAGCGCAAAAACTGCAGCGTAATCGGGCCATCGCCAGCGCCGAGCGCGGGCGCGTTGAAAATAGCCAGATCGTCGATGGCGTCGCCGTCGTAGTCGCCGGCCAGCCCAACGTCGTCGCCCATTCGACCAAACACAACCGTGCGCGGAGGAGCGAAGCTCAATCGGGAAGACAGCCGTGCGCTGAAAACAGCCGCGCCCGGGGCGCCCGGTGTCCAGACCAACGGATCGGCGATACGATCGCCGTCTAGATCGGCACTGTCAATAAAATCGGTGGAGGGATTGCCTAAATTGAAGGTGGTTTCGGTGGCCGAGGCCGTGCCGTTCCCTAAGTTTTCCCGAATGAACCAATTGATTACCGCACCGTTCGCGCGTGCGATGGAAAAATCGGTCAGGCCATCACCCGTAAAGTCCGCCTGCACTTTGTTGATGCAGTGCGGCGGCGCAGCGGCGATGCTGGGTAGGGGTTGAGGGCTAGACGTTTCAAAACCATTGACAAACACCCGCTCAGGGCGAGTATCCACGGTCAGCACCGCGGCAGTCACGGTTCCAGTGTCAAGGTTAGCTTGATCATTAATTTGCAGAGTCCAAGTCCCGTTGAGCTCAGGCGCTGAGAAATCGCCAAACACCCCGCGCAATGAAGTCGGGCAGCCGCCAGCATCAGAACGCCCCGGCGCGCCACGCGAAAGCGAGCGGAACGTGCCACTAGGCAAAACCGAGGCGTCCCCTAGATCCTGCAGCGCCGGCTGCAGATCCGGTCGGCCGCGGTCGCTAAAGATATAGGTGCCGCCGAAGTTGGCGGTGGTGCCGGCGAGTAGAGTGCGGGTAGTACCAAGGCGTCCGAACAGCACCATTCGGGCAATACCGCTGGGAGAGGTCAGCACCGCAGTAAGATCGCCAGCGAAGCTGTGGGTTAGACTCAGGCTAACCTCGACCGAGGTAATTTCACCGCTCAAATTGGAGGCGGCAAACGACACCGTTCGGCCGGCTGGATCGTTGTCTGGAATGGCGCCGGTGTTGGTGCCATTAAAGCTGACGGGCACCGCCGATACTGCGCTCGCCAGGCTGAGTAAAATTAGGCCAAAAATACCGTTTAAGATTCGCACTGTGTGCTCCAAAAATTTGTTTGTGCAAGGAGGAACGTGCAGAGAATGCCGTCATGGCTTCTGGCCCAGCCTCAGTGTAGTGCTGGTAAGGATACCGGAAAAAAAACAATCTCAGCCGCTAAGATCGCACGCAAAGGACTGAGGGGATATTCCCTTACCTACGACTTGCCCCAGACTTGCCCGACATCTTTCCGCATCAAGTATTTGGCAAAAACCCACGCGCCGCTGTTTGATCTATACGACCCCGCAATCAACGAGGCTTGGATCAAAGCGCGCTTTCTGCCCGAAGTGCTCGGCAAAGCCTTAGGCGGTAGCGCACCGAAGCCGCTGGTCAACGGCAAGGGTGGTGAGTTTTGGTATGAAGCCGACCGCCTGCTCGCGCACTGCGCGCGGGGCTTGGCGGTGTGGAAGACGCAGGGCCAATGCACTGGAAATTACGTTAGCCGCGGCGGCTTTGCAAATCATTATTGACTATCACATCGCTGAGCTCGGCGCCTTCGAAAGTGCCGAGCGCGCCTGGCTTAATCCAGTCGTAGACTAGGGGCTGCTGTAGGCGTTGGGAGCTGCTTACTGCGGCACCAGCTCAACGCGCCGATTTTTCGCGCGTCCTGGCTCATCTGCGTTACTGGCAACGGGGGCTAAGTCGGCCACACCGAAAGCCAACAAACGCGCTGCAGCAATGCTGTGTTGGCTTGCCAAAGCAGCAATGACCGCTTCGGCGCGGCGTTTGGACAGGGCGATATTGCTGTCCAGACTGCCTTGATTGTCGGTATGCCCGACCACGCGCAGTTTGAGCGCTGGATTGCTCTTAAGCAGCTTGGCGATTTCCTCCAGCGCTGGTTTGGATTCGATTTTCAGCACATCTTTTCCAGTATCAAACAAGATGCCGTAAAGCGCCACACGCCCGGTGCTGGCCATGGCTTTGGACATCTCTGAGGCGCTGACCGTCACCATGTTTTGCGCCATCGCAGCTACGTCAACAATATCTAATGCAGCGTAAGTGCCGCGCTGGGCTTTGAAGGTGCGGTTTTCTTTTTCCCATTGCACGACCACCAGATGCACGTAGGTTGTTTGCCCGCCCTGTTGGCGCTGCGCCGATAGCGTGTGCAGATTGGTCAAAGGCGCTGAGTACATGACGAACAGGCTGCGCGATGTGCTGATCGGCGAATTGATCGCTGAATAGGGTGCCAAGTAGCCGTTCCATTTACCTGCCTTAGTGTCTTTGCTGGAGTCATACAACAGGGTGAAGCCTTGCGCTTCCAGCTCAGTGGCGTAGTTGCGAAACACCTCCACGCTGGTAGCGTCGCCTGCTGACTCGTACCAAATACTCGTGCGCTCACCCTCGGCCACGATGGGTTCGCTAATAAATTCCCTTTTTTTACGGGTCAGATTGAATCTGGCGAATGTGGAGGTGGGAATGTCCACGCTGTCGAAGCGTTTTTTGTCATAGCTCACGATCACCGATCCCGCAAAACGCTTCAAAGCCGGATGATCTTGCGCGCCCGGCATATCTTGTGCGAAGGCCATCTGCCCGAGCAGAAAGCTTATGCAAGCGATGAGTATCGCTCGATTGAGCGGCATCAGTCGAGCGCGCCATAAGCTCCGCAAGTTCAACAAAGATGCTGGAAAGTTAATGAAGAAATTCGAGCTGAGCTTCATCTTTTATCACCCTTAGACTTGAATGCGGGATTGGGAAAGGTGCTTAGCCTAACCGCTTTAGTGCAGTGGCATCAGCACCTTATGCTTAACCTACCTCAAAGCGCGCCTTCATCCTCATCCGCATCACTTCTAAATCTCGGCAGCCATTCCAGCAGCTGCTGTAGCCGCAGATTCGGGTTTGGCATTTCCAACAAGCGCTGGCGCTCGATGAGCTCAAGCGGCAGCACTTCCGCCAAGCGATAGCTTATCCAGGCCGCATTATCGAGCAGCTCAGGGTTGAGCTTTTGGGTTTGCTTAGTGGCGTTAAAATAGCCGGCGACTAGTTCGGCCAGCAGTGAAAATTCCGGCGGCACTGGATGAACAGGCTCTGCTTCAAGCAATCTAAAGCTGGCAATGCTCAAGCCGTTATCGCGCGCGGTGACGGATTCGACGTGAAAGCGCTCGCCGCCTTCTGCCTCTATTCCCAAAAGGCCATCCGGCAACGTGTAAAAATCGACGATGTGCGCTTTGGTGCCAGTGGCGCACACCGCGGGCTTACCGTCGTCACCGTCTAACCTAGCGCAGATGCCAAACGGCAGCGAGTAGCGCGTGCATTCGCGCACCATATCGGTGTAGCGCGGCTCGAAGATGCGCAAGCTTTGCCGGCCACCCGGGTTGAGTACCAGGTTCAACGGAAATAGGATGATTTCGTTGGCTTTGAGCATCGTTAGCACTCGCTTTTTGTGGCTGCGCGGCTTTGTGCCACAAACTGCGCCTGTATGCCGTCAAAGCCGCCATTACTCATAAATAACACCACCGCATCGGCTTGTACCGCACTGGCTAGCGCCGCGAGTAATTCAGGCGTACTCGGAAAAACATGCGCGCGCTGCGCCAACGCGCCAAGCGCGCGCGCGGCGTCCCAACGCAGCTCGGGCTTTGCGAGCATCCACACCTGATCGGCAGCGCTTAAAGAATCGCCCAGCGCATGGCTCATAACCCCCAATCGCATGGTGTTGCTGCGCGGCTCCAACACCGCGTGCAGCGTGCGGTCTGGATAGCGCGCGCGCAATGCCGCCAGCGTGGTCTTGATTGCCGTAGGGTGATGTGCAAAATCATCGAATATGTCCACCCCGGCTACGTTGGCTAAAAGTTCAAGCCGACGTTTTGGCGGCTGAAAGCTCGCTAGCGCGGCCATCGCGACTTTGGGGTCAACGCCATAAGCGTGCGCTGCGGCTAGCGCTGCCAGCGCGTTTGCCAAATTATGCTGGCCAAGCAAACCCCAGCTAACGTCACCCTGGCTTTGTTGTTTGTAAAACACCTCAAAATGCGAGCCATCAAGGCTCAGTGGCTTGATAAACCAATCAAATGAAGCATCTTTCAAGCTAAATTGACTTAACTGGCTATAGCAACCCATCTGCAATACCCGCGTGATGTGGCTATCGTCTGCATTGACAATCAACCAGCCCTGACCAGGAATCGTGCGCACCAAATGGTGAAACTGCCGCTCGATCGCTTCTATATCCGGAAAGATATCCGCGTGATCAAACTCTAAATTGTTCAAAATGGCGATGTTGGGGCGGTAGTGCACGAATTTGGATCGCTTATCGAAAAACGCGGTGTCGTATTCATCCGCTTCAATCACGAACGCAGCGCCGGTGCCGAGCCTGGCCGATACGCCAAAGTTTTGCGGCACGCCGCCAACCAAAAAACCCGGCTCCAAGCCTGCGCTTTGTAAAATCCACGCCAGAATACTGGTGGTCGTGGTTTTGCCGTGCGTACCGGCAACTGCCAGCACGTCGCGCTTTGCTAACACATGTTCGGCCAGCCACTGCGGCCCGCTCACATAAGGTACGCGCTGATTGAGCACTGCTTCAATCAGCGGATTGCCACGCGACAGCGCATTGCCAATCACCGCCAAATCAAGCCCGGGGCGCAAATGCTCCGGCAAATAACCCGGTTCCAGCGCGATGCCGAGCGCGCTTAACTGCGTACTCATGGGCGGATACACGTTTTGATCCGAGCCGCTGACACTAAAGCCCTGTTCGCGCGCCAAAACGGCCAAGCCGCCCATAAAAGTACCGCAAATACCGAGAATGTGAAGCTGCATGAGAGTGGGTTGCTCGAATAATGAGAGGAATCGGCGCTGCTTTAACGACTAACAATAGTCAATCAAAAGACGGCCTTTATGCAATTGAACAGTGAATTGCAATTTAGCAGGGCGTACTGCGGATACATCGAGCTTTCGCCAGCTGCATGTTATTCGAGATAGAAGTCTCTCACGACGGCTTCTTGGCGCTTGAAATTGCACGACACCAAAAATCCATAATAGTCGCTAGTTCCGCCGTCAATTGCTTCGCCCGGACTTGCGTTTGAGCGAAAATCGCAGGATCCGTCCGCGTTTGCGCGTACAAGTTCAGGGTAGGTCTGGCTCTTTCGCTTGGCTTGGAGCGAATGATCCTCATATTTAAGATGCGCAGTTGCCCAAGCCAGTGAGCCATCGTTGTCCGCTGCCGCGGCGCTTACATTAGAAAAAAAGATCAACACAACAGCGCGAATTAATGGTTTGAATTTCACTTAAATTTGGTCTTAAAGAAAAGATTGCGAAGAACGCGTTATTACCACCATCCTTTGAGCCGAGCCGCTTCAGCTTCCTGCGCCTTGCGTAGACGTGCGTGATTGACTTGATTCAATTCCTCAAACTGACTATGAAAAGCGAAATATGGGCCTAACCATCCATCTTCATGGGTAAACGCCATCGTCCAAGCGAGATTGGGCGGAAAAACATAATAGTCAAATAGCGAACACGTTTCCGGTAGTAGGTTAGTCACAAACGCAATTTTTCGATCATTTGATAAGACAATATATTCAAACGCTTGCTGCTGTTGATATTTCTCCAAGGCCTTGATTCCACCAATGCTTGGGTATCTTCCTGCACTGAAGATACGCCAAAGGAAATCTTTGGAATTGACACCGCGCCGGTCCTTTCCAAATGCTTTAAGCCAATTGTCTACCAAGGTTGACGTTTCTTCCTCGGAAAATTGGCGCGTAATACCACCGGGCTGCACTTTGAGTTCTCGGTTTCGCATGGCCTTTCCCTCTAAACCGATCTTGGCGCGCGGATTCGCTTTGCAATCGGGCTTCGTGCCAGACCAAGCAATCGGCGGATAGCGTAGTACAAAACTAGCGCGGCGTTCTCAATGCCAAGCACCAGGTGGTTTATGTCATATTTTAAGAGGCTGGCCCAGGAGCCACTAACCCACACCCGGCACCGAAAGCCCTCGCGCTAACGAAACTTGCAGGCTATACATCGCCAGAGCAATCAGCGTGGCCTGCCACAGCGGCAGCCCCAGCGCAGCTTTTAGAATATGGGCAAGCACCGCGACAAACCAGAAGATCAGCGTCAGTAGCATCAGTCCGAAAAAACCTGTCAACACAGGCCCAAGTGATGTACCGGTAGATTGATAAATCGCCCCGATGACAATCGCCATACAGAACATGACCGCGCTGGCGCCAGTTGCAGCAATCGCGCTTTGCAAAAATCTGGGCTGCGCGCGCTTGAGCCAAAACAGCGCGGCTAGCATCACTAGCATTAGCACCTCGCCTGCCAGCGTGCGCAGCAGGCTGTCGCTAGTGACAAACATCGAGTGCGCGAGTGCGCCGAGGGCGCAGTTAATGCTAAACAACAGTGCAAACAGCGCATTGGACACCGGTAAATCAGCGGGCGTGCGCCGAAGCTGCAAAAGCTCCAGAAAAAACATCACCAAATTAGTCATGGTTCGAGTCACGCATTTCGCTACGATGCGCCGATGATAAGTCCATTTAACCCCGAACCACCCGCTGGCGCGCGAATTGTTGATGCGCGCGGCGAGCTTTGCCCATGGCCGCTATTGCGAGCGAAAGCGGCGCTAGGCGAGCTTGAGCCAGGTGCACAGATTGCGGTTTATGCAGACGATCCACTTGCAGGGCTTGACTTGCGCGCGCTTTGCGAACGGGCGGGCCATGCGCTGCTAGCCTGCGTCGAGAATTCTGGGCAGGTTTATGTGTTGATCGCGAAGGTTTGACTCGGAGTAGTACTGTTCAATTGAGCGGTTTTATACTTTGATCGCTGAGGTTGGTGCTTACCCAATCACCGCACCAGCAACGCGCGCGTAGATTTCTTCCAAAGTACCTTCGCCGCGCACTTTGCGCACCAACCCGAGGTTTTGGTAGTAACCCACTACGGGTTCGGTTTGATCGTGATACACCTTTAAGCGATTCTTGATGGTCTCTGGCGTGTCATCCACGCGACCTTCTTTTTTAGCGCGATCCGCCAAGCGGCTCAATAGCGTCGCTTCGGGAACATCCAGCAGCACTGCGCATTGTAGCGGCAGCTTCAGTTTTGCCAGCAGCGCTTGTAGTGCGTCAGCCTGGGCGATATTGCGCGGATAGCCATCGAAAGTAATGCCAGCGCCAATATCCGGCTCAGACAGCCGATGTTCGAGCATATTCAGCACGATATCGTCGCTGACCAATTCACCGCGATCCATCGTGGCTTGCGCTTGCAAACCGAGCGCAGTGCCCTCGGCTCTGGCTTGCCGCAGCAAATCGCCGGTCGATATATGTACCAGCTTGAGGCGTTCGCGCAGCAGCGTTGCTTGTGTGCCTTTGCCCGAGCCCGGGGCGCCTAATAAAACAATCCGCATGCTGTTTGTCCTCGGAGTGTGATCCACTCTGCTAGTTCGTGAGCGGCCGCTGGCAATTGCACAAGCGCCGTGAAAGCAGGGTACGCTACTGGCTGCGATGGCTTTCGTCAAACCCTTGTCATGTTATGACCCCAAATAAAATGCAAAACACAGAAAAAAATGGCTTGCACGCGCTGCCTTTGGCCGAATTGGACGCGTATCTACGTACTAACTTACCTAGCTGGGACGGTTTACTCGACTGCGAGAAGTTTAGCGGTGGGCAGTCCAACCCGACCTTTAAGCTGAGCTCGCTTACGCAAACGCTGGTTTTACGCCGTAAACCTCCCGGCACTTTGCTGGCCTCCGCGCACGCAGTGGATCGGGAATATCGAGTTTTGCAGGCGCTTTGCGGCTCAGCGGTGCCGGTAGCCAAGCCAATTTTGCTGTGCCTAGATGAAAGCGTAATTGGCAGCATGTTTTACTTGATGGAATTTTTACCCGGGCGAATTTTCTGGAATCCGGCGCTGCCCGAGCTTGAAACGCATCAACGCGGCGAAATTTACAGTGAAATTGCCGACACGCTCGGTGCGCTGCATCAGATTAAGCCCACTGAGGTTGGCTTGGCGGATTACGGCAAACCGGGCGATTATTTTCAGCGCCAGCTCGGGCGCTGGCAGCAGCAGTTTAGCCAAAGTGAGCTGGAACCCGTGCCCGAAATGCATGCGCTGCACAGCGCACTGGTGGCGAACTCGCCGGCTGACGATGGGCAAATCGCACTGGTACACGGCGATTTTCGCATCGATAATCTAATTTTTGATGCTAGCCAGCCGCGTATCCAAGCAATCGTCGACTGGGAGCTTTCCACGCTCGGGCACCCAATTGCCGACGCCGCATATTTTGCGATGGCGCTGCGGCTACCCAAAAATCCTGCATTGCCTGGGCTGGCCGGATTGAACCGTGCCGAACTCGGCATTCCAGAGGAATCGACCTGGCTAAATCGGTATTTGAACGTCGCAAAGCTAAAAAATGCCGACGCGCTGATCGAACGCTGGCCCTGGTATTTGGCGTTTAACTTTTATCGACTCGCGGCGATTGCCCAAGGCGTAAAAAAGCGCGCTAGCTTAGGTAACGCCAGCCACGCGCGCGCCGGAGAAGTCGGGCAAATGGTGGAAATGCTTGCGAGTTTGGGATTGGCGCAGGTACACCAATAACCAAATGAACAAGCTTTTGCAGCAGTTGGAAGAATTTAACCAGCGAATGCTGGCAACCGGCGCAAGGTTCGCGCTGATTGGCGGGTTCGCACTCGGCGTGCATCAAGTACAGAGATCCACGCGCGATATCGACTTCTTGCTTGCCCAAGCCGACGCGGATATCGCCGATTCAGCGCTCAAAGCGCTGGGTTACCGCTGCATTCACCGAAGTGCTGATGCAGCTAACTATCGGCGTGGAACTGAAGCCATTGATTTTATTTATGCGTATCGCACCCGTGCGCTCGCTCTGCTTACTCAAGCGGAGGACCATCAATTTGGTGATCAGCAGGTGCGCGTCGTAAGCGTTGAAGGACTGATTGGCTTAAAACTACAAGCCATGGCGAACGATCCAAGCCGAAAACAAGATGCGTTGGATATTGAGATGTTATTCAACAAACACCGTGCAGATTTAGACTTCGAATTGCTAAAAGACTACTTTCAACTGTTCAACAAAACGGATTTTTATGCCGAACTTATTGGCGGAACAAGCGCAGGCTAAAGTTGATCCGGACTCCGATAAATTTACTGGCAAATTTATCGCTAACGTGCCGCAACGAGAACCGGATATTTCACTGATGCAGTTTTTTGAGCTTTGCGAACTCGCGCGCATACTCGGCGGCGATCAACCCGCCCGCCCAGCCAATTCGCATCACACTATTTTCCTGCTCTAGCTTCGCTAAGAATTGCGCTGCCGCAATGCAAGCTCTAAATCTTCTAGCGAGCGCCGCAGCCTTGAGGTAGTCGCGGTGCGGCGCGGCGCGCGCTGCTGCAAGCTGCTCCAGAGTGTGCGGTCCAAATCATCCAGCACCGCATCATTAAGCCACAAGCCATGCCGCGCCAGCATGGCGTTGATGCGCACGCGGTTACTGCGGAAATCGGCCAATGTGCGCTCGTAGGCATGCGCGGCCAAATGCTGACGGCTCGCGAAGCTAAATTCGTTGGTGAAAAACATTTGCCCATCATCGGCATCGGGTTCAATCAGCAATAAATCCGCGTGCTCGTAGGCTTGATCGTATTTCGCCAACCCAACCTGCATGCGCGATTGCAAAAGCGAGCGAAACATCTGCGAAAGCACTGCTGGCAGGCCTTTTTTGACCAGGCTAGGCAGTGATTTACGGCCGTGCGCAAGCGCGTAGTCGGCGTTGTAAGGCACCAGTGGATTCAAGCCTATGACCAAATCCACGCCTTGATCTAGGACTACTGAGGCGTTCAACGTGCGTTTGAGCGCGCCGTCAACAAAATGCCTGCGCTTGATTCGCACCGGCGGATACAAACCCGGCAGCGCGCTCGAAGCCTGAATGGCCTTGCTAATCGGCACGTCATCAAAACCCGGGCCACCAAAACGCACCGCTTGCCCGGTATCTAAATCCACCGCGACCACGCTTAGGCTGCGATCTAACTCGCGAAAATCATTGCTGCGCCCGCCGCTGGTGTAGAGTTTGCGCAGAAATTTCTCGACTTCAGCGTTGTCAAACAAACCGGTCGGCAGCAATGCGCCAAAGCGGCCCAGCGATTCAGTCAGCTTCATTTTGAACGGGTTTTTCAGCACATCTAGCGCGATATCGCCCAACACGCCAGGAATGCGCGCAACGCGTCTGCCATATTCAGCAAACGCGGGTTTCAAGAAAATTTCCGGCTTAAACGGGTGCTCGGTGGCATCTTCGCTGAGCAATATCCGGCACATTTCCGCAGTTTCCATGCGATTGGCCAAGGACGCCGCCATAATCGCACCCGAACTGACGCCGACGTAAGCATCAAGGCGCGTCAAACTTTGGCCTTGCAGCAGCTCGTCCAGGGCGCGCAGCGCGCCTAATTCATAAATTCCGCCAATCGGGCCACCGCCAGCAACGGCCAAACCAACCCGGTGCCGCTCCTGCTTGCCACGCGGGTGAGTCGCATTTTGAAAACTAAGCATTTGAGTGAAATCACACTAGCAAACTAACGATGTGCCGGAGTGTAGAGCGCAAAGCTGACAAACTGGGTACGTCAGCGCGCTTGTTCAGGGTTTCAGTGAAAACGTGACAAAAGTTCTAGGTTTTATCACCGTTTGGGGGTGCTAGACACTCGCCTAAGTTCGTTGTCATGACCACACTCTGCGCAAAAGCTTGCGACTGGCGTTCGAAGCAGCTTTTTACATTGGGAGCAAGGCGGACCAAAATACGAAAGATGATGGTGGTAAAGCCTGTTTGGATCTCTCTCACGCACCCCAGTAATTCGAAAATACGCGTCCTGCGCAGCGGTTTTGAGTCCAGAGTCAAGCGTTAGAGTTTCCGCCAACGTGGCATTGTGGGTTTTACGAAATTCCTTGATTGCGTCTACCGCGTCATGCATCAAAGGCTCAACAACTGCCCATTCGGCATCATCAAGCATCCAGACATCTTTACGACATTTCCAGCAATAGCGTAATTCGGCCATTTCAGCCTCGGATTAGTTTGACCCCGTTGAAGCCTGGAGATTGATGGTGGCGCTGTGCTTGAATCAAGCGCGAGGTTATACGCGCCCCTAAGATTTGGAAAGCTTGCCGAGCATAAATGTTGCAATGAGAAATGCCGGAAACCAGACAACAACACCCAATCCCATGTAGAAAATCATGTTGTCCGGAACCATGTGTAAGTGTTCAAAGACTGCTGGCCAATACTCCCAATCTGTAAACAATGGCTCAACAAGCAGATATAGGACCGCGGCGACTGCGGAAAGCGGGACCGAGAGGCCGCGAACGCAGCACCAGCTTCGCAACTGCCCCTCATCCCAACCTTCTCCCCACATGATCGTTACGCATTGAAATCAAATTTTCGGGTGTGGAGAAGGAGCCGTTTGCTGGCATGGGAAGTTGGCTGATGTCTTAGAGCACGCGCTGGACAAAGTTCGAACCGGGTTTTGAGATGCAGCGCGAGCAGCCGGAAACGCAGATTCGTGATGAAATTTCGGCATATTTCCCCAGCGCATCGCCCTAGGTTTGTGATGTAAGCTCACGCTGCGCCGCCTATCGAGACACATTATGAAAACGCACCAAAACTCCGGCTTGCCGCTGCTATTGGCGGGCTTTAGCCTCGCGATTGCAAGCGCATGTTCGACACCGCAAGTTGAGCCCGCGCCGGTCACCGAAAACGCGCCACTAGCGATGGTGCCGTTTGCGCTGTCGAAATCCAGCGGCTTAGATGAAACTCAGTACAAGCTTTACTTGGAAGCGATCTCACACGACTACTTTGAAGGCCGGGGTGCGGGCGCGGTGGGCGAAAAGCGCTTTGTGCCGTGGTTGGTGCAGCAATTTAAGGGTATTGGCCTAATCCCTGGCAATGGCGAGAGTTTTGTCCAAAACGTGCCGATGATTGAACTCACTGGTAGCGTTAAAACACCGCTGAGCTTTAGCCGCGTCGATGCAGCCGGTCAAACGCAAGTGACAACATTGTTGCCGGGTGATGATTTCATTCTCAGCAGCCACGTGGCAGAGGCCGAAGTTAGCCTGGCAAGCTCGCAGATGGTGTTTATGGGCTACGGCGTCAATCAGGCATCGGAAAATTGGAATGATTACGCGGGCGTTGATGTCAAAGGCAAAACCGTGGTCGTGCTAATCAATGATCCGGGTTTTCACGTGGACGATGAGGCGCTATTCAACGGCAAAGCCATGACCTACGCGGGGCGTTGGACGTATAAATTCGAAGAAGCAGCGCGCCAAGGTGCGGCGGCGTGCATCATTATTCATGACACCGCGGGCGCATCGTATGGCTGGGACGTTTTGAAAAACGGTTGGGGCCGGCCTGAGTTTGAATTGCCGAAAAAAGCGGGTGCGATTGCGCCGCTCACCGCCCAAGGTTGGATCAGCGAAGCCACCGCAAAAGCACTTTTGAACGGCGCGGGGTTCGAACTGGAAACGCTGCGCAAAGCCGCTAGCGTTCGCGGTTTTAAGCCGGTACTGTTAAACGCTAATGCCAGCGCGGTGCTGAATAACAAAATCCGCAGTACGCAGAGCCAGAACGTCACGGCGCTTATTCGCGGCACTAAAAAACCGGATGAAGTCGTGATCTATTCGGCGCACTGGGATCATCTGGGCCGCAATTTCGGGCTGCCCGTAGATGGCATTTACAACGGCGCAATTGATAACGGGACGGGCGTCGCGGCGCTTTTAGAAATGGCCCGCGTACTGCAAAAAACTCCGCCTGAGCGCAGCGTGCTGATGCTGGCGGTAACGCTGGAAGAATCAGGATTGCTTGGCAGCCGCTTTTATGCGGAAAACCCAATCTTCCCACTCAATCAAACCGTCGCGAATCTCAATATGGACGCCTTGCCGCTCATTGGTCCTAGCAAAGAAGTGGTGGTGATCGGCTTTGGCAATAGCGAGCTGGAAGACTTATTAGCGCCGTTGGTGCTCGCGCAAAACCGCACGGTGGTGCCCGAACCCACCCCAGAAAACGGCTTTTACTTTCGTTCCGATCACTTTAATTTCGCCAAAGTCGGCGTGCCTGCGCTCTACATTAAAACCGGCCCGAATCATCTAGAAAAAGGCGCCGACTATGGCAAAACTTGGATGGAAACCTACAATAAAGAGCGCTATCACAAGCCATCTGATCAATATGATGCCGGCGCAGACTATCGTGGCGTGCTGCAAGACATGGATTTAATGCTGACGCTGGGTGTGCAGCTGGCGAACTCCACACGCTTCCCGAATTGGTATAAAAGCAGCGAATTTAACGCCATGCGCGCCAAAAATCCGCCGAAGGCTGCGGCGCAATGAGTGCAAACCAAAGCGCTTCGATATTTAAAGCGAATCCTACGCTGGCGCAGGTCAACAGCTGGGGCATCGGCACTTTAGGCGAAAATTTAGGCATTGAGCTGATCGAAATCGGTCCGGATTTCTTGCGCGGCCGCATGCCGGTCGATCACCGCACAAAGCAGCCGTTTGGCCTGTTGCATGGCGGCGCATCGATTGCACTTGCCGAAACGCTCGGCAGCATCGCCGCGCAATTAGTCGCCGGTCCCGCGTTTCAGGCTTTGGGGATAGAGATCAATGGCAATCACGTCAAAAGCGCAAGCGCAGGTTTTGTAATTGGCACTGCCCGCCCGCTGCATATTGGCGGTAAAACTCAGGTGTGGGATATCCGCATTGAGAACGAGCAAGCTGAGCTAGTTTGCGTGTCAAGATTGACAGTGGCGGTGCGGGCAGCAAATCTCAAAGTGTCGTCCTAAGCCAAATCACCCCGAAGCGCTTTTACCTGCGCTTCCAGCGTGGCGGCTGAAGTATCTGGCGAATTCGCTGCACCCAGAACAAAGCCCACGCGTGACCAAACCCGGCGCGGCAACTTGAGCTTTTTATTGTGCCGATCCCAGCGGCTGAATACGCTGCCCCACAAGCCTTGCAAAGCTGCAGGCAACACTGGAACCGGATCTTTTTCCAGCGCCAACTCCATGCCGCGCTTGAATTCTTTGACGTCACCATCGGCCGTCAGCCCGCCTTCGGGGAAAATGCATACCACTTCACCTGCCTGAAGTGCTTTGCTAATTGCAGCAAAGGCGCGCTCGTACATTTCTGGGTTTTCTTTGCGCCCGGCAATTGGAATCGCGCGCGCCGCGTCGAATAGCCATTTGGCGCCCGGCACCTGGTAAATCTTCCAGTACATGACGAAAACCGTGGGCCGTGGAATGCTGCCGGCGATTAAAAGCGGATCGGCAAAACTAACGTGATTCGCCACGACCAATGCCGGGCCCTCCTCGGGTAAATTTTCTATACCGCTGACTTTTACCCGGTACATCACGTTGATCAAAATCCAGCAGCAAAATCGCAGCATAAATTCTGGCACCAGCGTAAAAATGTAGATTGCGACGATTAAATTGAGCACCGCGGTAATCAACAAAATTTGCGGAATACTGAAATGAGCTTTGAGAAGTGCCACCGTTAAAAGCGAGGCCGTCACCATAAACGCCGCATTTAAAATATTATTCGCGGCAATAATCCGTGAACGCCGATCAGCCGGGCTGCGTGATTGTACCAGCGCAAACAGCGGCACAATAAAAAACCCGGAAAAAACGGCCATTAAGAACATCCAGAGCATGACCCAACGAACCGCTGGCTGTGCAACAAACTGTGCAAGTGTTAAATTCGCGGTGCCCAATGCTTCTGGGCAGCTGAAATAAAGTGCAACACCAAACACCGTCATGCCAAATGCGCCAAACGGCACCAAGCCAATTTCAATTCGATGTTTCGATAATGCTTCGCACAAAATCGAGCCAATCGCAGTGCCAATTGAAAACACCGCTAGCAAAAGCGTATAGGCGCCTTCTTGGCCACCCAGCACGCCTTTTGCAAAAAAAGGCAGCTGGGTAAAATAAACGGATGCAAAAAACCAAAACCACGAAATACCGAGGCAGCTTAAAATCACGGTGCGGTTGCCACGCAAATCCTTAAGATTTGACCAGGTTGACGTGATGGGATTCCAATCAATTTTCAGCTCGGGTGCCACAGCAGGCACGGGCGGGATTTTCCGAGCGGCTAACCAGCCAATAATCGCCAAACTAATCGAAGCCACCGCCACCAATATTGCGCCGAAATGCCCAATGGTTGGGTGTGTGCGTAAAATAAGTGACGTGCCGACTATTGTGCCTACTAGAATAGCCAAAAAAGTGGCCATTTCTACCAGGCCATTTCCACCGGTAAGCTCGTTGGGTTTAAGAACTTGCGGCAGTATGCCATATTTAAGCGGGCCAAAAACGGTGGAATGCACGCCCATCATAAATAACATGGCCAATAATAAATTAATATTATTGGTAAAAAAACCGTAAGCGCTTACGCACATAATCGCAATTTCGACGCCTTTTACCCAAACCGCAATTTTGGCTTTGTCGAGCTTATCTGAAAGCTGGCCACTGGTGCCAGAGAATAAAAAGAACGGCAATATAAAAAGCCCGGCCGCTAGTTGGGTAAATACTGCGCGTTCGCCTTCGCTTATGCCAATCGCGCCAAAAGTAATTAGCGCAATTAAAGCCTGTTTAAACACATTATCATTAAACGCA
The DNA here is from genome assembly GCA_031422315.1 of Rhodanobacteraceae bacterium. Classification (GTDB taxonomy): domain Bacteria; phylum Pseudomonadota; class Gammaproteobacteria; order Xanthomonadales; family SZUA-5; genus JANNYA01. The sequence continues at coordinate 28,022 of JANOQN010000053.1, forward strand.
TTCAGCGATTGCGTTACAAAAAACGGCAAAAAACGGCGTTCCTTTAAGAGAGAAAACTGACTAGCTTGCGACATGTGCGAATTCCAAGGGTTTACCTACACGTGCCCGCAGACTAGCAGTGCTGCGCGACTAGCGATACCTTGGCTGAAAAAGTCGCGTAATTTGGCGCGTTCGGTTTTCGTCTGGCTGTGTTCTATCCATCCAGCAACTTAAATTGCCGATCCACGAGCTCGCGCGGAAAATCGCGCTCTAAGGTTTCGATTTCCTCGCGAAACGCCTGCACGTCTTCGAATCGTCGATATACGGAAGCGAACCGCACATACGCGACTTGATCAACGTCCTTTAAGGCCTGCATCACCCACGCGCCAAGCTGGCTGGCGGGCATTTCGCGCTCTCCGGCGGTGCGCAGTTTGCGAATGACCTGCTCAATAATCTCGTCAATCTGCGCTAAACCCACGTTGCGCTTTTCGAACGCGCGTTCCACGCCACCACGCAACTTAGTTTCAGCGAAGGGTTCTCGGCGGCCATCGCGCTTGATAATCAGCGGCAGTTTGAGCTCAACGGTTTCAAAGGTGGAAAAACGCGCGTTGCACTGCGGGCATTCGCGCCTACGACGTACCTGCATACCGTCTTCAGTGACGCGGGTATCTACCACCCGCGTTTCAGGATCTCCACAAAATGCGCAGCGCATAGCTCATTGGTCAAAAAGGAATGCCTGCACAGTAAGCGCTTGCCCGATTAGGTGCAAGGCGCGCTGTCAGATTTGCCTGACACGCGGTGTTGCAGAAATTCCAGCGCTGTCAGCGCCTAGCGCTGACAGCAGCAAATCATCAGCCGCCCTAAAGTTTCTCCACCGGCAGCCGCTGCCGGATGCAGCGAAATGATCGCTGCACCGTAAGTCAACCTCGATATCACCTACTCAAAACCAAAAGGAATTCATCATGTTTGCAAAAATCTCCCTCGCAGCACTCGCCCTCGCCATCTCCTCATTCGCATTTGCTGGCCAGCCGGTCAACGTCAATACCGCAACCGCCGCCGAACTGGCCGAATCTTTAGATGGCATTGGTGAGGCAAAAGCGAAAGCTATCGTCGCGTATCGCCAAGCGAATGGTGGCTTCAAAAGCGCGGATGAGCTGACCGAAGTCAAAGGCATTGGCCTGAAAACCGTCGAGCGCAATGCCAGCTTTATAAAATTAGGTGCAGCGCCTGCGGCGAAGACGCCGGCTAAGTAGTTAAAATTTGGATCGGACCGCTAGCTGCCTAACATCGTCATTCCCGCGAAAGCGGGAACCCAGGCTCCACAAACGTTTGCATAAACTTTGACACCTGCACTGGGTCCCCGCTTTCACGGGGATGACGAATCTCTAGCTTCAGTCCAAGATCAGCCTTTGAGGTTTCTCTCGGATGAACTTAATCTGTAGGCATGTGGCTATTCATTCGTATCGCATATCTGTCCTGCTGGCAGCTCAGTAATCCCCAATGCCCGCAGCGCGCCAGCGACCAGAAAAAACGAGCCAAACGCGATGATGCGATGCAGGCCTGAGGCGTGCCGAACGCGATATTGGATCGCCGCATCCAGCGCTTCGGTAATGTTAGGAAACGCCTGATATTCCCCACGCGTGGCGCCGCGCAATCTGGCGGCAAGCTGCATGGTGTCAAGCCCACGTGCAGTTTCTGCTTGTAAGCCGGCTAGCATCCAAAAGCTTATGTGGGGCGCTAAGGCCAGCGCTACGCCTTCGACGTCTTTATCTTGCATGCCGCCAAATACCGCCACCGTATCACCCGCAAACGGATGCCCCTCGAGCCACTGCGCTAGGCTGTGCGCGGCTTGCGGATTGTGTGCGACATCAATCCAAATTTCGGGCGCATCGCCAACCAATTGCAGCCGACCGAACACCTGAACTTTGGCCAGCGCCGCGCTCAGCATTTGCGAATCTATCGCGGGAATTTTTCCTTGCTGCTGGAGCGTGCAAATCAGCGCCAGCGCCGCGCCAATATTGTGCAGTTGCGCCGGCGCTCGCAGCGCTGTCGGTGCCAGCAGACGCATCGGCGGCTGATCTTTTAGACTAAATTCAAGCAAGCTGCCCAGTGCCTTAATCTGATAGTCCAAGCGCGGCCGCAGCAGCGTAACGTTGAGTGCTAAGGCCTGAGTGAGCACGCTGCGTGCGGCAGCATGATCGCCATACACCGCCAGCTGGCGGTGTCGAAATACGCCGGCTTTCTCTAAGCCAATGGCTTCGCAGTCGTGCCCCAGATAGTCTTGATGATCTAGCGCTATCGTGGTCAACAGCACCGCATCGGCGTCTACTAAGTTGACCGCATCCAAGCGCCCGCCCAAGCCTACTTCGAGCACCACCGCATCAAGATTCGCGCGCGCAAACAGTAGCAATCCTGCCAAGGTGGCGTATTCGAAAAACGTCAGGGAAATATCACCGCGTGCGGCATCAATTTCGGCAAAACTCGCGCATAGCTCAGCATCGCTTGCATAGCCATCGCTGAGCTGGATGCGTTCGCGGTAATGCAAAATATGGGGCGAGGTAAAGCTGCCAACTTTCAAGCCGTGCGCCATTAGCAAAGCGCGCAGTAGCGCAACGCTGGATCCCTTGCCATTCGTACCCGCCACGGTCACGCAAAGTGGCGCAGGACGCAGCAAATTCGGCACGCTCGCCGCCAAAATCAGCGCAACCATGCGCACGCGTTCTAGCCCCATATCAATTGCTTTGGGGTGTAGCTGCTGTTGAAATGCGAGCCACTGATCCAGGCTGCGGTTTTCACTCATGAAAAGCCGCCCGTGCTGGCTTGCGAGCCGGCTTGATTCGTGAAGCCCTGTGTTTTGGCCAGTTTTTGCAGCGTGCTCGCCAATGCTACGCCCAAACTGTGTGCTTGATCAGCGCGCCCGCTTAGCTCGCCGCGCACGAACCGACGCGCGGCATCATCGCCGAGCAGCGCTTGCAAACGAAGATGACCATCGTGCAGCTCTGCATACGCGGCTATTGGCATTTGGCAGCTGCCAAATAGCGCGGTGGCTAAGCTGCGTTCGGCCTGCACGCAAATCGAAGTGTCATGATCCGCCAGCGGCGCCAGAAGTTCGGCCACATCAGCGCGCGCACTTAAGCATTCGAGTGCGAGTGCGCCTTGACCCGCAGCTGGTAAAAAATCCGGCGCCGATAGCACTTGCGCGATACGATCAGCAAACCCAAGCCGATCTAAACCGGCCTGCGCTAATACGATTGCATCATATTCACCAGCGTCCAATTTCCGTAATCTTGTATTGACGTTGCCGCGCAAGTCCACCAGATTGAAATCCGGTCGCAACGTGTGCAGCTGGACTTGGCGCCGCTGTGATGAGGAACCTACCCGTGCGCCTTCGGGAAGTTGCATCAGCGTTTTGATTCTGCTGTCCCGCACAATCAGCGCATCAAATGCACTAGCCCTTTGCATGATCGCGGCGAGCGCAAACCCTTTTTCTAGCTGCATGGGCACGTCTTTTAGCGAATGCACAGCGCAATCGGCCTCCCCTGCCAGCATGGCTTGCTCCAGCTCTTTTAGAAATAGGCCTTTGCCGCCAATTTGCGAGAGCGGGCGATCCAAAATTTGATCGCCTTTCGTGGTCATAGGTACTAAGGAAACTTCTAAATAGGGATAGCGCTGGCGCAAGCAGCTTGCTACATATTCGGCCTGCCAAAGTGCGAGCGCGCTTTCGCGAGTGGCGATTCTTATTGTTGCGATTTTTTGGTGGGGTAAGGCTGACATAACGGTGATTCCCTAGAAGGTGATTACTCGTCATCCCCGCGCAGGCGGGGATCCAGAACAGGTGTCAAGGTTCGAACGAACGGACAAGGAGCCTGGATTCCCGCCTGCGCGGGAATGACGATGTGTTGAGTTGTACTGTTCGAGTTCGAAGCTTGCACCCGCTACGGTCCAGCCTTAGGCCGCTTGATAATCGGCACCGCGATCTCAAGCGTCAGTCCGGCGCGCCGCACACTCAAGCTGAGCTGGCTTCCAGGTGCTGAGGTAGCTTCCAACCTGCGAATCTGTTCAGCCGATTCAATGGCCGCGCCATCAAGCGCAATCACGTCGTCGTCTGGCAATAATCCAGCCAAATAAGCTGGGGAATTTTGATAGATGCCGCGCACATAGACCAACCTTGTGGGCTCGCCCGAACCGCCACTGGGCAGCAGGCGCTCGCCATATTCCGCGCCGATCCAGCCGCGCGTCACTTCACCGGTCAATAAAATCTCTTGCAGCACTTTTTCAGCCACATTCGCCGGAATCGCAAAACTAATCCCCGGCACTGCAAAGCCCGCATCGGCTAAGGTAGCGGTATTGATCCCGATCAGCTCGCCCGCCAAATTCACCAGCGCACCGCCCGAGTTGCCTTCATTTATGGCCGCATCGGTTTGAATAAAGCTCTCAAAACGGCTCAAATTTTGATCACGTCGCCCCAGCGCGCTGATAATACCGCTGGTCACGGTTTGGCTGTAGCCGTACGGATTGCCGATCGCAAGCACCTGATCGCCAACCCGCAGCGCGCTGGAATCAGCAAGCTTTACAATTGGCAAGCCGCTGAGCTCAATTTTCAATACCGCTAAATCTGTCTCTGGATCTGCGCCGATCACCGAAGCGCGCGCGATGCGGCCATCCCACAACAAGGCGCGAATATTGTCGTAGCCGGCAATCACGTGATTATTTGTTAGCATTACGCCGTCGGCGCGCACCAAAACCGCTGAACCGCGCGAGCGCTCCAGTCTGCGGCGCTCTGGGCCTACTGGGGTTACCCCCAAAAAGCGCTGCATAGGATCCGGAATCAGTTTTATATTGCGTTCCGTAACAACTTTATCAGCAAAAACGCTCACCACCGCAGGCCCGGCGAGCGTGACGGCGTCAGCGAAGCTGGCCGCGCTATTTGCGGCAGGCGCAGGTGCTCTGGTGGAGGCAATGATCCACGCTGCGGCCAGTCCAGCCAGCACTGAAATCAGCAAAAGTTTAAACCAATCCCGCACCCGGCATCCTTATCTTGCGCATCGTCTGCATCCTCACGTCATTTCGATTGTCTGGCTGAAAGCCTGTCATGTAAACTACCGGATGAAAGCTCGTAAGCGCGGGCTCATTGCAAGTTTGTTTCATGGTGAGGTTTTTATGGCCGAAAATGCGCCTGATCTGGGCCGCCGTCGATTTTTGACGGCAACGTGTGCTGTTGTTGGTGGTGTCGGTGGCGTATTTGCTGCGGTGCCGTTTTTCTCTTCGTTTAAACCAAGCGCGAAAGCCGTCTCTGCGGGCGTGCCGACGGTTGTTGACATCAGCAAGTTAACCGAAGGTGCGCAGCTGATTGAAGTATGGCGCAAACGCCCGGTATGGATTATCAAACGCAGCGATGAAGCAATTGCCGTGTTGGAATCCATGAAACCACGTTTGAAGGACGCTGAAAGCGCTGAAGAGGACCAGCAGCCCAAGTACGCCAAGAACGCCACTCGTTCGATCAAACCGAATATTTTGGTGCTGGTCGGCAGCTGCACGCATTTAGGCTGCTCGCCGAAGTTCTTCCCGGAGATGAAGGCGGAAGATTGGGATTCAGAGTGGAAAGGCGGGTTTTACTGCCCGTGCCACAGCTCGAAATTCGATATGGCCGGCCGCGTTTTCAACGGCTCACCTGCGCCAACCAATCTCGTAGTGCCCATTCACCGTTACGTCGATGACAACACGATCATCATCGGCGAAGAACAAGAGGCAGCATAAATGGCTCGTCCTACCGCTTCATCCGCATCTGGCATTCTCGGCTGGCTAGACCAGCGTATCCCGGTCGTTGATTTTTGGAACACCCACGTCGGCCAATACTACGCGCCGAAAAACTTTAATCTTTGGTACTACTTCGGCTCGCTATCCTTGCTGATGCTCGTCAATCAGATCGTGACCGGCATTTTCCTGACTATGCACTACAGTCCGACTGAAGAGGGCGCTTTTGCATCAGTCGAATACATCATGCGCGATGTGCCGTTTGGCTGGATCATTCGCTACATGCATGCAGCGGGTGCATCATTCTTCTTTATTGTGGTGTATTTGCACATGTTTCGCGGGCTGATGTACGGCAGCTACAAAAAACCGCGTGAGCTGATTTGGGTGCTTGGGGTTATGATTTTCTTAGCGCTGATGGCCGAAGCATTTTTGGGCTATGTACTGCCATGGGGGCAGATGAGCTTTTGGGGCGCACAGGTTATCGTAAGCTTGTTCGGCGCAGTTCCGTACATTGGGCAAGACTTAGTGCAGCTGATTCAAGGCGACTATTTGCCATCTGGCGCTACGATTAGCCGCTTTTTTGCGCTGCATGTGATTGCCATGCCGCTGGCGATTTTGCTGCTGGTAGTGCTGCACTTGGGCGCACTGCATGAGGTTGGCTCAAACAACCCAGACGGCGTGGAGATCAAGGCAAAAAAAGACAGCAATGGCAAGCCGCTCGACGGCATTCCGTTCCACCCGTACTACACGGTTAAAGACTTGTTTGGCGCGGGCTTCTTTTTATGCATCTTTGCGTTTGTGGTGTTCTTCCAGCCCACGTTTGGCGGGTTATTTTTAGAACACGACAATTTTATCGAAGCCAATCCGCTCGTCACGCCCGCGCTGATCAAGCCGGTTTGGTACTTCACGCCGTATTACGCCATGCTACGCGCGATTCCGGATAAATTGCTGGGCGTTATGGTGATGGGCGGTGCAACACTCATATTGTTCCTATTGCCTTGGCTTGATCGTTCGCCGGTTAAATCAATTCGCTACCGCGGCTTTTGGAGCAAGGTGCTGCTGTTTACGTTTACCGCGTCGTTCTTGATTTTGGGCTATTTGGGCTCACAAGCAGGAACTGACACAACGACATTTATCTCGCGAATCTGTACCGCGATTTACTTCGGATTCTTCGCCTTGCTGCCATTTGTAAGCGCGTGGGATCAACCTAAACCAGTGCCTGATCGAGTAACGATGCATGATTAAGCTCAACCTACAATTCGCCGCTGTTGTAACCTGGGCCGCGGCTGCCTTTGGCCTGGCCGCAGGCAATACCGCCCATGCGGCGGGTGCAGTTTGCCTGCCATTTGGCGATATTCAAGCGGACGCTACCAATGTCGATACCCTGCAACGCGGTGCCAAGCTGTATTTCAACTACTGTGCTTCCTGCCATTCGCTGCAATACATGCGCTATGGACGACTTGCTCAGGATTTGCAGCTCAGCGAAGATGATTTGCTGAAAAACTTCGCTTTCACCGGCGCTAAGGCCGGCGACTTCGTGACGATTGCTATGCCCAAAGGCGGGCGCGGCAATCCACCAGGCTCGCAAGAATGGTTCGGAGTAACGCCACCCGATCTATCATTAGTGGCGCGTTCGCGCGGGGTTGATTGGATTTATAACTACTTGAACGCATATTACCCAGACCCATCTAGGCCAATTGGATGGAATAATTTGACTTTCCCGAATTCCTCTATGCCTAATCCTTTGTGGGAGTTACAAGGCATCCAGGAACATGTGGTACACGGCCACGCGGGCGATGCTAAATCAGCTGATGCGCATGCCGATTGCAGCCCAAGCGCGTTCAAAAAAGTATCGGAAGGCTCACGCAGCGCAGAACAGTATGATAAAGACACCCGCGATCTGACGACATTCCTTGAATACGTCGGCGAACCGGCGATTATCAAACGCGAATCCTATGGCGTTTGGGCGATTCTTTATCTCTCATTGCTGACCATGTTGTTCTGGCTGTTGAAAAACGAATACTGGAAGGACATTCATTGAGCCAAAAACCAACCAGCCCAAAAACACCCAGTTCAAAAAAGCCTTACATACTGCGCGCACTTTACGAATGGATCGTTGATAACGGCTTAACACCTATGATCGTTATCGACACCACCGTCAAGGGTGTGATGGTTCCACCGCAAGCCATCAAAGATGAGCGCGTGGTGCTTAACATCTCACCGATTTCGGTTTTTGGTTTGAATATTGCCAATGAAATGCTCAACTTGCGCGCATCGTTTAGCGGCGCTCAACTTGGTGTCAGCGCGCCCATTCAAAGCATCGTCGCACTTTATCCGCGCGAAGGTATTGAACACGGATTAGTGTTCGGCCCTGAAAGCGATGAAGACGCGCAAACTGCCGCCGAACCTGTGCCAGCTGCGACGCGTATGCGAATCGTGGATTCCGGGGATTCACAAATTGCTGCTGAAATAGCGACGGATGACGCGATTGACTCAGCTGATGCGCCTCCGCCAAAGCCTAGGCCTACTTTGCGGGTGGTGAAATAGAGCGGTTCGCTCCCTATCGTCATTCCCGCGCAGGCGGGAATCCAGGTGCGCCGAATCTTGAGCATGCTTGTAAGTATAAAAACACGGATTTCAGCTACTTAGGTATCTGAGCGAATTTCTGACACCTGCACTGGGTCCCCCGCCTTCGCGGGGATGACGAGGTGAGGCGAAGCCGCTTGCAGAATCGACTATGCGTTGGATTAAAACTTCGCCATCGCGCTCGTGCCTACTACCTCATCGTCATCCCCGCGAAAGCGGGGACCCAGGCACGGCTAATTTAATTCCACCTTGTTATCAATAAATCAGCGAGCGAATCGGCGTGCTGATTCCGCGTCAAGCGTTTGCATAAAGCACCTGGGTTCCCGCTTTCGCGGGAATGACGACTTGCACGTTTAGAACGGTTACTAAAACCTCGTCATCTCCCCCTAGCGTCGCCCCACTAATCCGCCTGCTTTCGCAAAAACGCAGGAATATTTAAATAATCCAAATTCTTTTCATTGCGCAAATCGGCCGGGTTATCTACCGCCGGGCGACGGTGCTGCGCGGTGGCGGGTGCGGTTTGCAGATGGTTTTGCGATGCGTGTGACGCTTGCGGGGCCATGATCGGCGCTTGTGCGTAACTTCGGTTAGTTTGCGCTACAACGGGTGCTTCATAGTTCGGCACCATGCGCATATTGTTGCGCGCATTGGCTCTGGCATTTGCCGCGCCGGTGCCGCTGGTGCCGAGCCGATTCAGGCCGGTAGCCACGACGGTAACGCGCACTTCATCTTGTAAATCGGGATCGAGCGCGGTGCCGATTTTGATGGTGGCATCGTCAGAAGCAAACTCGCCAATGATTCGGCCAACATCGTGGAACTCCCGCAGGCTAAGCGAATGCCCAGCGGTTACGTTGACCAAAATACCGCACGCGCCTTTAAGGTTGACGTCTTCTAGCAGCGGATTGCCAATAGCGATTTCAGTCGCCGCTACCGCACGATCATCGCCTTTGGCTTGGCCGGTGCCCATCATGGCTAAGCCCATTTCTCCCATTACGGTTTTGACATCGGCAAAGTCAACATTGACCAAACCGGGCCGGGTAATCAGCTCGGCAATGCCTTGTACCGCGCCGAGCAACACTTTGTTAGCTTCCTTAAATGCGTTAAGCAAGCTGACATCGCGACCCATAACGGCCAGCAATTTTTCATTCGGGATGGTGATAAGCGAGTCGACGTGTTGCGCCAGCTCTTCAATACCTTTTTGCGCCATCGCTTGGCGCTTGGTGCCCTCAAATACAAACGGGCGTGTGACCACCGCCACCGTCAAAATATTCATATCTTTCGCGATTTGCGCAACGATCGGCGCCGCGCCAGTGCCGGTGCCACCGCCCATGCCGGCGGTAATGAACACCATATCCGCACCTTTAAGCGCTTCGGTGATGCGTTCACGATCTTCCAACGCAGCCTGACGGCCGACTTCTGGATTTGAGCCTGCGCCCAAGCCTTTAGTAACGCCGGTACCGAGCTGCAAAATATTCGGCACGCCGGTTTTGCGTAGCGCCTGCGCATCGGTATTCGCGACAATAAAGTCGACGCCTTCCAAGTTCGCCAGCATCATGGCCGCGACTGCATTACCACCACCGCCACCAACACCGACAACACGGATAACGGCGTTCGGGGTTTCACTTTCGATTAAGTGCAGCATTTGATTCTCCATAACCTAGTAGAAAAATTAGGCTCGCGTAGCGCGCGATACCCGTGCGGCTGCCGTTAAAACACAAAGCGTCGTCCCTACGCTAAGCATTCCGTGAGGTAACTTACCTCACTAACAACCGATTAAAGGAAGCTTACAAAACTTTTCAAACAAATTCGACAGTTTCCTAACATCGAATGCAAAAATAACTGATTTATTTTCAAAATTCCCCACCAACCCACTGTTTTACCCGCGAAATTAACTTTCCGAGCTTGCCCGCTGGCGCTTTTACCCGAACCCGCTGCTTGCGCTGCAGCTCGGCACCGTACAAAAGTAGCCCAACGCCGGCAGAATGCGCAGGGTTACCAATAATATCGCTTAAGCCCGTTACGCCTCTGGGCACGCCAATGCGAACCGGCATACCGAATAGTTCTTCCGCATGTTCTGCAGCGCCTTCAATTTTTGCGCCGCCGCCGGTTAGCACGATACCGGCGGGCACCAAATCTTCCAAGCCAGAGCGCCGTAAATCTGAAAGCGCCAAGCCTAAAATTTCATCGTAGCGCGGCTGCACGACGCTGGCGAGCAACTGTCGTGCTAAGCGCCTAGGTTCGCGCTCGCCCACACCCGGCACTTGAATGGTTTCTTCTGGCGCGGCTAGCTTAGCCAGCGCGCAGGCGTATTTAATTTTCAACTCTTCCGCGCTGGGCGTAGTGGTACGCAGCGCTTGAGCAATATCGCCGGTGACTTGATCGCCGCCGAGTGGAATCACGCTGGAATAATGCATCGAGCCATTACGCCAAATCGCCAAATCGGTCGTACCTGCGCCCATATCGATTAGCACCACGCCGAGTTCTTTCTCATCTTCGCTGAGCACCGCTAAACTAGCGGCGAGCGGCTGCAAAATCAGCTCATCGACTTCTAATGAGCAGCGCTGCACGCACTTGCTGACGTTTTGCACGACCGCATTTGCTGCCGTCACCACATGTACGCGCGCTTCCAAGCGGGTGCCGGACATCCCAATCGGCATGCGAATGCCGTCTTGCTCGTCGATCAGATATTCTTGCGCCAGCACGTGCAAAATGCGCTGATCAGCGGGCAACGCGATGGCTTTTGCGGCGTCCAAAACCCGCTCGACATCACTCGATGTGACTTCGCGTTCGCGAATTGACACCACGCCTGTGGAATTTTGACTGCGCACATGATTGCCGCCGATGGCGGCGTAGACCGCGCTAATATCACAGCCCGCCATCAGCTCAGCTTCGGCGACTGCGCGCTGGATGGCTTGCACGGTCGATTCAATATCCACCACCACGCCGCGTTTGATGCCGCGCGAAGGCTGCGTGCCGATGCCGATAATTTCCAGCGGCTCGCCTTCGGAAATTTCACCGACAATCGCGCTGATTTTCGACGTGCCAATATCGAGCGCGACAATCAATTCGCGGTCATTCTTGCGCATGCGCTAAACCTCCTAAATGCGCGGCAAGCGCACCACTGTCGCGTGTGGGTAATGCCGGATCTGCGCCCGAAGGCTCGGCTGGAAGCTCGATTATAGGCGCAGCGGCAGGCGTTGCGGCGGGCGCGGCACCTGGCTCGTTAAATGAAATCGCCATGCCGTTGGTGTAGCGCAAATCGACGCTTTTGAGCTGCTTGCCTGTGCGCAAATTTTCCGGACCAATCAGCGTGGGCAACGCCTCTACCAAACGCTGCCAGCGCGCGTTGATATCCTCACGCCCGACAATCACTTCCGCACCCGAGGAGAGCTTCACGCTGAGCCCGCCTCTGGAGCTAAACTTTGCCCGAGTAATATGAATGCCTAGCGCACGCAGCGCTGGATCGGCGCTTTGATAAAACGCCAGCATTTCCAGGCGTTTGATATCCGGACCGGAAAGCTTGGCCAAGCCATGCATTTGTGCAGCGCCCTGTACTTCAAACACCTCACCGCGCTCAGTGAGCAAACTCGCATCGCCCCAGCGCGCGACTGCGGTGCGCTCATGTACGACTAGCATAAGCGTTTCCGGCCACTGCCTGCGAATTTCGAGCTTTTCGATCCAAGGATTTTTCAGCATGCGTCTACGCAGCGCGTTCAAATCAAGCATGACAATGCCGGCCTTTAATTCAGGCAGAATCATCGCGGAAATTTGCTCATCCGATAAGTTGCGAAAATGGCTGGTAATTTTAAGCTCGCGAATTGGGAAGCGGGTTTTATCACCGCCCAGCCAGATCGAAATCAACGGCACGCACAGCACCAGCAAAAATGCACAGCTTAAAAGCAGCAGCCAAATTTTTCGCATCGCCGGCCGCATTAGTTGCTGCCTTTGTTGCTGGTTTTGAAACTGCTATCCAGAACATGCAGGCACAGCGTTTCAAAATCTATCCCGACGTGCTGCGCTGCTTTCGGAACCAAGCTGTGGCTAGTCATGCCGGGCGCGGTATTAGCTTCTAAAAGCCATGCTTGGTGCTTTGCATCGACCATAAAATCAATGCGTGCCCAGCCGCTCGCGGCTATGCCTACAAAGGCGGCGATCGCGTGCGCCTGCATCTGCGCTTCCAAGGCCGTTGGCAAGCCCGAAGGAATCAAGTACTGGGTGTCGTCTGACAAATACTTTGCATCAAAATCATAAAAGGTGTCTTTCGGCACGATGCGAATAATCGGCATCGCAACCAGCTTTCCGTCAACGGCCAAAACCGCGCAGGTGCATTCGTCGCCTTCGATTAAACGCTCAGCGAAAATCTCGCCGCCTATGGCGCGCGAGGTGGCTAGACCGGCGGCAACTTCATCAATATTGCGGGCCATCGTTATCCCAAAGGTTGAGCCTTCGCAATTGGATTTAATCACCATTGGCAAACCAAAACTCTGCACCAACGATTCAGCGCTGTCACTCGCCTGCACGACGTGAAACTCGGCAGTCGGCAGTTGCAAGGATTGCCAAATGCGTTTGCTGCGCATTTTATCCATGCCGAGCGCCGAGCCCAGCACTCCGGAACCCGTGTAAGGCACATTAAGCGCGTCCAGCGCACCTTGCAAAGTGCCATCCTCGCCGCCTGGGCCGTGCAAAATAATGAAAACCCGATCCACCAATCGATGCTGAATTTGCCCGAGCAGCGCGGGAATGCCATCGACAGCAAAGGCATTGACGCCCTTCGCTTGCAATGCGCCCAGCACGGCAGCGCCGCTCCACAAGCTCACTTGACGCTCCCGACTGGTGCCGCCCATAACGACGGCGACGCGCCCATATTTTTGCGGATCGCTCACGCTAAACTCCTTAAATGCCCGCGCGCTATCAGCTCCTGCGAACGCTGTCCGATATCACCTGCGCCGCACATTAGCAAAACATCGCCACCGCGTAGCACGTCGGGTAGCACTTCAAACAATGCGCTGCTGCTACCTACAAACACCGGCTCTACCCGCCCGCGCGCGCGCACCGCACGCGCTAACGCGCGTCCATCGGCACCGGCAATCGGCGCTTCACCAGCGGCATACACTTCAGTCAAAACCACCGCATCGGCGTGGCTGAGCACGTCGGCAAAATCTTCTAGCAATGCGCGGGTTCGGCTAAAACGGTGCGGCTGAAACGCCACCACAATCCGCCGATCCGGCCAGCCGCCGCGCGCGGCAGCGATAACCGCTGCTAGCTCACGCGGGTGGTGCCCGTAATCATCGACAAATAGTGCGGTGCCCTCACCCAGCGCAATTTCACCATGCACGTTAAAGCGTCGACCGACGCCTTTGAAATTTGATAAGCCGCGCAAAATAGCATCATCGCTGACGCCGACTTGATACGCCGCTGCGGCCGCCGCACAGGCATTCAAAACATTGTGCCGGCCAGGCAGATTGAGCGTGGCTGGCAAAACGCGCGCGGCGCCCGGCAGTGCCAAATCAAAATGCATGCGCGGGCCATCTTGGCGCAAATTACTCGCGCGCATGTCGACGTCCTCATCAAACCCGTAGCTCAAGATTGAGCGCGGCAGCTCGGCAGCTAAGCCGCGCACATTGGCATCGTCGAAACATAAAACCGCTAAGCCGTAAAACGGCAGATGGTGCAAAAATTCTGAGAACGCCTGCTTGAGTTTGCCAAAATCATTGCTGTAATTTTCCAGATGATCGGCATCGATATTGGTCACGATTGCCAGTAGTGGTTGCAACAGTAAAAACGAGCCGTCGCTTTCGTCGGCCTCAGCCACCAGCCACTGACCGGAACCCAACTTGGCATTGGTGCCGGCCGAGTTCAACAATCCGCCAATCACAAAGGTAGGATCCAAACCTTCGGCGGCTAGCAAACTTGCGGTCAGACTCGTCGTGGTGGTTTTACCGTGCGTACCCGCCACGGCAATGCCGCGTCGAAAGCGCATCAGCTCAGCCAGCATTTCCGCGCGCGGCACTACTGGAATGCGCGCGGCGCGTGCGGCGATTAGCTCAGGATTATCGAGCTTAATGGCACTCGAGCTGACTACTACATCCGCACCTTGCAGGTGCTCAGCCAAGTGGCCGATGTGAACTTGTGCGCCGAGCTGTATCAAGCGCGCAGTGCTGGCATTGTTCGCGCTATCGGAGCCCGACACAAGGTAACCCAGTGTCAACAGCACTTCGGCGATACCGCTCATGCCCGCGCCGCCAATGCCAATAAAATGCACCCGCTTAAACGCCTGCATGGCGTCGGTGCCTGGGCGAAAGCGCGCGCTCATGCTTTACTCGCTGCGGCTAAGTTAAGCGCAGTAGCGGCAATTTGCTGCGCGCAGTCTGGCTGTGCCAGTGCACGATTTTTCATTGCAGCACGCATCAATTCCGGCCGAGTCAAAGCCGTCAAAATCGTGTGCAATTTATCCGGACTCGCTTGCGCTTCTGGTACCAGCATGGCAGTCCCGGTATTACACAGCCAGTTTGCGTTCGCGCTTTGATGATCGTCTACCGCATACGGGTAGGGAATAAAAATGGGGTACAGACCCGCCGCGACAACTTCTGCAACGGTTAGCGCGCCGGCTCGGCAAATGACCAAATCGGCCCAGGCGTAAGCATCGGCCATATCGCTAATGAAAGGGCTGACATCGGCGCTGACGTCAGCGGCTTCGTAGCTTTTTAACGTTTCAGCGTGCCAGCGCGCACCACACTGATGCCGCACGATGGGTCGAGCGTCGCTCGCGATCAGCGCGATGGCTTGCGGCACACGCTCATTCAACACGCGCGCGCCCAAGCTGCCGCCCAGCACGAGCAATCGCAATGGCCCGCTACGCTCGGCAAAGCGCTGCTCGGGTTTTGCAAGCATCGAAATATCCGCGCGCACCGGATTGCCGACCTGCACCCCATTCGCAATGGCGCCAGAGAATCCGAGTAAGGTTTTTTTCGCCACTTTGGCCAACCAGCGATTAGTCAATCCAGCGATTGAATTTTGTTCATGCACTAGCAGCGGTCTGCCCAGCAGCCATGCCGCTATGCCGCCGGGTCCTGCGGCAAAACCACCAAATGACAATACGCAGGCGGGCTGGTGCTGTCGTATTAACTTTACGCCCTGGCATATCGAGCGCAGCAGCATAAATGGCGCCTGCAACAGTTTTAGCAACCCTTTACCGCGAAACCCTGCGACGTCCAGCGCTTCAAATGCAATGCCGCGCTCAGGTACCAGTTTTGCTTCCATGCCCGCGCGTGATCCTAGCCACACAATGCGCTGACCTTGCGCTTGCAAGGCCTGTGCCACCGCTAGGCCTGGAAACACATGCCCGCCGGTGCCGCCTGCCATAATCATAAATGGCTTAGTACTCATATCAACTCTTTCGGCCCAGCGGACTTTAGCGCTGGCGCTGGCGAATTCACGCGCCTAGAAATGTTGAACAGCAGGCCTAACGCCGCCACCGAAATCATCATCGAGCTACCACCCGAGCTAATCAACGGCAGCGTCAAACCTTTGGTGGGTAATAGGCCTAAATTTACACCCACGCTGACGATACACTGGATCGAGAACCAAAGTGCAATGCCGAACGCGACTAACCCGGCGTAGGTCAAACCCTGATTGATGGCGCGCGCGCCGAGCTCAAAGGTGCGCGCGGCCAGTAAGCAAAACAAGCCCAGCACTACCGCCAACCCGGCCAAACCCAATTCTTCGGCAATCACCGCGACAATAAAATCCGAATGCGCTTCCGGCAAATAGTGCAGCTTTTGCACGCTTTCACCTAAACCCACGCCGAAAATTTCGCCGCGGCCAATCGCGATCAGCGCTTGGGTGAGCTGAAAACCACTGGCGTATTGATCCTTCCACGGATCGACAAAGCCAATCAGGCGCTGCAAGCGATACGGCTCCGCCACCGCAATCGCCATCATGACCAGCACACCTAAAATCAACAGCACGCTCAAGTAGCTTGCGCGTGCGCCGGCCAGCCACAACAGCGCAAAGCACACCGAAAGCAATAACGCGGCGCTGCCAAAATCCGGTTGCGGCAGCAGCATCAACACCATAATGCCAACCATGCCAAGCGGCTTGAGGATGCCTTTCCACTGCTCGAACAGCTGGTTCCGTTGGCGCACGCAATAGCCCGCCAAATACAAAATCATCAGCAATTTAGCGGCTTCAACCACCTGGAAATTAGTAATGCCCAAGCGTATCCAGCGCAACGCGCCATTGGTGCGCACGCCCAAGCCCGGAATCCACGGCAGCATGAGCAAACCGAGCGCAAAAATAAACAGCGGCAAAGAACGCTTTTCAATTTCTTCAAGCGGAACGTGGTAAAGCCAATAGGCAAGTCCTAGACCAATGCTCAGCGCTACCACGTGGCGAATCAAATAGTGAAATGGGCTCACCCCTAAATCGACCGCAACCGCAAATGAGCTGGACGCCACCATGACCAAGCCCATTGCAATCAAACCGGCGCAAGCAATCATCAAATAGCCATCTAGCAAGTCGGCGCCCGAGCCCGAACTCGGGCGCGAGCGCTGCAGCGCGGCGGCAATACTTCCCGCAGCGGCGAGTTTATCTTTGCTGACTTCCATAACCGCCGACACTAGCGCACCTTCAAGGTAGCAAGGCCGAGCAAAACCAGCACGACGGTGATAATCCAAAAGCGCACGATCACGCGCGGCTCAGGCCAGCCTTTAAGCTCGAAATGGTGATGAATCGGCGCCATTTTAAAAACCCGCTTGCCGCGCGTTTTAAAGGAACCCACTTGAATCACCACTGACAATACCTCAATCACAAAAATACCGCCCATGACTAGCAGCACGATTTCTTGGCGGCAAATAATCGCCATCGCGCCTAGCACTGCGCCGAGCGCAAGCGCGCCAACATCGCCCATAAACACCATCGCAGGAAAGGTGTTGAACCACAAAAACCCGAGCCCAGCGCCGGCGATAGCACCCGACATAATCGCTAGCTCACCCGCACCTGGAATGCGCGGAATCGCTAGGTAGCTAGCGAACACGGCATTGCCAGAAAGATAGGCGAATACGCCCAAACCGCCAGCCACCAACACCGTAGGTAAGATGGCTAAGCCGTCCAAGCCATCGGTGAAATTCACCGCGTTGGAAAAGCCGACGATCCACAAATAAGCGATAGCACAGAAGAAAAATCCACCGAGGGGAATCGCTACGTCCTTAAAAAACGGCACGTAGAGCGCGGTGGCGGCGGGAACGTCTGCGGTGGCAAATAGGAATACCGCGGCGGCCGCGCCAAAAACGGACTGCAAGGCATACTTGGCTTTCGCCGATAGCCCTTTTGGATCTTTATAAACCAGCTTGCGGTAGTCATCTAACCAGCCGACGAAGCCAAAACTCCACAGAACTACTAAGCAGGTCCAGACATAGCGATTACTTAAATCTGACCATAGCAACACCGCGCTACTGATCGATAGAATAATCAAGCCGCCGCCCATGGTGGGCGTGCCAGCTTTGGAAAAGTGCGATTGCGGACCATCGCTGCGAATCGGCTGGCCGCCGACTTTCTTCTGCCGCTCACTCAAATGGCGAATAAAGCGCGGCCCGAAAACTAGAGAAATCGCCAGCGCAGTTAGCGTGGCCGCAATGGCCCGGAACGTCAGATAATTAATGACATTCAGCACACCGAGCCAAGGCACCAGCCATTTTGCCAGCAGAATTAGCATGGGCTTACACCATCACTGATCGCAGCGACGACGCGCTCCATTTTGCTGGAGCGCGAGCCTTTGACGAGCACCTGCGATTCGGAAGTAATTTCACTTTTCAGCGCAGCAATCAGCACTTCTAGCGAATCAAACGCTTTGCCAAAGCGGGTGGCGCGCGCGGCTGCAGCGGTTTTTAGGCCTAAGCAAAAGAGTGTGCTCAGACCTTGCTGTTTAGCATAGTCGAATACTTGCGCGTGCAGCTGCGGTGAGTTTTCACCCAATTCCGCCATATCACCCAGCACTAAAATCGGCTTGCCAGGCAGCGCGCGCAGCGCGTCAATCGCGGCCATAACCGAGCCTGGATTAGCATTGTAGCTATCATCAATTAGGTACCAGCCGCCAACTTGATGCACTTGCTGCAATCGGCCACCAGCGGCCTGCGTGCTTTGCAAGCCAGCGATGATGGCGGGCAAGTCTGCGCCTGCAGCGTAACTGAGGGCCGCTGCAGCCAAGGCATTGCGCACATTGTGCAGACCCAAAAGCGGCAGTTCAATCAGCGCATTGCCGAACGGGCCTACAAGTTTGAAGCGTGTATGCGCGCTTATTTCGATTGCTTCAGCGCGTATCTGCGCCGCTGGAGCTAATCCGAACGTTAGTAGCCGCACATGTTTTGCCGCGTCGATAAATTCTGCACGGTGCGCGTCGTCCAAAGGAATAATCGCTACGCCATCTTTAGGCAGTGCGCGGTAAATCGCGGCTTTTTCATGCGCAACCGCTTCAATAGAAATCAGACGTTCCAAATGCGCAGCGGCAGCATTGTTGACTAGCGCAACCTGCGGCAAACCGATGCTGGCCAAATATTCAATATCGCCCGGTGCGCCCGCGCCCATTTCCAATACCGCAAATTGATCGCTGGCGCGCACGCGTAGCGCAGTAAGTGGCAGGCCAATTTCGTTGTTAAAATTACCGCTAGTGGCGCAAGTTGGCCCAACGTTTGACAGGATCGCGCTGGTAAAATTCTTGACCGTGGTCTTGCCGTTGCTACCGGTCAGGGCAATGCGTTTGCAGGGCATGCGCTTAAGCCAAGCACGCGCAAGTAAGCCCAAAGCGTGCTGGGTGTTCTGCACTTGAATTTGCGGCAATGCACAGCCGCTATCTAGCTTTTCTACCAGCGCGGCAACTGCGCCTTGCGCTTTTGCTATCGCCATGTAGCTGTGGCCATCGAACTGCTCGCCCTGTAGCGCAACAAAAAGCGCACCGCTTGCCAGCAAACGGGTATCGGTATGCACGCTCGTCACGTGCGCAGCCGTGCTGCCGTGCAATTGACCGGCGCACATTGTGGCAATATCGGCGAGCTCAAGCTGCATGCGCTGAATTTCCGCTTCGGAGTGCTAGCGCGCCTTGAGCTACGCGAAAATCGTCAAATGGGTGCTTTACGCCGTGTATTTCTTGATAATTTTCATGGCCTTTGCCAGCAATTAAAATCACATCGTTTGCTTGGGCTGTGCCAATACACGATTCAATAGCGGCGCTACGATCTAAGATTTGCAGAAAGTCGGCGCGCTGGGTTCGAACGCCATCGGCAATTGCCGCAACTATAGCCGCTGGCGCTTCAGTGCGCGGGTTATCGGTGGTGATGACAACTTGATCAGCAAGCCGCGCGGCAATTTCACCCATGAGTGCGCGTTTGCCAGTATCGCGATCACCACCGCAACCAAACACGCAGTGCAGCACAGCGCCCGTTGGCACGTGTGCGCGCAAGCTCGTCAAAGCCTGTTCGAGTGCATCTGGCGTGTGGGCGTAGTCGATCACGACTAAAGGGCCATCCGGCGCGCTCAGCTGATTCATGCGTCCCGGCACCGGACGCATGGCTTCAAGCACGGGTTTCAGCGCTGCGAACTCAAAGCCTTCGGCCAGCAGCGCGGCAGTAACCGCAAGCGCATTACTGACATTGAAACGACCTAACAGCGGTAGATTGCAGGCCAGCGTTTGATCGCCAAATTGCAGCTGCAATTTGCTGCCGTGTACGTGCGCGGTGATTTCAACGGCGACTAAATCCGCGCCCGAATCGGCGCGCAGCGAATACGTCAGACTTTTTTCAGCGCTGCCATACAAACTTTGCAGCTGCGAAAGGCTCAGCACAGCATCTAAGTTAATCACAGCATATTGCAGCCCTGGCGTATGAAACAGCTTAGCCTTGGCCGCAGCGTAGGCTTCCATATTGCCGTGATAGTCCAGATGATCGCGGGTCAAATTGGTATAGATCGCGCCTTTAAAGGTTACGCCAGCAACGCGGCCCTGATCGAGCGCGTGCGAGCTGACTTCCATGACTACCCGCGCCGCACCCGCAGCTTCCAACTCAGCCAAGCTTTGATGCACGGCAAGCACGTCTGGCGTGGTGCGATCAGATTCTACTAAGGCATCTAACAAACCTATGCCAAGCGTGCCGATGGTTGCTGTGGGCTTTCCGCTCAAGCTTTGCAATGCCCGCGCAAGCAGCTGAGTACAGGAAGTTTTGCCGTTCGTGCCGGTGATACCAACCACCAGCATGTGCTGCGCAGCATGGCCGCTAACTTGCAGTGCGAGTGCGCCTAGTTTGGCGCGCAGCTCTGGAATGACTGCACTTTGACTTGGCAAATTCGGTAAGTCATCTCCCGCTTCTACCAATACAAATACCGCACCCTGGGCCAGCGCGTTTGCAGCAAACTGCAAGCCGTGGCTTAGCTGGCCCTGCAGCGCAACAAACACATCGCCCGGTTTTACCGCCCGCGAATCCAGCACTAGCCGATTAAATCGAATGGCATAGAACATCGGCGCAATGAACTGCGCGACTGCGGGTAAGTCACCTAATTTCATCGCAGACTCGGCTTCATCGCAGCACCGGCTCCGCAACGGCTTCGGCAGCGGCGTCCAACATCTCTGGGGTGATTTTGGCAATCACGCCTGGGCTATAGGGTGCATCTGGGGTGGTGTTCAATAAGCGCAATGCGCCGCCAACCACTTTAGAAAACACCGGCGCGGCGACTGCACCGCCATAATAAGCGCCGCCGACTGGATCGTTAATCACCACCACACAGGCGACGCGCGGATTGCTAGCAGGTGCGAACCCGGCAAATAAACCAATGTAACGTGCTTGGTAGCCTTGCGGACTGGCTTTGCGCACCGTGCCGGTTTTACCCGCGACGCGATAATTGGCAATTTGCGCCAACTGTGCGGTGCCCTGGCGCGTAGTCACGGTTTCTAACATCGCGCTGATTTGCGCGGCGATGATCGGGTCAATAATCGCTTCATCGGGCTCGTTCGCATTTAACATCATGCTGGGCTTGCGCATGCGGCCCTGATTCCCTAGCGCGGCATAGGCACCGGCAATTTGCAGCGGCGTGGCTGACATTCCGTAACCAAAGCTCAAGGTGGCTTTTTCGACGTCACGCCAGCGTTTTGCTTCATTCAAATAGCCTGGCGATTCACCCGGAAAGCCTGAGCCTGACACCGCACCAAAGCCGAAGCGTTTGAACATATCGTGCAGCTGATCGTTCGACAAATCACCGGCGATTTTTGCCGCGCCGATATTGGAGCTGTGCATCATCACGCCGGTCAAATCCAGCACCCCATAGTTGCGGGTGTCTTTGACGTGGGTTGCCGCAGCTGCCGGAATGCCGGTATCAATTAACGAGCGCTCGTTGAATTTTCCCGATTCCAGCGCCGCCGCCACGGTAAAGCTTTTCATCACGGAACCCGGCTCAAACACATCGGTCGCAGCGCGGTTGCGCAGGTTCGAACCCGCACTGCGATCGCGCAGATTTGGGTTATAGCTAGGCTGATTCACCATCGCTAGAATTTCGCCGGTCGGCACGTCTAGCATCACGAGAGACCCGGACGATGCTTTGTGCTGCAAGATCGCCGATTTAAGCTCGCGATACGCCAAATATTGAATGCGCCGATCTATTGACAGCCGTAAATCCTGGCCCGGTTCGGCAGCTTTGAGCAAATCGACATCGGCTACGTGCTGGCCTTTGCGATCTTGCATGACGCGCTTATTGCCCGGCTTACCCGTCAGCCAGTGATCAAACGCCAGCTCCGCGCCTTCTTGGCCGCGATCATCAATACTGGTAAAACCTAGCAAATGTGCGCTGACTTCGCCGGTCGGGTAAAAACGCCGAAATTCGCGCTGCGCATATACGCCGGGTAGCTTTAAATCGGCAATTTTCGCAGCCCATTCTGGGTTCAAATGGCGGCGCAGATAGATAAATTCGCGATCAGAAAATTGCGTCAAGCGCTGCTGGACAAATTCGGGCTTAAGCTCAAGCAGCTCGGCTAGCACAGTTAGATCAGCACCTGCAGCCAGCAGCTCAGCTGGGTTCGCCCAAATCGAAGTGACCGGCGTAGAAATTGCCAAAGGCTCGCCATTGCGATCTAAAATGGCGCCGCGATAGGCCGAAATCGGCACCGAGCGCATGTAGCGCATATCGCCTTGTTTTTGATAAAAAGCAGAGCGAATCACCTGCACGTCAATTGCCCGCCCCAACAATGCCGTGGTACATAGGCAAAGCCCAAGCAGCACCCAATTCAAGCGTTTGCGCGGATCAAACTGCGTGCGGCGCTGGCGCTCAGAGCTGCGCGCTTCTACTTTGCTTTCCGCAGCGGCTACCGTCTGCACTTTTTCAGGCACATGGCGCGGCGAAACGCCTTTGCTCGGCGGACGCAAACTCATAAAATCTTGCTCACTGGTTTATCACCATGACATTTTCTGGCCCCGGAAATTGCAAGCCCAGACGCTCACGCGCGATTTGCTCGACTCTGGAATTTTCGCTCCAAGTTGCTTGTTCTAACTGTAACCGGCCCCATTCCAGCTGCGCTTCATCCTGCGCATGTGATAGCTGTTCCAGCGTTTGATAGAGCTCACGCGCGCGGTGTTTAGACCACGCCAAAGCAATGCTAGAGGCCACTACCGCGGCCAGCAGCACCAAACAAGTTGTACGCATATTGCTCGAATCACTCATGCGATTTTCTCCGCCACGCGCAGCACTGCAGAACGGGCGCGCGGGTTCGCTTTGCATTCCAAATCGTCAGCAAACTGCGCTTTCCCAACGGCGTACAACCGGGCAATAAAATCACTGGCTGCCATAAAATCACGTCGTGATGCCGCTGGCGCTTTGGCGTGACTCGCAATAAATTGTTTGACGATACGATCTTCCAACGAATGAAACGCGATGACTGCCATGCGTGCGCCAATTTTCAAAACCCGCAGCAGCGCAGCTAGCGCGCGCGCAATTGAGCCCAGCTCATCATTGACGGCAATGCGAATCGCTTGAAAAACCTGCGTGGCCGGGTTGCGCCCGGGTTTGCGGGTGCGCTTTATTTCGTCGACTTTTTCGGCCAGTTGCAGCGTGGTATTTAGCTCGCCTCGCACAGCACACAGCGCGCGTGCGATGAATTTAGCTTCCGGTTCGTCGCCATATTCACGCAGCACTCGCAGCAACTCGACTTCACTAACCTGCTTGAGCCAAGCAGCAGCGCTTAGGCCGGTGCTGGTGTCCATACGCATGTCTAGCGGGCCATCAGCCTGGAAGCTAAAACCGCGCTCAGCTTGATCTAACTGCGGTGATGACACGCCTAAATCCAACAGCGCGCCGTCAAAATAATCTGCCGGCAGATTGGGTAATAGATCCGCAAAATTGCCGTGCATTACATTGACCCTTACATCCTCAAACGCCAAGGCATTTGCGGTAGCAATGGCCTGCGGATCGCGATCCATCACGGTAATTCGACCTGCGGCTGACAACTGCGCCAAAATGGCGCGCGCATGACCGCCGCGCCCAAAAGTCGCGTCTAGATAGTGCCCGTCTGGCTTGATGGCCAGCGCAGCAATGCACTCTTGCAACATCACCGGAACGTGCGTCACAACGGTAGCGCCAGCATTTCTGCAGTCAATGCTGCTTCAGCAATCGGTGATTCCATGCGCGCCTGATATGCCGACTCGCTCCAGAGCTCGAATTTTTTGTCCAAACCCAGCAGCACCCCACTTTTCCCCAGCTCGATCTGCAGGCGCTGTGAATGCGGCAGCACGATGCGGCTGCTGTTATCAAGCTCAACGGTTGCTGCTGCGCCTACAAGGCGGCGCTGCAAATCCCGATGTGCCGCTCGCGCACTGTTGAGCGCCATGACCGACGCGCGAATGCGATCCCACTCATCAACCGCAAACAACCACAAACATCCCGCTTCATAAGGGTTGTAGCTGACCACCAATTGGTTTCGGCTCAGCGAAGCAATATGCGCACGATGCTCGGTCGGGATCGCAAAGCGACCCTTCTCATCCATGCTGACACGTGATTCACCGAAAAACATAGACCGTCCGATTAGATTTCTGAGCGTTTGAATAACTTGAAATAGGGGTCGTGGGTTTGAGGGCTGCAACTTCACTCCACAATTTGCCACAAATAGCCGCAATTTGCCATTTTTTACCACCCACGCACACTATTTCCATGACTGATGGCTGTCAAGGAAATGTCTGGTAAATCAGCTGACTTGCGCGCGTTTTGTGGGTTTTGTCTGCAAAAATTCATTATTTTGGCAGGCCTTTAAAACGAGCAAATGCAAAAAGAAAACCAATGGAGAACAATAATTCGGGGTTTATCGCTAAACCCAGGTTATGCACTTGTCGAGATAGGGTAGCCAAGCTTGATAAGCTGTAATGACTTAATAAAGCTCAAAAACCAGGCTATGAACCCTGCATTTCACTTTACGCGTCATAGAAAATGCACATTCATGCGCTTGATTGACTTATGGATGGCGCTTAGCCTTTTGACGCGTGTTTTTTAGCGATCAAGGTGCGCTCAAGCGCGCTGCGGATTTGCCACATCCGGTGGAATTGCATTGCGCGCGTTTGGGGCTCATTGAAGCCTAGGGTATCGAACGCGGCGCACATGAAGCCTCGCTGCAGGAAGTCATCGCCGCCCTCAAAAACCATGGCAATGGCGTCGATGCCGCGCAGGCGTTGGGTATTAAGCGGGATCAACTTGTGTGGCGTTTACGGCAGTCGAATTTGACGATTGGCAAGGTTTTGGATTTAGCCAACCAAGCTGGCGACGATTAGCGCAAAGCGCCCAAAAAAAACCGCCGACAACATAGTCATTTCGAATAAAAATGGGGTTTTGAGCTAGGATGATTTAGGTTAAAACACATCGGCCATGTCTAAACTGCGAATTGAATTGAAACTTTGCCACAGGCGCTACATTAGATGCCCGCATCGTGGCGAATTAAATAGGCCTAAAACCAGCTAATGATTCATTCTGAAGCGCTGCAAAGTGAATTTAATCGCTTAATGGCCATGGCGCCGGATCGGCGCGAGCAGGCATTGGCCGAGATCGACGTGCCGCTGCGGGAGTTGCTAGCAGCCATGCTGGCCGACAAGCTCATTTCGCAGGCCACGACGGATGCGGGGCAGCGCGCATCGGCACAAGATGCCTTAGTGACTCGGGTAAACCCAGATCAGTCGTTTAAACCGATGTCGCAGGGCCAATCGCAGCACCAGCCTACCTCGGTGCGCGAAGGAGGATGCATTGGTCCCTACACGCTGGATGCCTGGCTAGGGGATGGCGGTTCGGCATCGGTGTTTCGCGCGCATCGCATGCTTGATGGCGTGCGCCAGACGGTGGCAATCAAGGTGCTGCGACGCGGTTTGCAGGCCTTGGAAGCGCGTCAGCAATTTGATCGCGAGAGGCGCGTGCTGTCAGTGCTCGAACATGCCTCGATCGCGCGCTGGATCGATGGCGGTGTTACCGCTGATGGTTTTGCCTATCTTGTTTTAGAGTACGTCGACGGGCAGAGCATCACCAGTTTTGTGCGCGCTAGAAAACTGTCACTGCGCGCACGCATCAATTTGATGATTGAAGTCGCAGGTGCCGTTGAAGCGGCGCATCGGGCCTTGATTGTGCATCGAGATCTCAAGCCCGGCAACTTGATGGTGAACGAATCCGGGCAGGTCAAACTACTCGATTTCGGTATTGCTAAGCTGTTGCACAACGAAAATGAGCCACAAACGCAAGTTCATATGTACACGCCTGCCTACGCAGCGCCAGAGCAGCGCAATGACGGCGCAATCACCACCGCGACGGATGTCTATGCCATGGGCGTCATTCTGGGTGAGCTTTTGACCGGCAAGCGCTTCAATAGCGACATAACCACCACGCCCTCTTTACAGATTGATGATCGCGCGACTGAAGAGGGCACCTTGCCTGCACCGCCCGCCAAGCTTCGCGCGCTGATTAAAGGTGATATTGACAATATTTTGCTTAAAGCGCTCGCGACCGACCCTAATAAGCGCTACGCCTCCGCAGCGGCGTTTGCAGAAGATTTAACGCGCGCGTTGGATGGGCGGCCAGTGCTTGCGCATCCGCCATCACGTGGGTATCGCACCTGGAAATTTGTATCTAGGAATCGTACGAGCGTTGCGCTTGTTAGTGCGCTTAGCCTTGGCATTATCGCGGCCAGTGTTATCTCAGTGTTCGCAGCGCGCGATGCGCAGCGCGCGCAATTACGCGCGCAAAATAGTTTTGATGCTTCGGTCAAAGCGGTCAATGATCTGACAGTCGATCTCGCCAAGAACTTGCGTGAAGCGCGCGGTGTACGCGCCGAGACGGTGGCGAGCGTGCTGCAAAAAGCGCAAACGCTGGTCAATGATATTGAGCGTACCGATCCTGGAAATGTCGCGTTAGAGCACGCGCGCATCGGAATGCTGTTGGGGTTTTCGCAAACCTATCGCAGCGTTGCGCGCTCAAGCGAGGCGGATGCTGCACTGGATGATGGCTGGCGTCGATTGCAATCGCTGCAGCGCAAAACGGCATTAGTGCCGCCAGCTTTGTTCATCGACGCTTTGCTTGCGCGTTCGGAGGCTAGCTACTACACCTTGGACTGGCGCGCCTCGGCAGACGATGCCAGCCAAGCGTTGGCTCTTGCGAAAGACGATAAAAGCCGGTCGTGGCGCGCCCGCGCGCAGCTTGCCAACGCCCGATTTTTCGCCGGTGAGTTAAAGTCAGTGCAGGCGCTGTTTAGCGAAACGGATGTGATCGAACACGCGTTCGCAAGTGCCGAAACCGATTCCAAACTAAGTCCAGACGCTCAAGCGAGCGCGCTCGATTTCCACACCACCGTGGCTTCCGCGCAGGCCTCGCTCGGTTTACACAATGAAGCGCAAACGCTGCGGCTGCACGCGCGCGCGGTGACTCAGCAAGGGCTACGCAGCTACCCAAATTCGGTGGATATGCAATGGATCGAATTGCGCTTGGTGATTTTAGAAGCGCATCATTTGCTTCGCATCGGACAAGCCGAAGATGCTTTTGCGCTGACGCAAAACGGTGTTGCTCAGGTGAGCGAAGCCATCAAGGCCAATCCCAATTCAAGCGCTTTTCGCTTGGTTGCTAGGTCACTATATAACTTGCGAGCGCAGTTATATCGGCGGCGCGGAGAATTCGAACAAGAACTCGGTGATTTGCGCATATCGCGAGATTTGCTTAAAGAGCTTTCCGACCGAGATATAGGTAACAACTTTTTGCGTGCAGAGCTTTCATTTGCAGAAAGGCGTTTAGCTGGTACCTTGCTTTTGCAAAAAAACATTGATTTCGAATTGGTAGAAGCCTCTGTGATTGCGGCGTTAATCATTGACCAAGAACTTTTGCAACGGGATCCAAAGCGTCCCTTTGCAAGACGCTATCTGTCAGCATCGCTTGAGCAATTGGGCGGTTTGCGCAGGGTGCAAAAGCGCTATGAAGATGCCAACGCCGCCTATCAAGAAAGCCTTCAGCTACGGATCGCCCTAGCGCAAGAATTTCCGAGCGAGGCCAGCTGGCGTCGCTTGTTAGCTTTTAGTCATGAGGCGATCACAAAGCTGGCAGCAGCGCGCGGCGACTTCCTTAGCGCTACCAAAGCACAGCGCGAATCTGCGCTGATTTGGGAAGCTTTGCGCCGCGAGGTTCCAGAGTTCAACACTGAAATTTCTTGGTTTGATAGCCAGTTAGTTCTAACTGAGTTGTTATTGGCTCAGCGTCAAGACTCAAAGCTTGCAGCAGAAGCCCAAAAACTAATCCAGCGTCTTAATGAGTACGCAGTGCAAAACTCAGCCTTATTTAAAACTAGATCCGATTTACTGAAAGAACTCGACCGACTACAAAGCAAAGCAAAGCGCTAGCGCTTTAATGGAGTTACTGTCTTTAAAGTCTTTGAACATTAAATCAACCTTTAAAAGGAAACCACAATGCGTAGCTTTTCAATTCCCGCGTTGACTTCGGCCATTGTTACCCGCTGCCTGCTTTTGCTCGCGGCGCTACCTACAAGCTTTGGAACATACGCACAAACCATTGACCTCAACCAATCGGTGGCCGCTGAATTCAACAGTGAGGCCGAGTTTCAAACACTCGCTAATGCGGGCTGGATTTTCCGAGCCGGAGACGGTGTCGGCACCCAAAGCTGCGCCGTGCCCGGCAATATCAAAGCCTGCGGTTTTGGCTTTTTTGCTGATGGCGCGCAGGGCGCGGCGCGCGGCTTAGCCGCCGGAAACAACCAAGGCCGCTGGATTATTACGCCACCCATTATTTTTGGGGCCAGCGGCAATATGCGCGTGATTTTGCGCAAGGCGGATTCGGGCACGGGCGGCTTGGATATCCGCGAAAGTAGTGGCGGTTCTGACACCCAAGAAATGGCGCAGACTCGGGCACCTGAAGGCGGCGGGAATTGCCCACCTAACAATAGTTTTTGTGCACTGCGAAATTTGCGAAGCTCGGGCGAAGCCACGTCGGGCGAGGCACCAAGCTGCGCTGATTTGTTTACTTCCGCAAACCCTGGACTTGGCATCGGCTATTGTTCGGTCACGATTAGCGCTTCAGAGTTACAGAATTTTGGCACTGGCATCCACCGGCTTGCTATTAAATTGCGCTCATCCAGTTCGACCGCGGCAAGCAATCAGGACGTGCTCGTGGATCGCATCGAGATAAACACCGGTAATAACGATAATTTGCCGGTACAGGCAGTTATCAGTCAAGGATTCACCGGCAGTAATCCGAGCTTGGGCTTGTATAGCCATCCAGTGAGTGGCCACAGCGCTGTCAATCTGACGTTGATTAGCAGCCTTACCGCTAGCGACTTTGAAGCGCTCGACTTCAGCCCTAATGGCAACACGCTGTACGGTATCGCTTTGGTTTTCGGAGTGCGCCAACTAGTTAGGGTCAATGCCGCCAATGGCGCGCGCACTTTAGTCGGCACGGTCAGCGGGTTTTTGTCCAGCAACGAGTTTGTTCGCGGGTTAATGATCGACCCTACCAGCGGTTCGAGCTACCTCATGACGCGAAGTTTCACCGATACGCAGTCCCGGCTATATGACTTCGATCTCAACACCGCTCAAGCGAACCTACAAGCTGGCGTCAACGCTGGCGGCGCATTCCGCGCGTCCGCTAACGCAATAGATTGCCAAGGCCGTTTGTTTAGCGTGGAGACTACAAATCCTGGAGGAATTGGCGCGCGGCTCTATCGGGTCAATCTTGTTGATGGCTCAGTGACATTGGTGGGCAACACAGGCTATGTGTCGAGTTTGTTTCATGGCCCCATCGATTTTGATAACGCCAGTGGCCGCCTGATGGGCTGGGTGGAAGCACAATCTGGGGCTTACGTTGGCTACGGTAGCTACAGCTTAAGCACCGGGCAATTCACCGCGCTATCCACCGCTCCGCAATTATCGATAGGCGCGGGCGCATTGAATAGCCGCTGTAACACGGGGTTCGCGAATGGTTTTGAATAGCTAGAGAGCATAACCAAACTGGCAAGTATAGATTTTTCACGTGGGCAGACTAGGTTCGCACCCGTGCAAACCAGGCTTGCAAACCCTTGTGTAAGCGTTTGCGCTCAAAGTTATTTGCTTCCTAGCGCTTGGGCGTGCGTATGCGCTAGGTTAAGCTTGGCGCTATGGAGAACTCGAACATGCTATTTGGTTTTTGTCACTGTCGCTTTAGGCAGGTGCGTTAGCGTGGCTGCATTTGAATTTCAAGCGCTGGATGCTGCTGGCAAAAACCAAAAAGGCGTGCTGGAGGGCGACACCGCAAAAGCCGTGCGAGCGCTGCTGCGTGAACGTGGCTGGACGCCGCTGGACGTCGTGCTTTTGCAGGCTGCAGGCGCCACGCAGGCCGCACAACAAGCAGCGCGCAGCGATCTGGATGCGCGCGCGGCAGGCAAAGCCGATAGCCAGATTGCCTCGCCTAGTCCGCGCGGCTGGTTTACCCGGCACATGGGCAGGGCTGAGCTGGCGATTTTTACCCAGCAATTCGCCACACTGGTCAATGCCGGATTGCCGCTCGATGAAGTGCTGTCAGTGCTGGCCGAACAAAGTGAAGGCGCGCATAGCCAACGTATGATTATTGGCGTGCGCGCAAAAATGCTGGAAGGCCAAAGCCTGAGCCAGTCGCTGGCCCAATTTCCGCACAGTTTTGATCGGCTCTACTGCGCGTCCATCAAAGCGGGTGAGCAATCCGGCCAGCTGCATACGGTATTGACCCGGCTGGCCGATTATTGCGAAGCCAGCGCGGGCATGACCCAAAAAGTGCTGCTGGCACTGATCTATCCGGCGCTGCTGTTGGCCGTGTGTATTGCAGTAGTGACCGGTTTGCTGAGCTATGTTGTGCCGCAGCTGCTCGGCATGTTTAATCAGCTCGGCGGTGAATTGCCGATGGCAACGCAGGTGTTGCTGGCGCTCAGCGGATTCATCACGCGCTTTGGTGTCTGGATTGCGCTGGCTTTGGTTTTAGCCGCTGTGGCGTTTGCGATTGCGCTGCGGCAGCCGATATTCCGCACCGCGTGGCACGCGTTTTTATTGCGTTTGCCGATACTTGGGCCGCTGCTGCGCGCGGGTGAAACTGCGCGTTTTGCCCGCACGCTGGCGATTGCCAGCTCAGCGTCGGTGCCGGTGTTAGAAGCGCTGCGGCTGAGCCAGGAAGTGCTGAGCTTCTTACCGATTCGTAAAGCGCTGATAGACGCCACCGCAAGGGTGCGCGAAGGCCAAAGCTTGGCCAGCAGCCTGAAAGCCAGCAAGCAGTTTCCTGAGCTATTGACGCGATTGATCGGCTCGGGCGAGCGCAGCGGTAAGCTTGAACCCATGTTAGAACACGGCGCCAATCTGTTGGAGCGGCGCGTGCAATCGAGCCTAAGTAGCATCATGGCACTGTTAGAGCCAGGCATGATATTGGTGATGGGCACGCTAGTGCTGGGGATTGTGATGGCGATTTTGCAGCCAATTTTTATGATGAATGGGCTGATTGCGCAGTGAATTTCTTTTGGCTCCGGGATATGTGCTCAATCGAACGGTCCACAGTCGATCCGCAAATATGTTCGTCATTCCCGCGAAGGCGGGAATCCAAGGAGCGCTGCTTCAAGGAGACTCATTCCTCGTCATTCCCGCGCAGGCGGGAATCCAGGCTTATTGTGCTAATCGACGCTGCGAGGCAATTCTCGCTGCATTTACGCGTTCACCAGGTTGACCAGGCAAAATCAACCTTGAGTAACTCTGGTTGCGCGCGGCGCCTGGATTCCCGCCTTCGCGGGAATGACGAGGTGCTATTCGACATTGCCTTGATGACGAGCATCCGTTATGCGACCTACGGCAAAGCCACCCCATGATCCGCTTTGACGCCGTCGGCAAACGTTTTTTATCGGGTTTTCAAGCGCTTGATGACGTATCTTTCGAGTTGGTGGCTGGAGAGATGGTGTTTTTGACAGGGCATTCGGGCGCAGGTAAAAGCACGCTACTCAAGCTGATCGCACTAATGGATCGGCCCACACGCGGCAATATTCTGATTGATAGCCAGCCGGTGCAGCGGTTCACCGCGCGTGATGTGCCTGCCTATCGGCGTACGCTGGGGCTGGTGTTTCAAGATCATCGACTGCTATTTGATCGCAGCGTGTTTGATAACGTGGCGCTGCCGCTGATCGTCGCGGGTTTACCGCATGCGCAGATCGAAAAGCAGGTGCAAGCCACACTTTTGCGAGTCGGCATTGCTGATAAAGCGCGCGCGTCGCCGATTACCTTATCAGGCGGCGAGCAGCAGCGCGTTGGCATTGCGCGCGCGGTGGTCACTAAACCCGCGATCTTGCTGGCAGATGAGCCAACTGGCAATTTAGACCCCGATTTATCTGAAGAAATCATGCGCTTATTTTTAGATTTCCAGCAAAGCGGCACCACAGTATTGGTCGCTAGCCATGATTTACGACTGGTGCGCAAGCTTGAAAAGCGCGTGCTGGTGCTGGATCACGGCAAGCTGATTGATGATTTTCGGCCCGAAGTGCATCGCAGTACGAAGGTGCAGCATGGCTAAAAAGAATCGAAGCAGAACAGTTGAAAATCGAGGCGCAGCACCACCCGGAAATTTGCCGCTTGAAATCCCAGTACATGTTCTAGCCAGCCCGCTGCGCGCCTGGCTGCGCAGCCATGGCTACAGTCTGTTTTCCAGCATTGGCAGGCTGTGGCGCCAACCATTTACACAGTTGTTAACCTTCGGCGTACTGGCATTGGCGCTTGCGTTACCGACGATGGGGCATTTGGCGCTCAAAAATATGCGCTATTTATCGGCGGCGGCGGCCCAACCCGGCGATGTCAGCTTATTTTTACGCCCCGAGATCGCACAGCCAAGTGCTGCGGCGCTGCAAAGCCGAATTCAAACTGATCCATTAGTCAAACAGGTGATCTTAAAAACCCCCGAAGAAGCGCTGGCGGAATTCAAGCAATTGACTAGCTTTACCGATGCGTTAAATGCACTTGATGCGAATCCACTGCCGTTTGTGCTGGTGGTAGAGCTGAGCCGCGAATCTTTGCAAAGCGGCCGCGCGATGGCGCTGGTCGAAGCGCTGCGCGCCAATCCTGAAGTTGAAATTGCGCAGTTTGACCAAGAATGGCTGTTTCGGCTCAAAGCACTACTGGCATTAGCGGAGCGCGCTATTTGGGTATTTGGCGGGCTTTTGGCGCTGACCGTGCTGCTCGTGATTGGCAATACGATACGCTTAGAGCTTGCCGCGCGCGCCGATGAGATTCAAATCATGAAGCTGGTCGGCGCAGATAA
The DNA here is from genome assembly GCA_031422315.1 of Rhodanobacteraceae bacterium. Classification (GTDB taxonomy): domain Bacteria; phylum Pseudomonadota; class Gammaproteobacteria; order Xanthomonadales; family SZUA-5; genus JANNYA01. The sequence goes on from JANOQN010000053.1 coordinate 61,121, forward strand.
TGCCTTCGTGCGGCGGCCGTTTTTGTACTCAGGATTTTGGTTCGGCGCCATTGCTGCGCTACTTGCAATTTTGCTGGTAGCGGGAGCGGTTTGGCTGCTCACGCCCGCGGTAAGCGGTTTAGCGCGCAGCTACGGCAGTGAATTCCGGCTGCTGGGCTTGAGCCTAGTCGAGAGTGCATTCGTATTCATTTGCGGTACGGTTTTAGGGTGGTTCGGCGCACTGATCGCGGCATCCGCACATATGTCCGCACCAGAAAACCCGCAATAAACCGCTGAAATTGCGGGTTCGCGTGGCGAAAAGTACGGAAATTCGTCATAAATCGACGCAAATGATCTAACAATAGATCATTTGATCTCGCTAGTTTTCTGGGTTTCTGCTGCGCTGCAACAGAGCAAACGGAGCTTCTGAAAACGTGAACTGCATCGCAGTTTTTGAAACTGAATCGCAATTCAGGCGTTTGCTGGCCATACGAATTTAAGCGTAGTCGAGCATGAATGATTTCAAGTCATTCTCAACGTGCGTCTCTGCTGCGACGCAGCAAAGCTGAACAAGCCGAAAAAGGTTGAGCCGTTTGACGCGCCGTTGGCGCGCATTTAGATTCCGCTCGCGCTGTGGCAATCGCCACCTGCCGATCTTGCGGCGGTCAACTCTCTCGGTTTGCCGCAGATTTATTGCACATCGCCTTTCTACCCATCTCTCCTTGCTAAATTTAGGAACTTTGATCCGTGAAAAAAGTTAATTCGCCTACCGTACTCGCTGTCGCACTTTCATTGATTTGCGCGCAAGGTTTTGCGCAGTCCAGCCGTGATGCGGTTGATTTAGCGCCCGTCGATAGCAGCAAGCTCAATCTTGAGCCATTAAGTGATTTCAACGATTACAACCGTTTGATCATTTACTTCAATGAAAATCGGGGTCAAGAATCGACGATGTATCAGGCGATTGACCGGGCAGCTGCATTAAGCGGATTTAATATCGACTTTGTGCGACCGGTTTCCACCGGCGGCCAGCTGGTTGAGATTCGCGCGGGTAAAGGCGAAGGCAAAGGTGACGAAGCACGCGTTGACGACAACGTCACGCTCGCCGTTATGCAAGCACTTTCACGCAATCCGGACGTCAGTTATGTCGAACCCGACGCGCTGATGCAGCCCTTTTTCACCCCGAATGACACCGACTACGCTGGCAAACAGTGGCACTACTTTGAAGCCACCGGTGGCTTGAACTTGCCCACCGCGTGGGATTCGGCAACCGGCACCGGCGTTACGGTGGCGGTGATTGACACCGGCATTACCTCGCATTCGGATTTGAACGGCAATGTGGTAGCAGGCTACGATTTCATCAGCGATGCTGGCGCAGCGCGCGATGGCAACGGTCGTGATTCCAACCCCGCCGATCAAGGCGATTGGTGGACCAACGCCGAATGCGGCCCACCACCCGCGCCGAATTCGCAAAATTCCAGCTGGCACGGCACGCATGTGGCCGGCACCATTGCCGCCGTTTCGAATAACAGCAAAGGCGGCGCGGGCGTGGCGTTTAACGCCAAAATCTCCCCGGTGCGCGCACTCGGTAAATGCGGCGGCTCGCTCTCTGATATTGCTGACGCCATCACCTGGTCGTCCGGCGGCTCAGTCTCCGGCATTCCCGCTAATGGCAATGTCGCGAAAGTCATCAACATGTCGCTCGGCGGCGGCGGCGCTTGCGGCACCACCTATCAAAACGCGATTACTGGCGCGGTCAATCGCGGCACAGTGGTCATTGTAGCGGCGGGTAATTCCAACACTGATGCTTCTTCCGCTCGTCCAGCCAATTGCGCCAATGTGGTCACGGTTGCCGCCACCAATCGCTCCGGCGGCAGGGCCTCGTATTCCAACTTCGGTAGCGTAGTTGACGTTGCAGCGCCCGGCGGGCAGCTCAGCTCAACTTCCAGCACCGGTGGCATTTACTCGACCCTCAATTCGGGCACGCAAACCCCGAGCGCAGAAAACTACGCCTATTACCAAGGCACCTCAATGGCAACGCCGCACGTTGCTGGTGTGGCGGCATTGATTTTGTCCAAAGGCAGCAAAACGCCTGCGGAAATTGAAACGCTGCTGAAAAACAATACCCGCGCCTTCCCCGCCACCTGCTCGCAATGCGGCACCGGTATTGTCGACGCCACTAAAACTATTGCGGCATTGACCGGCACGCCACCACCGACCGGCGGCAGCTTCTTTGAAAACACCGCTGATTTCACCATCAACGACAACTCAACTATCCAGAGCCCGGTTAGTGTCACAGGACGAACCGGAAATTCGTCATCGGCATTGAAAGTCAACGTCACGATTTTCCACACCTATCGCGGCGATTTGCAGCTTGATCTAATTGCGCCTAATGGCACAACGTACCGACTCAAGAGCACCAGCAACGACAGTGCCGACAATGTTATCGCGACCTACACCGTGAACGCTTCAGCCGTCGTAGCCAATGGCAGTTGGAAGTTGCAGGTGAAAGATCTGTTCTCCGGTGATGTGGGCCGACTCGATAAGTGGAGCCTACAGTTCTAGTTCCACTACAATTTTGATACGCAAACAAAACCCGCTGCAAGGCGGGTTTTGTTTTTAGAGGGATGCATTGAAACTGATTTTAGAAGTAGGAACCCACGCGCCTAAAACATCAAATTTACCGCCACCAGCGAAACCACCAGCACCAACGCGACCAGCGGCAAGCCTACGCGTAGATAGTCTTGTCTTGAATAATTGCCGGGCCCGGTAATCATGGCGATCACGGGATTGCCGGCGGTGAAAAAGTTGTTCGATGCCCCTAATGCGGCGAGTAGCGCAAACTCGGTGGGGTTGCCATTTACGGCTAAGCCGATATTGATCGCCATCGGCACCATCAAAACCGTTGCGCCGACTTGGCTCATGAATAGCGCCGCGAACGTCGATAGCAAGGCAACCAGCGTCTGCAGTAGCCAGTGCGGCCAGCCTATCGTGCCGCGGGTAAGCTCTTGCGCGATCCACGCGGCGGTGCCAGTTTGCTCCATAGCAACCGAGAGTGGTAATAAGCAAGCTAATGAAAAAATAGTCTTCCAGTTGATCGCGCGATAGGCTTCATCCATTGATAAAATCGACATGCATAGCATGCCGACACTACCCGCAAGCAAAGCGATTGGCAGCGCCACCTTTCCTACTAGCGCAAGCAAAAATGCGCCGACGAAAAACATAATCGCGTAGCCCTGCTTTTGCGTGCGCTGCTCTTCTTTCGGGTAGTCGGTAATGACGACAAACTGGCGTTCTTCAGCGTGATCGGCCAAATCAGCCCAGCTGGAGTGAAATATCAGCGTGTCGCCCGATTGCAAGGCCAGCGCGCGTGGATTATCTCGCAGCACTTGCCCGGCCCGATGCACCGCCAGCAGATTCATACCGTAGCGCCGTCGCAACCGCAATTCAAACGCTGTTTTGCCGACAAAACTGGACGTCGGCGGCAGCACCGCCTCGGATACGCCAGCCGTGCCAGGGTCAAATAGCGCCCCTAGATGATGATGCCCTGGCAAAATTCCCAAGTTCATTGACGCCGCAAATTGTTCGATCGTCTCGGGTGTGGCGAGTGCGGCTAAAACGGTTCCGGCGTGCAAGATTTCATCGGCAGGCGGCGCCAGCCGACTTTCGCTGCTGCGCTGCGTTTCAGCGCCATCGGTGCTATCCGCGCTGGTTTTGATCGCTAAAAATAGCGGCGCGTTTGGCATGGCTTCTAATTCACCGATGGTTTTTTGCGCCGCCAAACTGTCCGGGTAAATGCGCAGCTCGGTCAAAACGCCGGTTTGGCCGTACAGTTTTTCGAAATACGATTCGGTGGTGCGCGGCGTTACCGCTTGGGCATCATCATTGGAGGGCAACATTCGCAGCCCGAAGAAATAAAAGTACGCCAAACCAGAAATCAGCAGGCTGATACCAATCGGGAACACGGAAAATACCGACAGCGCACTCAGCGTTTGTGCGCCTTGCGGCAAGTTGCGATTGGCGCTTCCGATTAAATCATTCAGCATAATCATCGGCGAATTGCCGACCGTGGTCATGGTGCCGCCCAGCACAATGCAGCAGGCCATGGGAAGCAAAAATCTAGAAAGTGGAAAACCGGTGCGCGCCGACAGTCGACTTGCGACCGGTAAAAACAGTGCAACCACCGCCGGGTTTTGCATAAAGCCAGAAATGCCACCCGCTAGCACGCACAGCGCCAAAATCAAGCCGCGCTCGGTATTGCCAGAAAATCGCAGCACCAAATCCGCAGCGCGATTCATCACGCCAGTGCGATCTAAACCCGCGCCTAGAATCATGACCGCCATAATCGCAATCACCGCATCAGAGGCAAAGCCAGAAAACAGCTGATTTAACGGCACCAAGCCACTTAAGCCCAGCATCACTAGCACGATCAGCGCGGCCAAATCCGCCGCCACCCATGAGGTAGCGAACAAGATGATCGACACGCTCAAAATAATGAGCACAAACAGCATGTCGAAGCTGAGTAAAAGTGCGGAGTCCATGATGCTTGATGTGGTTCAGATGGTTTTAGCTTAACAGTTAGTCCTGATCTGCACATTGCACTCATACAACCTAACGCCAAGCATGACCTTTAACCCGCGTGCTACCGGATAAATTCGCTACATTGGCGTGATGACCGCCCAACCCGCCCGATTTCACTTTACCCACGTGCAGCTTTTGCGCGGCGCCGGGCTTTTTACCTGGGCGTGCGTAGGCATTCCGCTGCTGTTGAGGCTGCCGACGCTGCAATCACAAGCCAGCAGCGGTCTGCTGTTTAGCTATTTACTATTCGGCGCGGCATATGGCTATTTAACGTGGCGCTTTGACGAGCGATTGCGCATACAAAACTGGCTTGCGCTAATCGCAATGACCACTGCAGCAGTGGCGATTACCTATTTTACCCGAAGTGGCTTGGGCGCAATTTTACTGATCGTCTCGGCGGGTGTGCTGCCGTGGCTGTTTCCATTGAGCATTGGCGTGACGCTGTTGATCTTGCAAAACTTTGCCATGCTGCCGGTGTTTGCATATTTTGAACGGCTTTCCTTGCTGGAAGCGCTGTTACAGGTCGGGCTGTACTTTGGCAGCTGTAGCTTTATGTTTATGACCGCCTGGATCGGTACGCGCCAGTTCCAAGCTAGGCAATCGCTTAATCAAGTCAATCTGGAATTGCGCGCCACCCAGGCCATGTTGAGCGACACCGAACGCACTTCTGAGCGCTTGCGTATATCGCGTGAGCTGCACGATCTGGTTGGGCACCATTTGACCGCGCTGAGCTTGAACTTAGAAGTCGCTAGCCACTTAGCTACCGATAAAACGCTCAAACATGTGCTGCAAGCGCAAACTATCTCGAAACTTTTGCTTTCCGATGTGCGTGAAGTGGTCAGCGCGCTGCGGGAAAGCGACCCGATTTATTTGGGCAAGGCGCTGATTGCGATGGCCGAAGGGGTGCCTAGCCTTAAAGTGCATTTGAAAGTGCCGGAGCCGTTTGTTCTGCACGACAGTGCACGGGCGCACGTGATTTTGCGGCTCGCGCAGGAGATTTTGACCAACGTTATTAAACACGCGCACGCAAAAAACTTGTGGCTGGCGCTCAATCAAACGCCTGCTGGCGTTGAAATTAGCGCCTATGATGACGGCCGGGGCGCGGATTTGCTGCGAGCAGGTAATGGCTTAGCCGGTATGCAAGAGCGGCTCAGCGCCTACGGCGGCACCTTGATGTGTGAATCAGCACCTGGGCGCGGCTTCCAAATTGCCGGTTTTTTACCGTTAGATTTACCGAAATTAGCAGAAGTTAACCCATTTTCGAAGGAGTAATGTGTGATAAAAGTTTGCTTGGTGGATGACCAAACCCTCGTACGCGCCGGCATACGTAGCCTGCTTGAACTTTCCGACAGCGTAGAAGTTGTCGCTGAGGCGGCCGATGGCGAAGAGGCGATTCGTATTATTCCCGAGGCGAAACCCGACGTAGTGCTGCTGGATTTGCGCATGCCTGGAAAATCTGGATTGGATGTGCTCAACACGCTGGGCGCCAGAAAATTGCTGCCGCCAACCATTATTTTGACGACGTTCGACGACGATCAAGCGGTTTTGGCCGGAATTCAAGCGGGTGCGCGCGGCTACTTGTTGAAGGACGTGACGCTAGAGCAGCTGGTAAGTGCGATAAAAACCGTGGCCGGTGGCGCCAGCTTGGTCAAACCTGCGATTACTGAGCGATTGTTGCAAAGCATGTCAAATTTGGACAACAAATTCGCCGCGCTCGATCAGCCCGAGCAGCTCACCGAGCGTGAAACAGAAATTCTTCGCCTCATGAGCGGTGGCTTTAGCAATAAAGAAATTGCCAGAGCGCTAGAGGTAGCCGAAGGAACTGTGAAAAATCATGTGTCGAATATTTTGTCAAAATTGGGCGTTCGTGATCGAACCCGCGCAGTGCTCAAAGCATTTGAGCTCAAGCTTGCTTAGATAGGCTGTACTTGCGGTTTTGCGCTATTGAGCCGAACGCGAACATTGTCTATACTCGCGCTAATTATTTGCAGGAAGCGGAACATGAACCAGACTCAAGCCATCGTTGTTGCCGTAGCTGACGCTATCGATACGCGCAAACTCTACATCGCTCCGATCCTTACTTGTTTGGGTGATGTGCGCGATCTAACGCTCGGCGGATCAGATGGTACCGGCGACTCTGGCGATCCAGGCGCACAACAGTTCTAAGAGACTTTTCTAGGCACCGCGTGTGGGCATCACGCTCCACGTTGTCGGACTAGCGCAAAGCTATATTGGTAAGATTGCAGGCCAGCAAACGTCAAGTTCGCTGGCTTGTTCTTTTTTGAGCGTTGAAAATTCGAAACTGGCAGTATCCCTAAGTCAAGGCTTGCTTGACCCAATCGAGCAATGCAGCGGTGTAGAAATTGACGCAGAACTCAATGGGCTGCCCACCCGTCTGAGCGTTATCCATGCCGCCGAAGGCAGCGCCATTGCAAACGCTGCAACGCGGCTATTTGTGGCGCAAAATGGAGAGCTAGCAGTGTTGCAAGTGCCGAAGCCACTTGCTGGAGAAGGCCTTGAAGCCCTAAAAACCTGGCTATTTGGCCCAGCACTCATACTGGCGCTGGTGCGGCGCGGGGTTTATTGCCTGCATGCCAGCAGTATTGCGATTAACGGGCGCGCCTATGTATTGATTGGGCGCAGCGGCGCAGGGAAATCTACCTTAGCAAAAGCGGCAAACCAGCCGTTAACCGATGACATCAGCCCGATTGGCGACATGGATTTACTGCCGCATTTTCCGCAGCTCAAGCTTAAAAACGAGGCTTATCCGAACGTGGCCGAACGCTATCCACTGGGCGGCTTTATCCAGGTAACCAGAGCTAAATCGGGCTTGGAAAATTTAGTTGGCCTGGATGCTCCTACGCTCCTGCGACTGCTGCTTTCGCACACCATTGCCACCAAGCTTTTTCGCGCCGACGAGCTAGTGCCGCATCTGCGCTGGTGCGCGACGCTTGCGGAAAAATATCACGCGACTAGTGCGGTGCTTTCGCCCGCTTACCGCCCGGATGCGCCGCAAACGGCTGCAGAATCGGCGCTGGCACGGCTTGCCGAATTTGCACAGCAATACTAAGCCGATGCGATGGCCATTTTTTAAGCTGCCCGCGCTTTTACGGACGCATCGAAAAGTGCAGCATGCATTAGCTACACAACGCTTTGATCAGGTGCTAACGCAATTTAAATCGGGTCGACTGCTAGAGCCGCAAACACCGTCAAATATGGCCTTAGCAGCTTTTTTTACCCGTTGGCTGCGCCACTATGCAGGCCGATTTCGTCGCCCCAGCGCGTGCTTAGATCAAGCGATTGCTTTGCAGTATTTCTTAACCGAGCAGGGCATTGCTGCGGAACTTAAAATTGGCGTGAAGCGCTCACCTTTTGCAGCACATGCCTGGATAGAAGTGAGCGGCGCAGCAGTACTCGAGCCAGCCAATATTCAAAGCGATTTCATTTGCTTCGAGCAGCTGCCTGAAGGCACCATTGCGCTATTGAACTCGACTAAGGACGTACAGCGGTAATGAAATACCTGCAAATGAGCGAAGGCGTGGTCCAGCAGGCGGTCGGCAACATAACTATGCTGATGGATGCCAAACAAGGCCGATACTTAGAGTTAAACGAAACCGGCGCAGTCATTTTGCAAGCGCTGCTAACCGGTGCAACGCAGGAGTCTATAGCGCAGCAGCTCAGCGCTGCATACCAAGTCAATCTTGCGCAATCGCTAGCTGATGTAAGCAAGCTAACCGACGAATTGATGACGGCTAAATTACTTGAACTGGCGCATTAATGGCCAGCAAAATCATGACGTTGGCCGCGCGCACTGCGCTGTTTGAGCGCTTTGCAGCGGCCAATCCACATCCAAAAACTGAGCTGGAATACGCCTCGGTCTATCAGCTGCTGATCGCGGTATTGTTATCTGCGCAGGCTACTGATGTCAGCGTCAATAAAGCCACGCGCGGATTGTTTAAGCGCGCGCCTGATGCCAAAGCCATGTGCGAACTGGGCTTGCAAGCCATCACTGAGTGCATTCGCAGCATTGGGCTATACCCGAGCAAATCGAAAAATCTACTCGCCACATCGGAGATATTGCAGCGTGATTACGACGGCGTGGTGCCCAACGATCGCACAGCGCTTGAAGCGTTGCCGGGCGTTGGCCGAAAAACCGCCAATGTGGTACTCAACACCTACTTTGGTGAGCCGACTATGGCGGTTGACACCCATATCTTTCGAGTCGCAAACCGCATGCGCCTCGCGCCCGGCAAAGATGTACGCAAAGTTGAAGACGCACTAGTCAAACGCATACCCGCACAATACTTACAGCACGCACATCACTGGCTGATTCTGCACGGCCGCTACACGTGTAAAGCCCGCAACCCTGCGTGCGCAACTTGCCAAGTGATTGACTTATGTCTAGCGCCCGAGCGTAAAATTCACGGCAAAACTGAACCTACAAATCACCGCAAATCGTAATTTCGCTTGCGGTAGAGTTACCTGCGCAGGCACACTCACTTGGCAGCGCCGATACTTTTTTGCGTTGACTATCTTGCCCTGGTAGCCCAGTGGATAGAGCGTCCCCCTCCTAAGGGGAAGGCCGCAGGTTCGATTCCTGCTCAGGGCACCAAATTGCCGCCAGCGGTTAGCAAGCGCGTTAAGTCAAAGAAGGAACAGCATTCAACTTCACGCCCAGCGCTTGCATAACCTACATTACTGTTTCAAAACGCGGCTTTGCGCCTGGCGCTAGTGCTTTGTAAAGACTCTCTCGTCGTCGTATTGGATACGATTGTCTTTCGAAGTTTTTTAGTCTGAGCATCTATCCCAACTGCCCCGCACCCACCAACAAATCCTCTAAACAGTGCGACGTTACCCCGTAAAACGCTTTTAGCGCAGCGATTTGCTGGCGCAGGCTTAGCTGCTTTGCCGGCGTTAGCGCTTCTGGCCGTCGCACAGCGAAGATCATTTTGTTTTTTGCGGTGTGCTCGCTAGATATGAACTCAAACACTTGGCATTGATAGCCCATGGCTTCCAGAAGCAGCGCGCGCAAACCGTCAGTGACCATATCGGCTTCTTGGCCTAGATGGATGCCGTGTTTAAACAGCGGTGCTAGCGTTTCGGGCACGCGCATTTGCGGGCGCAGCTGTTTGTGGCAGCAAGGCGCGCACAGGATTACCGCAGCCTTTTGGGCTATGCCGCAATGGATCGCGTAATCCGTTGCGGTGTCGCAAGCGTGCAGCGCCACCATAATGTCCACTCGCGCGGGCGCGTGCGTGCGCACATCGCCGGCGATGAATTTGAGCGTTCGATTGCCAAGCTTGGTGCACAGCACATTGCCGGCCGCCACTAATTCAGGCCGCAATTCGATGGCATAGACTTCATGGTGTGACTCGATGCTGCGTGCGTTCAGCCAGTGGTCAATGGCGAAAGTCAAATAGCCTTTGCCCGCACCAAAATCAAGCACCGTTAAATCGTTCGACTCCGCTACCGATGATTTAGCTAGCGCGCTTTGAAACAGCTCTAGAAATTTATTGATCTGCTTGTACTTGTGCGCCATCGCCGGTACCAGCTTTGGCTCTGGCGTGCCGTGGGTGATGCCAAGCGCAGCTAAAAACGGCGCATGTAGACTTAAGCTGTAGTGCTTTTCCCGGTTGTGCGGTGCGGGCGGACTGATTTCTTGCGCTAGCGTTTTGATTTTCGTTCGGCGCAGCTGCGCTTTGCCTTTGCGGCTGGTGACTAGTTCGATTTCTTCGGTTTCAGCGCGCAATATTGCATTGGCGAATTCGTTCGTTAACTTATTTTCCAGCAAAGCAATCACTTGGTCGGGCAGATAGTTTTTGGTGATGTCTTTATTGATAAAACGAAAAACCGTGGATAGATGCAGCACTTCTTTCAGCAGCGTTGGGCGCAGGAGTATTTTGTCGGCACCGGTCAGCTGATCCACATCTATAGCTTGCGCAGTAAACGGCTTGCTCAGTGTCAACGTGCGCAAGCTCGCATCTGCGAGGCTGCTGCGCAGTGCCTCGATAAGCATCGTGATCTTCTGACGACGTTCGGGATTTACGGCTGCGTTCAAATTGGCGCGCTCGGGGTTTTTGAATGTGTTGATTATGCCGCGCTAACCAAACAAAAGCCGCCGTCTCAAAAAAGTCCGGCGGCACGGGTGCGAACCAGGTTGATGTGTTTCACATGGGTTTTAGCAGGGGGGGGGCTAATGCGCAAACGATTTCCCCCGCACCGAATAAATCAGCGCATGGCGATCGCATTTGCACTGGCGCTGGGCATTTTTCAAGAACTTCGCTGGTTGTGAAGCTGCGCGATGGTAGGTGGATTGTCGAGCCTTCCGAAGTGTGCCAAGCAGCGAATTGCACCGCAGTGGACGCTGTCGTGGTGCTGCTTCCATGCGCCAACTTGATGCCCGAACAGATCTCTGTGCCCGCATTCGAGATAAAGCCGTTTCGCAATCTGTGCATCTTAATCTCCCAGCTGTAACGCTGTAGCGCCGCACTGCAGGTCTATGCTTAATAGCCAAATCAATTCTTCAGCTCACGCGCCACAAGCCCACATTCCTCATAGCGATCAGTTTCATCGGACAAGCAGTACCGATATTTGACTTCCACAGTTGTCGAGCCGTTTGGGTTTAAACCCCAGGCTACGCGCTCTTGTTCCGATGGAACCGTCTGTTGATGGATTGAATCGACGGTTTTTAGATCGCTCGACAGCTCGGCGGAGATCATGCTGGAACCTGCACATAAATCTGCGCTGTAGTCCTGTAGTTCTAGCGCTTGGGTAAAGCGCATTTTCTTTCGGTTAGTGATCCAGAGACTAAAGCTTGTTCTATCGCATGCGGCGTTGACGCCTTCGCCAGATCGCGGCGCCGTCACCGTGTAAGCTTCGATAAATAGCGTGCGATTTGCGTCCAAAGATTTGAAATTATCAATAGGGAAGCCGTCAGAAAAGAGGCTTTGACCCATTTGCCAGATGCCACCGCCCCCATAAATATCTGGCAGTATTACTTCACCCTTGAATAGATAGCTCAAGTTTGGCGTGCAGATAGCCTCATGATCGGCGAAAAAATGCGTGCCAAAATGCGTGGATTCAATTTCAGGGCTGATTCGGATTGGGCTTGGGCCATCTAAGTAGCCGCCGCCAGGATTGGTGAACGTGATCGAGGCGTCGACTTCTAGTTCGCTGCCAGGAAGAAAATAGCTCGGAAACACCGAATCTTCCGGCAGCTTTTGTTCACACCCGCTTAGCCGGTAAGCTCGCGGCGCAGCTAAGACTAAGCGCTGCGTTGCAGAAACTTTAGCGCCGGGTTTTGCTGCTCGCGCCATTGGCACACAGGCGATTTTTGATGGCTTAGGACTACAAATATCAACTTGCAAATACAGCTGCTTCAACGAAAGCTGATCAGTTGCTGGCAATGCGTCCCACGGAATCAGTAGCTCAAAATACTTCGCTTGGTTTTGAACATTCGTTTCTAGCGAAAGGCTTGTGGAAATGTCTGCAGAAAGGCTTTGTAAGTCTGCTCGAAAATTGTCGTAGTTCGCAGCGGAAAAAGTAGGCAGTGCGTGGGTCAGCTTGATACCACTGGGGTTTAGGGTTAGCTCACGTACGAATAGCGAGGCGATTTGCTTGCGGTATGCGGCTTGTTGCGAAAACCAGGCTGGGCAATTGTCAAGATATTCGGTTCCGCCGGGCAGCGTGTTGCAAGCTTCCAATGCAACTAGGCCATCTTCAGGCCCACGCGCCCAGCCCATCGGCGGCAACCTCAAATTGGGCATGCTGGCAATACGAATTTGCCAAGTCAAATGCGCATTGTCGAGCGCAGTCCCAGCCATGATAATCCCGTCTTCATGCTGTGCCAGCCAGACTTGCGCCTCAAGCCTGCCGTCGGCGGCAACCAAATCAGCAGTTCGCCCGCGCCATTCCGATAGTGCGCCGTCAAGCCGCGAATTTGCAGCTACTATATGCAATTCAAGCGCGCTGCCATCACCCAATAAGTGCTGTTCTGGCACCACGAAAATTTCCTGCGCTAGGGAAGTGCGAACCATAAACATCAGCACAAACGCTAGCCAGAGCGCGCAAGCGTGCAATATAGAAAAACCGAGATTGGCGTGCTTAGGCATGGATTAATCATAGCGCAGTCGATAAAGCGATTAGCCCGCACAAACTTGACACCTAGCCGCGCTAAACTCGCAGCTCGAAAACGCCCGAGATCAAAGCCTTGACCGAACCCTGTGACTTATTAATCGAACCGCGCTGGCTCATTCCGGTGCATCCGCAAGGCTTGGTGCTCGAACAACATTCACTCGCGGTGCGGGCTGACAAGATTGTCGGAATCGGCCCGGTGGCCCAGATGCGCCAGCGTTTTGCGGCGCAGACGATTCTCGATAGGCCCGAGCACGCGCTCATCCCCGGCTTAGTCAACGCGCATGTGCACTCGGCCATGACGCTGCTGCGCGGCTTGGCCGATGATTACGCGCTCATGCCTTGGCTCAACGAGCATATTTGGCCGGCTGAGGCGCGCTGGCTAAGTGCAGAATTCGTTCGTGATGGCACCACGCTGGCGATTGCCGAGCAGTTTTCCTGCGGCGTTACCACCATGAATGAGACGTACTTTTTCCCTGATGTAGCCGCTGAAGTGGCGGTGCAGTACGGCATGCGCGCCTGCATCGGTGCGCCGATTATTGAGTTCCCGACCGCGTGGGCACCGGATATTGATGGCTATTTTGCCAAGGCTAAAATCTTTCTCGAGCAGTATAAAAATCACCCAATGATTCGCGCGACGCTGGCGCCGCACGCGCCGTATACCGTGAGTGATCGCTCGTTTCTCCAGATTGCGCAGCTCAGCCAAGTTTACAACGCCATCGTGCACTGCCACGTGCATGAAACCGCGCAGGAAATTCATGACAGTCAAACCCAATACGGCATGCGCCCGTTGGCGCGCTTGGATCAGCTTGGGCTAGTGAATCAGCGCCTTGCCGCCGTGCATATGACGCAGCTGCTGCCCGAGGAGATGGCGCTGCTGGCCGAGCGAGGCGCCAGCGTGCTGCACTGCCCGGAAAGTAATCTAAAACTAGCGAGCGGATTTTGCCAAGTTGGAGCGCTGATCAAAGCCGGCGTGAATTTGGCGCTCGGCACCGATGGCTGCGCCAGCAACAATGATTTGGATTTGTCGGGCGAGCTCAAAACCGCCGCACTGCTGGCTAAAGCGGTCGCGCAAGATGCCACCGCGCTTTCCGCGCCGCAAGCGCTCACGATGGCCACTTTGGGCGGCGCACGCGCGCTGGGTTTGGCAGACAGCATCGGCTCATTGGAAGTCGGCAAACAGGCTGATTTGACGCTGATTAGCTTTGCTGATTTTGATGCGCAGCCAGTTTATCACCCGATATCGCACATCGTGTATTCCAACCACCGGCGCCAGGTCAGCGATGTGTTTGTTGCAGGAAAAGCCCGCATGCTCGCGCATCAGCTGCAAGGCTTTGATCTCGCCGAATTAAAAGCGAATGCTAGGGCCTGGGGCGAGAAAATCCGGAGCCGCGCATGAGTACCGCCATGACGATGATCAACGCACCCGCCAGCAATAGCCACGCCAACGAACTCGCGCATTTCTCTACGCTCGCCGCGCGCTGGTGGGATCCAGACGGCCCTTCGCGCCCGCTGCTGGATCTGAACCCGACTCGGCTTGCCTTCATCGCCGCACAAATTCCGCTGGCCGGTGCGAACGTGCTGGATCTTGGCTGTGGCGGAGGAATCTTGAGCGAGGCGCTGGCCGAATCAGGTGCAAACGTCACCAGCATTGATTTAAGCGCTGACTTAATTGAAGTGGCCAAATTGCACAAGTCGCCAAGCATGGCCATTGACTATCGCCTGCAAAGCGCGGAATCGCTTGCTATTGAATTGCCAGCGGCTTTCGATTTGATTTGCTGCATGGAAATGCTCGAACACGTGCCCGAACCCGCGCAAATATTGGCGGCCTGCCAAAAGCTGCTCAAACCCGGCGGCGTGCTGGTGCTTTCTACGCTCAATCGCACGCCACAAGCGTTTGCACTCGGCATTGTGGCGGCGGAATATTTGCTCAATCTAGTGCCGCGCGGCACGCACCGCTACGCGCAGTTTCTAAAACCTTCAGAAATTGCAAGAGAAATGCGCGGCCTAGGATTTGAGCTAACGCAGCAATCAGGCATGCAATACAACCCCTTGAGCCGCAAAGCGAAACTGGTACACGATATGTCGATCAATTATTTGCTCGCCGCGCGCTTGGCGGTCCACTCATGAGTATCAAACACTGGCCCGCGCCCAAAGCCATGCTGTTTGATTTAGACGGTACGCTGGTGGATAGCTCCGGCGACTTGCTCGCCGCACTCGCCCACGTGCGAGGCAATTTGGGCATGCCAGGCCCCGCGCCGATTGAGGCCGCAGAGTATATTTCCGCAGGCGCAGTCGCCATGCTGCGCGTGGGTTTGCCAGCGCAATTCCACCCACAAATGGACGCACTGCGCGACCAATTTCTAGAATTTTATGCCGCCAATATCTGCGTGCATTCCTATGTGTATCTAGGCGGGCGCGCGCTGATTGAAAATCTAGAAGCACGGCAAATTCGCTGGGGCATAGTCACTAATAAACCCTACGATTTGGCGCTTGCGCTCATCAACGCGCTTGCACTCAAACCCGGCGTATTAGTCGGTGGCGACACGCTAGCGCAGAAAAAACCGCATGCCGCCCCAGTGCTGCACGCCTGTCAGCAGCTACAAACCAGCGCAATCGATGCTTGGATGATTGGCGACGACCCACGCGATATTGAATCCGGCAAAGCCGCCGGCTGTGCCAAAACCATCGGTTGTAGCTACGGCTTTTTAGGCGATACGCCCGATTTGCAAAGCTGGGGTGCGGATGCAGTTATCGATGGGTTGGCGGAGTTGCTGGGTTGAATTTGCGTTGGCAAATCTAACGCCGAAGTAGGCCTACCGACCATCGACGATTTGCTTGGCCCAATTTGGAAGCTCGGCGGCGTAGGTTTTGAGTACGCAAGTCTGATCGAAATCGGTGCGCAAGCGGGCCACTAGTTGAGCGTCGGCTGCTTCGATCGGCCAATGCGTTCTCGCGCTGCTCGGTCGCCAAATCTGCTGCTTGTTTGATGGCCGCCGGATCATTCCAACCGCCAAACTGCTGTTGAGCCATCAAATCAGGATTGATGTAGAGGCAGCCGTGCATCCAAGTATGGCGCAGCATCTGCTCAGTAATCGTCGTTTTGCCAGATCCGTTCGGACCAGCAACCACAATTAACCTGGGTTGCATCACTTCTTTCCTAAATGCATATCCAAATCCAGGATTGCTTGAACAAGCCTTTGCTCAATTAGAATTTTGTTTGAAGCAATGACCGCACGCGCCGAATCACCCGCCGCGTGCATTAGCGCGGCAAGCTCGGCATCGGTGGGCTCAATCGTGACGTCAAGAAGATCAACGCGCGGCACGACTCCACTCAATTTGGATTGGTTTGGCATGTTAGGGATCATAGCGCAGTCAAAGAATCGGCTTTTTCGCCAACCACCTCAATCCAAAAACTCCCCCCCGACATACCGTGCCCATCAGCCCGCGCTAGCGCTTTGACAACCTCTAGCCCATGACACAAAGCGGCGTAGGCGCTGCCAAACATCACGTGGTAGCGTTTGGAGTCCATCAGCAAAGCTTGCAAAAGGTATTGCTCGTTCCAGCTGCGGTTTTGCGCAATGACCCAGTCTTTTGGATATTCCGACGGCAGGAAAACATCGTGAATATGCACGTGTACGCCGGGCGCTAGCCGCGGCAAAACTTCGAAAAATAGATAGAGCACATCGCTGCCGGTTTTTGCGACGTGGGATGAGTCGATAAAGAGAATATCGCCAGCGGCTAGTTCGTCGAACACGTGCAGCGGAACGTCTTGCACCAGCTGAGTGATGAGCTTACTAACTCCGGGTACGCCTTCGATTAGAAATTGCCGAGGAAAGGGCTCTATGCAGGTGAAGTCCATCGACTGGTTGAAGTATTTTGTGTTGACATCGGCAATCATCAATGACGAAAAGCCAGAACCGACTTCTATCAAGCGCTTTGGCCGCAAATGCCGCAAGAAAACAAATAGTGCCCTTGCATCAAGCCAACTAAACTGGTCATTCAAGTTGAAAAACGTATTGGGTGAATTAGCATCACCGCTGTCAGGGTATAGATATTCTTTGATGTACTTCGGAAACCACTCGCCAAGAATCTCAAGATGGCCGCTGGCATTGAGATCGACGCCCGGAATATGGGTGCGCGCTTGCCAAACATTGCGCGGATGTAGCGTCAACTCTGCCGTATCAACAATGGGCGAGTAAAAATGCCCGTAAGAAAAAATTGGCGTATTCATGAAAAGACTACGTGAAAATGATGCATTGAGAATAGCGTAAGTGCATAGGCAGCGCCGCGCTTTCGAAGTATCTGAACAGAATTATCGCCACGTTAAACCGCGCTTAAGTGCAGGTTCCCGGAGCCTGCAGCACACTCGCGCAAAATTTTAAGGATGATCTTTGTGGCGCTGATTGACGTATTGCAGCTGGACTTTAGTGTGGGCGGCCCGCTGCTGCTGGAGCAGGTGAACCTCCAAATTGAGCCGCGTGAACGCGTGTGTATTGTCGGACGCAATGGCGCGGGCAAATCCACGCTGCTCAAGCTAATGGCGGGTGTGATTGCCCCCGATGATGGCTCGGTTCGCCGAAATGGCAAGGTCGCGGTGTTGATGCAGGAAGTGCCGGTCGATATGGCGGGCACGATAGAATCGGTGATTGCCTTGGGCTTAGGCAAGCTGGGCGAGGCGATTACCGAATTCCATTATCTGAGCCATCATTTAGATAATCCGGCAAATATGGATCGCTTTACCGAAGTGCAGGCGATTTTGGATCAAGAAAATGGCTGGGCGCAAGAAACGCGGGTGTCGCAGATTTTAAGCCGGCTAGAGCTTGATGGCGAGCGTGAATTTGCCGGGCTGTCGGGCGGCATGAAACGGCGTGTTTTACTCGGCCAAGCGCTGGTCAGTGAGCCGGACGTGCTGATGCTAGACGAGCCCACCAATCACTTGGATATTGAAGCGATCCAATGGCTAGAAGATTTCTTGATTGGCGCAAATTTCAGCACGGTTTTCGTGACCCATGATCGAAGCTTTTTACGCCGGCTTGCTACTCGAATTGTCGAAATTGACCGCGGTCAAGTTAGCAGCTGGCCGGGCGATTACGATAATTATTTACGCCGCCGTGAAGAACGTTTGCACGCGCAATCACAAGAAAATGCACTGTTTGACAAGAAATTAGCGGCCGAAGAAGTGTGGATTCGTCAAGGCATAAAAGCGCGCCGAACCCGTAATGAAGGCCGGGTGCGGGCGCTAGAATCGCTGCGGGTCGAGCGCTCTGAGCGACGCAATTTGGCTGGCAATGTTCGCATGGCAGCGGCCGTGGGTGAACTGGGTGGCAAGCGGGTGGTGGAACTCATTGATGCGAGCTTTGCTTACGGTGATCGAGTGATTATCAATAGCTTGAGCACTACGATTTTGCGAGGCGATCGGCTCGGTATTATTGGCCCCAATGGCGCCGGTAAAACCACGCTGCTTAAATTGTTGTTAGGTGATTTACAGCCGACGTCAGGCGAGGTGAATCAAGGCAGCAATTTGCAGATTACCTATTTTGATCAGCTGCGCGGCGCGCTGGATGACAAGCTCAACGCGATTGAAAATGCGGCCGAAGGCCAAGAATTCGTCGAGCTCAACGGCAATCGCAAGCATGTGCTTAGCTACCTACAAGACTTTATGTTCACCCCGGAACGCGCGCGCGCCCCGATTACTCGGCTTTCGGGCGGCGAGCGCAATCGCTTGCTGCTGGCAAAGTTGTTTTTGAAACCGGCCAACGTGCTGGTGCTGGATGAGCCGACCAACGATTTAGACGTCGAAACGCTAGACCTGCTAGAAGATCTACTTTCGGATTACCCAGGCACGGTAATTTTGGTATCGCATGATCGTGATTTCCTGGATAAAGTCGTGACCGCTAGCTTGGTGTTAGAAGGCGATGGCAAAGTGGTGGAGGTAGCCGGTGGCTATTCTGATTGGCTGCGCGAGCGGCCGAAATCCGGTGCGGCAAAACTCAGCACGTCAGGCCCTGAAGCGGTCAAATCCACGCCGCAAAACACACCGCAATTCAGCGTTGAGCCGAGCGTGAAAAAGCGCAAACTTAGCTTTAAAGAAACTCAAGAATTAAGCGCACTGCCCGCTAAGCTCGAGCAATTGGAAAAGCGGCAAGCGGAGATTGGCGTGCTGTTAAGTAATCCGAGTCAGCTCAAAAACAGCGCTCAAACGCCGCAGCAACTGGCGTTGGAGCTTGGCAACGTGACGCGTGAGCTGGAGCTTTGCTATCAGCGTTGGAGTGAGTTGGAGGGTTGACGATTGGCATGCGCGCATCGCTAGTAAAAAACTGTATTGGTTAATATATTCGCTAGTTTATTAACAAGCTCCAATAAACCGCCAAGGTCTGCCGCTGCATGTCGGCCAGCTCAAACAAGCCTGTGGGCGCTTGGGGTTTGGGCTGCTCTAGTAGTCTTCGCGCAGCCAAAACCAAGCCTGAAAATTCGTTTAAAGCGACCGCGCCGGTCGGGGAAAACTGGCGTAATTGCTCGCCGACGCCGCCATGATCAAAGCCTAAAACTGGCGCGCCGCAGGCCAGCGCTTCGGCTACGGTGCGGCCAAAACTTTCAGGCTTGTCCGAAAGCTGTAACACAAGCGCGGCTTCGTGAAATAGCGCTATCAGATCGCTGCGCGAAGGCGCAAATATCACGCGATCTTGCACGCCGAGCGAATGCGCCAGCGCCTCAAGCTCAGCCATGTAGGCGCTGCGATGTGCTTCCACCGCGCCCGGGCAAAACAGCGCCACGGTTGGGTCATTTTTTAGCGCGGCCATTAGCCTAATCCCGTAAGCATGGCCTTTTAGCCGCGTGCCGCGCCCGGGCAGCAACAGTAAGCGCTTACCGGCTAGCTGAGGAAATTCACCGGCAAAGGCAGTGCGCCAGCTTTGCGTATTGGCGAGTGCTTGATACCGCGCTAGTTCAATGCCGCGCGGAATGACCCGCATATTTCTCGGCGCGTTGCGGTAGTTTTTTTCGACGAAATCGCGTGTGCTTTGGCTGACTGCAATAACCGACTCACCGGCGTGTTGAATCGCACTGTAGCTTGAAACCGAATGCAGGCCGTGCACAGTCGTTACCCAGCGCGGCGGCTTAGCCATGGTTTTGCGCGCGGCCCATACCAGCCAGCTCGGCAGGCGTGATCGGCTATGAATCAGATCAATCTTCTCGCGGATAAAAATCTGCCGAAGGGTCAACACATGGCGCAGTAAAAACGGATTGCGACCGCTCAAATCAAGCTCAATAAGCTCCGCGCCGCTTTGTTTTGCCAGCGCGCTCCAGCGCCCACTGCCAGCAATAATCAGGGCGCGGTGCCCTGCTGCGTGCAGCGCCGCTGCAATTTCTATTGCGCTGCGTTCTGCGCCGCCAGCGTCTAGTTTGGGCACGATTTGGGCTATGCAAAAACGCGTCGCCATCAGGTTTGCCTAAGCGTCTGGCTAATCTTTTAGCGTGTAAACCGCGCCGCAATAAGGGCATTTGCTGGTAATTTCGGCTTCAATGGCCAGCATTACGCGCGGGTGGCTATTCCAAAGTGCCATGCCCGGCATTGGGCAAGATAGCGGTAGCTCAGCACGCGATACTTCATAGGTGTTTTTCGCATTAGCTGGAATGAGTTTGGTCTGCGCGGCATTCGATTTGGGCATGATGGAGTTCCACAAAATATTTGGCAGAGTGTACGCTTGCCCGCTAAAAGGTGACAGCGAAGTGCAATGAGCTCAGGACTATTGATCGTATTGGAAGGCGTTGATGGCGCAGGGAAAAGCACGCTGCAAGCCGGCTTGCAGGCGTTTTTTGAAGCGCTAGGGCGCACTGTTTTGCTATCGCGTGAGCCTACCGCTGGCCCACATGGACAAGCCTTGCGTGATGCCGCAAAAATCAAACGCCTGCCCGCCGAGCAAGAGTTGGCTTTACTGCTGGCAGATCGGCGTGAACATGTGCAGGCGCTGATAAATCCCGCGTTAGCGGCGGGTAAAATCGTCATTCTTGATCGCTATTACTACTCAACTGTCGCTTATCAAGGCGCGGCGGGGCTTGATCGCGCCAGGGTGCTTGCGCTCAACGATGCCTTCGCGCCCAAACCCGATGCGCTGTTAATCCTAGATTTACCCGTGTCAGACGCGCTCACGCGCATCGCCGCCAGAGGCGCAGGGCAGGATGATTTCGAGCGCGCAGATACCCTGAGCTTCGTGCGAAACTGCTTTTTGAGCTTCGCCGAACTGCCATTTGCGCATGTGTTGGATGCGCGTTTATCCCCAGCTGCGTTATGCGGAGCGGCCTGCGCTAAACTTTTTCCACTGTTGACTAAGTCAATCAGCCATTAGGCTGACACCAACGTCATATTTTGGAGTACTAGATGATCCGCATGAGTTATCAGGGTTCGCCACCAGCCCCGGCTAGTTTTACCAGCAAGCTACTGCGCGCGATTTTCGCTGTCGGCGTTCTAGCAATCGGTGCATTAGTTTTCGCGTTTTCGGCTGCCGTAATTTTAAGCATTGTTTTGATAGCCGCCGTTGGCCTGGGTATTTGGCTGTTGCAGCGCAAGCTGCGCGGATTGCCATCGCCATTTGCGGTGTTCAAGGCATGGCCACCGCAGCCAAGCGTTAGTCCAAATGCGGACGCGCCAAGTCCAGGTTCGATCTGGCCGAATCACGAGCGCTCAAATAAAAGCCGCTCAGGTGTGACTATTGAGGGTGAGGTGGTGGAGCGCTTGTAATGTCTTGTAGCAAAGTCGGTTCTTACCTGCCAAAAAAAACCGCAACGTCACCGCTGCGGTTTTTTTGATCTTGCTTGACAGCTAAACCAGGCTACTTCTCTGGCACAACCTGAACTTTAACGCTGGTTTGCACTTCGGCGTGTAGACTGATGGCGATATCGAACTCACCGGTGCGGCGCAGTGGGCCTTCGCCCATCAGCACTTCACTCTTCTCTAGCGCAACGCCAGCGGCGGTGAAGGCTTCTGCGACTTCGCGTGGGCCGACCGAACCGAACAGCTTGCCTTCGGTGGATGCGTTGGCTTTGATAACCACCACAACGCCTTCGAACTTTGCTTTGCGGGCTTCAGCAGCGGCCAACGATTGATTGGCTTTGGCTTCGTATTCAGCGCGTTTTTTCTCGAATTCACTGAGGTTGGCGGCCGTTGCAGGCACCGCTTTGCCGTAGGGAATCAAAAAATTACGGCCGAAACCAGCGCGCACGTCGACTTTGTCGCCCAGGGCGCCCAAGCCTTTTACTTTTTGGATCAAAATAACTTCCATGTTGCTCTCCGAGCGCTTAGCGGTGGTTGTCCGAGTACGGGATCAGCGCGAGATAGCGAGCCGTTTTAATGGCGGTTGCTAATTGGCGCTGATACTTCGCACTGGTGCCTGTGATGCGGCTCGGCACAATTTTGCCGGTTTCGCCAACGAACTGGCGCAACAGGCCCAGATCTTTGTAATCAACGCTTGTGATGCCTTCAGCGGTGAACTTGCAGAATTTCTTACGACGAAAAAAACGTGACATGAGTGTGCTCCTTAAGCCGCTTGGTCGGAATCGCCAGTGCCAATGCCTTCTTCGGCATTGAAGTCGTCATCACGACGCTTTCCTGGTTTTTCATCTTTGGTTTTCATGATGTAGGAGATTTCCGCTTCGGCGGCGTCCTTACGCAAAATCAGATGCCGCAGCACGGCGTCGTTGTAGCGGAAGGCATCTTTCAGTTCGGAACGAACTTTCTCGCTGCATTCAATGTTGAAGCACACGTAGTGCGCTTTCACCAGCCGTTGAATTGGATACGCCAGCTGGCGCCGGCCCCAATCTTCTAAGCGGTGAACTTTACCGCCTTCGGTTTCAATCAGGCTGCGATAGCGTTCAATCATCGCAGGCACTTGTTCACTCTGGTCAGGGTGGACCAAAAACACAATTTCATAATGACGCATAGAGTCCTCATGGGTTAGAAAGCTTCTTCGCGTGCGTGACGGAATGAAGCGAGGTGGCTCGCGATTTAGCGAGCCGCCGAACTCTACGCAGTCGGAATCTGCTAAGCAAGCCAACGCCCGTTAAAACGCTGGCAATCCTTGCTGTGGCGATGGAAAACGCGGTCAATATTCATTTTCAGCACCACTTTGACGGTGTTTTCGACATGCACGAAAGCCTGCGAATTCACGGTTACACTAGCGTCATGAGCCAAACTGAACATTGCGAACCACCCGCAAACGAAAATCCGACCTGCCAAGATCTACTGGCAGCCAGCGATCCTTGGCATTGGCTGACGAATGCGCCAGATCGGGAAATTCCGCTACTGACTTCGGTTTTGCTAATCGCCAAAGATGAATACCCAAGCTTGGATTTGCCGGCCTGTTTGGCGCGTTTTGAAGCGTGGCAAGTGCAACTCGCGAGTCGGCTTGCGCCGGGCGGCGAAGTGGTGGATTCGTTGCGCGCACTGAATCACTTTTTGTTTGAAGAGCTCGGGTTTTCCGGCAATTTCATGGATTTTTATGACCCGCGCAACAGCTTTTTGAACGATGTATTTGAGCGCAAGCTCGGCATTCCGATTAGCTTGTCGGTGCTTTATGTGGCGCTGGGGCGCAGCCTAGGCATGGCCGTTGAGGGTGTTTCGTTCCCTGGGCATTTTTTGGTTAGCGTGGCGATTGAAGGCGGCGTAATTGTGATTGACCCGTTCCAACGCGGCAAATCCATCGGCAGTCACGAGCTCAAGCTGCGCGCAAGAGCTGCAGGCGCCGGTGATGACTTTGAAGAATCGCATCTTGCAAGCCTGCTCGCACCAGCCACCCATCGCGGCATTTTAGTGCGCATGCTGTACAACCTTAAAGCCAGTTTTCTAGAGCGTAAAGACACCCTGCGCGCGCTGCGCATTTGCCATCGATTAGTGCAATTGACGGGTTCGGATTTTGAGCGTCGCGATCGCGGCATGCTGTATTTGGAAATGGGCGCGGGTGCAGCGGCGAGCGCTGACCTACGCCATTATTTAAATGAAAACCCCAAGGCCGATGATGCCGATGCAGTGCAGGCAGCGTTGGTGCAAGCGCAATTGCTGCCGCGCGGCGGCTAAAATGATGCATTTGGACGCTACTTCAGCGCTAGTCGAACGCGTTAGGAATCTAAGCTTTGCGCAGCTAACACCGAGCGCCATCAAAGCTGCAAAAACCTTTATTGCCGACAGCTTTGGCGTTGCGCTAGCCGGGCATCGCGGCGCGTTTGCTAACGGTTTGCGGCTAAGCTTGCCGAGTTTTGGCAGCGCCTCGGATGCGCGTATTTGGGGTGATCCAAGGCCAAATCCGGGCCAAGCTGCACCGCGCTATCCAGCCGCCTCAGCGGCCATGATGAATGCTTATTTGATTCACTGCCAAGAATTTGACTGCGTACACGAGCCCGCGGTCGTGCACCCGATGGCAGTGATTCTTGCAACGCTGATGGCCGAGTGTGAGCGCCGGCCTGAGCTTAGCGGCGCGGATTTATTGCTTGGCGTGATAGCAGCAGTGGATGTAGCCGCCAGCCTAGGCATGGCGAGCCAAAGCCCGCTGCGGTTTTTTCGCCCAGCGCAGTGCGGCGGTTTGGGCGCGGTGGCCGCGCTGGCCAAATGGTCGGGTTTGGATATTAGAAATGCATTCGGCGTGATGCTCGGCCAGCTTTCCGGAACCATGCAAGCGCACAGAGAAGGCGCGCCGTTATTGCCTATGCAAATCGCTTTTTCAGCGCGCAACGCGATCGTAACCTTAGATTTGTGCCGCCACGGTTTGCAGGGGCCAAACCATGCGCTTGAGGGTGAATTTGGCTATCTGGCGCTGTTTGAAGGTCAATATGATTTAACTCGTGGCATTGTGAGCCTAGGCAGCGGTTTTGCGATTGAGCAGGTTTCGCACAAGCCTTATCCTTCAGGGCGCGCCACACACGGCGGCCTGCACGCACTAATCCAGTTGCAAGAGGCGCATAAATTTTCTGCCGGTGATGTAGCAGCAGTTAGGCTGTACGCGCCGCCATTGGTGCGCCAGCTGGTTGATCGTAAGCCTGACGGCAACAAGCTAGCTAACTATCAAAAGCTGTGCTTCCCTTATTGCGCCGCTACCTTGCTGATCACAGGGAATCTTGGCGTTTTGGACTTTGAAGCTGCTGCGCTTGCTGAGCTTGAGCGCTTTGCCTTGGCAGAAAAAATCACCGTGCTGCCGGATGCAAACACCGACCCGAACGCGCTAGCACCGGTGCGAGTCGAACTAGATTTAACTGATGGGCGTTGTTTGCATCAAAGCGTAACTGACGTTTTAGGCGCGCCGACACAGCCGCTGAGCGCAAACCAACATCGGCAAAAATTCATGAGCAACTGGCAGTTGCATTTTGGTACTGAACGAGGCGGGGCCAACTTTCTTGCATTGATTGACAGGCTGGAAGAATTGCCATCGGCGGCAAAGTTAGTTGATTTGTGAGCCTGGATTCCCGCCTATGCAGGAATGACGAGCTAAGGTCAATTTTCGATACTGTGTCTGTCACAGTCAATCAAAAGTACTGTTGAGCGCTCATTCCCGCCAAGCCCTCGCCCCCAAAAATATCAGCCTAAGCTGCCGTACAAAGCTCTCGACCCATTCGCGCTCCAGCGCGGGTTGATTGCTGGGTAAATCTAACAACTCAGCAGCAGATAGCATCATGGTGCTGACCACCAAGCCGCAGGTCATCTCTAAGGTTTGACTGGAAAGCCCGGGCATAAGGCCGAGCTGACGTAGATCCAGCACCAGCTCGTGGCGAAAATGCGCTTCCTCTCGGCGCACTGCGGCGCGCAATGCGGGCGAGCCGCCACCGCGTTCAGCGCTAACAAACACGAAATGTGCACGATGATCTTCAATGAACTGCCGGAAAATTTTGACCGAGCTGGCCAGCATCGAGGTTGGCGGCAAACCGGTGCGGCGTACGTCCCGCAGCAAGCGGCGCAGGGTTATGCCCGACTCTTCCACTAGCGCGAAACCCAGCTCATCCAAGTTGGCAAAATGCCGATAGAACGTGGCAGGCACAACGCCGGCGCGCGCGGTGATTTCACGCAGGCTGAGTGCGCCAAAGCCCCGGCCTTCGCCCATTAGCGCCAGCGCAGCGGCCATCAAAGCCGCTCGGGTGCGCAGCTTGCGCTCGCCGCGATTTAGGCCGGCAGGTTCACTATGGCGTGATAGCGGTGTGGTCACATTCGCTCATTTGACATATTCGACGGCCAGTATAGCCCTGCAATCGCCGTTCGCCGCGAGTGAAACCGACTGAATGTGGTTTGTGGGCTTGACAGCTCTCAAAAACATCAGTGAACATACGTTTACTGAAAATACAGAGCGCAACGCGTGCAAGCCATCACTGCTGATCTAACGTTTAATCCCACGCTTGCCAAACAATCTGGTAAAGCTGGACATTGGTTTGAGTCACCGCTGCTGCGCCCCTTTAACGAGCCAGCGGTTTGGCAAGCCGCTGCTAAGTGGGTCAATCCGCTGTATCACCCCCGCTTGATTGGCGCGCGCGTCGTTCGAATTATTGATGAAGCGCCGGAGGTAAAAACCTATGTACTACAATGCAATCAGCGCGCACCCGGCAAGCGCTGGCTCGGGCATTCTGCGGGCCAACATGTAGCAGTTACGTTGCTCATCAACGGCAGATTGCATACCCGCGCATTTAGCATTTCGAACGCCGACAGTTGTCATGGCGCAGTGCATCTGACCATCAAGCAAAACTGCCACAGCGCGCATCGACTTTCGGTCAGCCGCTGGATGCACGCGCATCTGAAGATTGGGGCTAAGCTTGCTGTAAGTCCGCCAGATGGGCAGTTTGTCCTGCCAACGGTGCAAACAGGCGCCATACTCATGCTAAGCGCGGGCAGCGGTATCACGCCGCTAATGGCAATGCTGAAAGCTTTGGCAAGTCGAGCAATCACGCAGCCCATTTTGTTTGTCCACGTGTGCCGAAACCTAGCTGATTTAATTTTCGCTGACACGCTTAAGCGACTGCAACAAGCGCATCCAACGCTTATGCTAAAGCTGCACTTTAGCGCGATTGACGGCGGCTTTGATCCACAAGCCTTGGCAGCAATGATTGCTGAAAATGACCTAGATGCCAGCCAACTGCAGGCTTTTATTTGTGGCCCGAACGCGTTTGCGGATTGCGCTAAAGCGGCGTTGCGCGCGGCACACGTTTCGCAAATTCAGCTAGAGCGTTTCGGTGGTGCACCCGCTTTGGCAGACACGATAAATGGCGAAACCGCACACGAAGTTAGCTTTGAGCTAGCTAAACAATCGTTCACTGTGCCGCAAGGCATCGCACTGTTGCCGGCATTAGAAGCGCTGGGCGTCAATCCGGAATTTGGCTGTCGAATCGGCATTTGCAAAACCTGCCAATGCTTAAAAGTCAGCGGCACCACGCAAAACCTGTCCACCGGCGAACTTTCCGATGCGCCGAATGAGTGGATCACGCTATGCGTTAACGCCGCGCGCACACCACTCACTTTGGCGCTGTAGCGCATCACTCAATCTAAGGACGATTAATCATGGCAAAAACCCATCTAAACGCAGAACAGCTCAGCGCTTTCGGCAGTGAATTAGATCAGCTCAGCGCCGATGTCAGAGCCGATTTAGGTGCATCTGATGCAGCGCACATACGCCGCGTATTAAATCAATCCAGAATCGCCGCTGCTGCCGGCCGCGGCCTGCTCATGTTTGGCTTTGATCCATTTACCTGGATCATCGGCGTGTTGGCTTTGGCGAAAGCGAAAATATTGGAGAATATGGAGGTCGGCCACAACGTGCTGCACGGCCAGTACGATTGGATGAATGATCCGAATTTCAACTCGCGAACCTATGATTGGGATATTGCCTGCCACCCCAAAAACTGGCGGCAGACCCACAATATTGAGCACCACAGCCACACCAATGTGCTGGGTAAAGATGATGATTATGGCTACGGCCTACTGCGCCTAGCGCCCGAGCAGCGCTGGGGCAAAATCCATTTATTCCAGCCAATTTCTTGCGCGCTATTGATGCTGCTATTTCAATGGGGCGTTGCGATTCAAGATCTAAAGCTTGGACGATTCTTCAAAGGCAAGATGAGCGTCGCTGAGCTGAGCGAGCGCGCCAAACCGTTTTTGCAAAAATCCAGCCGCCAACTGTTCAAAGACTATCTGTTGTTCCCGGCACTGGCGTTTTTCAATTGGCCGCGCGTGCTGCTCGGCAATTTGGCGGCAAATTTGATTCGCAATGTGTGGACCAACGTGATTATTTTCTGCGGCCATTTCACCGAACACGCGCAGGTTTATTCTAAAGAAGAAGTGGAAAACGAATCCAAGGGCGCTTGGTATCTGCGGCAAATGCAGGGCTCCAGCAATTTGCTCGGCTCACGCTATTTTTATTTGATGACCGGGCATTTGAGCCATCAAATTGAGCATCACCTTTTTCCTGACCTGCCCGCGCCGCGCTATATTGAGCTGGCCCCGAAAGTGCGAGCAATCTGCGAAAAATATGGCGTGCACTACAACGCTGCCGGCTTTTGGCAGCAATATTTCGGTGTCATAAAACGGGTGTTTTTGTATGCCTTACCGAACCGGCGCGCGCCACAAATCGCTACACTTGCGGTCTAACACTCGCTTGGAACTAACATGGCTGATTGGGTAATTCCTGAACTTGAAGTCGTAAGCGCAGAAGTGATTGGCAAAGATGCCAGATTCCCGGTGCATCGAATCTATTGCGTAGGCCGCAACTATGCCGATCACGCCAGAGAAATGGGCATGAGCGAGCAAGACATCGCCAAGCAGCGCGAAGGCACGCCGACTTTTTTCATGAAGCCGGCAAGCGCACTGGCAAGGCAGGGCGCAGCAATACCCTATCCGCCCGCTACCACGCAGCTGCATTTTGAAGCCGAGCTGGTGGTAGCGCTGCAATCAGGCGGCCGAGATATTCCGGTTGAATCAGCACTTTCGCACGTTTACGGCTATGCCGCTGGCAATGATTTAACCCGGCGCGATTTGCAAGCCGCCTGCAAAAAAGCTGGCCTGCCTTGGGATATCGCGAAAGTATTCGAAGGCGCCGCCGTGCTCGGGCCGATTGCGCCTATGCCAGGGCTTGCCCCGCCAATGGGCGAGATAACGCTATGGGTCAATGATCAGCGCAAACAGCATGCGAATCTCAGCGAGATGGTCTGGAACGTGCCTGAGATCATCGCATTGCTCTCAACGTTTTTTACCCTGCGCGCGGGTGATTTGATTTATACCGGCACCCCAGCCGGTGTAGATGCGCTGCTGCCAGGAGATGTGGTGCGTATTGAGGTAGCTAACCTTCCGACACTTGGGCATTCGGTAGTTTAAGTTCTCGCGCCTCGGGTTTCGCGGCTACGATCCGCCAAAAGTACTGATTTAGACTTTAGCGCCCAGATGATTTCGAAATTGCTAAGCGAAAACTTCCTGACTACTGCTCATCCAACCAGCGCGCCACGTCGAGCGCAAAGTAGCTCAAAATCATATCCGCACCGGCGCGTTTGAAGCTGAGCAGCGTTTCCAGTACGCATTTGCGCTCGTCTAGCCAGCCATTAAGGGCGGCGGCTTTGAGCATGGCGTATTCGCCGCTGACTTGATATACGGCGGTCGGCGCGCCGAATTTTGTTTTTGCACGCTGGACGATATCTAGGTACGGCAGGCCGGGCTTGATCATGATGATGTCGGCGCCTTCCGCTAAATCTTGCTCAATTTCACGCAGGGCCTCATCACCATTGGCCGGGTCCATCTGATAGCTGGCTTTGTCGGATTTGCCGAGCGCGCTGGCTGAGCCGACCGCATCACGGAACGGGCCGTAAAAGGCGCTGGCGTATTTGGCGGAGTACGCCAAAATAGCGGTGCTGCGATAGTTTGACGCTTCTAAGGCTTCTCGAATGCGCCGGATGCGTCCGTCCATCATATCCGACGGCGCGACGATGTCGGCGCCGGCTTCAGCATGGCTGAGCGCTTGGCGCACCAGCACGGCAATCGTTTCGTCGTTCATGACGTAGCCGCGCGCATCGATCAGGCCGTCTTGCCCGTGGCTGGTGTAAGGGTCTAGCGCCACATCGGTAATCACGCCTAAATTCGGCAGCGCAATTTTGAGCGCGCGCACCACTTGCTGCACGAGGCCTTTGCTGTTGAACGCTTCGGCGGCGTCGAGTGATTTTTGTTCTGGCCCAATCACCGGGAACAGCGCAATTGCGGGAATCCCTAGCTCGTAAGCTTCGCGCGCGAGCGGCAGTAGTAGATCAATACTCAAGCGCATCACGCCCGGCATCGAATTGATCGGCTCAGCCCGATTTTTGCCTTCCAGCACGAACACCGGCCAGATTAAATCGTGCGCTGTCAACGCATTTTCGCGCACCAATCGGCGGATAAAATCGTGTTGCCGCACGCGGCGCAAGCGGGTTAGCGGATAGCCCATTAGCTTTCTCTAGTTTTAGATTGGGGCGATGATGCCTTGTGGCGAGCGGCTTGAACAGTATTCGGGTGAAGAAGGAATTTGACTCTTGCTGATGTGAAAAATTGAATGGTTGGGGCCTGCGCTAATGTTTCAGCAATACGCACAATCGAATTTACCAGTAGTTGCGCCCTCCTCGTCATCCCCGCGCAGGCGGGGACCCAGTGCAGGTTTCAGCGTTCTCACCCATTTTCAAAGCACTGGAATCTGCGCATTTTTAAGCTGATGAGTAGATACAAAGCTAGTCGAACCTGGGTTCCCGCCTCCGCTGAATGACGACAAGGCAATCGAGCGCGTCCGAGGGAATTTCGCACACTTCAAGCAGTCAGCGCATCCGAAAATTGCTTGCGCAATGCAGGCATATCGAAGGGCTTGCCTAAAAATTCAAAGCGCTCTTTTCCAAGTGAGGTCAGTTTAGTTTGATCAGAGCTATAGCCGCTCATAATGATGATCGCCAAATTAGGCTGCAAAGCGCGCAAATGCCGCGCCAGTGCCAAGCCATCGTGTTCGCCGGGCATAACTAAATCAGTCAGCACCAAGTCAATCTCGCTTTGGTGTTTGGCCCAGACATCCAGCGCATCGGCGGCGTGTAGTGCTGGAAATACCCGGATATTCAGATGCTTCAACATCTTTAGCACCGCTTCGCGCACGAGCAGCTCATCTTCGACGAGCAACACGCCGCGCGGAATCCTTGTTGGCAAAATCGTTGCGGTGCGGTTGGACGATTGCAAAGCAGGCTCAGGCGCTGAGCAGCTTGGCAAATAAATACTAAAGCAGGTGCCTGCGCCAGGCTCACTTTCTACTTCTACCCAGCCATGTAACTGCTGCGCCATGCCATGCACCGACGCCAAACCTAAACCGGTGCCTTGGCCTACGCCTTTGGTGGTAAAAAATGGCTCAAACACATGTTTTAGCACCTCGGGCGGCATGCCAGTGCCGGAATCTTGCACTTGCAACAGCGCGAACTCGCCTTCGCGGCCTTGGCTTCGGCCTCGCAGCGTCGCTTGATCGAATACTGCGCGGCTTAGCGAAATGCGCAATTCCCCGCCGCCCGGCATCGCATCACGCGCGTTGATTGCCAAATTCATCAACGCCTGATCAAGTAAATCAGGATCTAGCTGCGCGAATAGCGGTGTTTCCGGCACCTGCACGCTGATAGCAATCGTTTCACCCAAAAGCCGCTTCAACATCGTCGATACTTTACTGACCGCTTGCTGCAGGTCTACCGGCAGCAGCTGTACATTTTTACGCCGGGCAAACAGCAGTAGTTTAGAGGTAATCGCAGCGGCGCGGTCGGTCATTTCGCCCAGCTCCACGAGCGTTTCTTTCGCCGCTGGCGATAGCGAATTATCCAGCGTCAACAAATCTAGGCTCATCATCATGGCGGTCAGATTGTTGTTGAAATCGTGCGCGACGCCACCCGCTAACTGCCCGATCGTTTGCATTTTTTGCGACTGCAACAGCTGCGCTTGCAAAGCTCTGGTTTCGGTGATGTCTTCTCTAGTGCCGACCATGCGCAGCGGTTTGCCATCTTGATCGCGGCTGACCACACTGCCGCGCGCATGCACCCAAATCCAGTGGCCCTGCTTGTGGCGATAGCGGTAATCGATATCATAATCCGATGCATCACCGCTTCGCACCTGCTGCATAGCCGCTTCGGCAGCGGGCAGATCGTCAGGATGCACATTTTCGCGCCAGACGCTAATACCCACTTGAATGGTATCGTTCGGCAAATAGCCCAGCATTTTCTGCCAGCGCTCGGTAGAAAATTCTTGCTGGGTGTGCAAGTTCAAATCCCACACCGCCTGCCGAGCGCCTTCTAAGGCAAACTTCCAGCGCTGCTCGCCCGCCGAAAGCGCTTGTGCTTGCTTCAGGCTTTCATAGCGCAAGGTGATTAGTTCCAGCAAGCTGTCACCCGCGCGGTGGGTCGTCAGCCAAACAAACAACAGACCAACGATAAAAAATAGCGATAGCCCAAATGCGCCCGGCGCACGCTGGCTAAAAAGTACATAAAGCACCGGCAGCGGCGTTACCGTAAGGAAGATCAACGAAGAAAAGCGATCCACTGACAACGCATTGACCGAGCCCGCACACATGCCGCCAATCGTTAGGATGGCAAACGCCAATAGCAAAGGATTGCTAGGCACGACAAAATGATAGGCGCCAACTCCCCACGCAACAGCAGAAGCCAACACGCCTGTCCGATAGATCCAAAGCCAGCGGTGCGCTGCAAAGCCCGCAAGCGCGTAGCGCAGCCCGGAAAGGTGTCCATGGCTGCGCAAATAACCGTACATCAGCGTACGCACGATTGAAATTAATGCCAGTACCGCAAGCCAGATTAGTAGCGCGCTGCCGCTATGGGCGTGCCAGTGCATCGCGACAAAAATACCAGCGACCGCCAAATTGGCAAACATCAAAGACGGCAGGCCCAGAAAAAGCACGCGCACTTGCTCTCTGTGAAAGGCATCGGTTGCCGCAAGTCCGCTTAGCTCGCCCGCAGTCTCGCCCGGTCGCGGCGTGGTTTCGCCGTTCTGGGTTTTATCTAAGGAGTCGGAATCGGCGATTTTCACAAGCCGCTAGGGTATCGCCTGCGGCCGTGAAGCTCCAGCATCTTGCATGCGCTTGCGTGCCGACGTCGCTAATTTTTGCAAACTCGACTTTGTAAGCGAGCCGCTCGATTTGGGGCGCTCACGGGTCATCCACCCACCAGGCGCATAAATTTTGCATCTAGGAATTTCAAAGCGTGCGGGGAGCTTCGCCCTCGCTTATGCTTGCCGCTCTTTGAAAGCGGGACTAAATCACGATATGAGTACGTCAAGCATTGAAAAACTAAAAGCGCAGGCGCTGGAATACCACCGCATGGGCGCGCCGGGCAAGATTAAAGTCACGCCCACGAAACCACTGACTACGCAGCACGATTTGGCGCTAGCCTACTCACCGGGCGTGGCGTTTGCCTGTGAGGCGATTGTCGAAGATCCAAACGAAGCCAGCACAGTAACCGCGCGCGGTAATTTGGTCGCGGTGATTACAAACGGCACTGCGGTGCTGGGTTTGGGCGCGATTGGTCCGCTAGCAGCCAAACCGGTAATGGAAGGCAAAGGCGTATTATTCCAGAAGTTCGCCGGCATTGACGTTTTTGATATTGAAATCGACGAACTTGACCCGGACAAACTGGTTGATATTATTGCCTCGCTCGAGCCCACATTTGGCGGAATTAACTTAGAAGATATCAAAGCGCCGGAGTGCTTTTATATCGAACAGAAATTGCGCGAGCGCATGAAAATCCCGGTGTTTCATGATGATCAACACGGCACCGCGATTATCGTGGCGGCTGGCATGAAAAACGCGCTGGAGCTGGTCGGTAAAGACATTGCACAGGTCAAATTTGCCGTCAGCGGCGCGGGTGCGGCCGGAATCGCCTGCTTGGATATGCTGATTCAAATCGGCGCTACCCGGGAAAATATTCTGGTCAGTGATCGCATTGGCGTGGTGTACCACGGCCGCGCGGCAGAGATGGACGCCAACAAGCTGCGCTATGCACAACATACGAGCGCGCGCACTTTGGCCGATATTTGTGTAGGCGCGGACGTATTTTTGGGGCTGTCGGCGGCCGGCGTGCTCAAGCAAGAAATGGTCGCCACGATGGCGAAAAATCCGATTATTTTCGCGCTGGCAAATCCAACGCCAGAGATCATGCCGGATCTCGCCAAAGCCGTGCGGCCTGATTGCATCATCGCAACCGGGCGCTCGGACTATCCGAATCAAATCAATAACGCGCTGTGTTTTCCGTATATTTTTCGGGGTGCACTGGATGTTGGCGCCACCCGCATTACTGAGGCGATGAAAGTGGCCTGCGTGCACACGATTGCGCAGCTGGCGCATGAAAGCGTGTCCGATATTGCGGCAAAGGCTTACGGCAGCGCATCCCCCAGTTTTGGCCCGGAATACCTGATTCCACCGCCGTTTGACCCGCGCTTATTGACACGCTTAGCGCCTGCGGTAGCAAAAGCCGCGATGGAATCGGGCGTCGCGGCGCGCCCGATTACCGATATGCCCGCGTATGTCGAAAAACTCAATCAGTTCGTGTTCCGCACCGGTTTGATGATGAAACCGGTGTTTGACCGCGCCAAAGCAAACCCCAAACGCGTGGTGTTTGCCGAAGGCGAAGAAGATAGCGTGCTGCGCGCCGCCCAAGCACTGGTCGAGGAAGGCTTGGCGCGCCCGATTTTGATCGGCAGGCCGAATGTGATTGCCTCACGCTTAAGCCGCACTGGGTTGTGGATCAAATCTGGCGAGCATTTTGATCTGACCAATATTGATTCTGACCCACGATTTGATGAGTACGTCGAGCATTTTCACGCCAAAATGCAGCGCAAAGGCATGACCGAAGCGAACTCCAAAGCGGTGATTCGCTCGCGCTCAACTGCGATCGCGGCGGTGATGGTGGATCGCGGTGAGGCTGATGCGCTGATTTGCGGCGTGATCGGGCGTTATTCCAGCAAGCTCAAATACATCCGCGACATCATCGGGCTAGAGCCTGGCGCGCATGATTTCGCCGCGCTATCCGCAATTGCCTGCGATAAGGGCGTGTACTTTTTCACCGATACCTATGTCGAAATCGAGCCAAACGCCGAGCACATCGCCAGAGCGACCTTGATGGCTGCGCAACGCTTGCAGGTGTTTGGCATTAAGCCAAAAGTGGCGCTGCTATCCCATTCGAACTTTGGCACGCACGATAATCCAAGTGCGCGAAAAATGCGGGAAGCTTTAGCCATACTGCAAAAAGCCGCGCCTGATTTGGAAGTCGATGGCGAAATGCACGGAGATGCCGCGCTAAACGAGGCGTTGCGGCATCGAATCTTGCCAAACTCCAAGCTCAAAGGCACTGCGAACCTATTCGTATTCCCGAATATTGATGCGGCCAATATCACCTTCAACATGATGCGGGTAATGACCGATGGTGTTGCGCTAGGCCCGATTTTAATGGGCGCCGCCAAACCGGCGTACGTGTTAACACCTTCCGCGACCGTACGAAGAATCGTCAATATGGCGGCGATTGCGGTGGTTGAGGCGCAGATTCGTGCCAGCAGTCAGGCGTTGTCGCTATGATTTCATGGCCTTGCTTGATACAAAAAAGCACACTTGATTTCATCGAAACGCGATCTTTTTCGACTACCTTTATCGGTTCGACATGAAGTTCATTTGATAGAGGCCTAGATGAGTACACCCAACCCTTCGGTACCGCAAAATTTTGCGCGCGCCGCGCGAGAATTGTTGAACAACAACACCCGTGGCGTGATAGCAACTATTTCGGATCAAATGTTCCCTTACAGCGCAATGGTTGATTTCGCGCCGCTCGAAAATGGCGATTTGCTGTTTTTATTCTCTAATTTGGCCGAGCACACCCGCTATTTGCAAGTGAATCCCAAGTGCAGCTTGTTTATTGCTCCCAATTTAAACGACGCGGACGCCTTTCAAAAACCGCGCGTAACCCTTATTGGTGAGGTTGAAGAGCTAGGCCGTCCAGAGGCCAGTATTCGTACGTTTATGCGCTACCACCCACGCGCAAGCGCCTACATGGTGATGAATGATTTCCGCTTCTGGCATTTTCACACCGAATCTGCGCGCTTTATCGGTGGCTTTGGCCGCATGGCGTGGGTCGAAAAAGCTGAGTTTGAGTCGGCCAAATGACGAGCTTAGTGAAGCAGGCGGTAAAAGTTAAAAAAAATGTCGAGCTTTGGCGCTTTCCGGCCGAATGGGAAGCAAGTGATGCGGTTATCTTGGCGTGGCCACACCCCAAAACTGACTGGCAGCCTTGGCTAGAGGAGACTGAAGCATGCTTTACCCAGCTCAGCCTAGCGATTTTGAAGCGTGCAAAACTGCTGATTTTGGTGAATAGCGGCAAGCTTGCCACGCGGGTTACGCGTTTATTGGATGGCGATTCGGAAATCTTGTCCGGCCGCTTAAAATTTTTGACATTCGACTACAACGACACCTGGCTACGCGATATTGGCCCGATCACCTTACAAGCGGGCGAGCAGCTGCAATGGTTGGATTTTCATAGCACCGGCTATGGCGGCAAGTACAGTGCCAGCAAAGACGACAAGTTGATTGAATTTTTAGCGGCGCAGCCTGAATTTGCGCACTGCCAACATAAGCGTCATCC
Organism: Rhodanobacteraceae bacterium; assembly: GCA_031422315.1. Classification (GTDB taxonomy): domain Bacteria; phylum Pseudomonadota; class Gammaproteobacteria; order Xanthomonadales; family SZUA-5; genus JANNYA01. The sequence continues at coordinate 97,439 of JANOQN010000053.1, forward strand.
ATTTGCACTGGAAGGTGGCGCGATTGAGAGCGATGGTGCAGGCACTGTGCTATCTACTTGGACCTGCATGGGGCGACGCCACCCGGGCAAAAGTCAAACGGATGTAGCCGCCATCATGACGAAAACGCTGTCCAGCAAGCGCATTTTGTGGCTAGAAAGTGGTGAGCTTGATGGCGATGACACCGACGCGCACATTGATACGCTGGCGCGTTTCGCCGATGCCAACACCATTGTCTATCAAGGCTGCACGGATCCGAGTGATCCGCATTTTACCGGCCTGCAGGCGATGGCGGCAGAGCTCAAAGCGTTGAAGACCAAAGCTGATAAACCGTATGTTTTGCTTGAGCTGCCTTGGGCCGGTGAGATTTTAGCGAGCGATGGCCGTCGTTTAGCCGCAACCTATGCGAATTTTTTGATTCTCAATGGCGCCGTGCTAATGCCGGTTTACGGTTTAGAGATGGATGTGACGGCCAGCGCGGTGCTTGCACAAGCGTTTCCCAACCATGAAATCGTTGCAGTGGATTGCCGGGTATTGATCGAGCAAAATGGCAGCCTGCACTGCCTAACTATGCAATTGCCGCAAGGCAGTTGGCGAGCAAAATAGAGGTTCTCCACCATGTTGAAAGTGGCGCTAGTGCAAGAAATTGATCGCGGTTCAGTGGCGGACAATCTCGATCAAATCGAATCACAAGTGATTGCAGCCGCCAAAGCGGGCGCAAAATTGGTGCTGCTGCAGGAGCTGCACAACGGCCCGTATTTTTGCCAAGCGCAATTCACCGTTGAGTTTGATCGCGCCGAACCCATTCCAGGCCCCAGCACCGCGCGCTTGTCGGCAATTGCCAAAGCTTGCGGCGTAGTGTTAGTTAGCTCATTATTCGAGAAGCGCGCGGCCGGTCTTTATCACAACACCGCCGTGGTGTTTGAAGCCGATGGCAGCATTGCCGGCAAGTATCGCAAGATGCATATTCCCGACGATCCAGGCTTTATGGAAAAGTACTACTTCACGCCGGGCGATTTAGGCTTCAAGCCAATTAACACGTCTGTCGGACGTTTGGGCGTACTGGTGTGTTGGGATCAGTGGTTTCCCGAGGCCGCTCGCTTGATGGCTTTGGCGGGTGCAGATCTACTGTTGTACCCGACCGCAATCGGCTGGGATCCAAGCGATAGCGAGCCAGAAAACGCGCGCCAGCGCATGGCCTGGATTTTAAGCCATCGCGGTCACGCCGTTGCAAACGGCATCCCAGTGCTGTCTTGCAATCGCACCGGCTTTGAAGCGCCGCCGATCGGTGCGCAGCCTGCGATTATTGGTACAAGGTTTTGGGGCAGCTCGATGGTGCTCGGCCCGCAGGGTGAAGTGCTAGCCGAAGCAGGAGTCGATGCACCCGAGTTACTATTAGCCGAAATCGATATGCAGCGCACCGAGCAAGTCCGCCGCGTTTGGCCGTTTTTGCGGGATCGGCGCATTGATGCTTATGGCGGTTTGCTTGAGCGCTATATTGACTAAGACAGAGCTGGCAACGAGCAGCCTCCGCAATCCAGCGATTGACGCGCTGCGCGGTATTTGCATCGTGCTGGCGCTACATTTGCTTGGAGCGAAGGATTACGTAATGAGCAGTCCAAGGCAATCGCTCTCGGGAGCGCTGTGCTCCGCGCTCACCTTGCAACTGAAGAAGATAAGGCCTCAAACAATCAAGGCGCAACGTTGAAAAAGCCCCACCCAAAACTTATCACCGATCTACGTGGCACCGTCCAGCTCAGCGCTGATGCGGTGCTAGCGGTCAGTGATTTAGTGCAAGCGCTGCACGGTAAAATCGCAAGGCCTCTGCAAATTGGCCCAAGTGGGGCCATTGCCAAGTTCGTGTATGCCAGCGTGCGCGGCATTACGCGCGGCGTGGCGAAGTCGGCTGATGCGGTGCTTGCGCTGATTCCTAGCGAAGGTGTGGTTGAGTCAGCGAGCACTGATAGCCTTAGCAAAGCCAACATTAGAAGCAATTTACTGTCTGTGGTCAACGGCGTATGTGGCGATCATTTGGCAGATTCTGCCAATCCGCTGGCCTTGCCGATGCAGCTGCTTGGGCCGATTGCTGGGTCGGCAAAATCGCCGGTCAAATACGCGCTGTTTATTCATGGCCTATGCCTCAATGAAAGTCACTGGCGCGCTGAAGCGCATGTCAACGCGTTAGAAAAATTGGGGTTTACCGCGATTTTTTTGCGCTACAACAGCGGCCTGTCAATTACCGAAAATGGCGCACAGTTTGCGCAATTGATGCAGAAAAGACTCAGCGGGCCTGGCGTTGAAGTGGCAGTCATAGCGCACAGCATGGGTGGATTAGTGATGCGATCTGCGCTTGCACAGGCCAAACGCGGCAAAATGCGCTGGCCAACTCGGCTCAGTGCGCTGGTGTTTTTAGGCACCCCGCATGCGGGCGCGCCGCTTGAGCAAGCCGGTTATTGGGTCGATTCAATCTGGAGAAAAATACCCTATGCCAAAGCGCTGGCTCCGATCGCAAAATTGCGCAGCGCAGGTATTCAGGATTTACGACATGGTAAGACTGACGACGATGCAAAGCCTCAGCACAAACTACCGGCCAAGCTGCGCTGTTTTGCCATCGCTGCTAGCTTGAGCGCCGACAAAACCGGGCTGAAGCAGCGCTTTCTGGGAGATGGCTTAGTGCCGGTCGAAAGCGCGCTGGGTGTTTTTGCAAATACGCGGCTGGTGCCCGAACAAAACACCGCGACCTTCTACGGCATGGGGCATTTGGAGCTGCTTTACGCGCCCAGCGTGACGGCCCAACTCGTGCGTTGGCTGACATAGTGCAAACATAGGTCAATGCTATATTCGCGCACGGTTGACGGGTAAAGCACTAACGCAATGACAACAGAAGTAAAGATCGAGGGCTATCGAATCACCGGGCTGCTGGGCCAAGGCGGCATGGCGAAAGTTTATGTCGCAACCGAGCGCGAATTAGAACGCGAGGTAGCAATTAAAGTCGTCGAAGTGGGCGGCGATGGCGAGCAGGTCACTCGGCTCGAGTTCGAAGCAAAAAGCCTGGCGCGTTTGCAGCACCCAAATATTGTTGAGCTTTACCGCTTTGGTCGGCTGTCGGACCGCAGCGTTTATTACGTCATGCCGCTTTTAACCGGCGGGGATTTGAGCCATTGGATCAAACCCGTTAGCGAAGTGAAGGTCCACGCGCTGCTGGTCAGTTTGCTAGACGCGCTCGGCCATGCGCACCAGGCGGGCATCATTCACCGCGATATCAAGCCGGAAAACATCCTATTTGATCGGCAAAATCGGCCGATGCTGGCAGATTTTGGCGCTGCGCTGCAAATGGAGCAAAACCGAATCACGCAAGAAGGTTTTGCGATCGGCAGCCTGGGCTACATGAGCCCGGAACAAGCGCGCGGATTGGCGATTAACCCATCCAGCGATTTGTACAGCTTGGCGGTGGTGGCATTTGAGCTGCTGGCGAATAAGCCGTGTTTCGTCGGGCATGATTCGCTCTCTTTGGCACTGGCGCAAATGGAACAGCCGATTGGCCGCATGCCGCCCGAACTGATGCACTGGCAGCCGTTTTTTCAGATCGCGTTGCAAGCCAATCCGCAAGATCGTTACGCCAGCGCCTCGGAAATGCTGGCAGCATTGCCAAATCCCAAAGCTTTGCCCAAGACGCTGCTCGTGCCGATCGCAACGAAAGTTCCTCGGGAAAGCGCGAAACCATTGAATCGTAGGCGTTTTGGGTGGGCGGCAATCCTAATATTGGCATTGAGCGCGATCAGCTGGGGTTACTACCAAAGCGGTGCCAGCAAGCGCGCCTTCGAGGAATTGAGTGCTGAGTTAAAGCTGGCGAAATTGCAGCCCGCAGCAGGGGAGCAATCCGCATTCGAGGTTTTGCAGCGCGCCGGTGCAACGCTCAGCACAAGTCAAACACAGCAGCTTGCAAAGGATGTGTTGGAACGCGCAGCGGTGGAATTTGCGCCGCTGGTGTCGACCGCTGAATTTAATACGCTTGAGCCAATCTGGGCCAAGCTCAGTAAAGCGCGCGCCTTGAGCCGCACGCCACCCGCACCGTTTCTTGCGCTAGAAGGCGCATTGGAACGCAGAGTAGTCGAAACGCTAAAGCTGAGCGCTGAGCTATTTGATCGAACGACAGCACAAAGCGCGCTGCCGTTAGCAGGGTTGTTGAGCTTCACCCCGGCTTTGAGCACGCAGATTGACGCTGCGCAGCGCATACCCGGGCCGGGCGATGAATTTGTCAGCACAAACGGGATTGCTTTACGTTTGGTGCGCCCCCCGAAAGGCGCGGATCCAGGCTTGGCGGTGATGGCCGCGCCGTTGAGCGTCGCGGAATTTCAGCGCTACAGCATGGAGAAAAAGCTAGCGCTGACCGAATGCGCTACCGGTGCCGCTCGCGGCTGCATGAATCAATCGAACGCAGCGGCGGTTATTCGCTGGCTTAATGCGCAGCCGGGCCCAGAATTTGCGATTCCCAATCGCGCAGTGTGGGCAGGTGTGCAAGCTTTCGCCCCTAAACTCGTTGGCGCGTTTGCGGTCAGCACCGAGTGCTTTATCCAAACCAGCAGTAAACAGCCGACCGTTGTAGCGCGCGGCTGGGGCAATATCAAAGGCGTATTTGGCGGCAAGCGCGCCGCGCCGATCATTACCAAACGCTGCAATGGTGAACTAGGATTTTTACTCGATGGCAGCGGCAAAACCGCCAAAAATGCCGGCGGGCCAAGCAGCGTACTGATGTTGGTAGCGCAGTTGAATTCGCTGGATTGAGTTGGCCTTGAGCGTGTAAAGCCTGCTAACGGATATCAAGCACTCGCTTATAGACCGCCCAATCATCAGCCGAGAAACTACTAAATACCACGCTCTGTAGTTGCCTGGCCGCACGGTTGATGGCACCGTCTACTTGCCAGGTCTGGTAAAACTAACGGTTTGATATTCAATAAACATGCGCTGATCGACCGGGATTCCGGGCTGCACTCCCGGGGGAATAGGCGTCGCCGTAAACCTGCCCAAAGCTAAAAGTCATGTTCGGTTTTTATTCCCTGGTCTTGCCAAAGCGCAGTGCGCTCATTCTCGCGTGACTTGCGGAACCTTGTTATAGCCATATTGTGTGCTGTTGGTGCCGGTGTTTAACGCTACCGGCGGCAGGTATTGCTTGAGCTCCGCTCGATAAAAATCAATCAAGTAATTTCCCCCGCTCTTGCGCAAAAACTCAAGAACTTGGGCTACAAATTTTAAAATTGTGTGATTTGCTAATTCCGCTTAGGCCGCCATATCTCAAATAGCCATTATTTTGAAGGATGATTTGCCGGGAAAAACCTAAAAAATAAAATTTCTTAACCATTATTGTTCCTCGTTTGTTTTCCCAGCCGTCCAAAATTAGGGCGTCTGTTGATATGCAGGCATTAGTAGTTACGAACTCTCGAACAAATTTATCAACTTCTCGATGCAACGACGATTTAGCAATAAGTGATAGCCCAAAAGCTGCAAAAGTTAAAGACGAAAGCCAAGCAGAAATTCTCTTGTTCTCGCATTCCGGCGAAAAAGATTTTATAAATGCAATAGCGCACACAGATAGTAGGGTTGCCTGGAATATTAAGTCTGTAAGTTCATGCTCCCAATAAATCCATGCTGTGCCTGACACAGACAGTACAGCAAAAAGAAACGAAAGCCTTAGTTGCATTTGTCGTTGCACTCTGATTTAATAAATTCTTGAAAATCGTCAAAGTCTTTAGCTGCGTTGATTCCAAGCTGCAAACCAAAGTGATTAGTAGATATATTTTCTGGCGTAAAGTGGTCTTTATTCTGCATTCCTGCGACAAATATAAGCCAAGCTGCATGAGCCGCGTGTGCTTCGCCTGCATGGTATGTGTCTGTAATCGACCACCCCATTTGAATGTGCTGTATATCGTAATGGCTCCCATCTGAGTGCGAAAAATGCGCCCCATTTGGACCGTGACCACCAGCTGGAACGTGCTCTTCACCCACTTCAAGCGGGTTAAACATAGATCCATCCAAGAAATTGTTGTCCGTATCCCAAGTATCTCTTAACGCTTGACATAGTGGTTCAATCCAGTTGGGTCATAATAATTTACAGGGTCTTGATTTACACACGCATAAATATTGTTCTGCCGACCCGCAAACCTAATCGGATCCTTACTCAACCACCGGCCAATCTCCGGATCATAATCCCGAGCACCAAACCGAACCAATCCCGTATCCGGATCTTAAAGCACACCGGCATACCCAAAAGGCTGAAACCTGGGATTGGTATCTTCCAATACCTGACCATATTCGTCGTAACGCTTGCGCTGCGCGACTGCGCCAGTTTCCGAGTTAACCACCAATCGAACTGAGCCCAAGTGATCCGAAATTACCCGATATAAAACCGTGCCATTTTGCTCAGGCCGTTTCTGCACCGGGCCTTGTTTCCAGTGTTACTTGCGGAACATTGTTGTAGCCATACTGCGTGCTATTGGTGCCGGTGCCTAGCGCAACCGGCGTCAGGTATTGCTTCAGCTCATATTGCTGGCCGTATTCGAAGCGGTGCCACAGGCGGCCCGGTGGTTTGATGCCGGGCAATTTCTTACAGTTCACTTATTCGCCCCACGACTATTGTTTGTCCAACAGTCAGCGGAGGAACGACCGAACACAAAATTGTTGAATTAAGCATTTCTGGATTAATTCTTACCACTGCCAGCATTTTTCCTTGTCCATACTTTGAGAAAATGCTAATTGGGTCTTCTGAGCTATTAAGGTACGTAATTTGCTCCGCCGGTAAATTGCAGTCTATTTTTGGGAAGAGATCATTTCCATAATATTCAACAGAATAAGGGCCAACGTAAGTAGGATTTAATATCAGTTCTGTTCCTGAGTTTCTGAGTGCTCCAATTGGGTAATTTAGATCGCTTGGTGGAGCAAAAAAGGCTATCCAATTCCTGCATGTCGCGCAGTCGAAAAATTTAAGCATCCCCTGTCTAAATATCATTAACAATATTGGAGCGACGACAAATGTCAGTACTAAAAATATCCAGGCACGCCTCTTCATTTATTAACTCGCGGACGTCTGATTACGTGCCACAAGCGGCCCGGGGGTTTAATGCCGGTCACGTTATTATTCGGGTCGTACTCGAATTCAACCACGCGTTTGTCGGGCAGCGTCATTTGCAAAGCGCGGCCAAACGCGTGGGTTATAGCGTCTAAACTGCCAAACGCGGCTTCACTATTTAACATTTTCAACTTGATCAATTGCAGCCGCTTCCGCTTTAGCGCATGTAACTCCTAAATCAAGGGCACCTCTGCGCTCAATAGCTATCCAGACAAACTTGTCGCTTTGGCAGAGCATGTATCGCTTTTGAAATTTGTCGTCAAAACGAATTTCGCGAGAGTCTCTAAAATTAAGGACCCCATCACTATCCAGATCGCCAAATTCATCCCAGCGCGGAAATTGGAAAGAACTTATACCAATGACAAGAACTGCAAAACAGATAAAGCCAACCGGCGATTGCAATGAGGAATTACGCAAAAGTATGGCGGCTATTGCCGAAGCGCAACTCGCCATTGCAAGAACAATAATCGCGTTGACTCTTAATTCACTCAAAACACGCGCCGTAAGCAAGCCAACACATATTGCAAAAAGCAAGGGTGCTAACTCTTTCAAGGTAGCTTTAAACGCCAACGTTTTCACCTTGAATTCTCAATTGACTCGGATTTATCTATTGCACCACGAATTGAAGCTTCATTTAAAATAAGGACTTTAGGAAAATCATCGTAACTATCAATTGTTCCGTCATTATCACTATCCAAATAACCGATTTTATATACCTCCCGCAGCACTATTGACGCCATAAGACCTAATGCGATTGGCATAATCTCTTTCCGATATCTTGTCGCCAGTATGGCAGCATAGGAACTTATTGAAGCAACGCCGATGGCAGGCACCGCGCCAAGAATCTGCGCGGTATGGAAGCCAAAGAAAAAACCAATGCAAGACCCAGCAATCAAAGCGGCGTTTGTTTTCATAATTATTCTGGGCATTGTTTAGGCGGTTTTGGTGGTTTTGGAAAGACGCGCTCGCAATCTGGGTGCCCGGAATATATTCGACAAAAGCCTTCAAAGTCTCTGTCATCCTTGTCATCCGTTCCGTCAGAATCATGGTCGTAATCCAGATTGTCCTCTGGGTCTAATGATGCAGGTATTCCGTCCAGATCATTGTCTTGCCGCCCGTCGTACCATTCTTTCCCAACATCCCAGGCAATTCCCAATCCAAGAAAAACCCCACCAGCAACCCACCACGTGACTTTTCCATTCGGGTCTGCATAGTTTATTGGATCATTTTCGACATATGCATAAAAATTATTCTGCTTCCCCTCAAACCTAATCGGATCCTTTGCCAACCACCGCCCAATCTCCGGATCATAATCCCGCGCGCCAAACCGCACCAATCCCGTATCCGGATCATAAAGCCCACCCGCATAACCAAATGGCTGAAATCCAGGGTTAGTATCTTCCAGCACCTGACCATATTCGTCATAGCGCATACGGTCAGCAATTGCGCCGGTTTCAGAATTGGCAAATAGGCCAACTGATCCTGTGGCTAATCCACCGTATATGGCAGTCATAGTCAGAATATTTTCCCACTTACAGATTCAATTTCACTTAGCGTATAACCGATTAGAAACGCTACTAGCCTTGTCTGCTCAGGGTAAACATAAAATGGATCAGTTAAATTGTTGCCTGAACTCGGTGCAGTCCAGTTTTTAATGTATCCAATCTCCTCTATATTTCTTTTCAAAAATTCTATTTTGGTTTCGCTTAGGTCAAAAATACCTGACAAAAGCACCCAAGTGGTTCCAAGCCATATCATCCCTAAATTTGTACAAGCAACTCCGAGCGAATTCATAGCAATAAAATCAGAAGGGTCATTTTTGATTGAATGGCAAAACGCACGCGCTGCCTCATAATCTTTCTCTTGCCTTATATATATGTCGCCTAGTATATAATAAGCGTGATTGAGGTCAGTCCGAAATATTTTTCGAATTTCGCCGTCAATAGTCAACAAAGAAAACGCGCGAGCAAATTCTTTTTTCTTGCATGCCTCATAAATAGGTTCAAACACTACTAGTTCTTGCCTTTCTTTGGTAGTCATTCAAATCCCCCTCCAAAACAATCCTCTTGCTCTTCTGGGTGCAGCGGATCCCCAGTGGAGTCTATGAGGCCATCATCATTGCAATCAAGCGAACCACAGCCAAGCTCAGAAGGCCATAAAAGTCCAAGAAATAGAAACGTGCCCGGATTCAATACCGTCGTTGGCGGTCTAAAGAACCCTCGTTGACCACCTTGACTGTTAGGCCGTTGTGGTTGGCCCTTGGGGCGGCGTGAATGCTCTTCCCCATTTGCACCAATGTTACGCTCACGGGTTCCGGAGGGCCCGCGCTCATTTGCACCTCGGCGTTGATTTGGGTTAGGTGGTTTAACGTATTTCTTAGCCTGTCCGGTGTAGTCATAAAAATTTATCGGATCAACGTCAACATAACTATAGATATTTGATGATCCTGCGGCGAATCTAATCGGATCCTTACTTAACCACCGACCAATCTCCGGATCATAATCCCGCGCCCCAAACCGCACTAACCCCGTATCTGGATCATAAAGCCCACCGGCATAGCCAAAGGGCTGGAATCCAGGATTAGTATCTTCAAGCACCTGACCATATTCGTCATAGCGCATGCGTTGGGCAATTGCGCCGGTTTCGGAATTGACTACCAATCGCACTGAGCCCAGGTGATCTGAAATAACACGATAAAGCACGGTGCCGTTTTGCTCTGGCCGCAAAATAACGCTCGGCACATTTATCTTTTCACCATAAGCAAATTGCTGCTTCAATGAACCGTCGGCATTTAATTCTGCAGCGATGCGCAGTTGATCTAGATACAACCAAGAATGCGTGATGGTATTATTTTTGATGCGGCTGATTCGGCGGTTTTGCGCATCGAAGCCGTACTTCAAGTTGAGCGTGGTCGGTTCGGATATTGAGGTTAAATTGCCCATCACGTCATAGCTGAAACTTCGTACTACGCCAGCTTTGGTTTTCGTTGCCAGCTCGCCATTCGCGGCATAGGTGTAGATATTGCTGCCGTAACTCAATAGCCGGTCTTGCGCATCAGCGACTCCAGTGATCGTGCCCGCGTTGCTATTGGCATCAAAGCCAAAGGTTTTGCTCAACACGCCATTCGTGCTGACCGTTTCAAGCCTGCCTGCCAAATCATAGCCATAGCTATACGCGGTTGTCGTGCCAGCTACAGTCTCGGTTTTGGTAGTGATGCGCCCGAGTTTATCGCGAACAAAAACTTGCTTGAACAAGTCAACCGGGGCTTGGGGATCAATCGTAGTCTGCGCCAGATATTGACTGGATTCGCCAAATTGATTGTAAGCCCAGGTATCTTTTACTTTTTCTAGGGTGGTGCCTTGGAGTAGTGGATTAAAACCCGCCGCTAGGAATTGAAAGTTCAAGCGTTTGATATCGGGCGTTGTGCCAAAGCGTAGTGCGCTCATTCTGCCGCCTAACAGATTGTTAGTCGATACCGATTCGTTACGCTCAATGCCATATTCCAGCGGATTACCGCCATTTCCGGATGAAACACTGACTGCACCTAGCTCATTAAAGTTATTTTCGGTGCGCTTGACTTTGCCGAGTTCACCCCCGCAGCGGCGCCATTCGGTGCTGCTGGGGAAATAGCCTGCGTAGATGGTGTTGAGGGTAATTCTGCAGGTATCAGCTTGCGGCGGCGTGAGCATGGCGGTTGGGCGGCGGCCGGAATAGGTCATGTCATACGTGCTTGTTGGCACGGTAAGTTTCTTTAGCATAGTGTGCTCGTAGGCTGCGCCGATCGTCTCTGCGCCGAGTCCCTTTTCCGCAATCACCCTTGTTTCTCTTTTGTGATGCTGCTTCTATATAGCGCGACAACCACTATCATCATTGTAAAAAACGCACCAGACCCAAAGCATCGTCGCGTTTTTACTGCCTTTCTAAATTCTATCGCGTTTGGATATCTATAGATTACCGCTCCTTTGGTAGTAGAAAGATATTCTGAACCTCGTTGCTCAAGTGCCGCGCCGCCATGACTCATTCGGCGATCAGCAATGCCAATTGCTATAACGATCAAAACAACAAGAGCAAACATCGACTTTTGCCTTCCTCCAAAAGCTTGACTTATGGATTTTACTGGCGCTCTCCAACAAGTAGCGATCGTAAAACAAGAAAAGCTAAGGAAAAAAACTGCACTCAAAATAATAACAAAACCGGGAATTGTGTAGCAAAAACTTGCTAGAAAAACGGCTCCATATACCAAGATAAAAATATCTGTTACTCGCATGGCGGTTCGTCCTCGAACCAGTCAAATGGATCTAAAACATCCCAGATGTTGAATTCAAATAGCGGTTCTGTATAAGTAACAGATACGTCAAGGCCAGCACCAAGGCCAAGCCCAATGTCTACCCCACCGCCGGTTACGAGCTGACCTTCACTGTTTGGTCCAAAATATTCTGTCAATCCGACCCTACCGCCCATGCCTCCACCTTGCGAATATTGCGCAAAGTTTCCATTCAAATCCCCAACGTTCCTCCCGTTCGTTCCTCCTAGGTGACCAGCGAAGCTTGCTCCTGGAGTTCCAGCGCGTCCGCCTATTCCACCAGTAACTGTGATGGAAATATTCCCGCTTCCATCAAAATTTATTCCCCCGCCAAAGCTACCAGACAGCCCTGGAACTCCAGCGGCGCCGTAAACACCTGCCGATCCGGTCCAATGTCCATTTTGATCAACTTGATCGATAGGATTGTTTTTAACGTATGTAAATGTATTGTAGCCATCCGAAAATCTAATCGGGTCCTTAGCCAACCACCGCCCAATCTCCGGATCATAATCCCGAGCGCCAAACCGAACTAATCCGGTATCGGCATCATAAAGCCCACCCGCATAACCAAACGGTTGAAACCCAGGATTAGTATCTTCCAACACCTGACCATATTCGTCATACCGCATGCGTTGCGCAACGGCACCGGTCTCAGCATTCACTACCAATCGCACTGAGCCCAAGTGATCGGATATAACGCGATATAAAACAGTGCCATTTTGCTCAGGCCGTAAAATAACGCTCGGCACATTCATCTTTTCACCATAAGCAAACTGCTGCTTCAGTGAGCCATCGGCATTTAACTCAGCGGCTATGCGCAGCTGATCCAAATACAGCCAAGAATGCGTGATTACGTTGTTTTTAATGCGGCTAATTCGGCGGTTTTGCGCATCGAAGCCGTACTTAAGGTTGAGCGTTGTGGGCTCGGAAACGGAGGTTAGATTGCCCATCACATCGTAAGCGAAGCTTCGTAATACGCCTGCTTTGGTTTTCGTTGCCAATTCCCCATTCGCGGCATAAGTGTAGACATTGCTGCCATAGCTCAACAGCCGATCTTGCGCATCAGCCACGCCCGTAATCGTGCCCGCGCTGGTCACCAAACTGGTTCGGTTGCTGTTTGCATCAAAGCCAAAAGTTTTGCTCAACACGCCATTGGTGCTAACCGTTTCTAGCCTGCCAGCCAAATCGTAGCCGTAGCTGTAGGCGGTGGTTGTGCCAGCAACCGTTTCGGTCTTGGTGGTGATTCGCCCGAGTTTATCGCGAACAAAAACTTGCTTGAATAACTCGACCGGCACTTTCGGATCAATGGTGGTTTGCGCTAGATATTGACTGGATTCGCCGAATGGATTGTAGGCCCAGGTGTCTTTTACTTTTTCTAAAACGGTACCTTGTAGGAGCGGATTGAATGTACCGGGCAAAAAATTGAACTGTAGGCGTTTTATGTCGGGCGTTGCGCCAAATCGTAAAGCACTTAACCTTCCACCGTTTAAATTATTGGCGGTTGCTGCGTCGTTGCGTTCAATGCCATATTCCAGCACGCCATTCGCGACAGGTGAAGTTACCGTTATCGAACCCAGTTCATTAAAGTTGTTTTGTACGCGGGCCACTTTTCCAATTTCCGCGCCGCAACGGCGCCACTCGGAAACTCTTGGGAAATAGCCAACATATCCAGTATTGATGGCGATTCGGCAGGTGTCGGCTTGCGGCGGGGTTAGCATGCTCACCGGGCGGCTACCAGAGTAGCCCATGCTGTAAACACCGGTGGGCACCGTCAAATCCCTCAGCAAAGTGTTGGTGAAGGTCGCTGATAGCGTTTCTGCACCGGGCCGAGTTTCAAGGTTGAGTTGCGGCACCTTGTTGTAGCTGTAGCGGGTGCTATTAGTGCCGGTGTTTAACGCCACGGGCGGCAGATATTGCTTCAACTCATCTTGCTGGCCGTATTCAAAGCGGTGCCACAAGCGGCCTGGGGGCTTGATGCCGGTCACGTTGTTATTCGGGTCGTACTCGAATTCAACCATGCGTTTGTCGGGCAGCGTCATTTGCAAAGCGCGGCCAATACTATCGTTTAGGATCAGCACTTCGCGATTCAGCGGATCAATCAGCTTGTTGACATAGCCAGCTGAATCGTATTCCAGCCGAACGATGCGCTCATCCGCGCCGGTGCCACTGGCGACTTGTTCAAGGCGGCCGCGGGCGTTGTATTGATAGCGAACTGCGGCAATGCCTTCCACATCTTTTTGCAGGGTGCGTTCTTGCGCGTCAAGTTTAGAAACCGTGCGCACGCCTGCTCTAATTGCCGTCCAAGTTTTAGTGATCGCGTTGTACTGGCGCGAACTTCTACGAAATAACGTGCTATAAATTTGATTGGGAATGCGGTTGACACCGGTTATATCCGTCAATTCCAGTCGATTTATTTCGCCTAACCTGGAAACGCTGCTGATCGGGGTAACCGTTCGGTTTACCTTAGTATCTAAAACAATGTAGGTGCCGTTTTCGTAAGGCATGTTCTTTGTTTGGGTTTCAACCAACGCTGGTGCACTAAATCCAAATATTAAATCCGGCTCCATACGTGATACAGATTCAATGGGCGGAATAAAATGCGGCGGTTCGCCCGGGTAATGATAGCTAAAGTTCTGTAGCGCTTCATTTGAGCTGGTTACGTCCAGTGTTTGGTTAAAGTTGTATTTGACTTTATATCGTGTGGTGCCTGCTTTATCGTTATAGGTATAGCGGTAAAGTCTTTTGCCATCCAGCCGATTCATCCCGTTTGATTCACTTTTATATCTAGGGTTTGAATATCCCCTTAGATCCCATTCACCACCGCCTGAGTCTTTTTCTTTTTCCAGCCGGGAAAAATTATCCCAAACGAAATCGGCAAAATTGCCCTTGGGTTTGGTGAACTTACTCAATAAGCCGTACTCATCCAAATAGTCTAATTTCCATTCTTGCTGGGTAGCGAGGTGCTTCAAGCTGGTTGCCAGCCCAAACCCATTGACTTTCATCTCGGTTATTTGACCATAGGGCGCAGTGAAACGAATTAATCCAGCAGATATGCGATCAATGGTAAGCGTTTCGTCATCGCCATCAATTACTTGAATAACTTGCTTGGCTGCGTTCAATACGAAGCGCTCCATCAGTGCGCCGGTCAATGCGCGCCGGGTTTCTAGGTGGCGTCCATCTTTATCAAACACATAGACCATTGCGCGATCTTCAGAGGGGATTCTAAAGCCAGTAATTGCACCGCGATAGTAAGTACGTGATCGGCCATAGCGAAATAGCCTGCCACCCTCACGCGTCATAAACAATGAGCCGTCTGGGCCAAGATTCATGTCCGTAACATCTCTCCAGGCAGTGCGCTGAGCAATTGCATTTAGAAACGCCAACTGCGGTACGAATTCGGATTCGATATACGGCTCGGCAGATGGATCGAGAATGAGCTGGCCTTTGTTATCGTGCCCTACTGCATGTACCCGTACATCGCCAGTTGGCGTTTGATCTAACCAATAGTAGCCATCATTGCCGGGTGCGATAAGTTTGGGCGCGTTGAGGGGAACGCCAAGCTTGTTTTGTGGCGACAGGTAGCTAGTTCTGGATGAGCCGCCAAACCGTAACGCCCGATTTTGGCCTTGATCATTTACGGTTATGGTGTAGATAACGCCTGCATCGTTAGCTCGAATCGAGCGTATTTGATCGAGTTTGAGTTTGAGAGGATCACCATCCATAGCCAGCGTGCCGCCACCGGCTATTCGAACTAATCGCCCGTCCGGATCTACCGTAGCAATCCAAGGCCCGGTTACCTGCGGCTCGTTAGGATCATTGCATGCGACAACAATGGTATCGCCGTACGGAGCTATGCCGGCAGGCGAACAAGCGCGGTCAAAATCACGATCAACGCGATAGACGACCCGCGTTCCATTTGGCCCAATGGCATAAATACCGTTGGTATTAAAGGTGAAATATTGACCAGCAGGCGTAATAATGACGCCGATGGGTTCGCCTAGCCCGGCTATACCGTCGCAGGCGTTAGGATTATAAAAATCAGGCACGCAATATTGATAGCGAATGATCTCCGGGGTTTGTACAACGCCGCTTGGGCATTGCCGAGTCAATACTGCAGTCGGGCCTGCCGTGTTTTGCCAGTAGGTGTAGCAACCTTCGGCGTCTAAGTTGCCAAAGCCCGTTACGTTGACGGTTGGCATCGGCTCAAGAATACCGGCACCAATCGCGCCAAAACTGTTGAATCCGCCTTCTAGCGGCATTCCTTTGGTTCGCGTGCCATCACCCATAAACAGCGTCCCTGATTCGGGGTCATAAGAATGACGGCTAGTTAGGCCAAGCCCGCCTAGGGCTTGACTGCGCTGATCTTGAGTTAGAAATAACGGCGCTGGCTCTTTTCGAACAATTGGGAGTTCGCGCGAGCCATTAACCTCTACGCAACTTTCTGTCATTGTCCTGCCTCCGCCGCCACGTTGCACGTCGCGAAATTGAATGGGCAAACCGCTTGAATTGGTGAGTGGCCTACTGGCGAAATTATTCCAGCCTGCTCGAAGCGCGGTGACAAATGTCGAGAAATCAGTAAAGCTTTGCCCGTATTCGCGAATGTATTGATTACAGATAGTCGCTTTGTAATCCGCGCGCCGGTTTATCGGGTCAGGGTAATAGACATTGCCCAAGCTCACTGGAAATTCATCGGTTAAATTAGGCTGCGGATCGTACCTGCGTTGAAACCACTTGCCGCCTGTTTCGAAAGTCACTTCAATTTTTTGTAAGCCGAGCGGCAGCGTTGCGTCGGCTAACGTGAGTTTTATGGTACGCGTGCGGCGGTCGATAATTGAGGTGCCGTGCGCCCGGGTACGATCGCTGGCATACATTAGCGAATCGCTGGTGCCCGCCAACGGCAGATGTTCACGCAACGTACGGTCTTGGCAAGACAAAACACTGCCACAGCCTTCGTCGTCGTTTTCGTTGGTCGGCAGATCAGGCGGGGGCGGTGGATCACCAGGGCAAATTGGATTGCAGTTTTCAGGGTTTGGCCCTTCTGGCGGATCATTATTTGGTGGGTTTTGCGGCGTGGGCGGCGGCGGTTGAGTATTTAAGTCCGGCCAGACAGTGAAATTTGCGTCCCACGCAGTAAAGTGTCTAATCCTCGATCTCCAAAAACTCTTTCCCGTGGTAAACCGCTGCGCAATCGCCGCACGCTCTTCGCCGCTGATATTAAAACGCAGATACTCAGCCGCCGTGCCCTCGACACCTAAGCCTATCAGGTCAATGCGCGCCATCGCGCCATCTAAGCCGATGACCTTAGCCACGTGGCCGTTTTGCTCGCCGATCCAGCTGGCGCGTACGAAATCGTAGTATGCGAGCGGTATGGCTTCGCCGATTTTAACGTCGAGGAAATTATCTAAATACAGCGATACCGGTGCGCTAAAGTTGATTTTGCTGGCGCCGAGCGCAGTGGCCTCATCGGCGGCTAGCTCAACCGCGTAGGTGTATGCGATATTGCTGGGCAAGGAGCCGGGCATGCGCTGATCGCCTTTTGCACCGACCGTGTATTCGGTGGCGCGGAAGGTGAGCTGCGGCAGCGGGGCTTGGGTTCCGTTTGCCAGCACCGCAGTGGCGCTAACGCCACTCGGGAAATACACCGAAGGGCGGCGCGGGCCGCTGGCATCGGTGCTGATCGGGCCATCGGCAATTTGCGGGCTGGCGTTCGGCAGCGTGACGATGCTGGCGGTGCTGCTCGGTTGAAGCAGCACGATATCGTCAAACAGCGTGAAGGATTTCCAGGCGGCGAACTGTTTGCGTTGGCTGCGCAGAAAGCCTTGTTTGCTGAAATCTAAGGTGAGGGCTAGGCCGCCATTGCTGACTAAATCGTAGTAGCCATCAGCCCTGGTGAAGGTGTAGCCATGGGCGGGTAGGCTGTGGATACGCACCAGTACGCCGGACAGCGGTGCGCCGGCTTCGTTGATGACGCGGCCGCGCATGACGGTGGCGCGATAGGGCTGGATGGGATCGCCCTGCATGCCGCGCTGCACGGGATTTGGGCCGGAATATAGGAATTCGACAGTGTCGTGGAAGGTCGGGATTTTGCTAGGATCGGGCGGCACCCAGGTGCTGATGGGATTGGGCGGCACAAACGGGATAACGCCGATGGCTTCTGAGGCTTCAAAGCCGGATTGGAAAATAATTTGCGGGCTTTCGGGGGCGCGGGTATCAAACTGCGCCATTGCAAAGGGTTGTAGCGAAATTGCAGTTGCTGCAAGCACAAGTAGCAAAAGTAACAGTGCGCGCGACTTACTTTGCAAAATTCTGATCATTTGGCTTTCCAGTTAGCTATCATTCAACATTAGCCTAGCAAAGAATTGTGCGCAAAAGATGAGAATGAGAATTAATTTTTTTGCCGCGTTGATACTTGTGCTGACACCGCTACTGCACGACGGCTTGGTTAGTTATGGTGATACCAGCTGGCACCTGCGCTGGATGCAAGCTTTTTACGAAGCGCTAGCGCAAGCGCAGTGGTGGCCGATTTGGTTAAGTGATGCCGATTTTGGCCTGGGCGCGCCGCTATTTGGCTTCTATGCGCCGGGTAGCTTTTGGCTTGCGGCGGTTTTGCAAGCGATTGGCCTGCCGATACTTGCCGCTTACAAATGCGTGCTGGGGCTGGGCCTCGCACTTTTAATCAGCGCGGGTTGGCGGGCTAACCCACGTTTTGGCGCATGGGCGATGCTGCTGCCGGCGGTATTTTTGGGCTATTGGTGGAATGCCCCGGCGGGTGCGTTGGGCGCGGGTTTTGCGGCGCTGGCTTGGGTAATGTGGAATGAAAAGCGATTACGGCTTGGGGCTGCGCTGGCGTTTGCTTGTATTGCCTGCCATTTGTTGAGCGGGCTGATGCTGCTGGTTTTATTAGGATTTCATTGCTTGTTGGAAGCGAAAGATTGGCGCGCGCGCGGCATGAATCTGGCGCAGCTGTTGGCTATTTTGGCGGCCAGCGCGATGTTTTGGCTGCCTGGCATGCTACTCAAAACCCAGATTGATTCGGCCTATTTGCTGGAACATAAAAGCTATCAAATCGCTTGCAATCTTTTCTTCTGGCAGGTAGAAAACTGCGGCGCATTTCGGGCTGAGCGGCTTTGGCTTAATGCCGTGCAGGCCGTATTGCTGCTGTGGTTTGCCATCATTTGCAAGCGCGCATGGCAAATCAAAACCCAGCGCACTTTGCTTTATTGCTGTGCGATTGTTTTGCTGCTGACCACCGTGCTGGCGTTGCCAATCTATGCCTTAGTTAAGCCGCTGGCGATGATCCAGTTTGGCTGGCGCTGGTGGCCGTTGTTGGTTCTGCTATTGATTCAATTGACGCCAGCCGAACACATCCGAACCGGATTCATGGCTAGCGCGGCATTGTTGGGTTTAAGTTTACTGCTGTACCCTGGATGGCAATTTGGCGTATTGCCAGAGCGCGGCTGGGCCTCGCCTACGGTGCTTGCGAGCGTTGCTGCACGGCACCAGATTGCGCTGCCGGAATATCGCCCGAATCGAATAGAGCGCGCGCAAATGGCTAGTTTTGTCGAGCGCCAGCGCATTGAGCCTGCACTTAGAAGTGCGGCACTTTTGCGCTTCGAGATATTACGTCGCACGCATCATGAAGCCATTTACACACTGCAGCAAAGCCATGCTGGACAGGTCGATATCAAGCAATTTTGCTTCCCCGGCTGGCAAGTTCAAATCAATGACCAGCCGCAAACATTAAGCTGTGATGCGCGCGTACACACCATGCAAGTGCTGGCACCGGCGGGCGAATCACGCTTGCGTTTGCGCTATCAATGGAGCTGGCATTATTGGTTGGGTTGGGCGGCGAGTGGTATTGGCATCTTGCTTTTGGGGTGGCTGTTGAAACGCAGCGTGCAGCTTCAGCAAGCCTCAGCATGAGCGGCGTGTGCGCAATCACCATTTTGATACCTTGCCGCGATGAGCAGGCCTGTATTCCTGAGCTATTGACGCGTTTGCAGCGTGCGTTCGCAGATGTCGCGGTTGAAATTTGGCTGTGCGGTGGGGAATCGCCCAAGCCATACGGCAATGCACGCGTGCTCTCGCGGCCATTAGACGCCACTTTGAGCATTCAAGAAGCGCTGGTGGCCGCAGCACAGCAGGTGCGCAGCGCTTGGGTGCTGGTGATGGATGCTGACTTGCAACACGCGCCAGAAGCCGCCGCAGAACTTGCCAAAAATGCGCTGGCTAGCGCGCCCGCACTTTGGATCGCTGCGCGCAGCGATACCCAGCTGCTAAGCCCGATTCGGCGGGCCAGCAGCGCAGTACTGCGTTTATTAGTTAACTATCGGCTTAAGCTGGCGCTGACCGATCCGCTCAGTGGCTTTTTTTCGGTGCCTACCGCTTGGCTGGCAGCGCTTCCAATGCAGCCTGGCTTTAAGCCGCTGTTGGCTTTGTTGCCACTGCATTTTGCTGAAGTTCGTGAGCTGCACTATCCATTCGCGACTCGGTTTGCCGGTAATAGCAAGTTGGACTGGCGGCGCACTTGGCAGACGATTTGGATGATTGTGGGGTTGAAGCGGATGCGCACTTTTACGCCACTTAGTGGGCCACCCGTTCGGTGAGCCTGGGTTCCCGCCTGCGCGGGAATGACGGTAAAGCGGCACCACGGTTCAAGGCAATGCCGTTAACTTGAGCCCTTTTGGCGAAAGTGTCGCACGTCATTCTGCGCGTAGTCGCAGAATCCATGGACCCTGCGACTACGCGCAGGGTGACGACATTTTGGTTGTTAGTTTTAGTTTATGAGATTGGGGTTCGAGGCAACTCCATATGAGCCACTAATTCGCCACAACCTCCGGCTGCTGCTGCGTTTCAATTTCTAACTGCCGTGCGATGGCATCGGGTGATTTGGTACGCGCAGCAACTGCGGCGTACATGATCGGCACGACGTACAGCGACAAAATCGTCGAGAAAGTTACGCCGAACACGATCACAATGCCGATGGTGATTCGGCTTTGCGCGCCTGCGCCGTGTGCGAAGACTAGCGGCAATGCGCCCACGACGGTTGCCACGCTGGTCATCAGGATCGGGCGCAGCCGCACTGCGGACGCTTCAATCGCGGCTTGGCGCACATTGCGGCCGGCATCGCGCAGCTGATTGGCGAACTCGACAATCAATATGCCGTTTTTCGCCGCTAGCCCGACCAAAATGACGATGCCAATTTGGCTGTAGATATTCAACGTGGATCCAAAAATCCAAAGCCCGAGCAGCGCGCCAAACACCGCTAACGGCACCGTCAACATAATTAGCATCGGATGCAGGAAGCTTTCAAATTGCGCTGCTAGCACCAGATATACCACTAGCAGTGCCAGCGCTAAGGTAATCAGCACCGAAGCGCCTGCACGTTTGAATTCGCGGCTATCGCCTTTGTAGTCAAAGCGCGCTTCTGGCGGCAGCACGCGTTTGGCGGTGCTTTCGACTTCCTCCAATGCTTGCGCCATGGTGGCACCCGGCGCCAATCTGGCGGAAATCGTCAGCGCGCGCAGCCGATTAAAGCGATTGAAGCTGCTGGCTTCAGCGCGCTCGCGCAGACTAACTACGTTGGACAGCGCAATCAGCTCGCCGCGATTGTTACGCACGTATAGATCGCTGAGTTCGGAGACATCATCGCGCTCATCGCGATTCGCCTGCATCATGACGTCGTATTCTTCACCGTTTTGGCTAAACGTAGTAATGCGGCGCGAGCTGAGCAGCGTATCCAATGTGCCAGCGATATCTTCTTGGCTGATACCCAAATCGGCGGCGCGCGCGCGATTAATGTCCATGCGCAGCTGCGGCCTAGTTTCTTTGTAATCTTGATCCAAACCCATTAACAGCGAACTTTTGCTGAGCTCTGGCATAAGTAAATCGCGCCAACTGGCCAGCGTTTCATAGCTTGGCCCCAGCAGAACAAACTGCACAGGCTGGCCAAAGCCTCGGCCTAGGCCTTGACGCATTTGCGGAAATCCCACCACGCCTGGAATTTCGCTCAAGTCTTTCGCGACCTGCTCCATTGCCGATTGCGTGCTGATGGTGCGCTCGTTCCAAGGCGGCATCACTACAATGGCTTGGCCGGTGTGAAAATCTTCCGAGGTTGAGCCGCCAAAGCCGCGCGGTGCGCGCGTGTTAACTCGGGCTAGCGTGCCATCATCAACCAGCTTGAGCAGCTTGCTTTCGGTTTGCGCCATTTGCCGCAGCGTGTAGTCAAAGCCCGCGCCTTCCGGGCCGTTGAGTACGACAAAAAACAGTCCACGATCTTCCGCTGGTGCCAATTCTTGCGGCACTATTCGATAGAGCAAAACCGAGCCGACTAGCGCAATCGCCATAGCAATCACTACCGCTGCACGCCGATCTATCCAGCGCTCAAGCGAGCGCGCATATCGCTGGCTCAACTTAGCGCTAGTCGCTTCAATACGCTTGGCAAAACGGGATCTCGGCGCGCCGTGCGGCTTAAGAATACTGGCGCACATCGCCGGTGAGAGTGACAGCGCAACGAACGCACTGACCAATACCGCTGAAGAAATCGCGACCGAAAGCTCACGAAATAGCCGCCCCAAATTGCCGTCCATAAACGCAATTGGAATGAACACCGCAACTAATACGGCAGTAGTGGCGATAACGGCAAAGAACACCTGCCGAGCCCCGCGCAGCGCAGCGAGCCGCGGGCTTTCATGCTCTTCATCGATCCGGCGCTGGCAGTTTTCCAGCACCACGATGGCATCGTCGACCACTAAACCAATCGATAAAATCAACGCGAGCAGAGTCAACAAATTGATGGAAAAGCCGAACGCCGATAGAAAAATGAAGCTGCCCATTACGCAGACGGGCACAGTAACCGCCGGAATAAGCGCAGCGCGCCAAGAGCCTAGAAATAAGTAGATCACCGCAACCACCAGCAAAATGGTGATACCGAGCGTGAAATAAACCTCGTTGACTGCCGCTTCAATAAATTCGGAAGTGTCGACCGCCAGCACCAGCTCGGTGCCTTCTGGCAGATCTTTTTGCAGCCGATTCATCTCGGCTTTGACGTCACGCGATACTTCCAGCGCGTTCGCAGTGCTCTGTTTGATGATGCCCAAACCCACCTGCGGCTGTCCGTTGCCGCGAAAATACGTGCGCCGCTCGAACGCGCCTAGCTCCACTTTCGCTACTTCACCCAAGCGCAGCAAATGCCCATCTGCGCCTTTTCGAAGCACCAACTGCGCAAAATCTTCTGGCTTACTAAAACCACTCGGCATGCGCACGGTAAAATCGCGATCTGCCGATTCAATACGGCCG
The DNA here is from genome assembly GCA_031422315.1 of Rhodanobacteraceae bacterium. GTDB lineage: Bacteria > Pseudomonadota > Gammaproteobacteria > Xanthomonadales > SZUA-5 > JANNYA01. The sequence goes on from JANOQN010000053.1 coordinate 120,161, forward strand.
GCCGGTAGCTCGATATTTTCGCGCCGCAGCGCAGCTGCCACGTCAGTCACGGTCAAGCCGCGCGCGGCAAGCGCGTCGGGGTTGAGCCAAATTCGCATGGCGTAGCGTTTCGCGCCGCTCAGCGTGACCCGCGCTACGCCATCGATCGTGCTCATGCGATCTAATAAAAATCGATCCGCGTAATCTGAAAGCTCAAGCGGCGAGAGTTTGGTGCTCGCTAAATTGAGCCATAGCATGATGTCCGCGTCGCCATCGACTTTCGCCACCTGCGGCGCATCGGCATCGACCGGCAGCTGCGTTACGGTTCGGCTGACCGCATCGCGCACATCATTGGCGGCGGATTCGATATCGCGGTCCAAGGTAAATTCAATCGTGATATTAGAGCGGCCGTTGCTAGAGCTTGACGAAATCAGCTCAATACCCTGCAAGCCCGCTACCGAATCTTCCAATATTTGCGTAACGCGCGATTCAATCACCTGCGCGGGTGCGCCACGATAGTTGGTTTCGATGCTAACCACCGGCGGATCAATATTCGGTACTTCGCGCAGCGGCAAGCGATTAAACGCCATGACGCCGAGCGCAACCAGCAGCAAGCTCAAAACGGTTGCAAACACCGGGCGTTTTACGGAGATATCTGACAACATAGATGTTCCCAACTTTGGACAATGAAAAAGCAGATTAAAACAACGCCAGACGAATAAAAAACCTCAGTTGACAACGCTCTGTGTCGTCATTCCCGCGAAGGCGGGAACCCAAGTTCCTTGAGCACCGCCATGCGAGGTTATAGGCGTCTGGATTCCCGCCTTCGCGGGAATGACGGCTAGTCAGACCATCCTAGCCAGCCCAATAAACTCATCTTATTTCGCCTTCGGAACACGCGTCAATTTATAAAGCAGCACCACACCTACCAGCGGAATCAATAGCAAAAACATCGACTTAGGCGAAACCGTAGCGGATCGAATAAACAAATAGACCCCGAACAGCGCCAGCGCCAACGTCACGCCAATAATGCCAATTAGAAACGGCGCGCCGGGCTGCTGGCTCATCGGCAGCGTTTTCTTCAAATCAGACATACCACTGGCCTCAACCTTGAAAATCCGAGGGTAGGCTTTGCGGCGTCTTCCAACTGTCAACGTAGCTTTCTTGCTCTACCGCTGCGGCACTTTGGCCCACATCAAGCGCATCGCGCGTATCGATCATGACTGCGTATTCGTCCGTTGCGGGCTTAGATTGCACCAGCATTTTACTCAAGGCTTTCGGATGCGGACCGTGGGTAAAGCCACACGGGTGATAGGTAATCATGCCAGGGTGGATATTGTCTCGGCTGAAGAAATCACCTTTGTGATAGAAAATCACCTCATCGTAGTCGTCATTATTATGAAAAAACGGCACCTTGATTGCGCCCGGATCAGTTTCAAACAGCCGTGGCACAAAGGTACACACGACAAAGCGATTCGCGACAAACGTGGTGTGCGCTGAAGGCGGCAGATGGTAGCGGTGGCTCATCAGCGGGCGAATATCTTTCACGTTGATTCGCACCGGGCATAAATCACCATGCCAGCCGACTGCATCTAGCGGGTTGTACGGATAAGTAATCGTGCTAATTTGATCGCGCCGCTTAACGTGAATTTTCCAATCGCCCGCTACTTGCCGCTTAAACGCGGCGTCAATTTTCGGCGCGTCCAACATCGCCGGATCAAAAATCGCCTGCGCACCAACCAGGCCTTTTTCCGGCAAGGCATAGCTGCCATTGGTGGCCTCAATCATTAGAATTTCCAGCGGCTTGTATACTTCCAAGCGCCACATGGTTCCGCGCGGCAGCACCACATAATCACCCGCCGTAATGTCTAGATGCCCGTAATCGCAAAAGAACGACGCCTCACCGCTGTGAATAAACAGCAGCTCGTCGCCATCACTATTGCGCACCAGATAGCGCATCGAACCATCGCAGCGCCACAGCCGCATTTTGCAGTGCGCGTTCGACAGCAATAGCGGCGCATGCCAGGGTGTTTCACCGCAATCGCGCATTTTGTTGGTGTCAAACGCACGCGGGCGCAGCGGGCCTTCCATTTTGCTCCAACCCGTTGGTGGCGCGGCGTGATACATAAAGCTAGCCGGACCAAAAAAGCCTTCCTTGCCCAATTCCCGCTCAAACGTACCCGCCGGTAAATCAGCGTGCGCCTGGCGCGAACTTTGACCTTCAACCCGAGAATGGGTAATCCACCGACGTGATGACATAATGAGTGCCCGAACCAAAAAGAGGCGCTAAGCATACGAGTTTCGAGCGAGGAACGCGTCTAAAGGTTGCCGAAAGTTGCTGCATAGCAATCTGACTGCACCTATGAAGTGGGAATACCAGACGAATGATCGAACCCCCGCTCTAGGCTCGGTTTGCTATTCTTGCGAATCTATTTTTCGCAAAGTTCGCCACCATGCTGAGCAGCAATCAAATTCGTCAGGCTTTTATTGATTTTTTCGTGAGCAAAGGCCACCGCCAAGTGGCGTCTAGCTCGTTGATTCCTGGCAATGATCCAACCTTGCTGTTCACCAATTCCGGCATGGTGCAGTTTAAAGACACATTTTTGGGCGCTGACATTCGTGATTACACAAGAGCCGTGTCGAGCCAGCGCTGCGTGCGGGCCGGTGGCAAGCACAACGATTTAGAAAACGTCGGCTACACCGCGCGGCACCATACCTTTTTCGAAATGCTAGGCAACTTTAGCTTTGGCGACTACTTCAAGCGTGAAGCCATTCACTACGCCTGGGAGCTACTCACCGGCGTGTATAAGCTGCCAAAAGATCGGCTGCTGGCGACGATCTATCAGGAAGACGACGAAGCCTTTGCGATTTGGACGCAGGAAATCGGCTTGCCACCCGAGCGCGTGATTCGCATTGGCGATAACAAAGGCGCGCGTTACGCTTCAGATAATTTCTGGCAGATGGCAGATGTCGGCCCGTGCGGGCCGTGCTCTGAAATCTTTTTCGACCATGGCGATCATATTGCTGGCGGCCCGCCTGGAAGCCCGGATGAAGATGGCGATCGCTACATCGAAATCTGGAATAACGTGTTCATGCAGTTCGAGCGCTTCATGATTTCTGAAGAGCGTTTTGAGCGCGAAGCCGATGCCATTGCCGGCAAAGTAAAGGCGGAAGCGGCCGGTAAAATCGGCCAAGTGAATCGCGAGCTTGAGCAATACCGGCTCGCCATTTACGATCAAAAACCGCTCCCTAAACCCTGCGTCGATACTGGAATGGGTTTGGAGCGCCTGTGCGCAGTTTTGCAGCATGTGCACTCGAACTATGAGATTGATTCCATCGCCGCGCTGGTCAAGGCAGCTGGGGAGGCAACTAACACCGGCGATATCAGCAATCCGAGCCTGCGCGTCATTGCCGATCATATTCGCGCCTGCGCGTTTTTAATCGTCGATGGCGTGCTGCCCGGCAATGAAGGCCGTGGTTATGTGCTGCGCCGGATTATCAGACGCGCATTGCGACATGGTTGGAAGCTCGGGCAAAAGGGCCTGTTTTTTTACAAATTAACTTCCGAATTAGTCGTGCAGATGGGCGCGGCATATCCTGAGCTAGCGCGCAAGCAAGCCTTGATTGAAAAAACCCTGGCGGCAGAAGAAACCCGCTTTAGCAAAACGCTCGATTCCGGTATGAAAGTGTTAGAAGAATATGTGGCTCAGCTCGATGCGAGCAAGGTGATTCCCGGCGAGCGGGCTTTTAAACTGTATGACACCTTTGGCTTCCCGGCTGATTTAACCGCTGATATCGGCCGCGAAAAAGGCTTTACGTTGGATGAAGTCGGCTTTCAAAAAGCCATGCAGCAGCAGCAAATTAACTCGCGCGGTAATTCTAAGTTTGCGCAGGGTTTCGCCATTACCGCTGAGCAATCGGTCGGCTTGGCAGCCACGGAATTTCGCGGCTACGTCGAGCTTGAAACATCGCCCTGCACCGTGCTGAAAATTTTGCAAAGCGGTGTTGAAGTTAGCGAGCTAACATCTGCCGATCAAGCCGTGGTGATTTTGGATCGCACGCCGTTTTACGCCGAATCGGGCGGGCAAGTTGGTGATACCGGCGAGCTGGATATTCAAACGCAAGATGGCAGCTTTGCTCGCTTTATTGTCGAAGACACCATCAAGCTCGCAGGTACGTTTTTTGGCCATATCGGGCACCTAAGTCAGGGTGAAATCAAGGTGGCGGATGTCGTCACTGCGGTGGTTAATCCGCGGCTGCGCGGTTTTACCCGAGGCAATCATTCCGCGACGCACTTGATGCACGCGGCGCTACGCATGGTGCTGGGCGATCATGTTTCGCAAAAGGGCTCGCTGGTCGATCCTGAGCGTTTGCGCTTTGACTTTAGCCACTTCCAAGCGGTTAGCAAAGCCGAATTGCGGCAAGTCGAGCGCTTAGTGAATCGGGAAATCCTCGCCAATAATTTGGTCAGTGCCAATGAGATGAGCTATGACGCCGCCATCGAAGCCGGCGCGATGGCGCTGTTCGGCGAAAAATATGGTGATCGCGTGCGCGTGCTGGGTATGGGCGATTTTTCCACTGAGCTGTGCGGCGGCACGCATACCACGCGCACCGGCGATATTGGGCTATTCAAAATCACCAGCGAATCCGGCGTGGCGGCCGGTATACGGCGCATTGAAGCGGTAACGGGTGAAGGCGCAAACCTAATCCTAGAACAAGAAGAAGATCGCCTGAGTGAAGCCGCCAGCTTGCTCGGTGCCAGCCCGCTGGAGCTAATTGCTAAGCTCAAACAGGCGCTGCTGCATGAAAAAGATCAGCAGCGCGAACTTGACTTGCTCAGAGCCAAAGCGCTGGGCGCGCAGGCGGTAGAACTCGCTAGCAAAGCTGAGTTTATCGCCGGCATTGCCGTGCTGAGCGCCCGCATAGAAGGTGCGGATGTTAAAACGCTGCGTGCGCTGTATGACCAGCTCAAGTCGCGCTTAAGCGATTGCGCAGTCGTTCTGGCAGGTGCCGAGCACGGCAAAGTCAGCCTTTTGGCGGGCTGCCACGGCGGCGCATTGGGCAAACTAAAAGCCGGTGATTTGCTGGGCGCAGTGGCAACGCAAATTGGCGGCAAAGGCGGCGGCAAGCCAGATTTGGCGCAAGGTGGCGGTGAAGATTCGGCGGCGCTGGCACCAGCATTGGCGTCAGTCAATGATTGGGTGCGAGCGCGGGTTTGATTTAGAATCTAACTGATCAGTCAACCAATGAAAATCGTTCTTAGTACATTAAATGCCCGCTATGCGCACGCCTCGCTCGGCTTGCGCTATTTGCGCGCGAATTTGCGTGAGCTGCGTGAAAGTGCGCAGATCGTCGAGTTCGTCATCGGGCAAAAAACCGAGGACGTTGCCGAACAGCTGCTGCTGTTGAATCCTGACGTGCTGGGCTTGGGCGTTTATATCTGGAACATTGTTGAGAGCACCCGCTTGGTGACGCAACTCAAGCTGCTCAAGCCTGAGTTGATCATCGTGCTGGGCGGGCCGGAAGTGAGCTACGAACACGAAGGCCAATCCATTGTGCAGTTGGCGGATTATTTGATTACCGGCTGGGGCGATGTCAGTTTCTATGAGCTTATGGCAGCACTCGCCAATCCGCAAACCAATCCACAGGTTATCTTACAAGCCAAAGTTATCGCCGGAAAACAGCCGCCGTTAGAAGCTATCGCGTGGCCGTATGATGAGTTTTCTAATCATGATCTGGCGCAACGCACGCTATACGTTGAGGCTTCGCGCGGGTGCCCGTTTAAATGCGAATTTTGCCTATCGTCGCTCGATAAAAGCGCGTGGGCATTTCCGCAAGACGAGTTTCTAGCGCAGCTTGATTCGCTCTACCAGCGCGGCGCGCGCGTGTTTAAGTTTGTTGATCGAACCTTTAATCTGAAAATTGATGCTTCGCTCGATATTCTGCATTTTTTCTTAGGCAAGCTCGAACAAGCGCGCCAGCAATCTGAGCCGCTGCCATTTTTACATTTTGAGCTGGTGCCCGATCATTTGCCTGAGCGGCTAAAATCCGTGATCGCGCTGTTTCCACCCGGCACGTTACAGTTTGAAATCGGCATCCAAACACTCAACCCGGATGTGCAGGCGCGCATTTCTAGGCGGCAAAAAAACCAGCTGGCCTTGGATAATTTGGTGTGGCTGCGGCAACATTCGAACGCGCATTTACACGTCGATTTAATCGCTGGATTGCCAGGCGAAAACTTAGCTTCCTTTGCAGATGGCTTCAATCAGCTGGTCGCCGTTAAACCGCATGAAATCCAATTTGGCATCTTAAAACGTCTGCGCGGCACGCCAATCATTCGCCACACCGAAACCTTCCAGCTGCGCTTTAATCCGGAGCCGCCCTACAATATTTTGAGCACCGACCAGCTTGATTTCCTGACGCTACAACGCATGGCGCGCTTTGGTAAGTACTGGGATTTGATCGCGAATTCCGGGCGATTTAGCCAAAGCCTGCCGCATTTGCTCGGCGATTCTGCGTTTGATCGATTTATGCGTTTTAGCGATTGGCTATTCGCTCAGAGCAAATCCAGCCACGGCCTTGCAGTTGATCGCTTGTTTGAATATCTGATCGCATTTGTCCAAACCTCGCAGTTCCAGGGTGATGCCGATTTGGCCCTTACAGCGATCAGCGCAGATCGCGCGCGCGTCAGTCACAATGCGCGCTCGGGCACCAAACCGGCAGATAGCGCCAATCGCAGCACGCCAAGTCGGCAGCGCAGGCATTTGGATGCTAGTTTGCTTGCAGTGCCTGCTTGATTTAGCTGGAAAGATTTAAAGCAACAGTTCCTACAATATCAAGGCTGGCAAAGCGACAATTTGCCCTTGCTAAACGGCTTTATCTTCACTTCATCAGAATTTGCAGAGCTCGGGCGCGAACAGAAATCCAGCGCCGATAACGAAACTCTTGCGTGTTAGGGGCCAACAGAAACTTAAGCCACCCAAAAATTTTGATTAGCAGCAAAAGGGTTAGGTAATTTTGCTTTTTTGCAACACAAAAGTCGGATACTAGCTGCCCCATTAACTAACCCTGGAGTATGCAGATGTTCAAACGATTTGCCGCAGACGCACTAGGCCTGAGCGATATTGGCGTGATCGTGCCGCCCGCAGAGTTCAACAAAGTCGACGCCGACGACTATCTGTTCCACGAAGACGCTGAAAAAATCTTCTTTCTGATTAAGTCAAAAAAAGACGAATACTGCTTTACGAATCTGGCCTTGATCCACGTCGATGGCGATTCTGCGATCTCCAGCAAGCGCACGATTCGCCGATATGACTATTCAAGTTATGAAGTCGAAAACGTCACACTAGAAACCGCTGGCACGCTGGATATGGATATCGAACTGAAATTTAGCCTGGGTGAAACCGCTTTTAGTATTGACGTCAAAAAGACCTTTATCGAGCAGCTTAAAGATATCTATAAGGCGCTAATCACCATCAACAAGCTGCAAAACCGCGACGAAACCGCACGCGAAAACGCCTACCGCGTTTTGACCGCCACGGCTGAAATGCACAAGCTTTCGCCAGTGGCCGAAGATGCCGTCGTGAAATCCTTCAACGCACTGCTGGACAATCTAAACCACACGGTCCTAGATAGATTTACCCGACGCGATTACGGGCGTGTGTTTGAGAAATACATTCATTCGTAGGTTTCCAACTAGATCGCATTTTTCTCAGAAAAACTCGTCATTCTCACGAACGCGCTCAGTTGCCTAATCGTCATTCCCGCGCAGGCGGGAACCCAGGCTCACCGAACCTTCAGCGATCTGGTAAGTATATAAAAGCGGACTTCGGCTGCTTTGGAATCGTAGTGAATTCTGACACCAGCTCTGGGTCCCCGCCTACGCGGGGATGACGAGGCTAGGCCGCGTTGCCAGCAACATCAATTGAGCGCGCCTAGAATCTTGTCCATTTAGTGCGGCTCAAACCATACGAACGCTGGGCCTAGAATCGTCTTTTCATATTTTTTGCAGTGAATAGCGGCATCCGGTAGATAATGCCGCATCAAGTATCCGATCCAGCCCAAACCCAATGAAATTCAAAGACTACTACCAAATCTTAGGCGTTGCCGCCACGGCGACTGACGCGGAGCTTAAATCCGCCTATCGCAAGAAGGCGCGCAAATATCACCCGGATGTCAGCAAAGAAAAAGGCGCGGAGGATCGCTTCAAAGATGTCAATGAGGCCTACGATGCGCTGCGTGAGCCAGAAAAGCGTAAAACCTATGATCGCATTCACGGCAGCGGCATCAAACCGGGCGACGAATACAACCCCCAAGGCCACGCTCAAGGTCACGGCGCTGGTGGCTTTGGGTTTGATTTTGATCAGGGCCAAGGCGAGGATTTATTCGAGTCCATGTTTGGCAGGCGTAGGCAGCAGCCACCAGCGGATGAGCGCGTCAAGTTACGGATTGACTTGGAAAAAGCCTACAGCGGCGGGCCGCAGCGCATTGTTTTGACGCGTGCAGGCACGGAGCGCGCATTGGAGGTGAAAATTCCAGCGGGTGTTACGAGCGGGCAAGTGATTCGATTGGCCGGGCAAGGCCAAAGCCAGCGCGGCAAGTCGGATTTGCTGATCGAGATTGACGTTTTGCCACACCCGGTGTTTCGCCTCGAAGGCAAAGATACCTACAGCACGCTGCGGCTGATGCCCTGGGAAGCCGCGCTAGGCTGCAAACGCGCGGTGGCCACGTTGGCGGGGGATGTCGATATGATGATTCCTGCCGATTCAAATACGGGCCGGAAAATGCGCTTGAAAGGCCGGGGTTTTGGCAAAACCGGGGAAGTGGGCGATCATTATCTGACGATTGAACTGGCCAATCCGGCTGAGCTAAGCCCGGCATTGCGCGCCGCGTATATGGAGATTGCGGCGGCGACTGCTGCGGCTAATATCGAGGCTTAAATGCCTCTGCAGCCTCACTGTTAGTCACCATATGATAGCTACCGGGCGCTAAATCACTCAGCGAAATACCGCCGATTTGCGTGCGAATCAACCGCAGCGTTGGCAAGCCAACCGCAGCAGTCATGCGCCGTACCTGTCGATTGCGGCCTTCGCTGATTTGCAAGTACAGCCACGCAGTCGGGATAGCTTTGCGAAAGCGCACCGGTGGATCGCGCGGCCAAACCCAGCTTGGCGCGATTTCAACGGCATCACTGCAGTGCCAGGCTTTTGCCGGTGCAGTCAAGCCATCGTTAAGTACAACGCCTTGGCTTAGCCGCGCCAAAGCATCGTCATTAATGATGCCTTCGACTTGCGCCAAATAAGTCTTCGGCGATTTAAAACGTGGATCGCTAATGCGCTGCGCTAATTTGCCGTCATCGGTCAGCAGCAGCAGGCCTTCGCTGTCGGCGTCCAAACGGCCTGCGGCATACACGGCGGGAATATCGATATAGTTTTTGAGCGTGCTGCGCCCAATTTGATCGGTAAATTGGCTCAGCACGCCAAAGGGTTTATTGAAGGCAATCAGCATCTTGCAGGTGCGCACTTATTGACTATTGTTGATCCGGCTCGCTCTCCGCGCCCAGTGCTTGCGTCAAAATCGAGCTCACCGCGCCCGAGCCGACGCCATTGCGCGGGCTGAAAATCTTGCGCTGCGCTTTCGCGGCTAGCTCGAACACCTCAAATTGCTGCATCAGATCTTGCTTGCGCTCAGCCGGCAGTTCGCGCCAATCGATGTCGTCTTCAGCGCCAGCTAGCCCGTAAATTAGGCTCAAGCTAGCTTTGAAGCCGGCCTTGCGCACTTTCAAAAACACGTTAAATGCGCCGAGCGCGCGCACATCAGCGGCGGTTTTGATGCCGACTTGCTTAAGCCAAGCGGCGGACCTTGGCCCAATATTGCGGATTTTTTCCGGCGCGGGCGCTGAATTTGGCGAGCGATTGGATTTGCCGATTGCGCGTGTCATAGGTGCCGCCTGAAGATAGGGGTTGAAACTTGAGGCGCAAGTCTAGTCGAACTAGCTCAAGAATCCCTGGATTACCACGAAGGAGTTGCTAGATGACCGCAAATTTGTTCCGCCATGCTTACTAATCGCCCTGACGCACTCGCGTTACTACACCAGCTGCCACACGCTAGCTGGCTGCTTGATGCGCAAAATAGCGTGCTGGCGACCAGCTTTGCCGTTTGCGAACGCTGGCCGCACATGCACTGGCCTGGCATCAAGCTCAGCGAACTGATCGCTGAGGCTAGGTTTGATAGCGCATTGGCCGCCGCGCGCGCGCAAGATGGTTTGCACATCGTGCACGACTGTAGCCTGCGCTGCCCTGGGCAAGCGGCGGTACTGCTGCAAAGTTTGACGCTAACGCCATTAGCCGGACTAGCGCCCGCACAACTGTTAGTGAGCGCTAGTTTTCGGGACGCACAAACCGCAGCGCCGGAATTATTAGCTAGAGATATGGCGCGCGCGCTAGCGCATGAGGTGCGCAATCCGCTTGGCGGCCTGCGCGGTATTGCCCAGCTGCTGCAAGCCAAACTGCCGGAATATGCCGAACATACCGAACTTCTGATTTTGGAATGCGATCGCATCGCAGCACTCGTGCAGCGGCTGTTACACGAACGCCCACCGGCGCGCGAATTCGCCAATCCACACGGCCCGATTGACCGTGCACTCAAGCTAATCGCGCATGAATTCCCTCAGTGCGCGCAATTACTGCGTGATTTTGACCCCAGCCTGCCCGAATTGGCGCTGGATGTGGACGCACTAACCCAAGCCATTTTGAACCTGCTGCGCAACGCTATCGAAGCCGGTGCAAGCAAAATCCGCGTGGTGACGCGCGTGCAGCATCGGGTCGAACTCGGCGCACTGATGCTGCGCACCGCGCTGCGCATTGACGTCGAAGATAACGGCCATGGCGTACCCGAAGCGCTGCGCGATCGCTTGTTTTTACCGCTAGTTACCGGCAAATCCGAAGGCACCGGTTTTGGCTTAGCCACCACACTCGCCATCGTCGAAAGCCATGGCGGCGGCATGCGCTTTCAATCCGAATCAGGCCGCAGTGTTTTTAGTTTGTTCTTGGCGCTTTGAGGTGTACGTAATCACTGCATTACTAACGCAATCGGCGGCAAAGGGAAAGTTGATGAAGTCGAGCGCCGGTAACCGGCACAAACACATGACAGCTAGTTGACGTTTTCACACAGCGTTGGCAATTCGAGCCGGTAAATTCAGCTGAATACGTTTGCAGCTTGAACTTATTAGTTTGCTTGGTCGGTACCATTCGCTTAACGGCAATTTTACTTGTTGCTGGCCCGGTTGCACGCTTTTGTATGCAAACGGTTTGTGTTTTAAACCCATTCTGCTGGAGACTTCTAGTGATTCTGAATCGAAAATTGTTGAGTTTGGCGCTTGCATCTGCGCTGTTAGGCGTGTTCACCGGCGCAAACGCGCAAACACAGACTGAAGAAGAAAAGCAGGCCGACGCCGAAAAGGCGGCGCTTGATGCTGAAGATGACACGTTAGAAGCGGTAGTCGTCACCGGTATTCGCGGCGCTATCGAAAGCTCGACCAGCATCAAGAAAAACCAAACCTCAATTGTTGAATCGATCTCATCAGAAGATATCGGCAAATTGCCGGATCAATCAATTGCCGAGTCGATCGCAAGATTGCCGGGCTTGTCTGCGCAGCGCGTCGCGGGTCGCGCGCAAGTAATCAGCGTGCGTGGCTTATCGCCTGACTTCGCAACCACTTTGCTCAATGGCCGTGAATTGGTCAGCACCGGTGACAACCGCAGTGTCGAGTTCGATCAATATCCGTCAGAGTTGATTAGCGGCGTTACGATTTACAAAACACCCGATTCGGGCATTGTCGGCCAAGGCCTTTCAGGCACGATCGATATGAAAACAGTGCGCCCGTTGGACATAAAAGAGCCAGTGTGGGTCGTCGGTGCACGCGTGCAAGATAACTCACTCGGTAGCGCGGCTGATGCCAGCGGCACCGGTAATCGCCTCAACATCAGCTACATCGGCAAAACCGATGATGGCAACTTTGGCTATGCGATTGGTATTTCACGTTCTGATACGCCAATCCAGGAGGAGCAAGTCGGATTGTATGAGCCTTGGGAAGCAGTCGGTGCCGGCAACCGACCCGGTGTTGCAGCGGGAACCTTCTATTCGAACGGCATCAAAGCACTGCGCCGCACTGGTTATACCGAGCGTACTGGCGTGTTAGGCACGCTTCAATACCGAGGCAGTGATTCTTGGATGAGCACACTCGATCTGTTTTACACAACCTCCGATCAAGAAGACACCGCGAATCAGTTTGAAGTGAATCTGGGCGACTACAACGGCTGCGGCAATGGCATTTTCACCTGCCCAGAAGCGCAAAGACGTTTGAGTGTGACCAATCCAATTATCAATGCTAACAACACTTTCATCGGCGGTACTGCCAATAATCTCTATCCATTGGTGCGTGGCATCTACAACAAGCGCGAAGACACCATCAAAGCCATTGGGTGGACCAATGAATTTTTTGTAGGCGATATTTCGCTGACCGCTGATGTCAACTGGTCAAAAGCGGATCGTGACGAGCTAAGTCTGGAAAACAATACCCAGCGCAGCCCACGTCCAAGCCTCGATTCAATCAATCTGTCATTTCGCAACAACGGTTTTTCACAGCTTGATCCAGGCCGCGATTATTCCAACCCTGCTGATTTGTTCTTGGACAACACTATTTATGGCTCCGGCTACGGCAAGGTGCCTAGCGTCGAGGATGAGCTGACCGGCATTAAGCTAGTCGCCAACATGCCAGCGCCTGAATTTGCAGCTATGTTCACCTCGCTCGATATCGGTGTTAACCGCGCCGAACGCGATAAGTCTAAGCGTCAGCCTGAGGGCCCGATTGAACTCGGTGCACAGGGACCAGTTCCGGTTGGCGCTGAATTTCAGGTTCGCCCAGTCGACTTGAGTTTTGCTGGCGTAGGTCTTATTCCTGCTTGGAATGTGCCGGGTGCCGTTGCGCGGTACATGCGTTTCGCGCCGCGCGATGATCTTGACTTTTTGATTCCCAAGGCCTGGGATGTCAATGAAGTGATTACTTCGGCGTGGTTGCGTGCAAATATTGATACCAGCTGGGGCGATGTACCTGTGCGCGGCAATGTCGGCATACAGGCGCAGAATGTCGATCAATCGTCTGAAGCGAATTACTTTGATCGAACCAGGCCTGTTGGTCAGCAAGTATTGCCCATTGGTGGCGGCAAGTCGTACACGGATTTCCTGCCAAGCCTCAATTTGTCGTTCGAAATTGCTGAAAACCAACAGCTGCGTGTGGGCTTAGCACGCCAAGTTGCGCGGCCCCGGGTTGATCAGTTGCGTGCTGCACTGGAGTTTGGCGTTGACACTGCGACCGGAAGACCCGGCGGTAGCGGCGGCAATCCTTTGCTGGACCCATGGGTAGCTAATGCGTTTGATATGTCGTGGGAGCGCTATTTCGAAGGCAATAAGGGCTATGTTGCAGCGGCTTTCTTTTACAAAGATCTGCGCTCGTACATTTACACGCAGTCACTTGAGTTCGATTTCCAAGACTTGCTTGTGGGCTATGTGCGTCCACCAAACACCGCAGCGCCGCTCCGATTTGGTAACTTTTCCGCACCGGCCAATGGTGAGGGCGGCGGGCTACGAGGGCTCGAATTGACGGCTTCTGTGCCCTTAGAAATGGTTTCGGAATCACTAACCGGTTTTGGCGTAGTGGCAAATGCGAGTTTCTACAACAGCAGTATTAAAATCCGCGACCCTGAAAGTTCTTCCAGCGTCGGCAATGGTGATATTGAACTGCCAGGCCTGTCGGATCGCGTGTTGAACCTGACCGCGTACTACGAAAACAATGGCTTTGAAGCTCGGGTCAGCCAGCGTCGCCGTTCGGATTTCATCGGCGAAATCGGCAATTTTAACGGTGCCCGCACTTTGCGGTTTGTTGTCGGTGAGAACATCACCGATGCACAGGTCAGCTACGCCTTCAAGGAAGGTTTGGAAGGCTTGAGCGTGCTCTTGCAAGCCAGCAACTTAACCGACGAGTCCTATCGCACTTACGCAGGCACCAAGGATCGTCCGCTGGAGTACATTGAGTGGGGCCGCACGTATTTGTTGGGCCTGAACTACAAGTTCTAAGCCGAGCAGTCTAGCTGTCAGACAAAAAACCCGCTGTGAGGCGGGTTTTTTGTGGGCGGACTAAACCTTGACTTGACTGCTGTACTACCTGCGACCGAGATATCGCGCTTTAATCATCCGCTGCGCTGGAATCGAAAAATAGCGCGCCAGTAATGCACCGAGCGCCCAAGTCAGGCTGAGCGCGAGTAAATGCCAAAGCACTGCCCAGCGCGGATCGCCATACGCTTTGAAGGCGTCAACTATCGGCCAAACGATGAACATGTGGGTCAGATAGATTTCATAGCTGTAGCGGCCGAATGACTGCAGTACTTTGCTCAGCGGTGGTGACCAAGACGGCCTATCCAGCGCGCGCCAGTGGCAGCTCAGTACTAGCGCCGCAGCGCCGATAGTTAGCACTAGCATCAGCGCTTCGCCTAAATTTGCCCATAAGTTGCTACTGAAGAACAGCACGGCGATCAAGCTAACGCCGCCAAAGGCAAACGCCAGTGGTTGGACATGCGGAGCGCAGATTTGCAAGCGCTGTGCCCAAATCGCAGCCAACACGCCGGTGGCAATCGCGGCCATGCCGGGCAGGTAGGCTTTTTCTTGCCAGATTGGATTGTCTGCCAGCATGCCGCGCGTAACCGGCAATGACAGCGCCAATATGATTAACACGGGTACGAGTAGGCGTGTGTTCCGCAGCGCAATGCAAACGACTGGAAAGCCTAGATAGAAGCACTCTTCAATCGAAAGCGACCACAGCACATCCCAATTTCCCGGCAAATAGCCGGTGCGGCCTTCATACCAGTTCAAATGTAGCGCGAGCGCCGAGAACAGCGCGCCCGCAAGTGATTGCTCTGGCCTGCTAATCACGTAATCCTTCGCACCGAGCAAATGCAGCGCACTGAGCACTATCAACAACAGCACTAAACACGGCAAAATTCGCGCGCTGCGCTGCAAATAAAAATCGCGCAGCTTGATTTGGCCAAGATTTCCCCAGCGGCTCAGCGCGTTACTGGTTATCAAAAATCCTGAGATAACAAAAAATACGAACACTGCCTCATAGCCACTGTAAATAAGCGCGCCAAGCACCCAGCGTGGCAGAAATTCCGCTAGCAGGCCTTCCCGCAAATCAATCCGCATGCCCACATGGTGGAGCACCACCAGCACGATGCAAATACCTCGCAGCGCATCAATGCCTGGGTTACGGAGGCTTGCTGCCATTTTTATTTCAGTCATATTGCTCCATTAGATCAACCACTCGCAGTTTCTCGCAACACTTTCAGCAAGCGCCTCAATCGCCGTTGGCTAATGCGGGTAGGAGTAAGCGCGTTTTCCGCAGCGCAATGCAAACGAGTGGAAAGCCTAGATAGATGCATTCTTCAATCGAACGCGAGCACAACACATCGCAATTTTCGGGCAAGTAGAAGGCGCGGCCTTCATCCCAATTATCCCAATGCTGGCGCAGTCTAACCGCAACACTTATCCATTATTGAGCTGCATCGAACTGGCGCGTAACGCTTCGATTGCTGAAAGATTATGCCTGCGCTGGATTGACTGACTCGCAATCCTTACTCATAAATCTCAACCATCAAAACCCCAGCGGTATCAATCGAAGCCCGGTACATTCCTGTCGAATTAAACGGCATGCTGACTGCCCCTTGGCTGTCCATCGCAATCACGCCGCCTTCGCCGCCGATCACTTTTAGCTCGTCCAAAATCACGCTTTCGGCAGCTTTTTTGATGGAATCGCCCCGGTAAGCCACGCGCGCGCAAATATCGTGCGCGACGACTGAGCGGATGAAAAATTCGCCGTGCCCGGTGGCGGAAACTGCGCAGCGCCGGTCCGCATAGGTGCCCGCGCCAATGACTGGTGCATCGCCGACTCGGCCGTAGCGTTTGTTGGTCATGCCGCCGGTTGAGGTTGCCGCTGCGAGCCCGCCTTGTTGATCGAGTGCGACGGCGCCGACGGTGCCGAAGTAGGATTTTGCAGGCAACGCCGCACGCGGCTGTAGGCGCTCGAGCTTGCGGGCATCTTGTAGCTGTTGCCAGCGCGCTTCGGTGCGGAAGTAACTATCCGGCATAAATTTGATGCCCTGCTGCCGCGCGAAGGCTTCTGCGCCAGTGCCGGTCAGCATTACGTGATTACTGTTTTGCATGACTTTACGGGCCAATAAAATCGGATTGCGCACGCGATGTACGCCTGCAATAGCCCCGGCTTGGCGCTTGGCACCGTCCATAATTGCAGCGTCTAGCTCGTTCACGCCGTTGGCGTTGAACACTGCACCTTTACCAGCGTTAAAATACGGGGAATCTTCTAGGATTGTGACCGCAGCTACGCTGGCATCAACGCTGGAGCCGCCTTTTTGCAGCACGGCATAGCCAGCTTTCGCGGCGCGTTCTAGATCGGTGCGAATGGCCTTTTCTTGTTCCGCGTTTATTTGGCTGCGCTCGATGGTGCCAGCGCCGCCGTGAATAGCAATGGCCACCGGCGCTGCTGCGCAAAGGCTGCTGGCAAACAAGGCAAACAAGGCACAGCGCGCGTGCAGCCAGAGGCTTTTGATTTTCACAGGTAAGGCTACACTTAGACTTTGGGCCGAGTAATCTAGTTGGCTCAAGCGCACAAGTCCAGTAATCAAAAGATCCGAAACAATGCAGCCTATCAATCCTATTAAAACACAGTTTTTACGCACCGCCATCGCCACCGGAGCGCTAAAGTTCGGGCAGTTCGTCCTTAAAAGCGGGCGCGTTAGCCCGTATTTTTTTAACGCAGGATTGTTTTGCAATGGCGCCGATTTAAACGCTCTGTCAGCCTGCTATGCAGACTCACTAGTCGAAAGCGGGATTGGTTTTGACATGCTGTTTGGCCCGGCCTACAAGGGCATCACCTTAGCCTCGGCTACCGCTTTACAGCTGAGTTTGCGACACTCCCTTGCTACGCCATTTTGCTTTAATCGTAAGGAAGCGAAAGACCACGGCGAAGGCGGCATGTTGATCGGCGCGCCACTCAAGGGCCGCGTGGTGATTGTTGACGACGTCATTTCCGCTGGCACCTCAGTTCGGGAATCGATTGAGATTATTCAAGCGAACGGCGCAATACCCGCTGCGGTATTGATCGCGTTGGATCGCCAGGAGCGCGGCAGTGGCACGGAAACTTTCTCCGCCGCGCAGCAAGTGCAGCAGCAATTTGGCATTCCAGTGCTTGCAGTAGCCGGGCTGGATGATTTGTTCACGCAAGAGCTTCCCCAAGTTGAACCTTATCGTGATGCTTTGTTGCGATATCGCGCAGAATACGGGGCGCTTAGCCAAACTTGACGGGCGATTCGCAATTTGGCGCTAACATTCGCTGCAATCCTCAACAACCCTAGGAGCTGTCTATGTACGTTCGATTTGCAGTGTTTGCTTTGGCGTCCACCTTATTGGCGCAACCGATTGCGGCGGCAAAAATCGTAAAATGGACCGACGAAGCCGGGCAAGTTCACTATGGCAGCGCTCCACCGCCTGGCGCTGCTAAGCAAGGTACGCAAACGTTGAATGATCGCGGCATGGTGATTGAAACCAAAGCTGGGCAAGCGCAAGCCACTCAACAGGCTGAGCAAAAGAAAATTGAAGCGGCAAAACTGCGCGCTGAAGAAAAGCAGGCTATTGCCGATCAGCGCTTGATTGATTCTTATGCGAGCGAAGCCGATTTGGTGCGCGCGTATGAGCAAAATATTGAGCTAATCGAGCAGCAAGTGACAACCACCAAATCAGACTTGGCGAACCGCCAGACGAGCTTGGACAAACTGGTCGCACGCGCGGCCGATATGGAGCGCACTGGCAAGCCGGTGAATGAACAGCTCAAGCAAATGATCGTTTCAGAGCGAACTCAAATTGGCGTCCAGCAGGAATACATGAACGCTAAAATCAAGTCGAAACTGACGGCTAAAACCCAGTTTGACCTCAATGTGCAGCGCTACCGCGACGTGCTAAAGCGCGCAGCGGCAAGGCAAGCTGGCACCGCACCGAAGTAAAATCCGCTCGAGATTGCAGCTGCTAAGTTCGCCTTGAACATACTAATTACCGGAGCGTCTGGCCGCATCGGTCGGGCAATTTACGTCCGGCTTTGCGCCGTGCATTCCGTCATTGGCTATGACCGAACACCGGCATCCACCGCTGACATCATCGGCGATTTGACCGATACCGGGGCACTACAAAAAGCGCTGCGTGGCATCGACGCTGTCATTCACACGGCCGCGTTGCACGCGCCGAATGTCGGGCATGCTAGCGATACGGAGTTTGAGCGCGTCAACGTCGATGCGACTCAAACCTTGCTGGAACTAGCCGTGGTAGCGGGCGTCAAACAGCTGGTTTTTACCAGCACCACCGCGCTGTACGGCGCTGCGTCAACCCCGAATGATCAAGCGGGCTGGGTGGATGAAGCGCTGGAGCCGCAGCCCAAAACTATCTATCACCGCAGCAAAATTGCCGCCGAAAATCTGCTCGCGGATTTTTCCAAGCAGCATGATTTCAAAGTCACCGTGCTACGCATGTCGCGCTGCTTTCCCGAGCCCGCGCCGGTGATGGCGGCTTTTCGCTTACATCGCGGAATCGATGCAAGAGACGTTGCTGACGCGCATGCGTTAGCACTCGCCTCAAAAACAACCGGTTTTAGCCGCTACATCATTTCCGGCGCAACACCATTTCAGCCTGAAGATGTTCACGCGCTGCTGCATGATCCGGCTGCAGTGCTGCAGCGCCGAGCGCCCGAGCTAGTCACGGAATTTGCCAAGCGATCTTGGCCGCTGCCTAGGTCGATAGATCGCGTTTATTCTTCAGAACTCGCCGCGCGCGAACTTGGCTGGCGCGCAAAATATGGCTTTTATGAAGTGCTAAAAATGTTGGACGAGAAATCTTCGGAGGTGTTGCCGGTGCGGACGGCTGAATAATCAGATATCAATCGGGGCAACTCAACTTGCTGTAGGAATTAGCTAAGCTCAGCAATCTTTCTGGGCCCGCTTATCAAAACACGCCGTACATGGTCCAAATAAGGTGGCCCCTGTCAGCACTCCCTCGGCGCTTGCGTCGATCACTACCGTTGCTGCCTTCCGGCCCTGGCGGGGTTTGCAATCTAGCAACGCGAAGGCACCGACAGGGGCCATAGAAACTTTGTGTTTGAAACGAGTCAAGCTAATCAATATTCAAGCTGGCGGAGAAAGAGGGATTCGAACCCTCGGTACGGGGAAACCGTACACACACTTTCCAGGCGTGCGCCTTAAACCGCTCGGCCATCTCTCCGGTCTCGCTTTGAGCCCGCGAATATAGCTTGGCGTGCCTTCGCAAACAAGCGCGCCGCTCAAAACGCGCCACCAAGCCATTCAGCGAAGTACGGTTTGGCGCGCCGTTTTTGAGGCGTCAAACCTGAATGTATGACATGAAGAATGTCCCTGACGAAGGCGTGCTCCCGAGTGCTTGCGCGGGACAGTCGCTTTCTTGGTTTGCCGACGCGTCTGAACAACCCAGGCTATTCCCGCAAACGATCCCGCAGCTGCACCAAATTACACGGCTTGCTTTGCGAATTAAGCTGTGGCTCGATCAGCTGGATCCAAGCCGTTTCGCAGGCATTTTTTGAGCCAGGTAAGCAGAACACAAAGGTCGCGTTGGCAAGCCCCGCCATAGCGCGCGATTGCAAAGTGGATGCGCCAATCTCAGTAAAGCTAAGTTGATGCATCATGACGGCAAAGCCTAGCATGTCTTTATCAAGCAGCGGCGCGATGGCCTCGGGTGTGCCGTCGCGCCCGGTAAAGCCGGTGCCGCCGGTGATGAGGATGACGTCTACGCTCGCATCTGCAATCCAGGCGCTGACTTTGGCGCGCAGCTGGTATTTATCATCCCGAACCAGTGCGCGTTCGTGCAGCTGATGCCCCGCGTTTTGCAGAGCCTGCGCTAAATATGCGCCACTGTTATCCGATGTAAGCGTGCGAGTGTCACTAGCGCACAGCACAGCAATATTGAGACTGACGCTGTTGCTCATGATTGCAGGCGGCTTTTTCGGATGGCTTCGTCGGCTTGCAGTTTGCGAAACGGTAAGCCGGTCAAAAATATCAGGAATATCGCCAGCCAGCTCAATCCAATGCCCCAGCGCAGACTAAGCCCAACCGCCGGGTTCGGGGAAACATAGCCTTCAATAATGCCGCACACGACCAAACCAGCACAGCCAAACAGCAGCACCGGCGTGCAGGTGGCGATTGCGTGTTGAAATGCGCTAGCCCTCGTTTTTGCGCCCGGGTGTACCAGCGCGTGCCCGACAAATAGCCCGCAGCCTGCGGCTAGGCAGATGATAAAAAGCTCGGCGCAGCCGTGCGCTGGAATAAAATTCATCAGCCGATCACCAACGCCGTTTTGATAGGTAAAACCCAGCAGCGCGCCCAGCATCAGGCCGTTCAACCCCAAAATATACAGCGTGCCTAGCCCGTAAATCACGCCCACGCCAAATGCGAAAAGCGACACCAAAATATTATTCAACATAATGCTAACCGACAGCACCGAACCTGGCACCACACCAAAAATTTCATCGGTCCACACTTTGCCTGCGCGCACTTCATCCATCTGACGCGGATCCATAAATAGCCCGGCCAGATCAGGTGCGAAATCCACCATCAGCCAGCCAATCACCGAAAACACGGCGAATAAGGTAACCGCGATCAGCACTGCACTTCGAACGGATGCGAATGCCTGTGGCACCTCCAGCATCAACCAACGTGGCAGTACCGAGCGCGTTTGAGTCGCGGGCAGGCTTAAGCGATCCGCCGCCAATAGCCGCAAGCTCGCAAGCGATCTTGCCAGCGCGCCATTTGGCGATTGTTGATTGACCGCTTCCAGCGCATGTTCCAGCGCGCGAAATTCGCCAATTAGCGCTCTACTGCGCTCTGCATTCCATTTATCCGTGCTTTTAAGCGCGTCGATTTCAACGGCAAAACGCTGCCAACGATCAACATCAATAGTCTGCATTTTAGCGTCTTGCCTTTTGGTGCTTGCCACCCGCCAACCTGTAAAGCTGCTGATAGGCCAACTCTGCGTTAGTGACCACCGGCTGTTCCGGTGCTACTTTCTTGAAAAAGTGCTGCGCTAGCTTGAGCCGCTCACTGGGCAAAAGGCCTTTCCAACGCTGCATCAGCGCATGCGCGAATTCCCAGTGCGCCAATTCCAAATGCCCGGACTCGCTGCTAGCCTGCACACGCGTGGCAAGTGTTTTTTGGATGGCTTTCAGTTTAAGTGCGTCATGCACTAAGTATGTGCCGGCGGCATAATCCCCGGCGCGCAGCCGCTGCGGCGAGGCAAAACATACGCTAAGCCCAAACACATAAAAGAACGGCAGGCTGTCAGTCAGGCGAAACACATTGCGAATCACAATTTGTTGAAAGCTTGGCGCGCGTCCGAACTGATCAACCAACCGAAGCCCAGCGATGCGTTTACCCGGCGTGCGGCCGCCCATGAAGTATTCGAGCACTGGGTGATACAAAAAATAGATCACCATCACCGGGATCCAAATCACTGCCATGAACATCTCAGATTGGTGCTCAAACACTTTCTCGAGATCTTTATCGGCAAGTTTTGCGTAAATCAGCCCTCCAATGCCCATCCACAGCAGCGCCGCCATCGTGCGGAATTTGAAATCTAGCAAAAACGCATAGGCTCTAGCGCCCGGGCCCGCGATCGGTAAATTCAGATCCAGCCCGTCATTGAGCTGAAGTGAAATGGAGTTGGTGCCAGCGATAGCCATGCTGATCTACGCGCGATTTAAAGGTCGCAAAGTGTAGCAGGCTCGATCTTGCCAAACGGCGATTGGCTAGGGATTCGACCACATCAAACACGCCAATTCTCAGTTTTGATCCATCACTTGCCTACCAATTCCCCCATTGGCAAGCCGGTCATTGGAGTAATACGCTGGCCGGAAATTGTGAATTTAAAAGGCACGCTGACGAGTTTGGCGCCGGCATTACGCTGTACTACAAAATGTAAATGTGGGCCGGTGGAAAAGCCGGTATTGCCGCTGTGGGCGATTTTTTGACCGGCGTCAACCCGTTGGCCTAGCCCGACCATCACGTTTTCCAAATCTAAATGCGCATAGATCGCAAAGCTGCCATCGGCGTGCAAAATCGCGACGAAATTGGCGCGTTCACCGTAAGCTTTTTTATCGACGCCCGCTTTGAAAAAATCTTCCTCAATTTGCATCACCGTGCCGGCGCGTGCGGCGTGCACTGGCGTGCCAATTGGCATGGCGAAATCTACTGCGTGATAGTTTTCAGCGGATGTATGCGAAAACGCACCGCCAAACGCCTGATGAATGACGAAGGCTTTGCCTTTTTCAAACGGTAAGCGGTATTCCGCATCCAAATCCACCGCTGAATTAGGAACGCCAGGGGTGATCTTGTAGCTCAGCTGATAGCCCGCAGCGGGGCCGTCGGCCAGCACGCTAAACGCCTGGGTTTCGCGCTGCGCAGGCAACACAAAATCGCCGGTATTCGGCTTTAGCTTGACGAATAGGGCGTTTTCTAGCGTGACTGAGATCTGCACCGGCGCGTGTAGGCTGTTGAACGCGAAGTAGGTATTTTCCCCCGGCTTTTGCTCGACCCGCAGCTGCACTGGGTTTTTTGGATCCATCGCGAGCTGGCGTGCGTCCAATTTGAAGGCGGATTTTTGATCCTCAGGCGGCTGATCGGAAAAATGTTTGACGCCGTTCGCATCTTCCCAGCTATAGATTTTTTTTGCGTAAGCGCCACCAACCAAACTCAGCGCCGCAATGACACAGCTTACCGACGCGAGTTTTCTCATGGGCTAGCCGCCGCGCCGCTTGATCGCTGTGCCAAATAGCTGCGCCCGCGTGCCATCAGGGCGCTAAACGCAGCTTCGTCACCGCTGCGCACGCAGGCCAGCAGCTCGGCCAGCGCTTTTTCTAACGCCTGCAACGCAGGCTCGCGTGCGGCGTTCAAATGTTGAATTTCAAAATACAGTTTTGGATTTTCATTCGCCACACCGCCGGCAATTGCGAGCTGGCGATCAAACGTGGTGCTAGACATCTGCATGAGCTTGGGCGCGCTAGTACCAGAACCGGCCAGCGCGCTAAAGAAAGTGATGTTCAGCGCGTGGCTTAAGCCCAGCACGTAGCCGATCAACTCGTCGTGCTCGTCCAATGCCATATCGACTAAGCCAGCGCTGGTAGCGGCAAAAATCGCTTTCGCCTGATCTACCGCGCCTGCACAGCCTAAATCCAGAAAAATGACGTGCCGATCCGCCAGTAAAACCGTGTCTGGCCCGAACATCGGGTGGATCGAGCAAATATTGAGACCAGCCGCAGAAGCTTGTAGCAACGCCGGTTGCAGCGGTGATTTAAGCGAACCCAAATCAAACATCAGCGCGCCTTGTTTGAGCGATGCTTTTAAGGTGATCAGCTCCAATAAAATCACTTCACTCGCGCGCAGCGTTGCAGCCACCACAATCAAATCAAACTCGCCCAGCTGCGTGCGCCAATCGAGCGCCGAATTAAAGCCATCAGGCGCGCCGGATGGGTCGGCAATCCACACTTCAAAACCCTGTGCATCTAAAAAGTTAGCAAACCAGCGCCCCATTTTGCCGTTGCCGCCTAAAATCAGCGCACGTTTGTCCTGGCCCTGGCCGCAATTTCGCACTCGGCGCTGCTCTTGATTGGTGAGCGATGCTTCAATCAGCTGCTTCAGCACATTTTCGGCGATGTGCGGCTTTAAGCCAAGCTCAAGGGCGCGTGCGCGCACTTTGGCGAGCACCTCCGCTTCCCGGCGAAAATCCCGCAGCTGGCGGCCATTGGCCTCTTTGAGCGCGCCAATTTCCGCGACGATTTGCTGGCGTTTGGCGATCGCCTCAATCAGCTGGGCGTCAACTTGGTCAAGTGCATTGCGAAGATTGAGCAGTGCGTCGCTCGGTACAGATTGGGGTAGATTTGTCATGCGCCGGATTCTAGCAGTAGTGAATTCGCGGAGTGGCTAATTCATTTGAAACGGAACCAAGCTAATCCCTAGGCCGCTGCGCGCCCGGGAACGGCATGATTTTTTCGCCGCTGCTGGCATCTCTAATTTTTGCGGTGGTGCGTTCTTCCACTTCTTCGATGCGCACAATGCTGTGCATCGGCAAATGCAGGCTTTTGGTTTTGCCGAATTCTTCTTTGAGCTTTTCTTCAGCAGGATCTACCAGCAACGCGTCAGAGCTGCTAAATACCAGCTCGCTTATTTGGGTAAAGCCATACAGATCGCTAGCGAGCACCTTTTTCGCAAATAACTCGTACACTTTGCCGTGGTTGTGAAACACCACTTTATAGAGGGCTTTTTGGCTCATGCGGGCTCGCTTGCTTAAAATAGATTCGGCACTATGCCTTAGGCGCGCGCTAAAACCCAGGCGTCGACGCGTTTAGCACCAGCCCGCAAGCAAGCCAGCGCGCAGGCGTTCAAAGTGCTGGCGGTGGTGGCCACATCGTCAATCAGCGCCACGTGCGAAAAACTGGCCAAGTTGCGCGCTTGAAATGCCCCGCGCACGTTCACGCGGCGCTGCTGGGCGCTCAAACCTGCTTGGCTAGGCGTATCGCGCGTGCGTTGCAAGCTGCGCTGATGCGGAATTCCGAGTTTTGCAGATACATCAGCCGCAATCAATCCGGCTTGATCAAAGCCGCGTTCGCGCAATCTAGAACGGTGCAACGGCACGGCAAGCAATAAATCGGGCCTAGGCCAAGCATGCGCGCGCTCGGCCAGCAGCTGCGCCAGCACGCGCCCACAGGCTAATTCCGCGCCGCGCTTAAAGCGCAAAACTAACGCATCAATGGGGCTTTGATAGGCAAACGCGCTATGGATTTCTTGAATTAGCGGGCGTTTTGCCGTGCATTTTGGGCAAATTTCGCTGATCTCAGCTGTCGCCAGCGGCTCTGCGCAGCGCTGGCACGGCCGAATCACGGATGGCAAGGCGGCTAGGCAGCCCGCACACAGCTCAACCTCGCCGATATCGTTAAGTGGCGCATCGCAAAGCAGGCAGGGCGGCGATAGCAAAAACCCCGAAACATGTCGCAAAACCCGTTTCAACAGCTAGCTCGTCCGGCAATGGGCTCAGGCAAAATCAAGTTGAGACGAAACAGCATTTGATCTTCTTGTCTCGTCGAGACGAAACAGTATTTGATGTACTTGTTTCGTCGAGACGAAACAAGTGTTGACTGCGGCGGCTGGAACACAAACACTCGCGGGCTAGCACTGAACTAGCAAATAGGTGGAAATACATTATGACTGAAACATTGAGTAGCACGCCGAGTGAAACGCCCAGCAGTAGCGAACTAGCACAGGCTAGATCGGAAATTAGCCGCGCCGAAGTGCTTGCGATCTACGCGTTGAGCTTTCCAGAGCTGATGTTTCAAGCGCAGAGTACGCACCGGCGCCACTTTGACCCTACGCTCGTGCAGATTTCAACGCTAATTTCCATCAAAACCGGCGGCTGCCCGGAAAAATGCGATTACTGCCCGCAGAGCGTACATTTTGACACCGGTTTGAAAGCCAAAAAGCTAATGCATTGTAATGATGTGCTCGCCCAAGCGCAGGCCGCCAAAGCCGCAGGCGCAACGCGTTTTTGCATGGGCGCGGCCTGGCGCGGACCGAAAGATAAGCAGGTCGTGGAAGTGGCGGAAATGGTGCGCGCGGTCAAAGCCATCGGCATGGAAACCTGCGCGACTTTAGGCTTGCTGAAAAATGGTCAAGCTGAAATGCTCAAAAGTGCGGGCTTGGATTACTACAACCACAATCTGGACACTGCGCCCGAATACTACGCCGATGTGATCAGCACCCGCACTTTTCAAGATCGGCTCGATACCTTAGCTTTGGTGCGCGGCGCAGGTTTAAAAGTGTGCAGCGGCGGCATTGTAGGCATGGACGAAACTAGGGAACAGCGCGCCGGTTTGTTGCAATCTCTGGCAAATTTACCAGTGCCACCTGAAAGCGTGCCGATCAATTTACTGGTGAAAATCGATGGCACTCCGATGGCGGGTGCTGAGGCGCTTGATCCGTTGGAATTCGTGCGCACCATTGCGGTGGCGCGTTTGTTGATGCCAACCTCGAGGGTGCGGCTTTCTGCTGGGCGCCAATCAATGAGCGATGAGCTGCAAACGCTGTGTTTTTTGGCGGGTGCGAACTCCATATTTTACGGCGATAAACTGCTAACCACCGAAAATCCAGAAATGGCGCGCGATTTAGCGCTGTTTGCGCGCTTAGGTATGCAGCCCGAACGCGCTGTAGCAACCCCCCCGCAGCATTAACTCAGCGGCAAATCGGTGGCCCAAGAAGTGGCAAAAAAATAGGTGGCTAGTAGCACGAAAGTAAGGCCGCTCTGGCACCCGCTGGAATGGTCAGCATGGCTAGGATTAGCGATGATTTGGGCGGTCGCCCGGCTGCCGTACCGGACTAATTTTTGGCTGAGCGCGATGCTCGGCCGACTATTTGCCATCGGCCTGCGCTTGAGCAAGCGCGCGCGGGTTGCCGAAGTTAATATCAAGATCTGCTTTCCTGAGTTAAGCAAAGCCGATCAAGCGCAACTTATCCAGCGTAATTTACGCAACACCGGGCATTTGGTCGGCGAATTTTGCTTTGCTTGGGCGGCAAGCCGGGCTAATTCTGAGCAGATTTCCGTGCATTTTAGCGGAGCTGAACATCTACAAGCCGCCATCGCGAACGGCAAAGGCGTGATTTTAGTCGGCGCACATTTCAGCCATTTGGAGCTGTGCGGCAGGTTACTAGCGGAGCGCCTAAACGCCGCACCGATTGCCGGCATGTACCGCGAACACCGCAGCGCCGCCTTCGAAGCCATCGTGCGGCGTTGGCGCCTGCGCTACGCCCAGGCGATGTTCCGGCGCGATGAGCTGCGCAGCTGCATACGCTGGCTAAAATCGGGAAATATGCTCTGGTACGCGCCCGATCAAGACTACCGGCGCGGCGAATCGGTGTTCGTGCCCTTTTTTGGCGAACCCGCCGCCAGCTTGAGCGCCACGCATCAGCTGGCAAGGCTCAGCGGCGCAGCCGTTGTGGGTTTTGCGCACCAGCGTTTAGCGGACGGCAGCTTCAGGATTGCGCTGGAACCGATGCTGGCCGATTTTCCATCCGATGACGTAATCGCTGACACCGCCCGCATCAACACGCTTCTGGAAAACATTATTCGTAGGGCGCCCGAGCAATATTTGTGGCTGCATCAGCGCTTTAAAACTAGGCCAGAGGGGAAGGCTCCGGTGTATTGACGGTTCAGTAGCGCATAGTCAGCGTCAATCACCGCTGCGCCCGAATCACCTCAGCTGGTTTTAGCTTTTTCACTTCGGGCTTTTCCCAGCTGCCGGCAATTTCGTAGCTTTCTGAGAATGCGCTTTCGCGCTCGAGCACGTTTTGTGCGAGCAACCCAGCCGCCACTCCTGCAGGACCTGCCGCGACTGCGCCGACGATGGGTAGCAAGCCGACTTTAGGGCTGACTCTGGCGGTTTGCTGATAGTCGCGCGCCGCCATGCCGGTTCGGCCAGTCACAAGGATGTCAGCGGCGGGTGCTTTGATGCGCAGATCTTGCGTGTAGGCATTGCCGCCATTGAACAAAAAGGTGCCGGCGATTTCGTTAAAGCTCATGCCCGACTGAAAAAAGTCGCGAAAATCCAATGCTAACCGGCGCGGCAATTCTTGCAGGCTCAACAGCCCGAAAATTCGGCCGGCGCCCGGGCTGATTTCTAAAAATCGGCCGCTGCCTACCCAAATTTTCATCGTGCCTTGTAAGTTGAGCCAGCTAAAAGCTTGCGGAGGCCCGTTCCAATTCGCATCAATTTGAACCGACGTTTGCCCGCCGCCGACGTGCCCGGCAAAGCCTAATCCGGTCAGCATTTTCCCTAAATCCTCAGCGGTAAAACGCATGTTGAACTGGCTTTGCGAACCTACACCGCGTGCCAGCCACGTGCCCGTTGCGTTGAGCGCAAGCAGCTCTGATTTTGAGCTGAGCAAGTCCACGCGCAAACCGCCGTCGACTGGAAACGTTTCCAAACGCGTCTCACCTAGGCGCGCCTGCCCGAATGCGAAATCTTTAATGTAAATGTGCAGCGCGGGCAGCAAGGCGGGCGACATATTCGATGCTAGTGCTGTTTTGGGCTCAGCAATTGTTGGCAAAACTTGCGGTTCCGCACCCGATTCAGTGAGAGAACGTTCCGCGCCGCTAGCCTCTGGCGCAGCTAAATAAAGCCGGTCAAACTGCGCTTCGAGCTGCGCTATTGAACCCGCCTGACTGCGATAACGCAGCGTGCCGCTCACTTTTTCCGACGTGATATCGGCCTGCCAACCATCTTGTTCCGGCGCTAGCTTAAGCCTTGCTGCGCGTTCTGGCGCGTCTGAGTCAGGCAGCGCAATATCAACATCACGCAAAAATTGCCCGGTTTGTTCGCTGCCTAATGACGAAGCAGGGCTAGCGGCGGCTATCGCAGCAGCCAAGCTGCCCCAGGCCTGCCAATTCGGTTCCTGCAAACTGCCGCGCAGCGCTAATCCTGAGCGAGGTAATTTTACTAAAAGCTGCGCGCTATCCGGCCCCTGATTGGGGCCTAACGATAGCACGCCTTGGAAAGGAAACGTCGCGTTGGCCAAGCGGGCGCGAAACGACGCGCTGCCATCCACATGCAGCGTCAAATCTCGGCGGCTATTGGCTTCGATCGGAACCGTCGCGATCAATGGCCGCACCTCGTCGACGGATTTACCGAGCGGCGCGGGTAAATCGAGCGCAATGCCCTGCAAGTTTGATTGCAGTTCTAGCGTGTTCTCATTCGCTTCGCCCCGGCGTTCGGTAATCGACAAAATCTGCCAGTCCGCCACGCCGCTGCTGGCGGCGACGATCGGTTTGAGCACGGCAACGTCGTCAAACAGGATTTTTGCTGACATCGGCCCGCTAAGCGAAACCCGAACCAGTTGATTGGTATGTCCAGTATGGGATTCGCCGACGGCTGCTCTGAGGCTTACGGGCGCGAGCTGCATGGCGCTTTTCGGATCGGCGTTTGCTAGCGCACCGCTGCCTGAAAACGCTTGGCTTTGCAGCAAATTTGCGCCCTTAAGTACGCTGGAGTGAAATCCATTCATGTCAAAGCTCAGTTCGCCGTGCAAATCGGAAAGCGCCAGCCGCCATGCCTCGTTATTGAGCGCTACACCTTCAAACAGCGTGCTGCCTTTGAGCGTTTTTTCAGCCAGCCCCGCTTTCAGTGGCAAGCCCAACGCCAAAGTTGTGCGCGTGGGCCCGAGCAGATTCAATTCAGCAAAATTTTTGCCATAGCGCGCGCCAATCGGCGTTTGTCGAATCAAGCTCAACAGTGCGTCGGCATTGCTGGTGCCCTCTAATGTAAGGTCTAACCAAGGCGCTTTGAAATCCGCGATTTCTGCGCGCGCCGTACTAATTTGATTGCCAGCAATTTCACCGGATAAATTGTCTGCCAGTAGCTGATCGTTGCGCATGCTGACATCACTTTGAATGAGCGCTTCTGGCCAATCGGCAGCAAATTTTAACGCGGTTTGCTCGACCCGAAAATGCGTCTCGAACAGGCCCTGATGTTCTTTGAAAGGGAACTGTTTGCGCATAATCGGTGTGCGCATGGTGGCGGTACCGGAGACGACTTTTCCGGAAACCAATGCATTTTCTAGCCAGTCTATCAGCTTGGGCGCGATCCCCTTTTTATCCCAAAAATCGCGCGCGCGCGCGACATTGCCACGCGCCAATGCCAAGCTGAAATCAAGCTGGGGCGCGCGATTTGGGGAATCTTTCGGCCAGTCAAATCGATTAGCGGCAGCTTGAACATTGACGCCGATGCTGGCTTTGAAGTCTGGATCATCCAACTGCATGTTCGGCAAGTCGAGCTGCCAACCACCTGCGTCCTGCCAGAATGCACCGTTGGCGCTAAATTTCGCCGATTGCAGCGTGCGCTTAAATCGCAGTGGCTCGCTAAAACGCAGCGGCTCAGCGGTTGCGCTAATGCTGAAGGCCTCGCTATTGCCAATCAGCTCAAGATTGAGCCCGGCAACCCCAGGCAGCTGCGGCCGCTCGCCCCAGTTGCTGGGCTTGATTGCAAGTTGGCGCGCATTGAGCTGCATATTCCAGCTTGCCTGGGCGCGATCAATATTGAGCCGCAAGCGCGATATTTCCCCGCTTGGCGCCGCTTGGGTCAAGCTTTTCGCGGGTGCGAACGCCAAAAAGCCCTGCAATGCGCCGGCAATGCGCGCGATGTCTATCTGCTCGAGTTCAAAAATCGCGCGAGCTCCGGGCGCGCTAGGCCAGTACATGGCCCAGTTTGATTCGATTGTTTGGGTTTGCGCGCCCGATGCCGAATCAGCTTTGCTGGTGCTCGGCAGCGTTTTACCGCGCGCCTGGCTTGCCGGGGTTGGCATAAATCGAAGCACACCGCGGTAATGCTCGCCATTCTCAGTTTGCCCCAACAGCGTGACGGGCTCACTGGCAAACAGTGTGCCGCCATCTTGTGGAAGTAGCGGCGCAGCCTGCACATTGAAGCTGGCGCGGCGGGTTTGATAGCGGCCATCAGTATGTTCAACAGCTAACCAAAGCTGGCCGTTTAAGGCGCCGTTTAACGCGCGAACTGGTTCTGGCAGCCACTGGCTAAACCCCTCGCTTTGCAGATCTATCAATTTAAAGTAGCTGTCTATTGGCTGCGTTGGCACGTCCTGCCAGTGTAAAACGCCCTCCAATCGACCATAGTTTTTATCTAAACCCGGGTTTAGCTCTAGATCTCGCTGGGCGAGTTGACCAGAGATCGCGGGCGCAAGCTTTTCCAGCCCCGTCCTATCCGCTAGCGCTAAACGCAAACCCAGATGATAGGTGTTTTCACTGCGTGACAGCGCCGCCGCGACGTTATTAAACTGTAGCGTTCGGCCGTCTTTGCCGCGCAAATTCAACTCGGCATTCGCCAGTGAAACCTGCCCGATCCGCTTGAGCAACGCGCGCCAATCCGGCAGCGCCATTGGCCTTGTTTCACCAAAACCGCTGAGCTGCCAGCCCAATTCGGTTTCTAACAACTGCAATCGCAAGCGCTCCACTCGCAAAGACTTGAGCCAAACGCGCCCCGGCAAAAAGCCAAGCGGGTCAAGCCTGGCATATGCGCGGTTTAAGCTGAGCGCATCGCCAATTTTCAGTTCGTGCAGCTCAAGCTCAAGCTTACTATGTAAATTCGACTGCGCCCCAGCCAGCTCAACTTTCACACCAAGCGCGTCGCTCAAGCGTGCGGCGATCCAGTCTGGCTGCTGTGCAATCAACGGCAGCGCCAGCTTAAGTAAAGCCACCAACAGCGCCAGGCCAATTGCAAGCCACGCGAACAGCTTAAAAAGCCCGCGCCGCAGCGCTTTTCGGCGCCGATGCGTTTTGCGAACCGGCTGCACTGGCGTGCTCAGAGCATTCATCAAATCAGCACGACGTCATACTGATTCAGATCGTACTGATCTTCGGCTTTTAGTCGAATCGTTTTTTTGATAAAGCTTTCTAACTCGGCAAGCGCGACTGATTCATCGTCCAATATGCGATTGACCACGCTGGAATGTGCTACTACCAACAGGTTGTCAGCCTCAAATTGGCGCACCGCACGAATGATCTCGCGAAAGACTTCATAAACCACCGTTTCTGTGGATTTAACCGTGCCGCGCCCATCGCAGGCGGCGCAAGGCTCACAGAGCTGGCGCTCCAAGCTTTCGGTGGTGCGCTTGCGGGTCATTTCGACTAAACCCAGCGGGCTCATATCATAAACGTGCGTTTTAGCGTGATCTTTCGCCAGTGCGCGTTCTAAAGTGCGAATAACTTGGCGCTTATGCTCATCATCCATCATATCGATAAAATCGATAATAATAATGCCGCCTAAATTACGTAGCCGCAATTGGCGGGCAATGGTTTGCGCCGCTTCAAGATTAGTTTTGTAAACCGTATCTTCTAAATTTCGATGCCCTACGAATGCGCCGGTATTGACGTCAATCGTTGTCATCGCCTCGGTTTGTTGTATTACTAAATAGCCGCCCGATTTAAGTTGCGCATTTTTACCCAAAGCACGCTGCACCTCGTCTTCAACGCCATATAAATCAAATATCGGCCGCTCGCCGGGGTAATGCTCAATACAATGCGCTAATTCAGGAATAAATTGCTCGGCGAAGCTTTGCGCGCGCTCCAAGGTTTCCCTAGAATCAATGCGGATTTTTTCAATATGCGATTTACGCATATCGCGCAGCACACGCAGAAATAACGGCAAATCTTCATAGACTAATGAGCCGGTTTTAACCGATTTTAACGGCTCAACCAACGTATCCCATAATTTTTGTAGGTATAGCACGTCGGATTTAAGCGCTTCTTCACTCGCACCTTCGGCATTGGTGCGCACAATAAAACCGTGCGTGCCGGGCTCAGCTGCTTCTTGCAGAATCGATTTTAAGCGGTTGCGTTCACTATCGTCATCAATACGCGCAGAAACGCCAATGGTTTTAACGTTGGGCAATAAAACCAAATAGCGCGAAGGAATCGACAAATGCGTGGTTAAGCGCGCGCCTTTGCTGCCAATTGGATCTTTGACTACCTGCACAATCAAATCTTGGCCATCGCGCACCAGCGTTTCGATGGACGGCGCGCTGACCGGCGCATTCGGCTGTGTATTTGCTGCTTCCGCCGGATCAAGCTGCACACCGCGCAAAATATCAGAAGCATGTAGGAACGCGGTGCGATCAAGCCCAATGTTGATAAACGCGGCCTGCATGCCCGGCATCACGCGAACCACTTTGCCTTTGTAGACATTGCCGACTATGCCCCGCCTGCGCTGGCGCTCGATAAAAACCTCCTGCAGCATGCCGTTTTCGACATGCGCAACGCGCGTCTCACGCGGCGTGACGTTGATTAGAATTTCTTCACTCATGCTCGGGGTTTCGGCCTTACTCGCGTCGCGCTGACTAGCCTTCGTTTATACCTTGCCAGAACGGCTTGCGAAGGTAAGAAATTTTGAACCGGCAGGATTTTGAGCAGCCGCGCTGCCAGCGCCCCGCTTAGGGTTCAGATTTTTAGACTAGCTTTGTTGACTTAGGCAGCCGCAAAACCCGCGTTTTACTCAAGCGATCTTGCAACGCTAGGCCATTACGATCTACCAGCATTGCGAGCCAACCGAGTACGCCAAACCCGAGCAGCGCGCTCACACACCAGCGCAGCAAAGCGGTGCGCCAACTCACGCGACGGCCGCTTAAATCGGTCAGCAGTAATTGCCAAGCGCGCATGGGAACGGTTTGCCCGGATCTAGTCCAGCAGTAACCAAAATATGCGAACACGCTTGCGGCCAGCCAAAGTTCAAACCAAATCGTGCCCGGGGCAATCGCGGCGCGGTTAATAGCGGTTGGAATCGCCGCTGCAACAAACAAAATGGCCGCGACAATCAGCGCCTCGTAAACCAGCGCAAGCCCGCGCACCGCAAAACTTGCGGGCTCATAGGCAATCGGTGGCGCTGAATCAGTCAAGAGCAAAAATGCAAATGCCGCGCCTGTTTGCACGGGCGCGGCATTGATTTACGCTGCGAACTTCGCTTAGGCGAGTGCGCGAATGGCGTGCGTCAGGCGGCTTTTATGTCGCGCTGACTTATTCTTGTGCAAAAAGCCTTGGTCGGATTTACGATCCAAAATCGGCTGCGCAATAACAAAGGCGGCTTCGGCAGCGGCTTTATCTTTGGCTTCAATCGCCTTGACGACGTTTTTAATAGCGGTACGTAACATCGAGCGCGTGCCGACGTTTGCTGCATTGCGCTTAACCGTTTGGCGTGCGCGTTTTTTAGCTGATTTAATGTTTGCCACAGGTGCTCCGAATCCGTTCGGTCGACAAAGGAGCTGGAGCCTAAGCAGCGGGCTTGCCGCAGTCAAGTGTTTGCCTAGTTTTGGGCTTGCTGGGGTTTAGCGGCATTCAGCGACGTCCATGCGTGCGCGGCCGGAATTGGCAACCACCACGCTCGCGCCTTGCGCAGTGCGCAGCTGGTTATTGCACACTTTAATCGTCAAATTGGTGCCGCGTGCGCTGCCATCATGTCGATAAACCAACAGCGGCCGGCTTGCGTTGACATTAACTTGCGGCTCCAGCTCGATCAGCACCAGCATCGTATCGTTCGCATCGGGCTGGCGGTTTTGATTGAGATCGACAAAGCTCATGAGCTTATTTTGCCATTGCCGGGCACTGCTGCAGCGCACGCCATCGCGGCTTCCACACAGCACGACGTGCTGCTGCCTGGATAGTGCAATAGTTCTGGCGTTTTGCACGAGGCTGAAAATACCATCGCGGGTGGATTGGGTTTGCTGGCGCTGGATCATCTTGGCAAAACTCGGCAGTGCCATCGCACTTAAAATGCCGACGATGGCAATCGCCAGCATAGTTTCGATCAGGGTGTAGCCTAGATTTCTGCGGCTTGCGTGCATGGGTGCGGCCTTTGGTGACGGGCCTTCACCGTAGCGTTCGGCAAGCTCCGCTAGCATCGGGGCTCAGGCGTATAAGCTGTCAGGCAAGTCTGACAATATTCATTAAAGGGCACCCGTTTTGATACCGCAAACAACCAACGACCGATTTGAAATTCACACCGATTTTCAGCCCGCCGGCGATCAGCCTGGTGCCATCTTGGGGCTGGTTGAAGGATTTAACGCGGGCGTGGCGCATCAAACGCTGCTGGGCGTTACTGGCTCGGGCAAAACCTACACCATTGCGCAAGTAGTGCAACAGGTGCAAAAGCCCACTATCGTGCTGGCACCTAATAAAACGCTGGCGGCGCAGCTGTATGGTGAATTCAAGGAGTTTTTCCCGAATAACGCGGTGGAGTATTTCGTCAGCTATTACGACTACTATCAGCCCGAAGCCTACGTGCCTTCATCCGACACCTATATCGAGAAAGACGCCAATATCAATGAGCACATTGAACAGATGCGCTTATCGGCCACCAAAGCGCTGTTGACCCGGCGGGATACCTTGATCGTGGCAACGGTGAGTGCGATTTACGGACTGGGCGACCCGAATCAGTACTTCAACATGGTGCTGCATTTGACGCGGGGTGATCGATTAGTTCAGCGCGAAATCATTCGCCGCCTAACAGAAATGCAGTACACGCGCGGGGATTACGAGCTTAAGCGCGGCAGCTATCGCGTGCGGGGTGAAACGATTGACGTACACCCGGCCGAAGAAGAGCGCGAAGGCGTGCGCATTGAGCTGTTTGATGGGGAAATCGAAAAGCTCAGCCTGTTTGATCCACTGACTGGCCACACGCTCAAACAGGTGCCGCGCTACACGATTTACCCGAAAAGCCACTATGTGACTTCGCGCCGCACCGTGGTGCAGGCGATTGAGACGATCAAAGTTGAGCTCAAAGATCGCCTGGATAATTATCACCATCGTGGCAAGGTGCTGGAAGCCGAGCGCTTGCGCCAGCGCACCACGTTTGACTTGGAAATGATGACCGAGATCGGCTATTGCCAAGGCATCGAAAACTATTCGCGGCACCTGACCGGTCGCGCGGAGGACGAAGCGCCGCCGACTTTGTTTGACTATTTGCCGCCGGATGCGCTGATGGTGGTCGATGAAAGCCACGTCACCGTGCCGCAGCTGGGCGCGATGTATAAGGGTGATCGCTCACGCAAGGAAACGCTGGTGGAATATGGTTTTAGATTGCCGAGCGCGCTCGACAATCGCCCGCTGCGCTTTGAAGAGTGGGAACGGCGCGCGCCGCGCACAATTTTTGTGTCGGCAACCCCGGCTGATTATGAAATGAAGCACAGCGAAGGCTCGGTGGTCGAGCAGCTGGTGCGCCCGACCGGCTTGATTGATCCTGAGCTGGAAGTGCGCCCGGTGGCCGGCCAAGTTGATGATGTGCTGGGTGAAATTCGCCTGCGAGTGGCGATGGGTGATCGCGTTTTGATCACGACGCTCACCAAAAAAATGTCGGAGAACCTAACCGATTATTTGAGCGAACAGGGCGTCAAAGTGCGCTATTTGCATTCGGATATTGAAACGGTTGAGCGCGTCGAAATTATCCGCGATCTGCGGCTTGGCACGTTTGACGTGCTGGTCGGCATTAACCTATTACGTGAAGGTTTGGATATGCCAGAGGTTTCGCTGGTCGCAATTTTGGATGCTGATAAAGAAGGGTTTTTGCGCTCTGGGCGCTCGCTGATTCAAACCATTGGACGCGCCGCGCGG
This sequence comes from Rhodanobacteraceae bacterium, assembly GCA_031422315.1. Classification (GTDB taxonomy): domain Bacteria; phylum Pseudomonadota; class Gammaproteobacteria; order Xanthomonadales; family SZUA-5; genus JANNYA01. Next base: position 156,479 of record JANOQN010000053.1, read on the forward strand.
CATTTGCGCGGCAAAGCAATTTTGTACGGCGATAAAATTACCGATTCCATGCGCAAGGCCATTGATGAGACGAACCGGCGTCGGGAAAAACAAACCGCACACAATTTGGAACAGGGCATTACGCCGCGCTCAGTGAGTAAGAAAATTACCGATATTATGGAAGGCGCGCGGCAAGCCGCTAACGATCCTAAAATCAAATCAAATCGGCCTGGCGGCGCAACCAAAGTAGCGGAGCCAACCGTTGATTGGGCCGCGATAAGCCCGGAAGAGCTCGGTAAAAAACTGAAAAAGCTTGAAGCACAGATGTTTCAACACGCGCAGAATTTAGAATTCGAACAGGCGGCCAACATCCGCGATCAAATGCAGCGCATTAAAGTCGCGGGCTTGCTAAGCTGACCCTCACTCCTAAAACCACAGCCGAATCGATCATGAAAATGAGCAACCTCACTTTACTTGCGCTTTGCGCAACGCTATCGAGCTGCGCGAATCGAGCCCAAGCAACGTTGCCCATTGACGCTTTTTTGGCCGCATTGAGCCCCTACTGCGGCAAAGCATTTGCAGGGAAAATAGTAGCCAATGAACCGGCCGCGCAAGACGATGCCTTCGTTGGCAAAACGCTGATCATGCACGTTCGGGATTGCTCAGCAGATCGCTTCAATGTGCCGTTTCATGTCGGCGAAGATCATTCCCGCACGTGGCAGCTGACTGCGAAAGCTGGTCGGCTACAGCTCAAACACGAACATCGCCATGCCGACGGCAAGCTGGATACGCTAACGAATTACGGCGGCACTTCAGTCTCTCAGTCATTAGCAAAACGCGTCGAATTCCCGGTTGATGCGGAATCGAAAACGCTGTTTGCTGCCACCAACCGACAAGTGTCAATGACTAATGTTTGGGCGCTTGAGTTGGACCGAAATCAGCAGTTTATTTATGAGCTAACTCGGACAGGGCGAGTATTTCGGGTGGCTTTTGATTTGACTAAATCGATAGAAATACCGATTCAGGGCAAATAGTTTGCAAATTTCGCAGAGACGAGGGTTTATGGCCCCAACAAAGTATGCGCTTTTGCGTACTACATGCTCGCAATGACTGGGCTACGCGTTTAGTGACGAAATTGGCGATAAGCTGATCCCGCCAGGGATCGCACAAGGGTAGCCGGTGTGTCGTAGCCGCAAAGCGGCGTAGACCACCGGAATGGCGTGAGCAAAATAAATACGACCCCGGCAGGGGTCGCACCGATCGTTACCGCAAGTTTATGTGTGCGACCCGCAAGGGGTCGAAATACGTTTCATGACGTGGTTCCGGTGGTCTACAGCGCTACGCGCTTACGACACACCGGCTACCATTGTGTGATCCCTGCGGGATCAAGCACTGCGCAAACCCTTGTCATGGCGAAGAGCGCAGCAACTTGGCGATCTCGGGTAGTCTGAGATTGCTTCGCTGCGCTGTCCATGAACCCCAAGCCTAAGGAGACTGCCACGTCGCTTCGCTCCCCGCAGAGACGAGGGTTCATTCAAGCTCACGATGACGAGATTTTCGAAGACTTTCTTTGAGTAAATGACCAGGAGCAGTTGACGAAATTTAGCCAAAAAAACCCCGGCGAGCCGGGGTTTTTCTCAAAAGGAACTGCTTTAGTTTTGACGACGTGCGACAAACGCGCCAAGGCCAAGCGTGCCAGCCAGTAACGCGAGTATGCCAAACATGTTCAAACCAGGTGCTTGAACTGGCGCCAGCAAACCTTGCAAGGTGTAGGTTGCGACGACGGTTGCGCCATTGCTGCACGTTACTGTGCCGGTGCCACTGCTGGTTGAGGTTATGGTCAATACGCCCGGTGGAACTACGACTGGGTTGGGGTTGACGGTAAATGGTGCGCCCGCTGGGGAAACCACACAATTAAGCGAGCCTGGGCCGCCAGTGAATCCAAAAGCGCGTGAGCTGCCAAAAGGGATCGTGTACGAACCACTTGGCAATACAGGCACAATCGGAGTGCCTGCGCCTGCAAGCGGCCAGCCGAGGTCTTGAAACAGATTGCGAGTCAAGTCAACTTGGTTGAACAAGTTGGGATTGATTGCGGGCTCCATCAACAAATTTGGCGACGCATCAACGGTGAAATGCGACACGCTTGAGCCAGCTACGCGTGGGTTCGGTGCATGCAACCGAAGAAAGCCGCCGTTGGTGCCCGCGCGCAGGGTGTTGTCAATCGTGATTGCACCCATGACGACCGTAGCGCCTTGGGCAATAATCGATTGGCCTAGCGCTTGCGTAACGCCGATGGAGGGAATCGTCACCGCAGGATTGGCGCCGCCCATGCCGGGTAAGCCAGTCGCAGCATTGTTGTAGATAATCACACCAATTGCGCCGGCTGTTTGCGCATTGAACACTTTGAGGTTGAAATCACAGGCACCGCGTTGAATGAGTGCGATCTTTCCAGCAACCGCAGCGCCATTGGTTAATGCGGTACAGGCGTCATCATTCGGTGCCGTACCATCATCAGCCAGCACAATTTGCGCTGCTGTATTGGTGATGGCCGGGCCAAAAGAAGCAGGGTTACCAACCGATGTTCCGGCAATGGCTGCAGGTGCAGTAATTCGAACTACCGATGAGCCGGTTAACGTGGTTGCTGCGCCGGCAGCAACGCTGGGGCCGTTCCAAACCAAAAACGGATCACTGATGCCGGACGTTACCCGTTCTGCGTCGGTCATTGCACGCCAGCCCTTATTGAGCTGGTTGTCGAACATGAAACGGCTCCAGATGTCTTTGCGGCCTTGTAAAAATGTACCGGTAGCGGTGTTGGTGACGGTTAAGAAGCCTAGGCCATGGCCGAATTCATGCAAAAGCACAGGAAGTAGCGCAATTCGCCCGGCCGGTGTGGGAACCGTTGGATCGGTTCCATACCACCAGCCTGTCGTTCCGGGTAGGCAACCCGCATCGAGCGAAACGTTAAATGTAGTGCGGATATCACCAACGGTTGGATCAAGATCGACGCCCGCGATGGCATTTGCTTGAGCGGCAGAAAACCACGTATCCGCTTCCGGTGCGTTTGCGAAATCAGCGGATACACTCAACGGGCCTGCGGAACCAAGTACTGCGCCCGTTGCGCTGCAGGTTTGCGGATCAAACGCAGCATCAATAACGATGGGCACGCTGCTTTGAATCACAAGAGCCCAATTGTTTGCGGCGGCCTGAAAAGCGTTCAAGCGCTGTTGGCCGAGTGTGGTGCCAGTGTTGCCGCCTGCGGGCGCGACCGGCGTTGCGTCGTTAAAACCTTCGCCAGCGCCGTCAACGTTGTTGATGATAAAAGTTGCAGCTGCGTTCGCGCCGAATGAAGCAAATAGTGCGGCGGACAGAACGGCGCACTTCAAAAAATTAGTGTTTCTCATTTATCGCGTCTCTTTTGCGGCAACAGTGGATTCAGGTTGTGCATGATTGTGGCCGGTATGATCACCACTGCCTTCGCCATTACACTGCAAAATTACTTTGCCATCTGGGCCAACCGTTGCGGTCGATTCCATTTGGAAACGGCCCTGTAAATTGACGGATTTGGTGCCGTTGGCGCGGGTAACAACCACTAAGCCGGTGTCATCGGTTCGTACGGCTTCGATTTCTGCTGGTGTGCGGGTGCGCTGCGCGCTTTGTGTGCCGGTGTCCGGCGCAGTAGAGGCGCTAATGGCCGCCGCTGCTAAAATGATGGTAAGCATGATTATCTCGCATTGTGGGAAAAGCGTCGGGATTATCAATGCTAAGTATTAAACTCGCAATAGTTTTGCGAGTTTAATACTGCGGCGTTTGTGAAATTCGACGGATTAGCCCTAAATTACCCCGTTCCAATTGACGAAATTTTTTAATACCTTGAGTTGAATGCGTGAAGTCAAGTGATTTAACTATAAATTAACTATTATATAATAGTATAACAATAAGAAATTGGACCGTATGAGTCGAATTCCGCGCATCCCTCCGGCAAGTCGCTATTAACAGCGCTGTAACGTCACCAGACACCGCTCGCCTTCAACAAATGGCACCTGCAATGGCTGTACGGATACGACTCCCCAAGGCCGAGGTACCTCCGCTAATTCCTCTTCAGGCACTTTGCCTTTCATAGCGAGCAGCTGGCCGCCTTTAAGCACCGCGATTCCGGCTAACTTCGCAAGCGATTCAAGGCTAGAAAATGCGCGCGCAATTACTTGGTCGCAGCGATATTGCGCGGGCAAGTCTTCAATACGCGTGTGCACGGCAACCAGTGATTCGCCAAGCCCTAATTTATCGGCAATTTCTTGCGCAACGCGCATTTTCTTGCCGATGCAATCCACCAAAACCGCGCGTTTGCACGCACCCGCAATCAGCAGCGGAATGCCAGGTACGCCGCCGCCGGAGCCGACATCGACAATACGCTCTGCGCTGATGTACGGCATAACAGAAAGACTATCCAACAAATGCTTGCTGACCATCTCAATTGGATCGCGAATTGCGGTCAAATTATGTATCTGATTCGCTTCGTGCAGCAGCGCGAGATAGTCCAACAATCGTTCTAGCACGGATTCATCTAGTGCAAGCCCGAGTTCACTGACACCGGCACGCAAACGCGTAAGCAAAGCGGGCCGCTCAAACGGTAATGCGACCCGCTTTTGCGGGCGCGGTGCGGGCCAGGGCGAATTGACTTCGCTCATACTTGCTCAACCTTGCCGTATGCCGCCTCATTGCCGCGCCAAGCCGCAATGAGCCAAGTTTGGTACATGCGCCGCATGACGGTATCCGGCTCCTGGTTTAGCTTTTCTAGGATTACTTTTGGTGCTAAACCTTCAAACACCACCGGTAAAATCCAATCGAAGTAGCGAGTCCAGGCTTGGCCATAGTTGATGACATCGTACGCTGCGGTAATGCGGGTGCGCTCAGCTTGAATTTGCATGCCGCCAGCATTCGGTTCGAGCTTCATCGCGCAGGCCTGCACCCAGGGCGTGTCGGGCATAATCGCGGTTTCGATAAAACCCACGTGCTGAAGCAAGGCACGGATTTCATCGGGCGTACTGAATTGGTTGCGCGCGACGTCTTTACGTACTGCTGGATCACCAGCCTTGTCGTAGTAGTTTGCTTCATACCAAAAGCGCTTAAAGCCCACCGCATGGGTTAAATTCCAGTGATCGAAATAGATGCGGCCGCCGGGTTTCAGCACGCGTAGGGCTTCGCGCAGATACAAATAGAAGTCTTCTTTGTCCATATGGATGAACACTGCAATGCAGTAAACCGCATCAAAGCTCGCATCGCCAAACGGCAGTGCGGGCTTCACGATGGCGTCAGCCGCAACGTTCTTGTACGCACTCAAGCGCTGGCGCGCAACGCCGACCATATTTTCGCTGATATCCACGCCCTGCCAAAATCCAACTTGCGGCGCCAACGGCAAGCCAATGCGCGCCACGCCGCAGCCGATCTCTAGCACTCTGGAATTGGCGTCCAATTTGAGTGCTGCCATGACTTGCGAAGCGGAATGCGCGCCGGTGGCGAGCACCGCAGATTCGTCGCTGGAGCCATCCACGGCAAGCAGAGCGCCGGTGTAGCTGGTGGATTTCTCGTTCCAAAAATGTTTGTAGTTTTTTGCGGCTTCAGTCATGGTGGTTTCGATAAGTGTCATGTGGGAGGGTTAGATCGTTCAAGACCGCGAATGAGCGTCGCAGTTTCTTGGCAAATAAAAAATGTGAATGGATTAGGAAACTGTAGCCATGCGTGACTTGTTGCCCGCGCTGGCAAGTGCTCAGCCGCTCAATAATACCATCCGTAATAGCACCGGCTTGCAGATCAGCCATATTTCCAAATTTAGGAGCAGTTCGTGAACGAAACACAGGCCCCAAAGGGCGCAATTCGACGTTTTTTTTCCGGCACATGGCGTGTTTTCAACGGCGTGCGACGCTTTGTATTTGGCGTAATCGCACTATTTATTCTCGGCGGGCTCATCAGTTTGATGTTCTCTGGCGCCAAACCCATGCAGAACAAAACCGTGTTGGTGATTCCTTTCAAAGGCGCGCTGGTCGAGCAATTTACCGGCTCAGCGGCGGATTTGGCGTTGAATCAAGCGCTTGGGCAAGAAAACCCTGAAACGAGACTGCGCGATGTTAAACGCGCACTGGATTTGGCTGCAAAAGACAGCAATATCGAGCGAGTGTTGCTCAAACCCGGCGAAATAACAGGCGGCGGTCAAGCCAGTCTGCGCGAAGTAGGGCGCTATATCACTGAGTTCAAAAAGACCTCCGGCAAAGAAGTCATTGCCTACGCCTATGCATACGACCAGCGCGCGCTGTTCATTGCTGCGCATGCAGATCGCGTGTTCATGCACCCCGAAGGCATGGCGTTGCTTGAAGGACTGGGCCGTTTCCGCACCTACTACGCGTCGGCATTACAAAAGCTGGGCGTTAAAATGAACGTGTTCCGCGTCGGCAAGTTTAAGAGCGCGGTCGAACCGTATTTACTTGATGCACAAAGCCCTGAAGCCCGCGAAGCCGATGCATTTTGGCTTGGTGATTTGTGGGAGCGTTTTCTGGTTGACTACGCTGCGCTTCGCAAAACCGACGTTGTTGCGCTCAAATCAATGATTGATGAGCTGCCGGCCAAATTAGCTGCAGTGAATGGCTCAGCCGCTGCGCTGGCGCTGCAAGAAAAGCTGGTCGATGAGCTAAAAACCTCAGATGAGATGCGCGATATGCTGTTGAAAAAAGGCGCAGCCGCAGAAAAAGAAGGCTCCGAATTAGTCGACTATCGCAAAATCAGCATGCAAAACTATTTGGACGTCAATGATTTGCTAAGCCCAGAAGATACCTCTAAAGAGGCAGTCGGCGTGATCGTAGCGGAAGGCGGCATTAGCGATGGTGATCGCGCGCAGGGCGAAATCGGCGGCGATTCCACCGCAAAATTAATCCGCATGGCGCGCGACGACAAGAAAATTAAAGCGATTGTGTTGCGCGTGAATTCCCCCGGCGGCAGCGGCTTTGCTTCCGAAGTCATTCGGCGTGAATTAGAAGTCACCCGCGCTGCTGGCAAGCCGGTTTTTATTTCGATGGGTGATTTAGCGGCATCGGGCGGCTACTGGATTTCGATGACGTCGGATGGCATTTACGCATCGCCGTCCACCATTACCGGGTCAATCGGCATTTTTGGGCTTTTCCCTTCAGCACACGAAGGCTTTGATCGCATCGGCATTCACAGCGATGGCACCACCACGACTTGGCTTGCTGGTGCACTAGATCCATTGCGTCCGCTTGATCCGAAAGTCGGAGAAACCATGCAAACTTTAATCAATCATGGCTACCAAAGCTTTATCACCAAAGTCGCTACTAGCCGCAAACAAACGCCGGAGCAAATCAACGAAATCGCCCAAGGCCGAGTGTGGAGTGGCGCACAGGCAAAAGAACGCGGCTTAGTTGATCAGCTCGGTATGCTGCAAGATGTAGTCGCCGTTGCCGCGAAAAAAGCAGGCCTAACGGACTACCGCGTGCACTACATCGAAGAAAAACCCGAAGGCTTCGCGGCTTTTTTGCAAGAACTTACCGGTGCGAGTGTCAAACACGTGGCTAATTTGGTGGAGAGCGAATCTTTGATCGCACAGTTCGCGCCCGCTATTACGGAAAGGGCAAAACGCGACGCCGAGCTATTCCAGTCCGCACTCGACAAACCATTTAGTACCTACGCGCACTGTTTGTGTGAGGTTAAATAGTTAGATTGCTTAGCTAGGAAGTTATCGAAAAGCCTACACAGAGTGATTTGTGTGGGCTTTTTTTGTGGCGCGCGAGATTGACCATTTGCTAGTACTTAGGTCGGATGGCTAGCAATGTTTCGCCCTATCAAAATCCCTCAGGCACTCAATGCCAAAGACATATGCCGGTCAAGCGAGTGCGACAGCGCTTCCGCAAGTTGAAACGGGCGGAAATCTCGGCCTATGTGCGCATGCGCGCCGTAAATTCGGGATTTACCCACGCTTATTACCCGCTCGCCCGCTGCAAAAGCGCCAAACTGCGGCTGATCGGCGTCCAGAATTGCAACATCGCAGCCGCTGCGCTGATTGATAAACGCTAATCGACAGCCCATGTGGCTACTCCAACGCATCAGGCTTTCTCTAAGCTGTGCGCAATCTTGTGCGCCGAGCTGGCCCATATAGATTTTGAGTGTCTGACGTTCCATACACTTGCCCTTTTGCCGACTTTGCGAAAGCCTACGGGCATAACGGCTTTACCGCTGTGCGGCAAATCGCAGTTCGCGCATGAATTAGACGTCTACAAGGCTGGATTAAGCTTTGGCACTTCTGAGTAGGAAATCGTTTGTCTCAGTGGGCTAATACCGGCGGCAATGCTACTCTGCGACCATGAAAATCAAAACAATGAAATATCACTATATCTTGTCGCATGGGCTGGAAAGCGGCCCAAACGCTAGCAAAATCACTCACCTAGCTGGCCTTGCTGAAGCCGCCGGACACAGCAGCGAACGCCCTGATTACGGGCGCGGCGATATTGCCGCCCGCATCCAGCAACTGCGCGCAGTCAGCGATGCTGCACGCATCAAATACCCAGGGCAGCAGCTTGTATTGGCGGGATCCAGCATGGGCGCTTACATCTCGGCGATGGTGTCGCTTGAGGTGCCAACGGCGGCGTTATTTTTGATGGCGCCGCCGGTATTTTTTCGCGGCCCAGGTCGGGACGCTCCAATTGAAGCCGCTACATTGCGGATGCGAACCCCGATCTGCAGCATCGTCCACGGTTGGCGTGATGAGCTGATTGATCCGGGTGAGGTGGTGGCATTTGCACGCGCTTACGGCGCTGAGCTGTTACTGGTCAATGACGATCATCGCTTGGGCGCAAGCATGGAACAGCTTGAGTCGGCATTTACGCTACTAATGCGCAAGCTTGCGCAAGACGGTAATTCCGATGCGTACTGAGCACGGGCAGTTTGATTTTTTCGCGTCCTGCCCGAAAGGTTTGGAATATCTATTAAAAGATGAGCTGCACGCGCTAGGGCTATCCGATGCGCATGAAGCGATGGCGGGTGCGCACTTCAAAGGCACTTTAATGGATGGCGTGCGTGCGTGCATGCATTCGCGGCTGGCATCGCGCGTGCTACACGTGCTGAGCCGATTTGCCCTACCCGATGCCGACACTTTATATGAGCGCGCATTTGCGCTGCCCTGGGAAAGCCTCATCAAGCCCGGACTTGCGATTGCGGTAGATGTCAGCGGCTCTGCGCCCGGTTTTAATAACACGCAGTTCGCTGCGTACCGGGTAAAAGACGCCATATGTGATCGCATGAAGGCGCACGGCATTGAGCGCCCGAATGTCGATCTGGAAGATCCAGACGTGCGATTACGCGTGCATCTGCACCCCCGCGACTCCGCGCTCATGTGGGATTTGGCGAGTTCACCGCTGCACGAGCGTGGCTTTCGTTTGGCGCAAGGCGAAGCGCCGATCAAGGAAAATTTAGCCGCTGCTATGTTGATCCGCGCTGGCTGGCCGTCGTTGGCAAAGGCGGGCAAAGCATTGATTGACCCGATGTGCGGCGCGGGTACGATTTTGATGGAAGCGGTCATGATTGCGGCTGACATTGCACCCGGCTTGCGGCGCGCTGAGTTGGCGCAGTTCGGTTTTTTCAAGCATCCGAAGTTCGAGTTGGCACAGTTTGAAATCGCGCTTGCTGCAGCCCAATTGCGCGCAAAAACCGGCCTGCAAGCGCTGGGTTTAAGTCAACGATTTTTTGGCTATGACCTAAGCTCAGTCATGATCGGTCAAGCCAAGAAAAATCTGGCACACGCTGGGTTTGCTGGATTCGTGCAGCTCAATGCTTTGAGCGTCGAATACGTTGTTCGCCCAGCCGCGCTCGGTGCCGTTACACCGCCCGAATTTGCGGGTTTGGTCATCAGCAATCCGCCCTATGGCGAGCGCATTGGCACGCCGGAAAAACTGGTTATGCTGTATCGTCAGTTTGGGCACGTGCTCAATACGCAGTTCCCAGATTGCAAAGCCGCTGCAATTAGCTCTGAACGCACGCTGCTCGATGCGGTGCAGCTACCGGTACAAAAACGCTATCAGCTTAAAAACGGCGCGCTTGATTGTGAGCTGGCCATCTTTGACACCGCGCGCGCCCCGAAACCGCGCGGCCCGGCCAGCGCCGATGCCGAAACACTGGACATGCTGAGCCGAAGATTGGATAAAAATTTGCGCCGATTAAAAAGCTATCTTTCCCAAGCAAACACCCAGTGCTATCGGGTTTACGATGCCGATCTGCCGGATTACAGCGCCGCGATTGATTGCTACGGTGATTGGCTGCACATCCAGGAATATCAGGCACCTAAGGAAATTCCCGATCATATTGCCGAGAAGCGTCTACATGCGCTAGTGCAGGCGGCTTGTCAGGTATTTGAGTGCCCTCCCGAGCGCTTAAGCCTGAAGCAGCGCCGCCGCGATAAAGGCGGCAGCCAATATGGGCGCAGCCACCGATTCGGCGAACAGCGCACCGATCCGGCAAATTTCTTTGAGGTTAGCGAAGGCAGACATAAGTTCATCGTCAACCTGCGCGACTACCTCGATACCGGCCTATTCTTAGATAGTCGCATGCTCCGGCACCGCATCGAAAAATCCGCTCACGGCAAGCGATTCTTAAACCTGTTTTGTTACACCGGCAGCGCTAGTGTTTACGCCGCCGCCGGTGGCGCAATTGAGACGGTCAGCGTCGATCTATCACCGACCTATTTGGACTGGGCCGAACGCAATTTCAGCCTCAATGATATGGATCCAGAAAAGCACGAAACCATTCAAGCGGACAGCTTTGAGTTCCTCGAAAATTCCAGCGCGCAGTTTGATTTGATCTACCTCGACCCGCCGACCTTTAGTAACTCTAAACGCACGGATCGGGTGCTGGATCTGGAAACCGACCACGTCGAACTCATCGATAAAACCATGCAGCGGCTCAGTGCTAGCGGCGAACTTATTTTCGTGACCAACGCGAAAAAGCTCAAGCTTGCCCCGGCGCTAGCGGAGCGCTACAGCATTCACGACATCAGCCAAAAAACCCTGCCGCCCGATTATGAGCGGCATGCGGATATCCATCGGGCTTGGAGTTTGAGGAGGCGGTAACAATCGCTATTCAATCTCTCAATTAAAAAACGACGCTCGAGTTACGGAGCTTTTGTTCCCGATTTACCAGGTTGCAGTGCCGTCGATGAAACTGCTGAGACCGAAGTCGTTTCGTTAATCCAAGCAGCCGATCAATTTCACCTGGAAGATTACAAGGCGAAAGCCAATCCACACTTCATTCTGATCAACACGAACACCTGTCGAATGATAAAGCGCGGCGAAGGCCATAAAAATTCCGTAAGCTAATGGCTCTCGCCTTTATCAAATGTAGGCGTTCACTACCGCCTGCACGGAAAATTTATCTTGCTTTCAACTTTACAAATCATTAATGCGGGCTCTTTGAGCGAAAATGCAATCATCGCTTTCCCGTCTGAATCGGTATTTCTAGAAGCATTTGGATTGAAATTCTCAGATGGTGGTCCCCACATTAGCCGGACCATCATGTTGGCCGAACTGAAAACCGTCCTAACTGAGGTTCCAGTTGGTTCAAACCCTTCGGCCTACCGAGAGGCGATTCTGGAGCGAAATGTTCTTGATAAGTCCACCGATAGCACCCGAAAGGAGTCGCTACGTCGTCTTCGTGAACTCTATGCCCTTGATGGGGGAACACCACTTTTTGCAATGCTGCGCAAGCTACATTCCATTGATCCAACCAGCTTACCTCTACTCGCACTTCAAGTGACATGGGCACGCGATCCACTCTTTAGGGCAACAACTGCACCAGTCCTTGCGGCATCAGAAGGAAATCGAGTTGAGACTACCCGCTTGGCGCAATCGTTGGAAGCAACATATGGAGCGCAGTACTCAGCATTGAGCCGAAATCAGACAGCGCGCCATGCGGCGTCTTCTTGGACGCAAGCAGGCTATCTTTTCGGTCGTGCAAAAAAGACGCGAATGCGCACCGAACCCACTCCTGCATCTGTGGCTATGGCGTTGGCGATTGGAAATGTTGCGGGTTATTTTGGCACCGCAGTCTTCTCAAACCCCTGGTGCCAGTTGCTCGACATAGGCGCCGACCGAGCGAGAAGATTGGGCCAGGACGCCCATAAAGTCGGCCTACTAAACCTCCGCGCTATTGGCGATGTTGTTGAGTTGAGCTTTCCATTATTTGCCGATATTCAGGGTTTTACCTCGTGAATTCTATTGATCGTTTACTGGTCAACTATGTGTGCCAATTGCGTTTGCCTTGGGCGCCGAACCTAGCGGGTAAACAACGCGTTTGGTTTGCAGTCTATCCGCCGAATGAAGAGCGACGGGTTAGGGCGCACGTTCAGAAGTTTGAAACGACAACATTGGAAACTCAGCACGGCTGGTCGGTAGTCGACTTGACCAACGTGTTTCCGGATTGGCTCGCCGGCTACGAGTATCGAGAAGCGATTTTTAAAGAACCTGAGTTCTTCAGTGCTAATACTGAGCTAGAAGACCTCGCAGTCGCGCGTGTGCGCGCCGCGTGTACGAATGAGGACATTGATGCCTCCAGCGTTGTCGCAATTGTTGGGCTCGCGAGTTTGTTTGATTTTATCCGAGTATCAAATTTGATAGACCGCGTTGAAGACACTATCCGTGGCCGCCTGTTGGTGCTATTTCCGGGTGAATATATGGGGAATGTTTATCGTTTTATGGACGCGCGCGAGGGCTTTAACTACATGGCTGTTCCCATTACCACCACCGAGAGCTTTATCAGCCCATGAGCAACCGTAGCCTTTACTTCCGCGATCCAACAACGCATGAGATGCTCAATAATGGCGTTTCCAAGGTTTCTGAACTTGGCGATGACGCAACTCAGATCAAAACGCTGCGCTTCGAGCTTCAGAACTTCGTCTGCGACGGCGAATATGCGCGCGGCATGGCGCGGATTTTAGGCGCCTATTTAAATGGACTTGGTCAGCGGGAGCAAAAGGCCGTTTGGGTTAGCGGCTTCTTTGGTAGCGGTAAGTCGCACCTCGTCAAAGTGTTGCGCTATTTGTGGGAAGACTACAAATTTATTGACGGCGCCACCGCGCGCGCGCTAGTCACTTTGCCCGCCGAGATCTCTGATTTGTTAGCCGAGGTGAGTACACGCAGCAAGCCCTTAGGCGGGATGCGCGCAGCAGCAGGCACGCTCGGTGCAGGTTCTATGGAAAACGTCCGGCTTGCCTTTATGCAACTGATATTGCGTGCGGCATTGTTGCCCGAGAACCTTGCGCAGGCGCAATTTATCCTGTGGCTGCGATCTTCTGGCTTGGAAGCTAAAGTTGAGCTGGCGCTCAAGCAACAAAATCGTGTTCTTTTAACCGAAGTGCGAAGCCTGAAGCTCTCGGTGCCCTTGGCTGATGCACTGGTTGCGGCTGAGCCCAAATACAGCAACGCCGCCAACGCGCAAGCGGCAATCCGTGACCAGTTCAAAGACAACAATTCGCCCACGATTGATGACGCTCTTGACGTGCTCAAGCAAATTTTTGGCAAAAATGGCCAGCTTCCCTGCACGCTCTTGGTTGTCGATGAGATCCAGCAGTTCATCGGTGAAAAGATATTACGAGCAAACGATGTTCAGGAAATTGTCGAGCACTGCTGCACCGATCTTGCCAGCCGCTTGCTATTTGTCGGCACTGGGCAGTCGGCTTTAAACAATACGCCCGGCCTGCAGCGTTTGCAGGCGCGCTTTACTGTGCCGGTACAACTCAAAGATACGGATGTAGAAAGCGTCATTCGACAGACGGTTTTGCGCAAAAAGCCAGAGCAAGAAGCCACCATTACAGCGGCCATGAATGCGAATCAGGGCGAACTAGCGCGGCATCTGCAAAATACCCGGCTAGCGGCGACCCAGGCCGACAATGAATTTTTTGTCGCCGACTACCCCTTGCTGCCAACCCGTCGGCGTTTTTGGGAAAAAGTGCTTCGCAATACCGACAATTCCGGCACCAAAGCGCAACTTCGCTCGCAGCTGCAGATTGTTTTTGAGGCGACTAAGCAGAGCGCTTCCGCTCCGGTCGGCACGGTGGTTGCCACGGATTTCCTATACGACCAAATCTCAACTGATCTGCTCAATTCCGGCGAGCTGGAAAAAGAGTACGACGAAATCATCCGCAAACAGCGTGACGGCACGCCAGAGGGTGCTCTGCGTTCCAGCATTTGCGCACTAATTTTCCTGACTGGCAAACTGCCGCGCACGCCTGGGGCAGACGACGGCGTGCGCGCAAACGCGGAAACGCTGGTGGATTTGCTGATTACTGATCTTAAACATGACCGCCCCAAGCTCGAACAGTTGGTCCCCAAACTGCTCAATGCCCTGGCAGACGGTGGTCACCTGATGGCGGTGGAATCTGAGTACCGTTTGCAAACCCGCGAGGGCGTAGCCTGGACACAGGATTACAATCGCCGCCGCACCGCCGCACTCAGTGACGACCAACGCATCAGTTCGCGCCGAGCTGAACTATTGCGTGATGCCACCAAACTAGCGCTCAAACCCGTGGCTTGGCAATTAGGCGCATCTGCAGATAAACGCCGGCCAATCCTTGAGCTTTCGTCGTCTCGACCAAGTTCCAGCAGCGAAGAGGTTACGCTCTGGCTGCGCGATGGCTGGAACGACGATGAAACTTCAGTGCGTAACGATGCGCGCGCAGCTGGAGTTGACAGCCCCATGTTGTTTGGCTTTCTACCACGGCTGCATCATGAAGAGCTAAAGCAAGCTATTGCCTCACATATCGCAGCTCAGGAAACACTCGATGCCCGTGGCCCAGCACCTAACTCCGAAGCTGTCGAAGCGCGCAAGGCAATCGAGACGCATCTTGAGATTGCCCGACATCGAATCCAGCAGCTGCTCGGCAACATTGTTGGCGCTGCCAAAGTTTGTCTAGGCGGTGGTCAGGAAGCGAATGGCGTTGAGCTGGCAGACAAAGTGCAAGAGTCAGGTGAAAGCGCGCTCGTACGGCTGTTTCCACGATTTTCTGAGGCGGATCATGCGAACTGGGGGCAGGTTGTGAGTCGTGCGCGCGGTGGCGATGTGGGTGCGTTGGCGCAGGTCGGTTATCCGGGCAACCCTATCCAACACCCCGTTTGTCGTGCCTTGCTTGAGTTCATCGGCGCGGGCAAAAAGGGCAAAGACTTGCGTGATCAGTTTAAAGCCGCGCCCTTTGGTTGGCCGCAGGACGCCATTGATGGTGCGTTGTTTGTCATGCTGGTCGCGGGCAATCTACGTGCTACCAATAACGGCCAGCCAGCGCTGGCATCTTTGCCGCAAAACCAAATCGGTGTTGCGAGCTTTTACGTGGACGTGCCGCCGCTGGATGTGAAGCAGCGGCTTGATTTGAAAGCGCTGTTTCAGAAGGTCAGCGTTAGCACCCAAAACGGCAAAGAGTCGGACGCCGCTGTCGAGTTCCTCAACAAGCTACTTGCCATGGCCGAAGCTGCAGGCGGTGCTGCACCAAGCCCGGCCGCGCCTGACACGCGTGACGTGCGCGCGCTGCAAATGCTCAATGGCAACGCGCAGCTACTGAGTATTCACGAGCAAAAAGACGACTTAGCTGCCAAAGCGGTGGCCTGGAAAAAGTGTGCTGATGCGATCAGCAAGCGTTGGCCGGCATGGGAACGTTTGCAAAACTTCCAGAGTTTTGCGGTTGGCTTAGCGCAAGCCGATGAGTGCGCGGACTCAATCGCTGCCATCGTCAGCGGCCGCAGTTTGTTGAGTGAACCTGACCCGGTTCCAGAATTGACCAAGCAGCTTACGAGCGCCTTGCGTGATTCCATAGGTAAGTTACAAGATGAACTCGCGCAGGCGTTTGCTGTGGGCGCGGCAAGGCTAAGCGCTGCATCAGTATGGAAAAGTCTGACTGATGAACAGCGCGCTGCTGTTGAAGTTGGGAGCCATCTTGCAGCGCCGCCTAAAGCGGCAATTGGCACGGACGACGAAATTCTGGAGGCCCTGCGCGCCCGCACGTTGACTGACCGGCGTAATTTGCTGGATGCCGTGCCGCAACGCTTTGCCCGTGCGCTGGAAGAAGCGAACAAACTCGCCACGCCGGAAGCGGTGCGCTGTATTTTGCCCGGCGCCACGATTAAGACGTTACCCGAACTCGACGCCTGGATTGCAGGTGTAAGGCAACAAGTCGAAGCCAAGCTCAAAAATGGGCCCGTGATTTTATGAGCAGCCTGACCAAGCTGCTGCGTAATCAACTAGATAGTGCTGTGAAGCAAGCCCGCAAACTTTCCGAAGCGGGTGCGCGCCATGCGCTCGAAGCACTGGCGGTGCACGAGTCTGACCCTTATCCACACATGGATGCCACGTTGCGTAACCTGCGGCTGCAACTGCGAGCGCAAGCGAAGCAGTTGGGGGATACGGAAAGCCGCAGCAGGGCGGGCACCTACGAAATTAAGCACCTTGCTGAAAAGCTGGCTTATGACCAATGGCACCGCTTGCTGTTTGCGCGTTACCTACTGGAAAACAATCTACTGATTTCACCAGAGCACGAAGTGGCCGTCTCACTGCACGATTGCGAAGAGCTGGCTGCATCAGAAGGACTGAAAGACGCCTGGGCAGTTGCTGCGCGTTTCGCGGCCAAGGAGCTGCCCGAAATCTTCCGCGCGGACGATCCTGCAGGCGCGGTAGAGCTGTCAGTGAATGACCGCAAGCCGCTTATTGCGTTGGTTACTGGGTTGGCCGTAGAAGTATTCACCGCTAGCGACAGCCTAGGCTGGTGCTACCAGTTTTGGCAGGCCGAGCGCAAGCAAGAAGTGAACGACGCGGGCAACAAAATCGGTGCAGATGAACTGCCTGCGGTCACGCAACTGTTCACCGAGGATTACATGGTGGACTTCCTGCTGGATAACACGCTCGGTGCATGGTACGCCGGAAAAGTGCTTGCTGTGAATCCCAAGCTGGCTGAAAGCACCCAGAGTGAAGTCGAACTGCGGCAGGCCGCAGCACTACCGGGTTGCCCATGGAATTATCTGCGCTTTATCAAGAGCGACGATGGCAAATGGACGCCCGCCGCGGGCACGTTCGGCGGCTGGCCAAAAGCCGCGAAAGAACTAAAATGCCTCGACCCATGCATGGGCAGCGGGCATTTTGTGGTGGCGATGTTCGAGCGGCTGGTGGCCTTGCGTCTATCCGAGGAAGCGCTGGATGAAACTGCGGCCGTCTCAGCTGTTATTGCTGAAAATCTATTCGGCTTAGAAATCGATCCACGCTGCACCCAAATTGCCGCGTTCAATTTAGCGCTAACAGCATGGAAACGTGTCGGGCATTGCTCGCTGCCGCCGATGAATTTGGCCTGTTCCGGGCTCGCGCCGCGCGCAAAAAAGGCAGATTGGTTAGCGCTTGCGGGCAACAACCTTCGCCTAATGCAGGGTATGGAACGGCTGTACGCACTTTTCAATGACGCGCCGGTTTTAGGCTGCCTGATCAATCCGCGCTTGAGCATTGATGATTTGTATGTCGCTGATTATCAGGAGTTGCAGCCACTATTGCAGCAAGCGATGGCGCAGGAGGCGACCGATGATGTAGCGCATGAGATGGCGGTGACGGCGCGCGGCCTAGCTAAGGCGGCGGAAGTTCTCGCCGGCCGGTTCACGCTCGTCGCCACCAACGTGCCTTACCTCGGACGCGGTAAGCAGGATGAGGTGCTTCAAGATTACTGTGAGCGAGTTTATCCAGATTCAAAAGCTGACCTAGCAACATGTTTCATCGAACGTTGCCTTGAGTTCAGCTCTTCTAGGGGCAGCGTATCCCTTGTTACGCCCCAAAATTGGTTGTTCTTGGGGACGTACAAGCATCTAAGAAAGCAGCTTTTGCGACAAACTAGTTGGGATTTGATAACCAGATTAGGAGTGAGGGGATTTCAGACCCCAATGTATGATTTCAATGTGATGTT
Source organism: Rhodanobacteraceae bacterium (assembly GCA_031422315.1). Taxonomy (GTDB): domain Bacteria; phylum Pseudomonadota; class Gammaproteobacteria; order Xanthomonadales; family SZUA-5; genus JANNYA01. Next base: position 174,426 of record JANOQN010000053.1, read on the forward strand.
GCTGATCTGCACCAGAGCAGCTGTTCAGAGCGGTCATTCTTTTTGCGGCCTTGATGTTGGGGATAGATTAACCCCTAAACTCAAGTCTATTGGGCTTAGAGAGGTCGCGATAAGAGGCATCAATCAAGATCAGCAGACCGAAAATCCAGACTCACGCATTAGCTTCGAAGAACATTTTGGTGGCAAGTTGCTAAATGTATACGCGTCCACTGGCACGGGAATGCAGACTTTTGACCTGCCCAGATTCGTCTTAAAGCATTGGGAGATTCAAGAGTTTGCCGATACTTGGATGCCGTCACAATCCACAGTTGAGGAATCCAGACACTTCGGAGGATTGAGCGATGCGGTTAGGTGGGAGGATGGGCGAGGTGCTTTGTTCCGCCTTATGGAAGACTTAGCTGCCCAAGGCTACAGTAGCGGAATTTGGCGCGCGGGTTCACAGTTCTGGGGAAAGCTAGGTGTCTTGGTTAGTCTGATGGGAGACTTGCCGGTAACTTTTTATCTCGGCACGCCGTTCAATCAGAACACCGGCGTTCTTATTCCCAGCGATGGGGAAACCCTTATGGCCATTTGGTGCTTCTGCCAATCGGGTCAGATGGGGCGTCAAGTTCGGGCTATTGATCAGTCGTTGAAAGTAACCAATGCGACTGTGGGGAAGATCCCCTTCGAATTGGCGCACTGGCAAAAGGTGGCGGCGGAGAAATATCCCCATGGATTGCCGAAGCCGTTTTCCAACGACCCGACGCAATGGCTGTTCAATGGCCACCCTGCCGGTTCAGACCAGCCCTTGCACGTGGCCGTAGCGCGCTTGCTCGGCTACAAGTGGCCGCGTCAGACCGGTTCAAGTTTTCCCGATTGCCCGGCGCTTAGTCCTGATGGTCTGGAAAAGCTGGCGGATGACGATGGCATCGTGCCTATCAGCCCCACTAAAGGTGAAGGCCCGGCCGCTGAACGCCTGCGCGAACTACTCGCGCGTGCTTTTGGCGCGGATTGGAATGCCACTCGGCAGGAAGAATTGCTCGCCCAGGTGGATTACGCGGGCGCTTCGCTAGAAGACTGGTTGCGTAACGGTTTTTTCGAGCAGCATTGCGCGCTGTTCCAGCATCGCCCCTTCATCTGGGACGGGCTTAAGAACGGTTTCAGCGCGCTGGTGAATTATCATCGCCTGGATCACGCAAATTTAGAAAAGCTGACCTACGCGTATTTGGGCGATTGGATACGCCGCCAACAAGCTGCTGTAGACGCGGGCGAAGCGGGCAGCGACGCACGCCTTGAGGCCGCCAAACGCTTACAGGCCCGGCTAAAGCTGATTTTGGAAGGCGAGCCGCCGTTTGATATCTTCGTGCGCTGGAAGGCGCTTGCAAATCAAGCGATAGGCTGGCACCCCGACTTAAACGACGGCGTCCGCATGAATATCCGGCCGTTTCTAAGCCTTGATATTCCAGGCGGCAAAAAAGGCGCAGGCATTCTGCGCAGTAAGCCCAACATCAAATGGGACAAAGATCGCGGCAAAGAACCGGTGCGGTCACAAGCTGAATTTCCCTGGTTCTGGGGTTGGGACGAGCAAAAGCTAGACTTCAAGGGCGTTGGCAAACAATCCGATGGCAATCGCTGGAATAGTTTGCACTACAGCAATGCCGTCAAACACGCGGCGCAATTGGCGAAAAAATGAGTACGGATAACAAAGGAATTCGCGCGTCTCGCCTGCTGGCAACTTCAAAAGTGTTGCCGCTTGCCCTAGAATCGGTGGTGCTTGATACGCCGCAGTCCTTGCTGACTGAACTACGCGTACTCATTCTGGCGACACGCCAGACTGTCGCGCAAAATGTTAATTCCGCATTGGTGTTGCTTTACTGGCAAATCGGGCTACGCATCCGAACCGACCTTTTGAAGGATACGCGAGCGGGCTATGGAGAAAAGATAGTGCACGCAGTGAGCGCACAATTGCGTACTGAGTTCGGTAGTGGGTTTACTAAACGAAACCTGTTCAATACCGTGCGATTTGCTGAAGCGTTCCCAGAGCTAAAGATAGTGCACGCATTGAGTGCACAATTAAGTTGGACGCACCTGCGGGAGATCATTTACCTACAAGATCCGCTCAAACGTGATTTCTACGCCGAAATGTGTCGCCTTGAGCAATGGAATACGCGGACACTGCATAAGAAAATTCGATCCATGCTGTACGAGCGTACTGCAGTGTCAAAAAAGCCTGAAAGTCTCATTGCGGCTGAATTAAAAAAATTACGTGATGAAGATAAGTTGTCCCCCGATCTGGTGTTTCGTGACCCGTATTTTCTCGACTTTCTAGGGTTAAAAGACAGCTATGCCGAGAAAGACTTGGAAGCCGCAATTTTGCGCGAAATCGAGTCATTTATTCTTGAGTTAGGCATTGGCTTTTGCTTTGTTGCCCGACAAAAACGCATGCAAATCGATGGCCGTGACTATTATCTAGACTTGCTGTTTTATCACCGAAAATTGCGTCGCTTGGTGGCGATTGAGCTGAAGATCGGCGATTTTGATGCCGCTGATAAAGGCCAGATGGAACTCTACTTAGCTTGGCTGAAGCGTTACGAATGTGAGCCTGACGAGGCTGAGCCCTTAGGCATGATTTTGTGCGCTGGCAAAAGCGAAGAACATGTGGAACTGTTGGATTTGCAAAAGAGTGGCATCCATTTGGCAACCTACTTGACCCAGCTGCTACCACCCAAGCTGTTGGAGAAAAAGCTACACGACGCGGTGCGTCTAGCGCGAATGCAGGTACTTGCGGGCAAGGACGATTCTGATGACTGAAACTTTCGACCAGCATCTGATAGAGGCATTAAGAAAAGCGGTCAACGCCTATGCGCCAGGCGATCAAGTCGCGCCCTGCGTCTTGTTGTGGCCTGACCCCGAGCGACTTTGGCAAAGCGCGTTGCCGCTACTGCAGGCGCGCATGCCAGAACTCTATCAATTGGGCGCGTATGCGCCCGAATTGCGCTCAGGCCCAGCGTTTTGGTTGCGCTATGTTGAAGCGAACGTTGTCGAACACACGGCAAACCAGGGCCGACCGATTTTCTACTTGCCGGGCATCAGCCGCGAGCAGTTGCGCAATATTGAGGATTGCCCGGCGGCACTGTCAGCCTTAGTTGAGCTGCAATATCGCGGTGCGGTATGGCTCCATCAAAACGGCAAAGAATGGACGCCGCATGGCTACTTAGTTTCCAAGTATGGCGGCTTGTCTTTGGAAGTTGCGAAAGATCACATCACCCTAAAAGCATTGGCCGGCGCTTTGCCAACGCTAATGACACAAAGCATCGCGCAACTGCAGGGCCGCAGATTGAATGCGGAATTTTTCAACGCCCTGTTGGCGCCAGATAGTATTGGTCAACTGTTGCGCTGGCTGAGCGAGCCAGAACCGTTCAAGCAGAGTCGCACCGCTGCCGAATGGAAAGCGTTCTGCCAGCAATGCAAGACCGAAGCGGGCTTTGATCCAATCAAAGACGGCGCACTCACAGCGGCAAAATTGCTCGCCGCCAGAGCTAATCATTGGCAAAAAGTATGGCTGCGTTTTATTGAAGCACCCGCAAACTATAAGGGTGTTGTTGAATGGCTGAAACGTGCCGCGCCGGTCGCGCAAGACATGTTCGCCAGCGCAGAAGTGTGGCCAAATCTCAACGAACTAGCCGAACGCGATCTAGCGCAAGCGCTCGAGGGATTGCTGGATCGCACGCCCAACGAGGCGGTGCGTAAACTGATCGAGTTAGATGCTCAGCATGGCGCGCGACGCGACTATCCATGGCATGCGCTCGGATTAAGCCCACTCGCAGATGCGCTGCGTCCGCTGGCAAAGCTTGCGCGCTTATGCCAAAGCGCGCCGGGCGCACCCGATCTGGAAACCTATGCGGCGTTTTATACCGATGCAGGCTGGCGCGTCGATGCCGCCGCAATCGAAACCATGGCTGCCTGCACCACCCCGGAAAAAAGCAGCGCAATTTTGCGCATCGTCTCGAACGTTTATTTGCCGTGGCTTGAAAGTACCGCGCGCCATTTGCAACAGTTGATTTACGCCGATGGGCAATTGACCCGAAAGCGTGGCAAACCGATTGAACCCGTTGCAGGTAGGTTGGTGCTATTTGCCGACGGTTTGCGCATGGATATCGCGAAACAGCTATTGGAGCAACTGCGTACGCACGGGTTGGCGGCAACACTGGATTGGGAGTGGTCTGCTATTCCATCGGTAACCGCAACCGCGAAGCCAGCGGCATCGCCGATCAGCGGCGCCATTCAAGGCGATAGCGCCAGCGATGAATTTACCACCCGGCTTATCTCGAACCAAAAGAAGCTGGATCATTCGCGGTTTTTAGCCTGCCTCAAAGACCACGGATGGCAGTGTTTGAGCAGTGATAGTACCGGTGACCCAAGCGGAAGTGCATGGACTGAAGCCGGAACTTTGGATAAGCGCGGTCATCACGAAGGCTGGAAACTGGCGCATAGCGTGCGTGACGAAATTAGGGATTTAGCGAGTCGAATTGGCGCACTCATTGCCGCAGGCTGGCAAGAAGTAATCGTGGTAACCGACCACGGTTGGCTGTTACTGCCGGGTGGTTTGCCTAAAGTTGAACTCAAAGCCTTTTTCACGGAAACCCGCTGGAGCCGTTGCGCCGCATTGAAAGCAGACGCCCAAACCGATACTCAAGCATTCAAGTGGTTTTGGAATCCGTTGGTGATGATGGCAAGCCCACCGGGTGCAGGCAGCTACAAAGCGGGCGTTGAGTATTCGCACGGCGGGATATCGCTGCAAGAAATGGTGACTCCGGTGCTGCATGTGCGTGCGGGCGCGGATTCGCCGACATTGGCCAGGTTGCGCGAAGTGAAGTGGAACAATGCGATTTGCAAAGTCGTGGTGGCAAACGTGGGCATTGAAATGCGTGTCGATCTACGAACGCAGCCGGGCGATGCAACGACATCATTATTAGAACATCAACAAACAAGAGAGATTACCGCCGCCGGTAAAGCGACGATGTATCTTGAAAACGACAGCGATATTGGCCGAGCCGCGCACATTGTGCTGTTGGACGCCACAGCATGCGTGATCCATGCGCTGCCCACAATCATTGGAGAATAAAAATGGCGCAGCTTGACCCCGTCGATTTGATTGCAACCAAAGCGTTTGAAGGCTATGTCGTGCGCAAAGATTTGGTGCGCAAATTCAAAGGCCAATATCCGGTGCCGACGTATGTGGCGGAATTTCTGTTGGGCCGGTATTGCGCCTCCGTAGATGACGACGAAATCGCGGAGGGCCTCAAAATTGTCGAGCGTCAGCTAGGCGAGAAAACCGTGCGCGCAGGCGAGCATGAGCTTTTTAAGGCACGCGCTAAAGAAAGAGGCCACGTAAAACTGATCGACATCGTCACCGCACGACTAGACGCTGCCACCGATTCATTTTTGGCAACGCTGCCTAGTTTGCAACTCAAAGATGTGCGTATCAGCGAAAAAATGGTGCATGCGAACGAACGTATGCTCACCGGCGGGTTCTACGCAGAAATTGAACTGGCGTACGACGCGATTATTGCGCAAGAAAAAAACGGCAGACCGTTCGGCATTGATGCGATGCGTGAAATTCAACTATCGAAGCGCGATGTACTGCCTGTGCTTTACAAAGGCCGAGAAAGCTTCGCTATGGAAGAATGGAAGGACTTCTTGATTCGAAGTATCGGCATTGAACCATCGCAACTTACGCCACGCGCGCGCGACTTAATGCTGCTGCGCATGGTGCCGTTCGTGGAACGCAACTTTAATATGGTCGAGCTAGGGCCGCGCGGCACCGGCAAAAGTCACCTGTTCCAGCAAGTGTCGCCTTATGCGCACCTGATTTCCGGCGGTAAAGCTTCAGTGGCACGCATGTTTGTCAATAATGCCAATGGCCAACGTGGCTTGGTTTGCCAGTATGACGTAGTTTGCTTTGATGAAATTTCAGGCGTCTCGTTCGACCAAAAAGACGGCGTGAACATCATGAAGGGCTATATGGAGTCTGGCGAATTCAGCCGTGGCAAGGAAAGCATTCGTGCTGATGGCGGCGTGATGATGGTGGGCAATTTTGACGTTGACGTGCAGCATCAACAACGCGTTGGGAATTTGTTTGGACCAATGCCGCCAGAGATGCGCGATGACACCGCGTTTATGGACCGTATTCACGCCTACTTACCCGGCTGGGATTTGCCGAAAGTCGGCCGTGCGCTACTCACCGATCATTTCGGCTTGGTCAGCGATTTTTTGTCCGAATGTTGGAATCAATTGCGGCGCCAAAGTCGACAAAATCTTTTTCAAGGCCGCGTACATTTGGGCGGTGCACTGAGCGGGCGCGATACCACCGGCATACAAAAAACCGTCAGCGGCCTGATCAAGCTGGTTTCACCTAATCCCGAAGTACCCGTTTCCGACGAAGTTTTGGAGTGGGCGCTGCGGATCGCACTTGAGTGTCGCAGGCGCGTCAAAGAACAACAAAAGCGTATTGGTTCCGCCGAGTTTCGAAATACCCAATTTAGCTATTCCATGGGCGACGATGGCGTTGAGCAATTCGTTGCAACGCCTGAGCTTTTCAGTGAAAACAGCATCGGTAGCGATCCACTGCCACCTGGGCAAGTGTGGGTGGTCGGTCCTGGCGGCGGCGATGAAAATTCAGGGCTCTACCGTGTAGACATTACTGAAGGGCCAGGTAGCGGCGTAAAAATATTGAATCAGCCAGCACCTGCGTCCTTTAAGGAAAGCGTTCGATGCGCCGAGCAAAACCTTTATGTGCGAGCAAAAGAGCTAGTCGGCGACCGCGAACCCAGGCAGCGCGAGTTCTCAGTACAGCTGAGGGCATTCGACAGCGCTAAATCCGGCGCCGGAGTCGGCATCGGTGTTTTGCTCGGACTGTGTTCCTCGCTTTTACAAAAAAGCATTAAAGGCGGCCTAGCCGTTTCTGGCGGTTTGAACCTGGGCGGGTCAATCGAAACGATTTTCAATCCGGTAGCAGTTGTGGAAACCGCAATAGAGAAAGGCGCTGCAAGCATTCTCTTGCCGATTGCTAGTCGCCGACAATTGAATGACTTGCCCGACGATTCGGCCGCGAAAATAACGATTCACTACTATTTGGATGCACGTGATGCCTTGATTAAGGCGTTGTCTATTTGATCCAACCCTTAAATAGACAACAAATAATAATAAGTTTCATACCTAAACAAACCACTCGTAGCAAGGATCGATTCCTGGTTTGGCTTTTACAAGCTGCGACCGCAACTAGGCGCATTACCTGTCACGATACTTAAGTGGTGCAAAACTAAAGCCTTATCGCCAGCGCATCACTCAACGCCTTGCGATACGCCACAAACGCCGGCAGCGCGCTAATCATTAAGCTAACTAGAAAAATTCCGCCCAAAAGCTGGAGTGATCGGACGCTCAGCCTTGCTTCTTCCAAATACAGCCCATAGCTGCTCGCAAGTGTTGGCCCAGCGAGCGCTAAGGCAGCAAACAATAGCGCTAGCCCTAGTGCTAAACCTATGAGCGTCATCACCGCGCTTTCCAGCATAAGCAGGCCAAACACCGTGTGTGCGGGTGCGCCCAAGGCTCGCAAGATGGCCATTTCGCGGCGTCGCTGTTCCAGGCTTGACCACAGCGCGATCAGCATCGCTAGCAAGCCGGCCAACACCACCGCCGCGCTCACTATTAGCAGTGCGTTTTCCGCTACACCAACCAGCTGCCACAGCTGTTGCAAAGTTGCGGTGGGCAGCACGGCCATCAAAGGTTCGGCCTTGAATTGGTTGATTTCGCGCTGCAATGCAAACGTAGCAATGCGATTGTTGAGACCGAGCATGAACGCGGTGATGGATGTCGGGGTCAAATCGCGCTGCGCCAAGGATTCCGGCTTGACGTGCCCGATGCCAATACCGGTTTCCCAGCCGATATGGATTGCGGTGATGGCTTCTAGTGACACCATCAAGGTGCGATCTACCGGCGTGCCGGTACGTTTGAGTATGCCGACGACTTTGAAAGGAAGCTTATCGTGTTTGGCAAAACTGACCTTGCCAGTGCCGTGCGCGAGCACCACATCACTACCGATTTGATAGCCGAGATTGGCCGCTACCTCAGCGCCCAGCACTACGTCAAACAAGCCGGCAAATGGCGCGCCGCTATTAAAGGTCAGCGGGCGTTTGCTGCCAAATTTATAGTGCTCAAAAAATGCGCTGCGCGTGCCAATCACTCGGTAACCTCGGTGGCTATCGCCTAGCGAGATGGGAATCGTCCAGGCGACGTTTTTCTTCGCGGCAATTTCGGTATAGCTAGCGTAGCTCATGTTATTGCTCGGCTCGCCAATGTGAAATACCGTGTACAGCAGCAGCGGCACAGCGCCGGTGCGGGCACCAACGATTAAATCGGTGCCGCTGACCGTGCGCTCAAAGCTGCGCTTGGCTTCTAATCGCAGAATATCCACGCCGATCAGCAGCGCGCTGCTGAGTGCGATGGTAAGTACTACCAGTAAAGCCATCACGCGGCGATTCCAGACGCTCGCCCAAGCCAGCCGCAGCAGGTTCATGACTGCACCGCAGCGGCTAAATTGATGTGCGCCAAATCAACTTGGCGATCAAATCTGGGTGCCAGCGCAGCGTCGTGGCTGACAAACAAAATCGCGCTACCGGCCCGCTCAGCCTGTTCAAACACTAGCTTCATAAAGTTTTCGCGCGCGTTAGCATCAATCGCGCTAGTAGGCTCATCACAAATCAGTAGCTCAGGCGATCCCAGCAGCGCACGCGCTACTGCAACCCGCTGCTGCTGACCTACGCTAAGCTGATCGACCCGCGTTCTATGCATGGCATCGCCTAAACCAAGTTCTTGCAGTAGCGCGCTTGCGGCTTTTTCTACGCTGCCAAATTCAGCGGCAGCTTTGTCGGCGCGGCGTTTTGAAAAGCGCGCGCTCAGCAATACGTTATCCATCAGATTAAAGTAAGGTAGCAAATTAAATAGCTGAAACACCAGCCCGATATGTTCAGCGCGGAATTGATCGCGCCTACCGGCTGATAGCCTGTCCAGCCGCTGCCCGAGCAATGCAATCTCGCCCGCTTGCGGCGCTAGCACGCCCGCAATCAGGCCCAACAGCGTGCTTTTACCGCTGCCGCTCGCGCCTTGCAAAAATACTTTTTCCCCGGCACGCACGGAAAACTCAGGAATATCCAGCACCGGGCGCTCAGCTTTCGGGTAGCGAAATTGCAAGTTTTTTAGTGATAGCAGCATGATTATTTCTGACTGGTTTCCGGCTTCAGCATGCGCTCAAAAAACGCCGCAATGCCGCCAAAAACGTGGCGGCGGGTGGTGTTATCGCTGGCACCATGCTTCATGCCTGGATAGGTCATCAAATCAAATGGCACCCCATTCGCTTGCAGCTTACTCATAAGCTGAGTTGAGTTGCTAAACAGAACATTGTCATCCGCCATGCCGTGAATCAGTAGCAATCTGGCCTTCAAACCTGCCAAGTGCGCAAACACCGTGCCTTGCACGTAGCCAGCCTTGTTTGAACTTGGCAAATCCATGTAGCGCTCAGTGTAATGCGTGTCATACAGGCCCCAATCGGTGACTGGCGCACCGGCTGCGCCCGCTGCCAATAAGTTACCGCCCTGCGCTAGCATATGCAGCGTCATGTAGCCGCCGTAGCTCCAGCCAAACGCCCCGATGCGCCCCGCATCCACATAGCTTTGTTGACCCAGCCAGCGCACCCCGGCTAGTTGATCCGCCACATCCGGCCCGCCCATCTGCCGATACATCGCGCTTTCAAAGGCTTTGCCGCGCCTTGTGCTGCCGCGATTATCCAAGCTAAAAACCACATAGCCCTGCTGCGCAAAATATTGCATGAGCATGCCCCAACGGCCATCCCATTGGCGCTGCAGCACTTGCACGCTCGGGCCGCCGTAGGTGTAAACCAGCGCGGGGTATTTTTTTGCCGGGTCAAAATTGTGCGGCTTGAATACGCGATAGCTTAAGCTCTGCTCGCCATTTTTCAGCTCGCCATACTCGGGCGTGATGAGATTCGCTTTAAACGCTGCAAGCGGATGCTCGCCGCTCACCGCATTGGCTTCGATTTGCTTAACTAGCTTACCGTTTGCTCGATATAGGCTGACCTGCGGTGGCGTGAGCACGTCTGAATAGGTGCTGACATACACGCTGGCATCGCGCGCGAATACGGCTGCGTGCGAGCCTTCAGCACGGCTTAGCTGCGTCAACGCTTTGCTGCGTTCAGCGCTGGTTTTTGCCAGGATGGCCGCGTTCAAGTCCAGCTGGTAAATGTGGCGCTGGTGCGCATCGCCGCGATTGCCGGATAGATAGAGCAGGCCGCGCTCGGCATCGACTGCCAGCAGGCTTTCCATTTCAAATGCGCCCTCGGTCAGCTGCGCGAGCTTTTCGCCGCTAAATGCGCGCAGCTCCAAATGCTGATAGCCGCTGGCTTCACTTGACCATAAAAACGGTGTTGCACTGCCTTTCGCTAAAGCCTTGGGCACAGCCGAAAAAAAATGCAGCTGATCGTGCAAATTGATATAGCTTTCGCTGGCTTCAGCCAGCACCAGACGCGCTTTGCCGGTACTCGCCTCGGCCATGCGCAGCTCTAACCTGCGCTGATTGCGTGATTGAATCTGAAAGCTCAGCTTATCCGAGCTGGCCCATTGCACGCGGCTTAAATAGAAATCTCTAGCATCAATATCGGGCGAGCTTAAATCCACTTGCGTGGGTGATTTAGGATTCGCGATAGGCACCAGCCAAAGCTCAGTATCAACATTGCGGGTGCCCGCACGTGGGTAGCGCTGCTCGATTACTTCGGTGCGATCGGCGTAAATCTCGAAGCGCTTTTCGATCAGTACCGGCGATTCATCGACGCGCTGCACCGCGATTTGCGATTCGTCGGGTGCCCACCAATAGCCAGTGAAGCGCGCCATTTCTTCTTGCGCGACGAACTCCGCCACGCCATAGCTGATAGTGCCCGCGCCCTGCGTGGTCAGCGCTATTTCTTTGCGATCCGATAACGCAGTGATATAAACATTTTGCGCGCGCACATAGCTGATATACCGGCCTTTCGGGGAAAATTTGGCATCGCTGATTGCGCCTAACTCAGGATCGGTAACACGCACGGCTTTACCATCGCCAATGCTGTAGATATAAATCGCGCCATTGAGCGGGAACAGCAGCTGCTGGCCATCGTCAGAGAAATGGTATTCGACGATACCCTGCAAGCTGGCGATGCGCTGGCGCTCACGGCGCGCTTTTTCAGCATCGCTGAGCGTCTCAACGCCGCCGGTTAAGGTTTTTGCCGATACCAGCAGGCTTTCCTTGCCAGTTTTAATATCCACCTGCCATAGATCCAGCACTTGGCTTTGCGTGGCTAGCCCACGCAAAAACGTCAGCCGCTTGCCATCGGGTGATAGCTTCAAGCCAACCGGTGCCTGACCTGATAGCGCTGGCTCGGCGTAAATCCGATCGATGCTGAGCATATTGGCGGCTCCGTTAGTCATTTCAGTGGCAGCAAGCGCCGGGTTCAGCGCCACGCTCAGCACCAATGCGCCGATCAGCGAGTGAGTAGAACGTATTGCCATATCGGCATCCAAATAGGTGAACCAGCCAAAGAGTTTAGCCAATACGATAGCGGCTGCGTGCGAAAATTGTCGAGGGTGTGATGAGCGGGGCGCACATACGCAGTAAGCATTTTTCCCTTTAACTCCATTATGCAAAAGATTTCTAATGCAGGAACTTTAAACTTGAGTGTAAACTCTGGTGTAAACCGAGCCCGCAACTATCGAGTCCAAACTTCTAAAATGGGTACATCGCTAAGCAAGGCGCCTGTCTATTTCGTAGCGGCGCAAATACGTCATAACCCCATTGATTTGCTCGTATTAGACGAGGTATTGCTAGCGCGCATCAAGGACGCGCTTCGAAAGCTTGGCTTTTCGGATCAGGCGCAAATCGATAATGCTCTCAGGATTGAGCAAGGCGGGGCGAACGTTGAATTTTCTCAGCCCAAGCAATTTCTTTTCAAAAACAGGGATTCCACCGAAGCTGTTTGCATCTCGTTTGATCGAATTTTGTACCAAACGACCGCTTATTCGGACTTTGAACAATTCAAGTCAACTTTTCTAAATGCCCTTGCAGTAATCCACCAGATTGCTGAGCTTGACTACGTTGATGCGGTCAGTATGCGGATGTTGGACGCTATCGTCCCGACCGATGGCAAGGATTTACAAGACTATTTGCCGATCGAACTGCTTGGGCTCACTACTTGGGCAGATGAGCGTTCGTGGCAAATCATTCACCAAAGCATAGAGCATGCGTTTGACTCGAATGAAAACCGCATTGTTTTGCGGTGTATTCGAAGACCCGCAGAAATTGCGTTTCCTCCAAATTTTCTTCCCCTCGGTATGAAACTGAGGCCTGAATTCGCTACTTTAAACACCAGGCACGCAGTACTCGATACCGATGCAGCTTTCTCCGCTCGATTTCGATTTGACCTGAACGAAATTGAATCTCATCTGCTTTCGATTAAAAATGATTTATCACAGTGTTTTAAAAACATCGTCACACCACAAGCATTGGAGGAATGGAAATGATGACATTAACAGCAGTTGCTTTTATTGCCTCAAGTTTTTGCACGCCAAACTCAACGTCGTGGGGAAGTAGCTATCAGCCACAAAATGACTTAACTGCCAACGGCATCATTGACTTGGCAAACCTTGATGTTGGAACTGCTACATGGACTCCACAAAAGCGCAGCAAGGAAGCGGCAAAGGAAAATTGGGGCCAAGTGATTCTCAATTTGAAGAGTTCGCTGCATGCAACGGTGTTCCAGCTGGCGCAGGCGCTCAACGTGTCACGTCAAACCGTGCATGCATGGCAGCGGGGCGAAAAAAAACCTGCTATCGAAGCGCAAACGCGTATCTCAGCCTTATTGAACGCGTCCATGTCGGTGCAAAAACAGTTGGGCAATAAACTTCCGATCTACATTAACTTCGAAATTGGCGACAACAACGAAACGTTTTGGGAGCTCATTTCGGCCGGAATGCCAATTCAAGACGCCTCGGATGTTTTAGTTGAGGTGGCGAAAGCCAGCTCCGCGCGTCGAGCTTTGGCTGCACTGTCGTTTGATGCCTAAGCAAAGCGACTAAGGCATGGGAATCGACCGCCGTGAAAAGCATAGTTGGCGACAGGGAAGTCAGATTGATGCTGCTTCGCTTTTAAATGCGGGCCTAATCCACCCGGATCAGCAGGATCGACCAATGGTGGTCATTACGCATGATTGCGATATTCAATCTGACAAGGTCGAACACATCGAAATAATATGGGGCAGCTTCGCTACAATTTCTGGTGACCTAAGTTTCGGAAAGAACCCTCGAACGCTGCAGCTAATCAATGCCTTTAACGATGGGCAAACACTGCAGCTAGATCAGTCGCAAAAAATCCTTATCCGAAGATCTTGGTTGCTTTCAAATTCAAATGAACCCATTGCGAAGCTCAGCGACGAAAACGGTCGACTTCTCGCGAGCTGGCTGGCTTCACGCTACAAACGAGCGCCGTTTCCAGATAGTTTTGTAGATCGATTGCGTCATGCAAAGACAATTGACCGGAAAGAACTAAACAATGCACTGGCGAAAGCCGATAGAAATTTATCCAAACAGCTGGAGGCCCACTTCAGTTTGGCAGGCGCCCCAATTGAGGGTTTATATGTAGGTCTATCGGGCAATGAAAAAAATGAGCTCGATGCAACTAATGCCTATAGCCTTAAATTGGCTGTGGTTGCCAGGTCCGGACCTGCAAGTTAAGAGGAAAGCAGACTCAAGCTCGCCTCGGAGTTTGCAGCCGTTATTGGAGGCTTGATAGAACGGGCTATTTGGTCGCCCGAAAAAGGTGAAATCTGCTTAAAAGAATGTACACCACTAACCGAAAAAGATTTCTCTTTGTACCAGCTAAACCGAATGTTGAGATGGCATTTGGATTGGTTGAGCGCCACGGATGAAGCGGATCAGTCATAAATGAGGGGAGCCAAATTTCCGTTTGCCGCTTGCCTTCAAACTTCTAGTTTCCGGTAATTTCACACCGTTATATTGAAAAATCCGCACACTTTAGTCGCTTTGTCTTTACTTTGGAATTTGGAGCCACTATGAAAATCACTAAATCCGCCATGATATTGTCCAGCACGCTGAGCCTATCTAGCATCGCACTCGCCGCCGAACCCGCAAAAATTGCCGATCAAATCATCGACGTTGAGATTCAAAGCGAGCCCATGCGAATGAGCGCGTCCAGCAAAAAACCCAGCCCAAACTTGCGCGCCAATACGAACATGAGCGCGACCGTGGCGCACATTGAACCGGACGGCACGGTATCGCTCGATTGCGAAAACCAGCACGCGCATCGGCATGTACAGCAACTACAAACGGAGCCACGCTAATGCGTCGGCTAGCGGGGTTTAGCAGTGTTTGGCTACTGTTGATTAGCGCATGGATTAGTTGCGCCGCATTCGCACAAAGCGCGATGGACGATATTGATATTTCCGACCAGCAAACCCGGCGTTTTAATCTGCCAGCCGCGAACTTCACTAATGTGTTTGGCTTTACTTTGCCCGCAGGCACGACGCGCTTTAAAGTAACCCTCACCGGCACGATAGCCGCGCCCGCTGCTGATGCCGACGTGGATATGTTCTTGCGCTTCGCGCGGCCATTTCCGCGCTTGAGCAATGATTACGGTGCAGGTCCGACCAGCGATGAGCTGTTTGAATATGCGCACTATCAATCGATCAGCGCTGAGTTAAATGAGTCGATCATTGTCAGCAATGCTGGCCGTTTTCCAGCGCAGGGCGGCAAGTGGTATTTGAGTCTATTAAATTTTTCAAGCACCGCAGCGGTCAGCGCCACCATCAAGCTGGACATTTTAAACGGCGTAACTAGCCCGGCGCCGATTGTGGTGCGCTTTGATCTGCCTTGCCCCGCTAATGTGAGTAGCTGCAAATGCGATCTAGCGCCGTGGAATGATCCGCGTACAACGGGCTTTTCGGCGCCTGGAAATGCCGGGCAAACGCTGGGTGAAAAACGTCGCAATGCGGTGTTAGAAGCCGCCAGCCAGCTATCGCAACGCTTGCGCTCGGAAGCGCCGATTACCGTGCAAGCCTGCTGGGATGATCTAGGCAGCGGCGATCGCGTCACCCTAGCGCAGGCCGGGCCAACCAATTTTTTGATTGATGATCGCAGCAACGGCGGCACATCGAACGGCGTGTATTTTCCCGCACGGCCGGCGTCATTCTTGCCGCAGCGCAATAGTTTTTACGCGGCGGCCACCGCTACCAAAAACAACGGCGCAGCGGCTTGCCAAACCTTCGGCGGCCCATGTAATGCCACGCCTGACATCTTTATCGCGTTCAATTCATTGATTGACGGCCCCGAAGCGCTTGGTACGCGCAGTTTTTATTACGGTACATCAACCACTGGCAATACCGCCAATGATCCTGATTTCGTCAGCGTCGCGCTGCATGAACTTACCCACGGCATGGGATATGTCAGCTTAGTTAACTTGGACAGCAGCGACGGCGTTTTAGGCGAAGAACCGGTCGGCCGCGACGACATCTTTACTCGTCAAGTGGTCGATTTATCCACTGGCACACCTCGCTCACTGGCACGGCTAAACAATGCCGATCGCATCGCTGCGATTACCGGAGGGCGCTTGCAATGGGTCGGCGCGCGCGCGCTGGCGAATCCAGAATTCACAGCTGCTACGGGTGAGCTAGGCATTCCGCTTAACTCCCCGACGCCACTTGAATCAGGGTCAAGTCTTAGCCATTTAGATCCAAATCGTTTTAGCAATCAGCTCATGCTGCCGTTTATTTCCAGAACAAGATCGCTTGGCATCGCCGCTGGCCAGCTCGAGGATATAGGTTGGGATTCAACGCCCAAAACCACACCGGTACGCCCGCAAATTTACGCGGGTAATTGGTTTGACCCGACCAGATCTGGTCACGGCTTTGACATTGAACCGGCCGGCAACATCAATGGCTTTAATCGAATTTTGTTTACCGCCTACACCTATGATGCGGCGGGCGATCCAGAATATTTCCTGGCGCAAGGCCCGGTTGTCGATGGCGTTTTTATTCCAGAAGCCACGCCTGCGCAAAATTCCCTGGTGCGATATCGCTATCAAAACAACCGTCCGGTCATCGATAGCAGCGTGCAGGGCTACGTGCGGGTTGATTTTAACGAAGCAGACGCCAGCAAAGCCTGTACGGATAATGGCCGCGTCGTACCCGGCTTGGGCGCGGGCAATGCCGGTGTTAACGCCGGGTCGTTGACATTCGTGTCGGCCAATCAGGCGGTGAACTGGTGCATCCAGCAGCTGATTGGGCAAAGCCGCCGGCCTGCTTCAGACTTTACCGGGCACTGGTATAAATCCGGTGACTCCGGCTGGGGTATCGGCATTGCGCAAGCGATTGATGCAGGTAAAAACATCACGCTAGCGGTGTTGTATTACCCGGATGCGCTTGGCAATCCGCGCTGGGCGTTTGCGCAAAGCAATGATTTTCGAAGCGGGCAGACGATTCCGATTAAACATCGGCGCGGCTTTTGCCGAACCTGCCCATCCGGCACGCAGGATATTGATGCGGGCAGCATGACGCTCACGCTCGATAATGTTCAAGGTCTGCGCGGGCAAACCAACAAAGTCAGTTTTGATGTTGAGTTCAAGGGCGCAGCGGGCGGGCGATTTACCCGAACCGAAGCTGCGATTGAACGACTGGTACCGCGCCCAGCGGTGATTGATTGATGAGCGAGATGGCGGGTGTATCGCTACAATGGCGCGCAAGCACCTCTGAGTATCGGTCTGCTATATCGTCATCCCCGCGCAGGCGGGGACCCAGGTTCGATATGCGTCCCGATTACTTTATCGTCACACCAGGGAAGGCGTAGGTGTTCGAGCTTAAGCGAACGCATACGGAACCTGGGTTCCCGCCTGCGCGGGAATGACGATTTAATAACGCTCACACCTTAAAGTCACACCTCACTTCAGAAACAACATCCATGAATCTAACCACCCGCATTTTGATTTCAACCGCATTGCTAGCGCTCGCATTGCCGACCGGCGCTCGCGCAGTCGAAGCCACAGAAGCGTCTCAAACATCGAAATCCCAACCCCTGCAAGTCGACGACTTACGCCGATTTGCCTCCGTTTTTCGCGAAGTGCAGGCCTCGTTTGTTGAGCCAGTCAGCAATAAGCAGCTGATTGACGCCGCCATTTTTGGGTTGCTAAGCCAGCTCGATCCGCACAGCGCGTATCTGAGCCGCGAACAGCTCAGCGCGTTTTCGGATGACGCCGGCGGCGCTTACGGCGGCTTAGGTGTTGAAGTTCAGATTCAAAATGGCGCGCTCCACATCGTGGCGCCTATAGACGACAGCCCAGCGACGCGTGCCGGCTTGCGCTCGGGCGATGTCATCACGCAGATCGATGATTTAGTGTTAGACGGCGCAGCGGTTTTTCAAGGCGCTGACTTATTAAAAGGCGAGATTGGCAGTGCGGTGCGCCTGAGCGTTGAGCGCGCGGGCGTGCCGCCGTTTGAAGTGCAGTTGATGCGTGAAGTCATCACGCTGAAAAGTGCGCGCGCGGAAATACTGCCCGGTAATTTGGCTGGCAATATGGCATGGCTGCGGATCAGCGCGTTCCAAACCGATACTGCGGGCAGCGCTTCAGCCGCGCTCAAGCGATTGAGCCAAAAGCGCCCGCTAGCGGGCGTAGTGTTGGACTTGCGCAATAATCCGGGCGGGCTGTTAGCGGCCTCAGTAGCGCTCAGTGATTTGTTTTTGGAAAGCGGCAAAATTGTCGAAACTAAAGGCCGACAAAAAAGCGCTGCGCTCAATTTCAGCGCCACCCCGGGCGATATTTTGAACGGTGCGCCGATAGTCGTACTGATTAACGCGGGCACGGCATCAGCCGCTGAAATCGTTGCAGGTGCGCTGAAAGATAATCACCGCGCGCTGATTGTGGGTCAGGCCAGCTTTGGCAAGGGTTCGGTGCAATCGATTTTGCCGCTAGAAAACGGCGATGGTGTCAAGCTCACCACCGCCCGCTATTACACGCCAAACGGCAGCTCGATCCAAAATCAGGGCATTTTGCCGGACGTGCCGCTGCGTGAACTTGAGCTGCGCAGAGCCGCACCAGGGCTGCGCCCGGTCAAAGAGGCCAATCTGGCGAATCATCTGGGCAATAATCAAGCGGAAGCAAGCTCAGAGCCTGCGCCGCTAAACAATCAGCAAGTCGATATTCTAGAAGCTGACTATGCGCTATCCGAAGCGTTTAATATGTTGCGCGCGTTAGCGCTGAATCATCACAGTACCGGCTCAAGCAAGCGCTAAAGCGCGATATTTCGATTTTTAAATCTCACTCAAAGCGCCCTATTATGAAATTAGCTTACTACTTATTTTCGATCACACTGCTTGTTGCCACAGCGCTACCCGCAGCGTTGAATGCAAAAGCCGCCGAAAAACACCCGGGCATGGGCGCGCTAGCGCTAGCCGCCGCCGATGGCGACAAGGAATTAACGGGCAAATACACTGCGCTACTCGAGCAAGGCGTCTATCAACAAAGCATTATCGACGCGATAACCAGGCCCGCCGAAGCTAAGCCTTGGAAGCTGTATCGTCCGATTTTTATGACCAAAGAACGCATCGATGAAGGCGTGAAATTTTGGCAAACCCATGCAGCGCAGCTCACCGCGGTGCAGGCGCGCTATGAAGTGCCTGCGGAATACATTGTCGCGATTATCGGCGTGGAAACCTTTTACGGGCGCAATGTCGGCAAATACAAAGTGCTGGACGCGCTCACCACGCTGGGCTTGTACTACCCGCCCAGGCAGCCGTTTTTTTCTGGCGAGCTAAAGCAGCTTTTGAAATTTAGTGAGCAAACGAAGTATAAAATCGACCCGCTCGCAGCCGTGGGCTCCTACGCTGGAGCGATGGGTATGGGGCAGTTTATGCCGAGCAGCTATGCCAATTTTGCCGTCGATGGCGATGAAGATGGCAAAGTCGATCTATGGGGCAGCAATAGTGACGTGTTTGCCAGCATCGCCAATTATTTTATCGGGCACGGCTGGGAACCCGGTGGCCCGGTACTACGCACGGTAAGCTTGCAGCCCGGCGCGCGAACGATCAAAGAGCCGGGCCTGTTGCCGGTGTTTACAGTCAGCCAGCTGCGCGAATGGGGCTATCATTTGCCCGCCACCAGCAAAACGCTACCGGCTGACGATCGGCTCGCCAGCTTGGTGCAGTTAGAGTCTGAAAATGGCCCGCAAACCATCATGGTTTTCCAAAATTTCTACGCTATCACCCGCTACAATCGATCACCGCTTTACGCTACCGCCTTGCATCAGCTTGCACAAGCGATTGCTAAGCAATATCGCAAAGCTGGACCAAAGCCGATGCTCGCAAAACCTTGATGGCGCGCATTGCCGGGCAAAATATTGGCAAATACCTGCGCAGCAATAGCCTGCGACTGCTTAGCTTGCTTATCATACTAGCGCTGCTGAGCGCCTGCGGCAGCGCGCCTAAACGTCCACGCAGCTACGTGGACGGCGCTCCGCCCAAGCCGGTCGATTTGAGCAGAATCGCCGAGCCCGTTCCCAAACACGAACCGCGTGCACGCTACGGCAATAAATCCCCGTACGTGGTGCTGGGTAAAACCTACGAACTGCTGCAAGAACGCGCAGGCTATGTCGAGGAGGGCACCGCTTCTTGGTACGGTACCTTATTTCATGGCCGACCAACCAGTACGCTTGAGCGCTACGATATGTATGAATTCACCGCCGCGCACAAAACGCTACCGTTGCCGACTTACGCGCGCGTGACCAATTTGGATAACGGCCGCAGCATTGTCGTCAAAATCAATGATCGTGGGCCATTTGTAGGCACACGCCTGATTGATCTGAGCTACGTCGCGGCATTGAAGCTTGATTATCATATGAAAGGCACCGCAAGGGTGCGCGTTGAAGCGTTAACACCGGGCGAGCAAGCAAAGCCGGTCACCGAGCAACCGCGAGTGCCACCAACAATAGCGAGCGCACCTGCACCAGCACCGACCACCTCAAATTTGTTGATTCAGTGCGGCGCATTTGGTCAGCAAGCCAACGCCAACACGCTGGCTTTCGCCCTGCAAAACGAGGGCTTCGCCGATGCGAGAACCGAGCTAGGTTCTGATGGCTTGAGCCGCGTGGTCATCGGCCCGCTCGCCGATGAAGCCAGCCGAGATGAGCTCATACTAATATTGAAAGAAGCGGGTTGCCCGAACGCGAAACGGTAAACGCTGCCGACCAAATTAGTGTTTGCACCGGCTAAACCGTAGCAATCAAAACCGCGCTAATTCAAGACCCCTAATTCAAGACCGCTAATTCAAGACCGCTAATTCAAGATCCCCACCCGGCAACTGCGCCAACCAATCCCCAATCGCAACTGGCCCGTTGGGCGTCGGCACATGCAAATCCGCAGCAATTTCAGCCAGCGGTACCAGCACAAACGCGCGGCTCTGCATGCGCGGGTGCGGCAGTGTGAGCCGCTCGGTGTCCATTTGCAGCCGGCCGTGGATCAGCAAATCCAGATCGAGCGTGCGCGCAGCGTTTTGCTCGCCATATTTGCGATGCCTAGCAAAACTCTGCTCGATATTCATCAGGCACTCGAGCAGCGCGTGCGGCGCTAGCTCGGTGCTGATTTCCACCACTGCATTGGCGTAGTCAGCCTGCGTGTTTGGCGTACCATTGTTTACAGGTGGCCACGCCGGGCTTTTGTAGATGCTGCTTCTGCGGCGCAGTTTTGAAAACGCTAGCTGATCAAGCTCGCTAAATGCCGCGCAAATAATCTGCTCGGGCGTGAGCGTCTCAGCGCCAGAATCACCGAGACGTAGCAGCACTAAATTACTGCCGAGCGCAATAAATGCGCTGGATGGGCCAGGCAATGCCATGTGCGAATGATTAGCTTGCTAAGTTAGCGCGTCCGCATCCACTTCACCGGTTCGGATGCGCACGACTTGCTCCAAGGCATAAACAAATATCTTGCCATCGCCAATTCTGCCGGTGTTGGCGGACTTGCTAATCGCTTCGACGACCGGTTCAACGCGCTCGTCGGTCACCGCAATTTCGAGCTTGAGCTTGGGCAGCATATCCACCACATATTCCGCGCCGCGGTAAAGCTCGGTGTGGCCTTTTTGGCGCCCGAAGCCTTTGACTTCAGTTACCGTGACACCGCTTACGCCAATTTCGGTCAGCGCTTCGCGCACATCGTCGAGCTTGAATGGCTTGATTATAGCTACGATCATTTTCATGGGTTTATTCCTGAAAGTGCGTCGGCCCACCAGGGGCCTCCGCTTGTTGGGGTGTTTTTAAGCTAAACGTGCGTCAACAAAGTCTATTCCATTTTCAAATCAAGACGATAGCAAGGCGGTGACGTGAGGATCGACGAAGGCGTACACGGGTACGTCTAGGAGACCGGAACAAGCCAACGCAGCGAGCGTTTTGATTGGGAATTGGAATAGCTAAAAGTTATAGCCGCGCTCATTATGCAGTGATATATCTAAGCCTTCGGTTTCTGATTCTGCATCAACCCGCAGCGGCGTCACTAGACCAACGAGCTTGAGAATCACAAAAGTCACTGCGCCACTCCAAACAATGGCGATGACCACGCCTTCAAGCTGGATCAGCAATTGGCCGGCAATCGTTCGGCCCTCTACCAAGCCGACACCGCCCAAACTGGCGTCGGCGAATATGCCGGTCAGTATTGCACCGACTATGCCGCCGACCGCGTGCACGCCAAACACGTCCAAGGAATCGTCGTAGCCGAATTTTTGCTTGAGCGTGGTGGCGGAGAAAAAGCAAATCACACCGGCAGCAAAGCCAATCGCCAACGCGCCGCCCACGCCCGCCGAGCCTGAAGCTGGTGTAATCGCTACCAGTCCAGCAACAGCTCCGGTTGCCATACCCAACATAGATGGGCGCTTGTGAATGACCCACTCAACCAGCGTCCAAGATAGCGCAGCAGCGGCGGCGGCTACTTGCGTCACCAGCATGGCCATGCCCGCGCTGGCATTCGCACCCACCGCCGAACCCGCATTGAAGCCAAACCAGCCAACCCACAGCAGCGCTGCGCCAATCACCGTGTAGGTCAAATTGTGTGGTGCCATCGAGGTATTCGGATAGCCTTTGCGTCGGCCTAACACAATGCAAGCCACCAGCGCCGCGATACCCGCGTTGATATGCACGACGGTGCCGCCAGCAAAATCAATCACGCCCGCATCAAACAAATAGCCACCCGCGCCGGACCACACCATGTGCGTCAACGGCAGATACACAAACGTGACCCACAGCCCGGCAAATAACAACAATGCGGCAAAGCGCATGCGCTCGGCAATTGCCCCGACGATCAGCGCCACGGTAATAATCGCAAAGGTCAACTGGAAGGTGGCAAACACGCTTTCGGGAATCGTCATCACCAATCCATCGCGCGCTACGCCAGCGAACATCGCTTTGCTAAAGTCCCCAAAAAAACTGAAGTAGTTGACTTCACCCGCCACCATGCCGCCGGTTGAAAACGCCACCGAATAGCCGTACAGCATCCAAATAATTGTCACCAGCGCAGTAATCGCGAAGCACTGCATCAGCACAGAGAGCACGTTTTTCGAGCGTACCAATCCGCCGTAAAAAAGCGCCAAGCCCGGCAGCGTCATGAGCAGCACCAGCACAGTTGAGATCAACATCCAGGCGGTATCGCCAGTGTCCGCCGTGACGGGTGCATCGGCGCTAAGCGAACCCGCGCCAAGCAGTAATAAAAATCCAAATAAGTAATGCATAGCAGCTCCAGAAATGGGAAAACGCAAAGCGGCATTGCAAGCGCCTTGCCAACTATTAGTGCATTGATTTTATTGAATTAAATGCAATTAACTAGCCCGAAAGTCATGCTCGCGCACCAGCATGTGGCGGGGTTTGCACCAAGGCGGGGAATTGGCCGGCATTGTTTAAAGGACTCGTCATTCCCGCGCAGGCGGGAACCCAGCTGCCGCAATCTTTCGGCGTGAATTTGGCGGCTGAAAACCTAACCTTCAATCTCCTCAATCTTGCGCAACACCCGCAAAAACGCCACTCGGGGCGAAATGCCCAGCGCTTGGCAATATTCGATAAATTCGACCAAATCAATTCGACGATCTCCCAGCTCTACCTTCGCAATGTACGAAGGCGGCTTACCCAAGCGCGCAGCCAATTCAACTTGCACGATATTTTTCTCCGCGCGAATCTCAGCGAGCAGCTCAAGCAGTTTCTGATTAGCGGGGCGATGCGGAGAAGGCAAACATGGTTTTCCGAGTACTTAGCAGCGCAAGTCTTCGGTGTCTCGGTGAATCTCCCGAATTGGGAGAATTTTTGCCTTGCTATTGCGGCCTTCAAAATCTGCGAGTAAGCTGAACGTTTCTTAAAGCAGTTTCAGACTGCTGAATCCACGATAGGTTACCCACAATGAAAAAAGTCGTTTTACTTATTGCTATGGCCTGCGCAGGATCGATAGGCGCGCAGGAAAACTGCGGCTTTCCAATCTCTGATACTCGCAGCGGATTCGAAACGGGTGAACAACCGGTTTATGTGCAGCTGCCGATATCTGGGACGCCATTGAGCCTAAATATTGAATCGCCAGTCGAGAACGCAGTCATTACACAGTCAAACGTGCAGGTTTACGGAAGCCTCACTGGGCCCGCCAACATCGGCGTTATGGTAAACAGCGAATTGGCGCTTTCTGATGCCACAAAGTTTTCCTCTCGTCCAATTGTGTTGGATGCAGGCGCGCAAACAATCACGGTTGTCGTAAAGAACATTGACGGCGGAACAGTGACTGCGACTCGCAACGTAACCGTAAGCCCGAATTTAGGGTCAGACACTGTGTTGATTGCCGCCAGCACCGGTGGATATGCGCCGCAAAACATTCCCTTTCGGCTGATCACTCGATTACCGGCTGGACAAACAGCTGTTACGCGGCTTCAAGTGGACTACCAGGGCGATGGCAGTTTTGAAGTGGACAGCACTAATTCAAACGTGGCACTCAGCGCAACTTACAGCGCAGCGGGTGCTTACCTTGCGACGGCGAGGGTTACTTTCGATGACAGTGATCCGCAAACACCGCTAGTGATCAGAGAAAGCAAATTTCGAATACAAGTTCAAACGGTAGCGTATACGCGCCAAACGCTGTGTGCGCTCTATTACGGCATGAAGCAGCGACTAATAGCCAATCAAATACCGCTAGCGATAAATACGCTGGCGCCGCGCATCCGGCCAAGTTTTCAAACGCTTTGGACTAGCTTAGGGGCTCAGCTTCCAACCATCGCTGCTAGGATGGGCGAAGTAACATTGGGGCAAATTTCCGACGTTAGCGCAGAGTTTGTCGTCAGCCTTCCTGACCCAATAAACGTAGGTGATTTTATTGGCTTCCCGGTTCTGTTTACCCG
The DNA here is from genome assembly GCA_031422315.1 of Rhodanobacteraceae bacterium. Lineage (GTDB taxonomy): Bacteria > Pseudomonadota > Gammaproteobacteria > Xanthomonadales > SZUA-5 > JANNYA01. The sequence goes on from JANOQN010000053.1 coordinate 198,915, forward strand.
CGGCGCAGATGGCGTTTGGAGGATTTATGGCATGTAAGCCTCTATGCTTCCTTATGCTATTGATGTTTTTTGCTACGGGCTGCAAACCCTGTGAGCGCCAAATCAATGGCTACTGCTATGACACGCCAAACAAGGCTAACCCTGGCTTGACACCCCGCTGGGAAATGATTGATCTAGAAACCGGCAAACCTATTCCTGATGTGTGGATTGGCTTATCTTGGAGCGAGTATAAAAACACGCGGTCACGTGGCGAGTGTGCCCGCATGGTCATTGGCCGCACCGATGCCAACGGGCGCTTTAGCGACACCGCGAAAGATGGCAGCTGGATATCGGGGCAGGTTACGTTTTACAAACCGGGGTATGAATTAGTAAGGCATGCAAATTACCTGCATCAGACGCACATAACGCATGTGCACGAACCCTATGCGGAAAATAGAATTCCATACCAAGCGTGGGGCAAAAGACTAGAAAAACTTGGCTACGCCTGGGATGAATCGCGCAATGCTTACCGCAAGGATTTCGAACTTGGCAAGGAGTACCAGCGCATTTATGATGACATCTATTCGCCAAAAGGCCTTCGAATTTACTGGCTGAAACAGCGCAGCTATCCATCACGTTATGAGTATCTTGGCGTCAACTACCCATGTAGCGGTAGCGCTGCGCCCGGCAGGACGATAGAGCAGGTCGGCTTTGACGACCCGAAAAATCAAACGAACTACATCGAAAAGTGGCAGGGGCTTGACGCCTATCAGCAATTTTGCGACGACAACTGGAACACGGTTCCAAAAGACCTTATTCAACGTTACGAGGCTGGCTTTGCCTTTAATGCGCTTGCTCTGACGGGTGAAAAGGATTACACCAAAAAAATGGCGCAATTCGAATCCTACTTCGGTAAAGGTGCGCTAGACATGCCACCAAAATCGCAACCTTCAAATGATCAGCGCAATCGCTTTTGCATGGATTTGAAACCCCTCACAAAAATAGGAATTTCCCCATGATTCGCAGTCAACAGATTTGTTCTGTAATTTTGCTCGCAAGCTGCGTTCATTTAAAAGCCTATGAAATGCCAGTGCACGCGTGGGTAACCAAAACTGCTTTTGATCGATCAGCGCTAAGCGGCAACCCAGAGCTTTATCAGCGCTTGGGCTTTGATCGCTTGACGCTGGACTACCCTTTTAACGCGCAGTCGACCGCATGTGAGTCGTATGCGGACGCGGCACCTGATTGGTTAACCGGAAATTTCCTGCCACCCAACGATAGCTCAGTGCGATTTCGATGCATTTCAGAGTTTGAAAGAGGATTTATGCCGCTGCCTTACTCAGGTCGAACTTATTCGGTCTTAACGCCTGAGTTTCCGGCACCGCCGGGCCAAACCCCACACCTTAGATTTGAAGCATGGTTAATGCGAGGTGCAATTCGCGAAGATGATTTTGCCAGTAAATTTTACGCCAACAATGGTCCTGACACTGATCCATGGGTGGATCGCACCCGCGTGTTTAACCATTTTTATAGCCCGGTAACCAACACGGTAGACACTTTGCAAATTGACATTGTTCGGGGAGGGCCAGCGTTAAACTGGGCGCTAGGCGAAGCTAATCCGTTCTCGGGTGCTGCACAGGTGCCTGATCCTACACGGGGTAACCATTTCAGCTATATGGATGCGCGCCGGGCCTATTTTTTTGCGCTTACCTATAAACAAACGCAAGCGGTTCCAGACCCGTTTCCCGCACTCAATTCAAAGTTGGATTCCAATATTCGTATGAACCTTTGGAGCACGACCCTTAAGTCCTTAGGCCATGTGATTCACCTCATGCAGGATCAAGCGTCGCCGCAACATTCGCGCGGCGAACCGCACAATCACACCTGTGTGAAGCCAGCAGAATTTATTAGTCAAGACTTCGCAACTAGAACCTACGAGAATTTTATTAACTATCGCTTGGTTTTTCGGTTTAACGCGCGATCGCCGAACGTGCCCTACGTGGCAACCAATGATTGCGAGGAAGCGCTCTGGCGGAATGAGTTTGAGCTAAGTGGGCAGCGGCCACCGGATAATATTGACCCTTGGAATCGCCCATATCCCATCCCAAAGTTTTCTGTGCAGCGCAAATTCTTTACTACGCGCGCCGCCGCTGACCCGACTGACCCGGCTTTATTGCCGAGGGCGCTGCTCAACACTCGCGCAGGACTGGGTGACTATGCCAATCGGGGATTTTTTACCCAGGACTATCAGCAAGGCAACTATCAAAGCCCACCCGCAATAAATTCGCCTGAATTCGTTATTGAAACAGAAGACCCAATCAATGTGCCTGGCAAAGGCCTAGTTCGATTGCAAAGCTTGTATTGGGCAGTGCCTGATTCGGTTGCTCCGACGTTCGCAGATGTTAATTTGCGAGCTGGCAAAGCGCCAATTGCCTCGCAAAGCGTGTGGTGTGAAATGCTTGCCAAGGACACCTTTGATTGCGCATTAGCCTCGATACTCTCGCTCAGAAATTACAACCAAATGGCAGACATGCTCATTCCCCGCGCAGTGGCCTACACCACCGGCATGCTTGATTTTTTCTTTCGCGGCAAACTAGAGATCGAACCCAACGCGCAGCGCATGTATGGGGTGGTCGATATGGGCCAGCCGCACACAATGAACGCCGGTGGCTACCCAGTCGTTACCGCTAACGGAAAAGTGCTGGGGTTCGAGAAAATCCGCTTGAAAGTGCGCAATTTGACCGATCCGATTATCGAATCGGGTACCAATGCCAACGTTCCGCAGATTGCTTCTGCGGGCAAGTTAGTAGCGGTTGCTCGTTATCACCGCAACCCTTGTTACAAGCCTGACTTAAGCGGTGAACGTACGGTGGGCTATGTAGCACCGCCGCTTGTCGCGCCAATTTCGGAACCTACTTGTTCGGGAACAGGCTTGAATGCAGGCACGCGAACCAGCTATCAGGAAATTTCGGTATCGGCGGAGATTCCGATAACAAGCGAGACTGATTTGCCGGGTGGGCGCGGCACAGTGCCCGCATCAGTCGAAAAAACCTTCGATTTCAGCGCCGATCCAATTCCCGTCAATGCCACCGATCTATTTATCCAAGTGGTTTATCGCGGGCAGCTGGGCGAGGAAACTGACGGTATCGCGGTCGGGATTGTTGATGTACAGGAAAACACGGTTTTTGCAACCTGGAACAATACTGACTACTACTTTAGTGAACTCGCGAATCAGTGGTTCGAGCAAAACCCACAGCCGGGTAGTTTTATAGCAAGGCCGATGGTGGGTATGACCATTTGCGCAGGCAACCCTAGTCGAGTCGTGTATCGATACACGGCTGCGAATGGGCCTGGATTTCCGTTTTACTTGCCGCCGCTTACGCCGGGTGTGGCGCGGCTCGGGTTTTTGTTTGGCAAGCCGTCCATCCCCACCGGCCGCTATGCCTTTAGAGTTAATCCACTGATGGCGACGCCGCCAAGCGCGCGTCAGCGGGTGCCGAGCGGGCCCGCCCATCAAAAACAAGCCAATAAAGAGATTTTCACCACGAATGATCCACTGCCCGCGCCACGTGATTGCGCTTTAAACCCGCCAGTTGGCAGTGAAAATGTGTGGTGTGTAGATCCAATTAAACGCCGTCGCGGTCAAATTATGGGGGCAATTGCGGAGCCAGTTTATTACACCAGCGCAGCTAACAATTCGGACGCATCAGATGTTGATGCGCCGCCCGCGCACGTGGTGTTTCCCGGTTTGCGGGTTCGGGAAGGCGGAGTGAATCACTTTGATATCGATGCGACGCCAGTACTTTGCCCGGCTCCAAACGCACGTGGTGACAGCGTGGTATCGGTTGAGCTCAAAGAGGAAGCGGCTGAGCTGGGGATTGATTTGGATGAGGTTCGGCTTGATAACTAGCCTATGAAAACCCAGGTTTTGCATACGCTCAATTGAAATTTGACACCTGTTCTGGACCCCCGTCTGCGCTGACGACGAATCTTCACGTTTAATGCACGATGATCTTGAGCAGTTGCTTTGCAGTTACGGGAAGTTGTCGGCTGCAAATCTCATGAGTAACAATCGCTCCTCATCCCCATATTGCCAGCCCCCAGCGAAGCTCTGCTATCCTGCGGCTCTTTTTAGGCCTTGAGGAAATATCAGATGAGTATCGATCAGCTAGAGCAAATTGCGCTGCAAATGGTGGCGCCGGGCAAGGGCATTATTGCCATTGATGAGTCGAACGCGACGATCCGCAAGCGCTTTGAAAGTGTTGGCGTTGATAACACCGAAGAAAATCGCCGGGCGTATCGGGAAATGCTGTTAACGGTACCTAAGCTGGGCGAATACATATCCGGCGCCATTATGTATGACGAAACCATTCGCCAGTCCACCAAAGCTGGCCGACGCTTTACCGATGTGATGCTGGAAAATGGCATTTTGCCCGGCATTAAAGTCGACAAAGGCCCGGTGCAGCTCGCGGGTTTTCCGGGCGAGTTGGTTACCGAAGGCTTAGACGGACTGCGCGCGCAGCTTGAAGAGTACGCCAGCTTGGGCGCGAAATTCGCTAAGTGGCGCGCGGTGATTACTATTTCCGAAGAAGCCCCCAGCTCGGCCTGTATCCACGCCAATGCGCACGCTTTGGCCCGCTACGCCGCGCTGTGCCAAGATGTTGGCATTGTGCCCATGGTGGAGCCGGAAATTTTAATGGACGGCGAACACGATATTGATATTTGCTATGACGTCACCGAAGCCACGCTGCGTGCGCTGTTCGATGAGCTTTATGCGCAAAGCGTCATGCTGGAAGGCACGATCTTGAAAGCCAGCATGGTCATTCCCGGCAAAGATTACAGTGATCCAGCCAGCATTGATGAAGTGGCAATGGATACGCTGCGCTGCCTGCGCGCTACCGTGCCTGCGGCGCTGCCCGGCATTGTGTTCTTATCCGGCGGGCAATCCGATCACGACGCTACTGCGCACCTCAATCGTATCAACCAGCTAGGCCCACAGCCCTGGCCGATTAGCTTTTCCTATGGCCGTGCGATGCAGCAAGCCGCGCTCAAACTGTGGGCGGCGGATATGAGCGGCAACTTTGCTGCAGCGCAAGCGGTGGTACTGCAGCGTGCGCGTGAGAATAGTTTGGCTTCACTCGGCCAGTGGCAGGGCTGAATTCCAGATCCAAATCAGCACGATAACTGCGTGCTTATTTGTTGCTGGATCAGCGTTGATTACGTTTAGCCCAAGCGCTTAACCATGCCACAAGCGCTCGTTTTGATTGTTGGCATGGTGCTGTTGGGCTGGCTATTTCGCCAGCTCAAGTTGCTACCTGATACCAGTGCGGATGTGCTTAACGCACTGGTATTAAAGCTGTGTTTCCCAGCGCTGGTACTGAGCGTATTGCCCAAGCTGAGCTTATCGGCGGCAGTACTAAAAATCGCATTGATTGCCTGGATAGTCATGGCGCTTTGCGCGCTGGTGATTCATTTGATTGCCCGCGCGCAGCGCTACAAGCCCGATGTACAGGGCTGTTTGCTGCTGACCGCCGTGCTGGGCAACACTGCGTTTTTGGGCTATCCGCTGACGCAGGCTTACTTAGGTAGCGAATATCTACCGCAAGCGGTCATCTACGATCAGCTAGGTTCCTTTCTTATTTTCTCGACTTTCGGGCTGTGGGTTGCCGCGCACTTTAGCGGTGGCAAATCCCCGAGTGCTATGCAAACCATGCAGAAGATCATCACCTTCCCGGCCTTCATGGCGCTGATCGTAGGCCTAGCCTTGAGCTACACCGCCATCCCATTACCCGATTGGCTGACCAGTTTGATTGCCTCGATTGGATCACTCTTGGTGCCATTGGCCATGTTCGCCGTTGGCTTGAATTTTCGCCTGCGCGGCGCACCCGGGTTCGGTGTGCCGCTGTTGGTTGGCCTGAGCTGCAAAATGCTGCTGGCACCGATCATTGCGCTCGGGCTTGCCGCGTTTATCTTGCCCAAAGACGCGCATGCCGTAGTGGTTTTACAAGCGTCCATGCCACCGATGGCCACCGCCGCCGCGCTGGCAGCCAGCGCAGGTTTGCGCGCCGAACTGGCAGCGGCAATGGCGGGCTTTGGTGTGCTGCTGGCCATGTTGTGGACACCGATTTTGCTTAGATTGCTGCCGGGGTTTTAGCCAACGCTAGCCTGTGGGCGTGCTAGAAACAACGTGAAGGCAAGCTTTTTGGCCTAGTGGTAGTTCGTCGTGACTAGCGAAAGCGAAAAAGGAGAGATAGACCGCGCATTAATTCGAAACCGTCGCCAACTTCGCAGCCACCGCCGCCAAGAGCCGCGCCGGGCTAAAAGGCTTTTGGATAACTTCAATTAATAGTGGTTGGAGCGTTGGCGCTAAATCCGTGCGCACCGAAAATCCACTCATGGCTAGTGTTGCCGGCGGAGCTGGCTTTATTCGTAAGGCATCTAACAAGCCATAGCCATCCAGCTTTGGCATGACCAAGTCGGTTAGCACTAAATCGCAGTGGTGCAGTGCTAACCAAGCTAGCGCGTCTAAGCCGTTTTCACAGCTGCTGACTGCATATCCCGCGTTATTGAGCACCGATACGGTGAAGCTGCGTACGCCGGGGTCATCTTCTACGACCAAAATGCTGCGCTTTTGCGAACCTATCAGCTGCGTTTGAGCTGATCGAGACGCAGCACTAAGCTCTGCCGAAGCTAAAATTGACGCGTCAAATTTAGCTGAGTTCGTATGTGACTGATTATCTGCGCTCAGCTGGGACGCTTCACCCTTATGCTCTGGAAAAAACGCGCGCATCAGCGTGCCGTGGCCTAGCAGTGAATCGACCCGCAGAGATCCATGCTGCTGTTTAATTATTTCAGCTACGCCTGCCAATCCTAAGCCACTTCCAGTGGCCTTGGTGGTAAATCTCGGGACAAGTATTTTTGGAATAAGCTCCGGCGCAATACCTGAGCCGTTATCGCTCACGGAAATTTCAATCCAGGCGCTAGTGCTGGAATTATCACTCAGCGGCGGGCTTGGCGGCTCTAGCAACACAAAACTATCACCCTCCGCAGGCAGTTGTAGGTGGCGTTTCGCGACGACGGTAATTTGCTGGCTAACCAAGCTTGTTTTAGACATCGATTGCGCAGCGTTGACAAAGAAATTCATCAAAACTTGGGTGAAGTGCCCAGGATCCATCTTGACCAAAAGCGGCTCTGCTGCCACTACGTCAATACTGACTTTGATATCCGGATTGATAGTCAGTCTGAGCAAGCGCTGCATTTTGGTTAGCTGCGCAGCAACGTCTAAAATCAGCGCTTGGCCTGCGCCGTGCCCGGCTATTCCGAGCAGCTGAGTGGTTAACTCGCCCGCGCGTTCAATGGCCTGTTCGATATCGTCCGCCGTTTCTAAAACCTGGGGATCAGTGGATTGCAGTCGCAGCAAATCCACGCCGCTGGTCACGGTAGTCAATAGATTATTAACATCATGTGCGATGCCGCCCGCCATTCGGCCGAGCTGCTCATCGTGCAATCGGTGCTGGGCGCGTTGCTTCTCTTCGAAAATGCGCTCGAGTGCTTCGCGTTTTGCGCTGGCGTCTCGATAAAAACCGGCGTAGTGGGTGATTTTTTTCGACTCATCATCAAAAAGCGGGAACGCCGAGATCTGCGCCCAAAAGGCTTCGCCATTGCGGCGGTAGTGCCACATTTCGATCTCTTTAGATTGCCCCTCGCGCAGCGCGTGCAGCAATGCCACATGCTGCTGCCGATCCGTATCAGGGCCGGTGAGCACGGATCCTTTTTCAGGATCGCCCAGATGAACGTCTTTGAGTTTGTAGCCGGTTATTTTTTCAAATGCCGCGTTGCAATACAAAAGTTCGATAACACCGTTGGCATCGCTGGCCTTGGCGGCCGCTACCGCTTCGTTAGCTTGATCTACCAATGATTTGAACATGCGCAGCTGCTGGGCGTTTTCGCTCAGCTCAAAGGTCCGTTTTGCCACTAATCGTTCGAGTTCACGGCGCCTTGCATCTGAGAGCAACGCCAGTAGCGTGGCAAAAACGGCGGCGAGTGAGAAAGCGAACTGAAAAAGCCTCAACGTGTTTGACACCAATGCGCGCAAATGCGGATCACCAATCCATAGCGCCACATTGCGAGGCGTGCCTGCAATCATCAGTGATTTGCTCACTGACATAACAAAGCTGGGCGGTACATCGGCGATTGTGCCGACCACCATGTGCGATCTAGCAAGGTTTTGCTCGGTATCGGCGCGCATCCATGCGGCCAAATTGAGATAGATCGCCGGGTCTTTTGCAATCAGGACATTTCCTGGCGTAGGTGCAAGCTCAAACCAGCGTGGCATTGATTGAAGCCAAGTTATCTTTTGCGGGCTGCCGATTTGCGTACTGATCTGCTCTATCTGGGCTTTAAGCAGATTTATTCGTGACTCCAACTCTACGCTGAGCTGCTTTTCAATATTGCTGCGCTCATTCGCAGCCGCAAGCTGTAAAAAGCCGATAAAGCCCACCACGATTAAGCTTTGTAGTAATACCAGTGAAGCGAAGCGCGAGCGCCACCAATCCCGTGGTTTGCCAATCGCCACCCAAATCATTGGCGCAACGAGGATAAACGCCATGACATCTGCAACAATCCAATCCAGAGCGCGATCCCACAGCACGGTGTTTGGGATCAGCCCCAAATGCAGCAGGATCGGGAACATAATTATCGGCTTTATCGCCATCATAATTGGGCCAAGCACCAGCGCGCTGATCATTATTTCGCGCGCACTGTGCATTTCACGCGCGTTCGGTGCGTCAGCTGGCCCCAGAAGCTTTGTCAGCAGAAAACTTGCGCAATAAACCTGCACGCCGGTAAAAAGCATATTGCCGAACAGACTATTGATGGATTGCGTGCCCCAATAGCGCCACACGCCAAATAAGCCAGCACCCAGCATCAAACCGAATACATCACGGCTACCGCGCGCATATACCAAAGCGGCAACGAGCGCAGCCGGCAGCCAAAGTGGGCGAGTCAGCACTGGATACACGCCCAAATTCAAGCTCGCGGCGGCCAGCACGACAAACGTGATGGCCACCAGCAGCTGAGTCAGGAGCGCCTGATAAAAAGTCTTATACATGCGCCGATTGTGGCCTGAGTCCAGTGCTGGAATCGTTTATCGCGGCTCGATAAACAGTCATTTTGCAAAAATGCACAATTGTTCACGACGCTTCGCATCCTACAAAGCTGCTTCGAAAATACGCGCATTCGGCGCGCGCGCGCAAAAATATGCGATTATTCGCCATTATTTTCGTAACAGCGAAATCATGGTCAATACCAACTTGTTTGCGCGTCTGGTGCCTTTGCAATCACTGATGCAGGCGGATCGGATACAGCTGGCGAAGCAGAGCAATGTACTTACATTCGAGCCTGGCCAAAGTGTTTTTACGCGTGGTGAATTGGCCCGCACGCAGGCCTATTTGCTTGAAGGCGAGCTGGAGCTGCAAAGCGAGCTTGGCCGCGTTCCACTGCAGGCGGAATCTGACGATGCGCGCTACGCGCTAGCGCCGGGGCACCGCCGCAGCGCTACCGTGGTCGTTAGTAAAACCGCGCAGGTATTGTTCGTCGATGGTGATTTGCTCGATTTGATGCTGACCTGGTCACAAACCGGAGGCGTTGACGCCAAGCATGGCGGCGATCAGACAAGTGATGACGACACCGACTGGATGACCTCGTTGCTGCAAAGCAAAGTTTTTTTGCGCGTTCCGCCTGGCAATATCGCGCAGATTTTCGCTAGCTTAGAAGCGGTTAGCTTCAGCCCAGGGCAAAACATTATCCAGCAGGGATCGCCGGGCGATTATTACTACATCATTACCGATGGCCGCGTACAGATTTTGCTGGAAGACGCCAATAACGAAGAAGAACTCGCGCAGCTTGGGCCCGGCAAAGCCTTTGGAGAAGAAGCGCTGGTTTCCGGCGCGCCACGTAACGCGACGGTGCGCGCGCTGAGCCGCTGCACACTGATGCGCTTGTCCGGCGCGCACTTCCAAAAATTGCTACGCGCGCCGCTGTTGCGGGAAACCTCATTAAGTGAAATTGCCAGCAATGAAGTCATTGTTGACGTGCGTTTGGAGGATGAGTATCTGCACGGACATTTGCCCGGTGCGCTGAATATCCCGCTTAATCGCGTGCGTGAAATGAGCCGGTCGCTTGATCCTAAAAAAGACTATTGCGTGTATTGCGATACCGGAAGACGCAGCTCGTCCGCGACATTTTTACTGAGCGAGCGCGGTTTCATGGCGCGTTTTGTCAAAGGCGGCGTGCCGAGCGAACTTTGCACCGAGCGGACCCAGTTGTGATGGCGGAGCTGTTTGCGCTGTTTGCCGCAGCGCCGATTGGATTTCATCTGAGTGCGGCGGCGGTATTAGGCTTGCTGGTAGGCAGCTTTTTAAATGTGGTGATTTTGCGATTTCCGCCGCGCATGGAATTTGCCTGGCGCCGCGAAGCCGCCAGCATTTTAGAAGCCGACCTGAAGCCCGAATTTGAGTTAGGTAGCGAGCCCCCGTCTTTAGTGTGGGAGCCTTCACACTGCCCTAAATGCAGTTTTAAGTTGCAACCTTGGCATAATATCCCGGTGCTGAGCTATATGTTTTTGCGGGGCCGATGCAGCTGCTGTAAAACACCGATCTCGCCGATGTATCCGATGGTCGAAGCGTTTACCGCCGTGCTATCGGTGTTGGTCATTTGGCATTTTGGGCCGACGCTACAGGGCTTTTTCGCGCTGATTTTGACTTGGACGCTGATTGCTGCGTCAGGCATTGATGCCAGAACCCAGTTCCTTCCCGATGAGTTTACCCTCGGGCTGCTGTGGCTTGGGCTGATTGCTTCATTGGTCCCAATTTTCGTGGGCCCCAAAGATGCCATTTTGGGCGCAGTTTTTGGCTATTTAAGTTTGTGGAGCGTCTATCAGCTTTATAAACTTGTGCGCGGCGTTGAAGGCATGGGCTTTGGTGATTTCAAGCTCTTAGCTGCACTCGGTGCTTGGACAGGTTGGCAAAAACTCCTGTTGATTGTGCTGTTATCTGCGCTGGTCGGCACGATATTTGCACTCACCCGCATGCTGGTTGGCAAGCACAAGCAAGAGCAACCCATGCCGTTTGGGCCGTTTTTAGCTGCGGCTGGCTGGGTAGCGCTGCTTTATGGTGAGCCGCTTATTCGCTGGTATTTGCAGTTTAGCGGCGCGGAATAACCGCATTTGAGTCGCAAGGAATGCGGAAAATGAGCGTTTTCGGCTTAACCGGTGGTATTGCGAGCGGTAAAACGTTTGTCGCGGATCAGCTGGCTTTGCGCGGCGCGATCATTGTCGACACCGATCTACTTGCACGTGAAGTAGTTGCCACGGGTAGCGAAGGATTGCAGATGCTTATCGAGGCAATTGGCTCAGCGTTTTTGCAAGCTGATGGCGCACTAGACCGGCGCAAACTGCGGCTCGCCGTATTCGAGCAGCCCGCACTTCGCCAAACGCTAGAAGCGATTACCCACCCTCGAATTTTGGCGCTCGCGAAAGCGCGCGCGATGGCGGAGACTTCTCAAAGCGTTGTACTGATGGTCATTCCGCTACTAAAAGACAAGCAGCGTTACGATTTTATTCGCGATGTCATCGTGGTGGATTGCGCAGAGGCAACCCAAATCAAAAGATTGACTAAGCGCGATCAGATTGATACTGATTTAGCGAAAAGTATGTTGGCAGCGCAAATTAGTCGTGAAGACCGGCTTAAATTTGCCGATCATGTGGTTATCAACGATGATTTTAGCGGCCAAGATCGGCGCTTAGATTTGACTTTCGCACTAGACGCGCTGCACCGAATATTGGCGCAACGCTAGGATCCCTTCAGGATCAAACTGATGGAAAAAACACATCAGCTCCGATCACACCGCTACAGGCCGTAGCCGTAAAAGTTCTTCAGCACTTTGCCGGAGCCTTGATATTCCAGCGCGCTCGCTTTGACGAACTGCGAAATTCGAAGCTCATTGAGCGCGGCAAAGGCGTCCTGATCTTCATGCATTTTCAGCAGCGCTTCGGTGATTTTCGCTTTTACTTCTGGCGCTACTTTGCTAGACGCTGAAATCGCCGGGCCAGCAAACTCGCGTGATCGTACTATCTCGTACAAATTTGGATACGCCGCAGCGACGCTCGCTGGAACCATGGTCGCGCGGCTTTCTTCGGCAAAAACGGCATCTACCGCGTCAAGCCAGGATGCGGCATTGGTACGAATATCGGGCTGCTGCATAGGATTCGGAAAATATTCTAACAACAGGGCGTAACCCAAACTCGGCGCGGCCATGGTGGTGATGCGCTCAGCAAGCAGCGCATTGGTATTACCAGCGCCAACATCGTTGCCGCTCGCTAGCACGTACGTGCCTGCTTCTAAAGTCCGCACTAGTGGCTCAAATTTCATCCGTTCAATGCGGTAGTCGGTGAAATGCGCTTCATCAAAGGTCAAATCCCAGCCCTTCTTTTCACGCATTTCTTGCCAATAAGAATTGTAATTTCGAAATGTGAGCAGCTTAAACTTGTAACCGGTCGACTTTTCCAGGTAGCTCAAAAATGGCTGATAAACTTCCTTCATTTGCTCAGGCCCGTAACTAGGCTCAATGGCAAACTCCAACGTTATGGGCGCTTGTGCAAATGCAGAATTTGCAACGGATAGAAAAATAATCGCAGCGAACGATTGCGCCAAGCGAATCCGGATTAGGTTTAATTGCTGTAGGCACGATTTCATTTTTTAGCTCCACTTAAAACGGATAGTTCAACTGCGACCCGGTTTTCACCCTTGCGCATCGTGGTCATAATTAGAGTAAAAGTTCAAGCGCGCAATGAAGAATTTACGCGACTTGTAGCGTCGTTCAGGTTTACGAGCGCGCGCGATCCGGGCGATTCAGGTTTGCAGGCGCAATAGGATTCGTTGGCCGCTATGTTCGAATGCGATCAACTCGGGCGCAGGTTTTTTTACAACCGCCAACATGTTTAGGCCTTGATCGGCATCGAATGCGGTTTGTACCAATTCAAATCCTTCGCTAGCCGATGCATCCGCTAATTCGGCTGAACTGACGGCTAAATACCTTGCCAAGCTTCGTTTGACTTCGCCTTTGTAATGCACGCGCGCGATCACTTCTTGGCCTGGAAAGCAGCCTTTTTTTAATGACAATCCGCCGAGCCGTTCAACCCCGAGCATTTGCGGTAAAAATCGCTCATTCCCGCCTAAAGTCGGCCAAAGCTGGATAATGTCGGCTAATAGCCATGAGTTTGTTGCATCCTTTAGCGTAGTTGCAGCTTCGGCTAAACCGAAGCTTCGTCGATCTGGCAGGGTAAATCGGCCTTGATTAGTAACCTGATTAGGCAGCAGCAAAATGTTGACTTTCGCGCGCAATTTATAAATCGCTAGCTGCGCGGCGACCAACTCGGCATTGCAGGCAGGCACAAACCACAATAGTGATTCGCCTGCGTCAAATAGCCATCCTAGCGTCAGCGCTCGGCCATTGGGTTTGCACCACGTACTGAACTGAGGAAGGCTCGCTGTGAGCTGCTGAATGTCGGAACTTAGCTGCGTTTGCAAAAATGCGCGCATATCGGCGCCGGTGAACTGCAACGCCCGCAAGTGCGGAAGCGTATCCGTTGGTAAGTTAGTGGAATCCGTTATAGCTTCGGTCATGCGTTATCAGCTCGTCTAAAGTAGAAAGTTCAAATACCTGCCCGAAAATTGCGAACGCAACTTGCGGGCTTAGGCGCATCATATTACTCTCGGCGCATGTCAATCACGCCCGCCCCTAATAGTGCCTCTGTACCCAATTTGGTGCCGATTGACCACAACTTAGATCAGCCCAATCTTGATGCGAATCAACCGCATTTAGAGACCGAGCTTATTTCGACTTTGCCTGAGCCTCCGATTGAAATTGGCGGCAGACCCGGCCCTGACCCAACACGCTATGGCGACTGGGAAAAAAATGGCCGTTGCATCGATTTTTAGCAAACTAATTGTTTAAGCAAACCAATTGATTGAAGGAAACCAGTGAAAATTCTTATGAGTATCTCGCTATGAGTCATCCAAACCGACCGCTTTCGCCGCATCTACAAATTTACTCACCGCAGCTTACGAGCATGATGTCGATTGCACATCGGGCCTCCGGGGTCGCACTGTGTGCAGGTGGCTTGCTGATCATGTTTGGCCTGCTCGCGCTTGCCGATGGCATGGATAGCTGGAACGCATTTCGCGGGCACTGTTCCCAGTGGTACGGCATGGGCATCATCATTGCCTTCACGCTTACGTTGGTTTACCACTGGCTCAACGGTATTCGGCATTTAGGCTGGGATTCGGGCTACGGCTTGGATATCAAGCAAACGTATTTCACTGGCAAGTTGGTCATGGCGCTGTTTGTAGTGCTTTCTGCGCTGATTATTTGGCTCGGCCTGAGGAGCGCATCATGAGCTTACGCAGCCCACTCGGGCGAGTTCGCGGTTTGGGTTCGGCAAAAGAAGGCGTTGGGCACTGGTGGGCGCAGCGCGTGACCGCGATTGCGCTGGCGCCGCTGTCAATCTTTTTCGTTGGTTTAGTGATCTATCTGATGAATGAGGACTACACCACGGTGCGCGCCACACTTGCGAACCCGCTCGTTGCCATTTTGTTGATGAGCTTTGTGGTTTCCTTGTTTTATCACGGGCAGCTTGGCTTACAGGTCATTATTGAAGACTACGTGCACGCACGCAGCGCTGAAATTACCCTACTCTTGCTGGTCAAATTTTCGGCTTTTCTAGGCGGCCTAGCTAGTGTGCTTGCGCTCGCACGAATTGCATTGACTTAGCTTAGAAACGGCAGTTGACCGCTTACAATTTTGGACAAATTTATGGATTCATGGAAGTTTTTAAGGCTCGAATATGTCTGCATATAAATTACAGCACCACAAATTTGACGTCATCGTGATTGGCGCAGGCGGCGCGGGCTTGCGTGCGACCATGGGTTTGGCGGCAAAGGGCTTGCAAACGGCCTGCATATCCAAAGTTTTTCCGACTCGCAGCCACACCGTGGCCGCGCAGGGCGGCATGAGCGCGGCCTTAGCAAACATGGGCGCGGACGATTGGCGCTGGCACATGTTTGACACTGTAAAAGGCTCGGATTGGCTAGGCGATCAAGACGCGATTGAATACATGTGTCGCGAGGCTATTCCTGCGGTGATTGAGCTGGAGCATTACGGTGTACCGTTTTCGCGCACCGAAGACGGTAAAATTTATCAGCGCCCGTTCGGCGGCATGACCACGCAGTACGGCGAAGGCCCGCCCGCACAGCGCACCTGTGCTGCGGCAGATCGCACTGGTCATGCGATCTTGCACACGCTGTATCAGCAAGCGCTGCGTTTTGATGCGCGCTTTTTTATCGAATATTTCGCGCTTGATTTGATTATGGATAACGGCGTTTGCCGCGGCGTAGTTGCCTGGGATTTAGCTGAAGGCACAATGCACGTTTTCCGCGCGCACTCGGTGGTGTTAGCGACTGGCGGCTACGGCAAAGCGTATTTCTCTGCGACTTCCGCGCATACCTGCACCGGCGATGGTAACGGCATGGTTTTGCGCGCGGGTTTACCGCTACAGGATATGGAGTTCGTGCAGTTCCATCCGACTGGTATTTATGGCGCAGGCGTTTTGATCACCGAAGGCGTGCGCGGTGAAGGTGGCATCTTGAAAAATGCCAACGGCGAACGCTTTATGGAGCGCTATGCGCCGAGCGTGAAAGATTTAGCGCCGCGCGATATGGTCAGCCGCTGTATGACGATGGAAATTCGCGAAGGCCGCGGCGTAGGCGCTGGCAAAGATCATATTCATCTGCACTTGCAGCATTTAGGCCCTGATGTTATCCACGAACGCCTGCCAGGCATTTCAGAATCCGCGAAGATTTTCGCCGGTATTGACGTCACCAAAGACCCGATCCCGGTATTGCCGACTGTGCATTACAACATGGGCGGTATTCCGACTAACTATCACGGCGAAGTGGTACACAAAGTTGGAGATAACCCGGATACCGTCGTGCCCGGCTTATTCGCCATAGGCGAAGCCGCTTGCGTATCGGTACACGGTGCGAATCGGCTCGGTTCGAACAGCCTGCTCGATTTGATTGTGTTCGGCCGCGCGGTAGCGAATCGCTGCAATGAAACTATGAAGCCCAATCAGCCCCACAAAGAATTGCCCGCTAGCGCGTTTGATCCGGCACTCAACAATTTTGACAAGCTGCGTAGCGCGAACGGCAGCACGTTAACCGCAGAGCTGCGTTTGAACATGCAGAAAACTATGCAGGCCGACGCCGCCGTTTTCCGAACCAGCAAAACGCTGGCCGAAGGCTGCGTCAAGATGGACAAAATTTATCGCGGCTTTGAAGACGTAAAAGTAGCGGACAGATCGCTGATCTGGAATTCGGATTTGGTCGAAACGCTAGAAATGCAAAACCTGCTCGGCAACGCGCAAGCCACAATTGTGTCGGCGGAAAACCGCAAAGAATCACGCGGCGCGCACGCACACGAAGATTTCCAAACCCGCAACGACGTGGAATGGATGAAGCACACACTCAGCGCCGTTGATGTAGCAACCGGCAAAGTGTCGATTGACTATCGGCCCGTCCATATGAATACGCTGAGCGCCGACGTGGCCTCGATTCCACCCAAAGAACGCAAGTATTAACCGGCCGAGGATTTAGCATGGCGCAATTTACACTCCCAAAAAATTCGAAGATCACTGCTGGCAAGCAGTTCACTGCCGCTGCGGGTGCTAAACGTCTGCAGAAATTCAAAATCTATCGCTGGAATCCAGACGATGGGCAAAACCCACGCACCGACACCTATGAAGTCGATATGGACAGCTGTGGGCCGATGGTGTTGGACGCGCTGATTAAGATCAAATCCGAGATTGATTCCACGCTGACGTTTAGGCGCTCGTGCCGCGAAGGGATTTGCGGGTCCTGCGCGATGAATATCGACGGCACCAACACCTTGGCCTGCACCAAAGCCTGCGGCGATGTGAAAGGCGAAGTGAAAATCTATCCACTGCCACACATGCCAGTCATTAAAGATTTGGTGCCAGATTTGACGCATTTTTACGCGCAGTACGCGTCCATCAAGCCGTGGATTCAATCGCAAACGCCCGCGCCCACGGATCGTGAGCGCTTACAAACCAAAGAAGATCGCGCCAAGATTGATGGCCTGTACGAATGCATTCTGTGCGCCTGCTGCAGCACGTCGTGTCCGAGCTACTGGTGGAATGGTGATCGCTATTTGGGTCCGGCAATTTTGCTACAAGCTTACCGCTGGATTATCGATTCACGCGATGAAGCAACTGGAGATCGGCTCGACAATTTAGAAGATCCGTTCCGCTTGTTCCGCTGCCACACGATCATGAATTGCGCAAAAACCTGCCCTAAAGGCTTGAACCCAGCAAAAGCGATTGCGGAAATCAAGAAACTGATGGTGCAGCGCCGCGCGGTTTAACATCAGTCAGGCTTGGGTCAATCCTAACGACTTGACCGAGCCTGAAGTAGTTGTACAATAAACCGTACAATTATTGAGGTGTTTTTTATGGATGCGATTACTTACTCAACTGCTAGGGCAAACCTAGCTGATACCATGGATAGAGTTTGCGATGATCACGAAGCGATCATTATCACCAGAAACGGGCAGCAAGCAGTAGTGATGATATCGCTTGAAGATTTTAATGCGATGGAAGAGACCTCCTATCTGCTGCGCGGCCCGAAAAATGCGCGCCGCTTACTTGAATCAATCGCAAGCCTAGAAAATGGAAAAGGCAAAGAACGAGAATTGGGCAAATGAAGCTGTTGTTTTCAGAGCAGGCCTGGGAAGACTATCTTTATTGGCAGAAAATCGATAAAAAACTGTTGGAACGTATCAATACGCTCATAAAAGATATCTGCCGATCACCATTTGAAGGCATTGGTAAGCCAGAGCCCTTGAAAAACGCGCTTTCGGGTTATTGGTCGCGCCGAATCAACGATGAACACCGCATCGTCTATAAACCTACCGAAGGTGCTTTGCTCATCGCACAGCTTCGTTTTCACTACTAGCGCTTTTAGGACTTTTGGCATGCCCAAAAGCAGGGTTTGCAGGGCGCAGCTTTCGGCTACACTTGCCGCTCTTTTTCCGAAAACAGGCACCGCTTAATATGCATAATCTTGACAAAGACTGGGTGGTAGAAGCACACGACTTCGCCAACTCAGCGATAGGCTTTAAAGTCAAAAAACTGCTGCACTCGGAAAAAACGCCGTTTCAAACCATCGATATCTATGAGACCACCGATTGGGGCAATCTGATGGTGCTGGATGGCTGCATGATGGTCACCACACGCGATAATTTCCTTTACCACGAAATGATGAGCCATCCGGCGATGTTTACCCATCCGCGTGCCAAGCGCGTCATTATCATCGGCGGCGGCGACTGCGGCACGTTGCGCGAAGTGCTCAAGCACGAAGAAGTTGAATCGGTGGTGCAATGTGAGATTGATGAGCGCGTGACTCGCTTGTCTGAGCGCTATTTTCCAGAACTGTGCGTTGCGAATAACGATCCGCGCGCCACTTTGATGTTCGATGACGGCATCAAATTTATTGCCGATCAAGATCCAGAAAGCGTGGATTTGATTATTGTCGATTCAACCGACCCGATTGGCATTGCTGAGGGTTTGTTTAATCAGGCTTTTTATCAATCTGCACTGCGCTGCTTGCGTTCTGGCGGCATTCTGATCCAGCAAAGCGAATCGCCGCTGATCCACGTTGAGCTGCTGCGGAAAATTCGCACGCAAATGAAGGGTTCGGGATTTGGACATTTGCGTACCATTTGCTTCCCGCAGCCTTGCTATCCAAGCGGCTGGTGGAGCGGCACGATGGCGCGTAAAAACATTGATCTCAATAGTTTCAGAGAGCGCGGCGCGGCAACCAAGAAATTTGAAACCAAATACTACAACGTCGACACGCACCGCGCTGGGCTTGCCATGCCGGAGTTTTTGAAAGCAGCGCTAGGCGAAAGCTAATAACCAAACATCCGTTCATTTCAAGCACATCATTTCAACCATCTCAATTGCAACCACGGAGAACCTCATGCACCAATGGCACATCACGATTAACGGACAACAGCACGGCCCGATGGATCACGCAACTGCGGCTGCGCAAGCGCGCGCTAATCCAGGTGCGTTTTGCTGGCGCCAAGGTTTTGCGCAATGGCTACCGGTAGCGCAAGTTCCCGAGCTTACCCAAGCCAGTCAAGCGATGATGGCTCCGCCGCCGGCTATGGGCGGTGGTTTGGCCGATGTGATTGATTACAAGATTTACGGTGAAGATGTGCAGTTTGTCGAAATCGAACTTGATCCCGGTGAAAGCTGCGTCGCCGAAGCGGGTTCGATGATGTACAAAGATGCGGTTGTCAAAATGGAAACCGTGTTCGGTGATGGCAATAAGCAGCCGCAAACGGGCGGTTTTTTCGACAAATTAGTCGGCGCTGGCAAGCGCTTAATCACCGGCGAAAGCTTGTTTACCACCGTGTTTACGCATGCGGGCGGCTCGGGTAAAGTCAAAGTTGCCTTCGCAGCGCCCTATACCGGCACCGTCATTCCGCTTAAATTGAGCGATTACGGTGGCAAAATCATTTGCCAGAAAGACGCATTTTTATGCGCAGCTCGCGGCGTATCCATTGGCGTGCATTTCCAGAAAAAAGTTCTGACCGCACTGTTTGGCGGAGAAGGCTTCATCATGCAAAAGCTCGAAGGTGACGGCATGGTGTTCGTGCACGCAGGCGGCACGGTGATGCAGCGCGATTTGCGTGCCGGTGAAGTGCTACATGTTGATACCGGCTGCGTGGTTGGCATGACGCAAACTGTCGGCTTTGATATTGAGCAAGTCGGTGGCGTTAAGAGCATGATTTTCGGCGGTGAAGGCGTGTTTTTTGCCAAGCTTACCGGCCCTGGTCATATCTGGATGCAATCGTGCCCGTTCAGCCGTTTAGCCGGGCGAATTTTTGCGGCCGCGCCACAAACCGGTGGCGGTGGCGTGGGCGAAGGCTCCGTGTTGGGCGGATTGGGTCGAATTCTCGGCGGCGACAACAGCTAGTCGTCGGTAACCAGTTCCAAGTCCAATTAATGGGAAAAAATATGTCCGGAAAAGCTGATAAAAAAAAGCGCGAGCGTGAAGTTTACGACGCCGCGTTAGAAGCGCTGCAAGTTGAGCTCAATCAGCTGGCGCGTTGGGTACACGACAAAGGCCAGCGCCTGCTGGTGATTTTCGAGGGCCGCGATGCGGCGGGCAAAGGCGGTGCGATTGACGCCATTTCGAGCTGCTTGAATCCGCGCAGCTGTAAATTAGTTGCGCTAAGCAAGCCGAGCGATCGTGAGCGCACGCAGTGGTATTTTCAGCGCTACGTGCAGCATTTGCCAGCCGCCGGTGAAATCATGCTGTTTGACCGTAGCTGGTACAACCGAGCAGGTGTTGAGAAGATTTTCGGCTTTTGCACCGATGCAGAATATGCGCAGTTTTTAGTCGACGCGCCGGCGTTTGAAGCCATGCTGGTCAACTCCGGAATTTTGCTGCGCAAGTATTATTTAGGCTGCGATCAAGAAAAGCAGGAAAAACGCTTCAAAGAACGCATCGAGAATCCGCTCAAACGCTGGAAAATTTCCCCCATTGATTTGACCAGCCGGGAAAAGTACGACGATTACACCGCCGCCCGTGAAGTGATGTTTGAAGCCACGCATACCCAAGCTGCGCCGTGGACGATGATCGACATGAACGATCAAAAGCAGGGACGTTTGACTTTAGTTCGGCATCTTTTGGATTCCATTCCAGATCACGATATCAATCTGACGCCAATTCCTTTCAAGCCACTTAAAAAAGCCAAGCTATCGCTTGAACAAGCTAGCAAAATTGTGCCGTTCGCCGCGAAATTTGGCGAAAAAGCGGCGAAAACGCCAAAGCCCACACAATCTTCCCTGAAAATTAAAGCGCCAGTCAGCGCGAGTAAAGCCAGCGAAAGCCCCGCGCCGATCAAAAAACCTGCGGTGAGTGCACTGCTGAAGCAGGCTAAGTCGCAGGCTGCTAAAACCGTTACGAGCAAAATTGTTATGAAAGCGGCGGTTAAGTCGAAAGCGCTTGCTAAGGCTATGCCAAGCAAGCCAACCAAATCCAGGGCTGTGGCTAAAAAGCGCGCATGACGCCATTGCAGCAGTTGGAAACGCGCAGCTCCACGCCCTCGCGCCTAATGCAAGCGCCCGGGCCAAATAGCGCTGAGCTCGCGCAGCTGCTCACGATCGCTATGCGAGTGCCCGATCACGGCAAGCTGGCGCCTTGGCGTTTTTTGCTGATTGAAGGTGATGCGAAGCTGCGGATGTCTGCGCGCTTATGTGATCGCAAACTGGCGCTTGAGCCGGAAATATCCGCCGATGCGCTTGAAAAGGAACGCTTACGTTTTTTGCATGCGCCATCCGTTGTGGTGGTGATTGCACAGCTCACCAAGCCGCACAAAATTCCTGAAATAGAGCAGCTAATGTCTGCCGCCGCAGTGTGCATGCAGGTGCTCAACGCGGCAGCAGCAATGGGTTTTGCTTGCCAGTGGTTAACGGGCTGGGCGGCTTATGATTCCAGTATCGCCGAGTTTTTACAGCTTAAGTCAAACGAATCTGTTGCAGGTTTCATGCATTTGGGTTCTAGCGATGCGGTGCCCACCGAGCGGGTTCGACCTACGCTGGCTGACAAGCTTAGCGCGCTTTGACGAGCTGATTTGAACACCTATTTGTTAGATGCCAGCCTGTATATTTTTCGCGCCTATCATTCGCTTACGCCGGATTGGCACGATAAAGAAGGTTGGCCCACGCATGCTGTGCACGGCTTTACTAACACGCTTTTGTCACTGCTTGAGCGGGTCAAGCCCGAATCGATTGCGGTGTGTTTTGATGAAGCGTTTGATCATTCATTTCGCAATACGCTGTACCCGGCATACAAAGCCAATCGCGAGCCGCCCACCGAAGAGCTAGTGCGGCAATTTGCCTATTGCAAACGCATGGCAGCCGCGCTCGGGCTGGTGGTGCTGGCTGATTCGCGCTATGAAGCCGATGATTTAATTGGTTCACTCAGCCATAAGCTCAAACACGCGGGCTACAAGACGTTTATTTTGTCAGTCGATAAAGATATGGGCCAGCTGCTGCATGCAAACGCGCAGCAGTGGGATTTTACCAAAGGCCAGCCGTACGGGCCCGAAGGCGTTTTGGAAAAATTTGGTGTGATGCCCGAGCGCATGGCCGAATTGCAAGCACTTACCGGCGATGCGGTGGATAACATTCCCGGCATTGCTGGCGTGGGCCCGAAAACGGCGGCGGCGCTATTGACGCATTTTGGCTCACTCGATCAGCTGCTGGCACGAATCGATGAGATCGCTTACCTGCGGATTCGCGGGGCAGGAGCGGCGTACGGGAAAATCAAAAGCGGCACCGCGCAGATTGAAATGGCGCTCAAACTCACGCAAATCGCACTCGATGCGCCGGTACCCGAGCCGCACGCGCTGGGCGTGTGCGTCAAGCTAGCCGAGCCGATTGATGGCTTATTCGATGAGCTTGGTTTTGGCGGGTTTTTACGAAATCGCGCCAAAAATTGGCATAGTAGGGTTTCCAAAGCGAACGGTTAGCAGGGTTCTCGCTAATCGCGCCGCTACCCCGCCAAATGCAGCGCTAATTGCGCCAAATGCAGCGGCGTTGATTAAAAGCCACCACTTGCAAGCTCACAATGAATGTTGCCGTCTTGATGCTTCAGAACGAACTTAGATATCCATCGGTGCAAATGCACTAGATAAAAACGACGGCTCGGCTTTTGTACTGCTGCAAAAGCCTGCCGCCAACAACCCAAGGCAATGCCCAAATTTGCGCGTTAAACCGCCGCGCTGAGGCTACGGATTTCCTGATTCAACACGCGATCATTGTCGGAATAATCAATCGCCAACTCGATCAAATCGACGCCGGGCAAGGCGAGCGATTTCTCTAACATATCGCGGAATTCTTGCACGGATTTTGGCCGCCAGCCGCGTGCGCCGTAGCTCTCGGCATATTTGACGAAATCCGGGTTGCCCATATCCATGCCGAAATTGGCAAAATTCATGTTCGCCTGCTTCCACTTGATCATGCCGTAGGCGTTGTCCAGCAACACGATTTGCGTGACGTTCAAACCCAAACGCACTGCAGTTTCAAGCTCTTGCGAGTTCATCATAAAGCCGCCATCGCCCGACACCGCAACGACTTTGCGGCTCGGATACACCATTTGCGCGGCCATGGCGCTTGGTAAGCCTGCGCCCATCGTGGCGAGTGCGTTATCCAGCAGCAGCGTGTTGGGTTCGTTGCAGCGGTAATATCTGGCGAACCACAGCTTGTACATGCCGTTATCCAAGCACACGATGCCATCGTTCGGAATAGCTTCTCGAATTTCCTTGACCATGCGCACCGGGTAAATCGGGAACCGATTATCGTCCGCGCCTTTTTCAAGATGCTTGAATAACTGGGTTTGTACGGTCTTACCGTAGCTGAAATCCCAGTGTGGCTGGGCTTCTATGCGCTGCTTCATGCGCCAAATGGTGTTAGCAATATCGCCGACCACTTCAATCTGGGGGAAATAAACCGTATCGACTTCCGCTGAGCAGTAGTTGATATGAATTACCGTGCGCAGGCCTTTGCGCATAAAGAACGGCGGTTTCTCTACCACATCATGCCCAACGTTCAAAATGCAGTCGGCGTTTTCGATGACACGGTGTACGAAATCGCCATCTGAAAGTGCGGCATTGCCCATCCAGAGTGGGTGGCACTCATCAATCACGCCTTTGCCCATTTGCGTGGTGAAAAATGGAATGCCGAGCTTGTCGACAAACTCACGCAGCATCTTCGAGGTGGTTTTGCGATTTGCGCCCGCGCCAACCATCAACAAAGGTCGCTTGGCATTCGTGATGGCCTCTATGGCGTATTGAATCGACTTTTCGTCCGCGACCGGGCGGCGCACGTGGCTTTCCGGCAGCACAATCGCGTCGGTTTGCTCGTGCGCGATATCTTCCGGTAACTCCAAATGCGTAGCGCCTGGGCGCTCTTCCATCGCGCGCCGGAAGGCTTCGCGCACGCGCGCCGGAATGTTGTCGGCGCTAATGATTTGCTTGGTGTATTTAGTGAGCGGTTTCATCATATCGACAATATCGACAATCTGAAAATGCCCTTGTTTACTGACTTTCACCGGCTTTTGCCCGGTAATCATCAACATTGGCATCGCGCCCAACTGTGCATAGGCGGCGGCGGTGACGAAATTAGTTGCGCCTGGCCCCAAAGTAGCTAAACAAACGCCGGGTTTGCCGGTCAATCGGCCATAGGTGGCGGCCATAAAACCCGCGCCTTGTTCATGGCGCGTCAAAATCAGTTTGATGCTCGAGGTGCGCATGGATTCTAGAAAATCCAGATTTTCTTCCCCCGGAATGCCGAAAATGTACTCAACGCCTTCAGATTCCAGGGCTTTTACAAATAAATCAGATGCTTTCATGGACGCGCTCACAGGTGGTGCGCCGTGCGGCGCGGAAGGTTGGGTGAAGCCCTCGATTGTCCACGTCCATTTCGCTCAACGTCAACAGAACTTGCACGATTTTCGCAAGTTTTGTGGCGTTGGAGCGAAAATAGCTGACTTTGAAATAATTTAGGTGGATGGTGTTGATCGCGGAAGCTGCACCGACAATGAGTTTAGAAGCTTCCTTGGGCAAGATGAATTTGCACCCTAAAACCGCTTGATAAGCGCGCGCACCGGCCCCAAGCTAGAAAGTCAACTTTTGCGAGAATCCACCATGAGCACAACACGCCACGCACGGCTTTTGATTTTAGGCTCCGGCCCGGCCGGGTACACGGCAGCGGTTTATGCTGCGCGCGCCAATCTTAAGCCGATTTTGCTGACCGGCGCCGCGCCGGGCGGTCAGTTGATGACCACCACCGACGTGGAAAATTGGCCGGGCGATGCGCACGGGCTAACCGGCCCGCTACTGATGGAGCGCATGCAGGCGCACGCTGAGGCGTTTGGTACTGAAATTGTGTACGACCATGTAAGCAAGGTTGATTTTAGCCAGCGCCCGCTGCGGCTAACCGCTGATAGCGGCGAGTGGACTTGCGATGCGCTGATTATTTGCACCGGTGCATCGGCGAAGTATTTAGGCTTGGAATCAGAAACAGCGTTTCGGGGCCGAGGCGTTAGCGCTTGCGCCACCTGCGATGGGTTTTTCTACAAGAATCAGCCGGTCGTCGTGGTCGGCGGAGGCAATACGGCGGTGGAAGAAGCGCTCTATTTATCGAATATCGCCAGTTCAGTCACCGTCGTGCATCGGCAAAGCAAATTCAGATCAGAGAAGATTTTGCAAGATCGCTTATTCGCGAAATCCAACGTGACGGTACTTTGGAATCATGAAGTGGTTGAGGTGCTTGGCGATGCCAGCGGCTCGACCGGCTTGCGCGTCAAACACAAGGAAACCGGCGCAGAGCAAGATGTGCAGGCGCCTGGGGTTTTCATCGCAATTGGTCACACGCCCAACACCAGCCTGTTTGAACGCAGCTTGGAGATGCGCAATGGCTATTTGAGCGTGCGCTCAGGGCTGTCAGGCATGGCGACTTTGACGTCCGTGCCCGGCGTGTTTGCTGCCGGCGATGTGATGGATCAAGTCTATCGCCAGGCCATCACATCAGCTGGCACGGGTTGCATGGCGGCGCTCGATGCCGAGCGTTGGTTAGAGGCTCAAACTGACTTGAAACACGCTTGAGCACTCCCGGAACCGGTTTGCGATTAGAACAAGTCGGCGGCCCGCCGCTGGCGCAGGCGAGCTTGCTGCTGGTCGGCAAGCTCATCCTTGGGCGCGGCACCGATGCCGCGTTTATGCTGCCAGATCCGCAAGTTTCTAGGCGGCACTGTGCGATCGACGTGCAGGGCGAGCGCACGCTGGTGCAAGATTTGGATTCTCGGGTCGGCACGCTGCTCAACGACGTCAAACTGCCAGCCGGGCAGCTAGTTGCGCTGCATCCGCACGATCGCTTGCGTATTGGCCCGTGGCGCTTTCGGGTGCGCTCGGCATTTGATATCAGCGTCGCAATGGGCAATGCAGCGCCAGGTCCGAATACGCTCGCCGGTAAAACGCTAGTCGGTACACCGATATTGGCGGCCGAACGCCGGCTTGAGCTGCTGGTGGAATTTGCCGCTGCTGCTGCGAACGCGCAGAACCAGCAAGCGCTTGCCGCACTGACTTTGGATTACGCCCTGCGCGGCAGCGCTGCCAGCAGCGCTGGACTATTTGCACCAGAAAATTTTGGCGAATTCCCAGAATTTGCGCAGCTCGGAACCGAGCGATTACCGGCGATTAGCGAAGCGTTCAACGCCACCGTTAAAGGCGGCGTCGTGCAGGTAGATCTACAAGGTGGCAAGCTGCCCTGCATTGCGGTTGCGCTTCGCATTGATGGCGAGCCAGTCAGCTTTTTGCTGGCAAGCTTTGCCACGCCCGCAGCCCGTGCAAAATCGGAAGCCAGCGAATTTTTACACGCGCTTTCGCGCATGAGTGCGCTCGCCTGGGCACAGCTTGAACGCAAAGCAGTGCTGGTGCGGCTTGATCGGCTCAACGCCGATTTGGAGCGCGCACACGACACTCAAGCGCAGCTGCTGCCGCCCGCTGCGGGCAGATTAGCCTGCCTGCAATACGCGTATCGATTGCTACCCGGGCGCGCGGTAGCGGGCGATTTGCTGGACGTGTTCGCGCTGGATGCCACCCGCACCGCAATTATCTTTGGCGATGTAAGCGGCGCGGGTTTTGGTGCGGCCATGCTGATGGCTTCCGTGCAAGCCTATTTGCACGCCGAGCTGCTCGAAACCAGCGACCCAGCACTGGCTGCGAACCGCGCCAATAGCTATTGCGCGCGCGTCGGCGGCGGTCGATTCGTGACCGCCTGGGTTGCCGTATTTGATGCTGGCACCGGGCTTTTGCAAGTCGTCGACGCCGGGCACGGCATGGCATGGTGGCTTGATAAAAGCGGCGCGCAGTCCATCGCACTGCTAGGCGGAATTCCCCTCGGTGTTGATGCGCTGACGATCTACCAAGCCGAAACACTCAAGGTAGCCGGCCAGCTGGTATTGCTCAGCGATGGTGTAACCGAACACCGCGCCGCTGCTGAGGCGGGCGGTTGCTTTTCTGACTTGCTCAGCACGCATCTATTAGCGCTCACCCAGCTGCCACTCGCGCAAATGCCGGATCGGCTTTTTGAAGCGCTGCGCAGCTTCGGCGGCAGGCTGCCAGATGATGATGCGACGGCGTTGTTTGTCGGATTTGAAAGCTAGGTACCTGACAACTGTGCGCGCTTTCGCTCGGCGCGAATCCAGGCCAGCTTTTCTGCCATTTTAATCTCCAATCCGCGCGCCACTGGCTGATAGAACTCGGTGTTCTCAAAGCCTTCTGGAAAACCGGTTTGTGAAAGCGCAATCGCATTTGGCGCGTCATGATCGTACTGATAGCTGGCCCCAAAGCCCAAATCTTTCATCAGCTTGGTCGGTGCGTTACGCAAATGATTAGGAACCTCTAAAGTGCCATGTGCGGCAACGAACGCCCTCGCAGCTTTGAACGCGGTGTAGCTGGCATTGGATTTCGGTGCCACAGCCAAAAACAGCACCAGCTGCGCCAGTGCCAACTCACCCTCGGGCGCACCTAGGCGCTCCAGCGTTTGCCACGCCGCTAGCGCCATATCGAGCGCGCGCGGGTCAGCATTGCCGATATCTTCACTGGCAACGCGCAGCAGCCGGCGCGCTAAATAGTGCGGATCAACTCCGCCATCAAGCATCCGCACCAGCCAATAAAGCGCAGCGTCAGGGTGTGAGGTGCGTATAGTTTTATGCAGCGCGGATATTTGATCAAAATGTAAATCGCCGCCCTTGTCAAAGCGCCGATAGCCATCGCCCGCTGCTTGCTCGACGTGTTCAATCGCCAGCGTTTGCTCGCCTGCCATTTCGGCAGCGATTTCCAGCAAAATCAGAGCGCGCCTTGCATCGCCATCGCTAAATTCGGCAATACGAATCAGTGCCGCAGGCTCAGCCAATTTGCCTGCCAAACCGTGCTCCTGATCGCCCAACGCGGCGTTCAAGAGCACAACGATTGCATCTGGCTCAACCGCCTTCAGCACATGCACGCGCGCCCGTGAGAGCAGCGCGCCATTGACCGCAAAGCTGGGATTTTCCGTCGTCGCGCCGATCAGCACCAGCGTGCCGTCCTCCACATGCGGCAGCAGGGCATCTTGCTGCGCTTTGTTAAATCGGTGAATCTCATCAACAAACAGCACAGTTTGCCGCTTTAAATTCTGATTGGTTTTCGCCAGCGCCACCGCCGCACGCAGCTCAGCAACGCCCGCCAGCACCGCAGAAATCGGCACAAATTCCGCGCCGCACGCTTGTGCGATTAACCGCGCCAATGTGGTTTTGCCACAGCCCGGCGGGCCCCACAAAATCATCGAATAAGGTCGGCCTGCTGCTAACGAGCGCATCAGCGCGCTGGATTCCGACGTCAAATGCGGCTGGCCGACAATTTGACTGATCGTGCGCGGGCGCATGCGCTCGGCGAGGGGTTTGAAAGCGTTGGGCATAGATGACGGCAGACTTTTCTAAGCATTGGCTGATAGATTAGCCTGTTCGAGCTTTCGCAGCGCCGTTTTTAGGGTATGAAAACTATCGGATTTGCGCGGCTGCGTACTACTCAAATCCGTCTACAAACTGCGCGTCCGACGGATTGAATTCAAAGCGACGGACGCTTAGCTTTTCGCCAGTAGAGTCATTTATCTTTTCGACGACCGTCAAGCTTCGATCTGCCGCTGCAAATTGCAGTCTTGCACCGCTTAGGCTGCGTTGCGCAGTCGAGCGTGGCTCAAGTGTCCATTGCCTTTGCAAACCGCTGCGAGTATCAAGGGCCAACACCGATTCAACGGCATCAAAGCCACGCAAACTCAGGGTAGCGCGCACCCAAATCAAACCACCCGAAGTGCTGATCGCGTGAACGGCTAAGCCCTCAAGCGTTGATGGTAGCGTTAGCGGATAGGCAACCCCAAAAGCGCCGCTGCGTGTAAGTTCGCGAATCTCAAGGTCACTGCCTTTTTCTAGTTTGCTAATGACATAGACGCGCTTTGCCACCTCATCAAGCGTAATACTGCAATCTGAGGCGGGCGGACAAATAAAACCACGCAATGGGCTGCCCAGAAAATCCGCAAACTCCGCGCGCTTTGGCTCAACAAACCAATGGGTGCCGTCGCTGTTTTGCACAATGTCCGATTCAGAGCTGACTGCAACTGGCCCGTAAACAGGCAGGTTGTCGATCACCCGAGCAATCTAATATTGCGAGCGCACGCTAGCTTGTTGCTGGGGCGCAGAAAATAAGCCGTCACCCCCAATGAGTGCGCTAAGCCCTGACACCGCGCCGAATCGGTCAATCTTGCCAAGACCCGCACTTCCTAGAAAATCACAGATGTCAGTTTCACACGCGAGAAAGTTACTCGCTATTGGTGTGTTGAAAATCCGCGAGCCGTTGTCAGCGCGCAGTTCAATTGACGGATTTCCAACAGGGTCAAGCGTCGAGACTAACCAGCCGCCGACAAAACGCTGGGCCTGGCGAATTGGATCGGTTCGCTCAAATTCAAGCTGCACCGCGCCGTTACTGGAAATCGTTAGTTGCTGCGTATACGGCACTTCTGGATTTTTGATAAGCAGGCGAACTTGGCCATTTTCTACAGCGCCCGCTAACGGCACCGGTGCGCCGAGCGGCGCGTACAAATCATAGATAAGCGTAGGGTTTGCGCTGAAATTGCCGCTTGAAAACTGCAAAACTTGTAAGCGCGCCCCGTTAAGCAGTTCGAGCCTGCGCGTTAGATACACCGCGCCGGTTGCATCGTACGCAGCGCTGCTTTGAAAGTTTGAATTCGCTAAAGTGGTGAGTTTGCCGCGCGCTGAAAATCGCTGTGCGCGAACGAACTGAGCGCTGTTCGACGCGCGGTCTAAGAAGAGCGCTTCTCCGTTCGGGCCAATCGCCGCGAACCTGCGGGAAATACTGGCCGGAAGCGGCGCTCGCCACAAAAGCGCATAATTTCGATCAAGCATGATGACTTCGCTTTGGATCACACTGGTAAAGCTGCGCGAACTAACTAGCGCGGTGGCCGTTCTAGAACAGCGAATATCGCTAAGGTCGGTAATGTTACTAAGCACTAATTCGGTGCCGACGATCGCAAACTGCGCGTTGAAATCGAGTCGAAATACCGAAGCGCTGCCGGTATCTTGATCAAAGCTCAGCGCCATACCAACCATGCCGCCGGTTTCATTCGGGTATAAGCATCGTAAGGATTGATTAGCTGGAATACCAAATGTTTGATGCGGCACTGGGGTTGGGCTCAGTGTTGTGCGGAATATTGCTTGGCGAGAGAACTCAACCAAAGCGTTTTCAGTGAAAAAGCTACCCTCCGTAAAGGAACTAGCCAATTGAACCGTACGACTTATTCGTCGAATAACGCCATTGGCGTTAGCGCGGTACAACCCGGAATTTGCGAACCAAAAACCACCGTCAGCATCCTCTTTTAAAGCCGGCGTTCGCCCGAATCCGGCATCAGTTTGACTTGCAAAAACTAAAGTACCATCCGGGCGATAGCGCCGAAGTTCGGCCGTATTTGTAACTCCAGTGAAGATAGGTACCGTAGTTTGAGTCGAAACGAGTAGGTCTGCGCCCAAAGCGTAGCTATTCACTCTTGAGTGACGAGGTTCGAGAACCAAGGGCGAGCGCTGAACTCTGCCGTTTGGACTGAGCACAAAACGAAAAGTAGCGCTTCCCGTTGCGGTGACAAAGCCAAGCCCGCCTCTAGGTTCCTCATGGAACGCGGTAATAGGCGTAGCGAAGCCCTCACCATCCAGCGTTAAGGGTGCATCAAATTCCAATGCATGACTCTTTTGCGCGACTACCAATAGCGCCAAAAGCAAACCTATTATTCGCATAGAACCATCGCAGCATTTGTATGGATTGGCTATATAAGCACAATAAATGGTCGCGCTCAAGACATTATTACCCGTTAAATACTGTCGGGCTGCAATGCAGCGTTTTAAGCAAATCTAAGCTCCCGTCAAAATTGCTGTTGAGAACTTCACGCGCGAATAAACGATATTGGTGTCAGAGCGCGCAATCGCTGGGTTGCTCAGCAAATATTCGCCAATCCAAACTTCGTAACTCGGCAAATCAGCAAAATGGCCGATGACGATAAAATCGGTTTCCCCGGAAACCGTGTAGCACTGCGCCACTTCAGGCAGCGCCTTCATTTGCGATTTGAAAGCTTCATACGTGGCGTGGCTTTCTTTTTCAAAACGTATCGACACGATGACGCTAATGCCCACTTTTTCCGGATTGATAATGCTGACATCGGCAGCGATCACCCCGGATTCACGCAGCAACTTCAGCCGGCGCCGCACCGCTGAAGCCGACAGCCCAACCCGCAAGCCAAGTTCCTCATGTGACGTTAGATTGTGTTGCTGCATCAGCGTTAAAATACTGTGATCAAATCGATCAAGTTCGGCCATAGGCTTAGTTCTGCGTTTTTCGTTGGCTAAGTCGGCATATTTGCATGAATTCGCTTGTCCAGCTGCGATATTCGCTAAAAATTGAATCGGCGGCTGTCGTAGGCTAACTCAAACTCAATGCGACGCTTTTATGCAAAACGGCCACTTCAAACAATCAAAAAATATCTTTTTATCGCTCGGAATTTGCATTTTGAGTCACACCATTGCAGCCGAACCCCTTACAACAGAACCCGGTACAGCCGAACGTTTTGCACCGGACGACTTGCAGCAAAACGGCAAGATAACGCTCACGCCTGGATTTGCGCTGGACGGCAAGACGCTGTATTTCGCACAATCCGAATGCAGTCAAATTGGGGAATGCCCGCAGCGTTTGAAGCGCTCGCGCTTAACTGAACGCGGCTGGTCAACCCCCGAATTGATGAGCGTGACTGCAAACGGCCGCAGCGAGTACCCCAGTGTGTCGCCAGATGGTCGTTATTTATTGTTTTCGTGGGCAACGCCGCGGTCACGCCATGCGAACCGCGGCGTTAATGAGGATTTCGACATTTACCGATTGGACTTAACCTAAAAACCGCAGTTACCCCAGCGATTCCGAAGCGATTTGGCGCTGCCGAAATATCGGTGGCGGGATAAATCGAGCGATCACATAGTTGATAAATGACTGCCAGCGGTTTTGCGCTGGCAACTGCTCCGCACATACTT
>JANOQN010000054.1:0-145655 GCA_031422315.1 Rhodanobacteraceae bacterium
TCCATCGGCCCGCAGCTTCGATCCACGTTTCCTTCCCACGATTTGTCGCCTCCTCGCAGTTACGCTTCACTTCGCTCGCTGTGGTCAGCTTACGAGAGGACTTTCACCTCCTAGAGTGCGCCCATGCTGGGCGCACACAAAAAAGTAGCCTGAGCTAGCAGGCTACCGAGCCAACCATCTGGAAATTCGATGTGGATTTTATGATTGAAACTAGCGGCGATCGGTGCAGTCAATGCGCCCAGCCATGGAATCAGACTAACCGCCAAAAACAAACAAAACATCCCGTAAATCGAGTTGAATAAAATGTTCGAAATCGGCCCTTTACGAACTCCGGGCATAAGCCGTTCTATGATGAAACCAACCGCAAACATGCAGCCAACTAGTTTAAGTACGGCAATCCACTCGTAGAACATAGGCAGCTCAATTGTCAGGTTGTTAAGGCAATCCGTTGTGGACTGTGACCCTGCGATTCGCTTTTGGTTCCGCCTAATTAGTTGAATTTCAACGCCGCTTGAGAAGCGAAATGATGCATATGCGCAGCGCAGAACGCTGCTTTCCAAGTGCACCTAAACATGGGGTAGTGCTACGAACTCGGGGTGCCGAATAAAGCCTCGTGCGAAGAAGATTAAGCTCGTCCGTATGTAGGTGATTATCAGGAAAACTTCCGATGGACTCCCGCCCAAGTGCCGCCCGATCTGATGATTCTTGATATCGGCTTGCCCGATGGCAGCGGCCTTACGCCGCTGCCAAAGCCAAACTTGCATACTAAAGTGCTGGTGTTTTCAGTGCTGGGCGACGAGGAAAACGTAATTCGCGCGCTAGAGCTAGGTGCGGCTGGCTATTTGCTCAAGGAAACCCGGGGCGCTGAAATATGCGCCGCAATTGAAAGCGTGCGCCAAGGCGGCGCACCGCTGACTCCATCGGTTGCCGCACATTTGCTCAAGCGATTGACGCGCCCAAAAAGTGCGATCGCCACTGAAACAGCTGCACCCGCTAAATTTTTAGACTCGGCTTTGGAATCTTTGACCCCGCGTGAAGGCGAAGTGCTGTTGGCCCTAGCGCGCGGCTACAGCTATGCCGAGGCTGCGGCTTTGCTTGGAATTTCTGCCCATACGATTGGGCATCACGTCAAAAATATCTACAGCAAGTTAGCCGTAAACTCAAAATCAGCAGCGGTGTTTGAGGCATTGCAGGCGGGCTGGCTTTAATTGGACATTAGAGCCACGCTATACCAACCGCAAAACCATCAGCACCGTCAAAACGGCCATCATGATCCAGCCAAAAAACATAATGGCATGCGGGGATTGCGGCACGTTTACATCGCTGGCGAAGCGCTCAATAAAGCCGATAAAAAGATACTTGGCGATGAAGTCCGCAAAGAAAATAAAACTTGCCGGGGCGAACCCAATCATGACGATGAGCGCCCAGCCTGAGCGCGGCGGCATAGGAATTCGACTAGCTAGCCATACATTGATAAGCGCCCAAATTAGCGCAATGAAATTGTGTTTACGCAAAGCGGACTCCTAAAAACTGCGATCACGAAGCATAGATTGGAACTTATGCAAACTCAGGGTTGATCGTGCAATTTAGCGCGACGCCTGCGGATTTTATTTGAATGACAAACATCACGAACGTGCGCAATTTGGTCATTATTCTGGGTGATCAGCTCGACCCCAATTCTCTGGCACTGGCTGATTTTGACGCCGCAACGGACGTCATCTGGATGGCGGAAGTGTCGGAAGAATCCACGCACGTGTGGAGCCACAAAACTCGCATCGCGCTATTTTTTGCGGCTATGCGTCAGTTTGCCGAAAGTCGCCGTACGCAGGGTTGGCGGGTTGACTACACCGACATTGCAGCCAGCACTCAGGCAGGCTATCAATCACTGATCGAGGCGCTACAAGCTAGCATTGCTAAACATCAGCCTGTGCGCATCGTTTGGGTTAAGCCGGGCGATTATCGCGTCGAGCAGCAGCTGCGCGCGGGTATTGCCGCCATGAAGTTAGACCTTGACGAGCGCCCAGATCAACATTTTCTAGTCGATTTGGCAGATTTTGGTATCTGGGCTAAAGGCCGGAAAGAGTTTCGGCTTGAGCACTTTTATCGGCACTTTCGCAAAAAGCTCGACGTTTTGATGCAGGGCAGCGAGCCCGTCGGCGGGCAGTGGAATTTCGACAAAGAAAACCGCAAGTCGTTTGGCCGCAAAGGCCCAGGATTATTTCGCGCGCCTTTGCAGTTCAAGCCGGACGCCACAACAGCGCAAGCAATCGCAGATGTCGAACGAGTTTTTGCCGAGCACCCGGGGAAATTGTCAAACTTTGATTGGCCAGTAACGCCCGCACAGGCGCACGCGGCGTTGGCAGATTTTATCGAACATCGATTAGCACAGTTTGGCGATTATCAAGACGCGATGTGGACGGATCAGCCCTGGCTGTATCACGCACGCTTGTCGGCGGCGATGAATCTTAAGTTGCTGCACCCAAAAACGGTGATTGATGCGGCGGTCGTGGCCTATCAAGCGGGGTCGGCATCACTAGCGGCAGTTGAGGGCTTTGTGCGGCAAATTTTAGGCTGGCGCGAATTTGTGCGCGGGCTTTATTGGCTGCGCATGCCGGGCTATTTGCAGGAAAACGCGCTGAAAGCTGAGCAGCCGCTGCCGGATTTTTACTGGAGCGGCAAAACCGATATGAACTGCCTGAAACACACGCTGCAACAAACGCTGGACTATGGCTACGCCCATCATATTCAGCGGTTAATGGTGACCGGCAACTTCGCGCTTTTACTCGGCATAGCACCCAAAGCGATCCACGAGTGGTATTTGGCGGTTTACGTTGATGCGATTGAATGGGTTGAGCTGCCCAATACCTTGGGCATGAGCCAATTTGCTGATGGCGGTGTGCTGGCGAGCAAGCCTTATTGCGCCAGCGGCAAATACATCGAGCGCATGAGCAATTATTGCGTCAGCTGCAAATACAAACCTGAGCTGCGTGTAGGTGCTGCCGCCTGCCCAATCACCACGCTGTATTGGGATTTCTTAGATCGCCACGCGGATCGCTTTGCCAAACACCCGCGCTCCGCTTTGCAGTGGCGCGCACGGGAAACGATTTCGCCTGCCGAACGCGCACAAATCAAAGTTGAAGCCGCCGCGCTGCGACTGAAATTCGCCGATACGTCAGCAAAAGCGTGAATGCTGTGCAAAACTTTGGTTAACTTCGCGGCGCTGCGTAATTAATCGTTGTAACGCGTACCGTAGCTCGCCAGATTTGCTTAGACTCAGCGTCTAATTGACTTCACAGCTGACGCGCGAAATGAGTAACGAGTTTTTGCGGCTAACGCATGATCTGCCGCCGCGCCGCAAACCCAATAAAGATTCGTTTCCGACGCAGGCCAAGCTGGTCAGATCGTGGATTGAAGCCCTGCCCTTAGCGAATTCGGGCGCTACCGCAAAGCTGCTTTACAACGGCTTGAAGGAATTAAACACACTTGAAGTTGATGCCATAGCGCGCCTTGAAACGCTTGAACTGATGCGCGCGCCGGTGCAGTTCACGCTAGGCGGTATGGACAAACATATCGTCGGCCAGCCGCTGCCGCTACCGGCGCAAAAGCGCCAAATCGGGCAAGTCATGCGCGATTTCCAACGTGAATTAGCACTTGGCTACAAACTTGCAGTGGTGGATTTATGCGGCCCGCGTGGCTCGGTGCCGTTTTTACGCGGGCGCTCGGCAGTGCTGGCAGTGGTGCGCGCGATGGAGCACGTTAGCGCGCTGCTGAGTAAATGCTACGTCTGCTACAGCGAAACGCCGGCCAATTGCTGGCTGGAGCTCAATTCATTGCTGAGCTATGCCGTTTCGCAAAACTTGCACGAGAAAATCGAAAAAGACCCACAGCTGCAAGGCGTATCGCTGAGCCCGATGTCCTGCTATTTGCAAGCCTCGCTGATGTTTTTGTCAAACCCTTATCGGCTCACGCAGCGCGAAATTGTCGATCTAGAACTCGCCAGCCGGGTGTGGGCGCAATACGCGACGCTGCGGCTTGATGGCAAAGGCGAAGGCGTATTTTTGATTGATCCAGACGCTGACTCGCCGCCTGGCATACGCCTTAGCGAGCAGGCGCGCCGCTCGTGGCGCTTGGATCTTTCCGGGCTTGTTCAACATATCAAAGGCCAGTTTTCCGCGGTCGGGCGTGACGGCCTGTTAACGCCGCGCAGTAAGTTGGGCCAAGGCCCCGCGCTCAGTTTGGAACTCGTCGAACGCCTACTGCTTGCCTGGGGATTTGGTGGCGAACGCATCCATCAACGCATGCCGGCTGGGCATATGCTGGACGCAGTAATCGGCCTGCAAGCCGCGCACTATTTGACTGCTGGCAATAAA
Source organism: Rhodanobacteraceae bacterium (assembly GCA_031422315.1). Lineage (GTDB taxonomy): Bacteria > Pseudomonadota > Gammaproteobacteria > Xanthomonadales > SZUA-5 > JANNYA01. Next base: position 4,371 of record JANOQN010000054.1, read on the forward strand.
GATTTCAACGTATTCGTAACCGCGCTCAGCGGCGCTGGCGTCAATTTAAGCGAGCGCGAGCGCGCCGCCGCCTGGGCACAGGCCAGCAGCGAATCAGCCAAACCCACGATTTCACGGGTCGAAGTGTTAGATCAAAGCTTGGGCGGCTATAGATTGTATTGGTCCAGCGCGGCGAACTTGCGCGCCAAGGTCGGCGAGCTGATTGCGCTATCGCAGGCCGTTGAAGAAGGCGATGACGACCCGCGCGACTGGATGGTCGGCGTGTTGCGCTGGCTGCGCGGGGCCGACGATGATCGCTTGGAAGCTGGAGTGCAGCTGCTCACGCGAAAGGCCGAAGCCGTGGCCATTCGCGCCACCACCGAAGGCCGCAATAAAGTGCTGCATCGCGGCTTAGTGCTTGATCCACTCACGCACGATACCGGCGCGGCGGTCACGCTGCTGTCGAATCATTTGCTGGAAGAAAGCCACCGCTGTGAATTGCTCAGCGTTCCCGATCCGTTTGCTTTTCAACCCGCGCCCGCAGTGTGTTCGTTAGAAGCCATCCAGCAGCTAGAAAACACCGGCTCTTATAAAATCTTCAACTTCCAGCGCGATGGCGAGGCCAAAAGCGATGGGTCAACCAAGCCAAGTGCTGAGTTGGAAGCGATTTGGTCGACGGTTTGACGGTAGGATTCGTCCGCGCAAACCGAAGCCGCAATTATGAAGCGATTGATTGCCGTGGCGATAGGCCAATAAGATGCGCTCGGCACCCGGCGATATGATCAACATGGAGTACGTGAGTATGTCGCTTTTGCAGTCTAGAGTGATTACTTGCGCCACACCTCGCGCGTATCGGCTTGACTAAAGCGCCGGCAGGCAGCGCGCTGCATGTGGCTTTACTACTGTTACCGTTAATAACTACCAAAAATATCAGGTTAATCTCGTTTAAACCGCATCTGGCTTTGCTAAATTTAGCGCAATTTTAATATAAATCTTATTTCCAGAATCGTCGTAAAAATAGGCATTGTCAAAATTACCGTGCGTCAGTGCACGTAGCCGGTTAATTAAATCTCTATAGCTGCCAACTTGATTAAGCTCGATTTCTTTAAGCTTATCGAAATCTTTTTTCAGATTCAAGTTACCGGATAATTCAGGCTGGATGGCCTGATAGTCACCGCGCAAAATTGACCCGAAATGCGCCAGCACGAGTTCGCGCTCAAGCGCCATTATTTTTTCATAAGCCGAGCCGGAAGTGTCCCAGGCTTCTATTTTGTATGCTTGCTGGCAAATAATTGCGCCGTGATCTAACAGCTCGTCAATTTCATGAATGGTCACGCCCGCAGGCAGCCCGTTAATAATCGAAAACACCTGCGGAAACCAGCCGCGGTTAAAGGGATTTAAACCTGGGTGTACATTAATGCAACGCACTTGATTGACTAGTTTGGCGGGAAATAGCTGCTTGCAATGAATTGATATGACCAGCTGATAGCGCGCCAGAATATCGTCAAGGTTTTTTTTAACGCTTAACCTAGGTAGTTCAGGCAATCCGCCGTTGTGGGATTGATAAATATCTATGCCACCGTAGCTCGTTTGCAGCTCCTTAGCCAATGCGGCGGCAAATGGGTTGTCCGTCAAAATAAGCGTTTGCATCGGTGTTTCTCTCATCTATTAGCCAGCTAGGCTCTCAGGTCGCTAGCTTGAAAACAAGCACAGGCGCCGAAATTAACGCCCAAAGCACCGTGCTTCACCTCAATTTTTGCTTGGTAGCGTGTCGATTTACTCGCGTCAAAGTGCATCCGCGCATAAACTCGCGCAACAAATCGATTCAGCAGGTGCGCCCAAGTTGAGCTCCGACAGTACGCCAGCAACAATAGATCCGCGCTTTGGCAACATCCAATTGGCACAGCTGCCGCTGTTTCAGGCGCTGTCCACAGAGGCATTGGCGGCAGTTGCCGAGTGTTTGGAAGTGCTGTGGCTGCCTGCAGGGCAAGATTTGTTTAAGCAGGGCGATCCGCCCGATGCACTTTTTATTCTCGTCGCAGGCGCAATGGCGGTGCTGCTCGAGCCTATCGAAAAGTCAGGCGCGTTAACCTGGCTTGGCGTGGTTCGCGCTGGCGAAACTGTAGGTGAAATGGCACTGCTGTCAGGCAAAGTTAGAAATGCGACCGTACGGGCGCTGCGCGATTGCGAAGTGCTGCGCTTCAAACGCTCCGATTTTGAAGCGCTGATGACCTTGCAAGCGCCCGCCATGCTGCACATTGCTAGGGTCGCGTTTCAGCGCTTGGAAGCGATTCGCACGGTATCGCCAAGCGCGCGCCGCGCGGGCAAAGCGTTTGCAGTGGTTCCAGCCGCTTTGGGTATCAACGTTGTTGAGTTCGCACTAGAATTAGCTGACTCGCTCGCGCGCTTTGGCACTGTGGCGCTAGTTCGTGAAGCCCAGTTTAGTAGCGCCGGAACGGCTGATTTCCACGCCTTGGAACAAGCCAATGCCTACCTGTTGTACGTTGCCGAACAGGCCCATGGCAGCTGGTTTGAGCTGTGCCGACGGCAATCCGATGAAGTGCTGTGGTTCGCAATTGCCGAACAAGCACCTATTGAATCGACAAGATCGCCGGTATTGGCCGATGCGCTCAAAGTGCAGCGGCTTGTACTGCGGCATCGGCGAGATATCGTTCCAGGCGCGGCGCAAAAATGGCGCTTGGCTTGCCACACTAGCTTGCTGCATCACGTATGCTCGCTGGCGGATATTGATCGCATCGCAAGGTTCCTAACCGGAAATGCGACTGGCCTAGTTTTAGGCGGCGGCGGCGCGCGCGGCTTTGCCCATTTGGGCGTGCTGCGCGCGTTGCGCGAAGCTGGCTTGCAGATCGATTGCGTGGCTGGCACGAGCATCGGCGCGATTGTTGCGGCTGGCACTGCCATGCAGTGGAGCGATGAAGAGCTGTATTTTCGCAATCACCGCGCGTTTGTGCAATCCAATCCGTTGGCTGACTACACCTTGCCATTTGTGGCCTTGGTGGCAGGCCGCAGAGCCAGCGCAAGGCTGCTGCAAGAATATGATCAGCTGTGCATTGAAGATATGCCGCTGCCGTTTTTTTGCATTAGCTCCAATTTGACCGATGGCACCGTCATGGAACATCGCTCCGGCCTGCTTTGGCGTGCGCTGCGCGCCTCGATAGCCATTCCGGGCGTGCTGCCACCAGTGTTTGCTGGCGGGCAAGTGCTGGTCGATGGCGGTGTGATCAACAACCTGCCGGTCGATGTCATGCGCCGGGAGTTACACGGGCGCTTGATCGGCGTCGATATTTCTGGCGATTATGCAATCGCGGCAAAAGTCGAAGAATACGATTCCCCGGCGATTTGGCGCATGAGTCTGGACTGGCTGCGCGGGCGTAAAGTGCGCCCCAGTATTTTGCAAATTCTGCTGCGCTCTGGCATGGTTAACTCCGCCGCCAAAGCCGAGCAAAATCGGCGCATTACCGATGTTTTAATCAAGCCACCGGTTGAACAGATTGAGCTGATGGACTGGCAAGCGTTTGATCGCGCCATTGATATTGGCTACCGGCATACCCTCAGCTTGTTGGAGCGTGGGGATTTTCAGTTGAATCGATAGCGTGTCCAACCACTAAACAAAACGGAATCACCATGCAACCCCAACAAGAACTAGTCCTACGATTTCTAGCCGAGCCCCAGCACGTCAACTTTGGCGGCAAAGTACACGGCGGGCAGGTCATGAAGTGGATCGATCAGGCCGGATTTGCCTGTGCGAGCGCGTGGAGCGCCTGCTATTGCGTGACAGCCTATGTCGGCAGCGTGCATTTTGATGCGCCAATTTTGATCGGCGATATTGTCGATGTGCGCGCCGAAGTTATCATGACTGGGCGCACGAGTATGCATATTGCGGTTGATGTCAGCGCGCGGGACCCAAAAGTGCAGGCAATTCGCCGCACCACGCACTGCGTGCTGGTTTTCGTGGCGCTGGATGAAAATCTCAAACCTAAACCTGTGCCTGCGCTTGAACCAGAAAACGATGCGCAGCGTGCACGCTGGGTGTATGCCGACAAACTCAAAGCGCTGGAAATGCAGGCGCAAAAAGAGCGTTCCGAGTTAGTTGAATTGCTGCGATCTGCCGGCTAGTTTGCGATGGCAACAAAGCGGCAGAACCCTGGGATTCAAGCCTCCTAAAACCAACTAAAAAACCCGCTTCGCAGCGGGTTTTTTAGTTCAGCAAAAGGCTTACTGATGCCTACTTTGCTGGCGGCATTAACACGGTGTCAATGACGTGGATCACGCCGTTGCTTCCCATAATGTCGGTCGCGGTTACCGTAGCGTTGTTAACTTTTACACCGCTGGCGGCGTCAATCGCTACTGCGCTGCCCTGCACGGTCGTGGCGGTTTTCAGCGTTACGACATCCTTCGCCAACACTTTTCCAGAGACGACGTGATAGGTCAAAATGGCGGTGAGTTTGGCTTTGTTTTCTGGCAACAGCAGACTTTCCACTGTTCCGGCTGGCAGCTTGGCAAATGCAGCGTTGGTCGGCGCGAACACCGTGAACGGGCCTGCGCCGCTTAGGGTTTCAACCAAACCGGCAGCCTTCAATGCTGCCACTAAGGTTGAGAAATCTGGATTGCCGACGGCTACGTCAACAACTGTGCCGGTGCTATGGCCAGCATGATCCGCACCTTTCTCGCCAGACATGTGTCCGCTGGCAAAAGCCAATGGCGCAAAAGCAAACAATGCTGCAACTACAAGTGTTTTGATCTTCATAAGTATCCTAATATTTTAAAAAGGGGAGGGCTGGGCGCGGCTTGTACCAATGCTTATCAAGATCCGCCGAACGCCGTCAAACTATGCAGGCCGCCAAGCCACGATGCGGTGCACAAACGGTCAGTAGCATTTTGACTTAGATGAAGCGGACGTCGTACGCGCGTCGACGTGCGGTTATATCCGCGCTTTTATGGCGATAAATCCGCATCGAAGTTAAGCAGCGCTGACAGCACCGCCGCCATCGAATCCAAATGCAGATGGTGATTACTGTTTGGAATCGTGATGATTTTCGCGTGTTTGAAGTGCGCGAGGCGATTTTCGATTAGCGGCGTATTTAGAAAGCTGCTGCGCGGCTCAGCCAGGACTATTAATGTCGGCGAATTGATGGCGGATATCGCTTGCAATACTTGCGGTTCGGTAATTCGGCTGATGGACGGTGTCGTTAGGCGCGGGTCAGTGCGCCAAAAATAGCGCCCGGCGCGCTTGACGAGCCCGCGCTGAACGATCACACGCGCGGCAACCGCACTAATGCCGAATGAGCCGGTGCGGGCTGCCACGGCTTCATCAACGCTGGCATAGCTGGGCAATACTTTATGCGCCACGCTGCGCCGCGCTAATAGGCCTTTACGAAGATCGCTGCTAAATTGCTCGGCGGATCCGCTCAACGGGCCTATCGAATCTAGCAAGATCAACCGGCGCACGCGCTCTGGAAATGCAGCGACAAACAGCGTGGCAATGGCACCGCCCATGGAGTGCCCGATCAGATCAACCTGCGGCCAATTCTGTGATTCCAACACCGCGAGCGTGTGATCGACGTAGTCCAAAAATGGTGCGTGCCAGTTAGCGGGCGTATGCGCGCTGAGGCCGTGCCCAGGCAAATCCAGCGCGAGCATGGCTGCGCCTTGCTTTGCATGTAGCGCATCCAAGAGCGGTCGCATGCTAGCGGCGTTGTCGAGCCAGCCGTGCAGCGCCAAAATTGGTGTGCTATTGGGTTGAATACTTGGCCAGTGTAAGCCGGCTAATTTCAGGCCGTTGAAGTTTCCACGCCAGGCTTTACTTACGCTCATATGCCTGCCTGTAGCACGTTAGGTAGCTCACTTTGCCAGCTCGCCGCTGAATTTAATGCGTTTGCCAAAGCGTGTACAAGCGCTTGACTCATGACGCCTAAATCCGCCGGGCCACCTTCATCGTAAACGGTGGTGTGGCGCAGATCTGTATAGCCGCAGGGGTTGATACCCGCAAATGGCGCCAAATCCATGCACACGTTTAACGCCAACCCGTGAAAGGTGCGCGCATGGCGTACGCGTATGCCCAGCGCCATAATTTTTTCCACGCCCACATATACGCCTGGCGCATCCGGTTTGGCATGCGCGGCTATTGCATACCCTTGCAGTGTGGTAATTGTTGCGTTTTCAAGAAGCGATACAAACTCACGTACGCCCATGTTTTTACGGCGTAGATCAATGAGCGTGTAGGCCATTAGCTGGCCTGGACCGTGGTAGGACACCTGACCGCCGCGATCAGACTGCACCACCGGAATGTTACCCGCATTCAATAGGTGCTCAGCCTTACCAGCTTGGCCTTGCGTATACACCGGATCGTGTTCGCACAGCCAAAGCTCATCCGGCGTATCGATCGTGCGGGCATCGGTAAAGCGCTGCATGGCGTGCCAGATCGGCAGATAAGGCTGGCGGCCAAGCGAACGCACAAGAAGCGGGGCAGGCAAAGCAATCGCTTGGCTCATATCTGACTACAGAATTTGGCAAACCTTGGCAAATTCAAAGCGCGGCGAACGCCCAAAAATCTTGCTGCTGTCGCCATAACCTAGATTTACTAGAAAATTGCTCTTAATGCTGCTACCTGCAAAGAATTCAGCGTCTATCGCTGCCTCGTTAAATCCGCTCATGGGTCCGCAATCAAGGCCAATAGCGCGCGCTGCCATCATTAAATATGCGCCTTGCAAACTCGCGTTTCGAAACGCGGTGCTGTCGATTTTGGCTTGATTACCGTCGAACCAGCTCTTTGCATCGGTATGCGGGAACAAAAACGGTAAGTGCTGATGAAACTGCATGTCCATCCCAATAATGACGCAAACTGGCGCACTTTGGGTTTTTTCGCGGTTGCTTTCCAGCAAATGGGGCAGCAGACGCGCTTTAGCCGCATCGCTCTTCACAAAAATCAACCGAGCGGGAGAACAATTCGCGCTGGTCGGCGCCATTTTCATCAAGTCATAGATTTGCTGGATTTGCGTTTCGCTTACATCACCGGCTAGCCAGCCATTGTGGGTGCGGGCTTCTAAAAACAGCTGTGAAAGTGCATGATCGGAAAGTACTGAAGTCATTTGAAGTCCTTTTGAAGTGTTGAAGTGAGAAATCGCGAAAACTATTCTGGATACTTAGTTAAAACAATTTTCGCTTGTCGAAAAAACATTGACTTCGCGGACGAGGGAGCTAGCGCTACCAATGATAAATCCGGGACTTTGATCGATCGTCGTACACCACTTCGGATTCTTTAACTTGAATCGAATCGTCTGCCGTTCGCGTTATCGAAAGCATGCGCAACGCGGTTCCAACTAGCAGGATGTCAACTTCATTCTTTAACGCTAAAAAAATGTGCGATTCATCAATAAATTCTGAGACTGGCGTATTTAGACTAATGGTCTGCGGCCGCGTCAAATAATCATGGTTATGTCGGCCTAGAAGCTGCTTCGCTGTGCGAACTAGACACTTTTTATAGAGCGGCTTTCGATTTAGCAAACTGGATTCAGGAGAAAACTCAATGCGCCAGTGACCAGAAAGAACATATTGATCCAATTCCGCACTGGTGCTCAATACATAGCCATTAAAGCCTTGACCGGTTTTCAAGACTAACAACAGCGGTGCTTCATGTGTGCATTTCTCAAGATCTTGCTCAAGCGCGACTAATTGTCTAAATGTTGTAGCGAGCAGCATCTCTTCTTTGCTGAGTGATCGTGTTTTTATGGAAGCGCGCGCGCCAATGCACGCGCTTGAATCCCCTTTGAATATCGTACAGCTGCTCAAGTTAAGCGACCTTGGAATTGCAACTTCGGCTTCTATGCGCGGCTCGACTTGGCTAAAGTCAAGGGCAATAACATTTGTATCTTCCGCCATAGAAGACGGCTCGATAACTACATAGTGTAGTTTTTTTTCTAACGCTGGATCCAATGCCATCACTGTGCTCTGAGCAACAGAAATTAGCCGACTGTGTGCAAATAGCCGCAAGCCTAAATCGACTGCAGTTTTTATCGTATTCTTGTCTATAGGCTTTGGTGGCAGCGGTTGTTTTACGGCGCACCCTTCAACTAGTACAACGAGCATGGTTAAGCAAAAAATTGGAATCATCAAGGCAGTTAATCGGTGTTTCAATTCAAACTATCCTAAAAGTTGTGCAAAAACAGAAAGAACCAAGAAGCCTAGCTGCCACTGAAACGTTCGGTATTCGTGCTTGACCCCGATTACGAAGAAATGACAGTTCATAAGACTTTTGCCATAAGCTGAAAGAAGTTCACGTAAGTGATAGAGCCCTCTGACCGCAGCAAGCCAACGCAGTTAGCGTTTTGATTGCGAATTGGAATTTAGACGTTAAAGCGAAAATGCATTACATCGCCTTCCTTGACCAAATATTCCTTACCTTCCAAGCGCATTTTTCCGGCATCACGCGAGCCTGATTCGCCTTTGTAGCGAATGTAATCGTCATAGGCGATCACTTCGGCGCGAATGAAGCCGCGCTCAAAATCGGTGTGAATCACGCCGGCTGCCTGCGGTGCGGTAGAGCCGGCCTTAACCTGCCAAGCGCGCACTTCTTTCTCGCCAGCGGTGAAATACGTTTGCATGCCCAGCAACGTGTAGCCGGCACGAATCACGCGGTTTAGCCCAGGCTCGTCTAAACCCATATCTTTTAAAAATTCGAGCTGATCTGCCGCATCAAGTTGCGAAAGCTCTTCCTCAATCCGTGCGCAAACTGCAACCACCTGCGCGCCTTCGGCGTTGGCTTTGGCGGTGACTAAATCCAAATACGGATTGTTAGTGAAGCCAGTTTCATTGACGTTGCAAACGTACATGACGGGTTTGCTAGTCAGCAAAAACACTTCGTTTAGCAGTGCGCGCTGTTCTTTATCCAATGGCGCGCTGCGTGCGGCTAGGCCTTGGTTGAGGTGCTTGGCCAAAATTCGCAGCACGTCCAAACGCAAAATTGCATCTTTATCGCCGGTTTTGGCCTGGCGCTCATAGCGATTGATGGCTTTATCGACAGATTCCAAATCCGCCAGCGCCAATTCAGTGTCGATGATTTCGATATCGGCAATCGGATCTACTCGGTTCGACACGTGAATAATGTCGTCGTTATCAAAACAGCGCACCACGTGGGCGACAGCGTCGGTTTCCCGAATATGCGCCAGGAATTTATTGCCTAAACCCTCGCCCTTGCTGGCACCGGCCACTAAGCCGGCGATATCGACAAATTCCATGCTGGTCGGGATGATTTTCAACGGTTTGGCGATGGCCGATAGCGCATCCAAGCGCACATCCGGCACGGGCACCACGCCCACATTCGGCTCAATTGTACAAAACGGAAAGTTCGCCGCAGCGATGCGGGCTTTGGTCAGTGCGTTAAAAAGTGTGGATTTGCCCACGTTGGGTAAACCAACGATGCCGCATTTGATGCCCATGAAAGCCTGCCTTGGCGAATTCTAATAGAGCCCGCAAAGATAGCGCGCCCGAGCTGGCAGAGCGCTGAAGTAGACGCAAGATTGGTCAAGTTTTGGCCGATTTATGAGTGAAAAGCGCAACTCAGTCGGTTTTGCTTGAGTGAAACCCGCGCTTTTCGCTACACTCGCGGGTCAAATCCAATGGGAGTTCGTTATGGGTCGTGGTGATCGTCGTACGCGTAGAGGCAAAATTGCAGTCAGTAGCTATGGCAATGTGCGTCCGCACAAGATTAAGAAATTCGTAGTAGCTGTAGCAGCTACGCCAAAGCCAGCACCGGTTGCTGCGCCAGTGAAGGCTGCTAAAGCGAAGAAGTAAGCCGGACAATTAAGTTAGCCAAACTAAAAAGCCATCAGCATTGATGGCTTTTTAATTTCTAGGCTTTGACAAACAAACTGTTGAGGCTATTCAAACCCGCTCGCCAATAGCTGTTCGCGCAAATTTATGGTGACGCTCGTCGATGCCTCCGCATAGGCGTCGTCGATGATGGAAACAAACACTCGCGTTAGCTGTTCTGGGTCATTGACCGAGAAATCGCAGCTTGCTGCGCTGGCTAGCTGTGCTGCAGTTAGATCGCAATATTGTTGGCCCGATAGTGTCTGCGTTGCTAAATTCATCCGAGTGCGTACGATGCCGCGCAAAGGCACGCTTTGATTGGGCAGAAATTCTGGCGTTACCCGAACGCTGGCTTTGCCCAGCATGTGCGCCGATAGCCGCAATCGCTCGGCGCCAACCGTGTTTATCGTGATCGCTCGCGTGCTTGCACTTTGCGCAAATTGCGCATCACCCAAATAGGTCGCCGTCAGCGTTTGCGGATTAAACGTTGGAATTTGCGCGGTGAATGAACGTAAATTGCAGCGGCCAATCGCTAAATTACCCTGCGCTTGCAAGCTCGCATCGCACTGATTGCCGTTGCCATCATCAAATCGCACGACACCGCTCGGTGCGCCGGCACTGGCTTTGTGGCTCACTACCGCTTCAGCGAGGTAGCTTTGTCCGACAAATAATTGCGTCGGTTGCACGCGGGTAATTGCGGTGTAGGTTTGCGTGCCGGCAAATACGGTGCGCTGCATCGTAAGCCCTAAGACCGGCGTTTGACCGGCAATTTGGCTCGCCCAGGCTACCGAATTGCCGCTATCTGAGATTGCAACGGCACCGGTTATCGGGGGCGAGGCGCTAAACCTAACAGAAGATAAGTTGAGCGGTAAACGTTCTTCAGTATCGCGGTCCATATCAACGATCCAGTGCGAGCTGTTCTCAAAAATCTGGAATTCAGCACCTGAGGTTTGGCGAATATCGCGTCGAATGGCGATTTGGCCGTTGCGGACTACGCTGTATTCTGCAATCACACGATCATTCAAAGGCCGTTCTTTGATAACCCGCGCAGTGTTTGCGTTGAAATCTACCCGCCAATCTTGCCAAGGCTGCGGACTATTTCGGCCGATGGAAAAAACGCCAATGTTACCCGCACTTGAAATAGCGGCGCTGTTGTAGATAAACAATTCAGCGCTGGGCAGCGCACTAATCAGCACCGGCGCTGTAACCGGTGCGATTAACTGCCGATATGCGCGACGGCGATCACCCGAAACCCAAACGCCTGCACTTGCATCGGCGCTTGGAACAAAGCCCATTGCCTCTACTTCCGGCGGCATCAGCGCCGTTGCGGTGTTACTGGCAAGCTCAATCAACGTCGGTTGAAAAGCGCCTAGAAGTTGTTGAACGCCCTGAATTTGGGGCTTAGCAATCGAGATCACTGCGTGGCTACTCCCCAGCGCTACAAGGAAAGTTCGCTCGCTGGTTTGCGCGCCACTTGGCGTTTGACTCAAACGCCGAATTTGCCCGGAGCGCAGGTTTTGGATGAATACGTCGGACTGGCCGTTGGTATCGCCTGGCACTAGCGAAGCGTCTGCAGATTCAAACGCGACGTTTTCACCCGCTGGATCAAGCTTGGCGTTTTTCGCGCTGCTCACAAATGCGGTGCGCGCACCGCTAGCGCCGCCAATTTGAATGAAATTGCCATCCGCGCCGGTGATCGCTAATTGACTGCCGTCGGCGCTGAAGCTAAGTGAGTCGGCGCGAACTAAGCGCTCGTCACCGGCGTAGTCATTAAACCGCAGCGTTTGTGCGCCGGTACTGAGATTCACGCGGCGCTGTGAAATGCGCCCGAGCAGCATGGCATCACCGGAATCTAACACCTTGCGCAGCGCAGTGACTTCGGTATCTTGCAAGATCGGCACAATTCGCGGTGCTCCAGCGCGCGGTATGTGGACAATGCTGGGCGGCTCACTTTGTTGAAACAGCGCGGCGCCGTCGGGTGCAAAAATTCCATTTTGCCATGCGAGCGTTCCTCCATTAGCCAGCTCGCGAAGGCTGCCAGTGGCCAAATCCAGCAACGTCAAATTGTTGCCTTGTAGCAGTATTTGCTGGTCACTTTCGTCAAGCGTAATCGTTCGCACGTCCGCAAAACCGGGCGTCAATGCATAGCGCCGAATCCGTAAAGCAGGCGCAATTGTGCCAGGCGTAACGACAAACAAGTCCGCTAAACCATCATTATCCCCCGCGGTGAAACCGTTTTCGGCGCTGATAAACGCCACCTTTTCTTGCCCTGCGCCGAACACTGAAATTCCGTTGCTCGACGCACTGCCGTCGGCTTTTGCGCTGAGCCATTCCGGTAAAAAACTAGGGCCGAGCAGATACAGATCATTGGATTCATTCGTGTCCGCCTCGACACCGCGTTCGCTGGTGAGGCTTAAAATTTTGCCATCCAGCACTTGCAGCTGCGCGCCGCGCTCGGACGCTACACCATGGCCTCGTAGGGTTAGGAAGCTTGTAAAGTTCGAGGTGAAGTCGTAAACCGCTGCCAACGTGCTATCCATTTGCACCACGGGTACGCTCTGTACATTGCCGAAGGCAGGAATTCTCGTACCTACCGAATAGTCAATTACGCCAATGCCATTGCCCACCGATCGACGCCCGCCGCGATCTGCACTTTTGTGGCTTTGCACAAACTCACTGGAATCTAAAATCGGAGTCGGCTGCTGCATCGCTGATTGACTCAGATAAACCGGTTCAGATCGCAGCGGATTGGCAACCGCGTGCAAAAACACGAGGCTGTTAAGCGCCGGAAAATTGGCATCGCCGCTGTAGCGTGCGCGCAAACTGTAGCTGCCTGCGGCTTGAAAAAGCATGCTGCAGTGCGTTAATGCGGGCAGTGTGATCGTGCATTGATGGCTGCCACTGAGCGTTTCGATCGCGATATTGCCGGTAGGCTGAATACGCGAGCCTGGATCAAGATAGTCAAGTTTGGCGAAAAATAAACTAGCTCTACCTAAAACCGTGATGGCGGGTTTGGCTTTGACGAGCTGTAAGTCACCAATGATGAGCGTCTGCACACGGGTTAGCGCCGCGCCCGCAGCGGTTGCAAATCGAACGGTGTACGCAAACACACCGCAGTGCGGTATGGCAAATGCGCAAACATATCGACCCGCAATCGCGGTCTCGACGCTTTTACAAACGCGCCGACCATCGATTTCAATGCTGCCGCTGCCTTGTAGCGGCAGCCCAGCATCGCTAACTTGGAAATACGCCTGCACGTAGTCGCCCACGTTGACGCGGCTCGGGGAAAGTTGCACATCAATGATGCTTGGCACGGCAAAAGCATGACTTGCAGTTAGCAGTGAGGCTGAAAAAATCGCCCATTGCTTCGAGGTAGATAGCCGGCTGACTTGCATGTTGAGCTCCAGTTAAAGGCATAAATTGCACAAAATTAAGCGATAAATCAAGTTAATTCGTGAATCTTGATTCGGCAGTCTCAGCGCTAACGAACTATCCTGAAACAAAATCGCATTAGCCATACTGACAACAAACTAAAAAGCCACGATGACAATGTCGCGTACCGCCAATGGCCCAACTCGCCTTGTAACCAACGCGCCAGCAAACGACAATCGCTTATCTTCACTCTGGCTCAAGGGCAAACCATGGCGCACGCAGACGATTTAACTACACTCGTCCTTAGCCGCAGTAAAGGCGTCAACCGCGCCGAAGCGGTCGATCAGAACTTTATCGCCACCGTGCAGCATTTTGCAGCGGAGAATCCGATTCAGCGTGCAAGGCCCGCGTTAAACGCACCGATCGCAGCGGGCTCAGCACTCGATGTGGCAGGCTTTCTGGAGCTATTGGAATCGCAGCTGATTTCCCGGCATTTGGATTTGATGGCGCGCGTGCTGCGGGTGCAAAACAAGGTGTTTTACACCATTGGCAGCTCTGGCCATGAAGGCAATGCGATGGTGGCGCGCGCGACTCGGCACACCGATATGGCGTTTTTGCACTATCGTTCGGGCGGCTTTATGGCGGAGCGCTTTCGCAAACGCCCAGGCATGGATCCGATCATGGATTCCGCCTACAGCTTTGCGGCATCAAGCTTAGATCCAGCCAGCGGCGGGCGCCACAAAGTATGGGGCAGCAAGCCGCTGTGGGTTTTGCCGCAAACCTCCACCATTGCCAGCCATCTTCCGAAAGCCTACGGCACTGCGCTTGGGATTGAGCTGGCCAAACGCGTCGGCCATACGCTGCCGGTGCCGAACGATAGCATCGTGGTATGCAGCTTTGGCGATGCCAGCGCGAATCACTCGACTGCGCAAGGCGCATTCAACGCGGCGCAGTGGACCGCCTATCAAGGCTTGAGCGCGCCCGTACTGTTCGTGTGTGAAGACAACGGCATCGGCATTTCGGTGAAATCGCCCAGTAATTGGATTGCCGCGAGTTTTAAAAATCGCACCGATTTGGACTATTTCTACGCCGACGGCTTGGATTTAGCCACAGGCTACGCGCAGGTGCAGGCCGCAGTGGCACACTGCCGATCAAAGCGGCGACCGACGTTTTTACATCTGCGCACCGTGCGCCTGATGGGCCACGCGGGCACCGATTTCGAGATTGAATATCGCGCCATTGAAGATGTGTGGGCTGGCGAGGCCGCCGATCCGGTTTTGCGCGGCGCACAGCTTGCGCTGGAGTCAGGCGCGCTAAAACCTGCGGAGCTACTGGCGCTGTATGAAGACATACGCAGCAAGTGTTTTGCCGCCGCCGAACACGCCGATAAAACCCCGAAAATTACCGAGTTGGCCGAAGTCATGCGCCCGTTAGCGCCGTTTGACGCCGATTTAGTCGCAGCGGAGGCCACTCGCGCCGACTACGCCGAAAAACGCGCGGCACTCTGGGGCGATGCACTACCCGAAACCCTACCCGCTCGGCATTTGGCCATCCAAATCAATCAGGCGCTGCACGACTTGATGCTCAAGCACGGCAACGCGGTGATTTTCGGGGAAGACGTCGCGCAAAAAGGCGGCGTGTATACCGTCACGCGCGGCCTGTTTAAAACCTTCAAAGGCGCGCGCGTTTTCAACACCTTGCTGGATGAGCAAACGATTCTGGGTCTGGCACAAGGCTTTGCTAACGTAGGCCTGCTGCCGATTCCAGAGATTCAATATTTGGCGTATTTCCATAATGCTTGCGATCAAATTCGCGGCGAAGCCTGCAGCCTGCAATTTTTCAGTAACGGCCAATTCCGCAATCCGATGCTGCTGCGCATGGCCAGCTTGGGCTATCAAAAGGGTTTCGGCGGGCATTTTCATAACGATAATTCGATCACCGCGCTGCGTGATATTCCAGGACTTGTCGTGGGCTGCGCTAGCCGGGGCGATGATGCCGCCTGCATGCTGCGCACGATGATGGCGATGTCGCAAATCAACGGCCGCGTCTGCGCGTTTTTAGAACCGATTGCGCTGTACATGACGAAAGATTTGTACGCCGCTGGCGATGGCCAGTGGCAGTTTCAATATCCAGGTTTGGAGCAAGCCATGCCGCTCGGGGAAGGCCGCTGCTATTTCCAAGAGGCGACGGATTTGTTGATGATCAGCTATGGCAACGGCGTGCCTATGTGCTTGCGCGCCGCCAAACACATTGAAGCGCAAACCGGCAAAACGGTTCGCGTGTTCGATTTGCGCTGGCTGCAACCCCTCAACGCCGCAGCGATTGCCGAACATGCAGGAGCCTGCACGCGGATATTGATTGTTGATGAAGGCCGCAAGAGCGCTGGCATTGCCGAGGGCGTGATGACCGCGCTGATCGAAGCGGGTTTGGGCCATAAACCGATCACCCGCGTGGTGGGTGAAGATACCTACACGCCACTCGCTAGCGCCGCCAATTTGGTGCTGCCATCCGATGCGAGTGTGTTGGCGGCGGCATTGGGGATGCTGGGTAATGCCACCACGTGAATGCAGTCAAGATTGAAGAGGCGGTATCGGCGCTCACCGCGCAGCCGTTTAACGCCGCCAAGTTCCCGTATGTTTTTTTAGCGGCATTTGGCAACAAAGAAACCACGCCCAAGCTGATGCAGGCGGCGTGCTAATCGCATTGATGAAGAGTCAATGCGATTTCACATTTTGAATTTCACCCGATCGCTTGAATCAGCGCTGCATCATCAAACCGAACATTACCCACACGCGCAGATACGGTATGAAAGCGCACCGGTAATTCGCTAGGTTCAAGCAGCGGCGTAATTCCCGCAAGATCACCAAACAGCCAGCGTTCGGCATTCTGCATGCTCAGCACAATAGGTTGGCGATCATGCGCATCAGCAACTGGCAAGCATGCGCTTTGAGTCAAAATCGAAAAACTTGACGGATGTTCGCTTGTGGCTGGCTCCCAAATTCCGGCGAGCAGCATCGGATTGTGATCTAGCTGGTGCGCGAAATAGACAACATGCCGCTCGGGCGCAGTTTGTGCGGTGAGCGCGAATTCCAAAGGCGCTTGATCAACTACCGGTTCCGGCCACTCATACCAGCCAGAAACCGGCACTACACAGCGGCGCTGCGCGCGCCATGCACCGCGAAAGCTTGGTTTTTCCGCGATGGTTTCGACGCGCGCGTTGACGGTTGAAAAGCCCCGCTTGGACGACGATTCAGCCCACGCGGGCTTTAAGCCCCAACTTGCCCACGCAAGCGCGATATTTTTTCGACCTGCATCTGGCTGAAATATTGGCGCAAGCGTGGCGGGCGTGACGTTGTAGCGTTCAAACTGCTGGAAAATAGGGGATATTCGCTCGCTCCAGGCCTCATCAAACCCAGCTAGCGGTAAATCCCCCCGTTTTGTTGGGCCGTAGAGCGCATATCGACCACACATACTTGCCGTCCTGTAGAATCGTGCAGGCTCGCATGCTGACACTGGCTTGCCCTATTATTCAACCCTAGGGTGCAAGCCTAGGATGCAAGCGCCGATTGCGTTGAAATTCGAGCCAACTAGACATTCGAAATAACAACACACTAAGTAACAACAAGATGAGCCAGTAATGAGCGAACGAGACATAATGGAATATGACGTGGTGATCGTGGGCGCAGGCCCAGCAGGCCTAGCCTGTGCGATTCGCCTAAAGCAGCTCAACAAAGATTTAAGCGTGTGCGTGCTTGAAAAGGCATCGACCGTGGGTGCGCAAATTCTATCTGGCGCGGTGATTGAGCCCGGCCCGCTGGATGAGCTGATCCCAAATTGGCGCGATGCACCGCCACCGGTTTGTGTGCCCGCAGGCGCGGATGACTTTTATTTCTTGACGAAAACCGCCGCCTATAAAATGCCCACGCCGCCGCAAATGCACAATGCGGGCAATTTTATTGTTTCCTTGGGTGCTACGTGTGCGTGGTTAGGCGAAAAAGCAGCAAACGATTACGGCGTTGAAATTTACCCCGGCTTTGCCGCTGCCGAATGCTTATTTAATGACAATGGCTCGGTAGCGGGCGTGCGCATAGGCGATATGGGCATCGCTAAAGATGGCAAGCATAAAGACAACTATGCGGCCGGTGTAGACATCAAAGCCAAAGTGACGGTATTTGCTGAGGGCGCGCGCGGGCACTTGACTAAAACGCTGGTCACACGCTTCAAGCTGGATGAAAAATCTGACCCGCAAAGCTATTCGATTGGCATTAAAGAGCTGTGGCAAGTTAAGCCCGAACAGGTGCAAACCGGGCGCATCGTTCACACGCTCGGTTGGCCGGCGGATCGCAAAACTTATGGCGGCAGTTTTATCTATCATTTGGATCAAAGCCGCATTGCGATTGGCTATGTCAGCGGTTTGGATTATAAGGATCCAAACTATCAGCCGTACGAAGCGTTTCAGCAGCTCAAGCACCATCCGCTGATCAAACCGATGTTAGAAGGCGGCACAATTTTATCCGCAGGCGCTAGAGCCATCGTGACTGGCGGCTGGCAAAGCTTGCCAAAGGTTGAAATGCCCGGCGCGGTGCTGATTGGCTGCGGCGCGGGGCTTTTGAATGTGCCGAAAATCAAAGGCACGCATCAAGCCATGCGCTCCGGCATGATGGTAGCTGAGCGCTTAGCGACCAAATTGGAATCCGCCGGCTGGGACGCCGCACTGCGCGGCTCGGGTGTAATGCGTGAGCTGTATTCCGTGCGCAATATTAAACCCGGCTTCAAACGCGGGCTATATTTCGGGCTGGCCAATGCCGGCTGGGAAACGCTAACCCGTGGTAAAAGCCCGTGGACGCTGAAAGTTAAAGCCGACTACAGCGCGCTACTTAAGCTCAACGAAATTGGCGCGATAAAACCCAACTATGTTGAGCGCACGCTGGCTCCGCGCGATCGCTTGCAGGGCGTTTATTATGCATCGACGGTGCACGATGAAGATCAACCGATACATTTAAAGGTAGCTGACACCAATATCTGCATCACGAAATGCGTTGTTGAATATGGCAACCCGTGTACCAAATTTTGCCCGGCCGGGGTCTATGAAATCATCGATGATGAAAAGGGCAAGCGCCTGCAAATCAACTCCGCCAATTGCGTGCATTGCAAAACCTGCGATATTAAGGATCCTTATCAGATTATCAATTGGGTGACGCCAGAAGGCGGCGCCGGCCCTAATTACCAAAACCTGTAGAGAAGTTGTGGCAAACCACCCTGCCCCACCCGATATTCCTGGCTATGAGCTGTTGCACCCGCTGGGTGAGGGCGGCATGGCGACGGTCTACTTAGCCAAGCAAAAATCCCTGGATCGCAAAGTCGCGATCAAAATCTTGCGCACGGTCAATGATGATGACCCTGAGCGCACCGCACAGCGCTTTTTGCGCGAAGGCCGCACGCTGGCAAAAATAACGCATCGAAACGTCTGCGGTATTTATGACATTGCCAAAGTCGGCGACGTGGCGTACATCGCGATGGAGTTTCTCGACGGCGGCACCCTGGTTGATCGCATGCGCACCGGCATTTCGGTAGGCGAATCGATTGCGGTGGCGGTGCAAATTGCCAGCGCACTGCAAGAAGCGCATAACCAAGGCATCGTGCATCGTGACTTAAAACCGGCGAACGTCATGATGCGCGGTGGCAAAGTGCCGGTGATTACTGACTTTGGTATCGCGCGCGAGCTGACCAGCAATCAGACCAAAATAACCGTCGAGAACATGATCGTTGGCACGCCGGTTTATATGAGCCCTGAGCAAGTCAGCGGCGGTGAAATTGATGGCCGCAGCGATGTGTATTCGCTCGGCATTTTGTTTTACGAGCTGATTACCGGTTACCCACCTTACAAAGGAGATAACCCAATCCAGCTGTGCATGCAGCACTTGACCGCGCCGGTCCCTCAGCTGGGCGAGGAATTTGCCGAACTCAATCCCGTATTGGCGAAGTTATTGGCGAAAAAGCGCGAAGATCGCTACGCCAGCATGTCGGATTTTACCCATGCGCTGCGCGATGTGTTCGTGCAAAGCCCGAGCTTGCGCACGAAGGCCGAGCTGGCACCGAATCAAGCCTGGACTGAGCAGCTGCGACAGATGGGCTTTTCGTTTGACACGCTTCGTGATGCCGAGCTCAACAGCAAATTGCGCCAGCAGCAAAGCGCGCAGCCACCGGTGCCGGTCACCCAGCAAGTGACGCCTCGGGTAGCGACAGAGTTTGCCGCGCCTGCTAGCGCCGCACCGATCAAGCGGACGCCGTGGGGGCTAATTGCCGCCAGTGTGCTAGCACTTTGCCTTGTCGCAGGTGGCGCGTATTATTTTGCCAATCGTGGCACGAGTAAAACTGAGCAGCTGGCCATTAAAGGACTCATCCGAGAATACGAAACCCACGTTGAAAAATTGGAGTATTTCACCCCGGAATCCAGCAATGCGGCAAAAACGCTGCAAGAAATGCAGGACATTGATTCGCGCAGCCCGCAGTTGAAATCCAGAGTCGCGCAGTTTGAGCGTTTACTGGCAAAAAACATCACCGAGCTGGCCAATTCCGGGCAGACTGAAGCGGCGCAAAAATTGTTTGATCAAGCGCTAGCGACCGAGCTTTTTGCCGAAAACGCCTTTACCGATGCACAGCTTACGCTTAGTAAAGCACGCGGAAAAGTTGAGAATGCCGAAGCAATCAGCAAACTGATAGCAGCAGTTGAGCTCAAGCTAAAAGAGCCGAACTCGACCTTAGATGTGGGCGCGGAATTTGTCGCGCTGCGGGAAAAGCTAGATCCTGCCGAGCCTGAGCTCAAACGCCTGGAACAGCTCGCCGAAACGCGCTTTGCCATGCGCACCCAATTGGCACTCGACAACGCCCAAATGGCGCAATTGCAAGCATTACTGGTCAATTGGAAAGCAGCGGTACCGGATTCAATCTTAAGCAAACGCTACGCCGGTGAGCTGGCTAAACTCCGTGATAAGCAAGGGTTTTCGGAGCAGATTGCCGCTGTCTCAACTCAGCTATCCGCTGCTAGTTTAGGTGCCGGTGAATTAGGCGCAATTGCTGAGAGCATTCGCGCGCTGATGGCCCGCAAAGCCGACGCACCTCAGCTACCAGGATTGAGAAAAGCCCTGATTGATCGCGCTGATTTGCTTGTTCGCACAGAGATTAAAGCCAATCGTTTAGATCAAGCCGAAGCGCTCGTCAAAGCCATCGGCAGCGGGTTTGAGATAGAGCTACGTCAGCTGAGCTTGGATATTGCAGCAGCGAAAAACTTGAGCAGAATCGTAGAGTTGAGCGGAATACTTTTGATCGATACCCAACCTGCGGGCGTCGTGCTGCGGATTGTTGACTCAAAAAATGTCGCTATGCCGCTGCCGCGCCCTGCCAACACGCCGCTTACGATCAGTTTGGTGGAAGACACCTACAAAATCGAAGTACAAATTGCCAGCGGCTTGCGCAAACAGTTCAGTGGCACGGTCAAGCGCGGCACCACCAGCACTGCCAACACTGGCTTTAGCGATGCAAGCAAAGCCTATTTGCAAGACGCGGGGTTTTAAGTGCGCAGCATCGCCACATCCATTCAAACCGCGCTTTTGGGGTTGGCATTCGCCTTAGCTGCCTGCTTTGCCAACGCGGATTTCAAAGATGATTACACCAGCGGCGTAAAGGCTGCCGACAAAGCCAACTGGGCCAACGCGCGCGCCAAAATGCAGTCTGCACTGGCTAGCGAACCCAATCCGCAGGCGCGCGTGCGCCTGTATGGCATGGTGTTTAGCGCCTACATTCCGCACTATTATCTGGCGCTAGCATCATTCAAGCTGGGGGATTGCAACGCAGCAAAGGCAGCGCTGAGCAACAGCGCGCATCTGGCGATCATGCGAGAAGCCAAAGGCGTGGAGGCCGAACTCGCACAAAGCAAGCTCATACTCGCTCAGTGCGGCGCGAAACCCAACCTGCCCGCGCCGCCAGTACCGAATTTGCCGCCTATCGAAACTATTCCCACAACGCCGAATACCGGTCAAGCCGAAGCAGCCAGAGCGCAGGCAGAAGCCTTGGCCCAAGCGCAGGCCAAGGCACAGGCTCAAGCCGCGTTAGAAAAACGTCAACGCGAAGCAAAAATTGCCGCAGACGCACTGGCTGCGCAGCAAACACGAGAATCTGAAGTTACCGCGCCAGCGCCAGTGGTCAAGCCACCTGCACCGGCTGCTTTAACGAGTATTGCTAACAGCTATTTCTCCGGCAACCTGCCAGAAGCCGCGCGCGCCAACGTAGAGGGCTTAACGGGCAAAGCGCTCGCGCACGCATTGCTGCTGCGCGCCGCTGCCAAGCACGGCATTTATCAACAGCAGGGCGGCAAAAACGCTCAGCAGCTAATTGATTTAAAGGCAGATTTGACCAGCGCCAAGCGTGCTGATGCCTCCGCCAAACCCACCGTTCGATATTTCAACCGGGATTTCATCAGCCTATATGCAATGCCTTAATGCTTCGGATGACACAGTGCCGCAATTTTTTCTAAATGGCAGCGCAAAGGCGCTATCGCCACTCACCGTTTTGGCTCTGCTGCAGCAAGAAAAATTGGCGGATCAGCGCGTTGCCGTAGAAATTAACGGCGAGATCGTCAGCCGCAGTCAGCATGGCGAGCGAACTATTCAAGCCGATGATCGGGTTGAGATTGTCTATGCGATTGGTGGCGGTTAAGCCGCCGGGTTGGGACACAAAGCTAAGTGCATGTTTGATTTCAGTAGCAACAGTACTTAGGCCAAACAGGCAGTCGATTTTGCAGGAGGTTTGTTTCGCTTACCTCGTCATCCCCGCGAAGGCGGGGATCCAGTACAGGTGTCATAAATTCGAAAGCGCTCCCTTAAGCATGCTCGAATACCTTATCGTCATACCGCGCAGGCGGGCATCGAGGTTTGCCGAGCAATAAAGTTGCTCGTTAGCTTAAAAATCCGCACATTACTGTGCTTTGAAACTGGAAGGGAAAGCTGACACCTGCACTGGATCCCCGCCTTCGCGAGGATGACGAAGTGTGGCGGAGTCGCCTGCAAATTCGACTGTGCGGTTTGCCTTTAAAGCAAGCACGATTCGCTAGTTCACCCGCAAATAAACCTGCAAATCCCTCATCTCAAGCGCCACTACGGTCAAGCTGCTGCCCTTACAGGGCCCGCCGATACATTCGCCATTTTCAGCTTTAAACGCTGCACCGTGCGACGCGCACACCAGCTGACCGTGCGCCACCAAAAACCTTCCAGGCGCCCAATTGAGCGGCCGGCCTGCATGCGGGCAGACGTTCAAATAACCGTAAACCTGCATGCCGTAACGCAGCAGCACGAGCGAATCACCGGCGTGCTCACACTCAAGCGCGCCAGCTTCGGGAATATCGGCCAGCACGCACAGCAAAATGGGTTCTGACACTAGTCAAGAACCACTAATTCAACGGGGATATTGCCACGCGTAGCCACCGAATAGGGGCAAAGCTGATGTGCGTCGGCCACCAGCGCTTCGGCATCGGCTCTTGAAAGCTCGGCAATACGCACGCTGAGTTTGACCGCTAAACCCAAAGCACCGCCGTCATTTAAACCAATCGACACATCGGCATGCACTTCAACCTTACCAATTGGGCGCTTTTGCAGCTTAGCAACGTGCGCAACCGCGCCGCCAAAACAGGCCGAATAGCCGCAAGCAAACAGCTGCTCAGGATTCGTCGCGCCTTCCTTGCCCGCGCCGCCCATGGATTTTGGCATCGATAGTGGCAAATCAATCACGCCATCACTGCTGCGCGTATGGCCGTCGCGGCCTTCTTGTGACTGTGCTTGTGCGGTGTATAGAACTTTCATTTGGACTCCATTTTTCGGGTGGGCGGCTTTGGGGCCGCCATCATAGCGAATCAACCGCGCCAATCTTGCTAATCCAAGATGAAGCTAACGCCGCGCCATAAACGCAATTTTCTCAAACAGCTGCACGTCGGCCTCATTTTTCAACAATGCGCCGTACAGCGGTGGAATAAGCCGTTTGGCGCTCTTTTCGCGCAAAATTTCCAGCGGAATATCTTCGGCCAACAGCAATTTGAGCCAGTCTAAAAGCTCGCTCGTGCTCGGCTTTTTCTTCAACGCTGGCATGTCGCGCACTTGTAAAAATGCCGCTAGGGCCTCGTTGATCAGCGCAGCTTTTAGCCCTGGAAAATGCACCTCAACAATCGCCCGCAGCGTAGCTTCGTCAGGAAAGCGGATGTAGTGAAAAAAGCAGCGCCGCAAAAACGCGTCCGGCAGCTCTTTTTCGTTATTGCTGGTGATGACGATAATCGGGCGAAATTTAGCTTTGATGGTTTGCCGAGTTTCATGCACGAAAAAATCCATCCGATCCAATTCGCGCAGCAAATCATTCGGAAATTCAATATCGGCCTTATCGATCTCATCAATCAACAATACCGCGCGGGTATCGGATTCGAAGGCCTGCCAAAGCCTGCCTGGAATGATGTAATTCGCGATTGCACCCGCTTTCGCCTCACCCAGCTGGGAATCGCGCAGCCTTGCCACTGCGTCATACTCATACAGGCCCTGCTGCGCCTTGGTGGTGCTTTTCACGTGCCACTCGATCAGCGGCGCGTCAAAAGCATCGGCAATTTGCTCCGCCAGCAGCGTTTTACCAGTGCCCGGTTCACCCTTAATCAGCAGTGGCCGCTGCAGCGTAACCGCCGCATTCACCGTTAGCTTTAGTTCGTCACTCGCCACATAGCGCGCCGTGCCTTGAAATCGCTTTACCATCGTCAAACTCGCCCATTGAAGGTGCGCATCATGCGATGAAATGAGTGGAAAGCCAAAGCGACTTAAAGTTTAGCTAAACACTTTTTAGAACTTTTAGAACTTTTTGGACGTTGCGCTAGCTCTCGACCCCAGATTGGGGTTTGCGTCAACTCTGCCGAGTCAAACGCCCAAACCTTGTGAAATGATCAAACACGATTCTATTGTTGACGAGATCATGGTCAAGTGCGAAGGTGACGAGATGACTATGTTAGCGTCAGAGAAATAGTGATCGGGAAAAACGAGCAATGAGAATACGATACTGATTTGCCCGCACAAATCTCAGTAATTGTGAGTTGACTAGGCGTCCAGAGATAATTTGAAAACCATCAAACCAAGGAGAGGAATCGATGGCTGCAAAGCAAAACGAAGAAACTGAACTACTGGCAAAGGAAGCGCAACTTTTTCCAGTGTCAAAACTTAAACTTGATTTGGACAATCCTCGTCTTCAAACCGGGGCTGATATTTCAGCAGACAACGAAGAGCAGGTAATTGAGGCTCTTGCAGACATTGCAGCGCTTGATGAGCTAGTAACCTCTATATGCACTAATCACTATCAAAATCTTGAACCACTCATTGTTTATTCGGCCAATGGCAAGCCTCCTTACACGGTGCTCGAGGGAAATAGAAGACTGGCTGCCATAAGACTTATTAAAGATCCAGTTATGGCTGCGAGCTTAAACATAAAGCTTCCTAAAACAATTGATTCAGAAGTACTTAAAAGCATTGAAAACGTCTTAGTCTATCGAGTTGAACGCCCTGATGATGCCCGAGCTTTTATTGGCTTTAAACACATCAATGGCCCCCAGAGATGGGATGCCTACGCAAAAGCAAAATATGTCACAGAATGGTATAAAAAATCTCATGGATCAATCGGTATTGACGAAATAGCGGCAAAAATGGGTGATAATAATAACACTTTACGCGCTTATATTTATGCAATTTTGATTATTGAACAAGCTGAAAAATCAAGAGTATGGTTAATAAAGGATAGGTCAGCAAGAGGCCGTTTTGCATTTTCCCATTTATATACTGCAATTGGACGTGAGCAATATCAAGCCTACCTAGGATTAGATGAAGATTGGTCGAATACCCCGCCATTGGAGCCAATTAAGGAAAATCATCTTGATAAATTAGGTGAAGTATTGTCCTTTGTATATGGCTCAAAAAGTGATGATCGCGAAAACCTCGTTAAATCCCAAAATCCTGATTTAAAAAACCTAGGACTAGTAATTGCACATACCGAAGCGAGATTAGTCATAAAAAATAGGGGTTCTCTAGATGAAGCGATGGACACACTTAAAGACCCTTCCGACGCTTTTCATGACGCCCTAATTTCCACCAATCTTAAGATCGCCCGGACCATTGTTCTTATGCCAAAATATAAAGGCGGGCGAGAGGAAATTGATGAATTGATATCGCAAATATACGAGCAAGCAGATACCCTGAAAATTATGAATGAACGAAAAAAACACAGGGGTAAGAGCATTGGCAATTAATTCGCCTCCGCTGAAGTCTAACCCTGCCGTACTATGTGACTGGGTTGAACTTAGAACAATTGCTGATCCAAATGGAGTATTTAGAATTAATAGTTTGAAGCGCATTTGGGATACACACAGAGAAAACGAAGACTCAGATCCAGAAGGATTGCAAGGACGTGAAGAAGATACGGAGGTTTGCGGCGTGTCCGGAAAGGATGACGATGCTTTTTTGGACTCTGTAATAGAGGAGTTAGCAGAAAGAGGTAAATCTCTTTCCAATAGCTATCCGTTCGAGTTTGATGAATCTGGAGCGAGATTCTCACTAAGAAAATCTCGGAGCGAAGGCGAATCTATTTATTTGTTCTGTCTCATTCTTTCGAACGCAAAAAGAGGAGAAATTCTTGATGGGGCTTGGTTACCACATGTTGATGCCACTACTCGGGATTTGTTTCAAGCTTGCGCTACCTTGGCTGCCGCTGGCGAAGTAAGGGGGTGTGCGATATCGTTTGGATGGCCAAGGCCGAACGATAACCCGCCATTTCTCAAACGCCTAAAGGAAGTTTATGCACATTTTGGCGAAGGTGAAGTAGTGTCAATCTCTAGGCAAGGCGTCTCGCCCAATCCCAAAGATGAAGAGATCGATGTTATAGCCTGGAAACCAAGGTTGGATAAATCGGCGGGAACAGATTATCTACTTGGACAAGTTGCGTCTGGCGACAACTGGGAAGCAAAAAGCATTAAAGGCGGCGCTATCGCCAGCTTCCACCATAATTGGTTCTACCAACCACCTCCGTCAGAACCTAAATCATCTATTTTTATTCCACATCTTATACAAGTTGTTCACGGAGGAAAAGGTAATCGGCGTGACCGAATGAATGCAATCACTGCGAAATATGGAATCGTTATTGATCGACTTAGGCTGCCCGAGCTTGCTACTAAAGGTATTGGCATCGCTGATGGCATTGAATGCCTTGGGGTACCAATTATTGTTGAGCGCCGAACAGATATTCCACAAATTGAGCAATGGGTTGAATCGGAAGTAAGCAAGCTTCGGGCGGCTTTAGCTGAGACGATATAATGCAGAGTCCTTTAAGATATCCAGGTAGCAAATCAGATTTTATAACAACGATAAGCCGAATTCTCAGAGATAGCGATCTTTTAGGTCTACATTTCATAGAGCCTTATGCCGGGAGCGCAGCAGTAACGCTTGGTTTGCTAGAATCTAAAATAATAAAGCGCGCAACTCTGGTTGAACGAGACCCGTTAGTTTATTCGTTTTGGAAATGTGTTTTTGAGCATTCTGATGATTTAATTTCCGATTTCATGGATCTGCAAATTAGTATCGAAACTTGGCACAAACTTCATCCCTTGCAATCTGTTAAAATTCCAGCACAGAATCAGGTTAGAGAGTTAGGATTAGCTTGCTTGTTTTTTAACAGAACTAATTTTTCAGGAATATTAAATGCTGGACCTATCGGCGGAAAAGAGCAAAAATCGCAGTATAAAATCGATTGCAGAACAAACAAGACAGAAATTGTTTCTCGGATAAAGAAAATCTCAGAGCTGTCAAAAAAAGTTGAAGTTGAATTTGGTGATGCCGTCCAAATTATAAACAACTATAAAAACAGGAAAAAAGTATTTTTTTATTTAGATCCTCCATATTTTGAAAAAGGCGAATCACTTTATAGATATTCATACAAGCTTAAAGAACATAAACATTTGGCCGTTGCATTATCAAAAGCTAAATTTCCTTGGCTTCTAAGCTACGATGTACATCATGTGATTGAGTTTTTATATGAGGACTTCCATACAAAAAAATTCAAATTTCAATACAGCGCAAAGAGCCCAAAAAACCATGAGGAGTTAATAATTTCGAACTTTGAATTATGTCAATCATCTTTCGACCAGTAGCCAAAAACCAATAAGACGTCAACCCGAACACACCCGAATCCACCCAATAGCCAAAACCTGACCCGGGTTAAGCTCAACTAATTCGACGCTGGCAAAGCCAGTTTGATCATTCGACTGAAACGCATAACCTGCAAGGCCCGCGCCAGCGCAGGCTTCATGGGTAGCAATAAAGGCCGGAGTCGCGCCGGCGCAGTTACCGTCATTTCGCAAAAACAAATCGAACCCGCCGACGCTATTGGCGCGCCTAAACACTTTAATGTCAGCTTTTAGCGGCAGATTTTGCACCAGCGCCGCCACGCTAACCGGAGCCAGCGCAAGCCGATCACTTGCCAGCGTCAAGCGAAACCACACGACGCGCTTTAGTTTGCGCCTATCGCTCGCTACAAGCTCTCTCAAGAAGCGCTGTAGCTGGATTGCATCGGGCAAAACTTGCGCACTGCTTGGATCCGCTGATCCCGCTCTCGGCGTGAATTCGCTCTCATGCCGGAAAATAGGCCTGCCTTTGGCATCGGTGTAGATCTGCGCGCCGTAAGTTGGCAACGCAACGCTCAGATCACACGGGCTGATGACATCCCACGCGCGCAGCCACAGCATTGCGCGTTCGGGGTTAAAAAGCGCGAGTTTTTCGCTGATTTTGGGCTGCTCGACCGAATGGACTTGCAGGGTTACGTGCTCGCATTGCGCTAGCAGCTTAGGCAAGTCAACGCTGCTTTGCCAACTTGGTAGTGCCGTGATGCGAATCAATTCGCCAGTTTGTTTGAGCGCTTTAAGCAAAGCTGCATAGCGAGCGAGCTGAGCGCTCGCGCAATCGAAATCCAGCTCAAAAACTGCATCGGCTCCGAATAAGCTGCGTAAACGTGCGATTTCACGCTGTAGTTCGGGTAGCGGTAAGTTAGGTTGCGAACCATCAACGCGAATCACATAAATCCAGCGCGCGTTGGGCATAGATTTTATGAGTTCAAAATCAATCGCGGCATTAATCCATTCACCGTTCGCGCCTCGCTGCGCAGCTAAACAGCGCAACTCGTTAAAAAGCGGCGCTTGCAGCTGAATTTGTTGCTTTAACTCTGTACTCCAAAGGCGCTGCCAAATATAAGCATCGTGCTGGAGGCGAGGCTTTGGCGCTGTTTGGCAGCGCGCCAGCAGCAAAACTGCGGGCAGCGCGCAAACCACGCGCCTACTAGCCAAAATCGTAAGCCATGACCCGCTGTGGAGCCTGTAAAAAGTTGCCTTGCACAAATGCTACGCCGCACGAGAACAGCTGCGACATTGCGCCAGCATCTTCGACAAATTCGGCAATCGTCATTTTGCCGGCATTTTTTGCCTCGCCCGCGATGGTGCGAACTTTCTCTTGGCTTTCTTTGCTTTTCGCCAAATCAGCCATGAAAGAGCGATCAATTTTGACGAAATCGGCATTGACGTGCTTGAGCAATCTAAAAGAGTTTAAGCCGGTACCAAATTGCTCGAGCACAAACTTACAGCGCAACTGTTCCAAGCCTTTTTGGAAAAATGCGGCCTGCTTTAAATACGTCACGACTTTGCTTTCTGGCATGCCAAAGCACAGTCGATCACCAGAAATTCGCGCGGCTTTCAGCTGCTGCGCTAGCCACGGCAAAATGGAACCATCTTCAATCGATTGCGGGCACACTTTAACGAAAAATGTTGTGCTGATACCAGTCGCTTGCCGTTCGGCAATCGTGCGAATAATTTTCGCAATTACCCAGCGATCAATACTGGGCAGCAAACCCAGCTGTTCGGCCGCAGGCAGGAAAACGTTTGGCATAACTTCACCAGTCGGCCCGTTCATGCGCAGCAATACTTCGTAGAACTCCCCGCCCTCGCCTTGCAAACTAATCACCGGCTGATACATCAGCACGAAGCCATCTTGCGTGAGCGCTGATTTGATTGAACCGGCCCATTTTTGCAGCTCGGCTTCGTCGGATTTTTCTTTTTCCATCGGGTCAAACACAACCGCCTGATTACCACCTTTGCGCGCGGCTTCTTGACACGAATCGACCGCCTTATTGAGCACTTCCTGCGCTTGGGTCATTTTTTCGCTCATCAAGCAAGCGCCAAAACTCGCGGTTACCGTAATTGACGCCCGGCCCGCGTCAATGACGTGATCTTCAAATTGGCGCACGAGTTTGGTGACGAAATCAGTGGTTTGTTGATGCGAGCGCTCTTTCAGCAGCAGGCCAAATGAATGATCGCCAAGCCGCGCCACTAGCTCATTGGGTTTCACTAACTTGCTGATAAAGCCGGCAATATCGGCCAACATGGTGTCGGCGCCGTCAATCCCGGTGACTTCCAAATGCTTGCGATAATTGTCGATTTCAAAATACACCGCAGCTTGATCAGTTTTACCCTGCGTGGCAACCGTTACGGCTTTTTGCAGCTCTTCGGTGAATGCGCCTTTGTTGAGTAAGCCGGTGACTAAGTCTTGCCGGCGCAGCATATCTAGCTCTTTAGCGAGCTCTACACTGACGGTTTGCTGGCGGAACACGATCTGCAAGCAAGGCTCAGTTTCAACACTAGCGGAAGAGAATTCCATTGTGGCGTCAAAGGTGGTGCCGTCTGAGCATTTCGCTTTAATGTCGAGCTTTTCGGGCGGTTCTTCGCCTTTGCCGATTTGCTTGAGCACCTCTTTGAAGTTGGCCGAATCTTTGCTGGCAATCATGTCCAGAATCGGTGTGCCTTCAATGTCGTCAAAACCCTCGAGCTTGAACATCTCTAGATAAGCCTTGTTGGCGTAAAGATGCATGCCTTCATGGATGTAAGCGATCGGATCACGTGAGGAATCCAGCAGCGAATTGCAGCGCTTTTCACTCTCACGTAGCGCAGCTTCTAATTTGCGCACCGCACGGCGGTTGACTAAATCCTCAAAACTGCGCTTGATTTGCATCTGAAAGTGATCGGTAATGCCACGCACCAACACGCTGCGCGCACCTTTACGCATGGCGTCTAGCGCGTTGTCTTGCGTCAAGCCATCTAGCAATGCCAACACTGGCACATCTTTACCGGTGCGGGTGACGATCTCAACAACATCTTCAAGTGATAGCTTTTTGACTCGGGAACTGCACAGCACCAAATCGGCTGGATTTTCCAGCGCTGCTTTCAATTGATCCGGATCGATGGCACGCGTCGGGCGCACGGCTAGGCCACCGTTTCGAACCATGCTAATCGCGTACTCGGCGTCTTCGACCGATTCCTCTACTAAGATGAGTCGAACGACGTTTTCCGTCTTTGCCATGCCGGTGTTCCTTAAAAATTA
The DNA here is from genome assembly GCA_031422315.1 of Rhodanobacteraceae bacterium. Taxonomy (GTDB): domain Bacteria; phylum Pseudomonadota; class Gammaproteobacteria; order Xanthomonadales; family SZUA-5; genus JANNYA01. The sequence continues at coordinate 35,030 of JANOQN010000054.1, forward strand.
GTCGTGGAAGTTAGTCGTAAATAATGAGTCGAGTGCTCAAGAATTTGAGCGCTGACACTCAATCGCTACCATACCGCAGAACTATGACTGCAAATGGCGACAAGTGGTCGATTTTTACCGAAAAGCGGTGCAAGTGATAGCCCAAGCTTAGGAAAATGCCCGCCAATTTGCACTCAATTGCTACATTTACGCATTTTTTGACAAGACGGGTCATTAGCTATGCGATTCATTTGAAAGTCGCTCACCTAGACTATCGAACGCTTTAACGCCAAACTTCAGCGCGCGTCTGACGTCCCATCATGTGCATAATCAGGCCAATAATCAGACGCATAAAAATGATGAATTTTAACAATCGAAAGCCCTTCTAGAACGCCATTACTTCGACTTGAACACGACTAAGACGCCCTCTCCTGCCAAAGCAGCGGCAGCACCATTGAGTCTAGAGGACTCAACGGACGGCAATGCGCGTAGCGACGCTACCCCCAGCCTTACGCCGCACCGGGAGAATGAATTTACGATTCCGAACATTTCCGGCACGTTAGAACCGGTACCGGAAACGCTCGGGCCATGGAAGTTAATTCAACTGATTGGCCGGGGTGGCATGGGTGAAGTTTGGCGCGCAGAGCGCTGCGACGGCGCGTTTGAAATGAGCGCTGCAATCAAGCTGCTGCGCAGTGATCGCACCAATGTGGCTGATCGATTCAAACGCGAGCGTCAACTGTTAGCGGAGCTTGATCACCCGCGAATAGCAAGGCTGATCGACGGTGGTGTAGCCCCACCGACTCGTTACAATCCGGCGGGTTTACCCTATCTCGTCACTGAATTTATTGATGGCGAGCAGTTGGAAACTTGGTGTGAAAAGCGATCCGCCAATCTAGCGCAGTGCTTAACGCTCATGCTGCAAGTGTGCGATGCGGTCAGCTATGCGCACAGCGAGTTGATCGTGCACCGCGATCTAAAACCAGGAAATATACTGGTCGACGCGCTTGGGTTTGCGCATTTGCTTGATTTTGGGATTGCCAAGCTGCTAGATCCTGAGCTTGATGATGAGCGCACTGACGAATCCCCGCATACGCCTGAATTCGCAGCGCCGGAGCAGGTGCAGAACCTAAACATTACCGTGCGCACTGATATCTATGCGCTTGGGCTGATTTTGTATTCGCTGCTGACCGGCACGCGTCCGCAGCGGCGCTTGCCGAATCTTGCTGAGCAGTTGGACAACATCATATCCGGCGTACCCGCATTAGCCAGCCATGCGCAAACGCCCGCCCTGGCGCTGCGCATTCCCGCCGAATCACTGCGCGGCGATTTGGACGCCATCATTGCCAAAGCGATCTCGAAAGCGCCTGCGGATCGTTACGCCAGCGCGGCCGAATTAGCCGCCGATTTGCGCGGATTTATCGCCGGAAAACCGGTCAAAGCGCGCACCGCAGGTTGGTTTGAGCGCGGCAAACGCTTTGCCCTGCGAAATCAGGTCAAATTAGCGCTAACCGTCGCATTCGCCACGCTCGTTCTGGCAGGCGCGGCGCTGGCGCTTTGGCAGTACGCTGAAATGGCAACGCGGCAAGCGCTAAGCCAGCAGCGCAGCTTAGAAAGTAAAGCCGTTAATCGCTTTATTGCCAGCCTGGTACGCGATTTGCGCGTGCAAAGCGAGGCACCCGCACTGCTCGAGCAAGCGCGCGTGTATGCAGCGGCTGAGCTTGCGAATTTCCCGGACATAGACGCTGCGCTGAGCTTTGAAATTTCCAACGCGTATCGCAATATTGGCAAACCGATAGAACGCCTCGCCACACTGGATGAGCTGATGCAGCGAGTCAGCAAAACCAATAGCCAAAACGCGATTCGCGCGACTAGCTGCGCGCAGGCGCTTGCGCACGCGGAAAACGGAAATTTGGTCGATGCGCGTAAGCTGTTAGATCAAGCAGAGATTCAAAGCGACGCGCCAGCTTATGCAGCGGTTGAATGCGGGCTCAGCGGAGGGCGTGCGCTGCGCAGGCTAGGCGAACCCGAGCGCGCCATTGAAATGCTACAAACCGGCCTGGCAAAAGTGGACGCTAGCCAAGATTCTGAGCTGGCGATTGAATTCCAAAGCGCCATTGGCGGATCACTCATCGACGCGGCACGGTATCAAGAATCCGAAGCGGTGCTCAACGCGCTGGAGCGCCAGCTTAGCGAGCAAAAACGCACCGAAAACAATCTATATCAAAGCGTGCTGCTCAACTTAGGTATCGCAAATCTAAATTTAGGCAGGCTAGCGCAGGCTAGCGCGCTGGTCGAGCGCAGCATCGCCATTCAAAAACTGCGCGGAGAACGATGGCAAAACCTAAAGCACCAATGTGTGCTGGCGAAAATCCAGCTGCTGCGAGGCGCGGCGGAACAAGCTGCAATCAGCTTAAGCAAAATTACCGAATCGAGCCGCTTTACCGAGCTGCCGCTGACGAGTCAGCTTGAGTGTTGGCGCGATTTAGCTGAGGTTGCAGTGGCAAGCGCAAATCGAAACCAGCTAATGCGCGCCAATAACGAACACCGCAAAGGCAGCGCAGCGTTTGCGCCTGCTAGCGCCACCCGTTATTACCAACAGCTGTTAGACGCTGAATTGGCCGTACTCGATGGCGATAGTGCCGGCGCCAAGCGGCTATTGACTCAGCTGATACAGCTGCCGCAAACCAGGGAGCGTTCGAGTCTGGAGCCGATTCGCTTGCGCGCGGGAATGCTATTGGACCGTGCTCGTGAAGCCACTCCACCAATGAATTAAAAAATGGTACCCGCGCAGATTTGTTGAATAAATTCGTCACAAATTCGCGGTAAAAGTCGATTAGCGCACACTGTCATGGTTTTGCTGCGCAAATGTCATCTTTCTAACGAACAAGCTTTGCCAATATTGCTGCAACGCAACATTGGAGCCGTTATGAAAACCCGCTTTTCACCCACCGCCTTAGCCTTAATCATACTACTGGTGTTTTTACAGGTCGTGCTCGTCGGCTACACCCAAGTGACGCTAGAGCGTAGAAATGACCAGCTCTTGCAAAGCTTTCGCAGCCACGGCATGGCGCTTTACGAGTTACAGCTCAACACACTGCACATGCGCCGATATGAAAAAGATTACTTCCTAGCCATCAATAATCCCGCTGAGCGCAACCGATATGGCCAGCTCTGGCAAGATTACCGGGCGAACGCATTCAACAATTTAATCGAAGTCGAAAATACCCCCGACTTCGCCGCCGCAGATCACGCACAATTCAAGCAGTGGCGCACACTGTTAACGGACTACACCGTCGATTTCGAACGCGCGATGGACTGGGCCGAAGCCACAATAAAACGCGATGGCAGTATTCCCGATGTAGTCGCAGCCTACGCCACCATGGGCGAAGCGCGCATCGCCATTCGAACCGTACTCGGGCAATCGCAAACCATTACCGACGCGCAGTTCGATTGGCTCAACCGCTCCAGTAGTGACATCGCTTTCTGGAATCGTATGCTGATTCTCGCTAGCGCTATCGTCGCGCTTGTGATTGCTTGGCTGATTGTACTAACGGGCAGCGGCGCGTTTCGGGTTAGGCCGAATTTTGCTTCAAGGAAGTCAGTTGCTTAAAAGATCGGACGTGCGCAACAATCAGAGCTTGTCTCATTTTGGTAAAGTTTGATGCACGCACTTTTATGGCCGATATTTGCCCTAGTGGCGCTTACGTTTTTAGTTTGGGGCTCAATGTTTTTCGAGCGTCGTTCACAAATGCGGACGCTGCGTATTCACCCGCAGCGGGTCGCAACTTCCGGGCAAATGGCGCAAATGCTGCCAAAAACCAATGCGGCGGATAACTTTCGCAATCTGTTTGAACTGCCGGTGCTGTTTTATGCGCTATGTATTTTGCTGATGCACACGCAGCAATTGAGTTCGTTCTTCATCAATTGCGCCTGGGTTTTTGTGGCACTGCGAATCGTTCACAGCGGGATACACCTGAGCTATAACCGCGTCATGCACCGCTTTTATGCCTATCTACTAAGCTCACTCACGCTGTGGCTAATGTGGGGCACATTTGCCTATCAGATGGTGAGCCGATAGCGATGCCAGTGATGTCAAACAATCCTTACAGCTACGCCTTTGCCAGCGACAACACCGCGCCCGCTACGCCTGAGGCGATTGCCGCACTGCTAGGTGCGAATCAAGATGCACAGGCGCCATCCTACGGCGCGGATCGGTTTACCGCATCGGCGATTGGCGCGCTCAGAACGTGGTTCGAATGCCCGCAAGCTGAGATTTTCTTCGTGTTTTCCGGAACTGCGGCGAATGCCCTAGCGCTGGCTGCGCTGCGCAAACCGTATGAGAGTGTTTTTTGTACCCATGAAGCGCACATCGAAAAGGACGAATCCGCCGCGCCGGAATTTTTCGCGCAAGGTTTGAAGCTGCACCTGATTGGCGATGCGCGCGGAGACAAGCTCGATCTAGCCGCCGCCGCGACCATTTTGGCGGGCAATCGTGGGATGCATTCGCCGCAGCCTAAGCTGATTAGCCTGAGCCAATGCACCGAATTTGGCACCTGCTATTCAATCGCTGAGCTGGGAGCGGTGCGCGCATTTGCCGATCAGCATGGTTTGCACGTGCATATGGACGGCGCGCGTTTTGCCAATGCCTTAGCATTTGCGCGCGCTTCGCCCGCTGATTTAACCTGGCGCGCCGGTGTTGATGTGCTGAGCTTAGGCGGCACCAAAAATGGCGTGTGTACGTCCGAAGCGCTGATTTTTTTCAAGCCAGAGCTCGCCAATGGTTTTCTGAATCGGCGCAAGCAAGGCGGCCAGCTGCTATCGAAAATGCGTTTGCTAAGCGCGCCATGGTTGGGCGCATTGCCGCAGTTTTTATCGCGCGCCCAGCATGCTAACTCGTGCGCGCAGCAGCTTTCACAAGGGCTGATAGATCTAGGTTTAAAGCTCGCGTTTCCCGTGCAGGCGAACGGTGTGTTCGTGCATTTGCCAGCTGAACTTGTCGCCAAACTTGAAGCCTTGGACTGGCATTTCTATAAGTTTTACGGGGCTGATGTATATCGATTTATGTGCGCTTGGAACACCGAGCCTGCGGCGATTACGCAGTTGATGAGTGATATAAAGGCCGTCATTCCTGCGTAAGCGGCAATTCTCAACGTTCTGACCCCTGCAATGGATGTCCCGCCTGCGCGGAGATAGCGAGGCGGGATTAAGCTCATGGTATATCAGCCCTTAATTAAGCGCAGGGCTCGCGGGCTGCTGTTCTTGACGACGGCGCACAGCATCGGCGTACACTTGTTCGAAGTTAATCGGCTGCAAGAACAAAGGTGGGAAGCCGCCATTTTGGATCACATCAGAAATCACTTGGCGCGCATACGGGAACAAAACATGTGGGCAATAGGTTCCTAACACTGAATCTAGCTGCTGCGGATCAAAGCCCACGCAGCCAAAGACACCGGCTTGCTGCACTTCACAAAGATACGCGGTTTTTTCACCGGCTTTGCAAGTCACGGTGATGGCCAACACAACTTCAAATAGGTTTTCACCCACATTCGCGACGCGCTGCGTCAAATTCATATCAATTCGCGGCTGGGTTTGCTCGCTGAAAATTTGCGGAGTGCTAGGCGCTTCAAACGATAAGTCTTTCAAATAAATTTTTTGTACAGATAAATTCGGGCCTTGATCTTGTGCAGCGCCGTTGGTGGTTTCATCAGCCATGGGTAACTCCGGATTTCAAAAAGAGGTTGGACAAAAAGGGGATGGGGCGAGATCGAATGCAGCGGGAACTTTGCGTTCTCGCCGCAAGCAATATGGGCAGTTCACGCGATTTCAACTGTTTCGCGAGTCGCGTGCTTGTTTTGATAAACGGGGAAACCTGACAATTCTCCGAGGATTGCTGCGCAAAATCACCAGCAAAACGGCGCTGAAGTATTCCAGAATCCATGAAAACGCGTAAGGTGCAGCCTGAGCTCTCGCGCGTTGGCGGTTCAGCTCAGCTACCTTCCACCCAGGATCCGCTCACTTATTCCATGTCAAAACGAACGCGTACCAGCACTGGCCTAAATAACGAGCAATTCCAACATACCGCGCACTTGGATCGGCTTTATTCGGCTAGGCGCTTTTTATGGCGTTCTAGCGTGCCCGCTTGCATTGGGCTGGCGTTGTTTTGGGTCTTCGACGTAGTAGTCGCAGGCGATTTGGCACTGCCGAGCCTAGCCGTGCGGCTCGTCGGCGTGATTATTTTGCTGGTTTTCGCATTTTTTGCCAAGCGCGCACAAAACCCGGTGCTGATAGAAACACTGCTTTGCGTACCTGCGGCTACGCTCACCTTGTGCGTGGCGCTTGCAGCACGTTTGAGCGGCGGTGATGCGGCTTACTATGCAGGTGGTGTATCGCTGATGTTTTGTCTAAGCGCGGTTTGGCTAGTCCGCAAACGGACGTTTTATTGCCTGAATTTATTCGTGCTCGCGATCGTGTCGGCGATTGGCTATCACTGGTTGGGAAAGGCCGATATCGCACTGCTTTTGCTGTGCTTACTGGGCATTTTGTGCGGCGCATTGTTTCTGGATTTTTTAAGTCGACTCAGCCGCCGAGCGCTTCGCTTACAACTCGAACTAAAGACAGAATCTCGCACCGACGCACTGACAGGCCTGCCGAATCGGCGCGCATTTCTAGAAGATGCCGAAGATGGCTGGCAGCGCGCGCTCAGGCGTGGAAAATCGATTGCGGTGATGATTATCGATGCGGATCACTTCAAAGAAGTCAACGATCAATTTGGGCACGATGTTGGCGATGCGGTACTACAAGCGCTAGCCTCCGCGATTGCCAATGCCTTAGCCGGCCCTCAGCCATGTGGGCGTTTAGGCGGTGAAGAGTTTGGCGTCATGTTCCACGAAATGAGCTTTGGCGATGCCTGCCAGCAAGCCGAACGCGTGCGTGCAGCCGTGCAACACTTTGGCTGGGCCCTAGAACAGCTGCCACAAATGCAAGTCAGTATCGGGCTTGCGTTTTTGGAAAACCCCAAAGCTGCCTCAGAATGCTCGCTGTCAACGCTGATGCGTCATGCAGATCAAGCGCTGTACCTAGCAAAGCACGAGGGGCGAAATCGGGCACATTGCGTGAAGGCCTAGATCTAAAAACCTCTCCGATCCGCTGATTTTGCGCACGGGTTTGACTTCTAGCGCGACTTTAGCAATCTAAACACGCTAAGCTTGCGCCAGCGTCAAATCCACACCTGAAAATCTAGGGGCAAAGCATGAGCGGCATTGATTTCAATTCGTTTCTCAAACTGATGGTGCATAAAAAAGCATCGGATTTGTTTATCACTACCGGCGTTCCGCCTTCGATTAAAGTTCACGGCCGCATCGGGCCGATCACGCAATCGCCGCTGACCAGTCAGCAGGCGCGCGATTTGGTGCTGTCGGTGATGACGCCCTCGCAGCGCGAAGAATTCGAGAAAACCCACGAATGTCAGTTCGCCATCTCGTTACAAGGTGTTGGGCGCTTTCGTGTATCGGCGTTCTATCAGCGCAACCACGTCGGCATGGTGCTGCGCCGCATTGAATCGAAAATCCCTTCGGTAGACGAGCTCAACCTGCCGCAAGTCATCAAGCAGCTGGCGATGGTCAAACGCGGCATGGTGATTTTCGTTGGCGCCACCGGCACCGGAAAGTCAACCTCGTTAGCCGCCATGATTGGCTATCGCAACCAAAATTCATCCGGGCACATAATTACCATTGAAGATCCGATTGAATTCGTCCACAAACACGAAGGTTGCATCGTCACGCAGCGCGAAGTCGGCATTGATACCGACACCTTTGATAACGCCCTGAAAAACACGCTGCGGCAAGCGCCGGATGTGATTTTGATCGGCGAAGTGCGCACCCGGGAAACCATGGAGCACGCGATTGCGTTCTCGGAAACCGGGCATTTGTGCCTGTGTACGCTGCATGCAAACAACGCCAACCAAGCGATCGACCGTATCTTGCATTTTTTTGCCGAAGATCGCCGCCAGCAGCTGCTGATGGATTTGTCGCTAAACCTAAAAGGCATCGTCGCGCAGCAATTGATTCCAACGCCCGATGGCAAAGGCCGCCGCGTGGCCATGGAAGTGCTGCTCGGTACTCCCTTGGTGTCGGATTACATCCGCCAAGGCGATATCCATAAAATTAAGGACTTGATGAAAGATTCGACTAATCTTGGCATGCGCACCTTCGATCAGAGTCTGTTTGAACTCTACAGCGCTGGTGAAATCAGCTACGAAGACGCGCTTCGACACGCTGACTCTGCCAACGAAGTGCGCTTAAAGATCAAGCTTAGCCAAGGCGGCGATGCGCATACGCTGGCGAGTGGCATGGATGGGGTGGAGTTGGTGGAGAGTTAGTTGATTGCGCGGTTTTCCTAGGGCGCCGGGCATGACATACACCAGTGGTAGCCACTTCGACTATCGACAAATTTTGTCACAAGCTGCCCAACATTCCCCTAAATTTTATGCGGAGTTGTTAAAGTAGCGCGCTGCCACACGTGAAGTTCTCATGGAAAAACGTCTCGCCCTGATTGTTGATGATGAGCCCGCGCTGCTCGACACCGTCTCCATGATTCTGATTCGCAGCGGCTTGGCCGTTGAAACCGCGCTGAATTTGACCGATGCCAAAGTTAAGCTCAGCAAACTACGCTTTGATTTGTGTTTAACCGATATGCGGCTGCCAGATGGCACTGGTTTGGAGCTAATCACGCATATTAATAAGGAATACCCAGAAACGCCGGTAGCGATGATTACTGCATACGGCAATATGGATTTGGCGGTGCAGGCGCTGAAAGCTGGGGCGTTTGATTGCGTCAACAAACCGGTCGATATTGCCCAGCTGCGCGCGATGGTGCAGCATGCGCTGAATTTAAGCGCGGAACGCCCGGCCGTTGCAGTCGCCGCGAAAGCCGACACGAAAGCGGATAGCAGTCCAGCCAGCGCCAGCCGCATGCTCGGCAAATCCGCGGTTATGGCCGAAGTTGCCAGCAAAATCGCCAAATTGGCCCGCAGCCAGGCGCCAGTCCATATATCCGGGGAATCCGGCACTGGTAAAGAATTGGCCGCCAAAGCCATTCACGATCAAAGCCCGCGCAGCGGCGGCGCGTTTGTGCCGGTCAATTGCGGCGCCATTCCGGCCGAATTGATGGAAAGCGAGTTCTTCGGACACAAACGCGGCAGCTTCACCGGCGCGCAGGCCGATAAAGAAGGCCTGTTCAAAGCCGCGCACGGCGGCACGCTGTTTTTAGATGAAGTAGCCGAATTACCGATGCACATGCAGGTCAAGCTGCTGCGCGTGCTGCAAGAAAAAACCGTGCGCCCCATTGGCGAAAACAAAGAACTGCCGATTGATGTGCGGTTACTCAGCGCCACCCACAAAGATTTAGCCAAACTGGTCGATCAAGGCCTGTTCCGGCAAGATTTGTACTACCGCATCAACGTAATCGAACTCAAGCTGCCGGCCCTGCGCGAACGCGGTGAAGACGTCAATTTACTAGCTGAGCACTTTTTGACTCGGCTTGCAGCAGATTGGGGCATAAAAGTGCCCATATTGACACCCGCCGCCGTCAGCGCTATGCACGATTACAGCTTCCCTGGCAATGTGCGCGAACTGCAAAACATGCTGGAACGCGCCGTCGCACTTTGCGAAAACGACGAAATCGAAGTGCGCGATTTACAGCTCAAAGCGCAAACCGGCACACAGCCAGCAATACCCGCCGATCCAATAGAAGCCAAAGCCGCACTCGCCCATGCCGGATTAGTCGATCAAATTGATTCCCTACAGCGCGATGTGCTAGTCAAAGCCCTTGAAGAAACCCGCTGGAACCGTACCGCCGCCGCCAAAAAGCTGGGAATTACGTTTAGGGCGATGCGCTATCGGTTGAAGAAGTTGGGGATTGAGTAGGCTAATCAGCGTTTCAGTAGCCTCGAATAGCTCGATAACCGTATCTTCATCCCCGCGAAGGCGGGGATCCAGGTTCGACCAAATGCACTAAAACTCAAAGTTCAAAACCGAATCAAAGAGCATTTCTATATGCACGCGTTGTTCCAAATAACAGTTTGACAGTTTGCTGGCTTGCCAGCTAACCTGCAACAAACCTCCGGAGCACGCAATGGACCAAACACAACTCACGCTGAGAGTTCCGACGCATTTACACAAAGCGCTAAAGCTTGCGAGCGTCAACGAGGCGAGAAGTATCCAGGACATCGCAATTGAGGCGTTAAGCGCAAGGATTGCAATCCAGCCGCCTAAAGGATTGCTCGGCTTTTTTGCGCTGCGCGATCAACTGCTTGCCGAAGCTGAGCCTGGTGAATTAGAAATCGAGCGTATTGACCTACAACCCAGCGATGGCAACACTTCGAGGTGTTCCGCTAAGCATGCGCTATTTGCTGGATACCGATACCTGTAGTTATTTAATGGACGGACGATTCCCCGAAGTACAGCAGCGCTTGCTTGCAGTAGCAATCAGTGAAATTGGAATATCCGTAATAACCCGCGCTGAGCTTCGCTTCGGGGTAGAACTTAAACAATCGGTCAAGCTTGATCGATTGGTCACTGGTTTTTTAGCTGAGTTTAAATCCCTGCCTTGGACAGCGAGCTGTGCAGACGTTCATGCGGCCATTCGCGCAAAGCTCCAGAAATCAGGCGCGCCGATTGGCGGCTTTGACACGCTGATTGCCGCGCATGCAATCGCGTTAGACGCTACTTTGATTAGTCACAATCAAAAGCACTTTGGAAAAGTGCCTGGATTACGGCTTGAGGATTGGGTGGATTGCCCAACGAAAACCTAGGGCGTTGCCCTAGGCTGAGTTGCGGACGCGCCTTTGGCGCTTTGTTTGAGGATGTTTAAAAGATCGCAAGGCAAGTTAGTAAAAAACCGTTCTTTCGAGCGCCAACGGCGCGATTGCAACCCAACGTGGGGTATCGCCCTAGGAAAAGGCGCGATTGCAACCCAACGTGGGGTATCGCCCTAGGAAAAGGCGCGATTGCAACCCAACGTGGGGTATCGCCCTAGGAAAAGACGCGATTGCAACCCAACGTGGGGTATCGCCCTAAGTTATCTTTGATAACCTACACGCGCCCTAGGAAAATGTGGCGATTGCAACCCAGCCTAGGGCAACGCCCTAGGAAATGCGGCGATTGCAACCCAGAACAAAATTAAACTGAAGCATCGCGAAAAGCGCGCAACACGGCATTGATTCGTGTTTGGTACCCAGAACCCTGTGCTTTGTACCACTCGAGAACGTCCTGTTCAACGCGGAGTGAGATTGCTAATTTTGGCGGTTGAAGCTTGAGTCCTCGGCGAACCACGCCAGTTATGACATGGCTGATGTCAGCTTCAGGATGTTCTACGCTGGCAACGCCGATAGAATTGGATTTAAGCTTCACCCAGTCAGTATTCGATTGCATTGAAGAAGATTTGGGTTTCGCGGTTCGTTGCTTTGCGGAAAGAGATAACGCGGATTTCATGGGCAGCCTCGGTATGAACAATGGAAACAGGAACACCGGAAAGCAACCCCAAGGTAACAAATCGCTGTTCGCTGTAGGAGAACCGGTCGTCTTCAAAAGTGAAAGTCAAGCCACCAAACACTGAAACCGCATCGACGAAATCGAGGCCATGTTGCTTGAGGTTAAGTGCGCGCTTACGCTCCGACCAAGTGATTTCCATCTGCAGAGTGTATATACGAAATGTATGACGTGCAATCGATATGCATGACGTGCAATCGATCACGAAATTTGAAAATTACACCAAACCCAACAAAAACCTAGTGCGTTGCCCTAGGCTGGGTTGCGGACGCGCCTTTGGCGCTTTGGTTTATGGCCAAAGAAAAGACCAAAAGCCCAATGAAACAAAAAATTGTGTTTTTGAGCGCCAACGGCGCGATCGCAACCCAGCCTAGGGCAGCGCCCTAGAAAGAACGGCAAGATTGGGCAACGCCTTAGGAAGGCTCTGGTTTAACGGCAAATCGCGCATCGACAACCAAAAATTCTAGTTCGATTTTTTGCCTGAGAACTGAAGATTGACAACTTCTCGACCTGACAATGCTTCTTTTTCCCGAAGCGCCTTACAAATTTCAGAAAAATTATTGTTAAAGCGCTGAGCAAACTCCACGCCGTATTTTCGGACTTCTTCAACGATAGGGTCATTTTGCATAATCGATGCCTCCAAGTTCTTCCGGTGAACACAGCACCGGACAGTTCCAGCCATTTTCAGCTACAACACGGGCAATAGGCGCGCGAGTTTCGGCGTTATTGATGTGCTTGAAATTCCAAGTAAGTAAAAATTTTACGCCCTGAGTGGCGGCGATCGAGATATGCAAAGCGTCGCGGGCGCTGTTTGCCGGAACCGCTTTGCTCAGGAGCAATATTTCAGAGAGCTTTTCCGCTTGCGTAGTCGTTGCTAAACTTGCGATGCCAGCAACCGCCTGCAAACGATGTGCCGCAGCGATTGGATCGCACGACAACCGAATGAGAAACCTAGGGCAGCGCCCTAGGCTGGGTTGCGGACGCGCCTTTGGCGCTTTGTTTCGAGGATGGTTAAAGATCGTAAGCCTAAGGAACACAAAGAACTTTTTTTGAGAGCCAACGGCGCGATTGCAACCCAGCCTAGGGCAGCGCCCTAGGAACGCTAGGATTGACAACATACCGGCGTGTTGAGCATGCTCTCAAAAGAATGTGTAACCTCACTGTCGTCCCTGCGAAGGCGGGGACCCAAGCACGGCAAACTTTCGCAGCACCCCAAAGTTCAAAACTCTATCAAATTCATTAAACCTCGTTCAGCCCACATTTGGCAACAACTGACAAAACCGGAAGGTCACATTATGACGCGTTGGAAAGCCGCAGGATTGCACCTCACTATCAGCCTGTTAGTCGGAACCATCGCATTTTGCTTACTCTATTTCGTTTACTACCCACAGCCGTTTTTTGTCGCAGCCGGGGCGGATGTTTTGGTGCTGATTTTGCTGGGGGTTGATATCGCTTTAGGGCCATTGCTGACGCTCGCCGTCTTTAAAAGCGGAAAATGGGGTATGAAGTTTGATCTGGCAGTGATCGCGCTGTTGCAGTTGGGCGCTTTAGCCTACGGAAGCTATGTGATGTGGACTTCCAGACCGGTTTTTATCGTCGCGGCGGTAGATCGCATCGAAATGGTGTTCGCCAATGATCTAGAACCCGAGGATTTAGCCAAGGCCGAACGGCCTGAATTCCGCAGATTGCCGCTGTTTGGACCTGTCTACGTTGATGTGCGAAAAGCAGTCGGGAATGAAACCCTAGAACTTGTTGATGCAGCAATGGCAGGAAAAGACATTCAACGGCACCCCAAGTACTACATCCCATGGAGCGCTGAAACGGTTGCTAAGCTGAAACCACGAGAAGTAAGCGCCAAATATTTGACTCAAGATCAATTAGCCGTCATCAATCAAGTCAAGATAAACCACCAAAACACCTTCGTGCTACCGCTACAAGGCCGAACCGATGATTTTGCAGCGTTTTTAGACAACACTACCGGGCACGCAACTGTGATTGCTAGAGGCAGCGTTTGGTAGTTGGCACGCTTAGTGAATCGCCGCATCACGAGTAAATCACTCGTCTAACCTACAAAGGAATTCCCAATGAATATGATCCAAAAAGGTTTTACCCTGATCGAATTGATGATCGTTGTTGCCATCATTGCAATTTTGGCAGCTATCGCGCTACCTGCTTACCAAGATTACACCGTTCGTGCGAAGGTGTCAGAAGGTTTGGTTGGTGGCTCGTCTGCTAAGGCAACAGTCAGTGAGGCTTATGCTTCGGATGGTCTAAGTGGTGTGACCGCTGCTTCTGCTGCATGGACAACTGACGTCGCCTCGACTGGCAGCAAATACGTTGAGAAAATAGAAATTGATGGTCCAACTGGTGCCGTCACAATTACTTATGAAGCGAATAACAAAAATGGTATTCCTCTAGCAGTCGATGGTCAAACCTTAGTTCTGACTCCATTTGTGAACAAAGCAGGAGCTCCAACTCAGATTGCTCTAGGTGGTGGTGTCGCTGGTTCAATTGATTGGGCTTGTGAAGGTGTTGCTGGTATTGTCGCAGGTAAGCGTGGTTTAAATGGTACCGACGGTACACTGGTTGCAAAGTATTCGCCTTCCGAATGCCGTTAATTCAATCGCTTTACTAACATCGGTTTTTTAGAAAAGGGGCTTCGGCCCCTTTTCTATTGGCGCAACTTTTTCGCATATTTAAACTTCATCAGATCATCTAAATTCCCAAGGCTAGCCGATGCTCCAAGTCTCCGTTTATTTTTTGTTTTTTGCTTCCGGTATGTTGGCGCTGGGCTATCAGTCAATTTGGTCTCGCTATCTTGGGCATCTGCTAGGTCATGCGGCGTTGGCGCAAACACTGGCTGTGTCGGCCTTCATGTTGGGTCTTGGATTAGGCAGCTGGTATGCAGGAAAGCGCTCGACTATGAGCGCACGGAACGCGTTAATAGGATACGTGGTCGTAGAGTTAGGCATAGCGTTGTGGGGGTTTTTATTTCACCCAAGCTATCTGGCACTTGAAAACCGAGCGTCTGGTTCGGCACTTGTACAGTATCTATTAGCGCTGCTACTGATTACGCCACCAGCAGCGGCTATGGGCGCAACATTCCCGCTATTCTGGCGCGGCATGACTAAAAGTGGTCTATTGTCAGAGACTCATGCCCTTCCGGCGCTCTACTTCACAAATGCCTTTGGCGGGGCAGTTGGTGCGCTGCTTACTACATTTGCTGTCGTCCCCAAATTTGGCTTGCCGGGGTCGCTAACGATTTTTTGGATAGGTAATCTTGTCCTAGCTCTATCTGTCGCGATCATTTTTCTGCGGCGTTCGAAGAAAAATGACCAAGGTATTGAATCGCAAGAAATTAAATATCCGGCGCCTGCGGCAAGTTTTGCGACTTTTGCAGCTATTGCTGCAATCACCGGCGCCACTTCTCTGGTTTATCAAGTCATTTGGTTTAGAATGGTAGCGCTCTCATTGGGAAGCTCGCAGCATTCTTTTGAAATTGTTCTTGCAGCTTTTATTTTTTCACTAGCGATTGGCGCGCTTATTCTTAGCCGGATTGAAAAATTTGCGCAATCCACAATTGCGTGGTGCAGTTTCGCGCAAGTCGCGATGGGCTGTTTTGCCATTTTAAGTTTTGCGTTTTGGTATCTACAGTTCCCTTTGGTTGCAAATATTGTTTCAACTTTGAGCGCTACCGCTTTCGGGTACAAGCTGTTTCTTGGTTTTAGCTTTATCATATCGTTGTTGTTGGTATTTCCAACCGCGTTTTGGGCTGGTATGACGCTGCCTTTATTGACGCGTTCAGCTTTAGGATTTGGCCCGACAGCTGTTGGCTATATCTATGCGTGGAATACTGTCGGTTGTATGTTGGGCGCATTGGTAGCGACACATTTGCTAATCAGTAACGTTGGAATAAAACTGACCATTTTAATAGCAGGATTTGCGGATATCGTTCTTGGGCTTTATTTGCTGGGTTTATTGCCTAAAACCAAAGCGCGTGCTCAATGGTTCGCAGTTGCTGCAGCAAGTGCTTTAATAAGTATTTTCTCAGTTCAATTACTCAAGGAGGATAAAGCAATAGTCACCTCAGGCGTGTTTAGGTTCGGAAAGGATTCCCCCAGCAATGGAAGATCGATCCAGTACTATCGAGATGGTAAAACTGCAACTATCAACACTATGCTTTATACCGGGAGTACTTTAAGCGTCGCTACAAATGGGAAAGTTGATGGTGCCATTTCACTTACTGCACAGGCTACCGCCGACGAGTACACGATGGTTATCACTGGCATAATTGCATCGATTTTCCACGCTAATCCCAAACAAGCAATGATTGTCGGTTTTGGCACGGGCGTTTCTACCCATTCCATGCTCGGTGACAAGCGGTTGGCTGAGGTTACTACCGTTGAGATTGAGCCTGCAGTTGTCGAGGCAGCCAGCTTTTTAAGCGCTCAAAATAGTCGCGCATACACAGACCCGCGGAGTAAAGTCGTAATTAACGACGCCAAAAGCTTTATGAAGTTAGATAAGCGGCAGTGGGATGTTATTGTTTCGGAGCCCTCAAACCCCTGGGTCGGAGGCGTTTCAAATTTATTTTCTAAAGAATTTTACGGCACAGTTAAAAAGAAATTAAAACCGGATGGCGTCTTCGTTCAGTGGCTCCAAGTGTATGAAACAAACGATAAGATTGTTGCGTCAGCTATTTTGGCGCTCAATGAGCACTTCCCAAACTTCAGAGTTTTTGATATTGGCCAGAATGACTGGATAATAATTGCTCGACCTGATGGAAAATTTATTTTCAACGAAGCTGTATTTTCATCTCCTGAAATCGCAGCATCTCTTAAGCGTATTGGCATTCTTTCGCCTTCAGACTTTTTAGTGCGTATGGTGGGTACAGAGAGCGAATTTATTCCCGTTGCGAAAGCAATAGGTGTTCCGGCTAATTCAGATTTCTATCCTTATCTGTTTGTTAATGCACCAGCAGCACGGTTTGAGCGTAAAGCCCCCGTTTTTTTCAGCGCGCTCTCAGATGGAGATATTCAACGGATTGGACTTAAAAGCTCTGGCGTAGATGGAATTGATAACGCTCAGGATCACGCCAAGCAAGGTTATGCAATTGTCGGTTTGCGAGAGCGCAGAAAGGCTGAAGCGCTAGTAGCTAATGCAACGTCTAACGACGGTGACTACGAGCTTCACCCTGAATTTGGCAAGGCAGCGACGGTCATGTCTCGAATCAGTAGTTGCGATTTAAGAGTTCAGTCAAGACTATTTCATTCGTTAGATAGAATTATTCCACTTGTCATGTCGCCAATTTCTTATCCGGCACTAGAAGCTTTATTCGAGAAAGGTTCCGTTTGCGACGGCCTCTTACCTGATTTTAGACTAGTCTTAGAATATCTAGCAAACTACTCAAAACGTAGCTACCAACTAGTTAATTCGAAATCTCTTGAGATAGTTGTTGTCAAAGAAGTTTCTCCACGAGCAGCAATTTTCCTCCGCCAACTAGCCATAAGCTCCGCCCTAATAACAAAAGACTGCAAATTAGCCGCCCAGCTAGACAACGACTCAGTCGACTTCACTCGCAAAGCCCTGATCGGCGCCTGCAAGCCCAACTAACCACTTAACAATTTTCTGCATCTTCACCCTTGAAAAGCTTCCGTGACCACCCCAACTCACGGAAGTCTGGCAAAAAAGTAGCGCTCAACGGCTGTTAGCGCTATGCCAGGACATAAAAAGTCCAATCAATTCAATACTCAAAGGTGAACTCATGAAATTGCGTCCGTTGCACGACCGCGTGATTGTTAAACGTATGGAAGAAGAGAAAATGTCCGCTGGCGGCATTGTTATCCCTGATTCGGCGACTGAAAAGCCGATCAAGGGCGAAATTCTGGCCGTGGGTGCAGGCAAGATTCTGGAGAACGGTAACGTTCGTGCGCTGGCTGTGAAGGCTGGTGACAAGGTTATGTTTGGTAAGTATTCGGGTACGGAAGTGAAGGTTGATGGGC
Organism: Rhodanobacteraceae bacterium; assembly: GCA_031422315.1. Classification (GTDB taxonomy): domain Bacteria; phylum Pseudomonadota; class Gammaproteobacteria; order Xanthomonadales; family SZUA-5; genus JANNYA01. The sequence goes on from JANOQN010000054.1 coordinate 52,560, forward strand.
AGGAACTACTGGTGATGCGCGAAGAAGACTTGATTGCCATCATCGAGTCTTGATACTTCGCGATTGCGTCCATAGCGGCGTTGCTGCGCAGAGCGCTGCGTTCGTCATTGGCTACAGCCAATTTCTCCTTGCTACTGGTTGCGCCTTGCTCTGAACGAAATCGCTTGATCAAGCCGACCACTTCAAAAAACTTCTACACAAAATTTGATCTACAACTTTAAGGAATAAATCTCATGGCAGCAAAAGACGTACGATTTGGTGAAGATGCACGCGCGCGCATGTTGCGTGGTGTGAATGTGCTCGCGAATGCAGTGAAGGTAACGCTCGGCCCGAAAGGCCGCAATGTGGTGTTGGAAAAGAGCTTTGGCTCGCCAACGATTACCAAGGACGGCGTGTCGGTCGCTAAAGAAATTGAATTGGCCGACAAGTTCGAAAATATGGGCGCGCAGATGGTGAAGGAAGTGGCGTCTAAAACGTCCGACATCGCTGGTGACGGCACTACAACCGCTACCGTTTTGGCGCAGGCGCTGATTAAAGAAGGCATGAAAGCGGTTGCTGCGGGCATGAATCCTATGGATCTCAAGCGCGGTATTGATAAAGCGGTTGAAGCGGCGGTTGCTAGCTTGAAAGATAGCTCTAAGCCTTGCAAAGACGACAAAGCGATTGCTCAGGTCGGTACGATCTCGGCGAATGGCGACGTTGAAATTGGCGACATTATTGCGGAAGCGATGAAGAAAGTCGGCAAAGAAGGCGTGATTACCGTTGAAGAAGGTTCCGGCTTGAAGAATGAGCTGGATACCGTTGAAGGTATGCAGTTTGATCGCGGCTATTTGAGCCCGTACTTCGTCAATAACCAGCAAACCATGAAAGTGGAAATGGAAACCCCGTTTATCCTGCTGTATGACAAGAAAATCAGCAACGTTCGCGAATTGCTGCCGGTATTAGAAGCCGTCGCAAAAGCCGGCAAGCCGCTATTGATTGTTGCGGAAGAAGTTGAAGGCGAAGCGCTTGCTACGCTGGTCGTCAACACCATTCGCGGCATCGTGAAGGTTTGCGCTGTCAAGGCACCTGGTTTTGGTGATCGCCGTAAAGCGATGCTGGAAGATATGGCTATTTTGACCGGCGGCCAGGTAATTTCGGAAGAAGTGGGCCTGTCGCTTGAGAAAACCACGCTGAAAGATTTGGGCACGGCGAAGCGCATTGTGGTCGAGAAAGAAAACACCATCATTATTGACGGTGCAGGCAAAAACGACACGATCAAGAGCCGTATTGACCAAATCAAGCGTCAAATTGAAGAAACCAGCAGCGATTATGATCGCGAAAAGCTGCAAGAGCGCGTTGCTAAACTAGCCGGCGGCGTTGCCGTTATCAAAGTGGGCGCAGCCACCGAAGTTGAAATGAAAGAAAAGAAAGCAAGAGTGGAAGATGCGCTGCACGCAACCCGCGCCGCAGTCGAAGAAGGCGTGGTTCCAGGCGGCGGTGTAGCACTGGTGCGCGCAATCGCAGCGGTGGCAACGCTCAAAGGCATTAACGAAGATCAGCAGCACGGTATCGAAATGGCGCGCCGCGCTATGGAAGCACCTTTGCGCGAAATCGTCGCGAATGCTGGCGATGACAGCTCAGTCGTGTTGAACAAGGTCAAAGACGGCACCGGCAACTACGGCTACAACGCCGCAACCGGTGAATACGGCGATATGGTCGACATGGGTATTTTAGACCCAACCAAAGTCACGCGATCAGCACTGCAGAATGCAGCCTCGATTGCCGGCTTGATGATCACCACCGAGTGCATGGTGGCCGAGTCACCTAAGCGTGAAGAAAAAGGCGGCCACGGTGGTCATGACCACGGCGGTGGAATGGGTGGTATGGGCGGTATGGGCGATTACTAGTCGCTTGCCTCGCTCGGCGCAGTACATCGCGCAACTAGCAATAAAAACCCCGCGCAAGCGGGGTTTTTATTGGGATGTGGCTAACAGCTAGTCCGATTCTGCTGCCGCAAAACTGGGTCGATAGCCGGAAAACCGCCTAACATACCCGACTGTTGGGTTTCTAGGTGGGTTTGGGCGGATGGATACGTCCGATTTAACTTTGTCGGCTCCCACACTCGCCAAAAGCGATCGCTTGCGCGCTAAGCCCCAGCGGTAGCCGCCCAAGCCTCCATTACCACGCAGCACCAAATGGCATGGCACAAGCACGGCAATTTTATTGGCAGCGCAGGCGGAAGCCGCAGCGCGCACGGCTTTGGGGGCGTTGATTTGCGCTGCCAATTCGCCGTAACTCAGCACTACGTCGGTTTGCACGCTCAACAAAAAACGCCAAACCCTAATTTGAAATGCCGTGCCGCGCAAATCTAGCGGAAGGTCTGGGCGCGATTTGCCATGACTGATGTGCGCGTCAAGCGCGGCAATCCAGGCATCAAGCTCGGGTGATCGCAAAGCACTTGAGCGCACCAATTGTGCATTTGGAAACTCATTGGTTAACTGAGCAAGCAGCGCAGTTTCGCTATCGCCAAAATGCGCAAAACAAACGCCAATATCAGTGGCCCCCATCAGCAGCGCTCCCAGGCTGGTATTTCGGCAGGCGTAGGCTATCGTTTCACCGGCGCCGCCAGCGCGATAGGTTTTGGGTGTCATGCCTAGACTGTGCGCTTTGCTGTAAGCGCGGCTGCTTGAGCCATAGCCTGCGTCAAGAATCGCAGTAGTCACGGCACCGCCGCTTTGCAAGGAAGCTTTCATGCACTCGACTCGGCGCGCGACCTGGTAGGCTTTCGGCGTTACTCCGAGCGCTGCTTTAAATGCTTTTTGTAAGCGCCCGCTGGAGAGCCCGGCGCGCGTGGCCAGCAAGTCCAACGGCAGCGCTGCATCGAAATTTGCGGTGATGTACGCGGCAATGTCGGCTATGGCCGCAGCTGCCGACGGCTGCAACGGCCGGCAGCGTTTGCACGCTCGAAATCCTGCTGCAATTGCTTCCGCAGAGCCTTGAAAAAAGCGCAGGTTCTCAGACCTAGGTGCACGCGCCGCGCAGGATGGTCGGCAAAACACGCCGGTGGTTATCACTGCATAGATAAACCGGCCATCAAAGCCCGAATCACGCGCGGCAATCGCGGTGCGCATGACTTTTTCCGTCGGCATGCTCATCTGGGCGCAGCGGTATTTGACGCGCGTGCACGATCCACATCGGGGCTGCGATACAGCGCTTCAGGAATGCCGGCCAACGTCGATGGCCGCACCTGCGCGCCTAGCCCGTAGAATTTTTGGAAGCTCATAATGAGCGGCCGCCACTTATCCGGATCGACCCGATTAATCTCACGCTCCATGAGAATGGCGTCGTGCAAATGTACCCGAACAATTCGAGCCTCAAATGACAAAATTCGCCCCTTGAGTTGTGCATCGTCCACCGCGATTGGATGCACGGCCTCAATCACCGCTTCCAGCTGCACGGGTGCTTGTGCCACGCGCGACGGCCTTACAACTTCACTTTGCGCGGGTGTTAATCCGGCGCGCTCAAACTTATCGCGAATATGAAAATAGCCCCGCTGCGCTTTTGCCGCAGGTACCGGGTCGCAGCCGGTCGTCAGCGCCAATCGATCAACCTGATCGGCCATGCAGGCAGAGGGCAAGTTGATTACTACTTCCGGGCGCTCGAGCAAATTACGCGCCGTTTGAGAAAGCGCACCCAAACCCAAAACCGCGCGCCAGCCGAGCCAGAATATCGAGGACATCGGTGCCAAATTGATACTGCCATTGGCATTGCAGGTGCTAAGGATCGCCACCGGCGTACCAAAGTACAAAATTGCGGGTTCGTGCGTACGGGTCATGTGATTTTTAACCTTGTTGGAAGTCGGACAACTTTAAGGGCACGTTTGACCAAATTCACTCCGTTTCTGGCTGTTGAACTCTTCGCAAAGGACTAGTTTGATAATAGACAGGCTACTGCAAAATCTACTGAGCCGCTAATGGCTGCATTTGCGCTGCACAGCCCACCACGTCATTGTGTGTTAGCTTCCCAGCTTGCCCAAGATCAATCACCTATTGCACGAAAAAATAATCGATGCGATTGCGGCGACGGGAATTTACGTCGGCGAATCGATTTTATCTGCGGACACAAACAACGGCTTGCGCGCCGAATTGCTAAAATTGCACACCGCGCAAAATGCCACACGCGCATTGCAGCCTGCAAAAGTGAGCGAGCAAGCCATCAGCGCGCCGGAATGGCGCGGCGATTCGACCGCTTGGCTTTCTGATGCACCGAGCAACAAAGCTGAGTCCGCTGCCATGTTGGCAATAAAAGCATTGCAGCTTGCTTTCAACGCGGCCTTGTTCACCGGCATCCAGCAAACCCAGCTGCACTATGCGCACTACCCGATCGGTGCATTTTACAAACGCCATTTAGACCGATTTGCGACTTCTCAAGCGTCACGCGGTAAAACCGAACCCGCCAGCTGTAGAGTTATCTCGTTAGTTTTCTATCTTAATGCGGATTGGCTACAAAACGAAGGTGGTGAGCTTGTGCTTTACGATGCCGACGAGCAGCGGCAAATTCGCGTTTTGCCCCAACTTGGCACCATGGTGGCGTTTCGCAGCGAACAATTCCCGCACGAGGTGCTGCCGGCCATTCGAACTCGGCTGTCGCTAACGGGTTGGATGCTGGCGGCGCAGAGTTAGACAGTGAGCGCAGCTGCCCTCAACGGCGCCGCTTAGCTGCGCTGGAGTCTAATAGGGCTATCCGCTAAGCTGTGAATACTGGCTTTTCCGCTACAGGTTTGAGATGCAATGACGCTAATAACAAAAACCAAGGCATTTGTATTTGTAACGATACTCATCAGTGGATCAGTACTCGGCTTTGGCGGCAACCACGGTAAAAAAGTCGAGCCACTAACCGTGCTGCCGTTGAAAGCTGATATGCACCACCATCTGGCGATCAATAAAGGTATTGTTTCTGACGCGCGCGCGCCGGTGGTGCCACACGTCGAGCTGGTATTGAAGCGCTTAGATGACACGCTGACCACGCTGGAATTTCGCAATGTCACCGATAAACCGATCAAAATGAAGCTGTTTTTGGTGCAAGCTGACGGCCGCTATGTAGCCACCAGCAGCTGCCCGATTGAACCGGGTGGCACCAGCGTAGAAAGCTGGGAAGATGCCTTTGATGCGATTGGCTTTGGCTTGGCGGTTGAGCTTGCGTTAGATGCACCTAAAACGTGCAATTAGACCACGCAAACTTCCGGTGCCCTGAGATGAATTTTTGCCACTCGCGTGAACATACCTCGTCATCCCCGCGCAGGCGGGGATCCAGGGAACAGGTGTCATATACTCGCGCCGATTCCTATCTCAACGAAATCAGCACTTTTTACCCCTTTCATTAGGCTGAAAGTTCGGCGAGCCTGGATTTCCGCCTGCGCGGGAATGACGGTAAGGTGCCTAGCTTTGAAGGCAATCAAACCTCGTCATCCCCGCAAAGGCGAGCCTGGATTTCCGCCTGCGCGGGAATGACGGCAAAGAATTACTGGCGCTTTAGTAGCAAACGTAGACTCGCTTCGCGCTTGTAATTAAATCGGGCTACCGGTCGGAATCTTCTCAATCGCATTAAGCGCATCGCGAAACGCACCTGATTCATCGTTATTCCAGGTGCCGCCCAAAATCCGCGTTTCCCGCATCACGGAATTAACAAAGCTGGGTTCAGACGGCGCGCCGTGCGCTGCCGCGTGAGCGTCCAAACCGAGTTTTAGCAGCTCCAACATGCAAGAATTTAACGGCTGCCCACTATCACGCGTGAAACGTTTAATACGTTCCGTTAGCGCTTCGTCGATTGAGCGGATCAGTAAATCAGGCATGGCAAAATGTTAGCAAGTTACACGTTTATGACACAGCCGCAGACTTTGCCAAAGCTTGACGGACTTCGCAAATTTATGAAGCTTAAATTCATGATTTAGCCGATAAATGGACCAATTTTCTCAACGCAGCTTGAAAAAGGTCGGATTTACCGCAAGCCGCAGCGCATCAAGGCGCAAGCGCGCGCTTGGCAGCGCAGCGTCCAAACCGGCCAGCTGGGTGCGCAGCACTAGAATTTCTTGCTCGCGTACTGACGGATTAACCCGCTTGAGCGCGACTAAACGTGCGATTTCTTCACGATATTCTTGCTGCGCATTGACGTGCGCGGCGGCCGACAATGTGCCCGCTTGCACCTCAGCAATTGCAGTTGCGGCTTTAAGCATTTCTTGCACCAGCGTTTGCAGCATTTTTCGCTGCGGTTGCAAGTTCAAAATCTGTTCGTCGGCCTTTTTTAGGGCGCGATCACTGGCACGCCAATCGCGCGGCTGTAGCTTGGTGTCAATTACGACGCGCAGAGGCTGCGGCGGCAAAAATCGATCCGCATCGAGCTTTCGATCTGCCACGCATTCCAACACGAATATGCACTCGAGTAGCGCAATTTGTGGCGGCAGTTCGGAATCGACGATGCAGGCTGAGTTGCCCTCTTCCGACGCCAGCAGCATCTCGAGCGCGTTTTGCACGAGTGGATGTTCGAGGCGCAGCAGCGGCACGTCGTCGCGTTCTAGCGCAAAGGTGCGATCAAAGCTGATGGTCATAGGCTCAGTACCCAAGCCGCTAAAATCAGGATTGCTGATCATTTCCGGATCAAGCTTCCACACGCGCGGACGCAGCTCTTCAATATCGACGCCGAAATGCTCCATCAAGCGCAGGCAAAAATCATCCGCGCTTTCATCGCTATCGTCCTGCGCCATCAAATGTTGCAGCGCCAAACCGCCGGCGCCGCGCTGCGCTGCGAGTTCTAGCAAACGATCACGGCCATCGTGAATGCGATCAGCAAATTGTTTGTGCAGCGCTTTCGTCTCGCTGATTAGCGCATCCGCTTCAACATGGCTGCCATTGACTGAATTCGCCAAATCCTGCGCCAGCTTGCACAGCTTTGGGCCAAATCGACGCAGCAGCTCGCGCCCGTCTGCCGGGCTGCTGGAAAAGCCGCCGATAGCTTCCGTGTGCCAGCGCAGCAGCAGCGCTTGCGCGGTGTCGTTCAGCGCCACCGTGTGGATTTTGATATCTTCAGATTGCCCGATACGATCCAGCCGTCCAATGCGCTGCTCCAACAAATCTGGATCGAGCGATACATCCCACAGCACTAAATGATGCGCGAACTGAAAGTTGCGGCCTTCCGAGCCAATTTCCGAACACAGCAGCATGCGCGCGCCGTCTGGATCTTGAAAATACGCGGCGTTGCGATCGCGCTGCGCCAGCGTCAGCGCTTCGGTAAAGCGCGCCACTTTAATGCCGCTGCGCAATCTGAGCGCGGCTTCAAGCTGCGCGACTTTATACGCGTGACGGCAAATCAGCACGATCTTGGCGCTGCCGAGTGTTTCGATGGTTTGTAGCAGCCAAGCAAAACGTGGGTCGTGCGTGAGCGCCAAAATATCCGGATCGTTTTCGGCAGCTAAGGCGGCGTCCTTGTTCGCGCTCGGCAATGGCAGCTCACCAATATCGCGTTTGAATTCGAGCAATAAGCGCTCACGCAGCGCCTCATCATGCGGGCTATCCAACAAGGCCGCATGCAGTACACGCGCTGGAAAGCCACCGACGCTCAAGCGCCGATTGCGCATCATGACCCGGCCGGTGCCGTGCCGATCAATCAGCGCATCCAGAAGCTCCGTGCGTACTTTTGGCTCAGGGCTGGCGGAAATTTTCGGCAATAAGGTGGGCTCGTCTGCCAGCACGGTTTGCAATTTTGCCTGGGTTTTCTCTGATAGCTTTTTATCCGCGTCCAGCAAGCTGTCGGCCAAATCCGAGATGTGTTTGAAGCCGTGAACTTCCGTTTCAAAGCTGGGTAGATCACTGTAGCGCGCTGGATCTAGCAGCCGCAGCCTGGCAAAATGCCCGGCCAAACCCAGCTGTTCGGGCGTCGCAGTCAGCAGCACCACGCTTGGGGTTTTTAGCGCCAGCGTTTCGACTAGCTGATATTCCGGGCTAACGGATTCTGGCGTCCAGATTAAATGGTGCGCTTCATCAACGACCAGCATGTCCCAGCCGGCATCGCTGATTTGCTTGGCGCGTTTAGGTGATTTCGCCAAAAAATCCAAGTCGGTCAAGATCAGCTGATCGTCCTGAAACGGGTTTCGACCTTCACCGGTGAGTTCAATCGACTCAACCCGCTCTTCATCAAAGATGGCTGGGCTTAAGTTGAAACGCCGCAGCAGCTCGACGTACCACTGATACACCAGCGCTTCCGGCACAATGATCAGCGCGCGCGTCACACGCCCGCTAGCCAACAGGCGTGACAGCATTAAACCCGCTTCAATCGTTTTGCCCAAGCCGACTTCATCGGCCAGCAATACCCTCGGCTCGGCTTGCTTGAGCGCTTGATCGACCACTTGCAGCTGGTGTTTGAGCAAGGAAACCTTCGCCGAATAAATCCCGTTCGCCGGGGATCGGCGCAGCTTGGCGCGCCGCTCAAGTGCTTCAAGGCGCAGTGCAAAGCGCAAATTGGTGTCCAGCTTGCCGGCCATGAGGCGCTCGGCGGCTTCGCCAGCGGCCTGCTGATCGTCTAGTTCACCCTCGGAAAATTCCACGTCACCCGCTTGATAGATCATCAAGCCATCCTTTTCAAACATGCTGGTTAGCTCCAGCTTGGCGCCTTTGCGCAACACGATGTCGCCAATTTTAAACTCTGCTCTTGCGAGCGGCGCATTGGCCTGTGCGTACATGCGAATAACGCCAGAAAGGGTAAACACGACTTGCACCGCGCGAATTTCAACCCGCATCACCGTGCCTAAACCCAGTTCGGGCTCAGCGTTGGAGTGATAGCGCTGGCCAGGAATGTAAACGACGCGTGCATTGCTCATGGAGTTCGTGTTCTTCATATCTTGGGGGCGCTGATTCTACCTTGGTGCGCTGCGCCGCGCGTATCGATATAGACGAGCCTGAACACAAAATCGTACGTCTAGTTTATTGACATTATTAGCGGCTTGTTTCACCAGAAATTCAGCCAAAACCGCCAATTATTGGCGCTCGGCTTCGGCCGATCAGTACGAATACCCACACACCCAACTCGTAGACAGGAAAAACTCATGAAAAAGATTCTCGCGATTGCGCTTTTGTCAGCGCTTACTTCCAGCGCGTTTGCCCAGTGGAAAGGCGCTGGCGAATTTGGCTTGGCGATTACAGGTGGCAGCACAGAAACTACCAACATCAACGGCAAACTAGGCCTAGTGAATGAGAGCGATGCTTGGAAACACGAGTTTGGGCTCGGTTTACTTCGTGCATCATCTAAGGCCTTTGTAGTTGATCTAGCTAGACCGACGGCTGCCCCTGTAGAACGAACTGTCAAGTCCGCCAATCGATACGACGTTGCCTGGACTTCCGGTTACAAGCTGTCTGATACGTCTTATATTTTTGGGTCATTGCGTCATGAGAATGATGATTTTTCGATTTTTGAAAAGCAAACCGTTGCAGCGCTTGGTTACGGCATCTACCCGATTAAAACCGAAGATACGACGCTACTTTTTGAAGCGGGTTTAGGCTATCGACAAGCCACATTGATCACAACTGGCGACAGTGACGGCGAAGCGGTATTCCGTGGCAAGATAGATTTCAACACCAAGCTGACCGAATCAACCGCGCTTTTTAATACGTTTTTGGTCGAAGCAGGTTCCGACAGCAAGTACTACCAAAATGATTTAGGCGTTGCAGTGAAAATGTCCGATGCATTTGCGGTAAAAACCGGATTTCAACTTCGACGTAACACCGTTAAAAACTTCAATGGCGTGACCGATCGCTTGTTTACCACCAATTTGGTCTATAGCTTCTAAAACTGGACGAGCTAAACTCGCCTTGCCAAAAACCCGCCGATTGGCGGGTTTTTGCTTTCTGCGTGGATAACGAGATCAAAGATTGCAACAAATTCAGCGCGCTAATGCATTTCCAGCTGCGAGTCATCACGCGACTGACACACTGCCGCTCGTCATGAAAACCGTTTCTATCAACGAATCACCAGCAAACCCTCAGCGCGCCCCAGCGCCGTGGTGGAAAGCTATTGCACTTTCACTATTGGTTTGCGGCCTGAATTTTGCGTTTTGGGCCACTACGCATCAACCTAGCCAGCTGCCCAGCGTAGTGGGTGGCAAGCTATCGGGCATGGCCTACGCGCCGTTTCGGCGTGATCAAAGCCCATTGACTGGGCAATTTCCAAGCCTTGCGCAAATTCGCGAAGACTTAGCCATGCTGGCCCCACACACCCGCGCCATTCGCACCTATACCAGCGCGGAGATACCCGAGGTGCCCGCAATTGCTGGCGAGTTTGGTTTACAAGTCAACGCGGGCGCGTGGATTGATAATCGACCGGAAAACAATCGGCGAGAGCTCGAAGCCCTCATCAAGGCGGCTACAGGTCAGTCGAACATCAACCGCGCGATTGTAGGCAATGAAGCGATCTTGCGCGGTGACTTGAGTATGGCCGAGCTCGCGGTGTACTTAAATGAGGCACGCGCGCGACTTGATATTCCGGTATCCACTGCAGAAAACTGGGATTTTTGGCTCGCACATCCAGAATATGGCGCGCAGGTCGACTACATTGCCGTGCATCTGCTGCCCTACTGGGAAGGCGTTAGCCAAGAATTTGCGCTGAAGCGAGCACAGGAACGCTTGAGCGCAGTGCAAGCGGCCTTCCCGAACAAAGAAGTCGTGGTCGGCGAAGTTGGCTGGCCAAGCGCCGGTGAGCGCTTTCAAGACGCGCTGCCGAGCCTGCAAACGCAAGCACGCTTCGTGCGGGAATTCGCCAATCATGCGAACGCGCTCGGCGTTGAGTTTTACTTGATGGAAGCCATCGACCAGCCCTGGAAAATGCGCGAAGGTAGAGTCGGCGCGTATTGGGGCATGTTCGATTCCAATCGCCAGCCCAAATGGGCGCTGAGCGGGCCGGTGCAGGGCGATCAAAACTGGCAGCTCAAAGCACTGCTTGCCGCGTTGTTGGCGTTTATTCCGATCATGCTTTTTGCGCGCGTTTTTGGGCGCTTTAAGTTTTGGGGACGGTTTTTCTTTGCTAGCTTGTTACAAGCGGGCTGCGCGCTCGGGGTTTGGTTGGTCGGCGTGCCGGCGCAGTTTTACCTAGGCTGGCTAGACTGGAGCATGTTTTTACTATTGCTACCGGCACAGCTGGCGATTATTGCCACCATTTGGTTTGCCGGTTTCGAGTTCACTGAAGCCGTTGCGCAAAAATATTGGATTCGACGATTTGAGTTAAAGCCGCTGACAAAAGGTGCAGCACAGCCGAAAGTGTCAATCCACCTTCCCTGCCATAACGAACCACCCGATATGGTGATCTTGACGCTAAATTCCCTGGCCGCTTTGGATTACAAGAATTTCGAAGTATTGGTGCTAGATAACAACACCGAAAAAGATGAAATCTGGCAGCCGGTACAGGCGCATTGTGAAAAACTCGGGCCGCGCTTTCGGTTTTTCCATTTGCGGCCCTGGCCAGGTTATAAAGCGGGCGCGCTGAACTTTGCGCTGGAAAACACCTGTAAAGACGCCGAGATTATTGCGGTGGTCGACAGTGATTACGCGGTGTGCGCTGATTGGTTGATCGCCCTAGTTGGCTATTTTGACGATGCAAAAGTAGCCATCGTGCAATGCCCGCAAGCGCACCGAAATTATGAAAATAACGCGTTTCGGCGCATGTGTAATTTTGAATATGACGGCTTTTTCCGGATCGGCATGCACCACCGCAACGAGCGCAACGCAATGATCATGCACGGCACCATGACCATGGTTCGCGTCAGCGCATTGACTGAGGTTGGTGGCTGGGCACAGTGGTGTATTTGCGAAGATGCCGAGCTGGGCCTAAAGCTGATGGCGAAAGGCTATGAAGCTAACTACGTTGACGTAGTCATGGGTCAAGGCCTAACGCCAGCAGATTTTACTGCGTATAAAAGCCAGCGCTTTCGCTGGGCTTTTGGCGCTATGCAAATTCTAAAAGCACACGGTAAAACCCTGCTCGGCTTGGATAAAGCGAGCGGCGAAAAGCTTAGCACCGGCCAGCGCTATCACTTCCTCACCGGCTGGTTTGGCTGGTTTGCCGACGCACTGCATTTGGTTTTTACGCTGATGGCGCTGGCCTGGAGCTTCGGAATGCTGATAAACCGCGAGCTATTCGCCATGCCGCTAACGCTATTTTTGCTGCCGGTGCTGGGCTTTTGCATCCTCAAAGCAGTGTTCGGCATCACGCTGTACCGCGCACGGGTCGATTGCAGCTGGCGTGATTGCCTGAGCGCATCACTCGCTTCAATGGCGCTCAGCCATGCCATTGCGCGCGGCATATTAAAAGGCCTAACCAGCAACACGCACCCGTTCGAGCGCACCGCAAAAAGCCGGCGACTGCGCCGCAAACCCAACCCATTTACCGCCGTACAGGAAGAAACCGCGCTGCTGGTTTGGCTGATCGCTGCATTTGTTTGGATATGCACGCTGCTGGATTCTGGCGCGCCAGAAGTGCAGCTGTGGCTGGCGATTTTGAGCGCACAGGCGCTGCCGTATGCCAGTGCGGTGGTTACGGCTTGGATTGCTGCAAGGTCGGAGTGTGGCTGAAAGTACGAAAACTTTCGAACACGCGACATCCATTGAAATATCACAGCATGATGGCGAAAGAAGCTGTTAGTATTTCGTTACGCGGTTACCTAAAGTTAGCCGATACACATCGAAATTTCTTGCGCGGTTGCGCGTTTTTTGGGGAATCCTATGAAGAATAAACCTGTGTCCATTCGCCTTGGCCTACTGCCTTTGGCACTTGGACTTGCGATAAGCCAGATTGCATATTCGCAAGACGCCGAAACCGAAACTACCGACGCTGAGGTTGATAAAGCGCAAGAGCTAGATGCCGTCACTGTTACCGGTTCGCGTATTCGACGTGCGGGTTTCGACACGCTTGAACCAGCGACAAGTGTGAGCCGAGAGGACATTAATCAACGCGGCATTACCAATGTGGCTGATTCACTTAACGAATTGCCCGGATTTAGCGCAGGCACTACGCCAGAAGGTGGCCAAGCTGGTTTTGGCGCAACGGTTAACTTTGTTAATCGCTTTGGTTTGGGCACAAATCGCACGCTGACAACCGTGAACGGTAGGCGCTTTGTATCGTCAAACCCAATTACCATTTTCGGCCCCATAGGCTCAAACCCCGGTGCACAGGTCGATTTAAACGCCATACCGACACAACTTATCGAACGGGTTGACAACTTAACGGTAGGTGGCGCACCAGTTTATGGCTCGGATGCGATTGCCGGCACCGTAAATATTACGCTGCGGCGTGACTACGAAGGCGCTGAAGTCGGCGCGACCTATGGCTTGAGTTCTCGCGGAGATAATGAACGATTCAACGGCAACGCTATATGGGGCAAGAACTTCGCGGATGGCCGCGGCAATATAACGCTGGCTGCTTCGGTCGATACGATCCAAGGCGTCAATCAAGTTGACCGAGAGCTGTTCCGGCGCGCCATACTGTTTAGCCCCAATCCACTTGCGACGGGTTTAGCTTTGCAACCCGGGCGGACGCCAGCCAATGACGGCCGATTCAATCCGAACATTCCGTTCAACACCGGCGCTGCGGATGGCATTCCGAACTCAGTATTAATTTTGAACCGGCGTATTCAACAGCTTACGCCAGGTGGTTTATTGTTCCCTGCCACCGGCGCAACCACACTTGATGCAGCAGGCACCTTGCGTGGTTTTGGTGCAGATTCCAGAACCTATCTGCAATTTGATGCCGCAGGCAACATTGTGCCCTACAACCCTGGCATTTCTTTTGGCGCAACGGACGCATCCGGTGGAGATGGACTCTATTTGGTCGAGTTCGGGCAGATCACCAGCGACATTGAGCGCGCAAACCTTTTCTCAAGCGGCCACTTCGATTTTAGCGATCAGTTAACCGGTTATTACGAAGCGCTTTACTTCGGTTCTAAAGGCACTGAAATAAACGACCAACCGATTTTTAATGCAACGCTATTTGGTGGGCTTAGCGCACCGTTGACCTTCCAGGCCAACGATCCACGCTTAAATGCGGCTTCGCAAGCACGATTAGCATCGCTCGGCGTAACGAGTTTTCGTGTTTCAAGGGCTTCACGCGATTTGGTTAAAAACAGTGCGCGAACTGAAACGGACTTAGTGCGGGGGGTTATTGGCGCAACTTACGAGTTCGATTTCGCAGATCGCGCAATGGCCTGGGACACCTCGATCAATTACGGCCGAAGCGAGTCGGATAACTTTGCCAACGTGCTGAATCAACAAAACTTTATCAATGCGATTAACGTTACTCGTAATGCGGCTGGTCAAATTGTTTGCAACCCTACCGGTACGATTGGCGTTATCGTAGGTGGCGTCACGCCGCGCGTAGATGCAGCCTGTACACCTCTTGATATTTTCGGCGAAGGCCGTGCAACGGCTGCCGCGCGTGACTACGTTACCGGCATTACCAAAGCCAACTCGCTCATAGAACAAACGATTTTCAATACCAACCTTACTGGAACACTGTTTGACTACTACGCAGGCAATATCCAGTTCGCGTTAGGTTATGAATATCGCGAAGAAGAGGGCGAGTTTAATCCTGATGCGTTTCAGCGTGCAGGCTTAGGTCGGGCGGTTCCAATCGGCGGGCTTACGGGTAAATACGACACCAATGAGGTGTTTGCAGAACTGCTGATCCCGCTGGTTTCGCCAGACAGTGAAATTCCAGGTTTGTACGCACTAGATGTCGAACTAAAAGGACGCCACATCGATAATTCAACTAACGGCACGTTCGATAGCTATACCTACGGCCTTCAATGGAGCGTCTTACCTGATCTGCGTTTGCGCGGAAATCGCACGCGATCATTGCGCGCACCGGCATTGGCTGAATTATTCACACCGCTGTCGACCGCGTTTTTTGCTGCAAACGACCCATGTGATGGCCGCTTTATAGGGCAACCCTCTGCCCCAGGTCGCCCCGCTGGCCCTGGCACGCCGCGCTTTGAAAACTGTCAAGCCGCATTCAGAGCGCTGGGCCTTGCGACGCCAACCCAGCCGTTGACGAATTTCACTTCGACAATCGTAACGGCCACCCAACAAGGCGTAACCAGCGGTGACCCAACTCTGCGCAATGAAGATGCGTTTTCAGGCACGTTTGGATTTGTCTGGGAGCCTGATTTTTTCAGAGGCTTTAGCATGTCGATGGACTACATCGAGATCAATATTGAAGACGCAATATCGTCTTTGACCGCAACTCAGCTAACCAATCTTTGCTATGACGATCCGAATTTTGATCGCAGTAATCCTCGCAACGGCAACGCATTTTGTTCTCGCCTAAATCGAACCGCGAACGGGCAAATCCTAAACACGGTCAATGCAGACGGCACACAAACGCCAGCAGTGCGAACCGGCTTCTTTAATGCCTCGTCATTTGACTTTAGAGGTGTCACAGCGCAAATTGGCTACGATTTTGAGATTGAATCTGGCTATCGCTTCGATTTTGACGTTAACGCGTTCAATATGCGCGAGCTTAAACAGCTATTGAACCAAGGCGTACCCGATTTTCAAGATGGCGAGCTTGGCAATCCTCCGCGCCAGTATCAGTTCAAAACCGGCGTCTTTAAAGGCCCGATTGGCGTAACCGTGCAGGCAAATTATCAAAGCGCGCAAGTTTTTGATCGCATCTTTAACGCAGAAACGCGCGACATCCTGAAGCTTGAAAGTCACACAACCTATGATTTAGGCGTGATGTACAACGTCAACGAAAATGCCTCATTGCGTTTTGCGATGACCAATGTTGGCGACAAAGAGCCACCGTTTGGCACCACTGGTATTAGCTTCTACGATATTTTGGGAAGACGCATGACCATCTCGGGCGAATATCGCTTTTAGTTTTGCGGTACTTGCAAGACATTAAAGCGGCCCGAAAGGGCCGTTTTTTATGATCGTTCTCTAAAATATTTTTTGAAACACAGTGTGAGGATTGCCGAAGCCGCGTCTCTTAAGCTGTGATCCTGAAGAATCCTAGTTAAACAGCACTGCTCACCCGCCATCCAAGATTGACGGTTCACAGCGACACAGCTGCCAAAGCATGGGTCGACGAAGCCTGTGGCGACTTCTATGATTCCTACAGCGCAAGTTCTATTTCGGGGAAACACCATGAGCGAAAACCCAAAGATTGACGATGTTGATTGCTTTCAACGCCTGCTTTTTGATGCGGAATTAACGGCGAGTGGCGGTAAAAAAGGCGCGCTGATTGGGCTTGCGCTGTCGGGCGGTGGCATTCGTAGCGCGACGTTTTGCTTAGGCGTGGCGCAAAGCTTGGCAAAACATGGATTGCTACGCCATTTTGACTATTTATCTAGCGTGTCAGGCGGTGGGTTTCTAGCCAGCTTTATTCATCGGCTGCGCAAGGAGCGCGGTCAAGACGTTTGGCAAGAAGAGCTTATCCCTAAAACAGATGCGCAAAAAGATGCCAACCCCAGCATTAGCCACATCCGGCGCTATAGCAACTATTTAAATCCTAACAAATCGCTGCTTTCAGGCGACACCGCAGGATCACTCGGCGCGTGGGCTCGCAACGTGTTTTTAATCCAATTACAGCTAGCATTTTTCTTGTTCGCAGTCATTTTAGCGGCCTATGCGGTACTCGATGCGGCCTATTGGTACAGCACGGAAGTACACGACACACAGCGGCGATTGATCTCCGGCAGCTTCGCGTTTTTAGGCCTTTTGACTTTTGGCATTTCACATCAGCGCTTGCTCGCCGATAAATATGATGAGCAAGCTCAGTCAATTTTTTGGGTACAGGCGAGCAGTTTCAGTTTTGCCTTGGCGGCAATTTTTAGCGCGCTTGGTTTGATCAGTGTGGCGCTTCACAACAGTCTGCCAGCGTGGTGGTATTACGTTGGAATGACAGTCGCGCTTTATGTGCTGGCGGAAATACTCAGCGTGCCTTTGGGTGCATTTTCTAAAAAAGACTTGTTTAAGCGGCGCTTTAGGGATTACGGGATTTCCTTGCTTGGGGCTTTCTTAGGTAGCGCTTTGGGCGGTGTTTTGCTTTGGATTAGTAACAGCGCACTTGTATATTTCGGCAATCGCGTGTGTACCGCCGCAGGTAATTTAGCGGATAGCATTTTTCTGCTCGGCGTAATCTTTGGGCCACCGATAGTTATGCTGTGCATTTTGGCGGCTGCGTGCTTGCAGTTGGGGATAATGTCTTTTTCTGATCGCGGAATTGAAGTTCAACAGCGCCTGCGAACGGATGTGATTCGCGAATACTGGGCTCGCATAGGCGGTCGCGGTTTAATGATTATGGTCTTTCTGTGGCCCGCTGCTAGTGCGCTGATTTTATTGTCATCTTGGATGATGGCAAATTTGCAGCAAAATTGGCTGGCTGTTGCGGGCTGGCTGGGCAGCACGGCGGGCGCACTTGTGTTGGGCGGCGGCAGTAAAACTTCGGATATGGCAGCTGGAAATAGCCGCTGGCGCGAGTATTTAACTATGCTATTACCCTACGTGTTCGCTTTCGGTTTATTGGCACTTATTAGTATCGGCTGCGCGCGCGGACTAGCCATGATTGTGAGCGTTAACGAGGCTGTTCCAGGGAGTTTTAGTGGCTACGCGGCGTGGCTAGTTAGGCTTTTAAGCGCGCTACATGGCGAGCGAATTTTGCTACTGGTAGCCGCACTGGGGTTTTTTTGGTTTTTGCTGAGCGCAATGATTGATATCAATGAGTTCGGGCAAACTAAGCTGTATCAGCTGCGCATTGTGCGCGCTTATCAAGCGGCAGCACGCCCACAACGGGCCGCAGAACCGATTACCAACTTTGATCCGCAAGATGATGTTTGCCTGGCCGCTATCGCTCAGCGGCCCTACCCGCTGATCAATTGCGCTATGAATTTGGTACAAAGTGATGACGCTAATCTCGACTGGCAAGATCGTAAGGCGGCGAACTATGTGTTGTCGCCACTTTTTTGCGGATTTTTGCCCGGTCGCTTTAATCGGTGTATCGTGGGCGATAGCAATCCTGGTGTGTCAAAAACCGCGAACACCCTTTCATTGGGCGCTGCAGTGGCGATTTCCGGCGCGGCTGCCAATCCGAACATGGGCTATCACAGCTCGCCTGCCGTTACATTCTTACTGACTATTTTTAATGTGCGGTTAGGATGGTGGCTAGCCAACGAACGCAAGCAGCCGGATCTAAAGCCCAAACGATTAGGCTGGCATTTGATCATGGAAATGTTCGGGCGCACATCTGACAAGGGCCACTTGGTGAATCTTTCCGATGGCGGCCACTTTGAGAATCTAGCGGTGTATGAGCTACTGCGCCGCCAGGTTCGCTTGATTATTGCCTGCGATGTCGGCGCTGATCCGGGCTATCAGTATGAAGATTTAGCCGGCCTGGTACGCAAAGCGCGCATTGATTTGAATATTGAAATAGAGCTTCGCAGCGATGCCAAACTGCCAAATAAACTTGCCGATGCTGACAAACCTTATGCCGCTTTCGAGATCAGATACCCACAGGGCGAACCGGGCGTTTTAATACTGATCAAACCATGCAAGTTAGCGGGCGTCAGCTTAGATGTCGAAAACTACGCCAGTGCAAATCCGCAATTCCCGCAACAGGGCACGAGCGATCAGTTCTTTGATGAAGCCCAGTTTGAAAGCTACCGGAAATTAGGCAGACACATTGGCGAAAAGCTATGCACCGATTTAGCATCGACTACCGGCAGTTCGAACGCGCCAGCACAGGCAACGGAGGCGGAAGCGTTGATTCAAGCTGCGAACTGGCTTTAACGCGCTTTCGACTCTGGCAATTGTGATCGCTGGCGGGATTGAGTGTGAAGAATGCAGCTATTCAAAGCGCCACATACCTTGCCCAAAACTCACAATACTCACCTCGATAGTCGGTGATGGTTTTTGTCGCCTGTGAATTCAGCTCGGCACTATTGCGCACGGCATCAAAACGTGGCCAAACATAGCCTAGCGCGCTGCCCGGATCACCGGTACGAGCAAACTGCACCCAGCTGGCCTGCATTTTTTCACGCAACAATAATTCGGGTGCCAGCGCACCCGAGCGTTCAAATAAAAAGGCAATATCTGCGCCGTGAAAGGATTCCAGCGCGGCTAGTTGCACATCGGGCAAGATTTGCGTCAGCGCGTAGTGGTAAACCGGATTGCCGCGCGCAGCGTGATCCGTTGCAGCTCTTCGATTCGCGCAGGTAAAGCGCACGTCATCTAATAAATCTTGATAGGCCTGTGCGGGAGTGGCGTAAGCGGCCGCCGGGTAGCGCGCAAGCACTAGCTCGGCAATCGTGGCGAACTGCGCGCGTATCGCACTTTGATAGCCTTCTACCGTGCTGGGCAAACTGCTAGCAGGCGTGGTGGACGTGCTTTCGTCGTCATTGACGCCCAGCATAAAAGGAATCTGCGCCGCTCTTCCGCTTGCAATGGCGTTCGCGGGCGATTCAATCAGCGCAAAACCGTCCAAATTAAGGCCGTATGTTTCACCAGAGCCAGGAGTTGCGCCCAAATTGATGCTAGCACCCGAGGCAGCAAGCAGCGCGCTCGCGGGCACGGCGCGTAGACATGTTTTGACATCACTTTGTGTTTGACATTGGGTAGTGAGCGCCAAGCGATCACCCTGCGCGAGCAGCGCGGCTTGCGTAATCGGCGCACGCAAGCAATTGCCGCTTTGCGAGATCGCGCGCTGAAATAAGCCGCGCGCAGCCGGCGCCGCCATCAACGCGCAAGTGCTGACGCCGCCAGCAGATTCGCCGAAAATCGTGACTAAATTAGGATCACCACCAAATTCCGCGATGTTTTCTTTGACCCATCGCAGCGCGGCGATTTGATCTAGCAGACCATAATTTCCAGCACTGGGCTGATCTGGCGCTTCGCCCAGCAAACTGCGATGCGCGCCATAGCCAAATACGCCCAAGCGATAGTTAATGCTGACCAGCACCACGCCGCGCTTGGCGAATGCCGCGCCATCATAAATTAGGCGCGAACCCACTTGCTCGACCGCCGAGCCAATCGTCAAGCCGCCGCCGTGGATCCACACCAGCACTGGCAATTTGCTAGAACGGGAGTCAGCTGGCTGCCAAATATTGAGCTGCAAGCAATCTTCGCTTTGACGAGCGGGTACGCCCGCGAACAGTGCAAATCCTGAGGGCTGCAAACAACCCGCGCCGATTTCTGTCGCCGGCAGTGCGGCACTGCGTAACGGCACTGGCTGCGGCGCGCGCCAACGCAGATTGGCAAGCGGCGGCGCGGCGTACGGTATATTGCTGAAGCGTTCGCTGCCATCGGCCAGCAACCTGCCTTGCACAATGCCCTGCGCACTGCTGCGCACTTGCGGCACTGGTCTGGGCGCTGACAGCAGCGTCAAAGCACCGCTGCGCTCAAAACGCGAGTCACCAAACCGCAAATTAGCGGAGAAAGGATTGCTAGCGATATGCGCGGGATCGGCGCTGCGCAAACTTAGCTGCACGCTGCCAGCGGATACGCGGCTAGATTGCAACGCTGGACAGCCAAAGCAGCTGCCGGTCAAACTGAAAAACTCAACCGTTTGCGTTAAACCCGTGCTGGCGCCATTCGCGACCGCCCAGCGCGGCGCGCCGCTATCGTCGTAATAATAGAAGGTATGAAACAACTGCTCGGAAGTACCCACTGGATAAAAATGCGTCACCAAACCCCAGCCAGAATCGCCACTCATTGCGGGTTGAAACCAATGCCCGTCGAGTGCAGAACTTGCAATTGTAGCGCTCGGCAAAAGCGGCTCCAAACACCAATCCAGCGTACCCTGCGAAAGCGTAGCGCGAAACGCCAGTAGCAAGCTCGCACCCGGTCGCGCTAATCCATCACTGCATTGCGTTACGACTTGCAGGCTAAAGCTGCCCGCCACAGACGTGGTGGGCGCAAGCAGAGCAAGCTTATTAAAGCGCGTCAAATTGCCGCTGACCATTTGCGCACTCGGCGCAATATCACTGAGCTGCAACCACAGCCATTCGGCACGCTGCTGCGCGTTGTAAGTATAAAAAGTGCCAAACAGCGTATTGCCGGATCGGTTGATATCCAAGCCGTGCCCAGATCGGTGCCGGTCAAACCATTGCCCGGCTGTGATGCCCGGCGCTGGGGATTGTGCCTGTGCCTGTGCGGCAAACGTAACGAGCAAAGCTAGCGCCGTCATCAACGTTAATCTCATCAATCTTTGCAGCAGCATAGTTAGTCCAGTAGTTTTTCATTTTAGCAAAGTGCGTCAACGGCCCAACCGTGCCGCCGTTGACACTCTACTAAGAAATTCGGTGGACTGCTGGCAAAATCGGGCTTTGAGCGCTATCTTCAACATCCGAACTTTCATTGGAGTCGACTATGTCCATGTTGAAAACCGCAGTTTTTGTTTTGGCATTGAGTGCGTGCGATTGGTGCGACGCGCAAGCTGGCAAACAAACTGGGCCGCGCCAACGCGTCGTTATTAGTGACGACTACACGTCATGGCTACTCAAAGGCGAAGGCACTGATCGCTATGGTGAAGGTGAAGCGCTGCCACGGCTGCTAGCAGAGGGTTGGAGCATCGCTAGCGTAACCGCAGGTTGCGATGCCAAAGGCAGGACTATTTACGTATTACGGGCCCCTGTTGAAGCCGTTAAGTAGTCACCTCGGGAGCTATTCAAGTTTAGTCAAAGTCGCGCAGTTAATTCACCCTTCAGCCGGCCAATACTTCAGCTCTATAAGTGACTTATCGCGAATACCGGGGGCTTTAAGAAATAGCGCCCGGCGATTTTTACCTTCGACTAGCACGCTGAAATATACGCTGCCGCCTGGGTAGTCGACATAGCCTATGTTCCAGCTTTGCGCCAAGCCTTCTGATACTTTGCATTGCGTACCAAAGCTAACCAGTTTATAGCCAACCGGCGTGTCCTTTTTCGCCAATACGCGCACAAGATCCGCTTGGGCGGTAATGGGATACGGGAGCTGACTTTTTTTCAACAGCTTCATCCATTCCACCGCAACTAGTGGCGCAACTTTGCCCTGAAGCTTGCCCGATGCAAGCGTGCTTTTACCGGCTGGCAAAGCCAGTGATTCAAAAAACCACGGGGTTTGGCGCTTTAATGCGGTACTTAAGGTTTGATCCCGCTTCCAACCGGTGGACCAGCCGGGCAATGCTGGGTATTTCACTTCGTCCCACACCAGCTTGGATTCGGGTTTGATTTGACCTGCGCTTAGTGCCACCAACGCCTGATCGAGCGCGGCCATACTGCAAGCGGGCGCCGGCTGTGACAACGCACCCGGATTGACTCTAAAAGAAAGTTTTGACCTTTCATCGTAAAGCTCAAGCGCGCCGTAATGCCCGGCAAAATGTTCAAGCAAACCTGCGTATGCAGGCATGCTCATGCCGAACGTCATGAGCGCCAGCCAAATTATTTTTCGCATTGCAAAACCTTAAAGCCAATTTCCAGAATGGTTTATAAATCAATACGGATTACTTTACGAGTTGGCGTCCAACTGCGCGGTCGATTTTGCGGGCAGCAGCGCACCTCGTCATCTCCGAGCAGGCGTGGGCCCAGTACCGGTGTCAGCCATTCGTTTCCAAGCATACTGAAAGCTCGCACGCCTGGGTTCCCGCCTGCGCGGGAATGACGAAAGGGCAAGCCGCTGAAGCTATTCAGCCGAATTCACCGCTTTGGCTTTCAATCTCGATTTCGCCTTTAATCTTGCCCGCACATTCGGTATTTTCTTCAAAATGCTATCAATGATCGCGCCCGCAACGTCGACTTGGGTCGCGCCTTCGATGCCCTCCAAACCAGGCGATGAGTTCACTTCTAGCACCAGTGGGCCACGATCAGATACGATTAAATCCACGCCCGCCACGTTCAAGCCCATGACTTCAGCAGCGCGAATGGCGGTTTCACGCTCTAATTTCGAAATTTTGATCGCATAAGCTTTGGCGCCGCGATGTAAATTGGAGCGAAATTCCCCATCTTTAGCTTGCCGCCGCATGGCAGCGACGACTTTGCCCGCCACCACAAATGCGCGAATATCAGCGCCCTTGGCTTCTTTGATAAATTCTTGCACCAAAAAATTGGCCTGCAAGCCGCGAAACGCCTCGATCAAACTTTCAGACGCGGAACGCGTTTCTGCAAGCACCACGCCCTGCCCTTGCGTGCCTTCTACGAGCTTGATCACATGCGGCGCTTTACCAAGCAGCTTGAGCAAATCTGAGGTGTCATCCGGGCTATCGCCGAACACCGTCAGTGGCATTCCAATACCGGCTTGCACCAACAATTGTGAAGAACGCAGCTTGTCACGCGCACGCAAAATGGCATCAGATGAGTTCGGCGTGTAAACCCCCATCATCTCGAATTGGCGCACCACTGCCGTGGCGTAAAAGGTGACCGATGCACCGACGCGCGGAATAATCGCGGCCACATCTTTTAAGCGGCGGCCTTTGTAGTGAATCTGCGCGCCCTCAATGGCAATTTTCATATAGCAGCGCAGCGGATCCACCACGCTGACGCTCAATTTTCTAGCGCGCGCCGCTTCAACTAAGCGCTTAGTCGAATACAAATGTCGGTTACGCGACAAAATGACGAGTCTCATAGCTAGCCCAGTTTTAAGAGAAGTTGCGGGAGTAAGGTCAAGCTGGAGCGGGTGATGGGAATCGAACCCACACTAGTAGCTTGGGAAGCTACAGTTCTGCCATTGAACTACACCCGCATTCGGCACAGCTTGTTGCGCGATTGTAGCGGGATTATGACGGGCTCGCCTGCTTGGAACTCGGTCAGGCAAAAATTGAGGTTGTTAGGCCAGTTAACGCTCCCTGACTTTCCCTCTCCAGCCGGCGTCCGCATGGCCGGTGGAGGGGAATTCAAGGTTGAATTGAATATCCCCTGCACCGGGGGTGGCCGGCAAAGGCTGACGTTAGTGCAGCCGAAATTTACTCATCGAACCTAACGATAAACGTGCTCACCGCGAACGTCGCGCCATTGCTTTTCAAAATAGATCGCATCTTCTTCATTACGCGGGGTTACGCCCAACAAAATACCGCCTTCGTCAATCGCATCTTGATAATGTTTGACGCGCTCTTCTGGCATGCCCCAGCCCACCAGCGCACCGACTAAACCGCCCGCTAAACCGCCTGCACCTACACCTGCCAATGCAGCGGCAACCGGGCCTGCGATGATCAAGCCAATTCCCGGCACTACAAGTGAAGTGCCGATGGCGGCAAAGACGGCGGCAACCGCGCCAATCGCACCACCAATAACGCCGCCGACGCTCGCGCCTTCGGTCGCGCGATTGCCTAGTTCGGTTTCAGTGCCTGCCGAGACAAAATGCCGTTTTCGGGTTGAATCAGACATCACCACATTGACATCGCTAGTGTTGTAGCCTCGATTGGTGACGGTGTTGTACGCCAGCTCAGCGCTATCGCGATCCCGAAATACGCCGGTAACCAGTTTTGATCCGGCAACAGGTGTCAATGAGGCGGGTGTTGATGTGCTGCTTGAAACATATGACTTGTCCATATAAACCTCTTAATGAGTTGCGCTAAACGAGATTGTTTGGCGTCAAATGGGTTAATCCCGCGCTGAAATTAGTCACTTCCACAGCATAGGTCGGTTCGTTTGCGCGCTTAATTTTCTAATCGTGTTGGCACTTGATTTAGGCTTAACGTTTAGTGTGACCTAGGCGTCTCGATGAAAATAATCAAGCCCGATCAAGCCGGTCAAAGCTAAACAATTTCGCGCACGGGTGTGATTTTCCGGCAAGCGTGTTTCGCAGCAGCTCTGCACCAATCATGCTGTAGGTAATGCCATTGCCACCGTAGGCCATGGCAAAATGAACGCGCGGGCCGTGCTGTTTATGTGGCCCGAAAAAAGGTAGGCCATCGCTAGTTTCAGCAAACGTGCCGGCCCAAGCGAATGCGACTTTGACTTCCAAGTTAGGAAACAAAGCTTTTACCCGCTTGATCAAACGAGCGGATTTTCGTTCGACCTGCAAATCACGCCGAATCGCAATATCCATGCTGTCATCTTCACCACCCACCAATAGGCGCTCATCGCCTGTGCGCCGCAAATAAAGATACGGGCGTGCTGATTCCCATACCAGCGAGTCCTTCAAAACACCCAGTTCGCCCGGCATAGGCTCGCTAACGAAGGCGTAGCTGCTGCGATTACTGGCGACCTTTTGCTCAAGCCATTTTTGCGCCTCGTATCCCGATGCGAGTATCAAGTTTTTGCATTTGATCTGCAGTCCAGATTCGGTGTGTGCCATAACGGCGCCACGTACATTTTCAAAACGGGCTAGCTCGGTTCTAGCAAACACTTGCCCGCCTTTTGTTATCACGCGCGCCAACAATTTGTGAGTGAGCTGATATGGATCAACCTCTGCCGCGACGGCGCTGAGCAAGCCTACCGGCGCGTCAATGCCAAACTGCGCTCTGAGCGCGCTGCGATCAAGCACTTTGAGCGCAAAGCCGTGCGCTAGGCGCAGCTGCGCTTCATCCTCCAAGCGGTGTTTGTGATACCAGCGCGAAGCAAAATAAAGGCTTTTCATCATTTGAAAATCAATGCCGCCCAGTTGCTTGACTAGCGCGGCAATACTGCCGATTGCGGTTTCGCAGGCTTTGTAAGCCAGTACGCCATCTTTCACGCCATATTGCTTGCACAAATCTTGCAGCTCGGTGTCAATTTCGTATTGCAGCAATGCGGTGCTGGCCGAAGTAGAGCCCCAACCGACCTCACGCTGGTCAATCACACAAACCGATTGCCCGGCCTGCGCCAGCTGATCGGCAATGAGCGCGCCGGTAATGCCTGCGCCAACCACTAATGCATCGCACTGAATGCTTTCTCGCAGCCTGGGATAGGCCTTCAGCAAGCCGTTTTTTGCCACCCAAAAAGGCGCGCCGCTTTTCAAATTCATCATGATTAACTAAACCTTTTGCGTTTTCGCCGCGTACAAAAAGAAACAACCCGCATACTTATGCAGCATGCGGGTTGTTTCAGTGCGGAGTCGAACCTAGGGCCAGGCGGACATCATGATTTCGGCAAGTGCACTCGCTTCAAACTAATCTTCAATAGCGGTAACCGCTACCTGTACGCGAATGGTTCTACCGGGCTGATTACGCGTCGTGGTGTGGCCGGGTTGGCCTTTGTAGTCATAGCGTACGTCGTAGCCGACAATTTGCCGCTCAGTGCGGTAGCTGGGCTGATACTCGCACACGCGCTCAGTTCGGCTGGTGTAGCGGCGATCATTTCGGTAGCGAGAGTTATTGTACTGCGCATCGCGGGCAACGGCTGAGCCTAACGCAACGCCAGCTACCGTAGCCGCAGCGCGGCCACGGCCGCTGCCAAACTGATTGCCGATCACGCCGCCGATAATGGCGCCAATGACGGAGCCCGATTCCGAGCGGTGTTCACGATAGCCCTGCTGCGGATAGTTCACTCGCTGATTGCTGCAAACTTCGCGGCCTTGATCGACTTCAACGGTCTCATAAATCGGTTGTGCGCTGACTACGCGTGCAAAGTCATAATTTTCTTGCACATCATGGCCGCGGTATTGGGCTTGCAGACCAAACGAAGCCAATGCAGACAAAGTCAAAATTGCAAGCTGTGGAAAACGGTTCATTGATAAGCTCCTAACGTCACGGGGTGGATTCAACTCGCTGTGAACAACGAGGGTGACGCAACGCTAGGCCTGAACGACTTAATGATTTCTGAATTTTTCTTGCGTGGTTGGGGGCCTTTATCCGGAATTTAGCGGGCGCGGTTTTGAGTACAGATTTACTCTAGTATCCCAGTTTGCCCAGAGAAACCCCATGCCCTTAGTAGCCCCATTAGCCTCCGACGCCAATCCTGAAGTCGCCGAATTGGCGAAATTTTTTAACGAAACGCTGGGTTTTTGCCCGAATAGCGTGTTGACCATGCAGCGGCGCCCGGCGATTGCCAAGGCGTTTATCCAGCTCAATATGGCGGTCATGGAAAATCATGGCCGCGTGACGAGTGCGCTCAAACGCTTGATTGGCTATATTTCTAGCACCGTGGCGGGCTGTAATTATTGCCAAGCACATACGATTCGCGCGGCTGAGCGCTATGGCGCGGAGGCTGATAAATTAGCAAACGCGTGGGATTACCCGACGCATCCGGCGTTTAGTGAGGCCGAACGCGCAGCTTTGGAATTTGCCCGGGTAGCCAGCTTGCAGCCCAACGGAACTGATGCAGCCACAGCCAATGCGCTGCGCGCGCACTGGGACGATGGTGAGATCGTCGAGATTTTGGGAGTCGTGGCGCTGTTTGGTTATTTGAATCGCTGGAATGATTCGATGGGCACGTCACTAGAAACGCCGGCGATTGAATCTGGCGCGCAGTGGCTGCAAAACACCGCGTGGAAAGTTGGCAAACACGTTAGCTAGCGATGCAAGATTCGAGCTATCACATCACATCGACTGGCCGAGGGTATTGCAGGAGTGCATCAATTCCAAGCTCGGAAAACGCCCAAGATTGAGCTCATCGAAATCAGTGCTGCTGGCGTTTGCTTCCAAGCAGTTGCAAGCACGAAGTGCTGTCTTTGTTCGCGCTGATTTGGCGCGTTTTCCGCGCTCTTACTATTGGCGATTGGAGCGAAATCTTAAGAACTAAAACCACCCCAAGCCCGCATCCGCTCCACATTCGGCGCATGAATCACCCCGCGCTCAGTCACGATCGCATCAATCAAATCTGCTGGCGTAATATCAAAAACTGGGTTGAACGCAGCCACGCCCATCGCCGCAATCCGCGTGCCAGCGCAGCTGAGCAGCTCGGCCGGATCACGCTCTTCGATGTGGATATCGGCGCCGCTGGCGGTTTGTAAATCAACCGTGGAGCTGGGCGCCACCACCATGACCTTGGCCCCGAAAACCTTTGCGGCGGCGGCGTGCGCGCAGGTGCCGATTTTGTTAGCAACGTCACCATTAGCGCAGATGCGATCCGCGCCGACAATCAGCCACTGCACCAAACCCTGCTGCATTAAATACGCGCCGGCACCATCGGCAATCAGTTTCGCCGGAATTTGATCTTGCAGTAATTCCCAGGCGGTCAAACGCGCGCCTTGCAGCCAGGGCCTAGTTTCTGCGGCGTAAACTCGGCTCAACTTGCCCTGTGCAAATGCGCTGCGAATTACCCCAAGCGCGGTGCCGAAACCGGCGGTGGCAAGCGAGCCGGTATTGCAGTGCGTCAGCACGCCCGAACCCGGCGCAATCAGCGCCGCGCCGTGCAAGCCCATTTGCCGGTTCCACTGTAAATCTTGCGCTTGAATCGCGCGGGCTTCGGCTTCCAACCGCTGCACATCACGCGTGCCAAGCGCGCGCATGCGATCTACCGCCCACATCAAATTGACTGCGGTGGGGCGCGCGGCGCGAAGCTGTGCGCACAGGCTGTCGAATACCGCTTGCTGTTCGCTGGCAGGCGAATTTTGTGATTCGATGGCGGCGAATAGCACGCCGAAACTTGCAGCAATGCCAATCGCGGGTGCGCCGCGCACGCTTAGATTGCTTATCGCTTCGCCGACTTTTGTGCAGCTATTGCAGGCGATCCAGATTTGCGAATGCGGGAGTACGCGCTGATCCAAAACATGCAACGTATTGCCATCGAAATTCAGCGCGCGAACTTTATCGTAGCGTTCGAAATCTATAGCTTGATGGTTTACTTGGCTCATGATTTTTTACTCAAGTCGTAATCCACGATCAACGGTGCGTGATCGGAAAATCGCGGTGTGCGAAATACTTCTGCGCGCACTGGCGTTCCATGCAGCGCCGGGCTGGCGATCTGATAATCAATGCGCCAGCCGACATCGTTATTATAGGCATTGCCGCGATTGCTCCACCAAGTGTATTCCGCCAGTTCGGGCTTTAGCACGCGGTGCGTGTCGACCCAGCCGGTTTTAAAAAGCTCGCCGATCCACTGGCGCTCGGCAGGCAAAAAGCCGGAGTTCTTTTGATTGCCGCGCCAATTTTTAATATCGATATTTTGATGCGCGATATTCCAATCGCCGCAAACAATCACACGCCTACCTGACAACGCATCCAGCTTGGCGCGCAGCCAATCCAGCGTTTGAAACTTGAAGCTTTGTCGCAGCTCGCCGGATGAGCCGGATGGCAAGTACAGTGAGACGACGCTGACATCGGCAAAGTCAGCCTGAAGCCAACGGCCTTCGCCATCAAAATCCGGCACGCCGATGCCGCGCGCCCAAGCTAATGGCTGGGTTTTGGTATAAATCGCGACGCCGGAATAGCCTTTGCTGCTGGCATCTTCGAACTGCGCGTCATAACCCACCAAGGCGTGAGCAAGTTTGGCGCGCTGATCGGCTTGAATGCGGGTTTCTTGCAGGCAAATAACATCGGCGTTTTGCTCAGGCAGCCACTCCAGCAGGCCTTTACTGATGGCCGAGCGTAAACCGTTTACGTTTAAAGTCAGTACGCGAAAACTCATTTCAACAACGGACTTTGCAAGGTGGTGGAAGGTCGGCCCAACACATTTTCAACAACTTTGCGAAACTCTGCATTACTGACTTTGCCCAGCTTGATGAGTGCACGGGTTACATCATCCATGGACTTTTTTCGGTTCGTCGCTTTTTGAATCTCGGCGTCCAGCTCAATCATCAGCAACGCAGCTCTAGCAGTCACTTCGGCGCTTGAGCGCTCAACCAGCAGCGTTTTGACTTTTTTGCTCCAACTTTTGAGCTCAGATAAGGTGGATTTATAGCGCTCATCGGATATGCCGCCGGAACGTCTCAGCGCTTCGATCGCGTAAAACTCGGCCATGCCTTCAGCGATCCAATCGGCGTTCTTGGCGCCGCGTACGCGCGTGATCGAGTGCGTGAGCTCATGCAGCAGTGAGCTAGTGCCGTTCTCGCTAATCATCGGGCGATCCGCGTGCAAGAACAGTGAGTTGGGTCCAGAAAGCCCGCCGCGCCACATCGGATCAGGGCCAGAAACAATCAGCAAAATTTTTGGCATCGCGCCAAATGCGCGCTTCATTTCTGGCAAGTTGTAGCTCAACAAGGCCAGCATATCTTGCCGGCGCAAACCTAAGCCTTCCGGGCCTGACACGATGACCTTTGTGCCGGCAATTACGTCGGCGCGGTTGGCAATTTGCCCGGCAATCACCCAGCCTGCGGGTGCGTCAAAACTGCGCTTAGCATCTTTGACGCTAAAACGCTGCTCGCCGTCCTGTACGCGCTCATAGCCAACATTGACGTGCCATGCTTTGGGTATGTTAAAAATTAACTCAGATTCCGACTTGCCTTTAGCACGTACTTTCGCCTTCGGAAATACTTTATCGCTGCGGAAAATCGCCCAGGTTGGATTGGCCATCGCGTCAAATGCGCCGTTGCTGCGTTTGTTGCTCAGTTTCACTGTGTAGCGAAAGCTGCCGCCGGCACTCGGTGGCGTCCACAGCATGCGATCTTTTTGACCGGCCACCGAAGCCAGCGTGCCATCTGCGCTCAATCCGGAATACCGGCTGGCCGGCACCGTGAGCGTGAGCGTGCGGATGTAGCCAGTGCCTGGTTTGACCGCAATTTCGCCCTTCGCGCTTTGCGCGCCGGGCGCGAGCGTGAGGGTAAAACGCGCGGTGTAGCTTGAGGCTGCAATGCTGACGGTGCTTATCAGCATTGCAGCCAATATCAGTAAAACTTTAAACATGATTGGTTCCTTGGAATATTTGAATTCTTAAGTATGACTGCGATTTATGACTAATGGCGATTCGAGCTAATGTGCGCTGGTTAAATTGCCTTTGCCCTCTTAACCGCCTTATCGTCATTCCCGGGAACCCAGGTTCCTTATACGCGCGCTTGAACGTTGACACCGTGCCTGGATGTCCGCCGATCCGGGATGACGAGAGAATTGCGAGCTTTTCCGGCAACTGGAAAAGGGGAGATTGCAATACTTTGCTGGAAACTGGAAATACGTGATTACTGTCACGCCGGTCTAACTAACGCCTCTCATTTGCCGCCAACAACAGATCCGCAAAATGCACCAGCATGGCCGCCGTTGCGCCCCAAATTTTTCGACCTTCAAACTCAAAAACGTAGCTGGTGCGCAATCGGCCTAAGTATTCACGCGACTGCGTTGGCCGGTTGCGTGGATCGGTGAATAGCGCTAACGGCGCTTCGAAAATTTCAGCCACTTCCGCTTCTTGTGGCGTTGGGTCAACTGTAGCGGCAAGTTCCGCCAAAATCGGCGTTACGCAGTAGTTGGAAATCGTAGCATAGTTCGGCAAATAACCCCAGGGCTGGATTAAATGTGAGCCTATACCGCACTCTTCTTCGGTTTCCCGCAGTGCGGCGGCAATGGGGCTGTGATCGCCTACTTCAATGCGCCCGCCGGGAAAGCTGACTTGCCCACCGTGGTGGGTCATGGCTTCGGTGCGCCGCGTTAACAGCACATGCCAGCCAGATTCGCGCGCAATTAATCCGATCAAAACTGCCGCCGGGCGCAGCTTGCTGACGTCTAACATGTCCGCGATTTCCGCAAGATTCCAGGGCGGCTCGGCGATTTCAATTTGATTCGCCACCGAACGCAGCGCGGCTCCATTGAAGCCTCGGATAAAATCCGAACCGCCGTTTTCTAGCTGCGCTTTCATGCGTTTTCCCTGCTCGGCAAAATGACATCCATGAAGTGCGTACGCGCCGAATCGCTCAGGCCGCTCCAGCTCGCTATTTCATCACCAGTACGCAAGCAGCCTTCGCAAAGCCCATCACTGCGCAGCTCACAAATGCCAATACAAGGCGAGAGCATCGCCTTTGCCGCAGGTTCAACGCGCAAAGGCTGAATAAAAGATTGCACATTGACCGAATTTAAGCCGCCAATCCCGGCGCTGGGATTGCTAAGCGGTAATTTAATTGTGTACATAGCAACCGAACACCTCAAAGACGCCTGCGACAGAACAATCACTTCTGTCCAGCGCGCGCTTCGAAAAACAAACTAGGCGCAAACACGTCGACGGAGTTAGATTTATGCTGGCTATGGCCACTAAAGTTTTAAATGACTACAGCAAAGTATTAGCGGCATTAGAGCCCGCGAATCTAGGTTTTGCGCAGTCGTTCCTGCCGCATTCTAAGACAGCGATTCGCCTGGCCACGAAAAGTGCGCTCACACATTTGGGCTCGGCTCAGCCACAGCTGCGTGAAGCGCTGCAGCGTGGCTATGTGTATCTTGAGCAATTCGTGCCCGATGACGAGGCAGAAGTGCTGATGCTGGCGGCGCTGCCGGTTACGGTGATCGATTCCAGCGTTGATTCAACGTTGCTCGCCGAACAAACAGCGCTCAGCGAAGGCCGTCAAGTCAACGAGATCATTACCCGCATCAAAGCTGACATGGCGCGTGCGCTGCAAGAAATCAGTAGCTTTCGATAAGCAGTAAACCATCGTCAATGCACCCAATTTCGCCAGAGATTTCTGAAGCCATCAAAATTAGGCTAGACACTCCTTAACAATCGCGAGACACTTCATTACTTTTTAACAAACGCGCGCAGGCGCACACAGGAGCTTCCATGCAAATCCGTCGTTTAGCTGTTGCAGTCCTATCAACCCTTGTTTGCGCATCCGCCTCGGCCATCGGCAATTTTGAGCCCAACGCCGGTTTACAGTTTAACTTCTCTAATCCTGGTGCACGCAGCTTAGGTATGGGCGGCGCCTATTTGGGCTTTTCCGATGACGCCACCGCGGCCTACACTAATCCTGCTGGTCTAACCACGCTAGGCAGCAAGGAAGTGTTCCTCGAAGCGCGCCGCTCGGGCTTTGATACCCCGTTCGTCAATGGCAACAGCAGCGGCATTTTTGCAGACCGATCTAAATCCAATGTGGCAAGCCCTAGCTATTTTGCCTTTGTGTATCCAGGTGAAGAGTGGGCTTTGGCTTTTTATCGCAATGAAGAGCTTGATTTCGAAAACGATTTTGCCAAAAACGAAATCCAGGTTCCGGGTGGCAGAATTTTCGCTAGTGCGCACACGATCGACGCTGAAATCGTCAATTACGGCGGTTCGTTTGCTTACAAAGTTAACGATCAGCTTTCTTTGGGCGGCAGCGTGGTGTATTCAATGCTTGATCTTCTGTCAGGTAGCCTGCGCGTGCGAGATGAAGGCGGCGCGGGGATTTTTGAAGTCGGTGATGAAGAATCCTTTACCGCCAACATTGGCCTGCTTTACAAATTTGACGAGCGTTTGAGCCTAGGCGCGGCCTATCGGCATGGCGCGGATTTTGATATTGGTGTGTTTGCTTTGAGCCCAAATGGCAACATTAGCCGCCAAGGAACAGGTGAGTTCAACATACCACATCAGTTTTCAGTCGGTGTGGCCTATCGCGCCACTGAGCAGCTCGCGATTGGTTTTGACGCGCACTATATTGACTACAGCCGCTTGGGCGATGATCCACTGGCTGAGCGCTTTGAAAATCGCAACGAGTTTGATTCCGGTACGGAATTGCGCTTAGGCGGCGAGTATGTGTTCGCCACCGAAGTGCCGTTTACGCTGCGCGCCGGTGTTTGGCACGATCCAGATCATGCCTTTAGCTTTCGCGGCACCCCGGCGAACTTTGGTCAGGTCGTCGATCAAGTGCTGTTCCCCGAGGGCGATGATGAAATCCACTACGCACTCGGGTTCGGTTTCGCGTTTGAGCGTGCACAGATCGATTTTGGCGCCGATTTTTCCGATAACGTCGATACGCTATCACTCTCTGGCGCCCTGCGTTTCTAAGACAACTTTTTCAGCGGTTCCAATAAAAAAGCGCTTCGGCGCTTTTTTATTGCTGAAAATTAGCAATTCAACGCGCTAATCCGCGCGCTACATGCCCGCCTTCAAGCTCGCGTTAACGAAATCGTCCAAATCACCATCCAGCACGGTTTGAATGTCACGCCGCTCCACGCCGGTGCGTAAATCCTTGATGCGCGAATCATCCAGCACGTACGAACGAATCTGATGGCCCCAGCCGATATCGCTCTTGGCGTCTTCGATCTTTTGCTTTTCCGCGCTGCGCTTTTGCACTTCGATATCGTAAAGCCGCGATTTCAACATTTTCATCGCGCGATCCCGATTCGCGTGCTGGCTGCGCTCGGTTTGACAGGCCGCTACCACGCCGGATGGCACATGCGTAATGCGCACCGCAGATTCGGTTTTGTTAACGTGCTGCCCACCCGCGCCTGATGCGCGGTACACATCGGTTTTCAGATCGGCCGGATTGATGTCGATTTCGATATTGTCATCCACTTCCGGCGAAATTGTGACCGATGCAAATGAGGTATGACGGCGCTTATTCGAGTCAAACGGGCTGATCCGCACCAGCCGATGCACGCCCGATTCCGTGCGGGTCCAGCCATAGGCAAATTCACCTTCCACCCGAAATGTCGCGCTTTTAATGCCCGCTACATCGCCAGCACTGACTTCCACTAGCTCAGTTTTAAAGCCGCGCTTATCGCACCAGCGCAAATACATACGCAGCAGCATTTCCGCCCAATCCTGCGCTTCGGTGCCGCCGGAGCCCGATTGAATATCCACATAAGCCGGGTTTGGATCAACTGGGCGGCTAAACATGCGCGCCAGCTCCAGCTTTTCTACCTGCGCTTGCAGGCTGTAAACATCCTTTTGCACCGAAATCGCGGTCGCTTCATCATCTTCAGCGATCGCCATGTCGAGGAAATCACGGGCGTCGATAAAGCCCTGCGTTAACGCTGTAATTGAGCGCACCAGCGTATCGAGTTTGGCGCGTTCACGGCCCAGCTCTTGCGCGCGCTCAGGCTTGCTCCAAATATTTGGGTCTTCGAGCTCTAGGCTGACTTCTTGCAGCCGTTCGGCTTGGGTATCGAAGTCAAAGATACCCCCTGAGCAGCGCGGTGCGCGCGCTCAAATCTTCGATTTGTAAATAAATGGGGTTGGTTTCGGTTTGCATGGTGAAGCGCCACTCTAAAAGTTAGGCCGCGAGTGTAATGGGCTGGGCTGGATTGCGGCTAAATCAATTGAAAGCGTTTTGAAGTGCCATCTATTTTCACAACGACTCCCTCGGCGGCACAATTGTGCTGGCAAACAAAATCCCAGCAACCAAAGACACCACCAGCAGCAGCATCGATACCGCGGCGTCTAGCCCTAGAAACAGATCTTTTTGCACGACGAACGCTAAGCTGTTGAAGCCCACTGAGCCCGGCACCAACAAAATAATGCCAGGCAGGCGAATCAGTGCGCCTGGGCGTTTGAATCGCCTTGCGTAGCTGTTAGCAACCAGCGTAACGACCAAGCCGGCGATAAACACGCCGAACTCAGGCCCGTACCAGCCGCCGGCCACGCGGGTGCAGGTATATCCCAGTATCGCAGCACCAATCGCGAGCGGGAACGCCCGAGCCGGTGCTTTAAACAAAATCGCAAACGAGATGCCTGACACAAGCAAACCCGCCCACGGTACCCAGCTGGGTGCAGCATTTAGCGAGCCCGGTAGGGTGCTAAGCTGCATGAGTTTAACGGCTTCAGTACCCACCAATGCGCCAAAGCTGAGTTTCAGCAATGTCGCAAATGCGCCCGCCATGCGCGCGGTGCCGCTGACTAAATGCCCGAGCGCAATTTCTGCCGCCGCCGAGGTAATTGACATGCCCGGCACCAGCACAATCACACTCGCTAGCAAACACGCGCGAAAGTTAATCGGTGCCAGCAAGCTGGCAGCTAGGCTTAAAATTAATGCTGCGCAAATGGCGCAAATCGCTTCCATGCCTTGGGAAAACCGCAGCCTGGTTCCGAGCGTCATGTGTAGCAAGCCGAGCAATAAACCCACAGCTCCGACTAACGCAATTTCAAGCCAAGACAGTCCCAATAAGCAAGACACGCCAATATTCGCCAACGTAAAGCCGATCAACATTTCAGCCCAAGCGCGCTTGCGAGTTATCGGCGCTACTGCCAACACCAGTGCGCGCTCGCCCGATTCTAGGTTGAGCTCGCCGCGCGTAACCAATTCAGCAATTCGGTCCACCGCGCACAGCGTGCGCAAATCGATGTCGCTGTACTTCATGCGCAGTACTTCCACCGTTTTTAAACTTGGGTCAGCTGCATCGCTAAAGCTCATAATCATCGCGGTTGGGCTTGACCATACCACCGGCACCATACCCAGCTTATGCCCGACCTTCAAAAGCGCATCCTCCAGCCGCGCTGCGGTGGTGCCCGCTTCATGAAGGCGGGTTGCCAGCTTGGTTACAAAGCGGGTGCGCACCGCAAAATCGGCGGAAGCGGCGTTTATGGGTGAAGTTGACGGCATTAGCGTTTGTTTAGGTCAATTTGATGAGACGCAGTTTAAGCGCGCCGCAATGAATTTCGACGCTGCTTGCAAATGCCAGATTTTGCGATAAACCAAAACGCACTTGCCAAAATTGTAATCATCGGCAGCAGCCAAATCAGCGTTTCCGGCTTGGCGAAAGCGGCTATGAGCGCCACCGCAAATGCCTGCGCCGCATACAGCAGAACAATGGCCCCAGCGCTCCAGCCGGTTCGGCGCAGCCACTGATAAAGATGCTCTCGGTGTGCGCGCCAGATCGGTTTGCGATTTACCGCGCGCCAAATGATCGTCAGTGTGGCGTCCAAGGTAATCGGTAGCAATAGCAAAATGAGTTTGAGCAGTGGAACAAAATTGCCTGATTGATTCCAGCTCGCTAATACTTGTAGCAAAGCAACAGCCAAAGCCGCCCCGATCAAATAGCTGCCGACATCGCCCATAAACATGCGGGCCTTAGGGAAATTGAAGGGGATGAAGCCGATGAATAGCAGTCCAACCGCTATCACCGCAGGACCGTCTACCAAGCCGAGCACTTGCACCGTTCCAGCAAAGATAACGAACAAAATCGCCAGGAAACCATTGCTGCCGTCCATAAAATTCGCCATATTGACTAGCGCCACGCAGCTCAAACACGCGGCTGCTTGCAGCCAGATCGGCGCGCTAGGCAGAAAAATGGCAACCGCGATTAGCGCGATTACCAGCTGCACCGACAGCCTAAACAAAGCCGACAGTGGTTTAAAATCATCTAGCGCGCCTAGAGCGGCAAATGCGCAAACCACAGCCAAATCGGCGATTACGAAACCTAAAACAATTCGCGCATAGCAATGCGCGGCAAAGGTCAAAACTGCGACGCCAATCGCACCACCGCGTGGTGTTGCAACTTTATGCAAGCGGCGTGCATCTGGCACATCTTGCGGGCCAAAGCGACGCAAACAAAAAAGGCTCAAATAGCTCGCAAGGGCACCAAAACTAATCACGCAAAGCAAACCTGCAAGTTGTTCAACATATAACGTGAAAGGCATTGCTTGATCCATTCTGACTCGCGCGTCGATTGCCATGTTTTGGCGGACAACGAGAGATTCCCACACCCAAGCAAAAAACTGAAGAAATCCTTGAGTCCCGGAATTTATGATGCAATAATGCACAAACAATGTCATCGCGGAGAAATTTATGCGCCTTTTAAGCCATGTTGCGTTTCTAGTACTCAACCTGTTGTTTGCAATAAGCCCAACACATGCCGCGTTGGAGTTCGAAGATCGCAAACCTATCAATTCCGGTATGTGGTTTGACCCCAGCCGCAGCGGCGAAGGCTTTGAGCTGCGCGCGGTGCGCGGCGAAGTGTTTATTGTATGGTTCGCTTACGATGATGCCGGAAAGCCCATCTGGTATGCCGCGCAAGGCGAGCTGAAAACCGGCCTTGAGGTGCGCTACGCACTGCAAAAATATAGCTTTCAAAATGGCCGCGCTAGCGCGCAATTGGCCGGTGAGTTGGTTTTTAAGAATGTGACCAGCACGCGTATTGATTTGAGTTTTACGCTCGGCACTGCTACTGGCAGACGCACGTTATTGCAGCTCGAGCCAAGCGCCAACGCGGCTGAAATTGACCACAGCGGGCAATGGTATCAGCCGGGTAAAAGCGGCTACGGGCTGGGTTTGAGTGAGTCAGAAAATGCCGGCATGGCCGCACTTTATCTATACGATAAAAACGGTACGCCCACTTGGCTATTTGGCGGGCAAACCGAGCCTAAATCCTCAGTCTACGAGCTTATCTACTATACCGGCAGTTGCCCAAGTTGCGCGTACGCGCGGCCTAGTGTGCGTGCTGGCGGCCGATTGACACTTGAGTTCCCAAACCCTGATCAACTGATTGCTAGCATTCAAGCGCCCGATGCGGGCGCAGAGTTCCAGCTCACACGGGTACCACTGACCCGATTAACACCTGGAGCAGGCGCGCTGGCCGCGAATCGTTCATTGGTTGCTGCGCTTGATGCAATCAGCTTGCAAAAGGAGCTGTTTGAAGCTTCAAAAACCGTATTTCCGACAAATCAATCTGGCGTTCAATTTTCTGCCGCCCCGCCAAGCGCAACTGCAAGGTTCTCAACGCCAAACTTGATCGCGCAAAATGTTGACGAAGCGATTAGCCTGCGCACCGATGGCGAATTTGTCTACGCCATCAACGCCGCGCAAACCGCAGTGCGTGTGTTGCAATATCAATCTGGCACGTTGGTATTTCAGCGCGAAATTAGTTTGCAAGCACCCATTGCACGCCCCGCAGCGCCCGGGCAAGCCGTAATCGCGCCGCGAATTAGCTCGGACATAAGCGGCATTGTTTTGCATCAAGACGACATCATCGTCAGCCGAGGCTCTATCACGAATAGCTACCCAACGGGTGTAGTTTCGTTCTTGCCACCGCCCGGCATTTTTCAAAATGGCCGCACGCTAGTTGAACTCACCAAAAAAACTGGCACCGCTCCCGTGCGCTCGGTAGAAATTGAAGGCGTGCTCATGGCGACTCGGAAGATTGACAACCAACTTTACGTATTGACCCGTTCGACTATTAACGCTTATCAAGGCTTGACTGGTACACCGCAAGAGCGCATTACCCAAGTTCAAGCCATGCCGGTGGAGAAATTCCTGCCTAGCATTTGGATTAACGGTGTGGCCCAGCCCGCACTGGGTGCGCCGAACGTTTACTCGCCGCCAGTCGGCGTGCCGCCCGGCAACCAATACATAGTGCTAACTCAAATTGATCTGGACAAACCACTAGCAGCGCCCGGCACGATAAAATCCACCGCTGTTTTAGGCCAGCTGACCAGTTTTTACTTCTCCGAGCGCTATTTAACCATCGCTACCAACCGTTTCCATTTTGGCAGCGCGGCATTTGAAGAATTCAAAACGCTAGCGCGGCCCTACTCAACTGAGCTGCACCGCTTCGCGCTCAAATCCAGCGGTGTTGAATACCTCGCAACCGGTTCTGTGGACGGTGTTCTAGATTTAAGCGCTGACCGCGCCGCGCAGCGTTTTGGCGAAAAGCTAGACGAACTGCGTGTTATGACAACCGCAAATGGGCAGCCACGCACGGCAAACAACAGCCCCAATCGTCTCAGCATTATGGTTCCCTCAGCTAGCGCGCCCAATTTGCTCAAAACTTTGTCAACGCTGCCCAATGCCGCACAACCCGCGCCGATTGGCAAACCGGGTGAATCTTTATTTGGCACTCGCTTTGTCGGGGATCGCTTATATGCCGTAACGTTTTTGCGCACCGATCCGCTCTATGTGATTGATCTGAGCGATTCCGCCATGCCTAAAATAGCCGCTGAGCTTGAAATTCCTGGGTTTTCCAACTATTTGTACCCGGTCGGCAGCAACTATTTATTGGGCGTCGGTAATGACGCGCAGCAAGTCGGGCAAGTCACCCAAATCGGCGGCTTGCAGCTCAGTTTGTTTGATGTGTCAAACGCTAGCCGCCCGAATCGGGTTTCCAATATTATTCTTGGCGGTGCTGGTAGCTACAGCGCATTGTTTAGCTCGCACCTTGCACTCAGCGCAATCAGTATTGATGCCAATCAAACGCACTTTTCGCTACCCGCGGCGATTAACTTTAGCGACACCAGTCAAAACTACAGCGGATTGCTACAGCTTGAAATTAGCCATGGCAGCAACCCTAGCATGACGCTAAACACGCCACTCAAGCCCAGCCACGCCGATACTGCACAGGGCGCGGCAGCGACGAACGCGGCAAGATCAAGCGCCCGCGGCCTTTATCTACGTGATTTGCGGGTGTATCTTGAAAACGGGCGAATTTGGTACCAGCGCGGTGATCAAGTGTTTGGGCCGCTGTAGCCTCGGTTTGAGGCAAGCGGCCGCTGTGCAAATTTCGCATTAAATTTGCATTAAGGACGTTGACTTAACCTAGCCGCACACGCCGTGCTCGTAACACGCCTTAAGTGCCATCGACCACACCTGTGCCTAGCCACTTAGGGCTATGATTCTGGCCCCTCGGCGCGCTTCGCGCCTTGGTTTTCGGAAATTGCGGCATGCTGAGTCAAGAATCACTTCAATACGCGCTAAAGCTGGGCCAATGGCTGCAAGAATACGCCTGGGAAGCGCGCTTTGATGCCAGAGCTTTGGATGCAGGCGAGCGCTTAGTGCATGGGGTGGATCTGAAAAAAGTGCTGGTCGATCCGCGCGTGACGATCATTGAAGCGCGCGTCGATTCTGAAAGCCTAAAACGCACCGCCTATCCTGCGGTGCTGAGCATCAACATGCTGCAATCCAAGCTGATCGGCCAGTGCGCTTGCCCACGCGGCGGCTGGTGTAAGCACTTGGCTGCGGTTATTTTAGCGCTGACGGAATTGGCGATTGAATCTGCCGAAAACCTCGAAAGTGCGCCCGTGCCTTCAGCAGCATCACCCGAAGCGCAGCAAAAGCGGCTGGAGCTTGATAATCTGCGCGATTGGCACGAATGGTTGAAAAACACGCAGCAACAAAAAGCTGCCGAGGCCGCTAGGCGTAACCTGGTAAAGGTGGGCTATCGGCTTTCATTTGTCATTTCGCCGCACGGCGAATGCCTGCGCGTGAAAGCCATGGTGCAGGCGGTAAATTCAGCAGGCATCGCGGGCCCGGCGCAGACTTTGCAGTGCCTGCGCGAATATGGCGGCGGCAGCTTGAAAGTTGAAGTCGCGGTGTTTGGGCTTTCAGAGGCAACTGAAGACTTGCTGCGGCGGCTGTTCGTTTGTAAAGTGGTTAAGACCACCGAGCGCGAGCTCAGCGGCAGCATTGGCAACGTGATCTTGTTGGACTTACTGCAAGATCAGCGCTGCGTATTCGAAAAACCGGGCGGACAGCTGTTGCGGCTTGGTGAAACTCGCAATGCTGATTTGGATTGGATCATGCAGCCGAACGGCACGCTCAAGCTAAGCCTGATCGGACTGACCGGCGTAAGCGTGCTGGTGCTGCGCTCGCTGTGGTATTTGGATATCGAGCAGGGCACGATAGGCAAAATTGAAGGCGTGGAAGCCTCGGCCTATCACGCTACGTTGTCAGTGCCGGAGCTGTTGCCGAATAACGCCGTGGCGATCACGCGCCAGCTGCGTGAGCTGCATGTGCTGGAAGGCTTGAAGATGCCGGTTGAGCTGCAAGAAACCATAATAACCGGCGAGTTTAGCCCGAAGATGACGCTGGTGCCGGTTAGCTCGCGCAAGAAAAATCAGCAAGACTGGCTCGGTGTTTTGCTGTTTGACTATGGACTTGCGAGCGCCAATTCGGACTATGCGCCGACGCTCAGCGTGGTGCAGGGTAGCCGATTAACGACCATTCAACGCGACACCGACGGCGAACGCGCCACCACGCTAGCGCTGCGGGAAATGGGCTGCATTGAAATCGGCAAAAATATTGATTTTTGGCAAATTCCAGATCGCTTTGCGGATCATTGGGCCGCCAGCGCCAGCAGCTACGATTTGCACATTGCCGCCGATGACTGGCTTAAACGTATAGAGGAAATCCGCGCGCTCGGCATTGCGCTGGACATTCCAGAAGCATTCCCGCTCGAGCTTTTGCAGGCCGCGCCGGAATGGGTGACGCAAATCAGCGAACAATCCGGCGGGCGCTGGTTTGATTTGGAACTAGGCATTGATATTGGCGGGGAAACCATCTCCTTGCTGCCGATTATTGTCAAAGCATTAGCGAGCCGCGAATTCAGCATGCAGGCCGGTGCAAACGAGCCAAGCGATGCCACCTGGATTGCTAAAATTGATGACAAGCGCCGCATTGCCCTGCCACGCGCGCGGGTGCGGGAATTTTGTGCACCTATTTTAGAATGGCTGGAAACGCTGTCGGGTAATTCCGTGCGCCTGCCGATGCTGCGCGCCAGCGTATTGAACGAATTTGGCGCGAGTGCTTTTGCCGTCAAAAGCTCTGAAACCATGCGCCGACTTGCCAGTGCCATGCGCGGCGAGCGCAGCAATGAAGCGATTGCCGCGCCGCTCGCGCTTAATGCTGAGCTGCGCGACTATCAGCGTGAAGGCATTCACTGGCTGGATTTTCTGGCCGAACATGGGCTCGGGGGCTTGTTAGCGGACGACATGGGCCTAGGTAAAACCATCCAAATTTTGGCGCACGTGTTGCATGAAAAGCAGATTGGCCGCGCCAAACTTCCCACGCTAATCGTCATGCCGACCAGTCTGGTACCGAACTGGCAAGCCGAGGCCGCGCGCTTTGCCCCGAGCTTAACAACGCTGACCCTGCACGGCAGCCAGCGGCACAGCCAATTTATGCAAATTCCTGAGCATGATTTGATCTTTACCACCTACGCATTATTGTTTAGAGATGAAAGTGAGCTCGCTAACTACCCGTTCGAGCTGGCGGTATTTGATGAAGCGCAGGCGCTGAAAAATGCCAGTGCAAAATCGGCCATTGCCGCACGCAATATCAACGCGCGCCGCCGCATCGCCATGACCGGCACGCCGATTGAAAACCACCTGGGCGAGCTGTGGTCGCAAACTGATTTGGTGCTGCCCGGCCTGTTTGGCTCCCGCAAATCCTTCACTAGCAACTTTCGCAGCCCGATTGAAAAGCTGGCCGACCGACCCGCGCAACAGCGCCTGAGCGCAAGGCTGAAACCCTTCATGCTGCGCCGCACGAAAAAAGAAGTAGCGCACGAATTGCCCGCGAAAACCGAAATCCTGCGCCGCATTGCTATCGATGGCCCGCAGCGCCAGCTCTATGAAACACTGCGCCTGGCCATGCACGATAAAGTCCGCAACGCGATTCAAGCGCGCGGCTTGGCTAGCTCGTCGATTGTGGTATTGGATGCGTTGCTCAAACTGCGGCAAGTGTGCTGCGATCCATCGTTAGTCAAGCTCGGCAGCGCTGCCAAAGTGCGTACCAGCGCCAAGCGCGAATACCTGCTGGAAATGGTCACCGAGCTTTTAGAAGAGGGCCGAAAAATCCTGGTTTTTTCGCAATTCACCGCAATGCTCGATTTAATCGAAGCGGATTTACGCGCCAGCAATATTGACTTTGAACGCCTAGATGGCAGCACGGTTGATCGCGCTACGCCCGTCAAGCGCTTCCAAGCCGGCGAAGTGCCGATGATGCTGATCAGCTTAAAAGCTGGCGGTGTAGGTTTGAACTTAACCGCCGCCGACACCGTCATTCACTACGACCCGTGGTGGAATCCCGCCGTCGAAAATCAAGCCACCGACCGCGCACACCGCATCGGGCAAGACAAAGCCGTGTTCGTCTACAAACTTATTTGCACCGATACGGTAGAAGACAAAATCCTGGCCATGCAAGCGCAAAAAGCCAAACTAGCTGAAGCGATTTTGTCCGGCGGCAGCTCCAGCGCGCTCAAATTTGATGAGGCGAGTTTGGAGGAGTTGTTTGGGGAGTCGGTTGGGGAAGTGGTGGAGGAAGCGGAAGACTAGCGGCTGCGCGCGCGCTTTTCATCTTTTTCGCGCACAATCGGGAAGGTCGAAAGCACTCCCGTACAGGATTTGTGACCGCTCGCCTTAATCAGCACCGCCTTATATCCAGTTCTTGTCCACGCACGCTTGACCCCAGCGCTGCGCTTGTCGCCACGATTTGTCGCCTCCTCGCAGTTGCCCTTCACTTCGTACGCTGTGGTCAGCTTACGAGAGGACTTTCACCTCCTAGAGTGCGCCCATGCTGGGCGCACACAAAAAACCCCGCTTTCGCAGGGTTTTTTGTTGTTCGGTAGTAAACCAGACGTCAAAGCAAACTAAGCGCCCGCCTCAACATCTTTCATCGACAGCCGGATACGGCCTTGTTTGTCGACTTCGAGAACTTTGACTTTAACGATATCGCCTTCTTTGAGCTTGTCGGATACTTTTTCGACGCGCTCGGCGCTGATCTGGCTGATATGCACCAAGCCGTCCTTGCCGGGTAGGATTGAGACGAACGCGCCGAAGTCCATCAGCTTGACGACTTTGCCTTCGTAAACGCGGCCGGGTTCAACGTCGGAAACAATCGATTCGATACGCGAGCGTGCGGCTTCGGCGGCAATGCCGCTGGTGGCTGCAATCGTGATCGTGCCATCGTCTTGAATGTCGATCGTGGTTCCAGTTTCTTTCGTAATCGCTTGAATCACGCTGCCACCTTTGCCAATCACTTCGCGGATCTTGTCGGGGTGAATCTTCATTTGATACAGGCGTGGCGCGTAAGCGCTCATGTCGGATCGCGGCGTGCTTAGCACTTTCGCCATTTCGCCCAAAATGTGCAGTCGGCCGGTCTTGGCTTGGTCGAGCGCGACTTTCATGATTTCTTCGGTAATGCCGTCGATCTTAATATCCATTTGCAAAGCAGTGATACCTGCAGCGGAACCGGCGACTTTGAAATCCATATCCCCTAAATGATCTTCATCACCCAAGATATCGGACAGCACGGCATATCGGCTGCCTTCTTTGATCAAACCCATGGCAATGCCGGCTACCGGTGCTTTGATCGGCACGCCTGCGTCCATGAGTGCGAGCGAGCTGCCGCACACCGATGCCATCGACGAGCTGCCGTTGGATTCGGTAATTTCCGAAACCAAGCGAATCACGTATGGGAAGTCTTCTTGGCTTGGCAAAATCGCCTGCACGCCGCGCTTGGCTAAGCGGCCATGGCCGATTTCGCGGCGCTTTGGGCCTGACATCATGCCGGTTTCGCCAACCGAATACGGCGGGAAGTTG
Organism: Rhodanobacteraceae bacterium; assembly: GCA_031422315.1. Classification (GTDB taxonomy): domain Bacteria; phylum Pseudomonadota; class Gammaproteobacteria; order Xanthomonadales; family SZUA-5; genus JANNYA01. Next base: position 97,534 of record JANOQN010000054.1, read on the forward strand.
TAGTGCAGCATGAAGGTTTCTTTGTGTTCGCCTTCTACCGCGTCGATCAGCTGGGAATCTTTGCCGGTGCCGAGCGTGAGCGTCACGATCGCTTGGGTTTCGCCGCGCGTGAACAAGGCAGAGCCGTGCGTGCGTGGAAGTATGCCTGCGCGTACTGAAATAGCGCGAATGGTTTGATTGTCACGCCCGTCAATTCGCGCTTTGCCGCTTAAAATGCGCTCGCGCACGGTGGAGTACGACAGGTTTTCAAACGCCCGTGCGACGTCGGCATCAGCAAAGCCTTTGTCGACAATGGCGGCTTTGAGCTTGGATTTCGCAGATGATAAAGCATCGCGGCGTGCGCCTTTGTCGGCCACGGTGTAAGCGTTGTCAAGTTCGGTTCCGACCGTAGCCTGCGCGATTTTGTCCAGTTCAGGCGTAGCCGCAAGGCCAGCCCAGTTGATTTTCTTGACGCCAGCTTCTGCGACTAGCTCATTGATTGCTTTGATGACGACCTGCTGCTGCTGGTGGCCAAACATGACTGCGCCGAGCATGACTTCTTCGCTCAAGCCATTGGCTTCCGATTCCACCATAAACACGGCTTGCTCGGTGCCAGCTACGACTAATTCTAGCTGGCTGGTTTTTAGCTCAGTGGCAGTCGGGTTTAAGATGTACTTGCCTTCAGCGTAGCCTACTTTTGCAGCACCAATCGGGCCTGCAAACGGTGCGCCGCTTAATGCAAGTGCGGCTGATGCGCCGATCAAAGCTGCGATATCTGCATCAACCTCAGGGTTTAACGACATCACGGTCGCGACGACTTGAATGTCGTTATAAAAACCTTCGGGAAATAGTGGGCGAATCGGGCGATCAATCAATCGGCTAATCAGCGTATCTTTTTCAGTCGGACGACCTTCGCGCTTGAAAAAGCCGCCTGGAATACGGCCGCCAGCATAGAATTTTTCTTGGTAGTGCACGCTTAAAGGCAGGAAATCTCGGCCTTCTTTGGCTTTGCGATCGCACACTGCGGTCACCAGCACCACGGTTTCATCAATGCTAATCAGCACTGCGCCGTCCGCCTGACGCGCAATCTCACCGGTTTCGATAGTGACTAATTTGCTGCCGTAATTGAATTGCTTAATAATTTTTGCCACTTGATAGCGTCCTTTTCTTATCTGTCTTTCCAAAATCCCAATGTACAACCCGATTTATTTAACGTCGTTTCGAACCCGTTCGAAACGACGAAGGCCGGTTTTACCCGGCCTTCTTATGGACTTAGCGACGTAAGCCTAATTTTGCGACGATAGCTTTATAACGTGCGTCGTCCGTGCGCTTGAGATAGCCCAGCAGCTGGCGGCGCTGATTGACCATCTTGAGCAAGCCGCGACGGCTGTGATGATCTTTCTTGTGGCCTTGAAAATGCGGGCCGAGCTGTTCAATGCGCGCGGAGAGCAGGGCAATTTGAACTTCGGTCGAGCCGGTGTCGGTGGCGTTTTTGCCATGTGCGGTAATAATGGCGTTGGTTTGTTCTGCGGTTAAAGGCATGTTAAATCCTAGGTGGCAAGTTGCGATAAAGCCCGTGCGGGTTATCCGTGTTGGGCTTATTGGGGTCACGCAGTTCCCAGTGTAGCGAGCCATCGCCAGACCGAGCACTGCGTCAGGTGCTAAAAAAGCCCGCCATTATGGCCCGCTGCGGTCGATTTCGGCAACTTTACCGCTGTGTGTAAACGACGCTGTTCATGACTAAACACGACTAGAGAGGCAAACTTCGTTGAGGAAGCTCGCTTTTTCAACCTAGCACCCGCCTCACTTCCGTCAGCAAGGTATGGGACTTACTTTCTGGGTCGAGCACATAAACTCATCGGCGGCTCCGGTTCACCGCTTTCGTGGCCGAACGCTTGATATTCGATCAAGCGATTGCAAAGTTCAATAACCCCTTCTTCGAGGTCGGATGCGACATTGTGAAAGCTGACATCACGTCGGCCAAATTTCCGCATGCCTCGAGTGTGGAACCATTTCAATTAAGGGTCATTTTCTTTAGAGAAGAGGATTACCGTGTGATGGCGTGGAACGGCGGCGGCAGGTTCAAATATTTGTTTTTTCCATTCCGACGGTTTCCACCAGCGAAACATGAAAGGATCGTAGACGGCGCAACCTCCGTGATCGATCAAATTCGCGGCTGCGCGCGATCTAACCTTATTCGTTAGAGACTGCATGATGGGATTCCAAAAACTTGTGAGTTAACGAACCTTAGCTCCCAGCTAGCTACAACGAATCGAGCCGCTGCGCTAAATTTTCTGATTGCTAAACCGCCTCGTTACTCGCTGCCCAATTGCGCAGCATCGGCAAGTAGCGAGCAACTAGACGCTCACGCGCAAAAACATCGCCGCTGCGCACGTGTTGCAGCAGGGTAGCGGTGGATTCGGAATTGATTTGATCAGCGCGCATGTTGGCGCTCAATATAGCCAATGGCTGACTTGGCGACGCACGGAGCGAATGCCAGCCATAGAAATTGCGTTTGGATTTGATTGGAAATTGATATCGACACGCGCACGTTGTTAGACTGCCGCGACCATTTAAGCCGCTAACCCATCATGCAAGCCACTATCCGCCATGCAACGCTTGCAGATGCAAAAATTGCGACTGAGATATCTAAGCAAAACTTCACTGAGAGCTTCGGCGCGAGCTACCCATCTGCTGATCTAGCGGATTTTCTTGCGCAAAATTACTCGCTAGAGCGTCACCAAGAATGGTTAGCGAACAGTCAATATGCGCTTTTTTTGTTGGAATTTGAGGGCGCGCTGTTGGGTCATGCGCTGGTTGGACCGTGTGGATTGCCGCACGCCGATGTAAAAAGCGCCGATGGCGAATTGAAGCGCCTTTACGTATTAAAGCACGCGCAAGGCAGCGGTTTAGGCAGCAAGCTCTTAAAAACTGGGTTGAAATGGTTAGAAAAAGACGGCCCTCGCACGCTTTGGTTAGGCGTTTGGTCTGAAAATTTCGGCGGGCAAAAACTCTATCGTCAACACGGCTTTGAACGCGCTGGGGAATATTATTTCCAGGTGGGTGCGAGCGCTGATTTTGAGTTTATTTTTAGGCGCGCGCATTCAAGCTAGTCCAATAGACTGCAAATCACAAATGAGATCTGCGGCATACTCGTCGGATGTCTAACCACCTATTCCTATGGCTTGCCGCCGCATTCTGGTCTGTCTTCGGTCTTGTTGCCGGGTTCCAGGTATGGGTGAGTATGATCACGCATGGCCACTACATTCCATTGCTACTGGGTTTTCACGTCGCGGTATGGTTGGCATGGATTCTACCTACGGCCCTGATTGTATGGCTCGCGCGCCGATTCCCGGTAACGCCTCCGCAGCCGGTAGCGATGCTCGTACACTTTTTAGCCTCAACCGTGATTGGTTTGCTGCATACCCTTTATTCCTTGAGCCTGATGCTCTGGCTGCAGCCCTACGATCAAATGACCGCGAAGGCCGCCGAATTGCAGATCGACACGATTTTGCTCGCGCAGATACCGTTGGTTTGGGTCCTTTACTTGATCGTCCTCGTCGCTGTGCAAGCGCTGGAGTACAGTCAGCGCTATCGAGAACGCGCGATCGAGGCCATGGAACTACAGCGTTCGTTAGCCGATGCGCGACTGCACGCACTCGAACTGCAGATCCAGCCGCACTTCTTGTTCAATACGCTCAACGCCATTTCGGGCCTGGTGCGGGTCGACCGCAGAGACGAAGCAGTGATCATGATTGCCGGTTTGGCGGATCTGTTACGTTATTCCTTGGACCAAGCAGGAAGACAACGCGTGCCGCTGTGTGAGGAAATCGAGATGCTGAAACGATATCTGGAAATCCAGCAGACCCGCTTTCCCGACCGTATGAGCTTCGAAATCACCGTGGACGAAAGCCTACAGCAAGCGGCGGTGCCAAGCTTGATCCTGCAGCCACTTGCGGAAAACGCGGTGCGTCACGGCATCAACAAGACGAGCTCCGTTGGTATAGTTCACATGCTGGCTAAGCGATCTGGCGAACGACTAGTGCTTCAAATGCGTAGTACCGGCAAATTAACCGACGAGTTAAAAGAGGGAATTGGCTTGAGCAACACGCGCGAACGTCTGCGTGCGCTATACGGGGTAGACGCCCACTTTTCGTTGTCCCAATCAGGCAATGACGTCATCGCCCTTCTCGATTTCCCGCTGACTCTGCTCGCTTGAGTCTAGCCGCCGATACCCGCTTGAAAGTACTAGTAGTCGATGACGAACCATTGGCGCGTGAGAGTGTCAGTGCGCTGTTGGCACGGGATGTCCAGGTGCAAATCGTCGGCGCTTGCACGGGCGTTGATGCAGCCGCTCTAATCGCTCGCCTGCGCCCTGACATTTTGTTTCTGGACATTCAAATGCCTGAACTTGACGGCTTCGCGCTATTGAGCCAAATTGGCGCGGACGCAGTCCCAGTTGTCGTGTTTGTGACTGCGTTTGACAACTATGCAGTGCGCGCATTTGCTGTGCACGCACTCGACTACGTACTAAAGCCATTCACTAACGCGCGTTTCGCTGCTGCCTTAGCGCGCGCCAAGGCGCAAGCCTATAGCCGTCGGGAAAGCAGCCGAGATCCGCGCATCGCCGACGTTTTGCGAGATGTAAACACGCTAAGCCGTCGTTTCCTAATTCCGGCGCGTGATATGAGTATCGTGGTGGAAGCCAGCCAGATCGACTGGATAGGCGCGGAAAACTACTACGTTAATCTGCACTGCGGTGGCGTTAGTCACTTGCTGCGCGAAAGCATGGATGAGATGGAGCGCCAGCTAGACCCGCAACAGTTCCTACGCGTACACCGTGGCACGATCGTCAATCTAGCGCGCGTTCGGGAAGTGCACCCGTTATTTCGCGGCGGTTGTGAACTAAGGCTGGTAGATGGTGCCGCGCTGCGCCTAAGCCGCGACCGCCGCAGCGAGTTCGAAACACGCTTTGCCCTGCTCGGAACCCGTCGATAAGTATCGAACAGAGCGCTTGCCATTGCCGTAGCAATGGCTCAGGCCCAATCGCAGCGGATTAGCTGCCATTCGCCGCCACAGCTCACCGTTTCGCTGCCAAAGGCTTGGCTGATGTCAAAGAGCGGTGCAAGCTTGCTGCCGAACGGAAGCGCTGTTTCCTTTCGTAATTTGCCGGCCGTGTTGGCTCCTCTGAAGGAATTGTCGATGTTAAAATTCAAACTATTTTTTCTGTTGGCACTAAGTGCAGAAGCTGCGGCGGTTGTGATCCGGGATGATGTTAACGACGCCCAGTACCGTGTTGCGGCATCTCAGTTTCCACAGCTAGTCGACTTACCAACAGAAGGTCATGGCATTTTGATCGCCCCCCAGTGGGTCCTTACCGCAGCGCATGCCGTGGCTTGGCAAGCAAAAGTAGAGGTCGTTGTGCTAAACGGGTCGCCTCGGCTAGTAAAAGCGGTGATATTCCACGCGGGCTACAAAAAGCTCCCACAAGCTTTGATTGATTCGGCGATGAAATCAGGTGACTCGACGGCGGCCATGGCTTTTTTAGCTTCGTCAGATGACATCGCTTTGCTGAAACTTGTTTCTCCGGTCACCGATGTGTCGCCAGCGCGCATTTTTCGCGGTACGACAACCGGCAAGCAAATCCAGATTCTCGGAAAAGGAGCGACTGGCACGGGCGCAACGGGACACCATCCGCACGGCCCGAATCGCACCGATCTACGCCATGCCTTCAGTCTGGTCACTTCCGCGAAAGGTCGCTGGCTGAGCTATAAATTCCGCCGCCCGCCAGGCGCGCTCCCATTGGAGGGCACTGCAGGCAATGGCGATAGTGGAGGGCCGCTTTTGATCGCTCAAGGCGAAGAATGGCAAGTTGCTGGACTCACTTCTTGGAAGCACGTTGATGGCAACGTGGCCGACTTTCGCCCTGGACAGTATGGAAACATTAACTACGCTGTGCGTCTTGCTTACTATTTTGATTGGATCGAAGCGACCTTGATCAACGATAGCGCAGAACCAGAGTAAGCGTAAGACCCTCCAAAAACCTGACTCGTAAGGAAACGCATAGTGTCTCGAATCATGATTAAACAAGCCCAGTTCTTTCCACTCGCCGCATTATTGGTTCTCATTTTCAGTGGATTGATGGTGCCGGGCTATTCCTCGATATCCCAACACATGAGCGAACTTGGCGGGCTGGACCATCCGGTCGCGCAGGTGATGCGGATCAGCGCAATCATTTGTGGCGCATCGGTCGTTGCTTTCGGCGTCGGACTTAAGCTGTATCTGCCGAAAGCGTTTTACTTCACACCCTTGGTGGCAATCACCTTTGGAGCTGCCTACTTTGTCTCTGGGATTTACACCACTGGGCCATTGCATGGGTTGTATGGCTTGACGATGTTCTACGTGCTCGTTCCCGCATTTTTTGCCGCGGAGCTTCCCACGCCAATGCGAAACCCGCTAATAGTCAAACTGTCATTACTGGCTGCACTGCTTTCGCTCTGCTACATGTGGTTTTTGTTTTCTGGGCTGGAACCCCATGCAATTCGAGGCATCACGCAGCGTTTTGGCGCTCTGATTATCTTTGGTTGGTATCCTCTCGCAAGCTATTGGATGCTCCGAGCGTATATTTGACACCCAAAAGCTAACCCTCCATGCAAAAAAACTCCGGCAAGCCGGAGTTTCTTATTTAAGCGATTGACAAATTAGCTGAAGCGTCGGCTGGCAAATAAACCGCCCATCACTACCAAAGCGCCTAGCAACAAAATGCCAATCGTGCTCAAGCTCGGAACTGAGGTGACTAAAACCGGCTGCGGGAAACCAGGCACAAAGCTAATGTCAGTCAGGGTCAAACCAGTTGCCACAATGCCGACCGCGGTAGCTGCGCCAGTAGTCAAGTTGATGCTATAAATTGCCGGTACGCCACCGACGTTTAACAGCGCGCGCGGCGTGCCATTACCGGAAATATCAAACCCGACGACGTCCGAGGTATTGACGCCAAGCGGGCCAATGTTAGTGATCACGCCCGTGTTAGGGGATGGCGTGCCGTCAACACCGCCTTGAATTGCCAGCGTATCACTGCCCGAGTCAATGACAAACATGGTCGTGACTGTTGCGCCCGCTGCGTTGCGATCATAGGCCACGCCAACTTTGTCGCCCGCTGGCGTCAAGACGGTATCGGTTGCCGCCAAGCCGCCGGTTAACGGATTAAAACGCAAGTTTTGATCGTTGTTGCTGACGAAACGAATACGATCAACGGTGGGATTAAAATCTATGCCGAATGAGGTGCCATCGAGCGCCACTGGTGCGGTCGATAGCGTAGAAGCTATGCCATCGTTTCCAATGGCATACACACGACCCTGACTGCCGATACCGAATAGCTGGCCGGTGGCTGGGCGCGTATCAATACCGACCAGCGTTTCTCCAGCTTGCAGGTTAGAAATAGCGACGCTAGCGACGATAGTGTTGGGGGATTCGGAATCAAAATAGTACAGGCGCGCATCGGCGCCTAAACCAACCATCGGCGCTGCAAATGCACTTGAAGCGAACAGGGCGGACAGCAAAGCGATTGATATTTTCGTTTTCATGAGATTGTCGCTAGAAATTGAGGAACTTTATTGTAATCAAAACTTTCACACATGTTGCAAACGTGTAACGCTAGGTCTGGTTTGACTTAACAGCTAGATCAAGATTCACGCCAAATCAGCGTCGCCATACGTTTAGCCAACAATCCATCGCGCCGATAAGAATGAAACCTTGGTTCGGCGACGGTGCAAAAATTACCGCCATAGGTTTGATTTACGCCAAACGCTGCTAGCCTGAGCCGAGCTAGCTGGTAGATATCGGCTAAAAATCGCTCTGCGTTTACCGACTCTGGGTTTACCGAATCGATGAACGCTGCAGCGGTTTGTTTCGCTTGCTCCGACTTGGCCGCAATGAATCCTGCACGCACCTCTGGCCCAACTTCGAACGCAGGCTGTGAAATAGCCGGCCCTAGCCAAGCCATAATTTGTGCAGTCGGCGCGCAAAAGCGCGCAAGCGCCGCTTCAATCACGCCCGCTTGCAGCCCGCGCCAGCCCGCGTGTATTGCTGCGATCTCAAGGCCATCTTGGGTGCACAGCAAAATCGGCAGGCAATCGGCTGTCAATACAACACAAGCCCTTTGCAATCCGCTTATTGATCCAGCCAAATAGGCCGCATCGGCTTCCGGTTGCTCTTTCGAGCCTATAAAATCTTGTAAATCGACGCACAGGGTGGAATGCGTTTGTCTAAGCCAAACCGGATCTACGCCCAAGTGCTGTCGCAAATCCTCGCGCGCTTGGGAATCACGATAGTCGCTCTGATGCGCGCAAAACGCCTGAATCCCTCGCGGTGCAGGCCAGTCCGGAACAAACCCGCTCGGTTTAGCGGAAATTTGACTCATCTTCATGATCGGCATCGTTTTGCATGACATCAATCAAGCTTTGAAAATCATCGGGTCTAGGCGCAATAACGACGATCGTTTTCTCAGTCACCGGATGCGTCAGCGTCAATCTAAATGCGTGCAGTGCTTGCCGCTTGAAGCCGCTGAGGGCAGCGAGCAATTCCGGCGTGGCACCGGCGGGTTTACGAAATCGCCCGCTGTAAAGCGGGTCGCCCACCACCGAAAATCCAGAATATTGCATATGTACTCGAATTTGATGCGTGCGCCCGGTATCAAGCTTTAACCGTAGCAACGCATGCGCACGGTAGCGTTCGTGCACACGAAAATGCGTGCGCGCCTCTTTACCGGTTTCACTGACTGACATTTTGAGGCGATTGTTGTGGCTGCGATCAATCGGCACGTCAACCAAACCGCCTGACACCGGAATGCCGTGCACAACAGCCTCATATTCGCGGCCCATTTCGCGCTCGGCCAGCGCGTCAACTAGGCTGTGGTGCGCGCTTAGCGTGCGCGCGATCACCAGGCAGCCGGTGGTGTCTTTATCTAAGCGATGCACAATTCCGGCGCGCGGCAGGGCGCGCAGGCTCGCGTCAAAATGCAGCAAGCCATTGACAAGCGTTTGATCCGCATTGCCTGCACCTGGATGCACCACAAGCCCTGCAGGTTTGTTAATCACTAATAGAGATTCATCCTGATAAAGCACCTCAAAATCAACCGCTTGCGCCTCATCTACGCTGACCGATTCGGCCCGCGCTGATAAAGTGATTTGCTCACCGCCGCGCATGGCGTCACGCGGGCGCGCGGCTTTGCCATCGACGGTCAACGAACCGGCCTTGATCCATTCGGAAAGTTTCGAACGCGAATAGCCGGAAAATAGCAGTGCGGCAATTTGATCGAGCCGTTGGCCGGCGAGCGCGTCGGGCACCTGCTCGCTCAATTTTATTGTTTGCTGCTGCAGCGCATCGCTCATGGGTGGGTCAACCGAAATTTAGCCCGCAACTCTAGCGGAATAGCTCTGCATGGCAGCGAAATGAAAGCCGTTAAAACAAAAACCCCGGCAAGCCGGGGTTTTTGCTGATGCGTGTATGAGTCAGTTAGCTGAAACGTCGAACACCAACCAATGCCAGCCCGCCGAGCGCCAAAATCATGCCCAGCGCGCCAAAGGTTGACAAAGCGGGTGCCTGCACTGCACCCACCACTGCGCCGCCTGAAGCGGTGCTGGTCACCGAATTAGCCGTTGTACAGACAGCGCCCGAGCAGGCTTGCCACGTCGCGGTAGTTTGCACTGTGGTTGCGGTGTTAAACGCTGCGCTGCCGATAAACGGGCTGGTTGCCCCTGCTGCCAGCGTAAAAGGAAAGTCGGCAAACGGTACCGCGCCAAATTGCGGGTCAGTAATACGGTGCTGGGTTGATGCAGCGCCCGTTGCCGCTGCGGTTACGCGGTAGCAATACCGCACGCTGCCGCCAAAAACCGGCAAGGTGATCGTGCTGCTAGCGGCGGCGCAGGCTGTTTGCAGATCGGCATCAGCCGTTGTGCCTGGAACCGCACGCTTGATGAGCGTGATCGCCGCAGGGGTAGTGCCTGGGCAAGATGTTGGAATCGCGCCCTTGGCTTGATTGCCATTGGTGCTAGCATTGTTGGAAAGCGCACCAGTCGTCAGATTATATGTTCCATACTGAAAAGTGAAAGCGCCCGCCGCGCCACCGATTGCCCAACCGTAGAGTTCATTAGTTTCGTTATCGAAATCCATGCCTTGGCTGAAATTGTGGTTATAGCCAGTTAAACCAATATTGGTTGCTACAGCCGTCGTTGGGTTGATGGAGATCAGCTGATCATTCACGACATTGACGCCAAAAAGTTGACCGCTGCAATTCATGGCAATACCGGTAACTAAATCCGTTGTGGAAACCGTACCAACAATCGTTGCAACTGCCGTAGCAGTGTTAATGCGATACAGACGCGCAGTGAATGGAGCGGCTGCGCCTTCATTGGTGATAATGAAGCCTTGCCCGGAACTTGGGCTAACCGTTAGGTCGGAGATGTTTTCAGTGGTGTTGGTTAAGCCAGTAACCACGGCAATGGCTGTGTAAACACCGGTAGTGCGGTTCAACGTGCCGAGCGATTTATCGGCAGCGGTATTTCGGATCGCAAACAGCGTCGTGCCGGTCGGATCGAAGTCTGCAGTGATGATGGATGACGAATTATTGGTTGATATTTGCGTTTGTGTCGCAAAATTGTTCAACGGATGCGTGAGCAAGCCTATTGGGCCGAGGCCAGGCTGCGACGCCGTGTTAAAAACTGAGGCGATGCTGGACGGCGCATTTGGATTCAATGTTGATCCACGATTATCGACAAAGGTGCCGCTGCAGCGTGTGATTTCGGCCGCTGTAAGCTCAGCTGCGGTGGCGGTGCAAGATTGCGCGAAGGCGTTCGTGCTGACAATAGTGGCTAGAAATGCTAGAACAAACGGAGTTTTTTTCATAATTTTCTGTCATTACAGGCAACGGAAAACAATGATAACGAAGATGATGATGTTCTGACAGAAAAAATTCTTAGCGGCACCCATAAAGCCCCCCCATTTACAACGTTTCGCGCCGCAAGTGGAGAGACTAATGGCTTTTTACGCGCTAAAACGGAATTTCGTCATCAAAGTCGTCTGCTGGCGGTGCTGAAGCAGCCGCACGCGCGGGTTGCGGCGCACGCGGGGTGTATCCGCCGCCGCTAGCACCACTTGCTGGCGCAGCTCTGGCAGCTGGTCGCGGCCGTTCTGCACCGCCGCCGGCTGCGCGCTGCTCACCTTCACCGCCGCCTGCGCCGCCGAGCAGTTGCAGCTCGTTGCCGATAATATCGGTGGTGTAGCGCTCAATGCCTTCCTTATCGGTGTACTTATCGGTGCGCAACGAACCTTCAATGTAAACCGATTTGCCTTTGCGCAAATATTCGCTGGCGATTTCTGCCAAACGCCCGAATAGCTTGACCCGGTGCCATTCGGTGCGTTCTTGCATTTCACCGGTGACTTTATCTTTCCAGCTTTCGTTGGTGGCTAGCTTTAAGGTTGTGATCGGCGTGCCGTTCGCACCGTACCGTGTTTCGGGGTCGGAACCGCAGTTTCCGATTAAAATGACTTTATTGACGCCGCGTCCCATGTGTTTCACCTTTGTGTAGTTGGTTTGTGGGAAAAGATTAGCACGAGTGTGCTGGCTAGTAAGCGCAGTGATTACGCTTTTGCTTGTCAGACGAATCTGACTCAGCGGATACTTGAGCCGAAGCGTTTTGCCCGGTGACGCCGGAATGGTGAAACGTTTGAAGAATTGGATTGAAGATTTAATTGAGTGAAATGCTGGCGTATGCTGTGACTGAATTTACTTTTGCGATAAATCCCGCTTTGAATGCGCCGAGCATTAGCGCAATTACCGCCGCGAAAACGCCGTTGAGCGCTGACATTTCTGCGATTCATGCGCTGCTTGCGCACGATCTTCAGCAGGTGAACGACACACTCAAGCAAGAATTGAACTCCGACGTGCCGATGATTGGGCAAATTGGTGACTATCTGATTGCAGCCGGCGGCAAGCGGCTGCGCCCGATGCTCGTACTTTTATGCGGCCGCGCGCTCGATAGTAGCGCTAGCGCGAACTCGCAAGACGTTGTTTTAGCCGCGATTATTGAGCTAATCCACACCGCAACGCTGCTGCATGATGATGTTGTTGATGAATCGTCACAGCGGCGAGCCCGCAAAACTGCGAACGCCCTGTGGGGAAATGCGCCAAGCGTGTTGGTCGGTGATTTTTTATACTCGCGCGCCTTTCAGATGATGGTGCGCTTTGGCGATATGCGGGTCATGCACGTATTGGCTAACACCACTAATTTGATCGCCGAAGGTGAAGTTTTACAGCTGATGCACCGGCACAATCCTGAGGTGTCTGAAGCACGCTATTTAGACGTCATTCGGCGAAAAACCGCGATTTTGTTCGAAGCGGCGTGCCGTTTAGCAGCAGTGACGCGCCAGCAATCTAGCGAAACCATTGAGGCGTTGGCCGGTTACGGCATGGCGCTGGGTATGGCCTTTCAAATTGCCGATGACGTGATGGATTTTGTCGGCGATGCAAGCAGTATTGGCAAGAACTTAGGTGATGATTTAGCAGAAGGCAAATCCACACTGCCGCTGATTTTTGCGGCAAAACGCGGCAGCGACGCGCAGGCGCTGCGCATTCGAGAAGTTCTGGAAAAGGGCGAGCGCGGCGCATTGACTGAACTGATTGCTATTTTGCGAGAGACTGACGCCATTGACGCCAGCTTTGAAGTGGCGGAGCGTTTTGCCAACGAGGCCATTGCTGCCCTTAACGTATTGCCTGAAAGCGCCGAAAAAGCCGCATTGAGCGCACTCGCGCGCTTTGCCGTGCGCCGTTTGAACTAGGGAACGCATATGCCTGAGCTGCTGCCCGGTTTTCGCTACGGCGACAAGCCAATGGCAGGGTTTAGCAAGTCCGGTGAATGTCAATTCCATCTGGATAATCTACGCTGGATACTGCAATCGCCTTCACCCATTCATGCCGAAGCAGGAGCGGCTTACGGTTTTGACGCGTGTGCACATGCGGTTGTTGACTTCAATGCTTTAGAAAAAGCCGCCAACGAAGAATGGCTCTTCCAGCAAGAAAACGCGCCCGAGGCATTGTTCAATGCGCTACAAACCCCAGCAAGCGCGCCGCCACAGCGTTTAGGGCGCTACGCCGAAAGCCTGCTGAGCTTTTACTTGCAGCGAGCACCTAGGCATCGTTTGTTAGCCGGGCACGTACCCATTCGCAGGCCACCATCGGCCAGCACCAGCGAATCGGATCACACCACGCTAGGCGAGCTTGATTACTTGATACAAGATGCAAGCGGGCGTTTTTTGCACTGGGAGCTTGCGATCAAATTTTTCTTGGCCGAGGCTGACAAGTCAGCGCTTGAGCCGCAAGATTTTATAGGCCCAGATCGTAAAAACAGCCTGCATCTCAAGCTAGAAAAGATGTTTACCCGCCAGCTTCAGCAGCCCATACCCGATGTCTATTTGGGAAATAGTGCGTCCTCTGAAAACAAGCCCATTTGGCATCGGCAAGCCTACAGCCGTGGCTACATGTTCTATCGACTGAAAGCGCCGGTACAACGCTGCGCCGCGCTAAATCCAGATCATGCGCGCGGATTTTGGCTGCCGATGACTGAGCTAGAAAGCCTGCCTGACGCAGATTATCTGCCGTTGCCGCGCTGGCGCTGGCTAGCGCCTGCACTTTGCTATGCGCACGAACAGCCTATGCGACGCACGGGCTTAATCAATGCGCTACATCAGCACTGGCAGGCGGAGCCTGAGCCGCGCGCGGTTTTGATCGCGCAGCTCAATCCGCAAACCGGCTTGGAAACCGCTCGATATTTCATCCGCAATCCGGGCTAATTTGCGATACTTGGGTCACGCCAAACAATACGCGATCGTCATCAAAAGGATAAACCATGCAACAGCGCCAGTTAAAAGATGTCGGCGGCACCTCGGGTGGATTAGGGGAGTTTTTTCTAGGCCTAGGCTTAGCGTGCGCGGGCGGCTATTTCTTGACGCAGCAGGTGTCGGTTTCAAGCAATATGTTCACCATGTGGGGCTACAACAGCTTTGGTCTGTCGCTCATTCCCTTTATTCTTGGCGTGGTGTTGCTATTTGCAAATGCCAAATCCATAGCCGGACATGTGCTGCTGTATCTGGGCTTGATTATCATCTTGGCCGGTGTGATCATGAATTTGCGGATCTATTTTCAGCCAACCAGCTTGTTTAACACGCTGATGATGCTGGGCCTGCTAGCCGCTGGCGTTGGGCTGATTATTAAGTCGCTCAGGCCGCATATGGACGCCGTGGAATAACCTCCTCCTATCCGATTTTTGAGCATCTGAAATGCCCTTCGTAGTCACTGAAAGCTGTATCAAATGCAAATTCACCGATTGTGTGGAAGTGTGCCCGGTCGATTGTTTTAAAGAGGGCCCGAACTTTCTGGTGATTGATCCGGATGAATGCATTGATTGCACGCTGTGCGAGCCAGAATGCCCGGTCAAAGCGATTTATCCGGAAGATGATGTGCCCGCAGGCCAGGAAGAATTCGTCAAGCTCAATGCAGAACTGGCCAAAAACTGGCCGACGATTACCGCCCGCAAAGATGCGCCAAGCGATGCCAAAGAATGGGAAGATAAACCCAATAAGCGGGCGCTGCTCGAACGTTAGCGCTCGCTATGCAAACCGCTAGTGACGCGCCAAACTGGCAGGCCAAGCTGCACGAATCCATTGGCGAGATCGCCCAACGTGATTGGGATGCGATCAACCCAGCCGATTCAATCTTTACTTCCTGGCAGTTTCTAGAAGCTTTGGAATCAAGCGGCAGCTTGCGCGCGGAATATGGCTGGCGTCCGCTGCATTTAGCGCTTTATGATGGCGTGGCTGACAACGCTGTGCTAATTGGCGCTGTGCCTATGTATTTAAAAAACAATTCGCATGGCGAGTTTGTCTTTGATCACGCCTGGGCAAATGCTTATGAGCGCGCGGGGTTTCGTTATTTTCCTAAGCTGCTGTGCGCGGTGCCGTACTCACCAGTGACCGGCGCTAGGCTGTTAGGAAACTCAGAGCCCGTACTGCGCGCGCTCGTCAACGCCTTGGAGCAAGAGCTAAAAGCGCTTGGGCTATCCTCGCTTCACATTAATTTTCTGACTGAAGCGCAAGCCAGCTTGTTCACTCACGATGATTGGCTACCGCGCTTTGACTGGCAGTTTCACTGGCAGCGCAAGCCCGAATGGAATGATTTTGCGGACTTTATCGCAAGTTTCGACAGCAAAAAGCGCAAAAACATCCTGCAAGAGCGCCGCAAAGTGCAGCTTGAACTCAGTGAGCGCGGGCTAACGCTGCACCAGCGCAGCGGCGGTGAATTGACCGATTCGCAAATCAAACAAGTACACGCGCTGTACGAGCACTCCTTCGATGAAAAAGGCAATACGCCCGCGCTCAATTTAGAATTCTTCAGCAGCATTTGCCGTCGTATGCCAGAAAACGTGCGAGTTATCAGCGCAGATCGAGGTGACCAGATAGTAGCGATGGCGTTCTTGCTCAAGTCCACAGATTCGCTGTATGGCCGCTACTGGGGCTGCTTTGAAGACATTCCGAATCTGCATTTTGAATGCTGCTATTACCAGGGCATTGAGCACGCGCTGGCCGAGAATTTAGCAAGATTCGAGCCAGGCGCACAGGGCGAGCACAAGCTAGCGCGTGGATTTTTACCGACCCGCACGCGCTCTGCGCATTTGATTGCTGATCCAGCACTCAGCAAACCAGTAAGACTATCTTTAGGTGAGGAAGCAAACTATCAGCAGCGCCGATTTGAGGCGTTGATGCAGCACGCGCCGTATCGAAAGCAGCCCTGAGATGGATCGAACCAGCGCCGCACGCACCTTTCAGTGCCCAGCAAAAATCAACCTATTTTTGCATTTAACCTCCCGCCGAGCGGATGGCTATCACCTGTTAGAAAGCGTATTTCGCAGCGTGAGCCTATTCGATGAAATCACACTCAGCGTCCGTGATGACGGGCAAATCCTTCGCAGCTTTGGGCCCGCAAACGTCCCTGCCGGGCTTGACTTAACCGTGCGGGCTGCCAGCTTGCTGCAACAAGTCAGCGGCAGCCGTTTGGGCGCAGATATTAAGCTTATCAAGCGCATTCCAATGGGCGCAGGCTTAGGCGGGGGCAGCTCAAATGCCGCTAGCGTTTTGCAAAATTTGAACGCACTTTGGCTCTGCGAACTCAGCCAGGCAGCGCTGCACAAGCTTGCACTTGAACTTGGTGCGGATGTGCCGTTTTTCTTAAGCGCAGGCGATCAATTCGTAACAGGCATCGGCGAGCAGCTTATGCCGATTGCCCTGCCAAAGGCACACTATGTCATCGTCTATCCAGGCGTACATTGCCCTACCGGCCCGATGTTTCAAAACCCCAACTTGGTCAGAAATAGTGCATCGGTTGCACTTACCGAGTTGGCACGGTGCGATTTATTGAGCGATGATTTTTCCAACGCATTCGAAGCTATCGCACTTATGAGCTATCCAGAGATCGCACGCGCCAAGCAATGGCTGATCCAGCAAGCCGGCAACGCAAGGCTCAGCGGTAGCGGTTCGGCGCTGTTCGCACAGGTTACGAGCAAAGCACGCGCGGAGCAGATTCAGACGCTATGTCCGGCACCGTGGGGGGCGTGGGCAGTGCAATCAAATTCAGGCAATTTGGATTGATATGCCTACCAAACCACGGCTCAATATTATCTGGCACAGTCGAACCGGCGCGGCGCAAGCACTCGTTTTTGCCATGCGCGAAGCCGCAAGCGCATTTGCAGTTGACGCGCGCGCTATCTCAGCAAGCGACGCAAATGCGCAAGATTTAATCCAGGCAGATGGCGTCATCTTCTGCGGACCCGAATACTTAGCCAGCTTAAACGGCGTCATGAAAGATTTTTTTGATCGCAGCTACTACGCAACATTAGATCATTGCAACGGCAAGCCTTATGCGCAGGTTATTGCCGCAGGATCGGATGGCTCGGGTGCAGTACGCCAGCTAGCCCGCATTGCCACGGGTTTACGGCTACGGGCAATCGCCGACCCGCTGATTGTCGTCGTACATGCCCAAACGACCGAGCAGATTCTTGCGCAAAAATTGCTGAGCCCTGATCAGCTGGGACCCGCGATTGAGCTGGCGGCAGGTTTTGCGGCGGGGCTTGAGGCGGGGATTTACTAATTTGATTGATTAATTGGATTGCACCTTGAGCGTGCGCCCAAGATCGCAGCCAAACAAAAGCCCGCGTGACGCGGGCTTTTGTTTGGCTATTTGCAGAAGTTTAATGCCTGAGATTCTTTCGCAAACGCTCAAGCGCCTGCAGCTGCGCTACCGCCTGCATCAGCTGCTGCTGCGCCGCAGCGATATCCATGGCCGCATCGCGACCAGCGAGCAATCGCTCGGCTTCGGCCTTCGCTTCAAGCGCATGCGCTTCATCGATATCCGACGCACGCAGCGCGGTGTCTGATAGCACGGTAATCAAATCCGGCTGCACTTCTAGAATGCCACCCGAGACGTAAAAGTGCTGCTCAGGCGCATCGCCATTGAGAACCCGCACTTGACCCGGTTTGATGCGCGTAATCAGCGGCGCATGGCTAGGCGCAATGCCCAGCTCGCCGACTTCACCACTAACGATCACCAGTGTTGCCAGACCCGAAAAAATTTCGCGCTCGGCAGAAACGATATTGCATTGAATTGTGTTTGCCATGTTTGCGCTCCAAATTTTTTACCGCAGTTTTTATCTCAAGATCGGTTTAAAGCGTAGCGAGCAAGCCCAATCGCAAGGCGCCGCGAGCGAGAATCCCCAGGAGCGCACCGAGGTACGTGACTTGGATTCAAGCGAAGTGGCAACGCGGCGAGTGGGCTGCGCAGTAGCGTTAAGCCAGTAGCTTTATTTTGAAAGCATCTTCTTGCCTTTCTCGATGGCTTCATCTATCCCACCCACCATATAGAAAGCCTGCTCAGGCAAGTGGTCAACTTCACCGTCGCAAATCATTTTAAAGCCGCGAATAGTCTCTTTTAATTTGACGTACTTGCCTTCGGCACCGGTAAACACTTGTGCAACGAAAAAAGGTTGGCTGAAGAAGCGCTCGACTTTACGCGCGCGGGAAACGGCTTTTTTGTCATCTTCCGACAATTCATCCATACCCAAAATCGCGATAATGTCTTTTAACTCTTTATAGCGCTGCAACATGCCCTGTACGCGGCGTGCGACTTCGTAGTGCTCAACACCGACAACCAGCGGATCAAGCTGACGGCTGGAAGAATCGAGTGGATCCACCGCTGGATAAATACCGAGTGCGGCGATGTTACGGCTTAGCACGACCGTCGCATCCAAATGGGCGAAAGTGGTGGCTGGGCTTGGATCAGTCAAATCGTCGGCGGGCACGTAGACCGCTTGAATCGAAGTGATCGAGCCCGTTTTGGTTGAGGTGATGCGCTCTTGCAAGCGGCCCATTTCTTCAGCCAGCGTCGGCTGATAACCCACAGCGGACGGCATACGGCCCAAAAGTGCTGATACTTCGGTACCAGCCAAGGTGTAGCGATAGATATTGTCAACGAAGAACAGCACATCGCGGCCTTTACCCGATGCGTCTTTCTCATCACGGAAGTATTCGGCCATCGTCAAACCGGTTAACGCGACGCGCAAACGGTTGCCTGGTGGCTCGTTCATTTGTCCATACACCATCGCCACTTTCGACTCTGGCAAGTTTTCCAGCTTGATAACCCCAGCATCGGCCATTTCGTGATAGAAATCGTTACCTTCACGGGTACGTTCACCAACGCCAGCAAATACCGACAAACCAGAGTGTTCGCGCGCGATATTGTTAATTAGTTCAAGCATGTTGACAGTTTTACCCACGCCCGCGCCACCGAACAGACCGACCTTGCCGCCTTTGGCAAACGGACACATCAAGTCAATCACTTTGATGCCGGTTTCGAGCAGCTCATTACCTGACGATTGCTCATCGTATTTGGGTGCTTCACGGTGGATGACCCAGCGCTCTTTCTCGCCAATCGGGCCGCGCTCGTCGATAGGATTACCGAGCACGTCCATAATGCGGCCCAAAGTTGCCACGCCGACCGGCACTTTGATACCTTCGCCGGTGTTATCGACTTTCAAGCCGCGCTTTAAACCGTCAGTCGTGCCCAGCGCAATCGTGCGCACAACGCCATCGCCGAGCTGCTGCTGTACTTCGAGCGTAATCGCGGTACCGCCGATTTTCAGCGCATCGTAAATTTTAGGAACGCTGCCGCGCGGGAATTCGACGTCGACGACCGCGCCGATAACTTGAACGATAGTGCCTTGGCTCATGATAGGGACCTAATTAGTTGAGTTTGGATATTGCGTAATGACAGGGTACTAAACCGCTGCCGCGCCGCCGACGATTTCGGAAATTTCTTGGGTAATTGCCGCTTGCCGGGCTTTGTTGTAAATCAGCGTCAGCGATTGAATCAAGTTACCGGCGTTATCGCTGGCGGACTTCATGGCCACCATGCGCGATGCATGCTCGGATGCTAGATTTTCCAGCACCGCTTGGAAAGCCAAGGACTCAACATAGCGGGTCAGCGTGTGATCCAGCACGGTTTTGGGATCGGGCTCATACAAGTAGTCCCAGGCGTGTTTGGTGCTCAAGCGATCCGAGGCCGGAAGCGGCAGCAACTGATCCACTTTGGCCTGTTGGCTCATGGTGTTAATGAAATCGTTATAGCTGATAAACAAGCGATCAATCGTACCGGCTGTGTAGCTATCGAGCATCACTTTCACCGCGCCAATCAATTTCGACAGTTGAGGTTTGTCACCCAAACCCGGCTGCGCGGCGATCAAATTAACTTTCAAGCGGCGAAAAAACGCTGCGGCTTTGTTGCCTATGCAAACCACGTCAATCTCACAGCCCTTGTCCTGCCACGTGCGCATGTCACCCAGCAAAAGCTTGAACTGGTTTGAATTTAAGCCGCCACACAAACCGCGATCCGTTGAAACAACCAAATATCCCACGCGCTTTACCGCGCGCTCCGCCAAGAACGGATGCTGATAGTCGCTTTGCGCTTTCGCCAAGTGCCCGATGATGGTGCGCATCGCCTGCACATAAGGGCGCGACGAGCGCATTTGTTCCTGCGCTTTTCGGATTTTGCTTGCACTGACCATCTCAAGCGCGCGCGTCACCTTGCGGGTGTTTTGCACGCTCTTGATCTTGGTTTTGATTTCTCTGCCGCCAGCCATTTTATTCGCCCTGTTTGATTCGCGCGCTAGTCACGAGCGACTAGTAGCTGCCAGTTTTCTTGAATTCAGCGATTCCGGCTTTGAATTTGCCCTCGATCTCATCATTCCACGCGCCGCTCTTGTCCAGATCGCTCATCAAATCTTTGTAGGAATTGCGGAAGAACTGATGCATGCCAGCTTCGAACGGTAGAATTTTGTTCAGCGGCAAGCTATCCAAATAGCCTTCATTCGCCGAATAAAGCGAAAGCGCTATTTCACCAACGGAAAGCGGTGCATATTGCTTTTGTTTCATCAGCTCAGTGACGCGCTGGCCGCGTTCAAGCTGCTTGCGCGTGGTTTCATCTAGATCCGATGCGAACTGCGCGAATGCAGCAAGCTCACGGTATTGCGCCAGCACCAAGCGCACGCCGCCGCCCAATTTCTTGATTGACTTGGTTTGCGCAGCACCACCGACGCGTGACACCGAAATACCGGCGTTGATCGCAGGTCGAATACCGGCATTGAACAAGTCGGTTTCCAAAAAGATTTGGCCGTCGGTGATCGAAATCACATTGGTCGGAACGAATGCGGACACGTCGCCAGCTTGGGTTTCGATGACCGGCAAAGCCGTCAATGAACCGGTTTGGCCTTTGACTGCGCCGTTGGTGAATTTTTCGACGTAATCGGCGTTGACGCGCGCAGCGCGCTCAAGCAAGCGGCTGTGCAAATAGAACACATCGCCCGGGTACGCTTCGCGGCCCGGTGGACGGCGCAGCAGCAAGGAAATTTGTCGATATGCGACGGCGTGCTTGGACAAATCGTCATACACGATCAGCGCGTCTTGCCCGCGATCCATGAAGTATTCACCCATGGCGCAGCCGGAATACGGCGCGATGTATTGCATCGCCGCTGATTCCGATGCCGATGCCACCACGATAATCGTGTGTGCCAGCGCGCCGTGCTCTTCTAACTTGCGAACCACGTTGGCAATCGAGCTGCGCTTTTGCCCAATCGCCACATAAATGCACTTAATGCCAGTGGTTTTTTGGTTGATGATGGCGTCAATCGCCACCGCCGTTTTGCCGGTTTGGCGATCGCCAATAATCAGCTCGCGCTGGCCACGGCCTACAGGAACCATTGCGTCAAGCGCTTTGAAGCCAGTTTGCACGGGCTGATCAACCGATTTACGCCACAGCACGCCGGGCGCAACGCGCTCAATCGGGCTGGACAGCTTGGCGCCAATCGGGCCTTTGCCATCAATCGGATCGCCAAGCGCATTCACTACGCGTCCTAGCAGTTCATTGCCCACGGGCACTTCAAGAATACGACCGGTGGTTTTGCACACGTCGCCTTCTTTGATGTGCTCATACGCGCCTAAAATAACCGCGCCGACCGAATCACGCTCCAAGTTCAGCGCGAGGCCAAAGGTGTTGCCTGGGAATTCGATCATTTCGCCCTGCATGGCATCGGCTAAGCCGTGTACGCGTGCGATACCGTCAGAAACCGACGTTACGGTTCCCTCATTGCGGGCCTCGGACGAGGTATTGAACTGCTCGATTCGTGATCGAATCAGGTCGCTAATCTCAGAAGGGTTCAAGCTGGCTTGCATGTGCTTTCCAGTTATAAAAATAAAGGGTTTTTAATTCAAATTCGATTCGGATGTCGTAACGGTTAGGCTGCGAGATCCATGTGCATTCGCTGCAATTTTCCGCGCAACGAGCCATCGATCACAATACTTCCCGCATCAATCACTGCGCCGCCGATCAAACTAGGGTCAAGAACGATGTTGAGTGAAACGCTGCGCTTAAAACGCTTCGATAGCTTTTCAATCAGCTGTGCTTGCTGCTCAGCACCAATGGGCAGCGCAGAGCGAACTGTGACAGCCAGCGTGTGCTCGGCTTCTGCACGCAACTGCTCAAACTCCAGCAGCGCTTGCGGCAAAAGACTCAAACGACCGTTGTCTGCCAGCGCACTCAAATAAAGCCCAAATGCAGATCCAGAGTTTTCACCCGAAGGCAGCAGCAGCGCAACTCTATCCTTGGCCTGCAATCTCGGGCTTGACACCAAAGCGAAGACGCGCGGATCGTTCAAAAGCGCGGTAGATTGCGCAAGCTTGGCCGACCATGCAGGCAGTGCTTTAGCGGCAAGCGCTAACTCGAAAGCGGCTTTCGCGTAAGGCCGAGCCAGCGTAGTTGATGACATCGCCATAGCCTATATCTCAGCGATCAACTGATCGATCAGCAGCTTGTGGGTGTCGGGGTTGATCTCTTTTTGGATCAACTTACCCGCGCCCTTAACCACCAAGCCGGCCAAACTATCACGAAGCTGCGATTTAGCGTGATGCGCAAGCGTTTCGACTTCCTGACTCGCCGCAGTAAGCTGACGCGCTTTTTCAGCAGCGCCATCGGCCTTGGCTTGATCGACCAGCTGATTCGCGGTCGAGTGCGCGCGATCAAGAATTTCCTGCGCTTTGGCTTTCGCCGCGCCCAGAATTTCCTCTTCTCGGCGCTTAGCGTCGGCGACTTCTTTTCTAGCATTGTCCGCAGCCGCTAGACCGTCGGCGATTTTCTTTTGGCGCTCTTCGATGGCGTTCATCAAAGGCGGCCAAATGAACTTCACCGTAAATGCGATCAAAATCGCAAACGCAAGCGCCTGGGCAAGCAATGTCGCATTGATTTCCATGGCGTGTTATCCGGCTCGACTACTGTGCGCTTTGGGTTTGCGCGGCTTTAGTCACTTCGCCGATCTGCGGGTTTGCAAACGCAAACAGCAGCGCAACGGCTAGGCCGATAATGAAAGGCGCATCGATCAGACCAGCAAGCAAGAACATTTTGCCCTGCAACATCGGTGCAAGTTCGGGTTGACGTGCGGTTGATTCCAAAAATTTGGAAGCCATCAACGCGATGCCTAAGCATGCGCCAAGCGCGCCCAAGCCGATGATGATGCCAATCGCAATGGCCATATTGCCTTGCAGTGCGCCGATAATCTGTTCCATGATGATTTCCTTTAATTTAATCGTTAAACAACGTTGAAATGAAAAACAAACTGCGATAACAAACTACAAAAACAAAACTAACTCAATGATGCTCGACTGACATTGACAGATAAACCGTCGTCAAAATCATGAAAATAAACGCCTGCAACAAAACGATCAGGACGTGGAAAATTGCCCAGCCTGCGCCTGCAAGAACTGCCCCCAGGTAGGCTAAAGCACCTCCCGCTTTTACCATCAGCCCTTCGGCAAGCAGGAAGTGACCGCCGGCAGTTGCAAGCAGCGCGATCAGCATAAATACCAACTCACCTGCGTACATGTTGCCGAATAAACGCAGTGCCAAGCTGGCGACCTTACTGGCGTATTCAACAGCATTCATCGCCAAATTAATCGGCCACAAGAAAACTTTATCGCCAAAGGGCGCGGAGATAAGTTCGTGCCCAAATCCGCCGACACCTTTGGCAGACAGCGCAAAGCCGATCATCAAAAGGAATACGGTAAGTGACATTGCCAAGGTGATGTTGATATCCGCTGTTGGCACTAGCCGCCAGTAAAAATGATGCGAATCACCGCCAAAGAGATTAACCAGCGAGCCCATCAGCTCCAGCGGTATAAAATCCATCGCGTTCATCATCAGCACCCAAACGAAGATCGTCAGCGCCAGCGGGGCGACGACTTTGCGACTGCCGTGGAATACGTCTTTGACTTGGTTATCAATAAACTCAATAACGATTTCGATAAAGGCTTGCACTTTGCCCGGAACACCTGCCGTTGCGCGGCGTGCGACTAGCCAAAACAGCAGCATGGTCAATACGCCAAGACCGATCGACATCACTAGGCTGTCCAAATGCACGTGCCAGAAGCTGCCGGAATCACCCACGGACACTTTGTTGTGCGTTAGATGGTGCTGGACATATTCAGACGGGCTTGCGCCAGCGGCTGCTTTCATCAATCCTGCGAGAGCGTTTGTCAATCCAATCACTGCCATCGTATCCAAGTCAAAAAACAAAATTCAAGGGCGCGCTAGCTTTTCAGCGTGCGCTGCATTCCAGCGATAATTCCAAGCAGCTGCGTTGCGACTATGCCTGCAACCAGCCCAATTCCAGGCAGCTGCAATTTTGAGATCGCTAATGCCAGCCCTGCCACAACCCACAACCACTTCCATGAAATCGCAACTAGCACCCAGATAAGCGCGGCTTCCGGGCTATTTGACAGCCTGAAACCCCATCTTGCTGATACGAGCGTGCCCGAAAGTAAAATCAACGCACCGCTTAAAACCGCTAAACCGTGCTCGAAATCAACCAAACCCCAAATCACCGCTGCCAGCAGCGCTGCGCCAAGGACTTGCCTAACTGAAATCTGTATTAAAGTGCGCCAAGCTTGTTTCATAAATCGCCTGACACACCCCCGCTTAGCCCCGGAAGAATAGCAGCGAGGCCTTAGGTGCATCAACTCTAGCGGCGCTCATTTCTGAACCTTTTTTCATAAAATCAGGATAAACGTCGCAAGTTTTACACCGTTTGCTGCGATTCAATCCCGCGTGAGTCTTGCTTCGGCAGGCGGATTTAGTGCAACGTCAAGTGACAACGTTATCTGAAAACAGGGATCGCCACGATGAAAATTGCCAGCTGGAACGTCAATTCACTGCGGGTGCGGCTGCCGCAACTAGCGGATTGGCTGCGCGAATTTGAGCCAGACGCGCTCGGTATTCAAGAAACCAAAGTGGAAGATGACAAATTTCCGCAGGCCGAAATCGAGGACTTGGGCTATGAAGTGCAATTCACCGGTCAAAAAACCTACAACGGCGTTGCGATTTTGACGCGCGGCGCGCAGCGGGAAGTGTCTCTGAATCCCGGCGGGTTAAATACGCCTGAGCAGATTCGCGCGATTGCCTGCACGTTAGAAAACGGGGTTCGGCTACTCAATCTGTATGTTGTTAACGGACAGGCGCTCAATTCGGAAAAATTCGTATTCAAATTGCGCTGGCTAGCCGATCTGAGGAGTTTTTTAGTGGACGAATTGCGGCAATACCCGCGTATGGTGGTGCTGGGTGATTTCAATATCGCGCCTGCGAATGCGGATGTTTATGACCCAATTGCTTGGGGCGATCAGATACATTGCTCGCCCCCCGAACGCGCCGCGCTGGCAGCAATTCAAGGATTAGGTTTTAGCGATTCATTGAGATTACATCGCGCAGATTCAATTTTTAGCTGGTGGGACTACCGTAAAGGCGCGTTTCAACGCAATCAGGGTCTGCGAATTGATTTGGCGCTGGTGTCGAAAGAACTCTGCGAACAGGTCATCGCAGCCGGAATTGACCAAACCCCGCGCGCGAACACGCAGCCGAGCGATCACGCGCCAATTTGGATGACACTTAGCTCATGAGCCTGAAGAAAAAACTCGCCGAACATGGTTTTGAAAGCAATGAAGACTATGAATTCGCGCTGCGCTGCGTGCTCGACAGCCCAAACCCTGGCGTGCGCTGCCTGCATGTAGCGGGTGGGCTGGGCCGACGTAAAACAGCATTCGCACAGGCGCTTAGCGCTGCGCTCGGCTTTCAAAAAGTGCTGTATCACGATTGCTCACAGCCAGCGCCCGAACCCGTCCAACTTGCCTTGGCACCCAGCGTACATGATGAGGATCCTGATCTTACCCAAATCAACGCCGCCAAACCGCTACCCGCCTTTACCCGCGTGTTGACTGAAGCCTGCGCGTTCTCGGAAGCCGAACGCACCGTGCTCGTGCTGGATCAGCTGCAAAGCACCGCGTTTACCGAGCAAATCGCGCTCGGACGGTTTCTACAAAGCCGCGAATGGACAAGCGGCGACGCTGGATCAGTGCTGGCACATCCGCGCAACCTTTTGATTATCTTGATAAGCGAAGCCGCGCTTTACCACTCTTTGCAAAAAGCCAGCTTTAGAATTTTGACCGATCCTGATCCGAAGAGCTTTGATTTTCGACCCAGTGACTTTAACTTGAGCGCCAATGCCAACGGCTTGTTTGAGGCACTAGCAGCGCTATTCAAAACGCTGGAAATGGGGCCAACCCAAACCGAACTGCAGCGGCTATTTTTAGACTTAGAACAGCGCGTGCGAACTATCAAACAGTTAAAAATTGCACTGCTGGGCCGACTTGAATTCGCTAGCGCCGAAAGGCTTGATACTGCCGCTGCTATACCGCTGTTGCAGGCGGTGTTGGATGCGTTGACGGTGTTACTGGGCGTTGATGAAATTCAGGCAGAGTTTGAGCCGCCTAACGATTGATTCAAAAGCGATTTAAATCTTGCTGTAGGCGCACTGCGATCCCTTCGGCATCAATGGCAAATCACTACAGCAGTTTGAATCGGACCGGGCTATATGAGGCTTTCCGAGCCGAAACCGGCAAGCCGACATGGGCAATTTCCGACATAGTCGGCGCTGTAAAGTCCAAAATAAAGCTACCATTGCGCACCAGCAATTCGCTGGCGTACTTTTTAATCAAAGGGAAATTTATGACCAGTCAGCAAGTCAGCAAGTCAGCAAGTCAGCAAGTTTAAATTTTTAACCTTAGCTTTACTCGCATTTTCTACAACGTCCTTCGCAGATGCACCGAAAGCTGAAATCGAAGCGCTGCCAGTATATTTGTCAGTCCAATATCATGGCGTCAATCAAGGTTTTAAAAACACCCCGCAAGGCGCTTACACCTGCGCTTTTGATAAATCCAGCTATGTTTTAACCGCTGCCGGCCTCATTACCGTGCGCCTGCTAAACAGCACCGATCCGCGCTTTGAAATCGTTTCCATTCGCGTTGATGGCGATGCCAAAAGAGAATACGCAAACCGCTCAGTCACTGCCCGGTCCGGCAGTTTTTATGGCGCTAATAAAACAGAACAGTCCATTTATTTCACGGTTTTCGTGCGTGATTTATTGAACAGCCAAATTATTGAGTGCGATCCAAGTATTGTCAATGTTCCAACCTAAAAACGAACATGGGCAAAGACCGCGTCCAATCTATTACTTTTCGTTGACAAAAAGCCAAAAAACTGGAGAGCTGAAATTCGCTAGTTTCCTATAGAGAACGGTGCCGTTGTGTTGGCTCCTTGGAAATCAAAAAACCAGCGGTTTTAAGGCCGCTGGTTTTTCATTTGCAATTGCTATTT
The DNA here is from genome assembly GCA_031422315.1 of Rhodanobacteraceae bacterium. Taxonomy (GTDB): domain Bacteria; phylum Pseudomonadota; class Gammaproteobacteria; order Xanthomonadales; family SZUA-5; genus JANNYA01. Next base: position 124,859 of record JANOQN010000054.1, read on the forward strand.
AAAAGTGAGTGCTGCTATTGAGGTAGCGGTGGTTCTGTGCCTATCGTAATCGTGTCAGGGTCACCGCCAACGCTATTGCCTCCAACGCAGACTTGGTACCAGTTGATTGTACCGTCTTTTTTTCGGAGTTGTACTATAAATTGTATATTCTCACAATACGTCAATCCGCTATTTGCATTTGCAGTCATCGTCAATGTCAACCCATCAATGGACAACTGCGGCACGTTTTGGTTGAAGCAATTTGCAGCTGCTTGCGTAGAGACTGCCATTGGCCCTCCATCTCCAATTATGTCGAAGGATGCAAAGGGGGGCCCAGGTTTTGATGTAGCTAAGGCAAAAACACTACCACTCGGGGCCTTTAGTACGAGAAGATCGTTAGCAAGGATAGGGTTAGCAAGTTTGTTGCCTGATACTATTGCTTTCGTTGGGTCAAAGTTGAGATTGATAGTATGTGTTGCCATTAGTATTTTTCCTATTTTCTGTAGAGGGTGATTTAAGCTTCTGTTAGTAGCTTGCATTGCGGACAACTTCAATTTGCTGACGACGGGTCGTCAGCTCGGCGCGCCGCAACTTCGCGCCGCAAGACCTTCAATTCTTCGCTTGTGTGATCTGCAACGTTCCATGCGGCTTCGCTGGCTAATTGAAATCTCAAAGACCTGCGCCTTGTAGCAGGCACTCGCTCCAAAGCCGCAAATAGTCGCTGAATATCAGTCTTACTTAAGGAACGGCGGGCCTGCAATATCGCCGCCATGTCGACAGCCCGAAGAATGTGCCAAATTTTGGGCGTATTGACATCGGTCAATGCCACCAACATGCTCAGCAATTCCGAATTGTTAGGAGCGCTATCACTTAAATGCGATTGGGAACGTAACCACAATAACAAAGGTTCCAGTTCGTGGTGGTTGAACGCCGCTCCAAAACAGGCTTCATCATGCGAACAGGCCTCAATTTTTCTTAGCCACTTGGCATTGTCGATTTGGTTTTTGGGTAAAAAGCGTATAGCGTACAAAGCGATTTTCGTAAGTTGTCGGCGGGCGCTCACATCGCCAGGCTCGATTTCTGCCAGTTCGTTTGCTTTGTCGAGCGCAATCATCAGGTGCTCGGCCATTCGCTGTTTTTGATTGAGGTCAGATGCCAACATGGCAGCTTCAAATTGTAGTTCTGATTCAATCACTAGCTTCGCAGGTTCAGCATGTTTGGCAGCTCTACTATCAACGAGGATGGCAACAGCACGCAGCTGACTGGCTTGAGCAGCGTGACTCAACCCTTGCTCTTCCTGTGCACGTGCGACCCACGCCCATGCATTCGCGAGAACGTCGCGAGGCTCGGATGAATCCGCTTCAACCAATTTGGTTTTGATGTCAATGCTATCTCGAAAATACTGCTGCGCCAGTTCCCAGCGATTTCGTCCATCCAGGGTTTCTAAAACACCAAGATTGAGTAGCGCATCCGAAAGTTCACGCTGACCACCTAATGGATTAGTAGACAATTTTACGACTTGGCGTGCTTCTCGCAGGTGATCGAGCCAGTGGTCTTCGGTAGTTGAGTAATCGCGAGCAAGAAAACTGATTCGACCAAGGCGAAATTCTATAGCGCTGGCGAGCGAATGCATCTCAGCATCTTTACTGCGCGCTAGCCAAGGGCTTAATTGCTGCTTTGCAAGTAGCAGCGTTGTTTTGGCCTGATCAAACTGCTCGCGGGTCAATTGGGCTCCGGCAATTGTTCGATAAGCTTTTGCGCGCCGCATCGCGCTGGCTTCCGTTACTTCTACCTGTTCCTTCGTTAAATATGCCAACGCTTCCTGCCCAACCGCATCCAACAAATCCAACCGCCCAATGCTGCGCAGCTTTTCAGCAAAATCCCCCAGCATAAACTCCACCAAACCTTCAGCATCACCTCGCCTTTGCTCGGCCAATTGCAGTGCGGATACCGCCTCCGCCCGCCCGGCCTGCGCTTCCCGCAAGCCATACAGCGCCACCACAATGCCGCCCACCAGCGCCACCGCGATCAAACCCGCCGCCGCACTTGCCAGCGCATTGCGGCGCACAAAACAGCGAAGGATGTAGCGCTTGCTGCGCGGCATCGCCAACACCGGCTCGGCGCGCAGCCAGCGTGCGAGATCATCGGCCATGGCGGCGGCGGAGTCGTAGCGGGCATCGCGCTCACGTGCGAGCGCTTTGATGGCAATCGCGCGCAGCTCGTTCGGCATTTTGGCTAAGGCGGCTAAATCGGTGCGGCGGCGGCGCTGCTGTGTGATTAGGCTACCGGTAATTTCTTCGCGCCAGCCGGTGCTGGCTGCGCCTTCGTGGCTGATGGTTACGCCCGCGATTACATAAAGGCTTTCGGCCAAAACCGCGCCAAGTGAATAGACATCGGCGCGCGCATCAATACCATCTTGCCCGGGCTTGCGCTGCTCGGGTGACATGTAGCATTCGGTGCCGGCCACGTCGTACACGCGGCCTTGGCCTGGGCTTTCGCTGGTACTGGCGACTGCAATGCCAAAGTCGATCACTTTGGCTTGGGTAACGCCATCGATGTCAATCACTAGAATATTGGCGGGTTTGATATCACGGTGGATCAAGCCGCGCTGATGCGCGTGCTGAATGCCCATACAAACTTCCATCATCAGTTTGGCAACTAACTTTGGCTCGGTTTTGTTGGCCGCCAAATACCGATGCAGCGGCACGCCGGGCACGTATTCCATCGCGAAAAACAAAGCGCCATCGGGAAGCTTGCCAGCGTCGTAAATCTGCGCGACCGCCGGGTGGCTCAGCCGCGCTAAGGCTTGCCGCTCTATTTCAAAATAGGCCTCGGCCAGCGCGCTATTGTTATCGCGCAGCATGACTTTGATTGCAACATCGCGTATCAGCGGGAATTGCTGCTCCGCCAGCCACACCATGCCCATGCCGCCTTGGCCGAGCGCGCGTTTAAGCAAAAACGGCCCAATGCGATCGCCCGCTTCCCACTGCGCTGGCGTAGCGGGCAGCTCACCCCAGCTATCGACCGTGGTGCTGCCAAACTGGGTGTTGGTTGGCATAGGTGCTTCAGCATCCAATTGCGTGCCCATTTGCGTGCGGCGCGCAGAATCGTTCGAGTTCGGCTGGGTTGAACTATGCGCGCCTTGTTCGCTTTTATCGATTTGTGACATCGGCCGCTCCCAACGCTTTCTTCACAGCAGTTTAGCGGTTCGTAGCGATTGGGTGGGGCTAATTTGGCGAACAAGTAGCGATAAAACTGGCATCGACCCCAGCAAGCAACCCCTCAATTTTGCAAAACATGCAAGTATTCTGCCCACACGACGCATTTTGTAGACCCAAGTTTGTTAACCCAAGTTTGTTGACCCAAGACGAATACGATGTATATTACGTATTGATACGTATTTTATGGAGTTAACGTGCTTTCAATCAGCGCTACCGAACTCGCGCGGAATACGCGCGGAATACTTGACAAAGTGATGCAGAGTGGCGAAACCGTCACTGTATTGCGAAACAACGTTGCGATCGCTCAAATCGGGCCGCCCAAGCGCGCCTTGAGCGCTTTCCAGGCATTTGAAGGATTTGAGCTACCCGCACTGAGTCTAGAAGAAGGTGCCGCATGGCTGAAAGACAGTAAGCACGCGTTTGATCAAAGCGTACGTGATCCGTGGGCGTAATTTTAGATAGTTGTATTTGGATTGAACTTTCAACACGGCAGTTGACTTTTAGCGAAGTGGCTACTGCGACCCAAAATGCGAGCCTGACGACGTCGGTTATTACACTTGGGGAGCTGCATTTTGGCGTGCAAGCTTGTGCGGATCCAGCAATGCGTGCAATCCGATCAGCTTATTTAGAGCGGATCGAAGCGGGTCCGATACTGCCATTAACGCCTCTAACAGCTGCGGCCTTCGGCGTATTGTCAGCTTCTGAAAAACACTCAGGACGTTCGCCGCGGCCGCGCTATAACGATTTGTGGATCGCGGCGCAGGCGATTGAACACGGGTTTGCATTGCTCACACTAAATACGAAAGACTTTGGCAAGCTACCCGGCTTGAAACTCATCGTGTTGAGTCCAGAAAACTCATAGTCGGACTAAAACGCCAATGCCTCGAACCAACAAATATGTAAGCATGCTGATGTGTAACTGCTAAGCGTGATTTGCCTCGAGCGCATGCGCTTGCTTCGAAACTGCCTTGCACGAGACGCCCAGGGCGTCAGCGACTTTGAGAATGGTAGCAAAACTGGGGTTACCATCACCGGAGAGCGCTTTGTAGAGATTTTCATGCGCGAGGCCGGAGTGATTCGATACAAAGGTCATTCCGCGTGGGGTGCAGCCACGCCGAGCGCCATTGTGATAAAGGCCGAATCACTGCCGGCGATCTCAAAGCATTGTTGAAGGTAGTCGGCTATATCTTCTTCAGTTTTGAGATAGTCAGCGCTGTCAAAAGGGGTGGTAACAGGGGCCTAAAAAATTCCACATTAGTCATTTGCCAACGAAAGAGCCAATCGAATGTCTCTGGCCTATGTAGAGCCTATTGCAGCTCCGCCGCACACACACGATTTCGGCCTTCGCGCTTGGCGCGGTACAGCGCTTCATCGGCCGCTTTGATCAGCTGATTCGGCTCGGTGAAATGCGGCGCCCAGCTGGCTACGCCAAAGCTAGCGGTAATCACTCGCGCGGTGCCTTCGAAGCTAAATTCTTGTGCTTCAATGCTGGCGCGGTATTCCTCGGCGTGGCGAAGCGCTTCAAGCTGATCGGCGTAGCGGATGAAAATGCCAAACTCTTCACCGCCAAGCCTTCCGACAAACATATTCGGGCGGGCGCGCTCGCGCAGCACTTGGCTTACTAGCTTGAGCGCTTGATCGCCGGCTAGGTGCCCCATTTCATCATTGACGCGTTTGAAAAAATCAATATCCAAAATGATGAGCGAAACAGCGCTTTGATCGCGGCTGGCGCGCCCGAGCTCTTCTTCTAGCAGCAGCATAAAATGGCGTCGGTTGAACAAACCGGTCAAGCTATCAAAAGTGGCAAGGTTAATCAGCTCTTGGTGGTAGTTCGCTTCATCGCTGGCACCCGCGAAAAACTTCAGCACCGATTTGCCCACGGTCACGCGATCGCCGTCTTTGAGCTTTACTGGTTCGCTAATGGGCGCACCGTTGACGAAGGTTTTATTGGTTGAACCCAAATCTTCAATCTGCACGCTTTCTTCCTGGCGAAACACTCGGCAATGATTGCGCGACACATTCGCGAACGGCAGCGCGAGCGTGCAATCTGAAGCGCGGCCAATCATAATCGGCTCGTCTTGCAGCTCAATTTGCTGGCCAACCATGACGCCCGACACGATCAGCAGGCGCGGCGCTCGCTTGACCTGCGGCATCGCGGTATCGCCGGCATAGTGCTGAGTCAGTTGCGTGCGGGGTTGTTCGGGAGCTGCCATGGGTATCACCTTTTAGGCGCGATTGAGCGTAAGAAACGATGCACGTGGGCAGCGGCAATGGAAAAGGCTTTGCAAAGTCAAAACGCCACCAAGGCGATCAAGCGTACTACAGAGTATTCTAAAAACCCCATTTTCGTCATAGCGCTTAGTTGCTCAAAATGGATTTTTGCAGATCAGCCAGCTTTCGCATTCAACCTGTCAGCGGTTAGTTTTCCGCGTTGCTCAATAACGACAATGATCTTTTCGACGATTGGGACATTGGCAAAATCTGGGTGCGCTTGCAGTCGGCGCGCAGCCAATGAGTTCTTGACTTCCGGGCACCCGCACATAGACGGTGCGCACTCTTGATGTGGATAATCGCAAATGATCAACATAACGCTCAACGCTGATGAAAATTCGTATAGAACGCGCGCGAGCGGCGGCGCAAATCATGGGAACCAGTTTGAATCAATTTTTGCGCGAACAAATTGAGCGATTAGCTGGCTCAGATCAGCGCGCTCGGGAAATGCAGGCTTATTTGGCATCTGCGGGTACTGGTCGATCTGGCGGCTGGACGTTTAACCGAGATGAAATTCAACGTGACGTTTGACATTGCGCCGGCTTTTGGCTTCGATTGAAGGAAGGCAATGGCCGTTTTTTAGACACGAATATTTTGGTTTATGCCGAAGATGCTGATAGTGCTGGCAAACAATCACTTGCAGCAGCGCTGATAGCAGAATGCTACGTCTAGGGCGATGCGGTTATCTCCACCCAAGTCATGATGGAGTATTGCAACATCGCGGTGAAAAACCTCAAACTTGAACCCGCGTTCGCAGCGCAGCGGCTGCGACTATTCGCCAAATTTAGAACGGTATCAACAACGCCGCAATTGGTAATAGCTGCAACTGATTTGCTTCGATTGCATAGTGTGTCGTTCTGGGATGCCATGAATCCTGCAAGCCGCCATAACCAGCGGCTGCAATACGCTTTACAGTGAGGATTTCAACGCCGGACAAATAGTTTCAGGCGTCAAGATAGTGAATCCATTTAAATCACTTTGAATGAAATGCTGACGCATGTTCTGCGCGCCGACCTTTCAGTTTCCGCAATCGAAGCTACTTAACCCGCATGCCCGGCTGCGCGCCGGCATCTGGGCTTAGTAAAAACGGCCCACCGCTTTCATCTGAGGCTGCCAGCACCATGCCTTCACTCATGCCAAAACGCATTTTGCGGGGTGCTAAATTCGCGACCATGACGGTCAAGCGTCCGACCAAGGTTTCTGGCGCGTAGGCGGATTTGATGCCGGCAAAGACTTGCCTCGTTTCAGTGCCCAAATCGAGCTGCAGGCGCAGAAGTTTGTCGGCTTCTGGCACGGCTTCGGCGCTGATAATACGGGCGATACGAAGCTCGACTTTGGCAAAATCATCCATGCTGAGCACCGGGCTAGTCGCAGCTGGCACAGCCGCTGCCACTTTAGGCGCTGCCGTTTTAGCCTTGCTGACTTCTGCTTCTGGCGCTGCTTTTAAGGTTTCCTTTGAGGCTTCCACCATCGCGGCAATGTGTTTGGGATCGACTCTGGAAAATAGCGGTCTAAACTCGGCAATTTCATGTCCGCCTGGCAAGCTAGCGCGCAGCTGGGTGAAGTTATCCAATGGTTGATTCAAAAAGCTGGCCGAGGCGCTCGCCAATTCCGGCAGCACCGGAGCTAGCCATCCAACCAGCAAGCGATACATATTGACAGCGTAGCTGCAAATGGCCGCCAACGCTTCACTTTGCGCCGGATCTTTCGCGAGCTGCCACGGGGCAGCCTGTGCGATACGCGCGTTGACGCCATCGGCAATTGTCATGACTTCGCGCAGCACGCTGCCGTAATCGCCCGACTCGTAGCCCGCATTTGCGCACACGCTTAGGCGCTCGCTGGCGGCCAAGTAAGCTAACTCATCATCTAAGCTGAGCGCGCTGAGCTTGCCGCCGGCTTTGCTGACAAATCCGGCGCAGCGGCTAGCAATATTGACCAGCTTTCCGACTAAATCGGCATTCACACGTAGCGAAAAATCTTCCAAATTGAGATCCAAATCATCCACGCCACCGCCGCTTTTGCCGGCGAAATAATAGCGCAGGGCCTCTGGGTGCAAACCTGATTCTAAAAACGTGCGCGCTTGAATGAAGGTGCCGCGCGCTTTGCTCATTTTCACGCCGTTGACGGTCAAATAGCCATTGACGTGCAGCTTAGTCGGCGTTCGAAAGCCTGCGCCATGCAGCGTCGCTGGCCAAAACAGCCCGTGGAAATTGACAATATCTTTGCCGATAAAATGATGCAGTTCCGCTTTGCTTTCCGCGCCCAAATAGGCGTCAAAATCGATCTGCTTTTTCGCACACAGCGCTTTAAAACTGGCCAAATAGCCAATCGGCGCGTCCAGCCAAACGTAGAAATATTTCTCCGCTGCTAAATCAGGAATTCGAAAGCCAAAATACGGTGCATCGCGGCTAATATCCCAGGGCTTTAGACCGGCTTTGAGCCATTCGCCAAGCTTGGCTTTTACGCTGCTATTGGCAACCGGCCCGGCTAACCAATCGGTCAAAAATTGCTGGAAATGCCCCAGCTCAAAGAAGTAGTGCTCAGAATCTTTCAACACCGGCGTTGCGCCGCTGAGCACCGAGTACGGATTATTTAAATCGGTGGGCGAATAAGCCGCGCCGCACACTTCACAGTTATCACCATATTGATCCACAGCGCCACACTTTGGGCATTCGCCTTTGACGTAGCGATCCGGCAAGAACAGCAATTTGTCCGGATCAAATAGCTGCTGAATTACGCAATTACTGATGTGCCCAGCGTCTCTAAGGCTACGATAGATTTGCTCGGTAATGAGCCGATTTTCTTCGCTGTGAGTGGAATGATAGTGATCAAACGCCACCAAAAAATCCGCAAAATCACGCTCGTGGCTGGCTCGGATCGGCGCGATGTAATCCTCTGGTGCCAGCCCAGCTTTTTCCGCGGCCAACATAATCGGCGTGCCGTGCGCATCGTCGGCACAGGCAAAGTGCACGGTGTGGCCGAACAAGCGTTGCGCGCGCACCCAAATATCGGCTTGGATGTAGCCAACTAAATGCCCAAGATGCAGGTGCCCGTTCGCGTAGGGCAAGGCGGGCGTAACCAGAATGTCCCGTTTGGATAGTGTTTGGGTCATAAATTAATCAATTACGCGAAATGAGGTCGATAAGCTTAGTGCAATTGAGCTGAAGACAGAGTGCGCTGTTTGATATGCCGCGCTTTGTTAAGATTGTCGAATAAACATTAGAAGCCCGCCGTGATCGACTCAATCAATCAAGCCCAAGCGCTCCAATCGCCACCGCCTAGCTTCACAGAAGCCGCGCGTTTTTGGCTTTGGCTAGGCTGCTTCAGTTTTGGCGGGCCAGCTGCACAAATTTCCCTGATGCAAGCAGAGTTAGTCGAAAAACGCGGCTGGATTGAGCAGGAACAGTTCAATCAAGGTCTAAGCTTTTGCACACTGCTGCCCGGGCCTGAAGCGCAGCAGCTGGCAACCTGGATTGGCTTGCAGCTACATGGCGTGCGCGGTGCGCTATTTGCCGGCATTAGTTTTGTCGTGCCTGCGGCGATATTGATGTGGATTTTAAGCTACGGGTATTTTGCTTACGCTAGCTTGCCGAGCGTAAGCCACGCAGTATTTGGCTTGAAATGTGCGGTGATTGTGCTGATTAGCCATGCGCTGTATAGGTTTGCTAAACGCTCGCTCAAAACCCCACTTGCCTGGAGCTATGCTGCGCTTTGCTTTGCCTGTTTGGCGTTTGGCTATCCGTACTTAGCGAGCATTGCCATCGCTGGATTGGTGAGCGCACTGCTAACTGGCCGCCCTGCCCTAGCGGATACCGCTCAAGCAAAGCTGTCCGCAACTTCACTCGAAAAGGCATCGCCTGTTAGCCAAACGACCGGCGTACTTTTGAGCGGCATCAGTGCCGCATTGCTGCTGATCGCGCTGCTAGTTTGGACACATCAGCAGGGCTCACAAATGCTATGGCAACTAACGGCGTTAATGACTAAGGCTGCGCTCGTCACGATTGGCGGTGCGTACGCCGTGCTGCCATTTGTGTTTGATCAAGCGCTGCATTATGGCTGGCTTGACTCCAAACAAGCCATGGCCGGATTGGCGCTGGCAGAATCCACACCCGGGCCATTGGTGATCGTACTTGGGTTTGTCGGCTTTGCGGTGGGCTGGCAGTTTAGCGCGGGGCAAAGCCCCATCGTTGCAGCGACGATTAGTTTTAGCCTAGCGTTGCTGTGCACCTTTTTACCGAGTTTGGCGCTGGTATTTTGCGGCAGCTTGGTGCTAGAACGGATTAGCCGCTGGCGAAGGGCAAAACACGCATTGGAGGGCATATCGCAAGCGGTGATTGGCGGCATTGCTTGGCTGGCGCTGCAATTCGCCATAGCCTTGTTTTGGCCAAATACGAGTCAAACCATGCCAAATTTGGCCGCGCTCAGTTTGGTCGCTAGCTTATTTTATTTGCAGTCTCGCTATGAGCTGAGTAGTGCCAAATTGGTGTTGCTGGGTTTGGGGCTGAGTGTGTTGCTCGGGCTATTCTCAAATGGCGCATTTTGATTCTCGCTCCGGCGTAAATTATATTTCCGCTGAGGGATAAACTCCTCCTCGTCATCCCCGCGCAGGCGGGGATCCAGTGCAGGCGTCAGAGATTCGTGCATATTCATAAACTGGTCAAAACTCGCTTTTTCATACACGCCAGCGTTTTGAAAGTTTGGCGAGCCTGGATTCCCGCCTGCGCGGGAATGACGACAAGGAGTCGCGATCATCTAGGTCGTCATGGACGCCATCAACTTTCTAGGTCGTCATGGACGCCATCAACTTTGAGGCTACGTGCTTCGACAAACTCAGCGCGAACGATTACATCACCCTCAAGCTACCCGCAAACCACCTGATTACGTCCAGCATCGCGGGCTTTTTTCAGTGAAGTCAGCGCGCGGCTGACCAGCTCGGCGCGGTTATTGATGCTGGCATCCCAAACGGAAGCGCCGACGCTAACGCTCGCTTTGAAGCTCTGCCCGTTTGCGGTGAAATCGGAGTTCGACACCGCCGAGCGAATCGATTGCAAGATCGGCGTGCCGTGCTCGGCCCCAACTTCGGTCAGTAAAATGCCAATTTCGTCGCCGCCGACCCGCGCTGCTAAATCTTCCAGCCGCAAGCCCGCGCGAATCATTCTGGAGATTTGCCGAACAACATCATCGCCGGCTGCTTTGCCAAAGCGCTGGTTAATTTTATCGAGCCCGTCGATATCCACTACCGCCAGCACAAACGCGCGGCCGTGCCTGCGGCATCTGGCGATTTCACGGTCTACATCATCATCAAATACGCGGCGCGTTGGCAGTCCAGTCAACAAATCCGCGCCGCCTAATTCTACTGCGCCGGTGGTGCTGCTCACGCCATCGGCTGCAGCTTCCGCGCGCTCATAAAATTGCATGACCGTGCCACCAACCATAATTAGATCGCCATCTTTGATTCTGGATTCCACAACCGAGCGATCATTTAGATACGTCTTATTCGTTGAATTCAAGTCACGCAGCCAATACCCGCTGGCGTCTTTCCAAAGCCGACAGTGCAGCCTGGAAACCGCGCGATTGAGCAGCCGCATTTCGCAATCGGAAGAGCGCCCAACCACCAGTGGCGTATCTTTCATTTCAACTTGGCGGCCAACGCCTTCGCCTTGCGTCACTACCAAATACGCCAGTGCGCGGCTGGGCTCAATGGCCGGCAGGCGGCTTTTCTCGGTGGTTGGGGAATCGTAGGGCGTTAGGTTCATTGCCTGGATTAGAGCGCTCGAACTACGCGAGTGCAAGCGCAAAACTTAAGGTTTGGGCCAGAATTCGACTGTTTCGAGCATTGAATCCCGTATTTACTGTAAATTTTCATAATTCCGTCGCATCACCCGGTTAGCGATCACGGTAATGACTGTCAAAGTGAACAATGCGCTTAACTTAGCGACCCCGATGAACAAAAACCGCGCGCTGCCGCGCAATTCCGACCCGATTGGTTTGCCTTGCCATGCTGCACCGCACTAGACTCCAGCGCTGTTGCCTGCGAAAAGCCCGCAAATCGCCTGGAAATGGGCGCTCGCATGCGTGTTTTGGGTCATGCAGGGCCGCGTGACGTGCTATTCTGCCGCACAAATTTCCTCTCTTCGTTTAACTTTTATTTGCATTTGGAGCAACCATGGCAATTGAACGCACTTTATCGATTATCAAGCCTGATGGCGTTCGTAAGAACGTTATCGGTCAAATTTTGGCGCGCTTTGAAAAAGCTGGCTTAAAAGTAGTTGGTGCAAAGCTCAAGCAGCTCAGCCAAGCTGAAGCTGAAGGCTTTTATGCCGTGCACCGTGAACGCGGTTTTTTCGCTGATTTAGTCAAATTTATGATTTCCGGCCCGGTCATGATTCAAGTATTGGAAGGCGAAGGCGCAGTATTGAAAAATCGCGACTTAATGGGCGCTACCGACCCTAAAAAAGCAGAGCCAGGCACAATTCGCGCTGATTTTGCTGAAAGCATCGACGCCAATGCGGTGCACGGCTCTGACGCCGCTGAAACCGCAGCCAATGAAATCGCGTATTTCTTTGCTGGAACCGAACTCAGCCGCTAACGCGGTTGGATCAAGAGGTATGAGCGAAATCACCGCTAAGGTCAATCTGATGAACTTTGATCGCCCCCAAATGGAAGAATTTTTCCTAGGGATTGGCGAGAAGAAATTCCGTGCGCATCAAATGCTGCGCTGGATTTATCATGGTGGTGAAACTGACTTTATTAAAATGACCGATTTCGGCAAAGTGCTGCGGCAAAAGCTCGACGAAAGCTGCGATGTTATCGCACCCGCAGTGCAGCTCGAACAAACCGCAAAAGATGGCACCACCAAGTGGCTTATCGCACTGCCCGGTAAAAATGCAGTCGAAACGGTCTACATTCCCGAGCCTTCGCGCGGCACGCTGTGCGTCTCATCGCAAATTGGTTGCGCACTGAACTGCTCATTTTGTTCGACCGGCGCGCAAGGCTTTAATCGCAATTTGTCGACCGCTGAAATTATCGGGCAGGTTTGGCAAGCGGCGCAGCGTTTGAAGCACGACAGCCAAAACCGCAGGCTGACCAACGTCGTTATGATGGGCATGGGCGAGCCGCTCTTGAATTTTGATGCGGTTTTGCCGGCGCTCAATTTGATGCGTGATGATTTAGGGTTTGGCTTGGCGAATAAGCGCGTCACGGTTTCAACCGCCGGTCTAGTGCCAGGAATTGATGAGCTTGCCGAGCGCTGCGATGTGAGTTTGGCCGTGTCGCTGCATGCGCCGAACGATAAGCTGCGGGATGAGCTAGTACCGCTCAACAAAAAATATCCGATTGATTCGCTGCTGGCTGCCTGCTTGCGATTCCTAAAAGGCAAGCCGCGCGCGACCGTTACCTTCGAATATACGCTGATCGACGGCGTTAACGATCAGCTTGAACATGCGCGTGATTTAGCCAAGCTGCTGCGCGATATTCCAAGCAAAATCAATCTAATACCGTTCAATAGTTTTCCTGGCACCAAATACAAACGCCCCAGCGCCGATGCCATCAAGCACTTTCAAACGCTGCTGATGCGCACCGGCTACATGACCACCGTGCGCCGAACTCGAGGCGACGATATTGACGCCGCCTGTGGCCAATTGGCCGGCCGCGTGGTTGATCGCACCCGCAGATCCGCTGAAATCAAGCGCCAAAACGAAAGCAAGAACCAAGGCGCAGCGGCATGAAGCAGGTAACGGTAATTTTAATGGCTTTCGCACTACTGCTTTGTGTGGGTTGCACGAGCTCAGGCGGCTCACAAAACCCGGCGCTTAAAACCGAACGCGCGAGAGCAGATGCCGGGCGAACGCAAGTGGCGCTGGGCTTTGGTTATTTAGATCGCGGTGATAATGAAGAAGCACTGCTGCGTTTTGAGCGCGCACTGTCATTTGACAAAAATTCCTATGATGCCCAAACCGGGCTTGGCGTTCTGTTTGAGCGCATTGGCCGCACTGATCAAGCCGAAACAGCCTACCGACGCGCAGTCAAGCTGGCACCCGCGCGCGGCGCGCTGCGCAACAACTTAGGGCAATTTCTGTGTCGGCAGGCGCGCTACCCCGATGCCAGTAAAGAGTTCGCGCTTGCACTTGAAGATCCGTTCTATCAAACGCCCGCGGTCGCGGCCGCGAACGCCGGCAGTTGCGCAAGATTATCAGGCGATTACGCGGAATCTGAGCGCTTTTTGCGCATTGCCATCGAGCGCGATCCTAAATCTGTAGAAGTATTTATGCCAATGGCGGCAGTGTTGCTTCAGCGCGGTCAAGCGTTAAAAGCTAGGGCCTACATCCAGCGCTATGAAGATTCCGAGCTGCCCGAAACTGAAGAATTTTTGGTTTTGGCGATACGTATCGAAGAAAAGCTTAACGACTTGAAAAACGCACAGGCGTATAAGCAAAAACTAATCGAACAATTCCCGAAAAGCGACGCCGCAAGGGCCAACGCGCTTATCCAACCATCGGAGCGATCTGAGTGACCGTAGCACCCCTACCGACTAGCCTAGAAGCCGCGCGTGCGCTAGGCGTCAAATTGCGGGCTGCCCGCGAATTGAAAGGCTTCACCCCGGAAGACATTTCCCAATCTGAAAAAATTCCGACCGGCATGGTGAACGCGCTTGAGCGCGGTGATTATTCCAATATGGGCGCATCTGTTTACGTGCGCGGCTTCGTTCGCAGCTATGCGCGTGCAGTCAACTTGGATATTCGCGAGCTTGATGAAGACATGGAAGCGCTGGGCTTTGTACGCCAACCCGAACTGGTAGCAAGTCAAGGTGATCGCGTTGAGCGCACCGGCTTGTCAGAACAGTGGATGAAGTTTGCCAGCTATTTGGTCGGCTCGGCGATTATGGTCATGGCGATGTTCCTTGTTATTAATGCTGATCGCTTTGTGCCCAATGGGCAGTCTAATGCACCTACGGAAATCGCCCCGCTACCACCCAGCGTTATTGAGCCTCTGCCGGTTGCAGAACCGACGCTCATTCCGGCTCGGCCGATAGCGACAGCCATTTCCACGCCGTCAGTAGAAAGCCCGGCTGCGCCGCCCGTTACTGAGGCGCTAGACCCAACTACCGTTACCAACACAGCAGTTTTGCCGATTCAAACCCAGTCCGGTGAAATTGAAGCAGAAACGCAAACTTTTGAAGCGCCGATTGCCGCTGCGATGGGCGGGCTGCCTAATTTGCGCCCACAAACCGCGCGCTTTGAATTAAAAGTAACGCAAGCGGTGTGGGCCAAGGTATCTGATGCGAGCGGCCGCGTGTTGGTAAATGACAACCTTGCCAAAGGCAGTCAGAAATCTTTCGAAGGGCAGCCACCTTTTACGGTACTGGTCGGCAATGCTGCAGATACCAAAGTTCTAATCGGCGGAAGCGAGGTTGATTTTTCTGACTTCGTTAAAGGTAACGTAGCCCGCTTCAAAGTTACCGAGCAAGCGGGGCAGTTGACGCTTATTTCTAATTCGACAGCGCAACCGCAGCAGCAGTAAATTGGCACCCTCTCCCCCAACCCCTTTCCGATAAAGGGAGAGGGGAGTCTCACACGACTCGCGCGCCAGTCAGGTTTTTAGTATTCCGTTTAAAACAACAATCATTTGCGCGGATTGATACGCGCCAAACTCTCAAATTTGCAAAAACTGTCTAAAATGCAGCGCGACATAAACACACATTCGGATACAAGCCATGGCAAAAGAAGAACTGGAATACGACAGTCACGAACAATCTGAGCGCGCACGCGCCTGGTTTCAGCGCAACGCTAGCTCGCTGGTAGTCGGTATTTTGACCGCTGTTTCGCTGATTTGGGGCTATCAAGCCTGGCAAGGCGGCAAGCAGCGTGAACAAGAACGCGCCTCGCTGGCTTATGAAACTCTAGTGACCGCGATACGCGACAAAGACGATGCCAATATCGGAAAGCTTGCCGCGCAATTGCGCAATGACTTTTCAAAATCAACTTACGCCGCAGTCGGTAGTTTGGCTGAAGCCAGCTATCTGTTGGAGCAAGGCAAACCGGAAATTGCGCTCAGCGCGTTAAAGTTTGCCCAATCGCAAGGCACCTCGGTGGAAGTGCAAACTGTTGCCAGTTTGCGGCTCGCGCGGGTTTTACTGGCAAAAGGTGATGCCCCGGGCGCACTTGCAGCAGTTGAGAAATTACCTGCAGAAGGCTTCGCAGCCGCGTTGCAGGAACTCAAAGGCGATATTTACGCCCAGCTAGGCAAACGCGAAGACGCTTTCAAAGCCTACGACGCCGCGTTAACTGCATCTGACCTAGCTGCACCCGGGCGCTCGACCTTACAGATGAAACGCGACAATCTCAGCGGCCCTTCTTCCTGAGCGCGTCAATGCCTAACTTCTCTATACCGCTCAACCGAATTGTATTCGTTACGCTCATCGCAACCGCGCTGTTCGCAGGCTGCAATAGCAAGAAATCAGTCGGCAAAGATAACGTCGCGATTCCGACCGAACTCAAAGAATTTGAAGCCAGCGCGAAGTTTGAAAAGCGCTGGCGCAGCAAGGTCGCCTCTGACGACAGCATGCGCGGCGAGCGCCTGCGACCCAGCGCCGTTGGCGAACAGCTATTCGTCGCCGGCCCGGGCGAAATTCGCGCCCTATCGATCGCTTCAGGCAAAACGCTATGGCAAAGCAAAGTCGATGGGCGCTGGTCCGGTGGCCCATCTAGTGATGGCAAACGCGTGCTAGTCGGCTCGGTTGATGGCGAAATAATTGCACTCGATGCGAACGATGGCGAAGTACTGTGGCAAAAAGAAGTGTCGTCCGAAGTATTGGCAGCGCCTGCCGTAGCCGAAGACGTAGTTGTGGTCAAAACCATTGACGGCCGCGTGCGCGCTTTCGAAGCCAGCGACGGTAAAATGCGCTGGGAAATCGCAAGAGATGTGCCTTTGTTGACGCTGCGCGGTTCTGCCTCACCGATCATCGCCGATGGCATGGTGTTTATCGCCTCAGAAAACGGCAAAGTTGCCGCATTCAAGCAAACCGATGGCGCGCCGGTTTGGGAGCAAACGGTAAGCACCTCATCTGGTCGTAATGAGCTCGAACGCGTCAACGATATTGATGGCGTCGTGCAGCTCGATAAAGGCGATTTGTTCATGGCGGGCTACAACGGCCAAGCAGTCGCGGTAACTAGCAATAACGGAACCTCGCTTTGGAGTTACAACGCACCCTCAATTAGCGGCATTGGGCTATCTGCACGCGCGATGTTTGTTTCGGATTCTGACAGCGTAGTCATCGCGTTGGATCGGCGCAGCGGCGTTGAACTGTGGCGTCAAGAAGCGCTCAAACATCGCTTCGTCAGCGCGCCGGTCGTGGTCGGCGAGTATGTCGTGGTGGCTGATCTTGAAGGCTATTTGCACGCGCTGGCGCTCGATACGGGCAAGCTTGCCGCGCGCGTCAAAACCGGCGGCGACCCAATCACCATGGCCCCAGTCGTGTCCGGCGATTTATTGATTAGTCAAAATGATTCAGGCGCCATCACTGCGTTTGAACTTCGCTAAGCGTAATCGAATATGGCGCGCATAAAACCTGACCAGCACCTACCCGTGTTGTTACCCGAAGAAATTATCGCCGCCGAAGCACAAGCGTTAAAACTTGCGAGCAATGAAATCCTGCCGATTGTGGCGATTGTTGGCCGAGTCAACGTAGGCAAATCCACGCTCTATAACGCCTTGACGAATACCCGCGACGCCATCGTCAGCGATACGCCCGGTGTTACCCGAGATCGCCGCTATGGCGTTTGTCGTGCTTACGAGCGCGCGTTTTTGCTGGTCGATACCGGCGGCATTGGCGAGCCTGATTCCGAGCTTGAAGCCTACATTGGGCGGCAAGCGCGGGTAGCCATGAAAGAAGCCGACGTCATTATTCTGCTGTTGGATGGCCGAGCAGGTTTGCTGCCAGATGATTACGGACTCGCTGGCGAGCTGCGTAAATCCGGTAAATCCGTGCTAGTGGTAGTGAACAAGACCGACGGGCTAGACCCGAGCCACGCTGGCAGCGCCGCCGCCGAGTTAGCTCTCGGCGAACCAATTTTAATTGCTGCATCACAGCGGCGCGGCGTGTCGGATTTAGCGCAAACCATTCTTGAAAATCTTCCGCCCGTGCAGCAATCGGAAGTACCGCACGAAGATCTCAAAACCATCCGCGTAGCGATTGTTGGCCGCCCAAACGTCGGCAAATCCACGCTAGTGAATCGCCTGCTCGGCACCGAGCGCGTGCTGGCTTACGACAAACCAGGCACCACCCGCGATGCCATCGAAGTCGAAGTCGAGCGCGATGGTGTAGCGCTTACGCTGATCGATACCGCCGGCATACGGCGTAAAGCGAGGGTCTCCGAGGCGCTAGAAAAATTCAGCATTATCAAGGCTTTGCAGTCAATTGAAAGCGCCGAAGTAGCAGTAGTCATGATAGACGCGCAAGCCGGCGTGACCGATCAAGACGTCACTATCGTTGGTCACGTATTACAAGCTGGGCGCGCACTGATTCTGGCGCTCAATAAATGGGACGGCTTAGAGCGGCACCAGCGCACCGCTATCGAAAGCGAAATTTCCCGCAGGCTCGATTTTGTGCCCTGGGCCTTACAAGCGCCGATCTCCGCGCTGCACGGCTCCGGATTAGGCGAGCTGATGAAAGTCATCAAGCGCGCGCACACCTCTGCCGTGCGGGTGTTCTCCGCAAGCGAACTGACCGAAACAGTCAACCGCGCTTTCGAAGCACACCAGCCGCCTTTGGTGCGCGGCAAGCTCGCCAAACTGCGGTATGCCCATCAAGGCGGCCGCACCCCACCGCGCATCATCATTCACGGCACTCGCTTAAACAGCCTTCCCGAATCCTACCGCCGCTATTTAGAAAACTCCCTGCGCGATCGTTTCAAGCTCAAAGGCGCACCGGTGATTGTCGAGTTTCGCGAAGGCAAAAACCCGTTCGCTGAGGTCAAAAACGAACTCACCGATCGGCAGATTGCCAGAAAACGCCGGATCATTCGGATTTCGAAGAAGGGGTAGTAGGGCACGAAATGGGTTTGACAAAGCGCTCAATGGCAACGCTTAGACTCTTTGGAGATGACTTAATCCCTGAAAAGATTAGCGAGCTACTCTTAGCGCAACCAACGCATGCTTGCCGCAAAGGTCAAGCGTTGGTCGGGCGAGTAACAAATACTTCTCGACTTGCAAATACCGGTGCTTGGCAGCTTTGCGCATCGGAGCAAGCGCCAGAGAATATAGATTCACAAATCATCGAAATCTTAGACCAGCTTACGGCTGATCTAAGCGTTTGGACATCCATTGCGCATTTCAATCCCGATCTATTTTGCGGCGCGTTTATGGCGAGCGCAAACGACGGCTTGGATTTATCAGCAGACACGCTGCTCGCATTAGGCCTAAGAGGCATCGCGTTGAAACTAGACCTTTATCAAGCAGATAACTAGGCACAGACTGCGGCGAACTTGACTGACACTAATTGCGCGCAATGACGAATCCCGCAACGGCCACTAGATGTATTGCCGACATCGAAACCCTAGCCAGCAAATGTTACCACCCTGCAATTCGAAAGTTTCGAATAAAGTTACCGCGCTACGAATCCTTATGCGTTTTCACGAATCGCGGCAATCAAATCAAATCGAATCCAACTGAAGCTGTAAACCGATGTAATTAGACTGAAGCTCATGAACTGACAAGCATTCTGGATACTGCGCTACCATGCGCGCTCATTTAAATCGGATTTTCCCATGAGCGAAGTGCCCTCACCCGAGCTGCCCACAAACACCGGCACACCCCCAGACCGCCTAGACATCAACCCAAAAAGCCGCTTTCACAATGCCGCTGTCTTGGCACGTGGCGTTGGCATTCGCTTCAAAGGCGTGGAGCGAAAAGATGTCGAGGAATATTGCGTAAGTGAAGGTTGGATTCGCGTAGCACACGGCAAAGCGCTGGATCGCAGAGGCAATCCAATGACGGTTAAATTGCAGGGTGAAGTTGTGCCGTTTTTTACCTCAGCTAGTTAACCTAGTTTGATGAAAGCCGCGGAGAAAGCCGCGGACACCCACCTCCTGTAAGAAACACCCTACACGAAATTGGGCCAGTTTCTTCTTCCTAAGCCAACGCCAAAAAACCAAACTCGCCCAATGACCCAAGCCCGTCGCCAACTCGTAGACCCAGCTCACGCCGGCACCTATCACTGCATCAACCGCTGCGTGCGGCGTTCGTGGTTCGTGGTTGTGCGGCATCGATGCGTATCTCGACAAATCATTCGAGCATCGAAAGGCTTGGGTTGAGCAGCGCATTCTGGAACTCGGCAGTATTTTTGCCTGCGGAATTTAATCATGGGCCGTGATGAGCAATCACCTGCACCTTGTTGTGCACATGAGCCCCGAAACCTCAAATTACTGGAGCGCCGAAGAAGTGGCCGCGCGCCGAATGAAGCTCTACCCGGCGCAAACCATCGAACTTTGCGCGCGAAAAGCAGCTGCGATAACTCAAAAGCCTTAGCCGAATAACGATCTCGTTTGACTAATTTGTCGTGGCTAATGAAATCGTTGAGTGAGCCTATTGCGCGCAAGGCGCAAGGCGAACGCAGAAGACAAAGTGACTGGCCGATTCTGGGAAGGCAGATTTAAGTGTCAGGCACTGCTGTCAGAAAAATCGATTTTAGCCGCCATGACATACGTGGACTTGAACTCGGTGCGCGCCAATATCGCTGAAGGCATCAGCACATCACGATACACCGATACACCAGCATCAAAACGCGGCATCTTGAAATCCTGCGTGATCAAAGCAAGGCTAGCGAGCCTTTGATGCCACTGATTGGTGTCAAATCCTTCAACGTGCCGACGCTAACACAAGCCGAACACATTGACCTGCTCGACTTCACCGGCCGCGAAATTCACGCAGGCAAGCGCGGCAAAATTGACGCAATTGAGCCGAGAGCACTACCCTCGTCAGATTTATCCTACACGATTTCCCGCCATTACCGGCTGAAAAAACTAGTCGCAACACGCCAAGCTAGCGCAATGACCCAAGCCCGCCGCCAACTCGTAAACCCAACTCAAGCCGGCACTTATCACTGCATCAACCGCTGCGTGCGCCGCTCTTGGCTTTGCGGCGAAGACGTACTCATGAAAAAGAGTTTCGAGCACCGCAAGCCTTGGGTTGAAAAACGCATTTTAGAACTAGGCAGCATTTTTGCCTGCGGTATTTATTCGTATGCGGTCATGAGCAACCATCTGCATCTGGTGGTCCATATGAGCCCGCAAACTTCCAATTCTTGGTCGCCTGATGAAGTTGCTGCGCGC
>JANOQN010000055.1:0-39253 GCA_031422315.1 Rhodanobacteraceae bacterium
CACGCGCGTCGAAGAGAAGAATGCGGCTGGCGTGGTCACCAGTACGGAAACTTACGGGTTCGATGCGAATGGAAATCGTACTTCTAAAGTTAATGGTGCAGTTACGACGACGTATCTTTATGACAGGCGGAATCGGCAGCTAGGCAGTGGAACGTCGCGCTTTGAGTTGAATGATGGCGATGTCAGAACCGCGCGCATTGAAGCCGGCAATCGCACTGAAATGGTCATGGAAGGCTTGAAGCTGCAAGCTGAAATCACCGGCGGCGCAACGCTTGCCAAATATCGCTGGGGCTTGCAATTGATTGGTGAGAAGCGTGGGGGTTTGGTCAAGACTATTCTGCAGGATAGTCTGCGATCACCGCTGATTATTGCGGATCAAACGGGCGCGATTAGTGATCGAGTGCGATATACCGCAGCTGGGGAAGTAAGGCAGCGATCAGGTTCTTCGCCAATGGCGTTTGGGTTTGGTGGGTATTTGACCAACACTGGCACCGAGGAGCTTTATGCGTTTGCGCGCACTTACTCGCCTGGGATGGGGCGGTTTAATGAAAGCGATCCGCTGAGAACTTTTGATCCGATGATGGGGATGGGGCTGCATCGGTATGTTTTGGGGTATGGGAATTCGATTCGCTATGTGGATCCGGATGGGCGATGGGCAGAACCGGGGCATTACTACACAACCTACATCGTCGCGCGCGAAACGGGTTCTAGCCATAAAAATGCACTTCAACTTGCACTCTATTCGCAGTTGCCTGATGAAATCGGTACCTACGATGCCATCCATCAACCGATTAGGGGCACGCTGCTACTTCCGGTGAAAATGCTCGATGGCTTTCTTGATGGCATGACCATGCAGGAACCAAACCCTGGCCGATTTCTAAATACTGAGCGTGTTCAACAGGGCTTTCATGTCATCACGGGTGGAGATTCAGTAAATCAAACAGAGCTCGCGCGCAAGATTTTGCTAAATGCACCAACAAATGAATCGTCGGGCCTTGCAATTCATGCACTCGGCGATTCGTTTGCGCATCGAACTTTAAGTGACGAAAGTGTTATGTACGAAACTGGTTTGGGTCATCTGCGGGACGGAACCAGACCCGACACGGTTGCGGCACGGCCCAAACTCTATGGCGATTATGTTGAGACTTTGACGCGCGCGTTAGCAGCCAAAAGCGGTATGCCAATAAGTGAGGCGCGAGTTAAGCAGATTCGAGCAAGATTGCAAGGCGTGGCCGACACACACTCAAATTCTCGCCTGTCTGAAGTCAATGATATTCAACATAAAATGGTTGGCGTTATGCTATTGGAAGACAATCAGTTTGAGTCTTATGGCGACCGCTTGGCGGTAGCAATGCTGTACAAGCGGGCTGAGGATGGGGTTTTGAGGGAGCTGAAAGCGATGGCAGCAACTATTGCGCGGACAAATCTCGAAGTCCATGAATCTGAAGATGGATCAGCGCCGGTGTTACTCACGCCTGAGAAATCGGCAGTTTCGATATTTTCCGCTCAAGGTCAAGAGCAGCAAAACGCAGAGCAATTTCTCGCATTGGCTGAGCTACAAACTCGCGGGCCTGATGCTCAGAAAGAGATCTCTGCCAGAGCTGCGGCTTTAGTTGAATCGCTTGACAGTGCATCAAGGGACTTCATCGCGACTCAACAAAAATGCGAAAGAAAGAGCTGCAAATGAAAAAATTTAAATCGTTGATGCTATTTTCTTTCATCCTCGGCCTACAGGGCTGCCAAAAGGTTTCGACTGAAACGAAATATGATGGTTTTACCGTGACGCAATTTGCGACGCTAAGTGTTTTTGACGATGGTTCTGGTGGACTCGGCAGGCCTACATCACAGAAGCTTTGCATTGACTCTACAGATACATGTTTCTTTGGAGAACAAATTACGTTCTCTTTTCCAGATTTGCAAACACGACCATGGCTAAGTATTTGCGATGGCAGCTCGAAAAGCTGGCGTTTTTTTAACGTTACAAACTCCAACGAGTTGAAGTGCAAAACCTGCTCGATTGAAGATATTAGCTGCGTAAAAGCGCCATCAACCTCGCGATGGGTTTTAGAGAATGAGGCATTTCTTGAACTTTCTGGAAACACAAAGACCAATTCATCTCAAAGCCGCGTGTTCAAGTTTCAAAAGAACAGTGTCGAATTGTTCCGTACGCCAATCACTTCAGACTTTGTATTTGGTGCCGATTTTTTTCAAATGGTCTCAGTCTTTAACAAAGGCACAGAAGTTACCTGGCTACAGTGCAGAAAAACTGATTGTGATTGGTATCGATTAGGAATCATCAGTGGAAAGCTGTCAAAAGTACCTGTTCCGTGCGGCTCAAAACATTCGTTGAGGCTGACAGCCAAGGGCAGTGCACTAAAGATTGAAACGCCCTCAGATGCCCAGAAGCATGAGATTTGTATTGATGGGAAAGGTCAGCCAGTATTTCCGTTTGCGCCACCTGATCTGCCAGTTTCAATGTTTGATGAAATAAAGTAATCGGGACCGATATAAGTCATGAAATTTTCGGGAATTATCCCTGTCGTTATTTCACTCCTCTCAACGCCCTTCGAATCCCACGCCAACGCCAACCTATTTTTCGAAGACGAAGTCAACGTAGTCGAAGGCGATATGTGCCGCAGCTCGCAGGTGCTGGCAGTCCACGTCGGCAGCCCGGCGCGCATTACCGTCAAATTGCAGGGCAAGGATCCGCTTGGTGTGCCTAGCGGCCCGCTGACCACCATTGTCGAAAATGAGCTTTCCGCTATCGGCGTCAGCAAAATTCTGATGGGCAATACCGATTTCGCTGATGGCAATTATGAAATGACGATCTCCGCGCAATCCGTGGCGAATACCGCGCGGGTAGATCGCGTGGTTGGCACGGTTACCCGGCGCACCAAACGGCTGGATTTGCGCAGCTTGGCGCATTCGGAAGTGCAGGGCGTCGATCTGTTTAGTGGTGGCTTTAGCACGGTGGAAACCGACGTGCCGCATATCGGGCGTGGGCCGGAGCTGGCGTTAAACCGCAGCTACAGCAGCCACGCGG
The DNA here is from genome assembly GCA_031422315.1 of Rhodanobacteraceae bacterium. Lineage (GTDB taxonomy): Bacteria > Pseudomonadota > Gammaproteobacteria > Xanthomonadales > SZUA-5 > JANNYA01. The sequence goes on from JANOQN010000055.1 coordinate 3,044, forward strand.
GCGATCAGCTGGGGGCGTTTGGGCGCGGCATAGATACTGTTCTTTTCCACGCTGATTCCTCCGATATTCGAATGTCACGTCCTCATAAGATGGAATCGTAGTGGATATAATGTGGTTGATGCTGTTTGCAATAGTATGCGGAATTGCAGTTGGAATAGCGCTGTGCTTGCAGTGGATCAGCTTTATAAAAAATTATACTCGGTTGTTTAAAAACAGCGTTTTCCGATTTCTATTATTTTTCGCAACGTATCCATTACCACTCAGTTTTTTTTATGCAGTGCTTTATTTAGTAGGCAAAACAACCGTTGTCAAAGGTTGGATAAACGCTGCTTCTTATGAAATATTTATCGCTTTGTGCGCAGTATTTTTCGTAATCATGTGGTTTAGAATTTACAGAATTTTGATAAAAGGTCTAGTTTCGATTGCGCCAAAATTAGACAAGCGACCGTAAAAACACTCATTGTCATATCCTTATCCAACTCGTTCACCAATATCATCAATAAAGGCAATTTTTTTAACCCGATTCCGTTTGGATTCGGGCTTAAACCTCACTTCCACCTCAATCAAAATAAAATGCAGCGAAAAAAATAACCGAGTGAAGCCAAATTTCAGTCAAATCCAAGTTATCACCCAAACAGAGCCGCAGACAGTTCGCTGGCCGGGCTTTTTGTTGGTTTTTATGGCGTGGCTTTGCCAGCTAGTCATTTGGCGTTTTTTCGAAATCGCCCCAGTGCCAACCACGCAAAACACCATCCCACGCCGCGAACCAACGCGGCGTTTTGCGTTTTGGAAATTGGGTTTGACTTACGTTTTGCTGGTGTCGCAGCAGGTAAATGGGCAATCGTTGAGATCAGAGGCGCATGTTTCGCCAAGCACTACTCACTCCGATTACGTTCAATCGCCGCCGACCACTGCTCGCTGCGCTCGCAGACCGTTGCTAAGTTCGCGCATCCTGCGCTCACTAAGCAACCCGGCCCGCGCCATCCCTGGCGCGTGCGTTCGAGCGCGCTGGAGCCAGTGGCTCCAAAGCGCGCGCTCTCACCCTTTATGGGAAGCGCGAGTCAACAAAATCACCCAGCCCGACAGTGGAATTTGGAAGTTTACTTACAATGGCCTGCGCGGGCAGGTGCCGAGCGCTGAGCTGGTGATCCAGACTGAAGTGCTGAACCCGTGTGATGTGCTCACGCGGTATGAGCTGAATCGCATGGCGTGACGACTAGGCAGATCGATCCTTTAGGTAGCGTACAAACCAGTTGGAGTACCGCGCACCGCAAACGCCTTCCAATAGGCCATTACAGTTTAACTTAATGGCATCGCCCCACCCCAGCCACTTTAAATTAACTGTTAGCACTACCCCCGCATCACCGTAATCACCCGCCCACTTTCAGTTTTTGCCAAGCCCGTTTGCATGCGCGCTTCCCACTCAGCCGGTTCTGCGCGCTGATCGAAAATCACTAAAAAACCATCCGGCAGATTCAACCGATTTAGATAGCGCTCGATCTGCACAAGGCCGTCTTTTTCTGGGTTTGCGCGATTCTCACGTCAGACTTTAACTTCTACTGCCATGCGCACGCTGCCATGCACGACCAGCAAATCCATGCGGCCTGAGCCTGCTGCATATTCGCGCTCAATTCGGCCGGCGCCATTGACCACGCGCTGCAAATACGCCATCAAGACTAACGTGGGTGCCGCTTCGTGGTAGGCAATGGTTTTCATCATGGCTTCGCCGTGTTCGCGCCAAAACGCGAAGAAGTTTGCCATGAATCGCTGCGGATTCATTTTGCCGTCGGCACCTTTCCAAGTGGATTGGTCAAATCGCCGCGCGCCAATTGCGAATCTTCAAGATTGACGTAAAGCGCTGCATAGCTGCCTTCGCTATTGATCGCGTCCCGCATTGCAAGCAAGCACGTTGTTTTCCCGGTTTGACGCGGCGCGTGCAACACGAAATAACGTTGCTGGTCAATCAAATCGACAATCGCATCACTATCTATTCGCACCAGCGGGTCAAGCCCATAGTGCATGTTCGATACATTCGGGCCAGCAGTATTAAAGTGTTTTCCGCGCACCCTCATGCTGAGCTGCTCGGGCTTTGACTGTTTTTGCATTAATAAGTTAACCTTAGCAAGCGCGAGTCAGCATTGTAGTAGGCCTTCTTATGCCACGCGTTGCGCCAAACCTTGGCATGCGCGGGTTTTACCTCTACCTATCCAAACAACCCTGCTGATGAAGTAGTGCAACGTCATTGGTATTGAAATTCCAAAATCTTGATTGCCGCTGGAGTGTGTCTCCGGCTTCCAAGAGACAGGAACCCAAAATTTTTTCGATAAATTTTGCTCACCCGGCCCTCAAAGCCGTAGGAATACTCATCCGTGTCGCGCTAAACGCGGGCAGCAAGCCGCCAAAAAATCCGATGACCATGGAAAGTATTAATCCGGTTGCCACCAACTGCGCGCTAACTTGGAAACTAAATGCAACTTGGGTGAAGCCAGCGCCGAGTGTGTTGAGGCTGTAGCCGTTGAACATCAAGTAGGCGATGAGTGCGCCTAGCACGCCGCCGACTAGCGCGAGCAGCATGCTTTCAGCGAGCACCGAAACCATAACAGGCAAGCCACCGAACCCTATCGCGCGCAGGGTAGCTATTTCTTTGGTTCTGGTGCTGACGGCGGAGTACATGGTGTTGAGGGCTGAAAACGTTGCGCCAAAACCCATGATGATCAAGATCACCGTGGTCAAAATCCGTATGCCAAGTGTGGATTGTTCTGACTGGGCCGAATAATAAGCGCGCTCTCGCGTTAGCTCGATTTTCATGCGCGGATCGGCCATCAGAGCGCTTTTCATCGCATCAAAGCTTGCTGCGCTTTCAAGCTGTGCTATCAGCGCTGAGTAGACATTGGGACGACCAAAGCTGGTTTGTGCGGTTTCCAGATCAACCCACAGCTCGCTTTCGTGGGCATCGCCTGATTCAAACGTGCCGACGATTTTCCAATCTGCGCCCCGAAAGCGCACAGTGGAGCCGAGCGTTACGCCGGAAAACTGCGATTGCGCGGCTCGGCCGACAATTGCCTCACGCAGGCCAGGCTTGAAGCGTTCGCCTTCAACAATCCGAACTTCTGGGCGCAGCGTGTAAGCCATTTGCTCAACGCCGCGAAGCGTTACGTTAACGCCGCCTTTGGTTTGACCTATTGGTAGCAGCTCAGTAATAACAATCAGTTCGGCCGATGCGATTGGTGTTCCTGATGCATCTTTAGCGATGCCCGGCGCTTGCTTTGCCACGTCCATATCCTGGCGGCCCAGCACGCTGTTTAGTTCGGTTTCCGAGCTGGCACGCAGCATAACGACGCGATCTTGCTTGCCGGTCGTTGATAGCGTTGCGGCCAGACCGTTGCTCATGGCCATCAGTGAGGTCAAAACTGCGACTACCCCCGCTAAGCCGACCACGATAACTAAGCTAGTGCCGATTCGGCTGGGCAAGGTGCGCAAGTTCGCCAGAGTGATCGCTGAAATTTGATTGAGTGTGCTGAACATAGTGTTCTCCTATCGACCGGCTAAGGCATCGACGATTTTTAGCCTTCGGGCTCGCCATGCGGGCAGAACGCCCACTGCAAATGAAAGTATGACTGCTGCACAAATCGCTTGCAGCCAAAGGGTCGAACTACCTGCGTCAAGCGCAATACCTGATGCCACTGTCGCGAACTTTAAAAGTAGGACTGCGCCTACCATGCCAATCAACGCCCCAAGTACACACACGAGCAGCGCCTCCGCCAGCACCATAAACAGCACGGTAAAATCAGTGAAGCCCAGCGTTTTTAATACTGCCAATTCAGGAATTCGTTCACGCACACTTTGCGCCATGGTGTTACCGACCACCAGCAAGATGGTAAAGAACACTGCAAACAGAACGTAGTTAACCAGTAGGCCAATGTTGCCGAGCTGCTTGGCGAACCCAAGAATAAAATCCTTCTCAGATTGCGTTTTAGTTTCATCAGGAGAATTTTCAAACATGCCATCGATTGTGGCTGCGATTACAGGTGCTTGGCTGGCATCTTTGAGTTTGCTGGTAAAAATACCAGCGGCGCCACGGCCGAATTGCCGTTCTTCATCGAAGTAGCCAAAGTTAATAAACATTTGATTGGCGCGCGCGTCCCATTCGCTGTCTTTGCCTCGAAAAATTCCGGCAATTTCAAAAATCCACGATTTGTTGCCGTCTTGCGTGGGCCAAATCGTCGATTCAAGCGGTACTTGGTCACCAACCTTCCAGCCAAATTTTGCCGCAGTTTGGCTTCCGACAATCGCGCTAGCTTTTATAGATCGAAAGCGCTCTTTTTCCGCATCCGTCAAGACCCATTCGGGGAACACGGTAAAAAACCTATCCGGGTCAACTGCAAACTGCGCAAAAAAGTTCTTAGGATCCTGATAAACGCCGCCAAACCATTGCTGGTAGCTCACCGCTTCAACCCCTGGCACGCTTTCAATCTGCCGCAATTGCCGCATTGGCAGGGATTGCGTAAAGCTAACCCGCGCCTGCGTGACCAGTCTTGATGCGCCGACAAAATCCGCACCGGCGGAAAATGCGTTGCTGACCGCTTGCAGTAAACCGAACAGCAAAAATGCGCTGACTAGGCTCAGTAGCGTTAGTACCGTGCGGGTTTTTTTGCGAAATAGATTTGCCCAAACTAGCCCCATCAGTTTCATGCGTGCATTTCCTCAACTAGCTTGCCTTTATCCAGATGCAGCTGATTTTTCGCATATTCGGCGGCTTTGGGATCGTGCGTGACCATGATGATGGTTTTGCCGTAATCTTTGTTCAAGCTTTGCAACAGCCGCAAAATTTCATCAGCGGTTTTGCGATCTAAATCGCCGGTAGGCTCGTCGCACACCAATATTTTCGGGTCTGACACGATGGCCCTTGCAATCGCGACGCGCTGCTCTTGCCCGCCGGACAGCTCTTTGGGTTTGTGATGCGCGCGATCGGCCAAACCGACTACTTCAAGTGCAATCGCGACGTTCTTTTTGCGCTGCGCTGCGCTCAAGTTGGTGAGCAGCAGTGGCAGCTCGACGTTGCGTTCAGCGGTCAGCACCGGCATCAAGTTATAAAACTGAAACACAAAGCCGACATTGCGTGCGCGCCAGGCGGCGAGTTGATTGCTAGATAAGCGTTCAATCGGCGTGCCGTCAATGTTGATCGAGCCAGTGCTGGGTTGATCAAGCCCGCCCATCAAATTCAGCAGCGTGGTTTTGCCCGAGCCAGATGGACCCATTAGCGCCAAAAATTCACCTTCGGCAATATCTAAATCGAGCTTGTCAAGCACTTGAATGCTTTGCTTGGCGCGCGTGTAACTCTTACTAACGCCGCGCAGTGAAATAAGGGTTTTGCTCATGGTTTGGTTCCTTGCTAAATAAATGTAGAACGAGAAGTTAACGATGCTGAAGTTACCCTCTCCCCCAACCCCTCTCCCATAAAGGGAGAGGGGAGCCTTGAAACTTTGATAATCTCCGAAGTCGGTTTTAGCCCCTCTCCCGGAGAGGGGTTGGGGAGAGGGTGTTTTCAACTCATGACTTAATTACCTTACTAACTATTGCACCCGTACCCGCAAACCATCAGTCCAACTCGACTGCGGTTCTAACACCACGGATTCGCCAGCGCTAAGACCCATTTCCGCGCGTAATTCAGCGCCAGTGCCGCTGACTTTTACGCTGCGTTTGGCGATTGCGCCGTCTTTCAATACAAACACCGTGTTGCCACCCAATACAGCGCTCGCCGGAATCATGACGCCGCTAATGGTAGGCGTAGCATTTGCGGTTTCCGTTTCAGCTAAAAACGCCACTCGTGCGCCCATATCCGGCAATACGCGCGCGTCTTTTTCGCCAAAGCCGACCCTTACTTTTACTGTGGCTTTACTGCGATCAGCGGTCGGGATAATGGCAATCACTCGGCCTGGAATTTTCCATTCTGGGTAGGCATTGAGCGTGATTTGCGTGGGCGCGTTTGGCACTACCTTTTGCAGGAAGGCTTCGTTGACATCGACTTCAACTTCGAGCGAATCCATATCGACGATCGTACCAATACCAGTGCGCGTGAAGCCACCGCCGGCCGAGAGTGGTGAGACGATCTCGCCAACCTGCGCTGATCTAGCTATAACTACACCGGCAAACGGAGCATAAACTTTGGTGTTGTCAACATTTTGCTGGCTGACAGCAGCGCTAAGGCGGGAGACTTCCAAGCTGCGCTGCGCACTATTAAGCCTAGCTTTGAGCGAGTCCACCAGCGTTTCTGCGCTATCAAGCGAGGCCTGCGCGACGAGCTTTTTTGCAACTAGTGCGCGTTGACGCGTTAGCTGGCGCTGCGCATCGGCCAGCTGCACGCGAAAATCCCCAAGCTGCGCGTCCGCCGCTCTGGCTTGGGCCTGCGCTAGATCTAACAGCTTTTGACTATCAGTAGGTTCAAGCGTGGCGAGTAGCTGATCTTTTTCGACCCGCATGCCTTCTTCGATCAGCACGCTTTCGACTTTGCCAGTCACTTTGCTGGAAACCGTGGCCTGACGTCTTGCTATCACGTAGCCGGATGCATCCAGCTGGCTTGCATTGGCGGAGCTGGACGCAGCGCGCGCAATCGCCGTTTTAACTATCAGCTCACCACTGCTTTTATTTAGTAGTGTGTAAAGCCCAAAAGCCAATCCCAGCAGCGAGATAATCGTAAAAATCCAGCCCCAGGGAATCTTTTTCTCGGGCGGTAAATCACGGTCAATACTAAGGCCTTTGAGTAAATCGGTGCGGTCGGTCATGGCGCTCTGCGTGCTTAAGAATATGCAAGCAATGGTAGCGGAGAAGGCCCGGAAGGCGAAGTGACGATTGTCAGGGGAATAATGACTTGGCCCGTCACCCCCAACTTACGATGCATGGCACTTCGCGTTAACTCAGGTAGCATCCGCGAACTTTATTTTCGCCAGAGCTAACTCTATGCAAACTATGATTCGCAAAGCCCTTTTCGTAGGCCCCTTTTTCTTAGGCTTGTGTTTTACCTCGCCTTTTTCGATCTCTGCAGAAAATACGGCGATACCCGCATCAGCGGTAGAGATTGCCTATCAAGAATTCCGGCTCAGCAACGGCTTGCGGGTAATCGTGCATGAAGATCGCAAAGCGCCGATTGTGTCGGTCAATCTTTGGTATCACGTTGGTTCGAAAAACGAAAAGCCGGGGCGCACTGGATTTGCGCACTTATTTGAGCATTTGATGTTTCAAGGCTCAGAAAATTACCCTGATGAGTTTTTTAAGCCTTTTGAAAGTGCGGGCGCAACTGAGCAAAACGGCACCACGAACACCGATCGCACTAATTATTTCCAAAACGTGCCGACCACAGCGTTGGATATGGCGCTGTTCATGGAATCGGATCGAATGGGCTATTTGTTAGGGGCGATTGATCAAAAATCACTAGATGAGCAGCGTGGCGTAGTGCAAAACGAAAAGCGCCAGCGAGATAACGCACCGTACGGCAAAGATTTTTACGCGCTATTTGAAGCGATATTTCCTGAAGGCCATCCGTATCGTTGGAGCACGATCGGCTCAATGGAAGATTTGGAAGCTGCCTCACTAACTGATGTAAAAACCTGGTTCAAAACCTGGTACGGCCCGGATAACACTGTGTTGGTGCTGGCTGGCGATATTGATTTGGCAACCGCTAAAACGAAAGTTGAAAAGTATTTTGGCGGTATTGCCCCAGGTGGCCCGCTGGCAAAGCGCACACTTATGCCAGTGCAGCTTGATGCCCCCACGCGTGGCGTGAATTATGATCGCGTCGCGCAAACGCGCATCACAAGGGTTTGGGGCGCGCCAGCCGCCACCATGCCCGCCGCTGATGATTTAGCGCTATTCGCTAGAGCTTTGGGCGGTGGTAAAACCTCCAGGCTGTATCAGCGCTTGGTGCAAAAAGAGCAGCTCGCTACGTCGGCATCCGCTTTTAGTTTTGGGCTTGAAATTGCCGGCATGTTTATTGTCAGCGTCGATTTAGCACCGAATGCAGATGTGGCAAAAGTCGAGGCGATTATCGATGAAGAAATCAAAGCGCTAAACGCCGGCGGCTTGACGCAGGCAGAGCTGGCCAGAGCCGCAACCTCCATTGAAGCCGGCTTTATTCGCGGCATTGAGCGCACGGGTGGCTTTGGTGGCAAGAGCGATATCTTGGCCGAATGTGCGGTATTTTTTGGCAATCCAGATTGCTACAAAGCCGAACTGCAGCGTTTGACCACGGCAACGCCTGCGCGCGTTTTGAATACCGCAAACCAGTGGATTACCAGCAATCACCACACGCTGATCACTGCGCCTTTTCAAGTCTATAAAAAAGGCGAGGCGCTGGCAGATCGCGCAAAAGGCCCGCCAGAAACGACGGAATTTCCTGATTTGCGTTTCCCGGCGCTACAGCGCGGAAGTTTGAAAAACGGCATAGAAGTCATCGTGGCGCAGCGTCCCGAAGTGCCGCTGGTGCAGATGCAAATGCTGTTCGACGCGGGGTTTGCAGGCGATGTTGGCCGCCCGCTCGGTAGCTCCAGCATCGTCATGAACATGCTTGATGAAGGCACCGAAAAACTGACAGCGGTGCAAATTGCCGAAACCGCAGAGGCACTGGGCGCCCAAATCGGCACGGCGAATAGTCTAGATTTTTCGAGCGTCAGTATGTCAGCGCTCACCAAAAACTTAAAACCAACGCTCGAATTATTTTCCGATGTAGTGCGCAATCCAAGTTTTGCTGCGAGTGAGCTTGATCGCGTCAAGCGGCAAACGCTGGCACAAATTACCCAAGAAAAAACCCAGCCCGGCAGTATGGCGCTGCGTACGCTTGCGCCGCTGCTCTATGGCGAAGGTCATCCCTATGCAATTCCATTGACCGGTTCGGGCACTGAAAGCTCCGTCAGCGCTATGACGCAAGCGGATTTAAAGCGCTTTTACGATGCCGCGATCCGCCCTGACAATGCCCGCATTATTGTGGTCGGCGATATCAGCCTAGGCGGCGCAATTGCCGCGCTTGAAAGTACATTTGGTGATTGGAAGCCGTCCGCTGCCGCCAAGCTCAACAAGCCTTTGAACGAAGTGGCCGTCAACTCCGCGCCGCGTATCTATCTGATCGATAAGCCTAACGCCGAGCAAAGCTTGATTCTAGCTGGCAGTTTGATTCCCAGTAGCAAGGCACCCGATCGGCTTGCCTTGCAAACGGCCAATAGCGTGTTCGGCGGTGAATTTAGCGCCAGGCTCAATATGAATTTGCGCGAAGATAAGCACTGGGCGTACGGCGCTTACTCCTTCCCGATTAGCGCGGTCGGGCAGCGGCCACTGATTGCGCAGGCGAACGTACAGACTGACAAAACGGTTGAGTCTTTCCAAGAAATCGTCCGCGAATTCAGTGAATTTTCCAGCACCAAACCGGCCAGTTCGGCTGAAATCGCAAAGTGGAAAAGCTCCGACGTGCGCAGCCTACCTGGGCAGTTCGCCACCAATGCAGCAGTGCTGGGTACGATAGCCGAGATGATTTCCTACGGCCGCCCGGATAACTACGTGCAAACACTAAAAGCCAGCATCGAAGCGCAAACCGATGCGCAGGTCAATGCCGCAGCACAGGCCTATTTCAAACCGCAGCCGTTGACTTGGGTGGTTGTGGGTGATCTTGCGAAATTCGAACCCGCACTGCGCGCGCTGAAAATTGGTGACGTGCAGGTGCTGGATGCGGACGGCAAGCGGGTAGAACAATAGGTGTTTATTTGATTGACTCTTGACCAGAGCGCCGATCAACGCCATTAACTTAAGCCGTTTTGGCGAAAGTGGCGCACGTCATACTGAACGCAGTCGCAGAATCTATGGACCCTGCGACTACGCGTAGGGTGACGACATTTTAGTTGCTAGCCTAAGTTAGTAACATTGGAGCGTCGATAGACGCGCTGTCTGTGATTTACTACCGTTTGCGTTAATTGCAGCTTTGCAGTTGCGGACATCTAGGAGGCGTGCTAAAGCAATATCGTTACCTAACAAGCGATTTGCCAGTAAGAGAACATGGAATCAAACTAAGAATGAACCTAACGAATTCCGAGGCAAAGCCGACTTCATCAAATGAACATCTTGCTGCGCTCGACGTATTACGGGGCCTAGCGATAATTGCTGTTATTTGGCATCACTTCAGTGACAAGTTATTCCCCGCAGGATGGTGGATGCAGGCGGAAGCACGAATCGGCATATTCGGAAGCGCGTTATCGAACGGATGGCTCGGCGTCAATCTATTTTTCATTCTTTCTGGCTTCGTCCTTTACCTGCCTTTCGCAGATGGAAGACGTGTAATTTCTGCACGAGAAGACTTACTTGGCTTCTATAAACGCAGAGCAAAACGGCTTCTGCCGCTCTATTTTTTCAGTGTCTTCCTACTATTCGGGCTTGTTGGGCATTCAACAATTGAGTCCGTTTTCTTCTTGTCAACTCTGACGTTCACTTTCACAAAGAGCTATTTCCATCCTGAAATCAATTGGGTGCTTTGGTCACTAGGAATTGAAGTCTGGTTTAGTCTAATTTTCCCCTTGGTAATTTTCTCAGTTAAGAGATTTGGCTGGAATCGAACAGCGCTAATCATTCTCTCCGCATCTTTGTTGATACGCCTTTTGGGAGCAGGTTGTTCGAGCACGGGTTCAGGGGTAATTTCTATCTTGAACCCAATAAAGGACTCACTCATCGGAAGACTGGATGACTTCTTTATCGGAATGATGTTAGCGCACTTGCATGCACGCGGATTCCGCACAACGTATAGTCCTCTACTATTAATCGTTGGCTTATTAGTTTGGATGTGCGCCGGGGTATATTCCGATTTTATATTGACGAGACACTTACCAATTTGGTCTATCGCGTTTACAAATTCCATCTTTCAGATTGGCACTTGCTTAATAGTGCTTGCCGCGCTATCGATAAACTGCCTAAAATTTTGGGTGCTGGAGCTTTTAGGCATGATGTGCTATTCGCTGTACATCTGGCACGGAGTCCTGATGACACACTTATCCCCATATCCTCACACAGGCGGCAAGACCAAATTCATCGTCATATTGCTAATTGTCAGCTGGATTTCATACAGATACGTTGAATTTGGGCACGTCAAACAAGTTTCAGAGCTTCTTCCACGCAGGAGGATCGGATTCACCAAAAGCGATCCAACATGATTTTTCTAAAAAGCATTACGCAATAAACCCAAACCCAAGCGCTAATGAATTCCAACCAGTAAGTAGACTTTAAAATCTAAGAGAAGTTATCTATTTCCTATCACCGAAGCGTGTTTATAGTTCCGCGTATTTTTGCCAATATTGCAAAGCCCATCCGGTTGTCTCTTGAGCCTTAGGCTTGCCGTGAAAGTGAACCGTAACCGCTCCTTTTGGGCTGTCGCTAAGGTCGTGTACTTTATAGCTCATATGGCCATTAAATAAATTTTGAATGTAGTTAAAATTAAATGTTTCAAGAAAGCCTTGGTCGCCTTTGTAATTTGACATATGTGTACTAGGGCAACGTATCCAGGCATCCCATATGTGTGAAACATTTTTTGGTATCCACATCATGGCCGATTGGCCGCCATTGGGGCGATAAAAATCTTCAAGCATCCAAAACGAATTGCCGCACATGTGCCACATGTCACCGAAATTTCCCAATACAAACGTGTCCAAATCAAGAAATAGAAATGGTCGCAAGTGTTCGTTTTCTGGAGAAAACAATTCTAGTTTTGACCACCAACCCGCATAATCATGCCGCAACGGTATAGTCTCACATTTATTATCCTGCTCAGATAAACATATAAACCGAGCCTCAGGCTCATGTTCTAAGCATTGTGCCTTAAGTGCAGTTACATCTTGTTCTGTGTATTTTTGGCCTTTTCTTACGCAGACAATGGTGCGCATATAAAATCTCTGTTAAATGATTCAACTACTTCATATCCAAGCGTCGCCAAAAAATCAATTGCCTCACCTTTTTCAACGCCGTATTTATTTGACAGCCCTTTGTCTTCAAGATGGATGATTGGCTTGCACCGCTTTATCGTTTCAATCCCCCCCTGCAAAGCAAACAATTCATAGCCTTCTATATCCAAAGCAATCAATCCACATGCTGGCAAAACAAGCTGGTCGATGGTAAAAGTAGGCACAATTCCACCGTCCTCTACCTGATATGCGCCTATGTTTGCAGTTTCTTTCGCTGATAAAGTTGTTTGAACCAGTCCGCCACGTACGCCTAGAGCAGCATTTAGCTTCACTACCGATAATTCTGGAACGTTTTGCGACAAATAGAAAAAGTTCTCACAATTAGGCTCAAAAGTGTAAACCGTTTTGAAATGACGTGAAAGGTATCTCGGCCAAACACCTACATTGCCGCCGGCCTGAATGCAAGCGGTGAAGTCTTTGACATACGGAAATGAGCGTTTTACATCCGTCCAAAGTACGGAAAGATGGTCAAAGCATTTTGTGTCCTGTGCTGGCCAGAAAAAGTCGCCTAGTTCTGAAATGTTGAGTTTTCTCATTTTAAACCCTAAAAATTATGCCAAAAAAGCCGATCACGCTAGCAAAGCGTTTGGATTAATCGTTTACAGGGCTGAGAATAACCAAATCAAGAAAACTGTCAAGACAATTTCACGCCAGATGAAACTCTTGAATTCCTTAAAGTAATGATCATGCGCTATCTAGAGTGCTACCCCTAAAGTGTTTTCCGTCCGTTATTCAGAGAAAATTCCAAAAATAGTATTTATTAAGCTAATCCGGAAAGCTAAAAACAACTTGCGTTTAAACTAAATGCAACTCCTTTAAATTAAGTCAATCTTTAGGCGAAACCACGCACGTCGCTTGCGCCTGCGGCGAGTTATCGTTGCCAGTTCGCGGTGCATTCTAAAAGCTGCTTAAATCGAATTTACCTAAAATTAAGGTATTCAGGGATGTTTGCTATGCTCCAAGTTAAATAATAGTTGGCTTTTTATGCATTCTGCTTTAGTTTGGTTGTTTCAACGCTTCGAGAGGCTTGCACCCGCGTTTCCTGATGAAACTCCGGTAACGCCGCCGAAGTCGGCGTGGCGTTTTTTGTGGGCGTGTACGCGTGGGCTGCGCCCTTATCTGTTTTTCATGGCCATGCTTTCGGCGGCAATTGGCGTATTTGAGGCCTGGCTGCTGGGTTTTATGGGGCAGGTCGTCGATTGGCTAGGCGCTTTGCAGCCCGGGCAGCTGTGGCAAGCTCATGGCGGCGATATTCGAACCTTCCTGTGGATATTAGCGGCAAGTATCGTGGTGACGATCATTTGGGCGCTGCTACGTTTTAACGTGATTGCCGGCAATTTTCCGATGCGCATGCGCTGGAATTTCCACCGTCAATTGCTGCAGCAATCTATGAGTTTTTTCCAAGATGAATTCTCTGGGCGCATTGCCGCCAAGCTGATGCAAACCGCACTGGCCGTGCGCGATGTGTGGACTAGCGCACTCGATATTATGATTTACGTGCTGGTTTACTTCATTTCGTTGATCGGTATTTTATGGAGCTTGGATGCGCGCTTGCTGCTGCCTTTTTTAGGCTGGCTGGTGCTCTATGTGGGCATGCTGGCTTATTTTGTACCCAAACTCGGCAAGATTAGTGAAGCGCAAGCCGATGCACGCGCGCTCATGACCGGCCGAATTAGCGATGCCTACACCAATATTGCAACGGTCAAATTGTTCTCGCACAGCAGCCGTGAAGGCCAGTATGCGCGGGCTGCGATGGACGAATTTCTGGTCACCGCGCATGGCCAAATGCGCTGGGTTACGCTGGTTGATCAGGCAAATCAAGTGTTGTCGATTGCACTGATAGGCACTTCGACGCTGCTGGCGCTTGGTCTGTGGAATGACGGTGCAATTGGCGTGGGTGCAGTAGCCGCATCCACCGCCATGGCGCTGCGCTTGAACGGCATGTCACACTGGATCATGTGGGAGCTCTCGAGCTTTTTCGAGAACTTAGGCACCGTACAAGATGGAGTTGGCACGCTGTCGCAGCCGACTTTGATTGAAGATCAGTCTGACGCACATACGTTGCTTGTTAGCACGGGCGCGATCAGCTTTGTCGGCGTCAATTTTTGCTATGCCGGTAGTAAACAGGTGCTGCGCGATTTCAACCTTACCATTCAACCAGGCGAAAAGATTGGCTTAGTCGGCCGCTCGGGCGCAGGCAAAAGTACGGTAGTTAACTTACTACTGCGCTTTTATGATTTGAACTCTGGGAAGATCTTGATTGACGGTACTAACATTGCAGAAGTAACTCAAGTCAGTCTACGCCACCAAATTGGCATGGTGACGCAAGACACCTCGTTGCTGCATCGCTCAGTGCGCGATAACATCGCTTACGGCAAGCCTGAGGCGACTGAGGCACAACTGCAAAAAGCCGCGGAGCGCGCACAAGCTGCTGATTTTATTGCTAATTTAAGCGATGCAAAACAGCGAACAGGCATGGATGCGCACGTCGGCGAGCGCGGCGTAAAGCTATCCGGCGGCCAGCGCCAACGCATCGCGATTGCGCGCGTCATGCTAAAAGACGCGCCGATTTTGCTGCTTGATGAAGCCACCAGCGCACTTGATAGCGAAGTCGAGCAGGCGATTCAATCGAGCTTAAATGATCTCATGCAAGGTAAAACCGTGGTTGCGATTGCGCACCGGCTTTCCACGATTGCTGCGATGGATCGCTTAGTCGTGATGGATCAAGGCCAGATTGTCGAAACCGGCAGCCACCGCGAGCTACTTGAGCAAGGCGGTATCTACGCCAAGCTGTGGGAACATCAAAGCGGGGGGTTTTTGGGCGAGGAGTAGTTGTGGCGATACAACGCGTGCCTTCTCAGCAGTCGCTTCTAGCTATCTAGCCATTTCAACGAAAATTCCGTAGGCCTTTAATGTTGTATCGGCCGTCAAAAGTATCCTTTGATTGGTAGAGCTACTCTCAACTTTCGCAGTCGCACTGAAGTAAAAATCTCAATCAAACCGCAGATGCTCTGAAAGTATTGGTGGCAAGCGCTCTGGTTCGTTGGTGGCCCAAATTAATAGCTGTGTGTCTAAAATTGGCATGCGGCAACGCCTAGTTTAATGACTGAACATGTCGTCAATATCTGTGGCAAAGCCAGCTTTTAGTTCAAGGCTCAGCGTTGACTTGCCGCGCATTCCGCCGAGCGGATGCAGTGCGCCCTGTGTCAAAGGCACCACCCGCACCATGGGTTTGCCAGATTTCGCGATTATGAATTCTCGGCCCGCAGCTGCAAGCTCGACTAACTTTGACAGCTGAGTTTTTGCTTCGTGTATGTTGATAATGGCGACGTTCATTGAATTTCTCCTTTTCAAATTGTGGCCTTAGTCTATCGAGCTTAGTTTACATTTCAATCCAATTGCTTGCGTTTTGGCGCTGGCATTTCAAGCAATATTCGCTCAGATTTAGACGTAATCAAACGAATTCAGTTTTTACGTCATATTGCTACCGCAGTCTTCCGCTTACCCCTACCCATGAACCTGATCCAAGCTATTGATTTTACTAATGGTGGACTCGCCCTGCCAATGTCTAACGGCTCAAATGCGGTAAATTCAGGAGCAGATGATCCAACGAATTTTTTAATGGGAACCTGCATGCGCACCAATTGGCAAACCCTACTCAACGAAATCCACCATGATGCCCAGGTCGCGTTCGGGCAGGGCAAGGTCGCAAGCTATATTCCTGCCTTAGCGAGCGTCAATCCACGGCTGTTTGGCATTAGCATTGCGACGGTCGAAGGTGAACAAGCCTGTGCGGGTGATGCACACACGCTGTTTTCGATTCAAAGCGTGAGCAAGATTTTTACCCTGGCGCTGGCGCTGCGCGATATTGGTGAAAGCCTGTGGGAACACGTCGGCCGTGAGCCCTCGGGGAATAAATTTAATTCTCTGATTCAACTTGAGCACGAGCACGGCGTGCCACGCAATCCGTTTATCAACGCGGGCGCGTTAGCAGTGGCGGATCAGTTGACTGCGCACTCGGCAAATGCGCGCGGCAAGCTGCTGCGCTTTATGAGCGATCTGTGCGGGCGTGCAGTGCAGTTTGATTACGCGGTGGCGAAATCTGAGGCGCAAACGGGGCACCGCAACGCTGCGCTGGCGCATTTTATGAAGAGTTTTGGCGTGTTGGACGGGCAGGTTGCGGACGTGCTAGACGCCTATTTTCACCAGTGCGCCATTGCCATGAGTGCGGCTGAATTGGCAAGAGCAGCGCTGTTTCTAGCCAATCGCGGCGTGCAGCCCGGCACGGGTGAGGTCATTGTCAGCCCGCTACAAACGCGGCGCATAAACGCGCTGATGTTGACTTGTGGGCTGTATGATGCCGTTGGTGAGTTTGCTTACCAAGTTGGCCTGCCGGCGAAAAGCGGCGTCGGTGGCGGCATTGTGGCGGTGGTGCCGGGTAAGCTGACGATTGCGGTGTTTTCACCTGAGCTGGAGGCTTCGGGTAATTCCTGCGTCGGGGTCGAGGCGCTAAAGTTATTCGTAGAGCGGACTGGTTTGAGTGTGTTTTGAGCGAGCGCAACAGGCTGATACCAAACCCTAGAATCCTCGTCACCCTGCGCGCAGTCGCAGGGTCCATTCCGACGGGGTGAAAAGCATGAATTCTGCGACTGCGCGCAAAATGACGGGCTGAGCTAGAAGGCGCGATTCAGTCTACGATCTAATCGATATCACCGGAGTTTTGCGAGTATTCTCCTACCTGCCCAAACTAACTGAGCCTACCCATGACGATTTCACTTTACCAAGCTTCCGTTCCGCTATTTAAACAAATGCTGGCGGCGCTAGCCGACGTTCTAGGCAAAGCCGAAGCTGATGCCACGATTCGCAAGTTCGAGGCATCAATTTTGCTTCAAGCTAGACTTTACCCAGATATGTTTCCACTGATCAAGCAAGTGCAAATCGCTACCGATTTCGCGCGCGGAGCATGCGCACGCTTGGCTGGTGTTGAAGCCCCAATGTTGCCAAACGAGCAGTCTAGCTTTGCCGATTTGGCCGCGCTCATCAGCGAATCAATCAGCTTTGTAGAATCCTTGCAAGCTGCGCAAATTGACGGTCAAGAGGACCGAGAAATTATCCTGCGCCCAGGTACGCCGAAAGAAAAGCGTATGCAGGGCCAAGCCTATTTGATTCACTACGCCTTGCCGCAGTTTTTCTTTCACGTCACCACCAGCTACGCGATTTTGCGCAACCAAGGCGTAGTGGTAGGCAAGCGAGATTTTATGGGCGTTTATTGATGCGCTGAGTGGAAATGGCGATGCCTGTTATCTTCGTACTTGTTTTTCTAGCGATGGCTACTGCCGAAAGCCAATTCTAGCCGCGCGCCTGTCGCCGCTTTGGTCAAGGCGGTTCCAGCGCGGTGTACTCGATGTACATAAGTGAGTAACAACGCCGGCCAGAGCGTTGACCGGCGTGCCCGATGGAAGCATTCGCCCAAAAGACAATTGGGTATAAGCGATCACTATCGTCAATCTACACCGCTCTTTTGACCAAGCTTTGCGTGTGGCTTTACTGCCTTGCGTTAGTAGTTAGCGCCCCAGCAAGCCCAATGATAGCGCCGGTACATAGGTAATAATCAGCGTACAGACCAGCAAAATCAAAAAGAACGGTACGCTGGCGCGAATCAGCTGGGTAATCGGCACCTTAAAACGCATACTGGCGATGAATAAGTTCATGCCTACCGGTGGTAAAAATAGCCCGATTTGCAGGTTCGCCACGAAAATAATGCCGAAGTGAATCGGATCAATACCATAGCCAATGGCAATCGGCAGCAGTAGCGGTGTCAAAATCACAATCGCTGGAAAGCCTTCCAGCAGCATACCGAATACCAGCAAAAACAGATTCAAGATAATAAGGAAGGTAATTTTGCTATCAATATGCGATTGCACGAACTCAAATAGCTTGGTGGGTATTTCCTGATCGATCAGCATGTTAGTCAGTGCTAGCGACATGCCTAGAATCGTCATGATCGCGCCGACTAGTACCATGGCTTCGCGCATGACTCGGCCAAGCTCGTTGAATTTTACCTCTCGCCGAACAATCAGCACCACGAAAACTACGTAAAGCGCGGTGACGGCGGCAATTTCACCGGGCGCTACTTTGCCAGACACGATTGCCGCCACAACTACAAACGGCAGTGGCAGCTCCCAAATGGAATCCTTGATTGCATGCCAGAGCTCGCGCGCGCTGAAGCGATTGCGCTCGGCAATCGGCACGCGCGGCGCTTTGATGAAGGCATAAATCGCCAGCGCGACAATCATCATCAAGCCGGGCAGGGCGCCGGCAATAAACAAGTCTTGGATCACCACCGGCGGATTGGTGTTGAGCTGCTGCGCTACTACGCCATATATAATCAGAGGCAGCGCGGGCGCGAACAGCATGCCTAAGCTGCCAGAAGTGGTCAGCAAACCAAGGTTAAAGCGATCATCGTAACCACCCTGGCGCAAAGCCGGCAGCAGCACAGCACCCAATGCCACAATGGTAACGCCCGAGGCGCCAGTCAGTGCGGTAAACGCCGCACAAGCGAGCAGTGCAACGATCGCCAAACCGCCCGGCACTGCGCCAATCGCGGCATTCGCCAAGCGCACAATCCGCTGCGGGGTGCGGCTTTCGGCAAGCAAATAGCCGGCAATAGTAAACAGTGGAATGGCAACCAGCACTGGCATCTCAGAGATGCGATTGAACTCGACCATGATACCGGTTAAATCATAGCCAGCGCGCGCAAACCCAAGCATGGCAACGGCGGCAATCAGCGCGAAAAAAGGTGCGCCTGCTGCAGCAAATAAAATCAGTAAAACGCCGCAAAGCAAAAGCACGACATTCGATTGCAACAACGAAGTAAGCTGTTCCATCATTTAGGCTCAGGCTGCGTTACCGCGCTGTGCGCCATGCGCAGCGCCATACCAGCAAATGCGCAAGGAATCACCAGCAAGACCACCCAGCTTGGTAGCAGGCCATGTACGTCAGACGGACTTTCGCGCTCGAAACGCACCAGCTCCAGGCCGTAGTACGCCGCTAACAATGACATCAATGCGCCAAACGAAAACGCCGCAAAACGCGCCATGCGCTGGCCTTTGGGGCCTAGCGAATGCGTTAGCGCATCAATGCCTAAGTGGCTATCAGTGCGCGCCGCTGCTAAGGCACCTAACATCACCAGCCAAAGCACCAAAGATTTCAGCAGTGAATCAGCCCACAACAAGCTGCCTTCAATAAAAAATCGTGCGCCAATTTGCGCGCCAGCAATCACCACAAGTGCAGTTGCCAACAGCGCCAAAAGCGCGTCTTCTATTCGATGCATTAAAAGTAACAAGCGAGCGTCAGCTATTACTTAGCGGGCTATTTAGCCTGCGCGCGAAATTCGGCGCGCGCGGCGAGTACGGCATCTAAAACCGGTTTGCTGAAAGCGTTCTTTTGGCTTAGCTCAGCCAAGCTTTTGGTGCCTACCGCTTCCCAGGCTTTTGCTTGGTCAGCGCTTGGCACTTGCGTTTGTACGCCCTGCTTAATGAGCGCAGCGCGCGCAGCAGCGTCGTCGAAATTTATGTTGTTGAGCTTGGTAAATGCTTTCTCGATTTCAGCATTGACCAGTGCTTGATCGGTTGGCGTTAGCTTGTCAAACGCGCGCTTGTCAAACGCTAAAAAACCTATCGTGACCGCCAACGGTACGTCGGCCATGTACTTAACTTTAGTGTGCCATTGAAAGCCAATGATCGCTGCTAACGGGCCACCAACGGTTTCGACCAAGCCCGTTTGCAAACTCGGATAAACATCGGCGATGCCAAGCGGCACGGTGCTCGCACCGGCAATTTTGAAGCCAACTTCGGCAATAGGATCGCCAGCAGGCGACCATACTTTGGTTTTGCGTAAGTCTTCTAAGCTAGTCAGCGGTTTGGTGGACAGCAAATACGCATAACCGCCGCCACACATGCCTGGAACTACCATTCCGCCTTTTGCAAAGCTGTCGCGTATCAAACCGCTGGTTTTGGCCAGTACGTAATCAAACTCAGCTTTGCTGTTAAAAAAGAACGGTAGACCAAAAATTGCGCCGTCATTGCTGACCGAACTTAGCTCAGTGCCGGATAGCGCTGCGCCTTGCAGCTGGCCTAGCTTGATCTTTCGAAGCACGGTTGCCGCATCCGAGCCCATCACGCCGCCAGGGAAAAACTTTAGCTCAACGCGGCCCGCTGTTGCGGCTTTGATGGCATCACCCGCAGCGCGCATTTCGCGCAAGTACGCGGTGCCTTCAGGCGCAACTGTGGCAATTTTGAGCGGCGCTGTAAAGGCCGAACTGCTGAAGAAAGCAACCGAGGCAACAACAACGATCAGCGCACGCCACATGATTTAACTGCCTTAAGGTCATAAATAATGCGTGCAAAGATAGCTGATGGCTTGGTGCAGGACTATGTCAAGTTACCGGTAAATTGCAGTTCTTGCGATCTTGGTTCAGAAAAGCACAGCGATGTGAAAGTGCAATGCTTGTTAGATGAGTGCTATTTTTGCCCTGAACGAATTCCTAGTGCAACGCGCGGCTTGCTTGATAAGTCGATTGGAAAGAGTTGACGGCGATGGGTTCGCTCTTTATCCTTCGCAGCTCGGTTAATGACCGACAAAGTTTTTCGGGGTATAGCGCAGTCTGGTAGCGCGCCAGCTTTGGGAGCTGGATGTCGAGAGTTCGAATCCCTCTACCCCGACCATTATTTTTAATAGCCAATCGATTTTGCGTTCGCAATGGCTAGCGATCAAGACCCCAAGCTATAGTGCCCGTAGCTCAATGGATAGAGCACCGGCCTTCTAAGCCGGGGGTTGCAGGTTCGATCCCTGCCGGGCGCGCCATAGCTCGGATTAGTTTGCAGCGGAGGGTGTAGCTCAGTCGGTTAGAGCACCGGATTGTGATTCCGGGGGTCGGGGGTTCGAGACCCCTCATCCTCCCCATTGCAAAAGTAAGATGAAAAGTTGTCCGGGTTGTTAGCTCAGTTGGTAGAGCAGCTGACTCTTAATTAGTAGGTCCGGGGTTCGAATCCCCGACAACCCACCATCAGATTCAAATTGCTTTGTCGGTTTGGTTTTAATTATTGCGAAAGTGGCGAAATTGGTAGACGCACTGGATTTAGGTTCCAGCGGGCTAATCCCCTTGAGAGTTCGAGTCTCTTCTTTCGCACCAATTAAAACGAACGTGGCATCAAAACAGAACGAAGCCTCAGGCTCTTCCCGCTTTTAAAAAAAGCCACATGAAAATTGCCGGCTCCGAAAACGAGCGTGGAATCAAGGCAGAACGAAGCCACAGGCTTTTTCCGCTTTTAAAAAGCCACATTAAAAGGTTTGTTCGGAAAACGAGCGTGGCGTCAGTACGCTGGCTAGCTGCTTTGAAAACTATCAGCAGGTATCCCAACTGCAACCCAAGCTAACGCAAACCTCCCGCATTTGCTTCCCTTCGTCAACGTCTCAAGATTTTCGGCTAGACTATGCGGCTGTTTGTCGCGTTGCCAGTGCCCCTGTCGGCTGCACGCACACCTAAGTCACGACCTAATTCATTTATTGACACGCCCGAAGTTGGAGCCACACCTATGCAAGTTGCTGTTGAAAATCAAACCGCGCTGAAGCGCAAACTGTCGATCAATCTGCCTGCGGGCCAGTTGGATCAAGCGATTGCCTCGCAGATTCAGCAGGCGTCACGCACCATGAATTTGAAAGGCTTTCGCCCAGGCAAAGTTCCGATGCAGCTGATTACCCAGCGCTACGGCAAGCAAATTCGACAAGATGCGACTGAGCAGTTGATTCGCTCTAGCCTTGGCCCTGCAATTGAGCAAGAAAAGCTGCGCCCTGCCACCACGCCTGCGATCACACATATCACCGATGAAGCCGATGGCTTTAAGTTTGACGTGGAATTCGAAATCATGCCGGATATGGGCGATTTGGATTTGAGCGGTATAGAGCTTGAGCGCGAAGTGGCTGAAGTGATGGATACTGATATCGACGCGATGATCGAGAATCTGCGTTTACAACGCCGTAGCTGGACCGATGTAAGCCGCGCTGCTGCAAAAGAAGATTTAGTGAGCTTTGAGTTTTCCGCCAAAATCGGCGAACGTTTGATGCCGGAAAGCGGCTTTGAGCGTGCCGCGACTATCGTTGGCTCGAACGCGACGCTAGCTGGCATTGAAGATGCGCTAGTCGGTATGTCGGTAGGTGAAGAGAAGGACTGCACAGTGGCGTTTCCAGCCGATCATCGTGATGCCGAACTTGCTGGTAAAAATGGTGATGCGCACGTCAAAGTGCTAAAAGTTCAATCGCCAAAAATGCCAGAAGTTGATGCAGGGTTCATTGAAAGCTTTGGCGTTCCGGAAGGCACGGCTGAGGCATTTCGCACGGAAATTCGCAGTAACTTAACGCGTGAATTAAAAAGCGCCCTGAGTACCCGACTGCGCGCGCAAGTCACAACTAAACTTGTCGAACGATTTGCCGGCTTTGATTTGCCTGAAGGCCTAGTTCAAGACGACGCCAAAAGCCTTCGTGCGCAAGCTATGCAAAATGCGCAGCGTCAGGGCTCGGTGTTCAATCAAGAACCAGACTTAGCGCCCTTTGTTGACGCCGCCAAGCGCCGCGTACGCGCCGGGTTGGTTTTAAACGAACTGGCTCGCAAACACAGCTTGAAGCTTGATCAGCGCCGGATGTTAGATGCACTAAACGCGATTGCCTCAACCTATGAAGATCCAAGCGAAGTTATCGCCATGTATCGCAAAGACAATAACCTGTTAGCTGGCTTACAAGGCCGAGTAATGGAAGAGCAAGTCGCTGATTGGATTGCCGAGCAGGTTCACGCACGTGAAGTCAAACGCGCGTTTTCAGAAGTCATTCGTCCGGGTTGAAATTGAGTAGATCGGCGCAATAACAATAAAATAGGCCGCAGCGCAAATGCCTGCGGCCTTTCTTTTTCTCAAACCTCGTACGTCAACCTCAGGATGCATATGAACATTCGATCACAGTCTCATGCCGGTACACCTTATGGCGCAGCTTCTATCATTCAGCCGCAGGGATTGAATTTGATTCCGATGGTGGTTGAGCAAACCCCGCGCGGTGAGCGTTCGTACGATATCTATTCCAGGCTTTTAAAAGAACGCGTGATTTTTTGCGTGGGCCAGGTTGAAGACTACATGGCGAACGTGATTGTCGCGCAGCTGCTGTTCTTAGAAAGCGAAAACCCCGAACAAGAAATCAGCCTTTACATCAATAGCCCAGGCGGCGCAGTAACCGCCGGCATGGCGATTTACGACACGATGCAGTTCCTCAAACCGCCGGTCAGCACGATTTGCATCGGTCAGGCATGCAGCATGGGCGCGTTTTTGCTCGCAGCTGGCGCACCTGGCAAACGCTATTGCTTGCCGAATTCGCGCGTGATGATTCATCAGCCTTCGGGTGGCTATCAAGGCCAAGCGTCGGATATGGACATCCACGTCAAAGAAATCTTGCAAATTCGCCATAAGCTCAACAGCATATTGGCGACGCACACTGGCCAACCGATTGAAATAATCGAAAAACACACCGATCGCGATCATTTTATGAGTTCAGAAGAAGCGAAAAACTTCGGCATAGTTGATTCGGTTATTAACAAGCGCGGCGAAGCTGCGCCGACGTTGACGGTGGTTTAATTCTCGCAGGCGGGTAGTTTTTTCGAGCACACAAAAAACCCTCTCCCCCAACCCCTCTCCCATAAAGGGAGAGGGGAGTTTCAGACCTCTCCAACAAATGCGGAGAGGGAAGTTTCAGACCCCAACAAATGCGGAGAGGGAAGTTTTAGACCTCCCCGACAAATGCGGAAGGGTGCTTTTTAGTCCCTCTCCCTTTATGGGAGAGGGGTTGGGGAGAGGGAAAGTCGGTTGCCTCAAACTAACGTGCCCAGGGAATTGCCACAATCCTTCAACGTTCCATCAATCAAAATAATACCTAGCCACCGCGCTAAGCTGCAACCCGCCCTGCTCAACCGGGGCACCTTCATCAGCGTTGCCTGGGCGCTCAATATCGGCATGGGTTAGCTCTAAGCCTAGCCGCCAGTTCGCTTGCTGGCGTTGAATGGCAAACGTCGCTGCCCGGCCGTTTTGATCGTTTAGCTCAACGCTGAAGTCACCTTCTTTCACGCGAAATTTTTCAACGCGAAGTGTGTAACTCCAAATGCCAACGGTTCGTGCGGCCATTAAATACTGCGTGTTATAGCGCGCTTCAACGTTGGGGCCAGGCGCAAAGCCCATATTGGTAGTGCCGCTCAAGGCTTCGCCCAGCAGCGTCCAGTCTTGATTGATTGGCCAGTCAAATCCAATCAATGCGAAGCGATTCGCCCATGCGTATTCGTCGCCATCATGTAAATCTTGATCGCCGCGATTATCAGTGTAGAAAGCGGAAAAATTCGGGCCATCGTCTACGCTGTGACGCAGGCGAACTGAATAGCCAACGCGACCGTCCAAATCCGGTCCAAACGGTTGCGTGCCGTTGTCTCGCTGCGCTGAAAACGGGCCGCTCACAATCGATTGCAACGGCAATACCGGTAGGGTTTCGCCAAACACGCTGATTCGGTTATGCAGCGCAAAGCCGCGCCAAGCCAAAATCGCCGGGCCGGTATCGTTGCCGATATACGCTGATACCTCAACATCGGTATGGGCTCCCGCACCTTGTAGGCGTTTGGCAAAACCAATTCCAATCGGGCGAAACTCCTCACCGATCCAAGCATTGAGCGCTGAGAGATTGATGCTGTAAGGCGTTTGCCAAAGTGCTTCGACGTTTTCGCGGCTCGTGCCCGCAAATGCTTGGCCTGCCCGGATGCGCCAGCCTTGTCTGTCAAGTGCGCCTATTTCAGCAAACGCCTCTGTGAATCCGGCTTTGCTAGAGTCCTGAGTGCCCGTACGCGCTAAACCGTTCAAAACGAATCGCCAAGCTAATTCAGCATCGTCATCAGCAACAAAGCTCAGCCCTAAGCGCGCCTCAACGCCCACGCCTTTGCCAGTGCCGAGTGTTTGATAGCCGCCTGCCGTCCAATTTTTGCCGCTCGCATCCAAATCTTGCGCATTGGCGCCCACTTCGATATAGCCCGTGTGCTGCCAACTTGCCGCATTTACGTCGCAGCTAAGGCAAATGAATATCAGCGCAGGCGCGCCAAAGTAGAAATTGTGGACAGCTTTAGTCATGCGACACTCTTTTCAAATAACGTGATTTAGACCCTATAAACGGTCGTCGGCTTTCGGCTAAGCAACTAAACGCTAGGCCGCGGACTATAGACGCGCGCAAGTCAAAATGGAGCGATTTTTAGTGAGTCAGCAAGAAGCAAATTCAACCGCGCACCTGCCTTGGGCCGGGCTATTGATTGCCGCGTTAGCGGCCATTTTATTTTCGTTCAAAGCAATTTTAGCCAAGCTTATGTATCGCGCAGGCGCAGATGCGAGTGCCGTTATGAGTTTGCGCA
Source organism: Rhodanobacteraceae bacterium (assembly GCA_031422315.1). GTDB lineage: Bacteria > Pseudomonadota > Gammaproteobacteria > Xanthomonadales > SZUA-5 > JANNYA01. Next base: position 28,505 of record JANOQN010000055.1, read on the forward strand.
TGCTGTTTGCGGGCCCGGTGTTTATTGCGATTGCCGCTTATTACGTCCTTCAAGCCAAGCGAAGCAGAATAATCCAAAAACTAACCATCGCCGAACGTTGGCAAATTCTACTACTGGGTTTTCTGGGCTACTACTTGTCGAGCATGCTGGATTTTATCGGCTTGCAATATGTCAGCGCCTCACTTGAGCGTTTGATTCTATTTTTGACACCCACGTTGGTTGCGTTAATTGGCTGGATTGCTTATCGCAAAGCAATCGCAAAAAACCAATGGCAAGGGTTAGCTTTGAGCTATTTCGGCGTTGCCTGTGTTTTCATCGAGCAGCTGCACTTTAACGGCGGTCACGTCGCCTGGGGCAGCAGCTTAATATTTTTGGCGGCGCTTTCCTATGCAGGCTATTTGAGCATGTCAGGCGCACTAGTGAAAAAGCTCGGCAGTACACGTCTGGTGGCATACGCGATGAGCGTCTCAAGTGCCTGCATGCTGGCACACTCCCTGATTTTAGAATCAATGGCGACACTCGCTCAGTCGGCTACCGTGATCAAGCTATCAGTGCTTAATGCAATTTTCTGCACTATCCTACCGGTGTTTATGACAATGGAAGCAATTCGTAGGATTGGCGCAGCGCGAGCATCGCAGCTCTCGATGCTTGGGCCGGTATCGCTACTATTTTTGGGTTATTGGCTGCTGCAAGAACCCATCACGCTTTTGCAACTTTTTGGTACAGCGGTGGTGTTAGCTGGGGTTTTCTGGGCAAACCGAGAAGTGCCAGTTGCCCCGGCAAACTCAGGAACCTAGGGCTGTATCTATTCTGGTTTCGCGAGCTGCTTACGTGGTTCTTCTTGATGCACCATTTGCCCGTTGACTTGTGAGCCAGCGGTCATTTCCAGCAGCTTGTAGTACACATTGCCGCGCACGCGCGCAGTTGGGCCGAGAATGAGCTTTTCCGACGCCACGACATCACCGATCATTTCGCCATCAATTTTGACGTTCGGAGCACGTAAATCGCCTTCTATCCGGCCCGACTCGTTTAAAACAATTAGGCCATCGCTGCCTTCAGCAGAGACGGTGCCTTTCACCGATCCGGCAATGTTCAATCCGCCGCTAAAGGTGATATCGCCAACGACACTCATGCGCGCGCCTATTAGGCACTCAATTGGGGTAGAAGGGGTTTCAATGGACATTGGGCGCTGCGGTTTGTTGCCAAACATAGGATTTCCGTAGGGTTGTGAGTTTTGAGCGGCGCAGTTTAACAGGCTAATCGGCAACGGCTGCCATCCGAAAACGCGTGCAAATAATGCAACTTTTTGACAAATTGGCTGTTTGTGTAGCATCGCTTCATACGTACACACCAAATGCAGGGTTTTTTTGACAACAGCCTGCGTGGGCTCGTTAAAGTGCGCTTGGCTCGCTACACTCCGCGCATGAAAATTAACCTTGCAACGATACTTACGCTGTTTCGGATCGCACTCATCCCGGTGATGGTGGCGGTATTCTTCAGTGATTGGACGCATCACTACCGTGCGGCAGCGTTTATATTTATTGCCGCTGCAATTACTGACTGGCTAGATGGCTATTTGGCGCGCAAGTATCAAATGGAGTCTAAATTTGGTGCGTTTTTAGATCCGGTAGCGGATAAACTCATGGTAGCAATCGTGCTTATTTTGTTGGTTCAGGCGGACCCAAAACCATGGCTTGCGATTATTTGCGCGATTATCATCGGCCGCGAAATTAGTATTTCTGCACTGCGCGAATGGATGGCTGAAATTGGCAAGCGCGCAACTATTAAAGTTCAGATGACAGGGAAAATTAAGACCATTGCGCAAATGGTCGCGCTAGCCATGATGCTGTATCGGGACTCAATCGCTGCAATTCCCATTTATAAAATTGGGCAAGTTGCCTTAATTATTGCAGCAGTGCTTACGCTTTGGTCAGCCGCGCAATATTTGTTAGCGGCGCGGCGCGTGCTTACCAATAGTGATTTTGATTAACTGGTTAATGCCGAATAGGAAATAATTATATGCAAAAAAGAGTTTGGTTGGTTACCGGCGGTGCTGGCTTTATTGGCGGCAATTTTGTTTTAGAATACGCTAAAGCCGAGCACGATGTACAACTTATAGTGCTGGATAAATTAACCTACGCAGGGAATTTGGACACACTGTCTAACGTGATTGAAAAAGACGGTGTGCAATTTTTTCAAGGTGATATTGCCGATGGCGCGCTGGTAAGCCAATTGCTTGAACGATTTAACCCCAGTGCAATTATAAACTTTGCCGCAGAAAGCCACGTTGACAGATCAATTGATGCGCCTGCCGAGTTTATTCAAACCAATGTGGTTGGCACTCTGGCTTTGCTGCAGTCGACTTTAAAATATTTCAAAGCGTTAACGGCCGAGGCGCAGCAGCGCTTTCGATTTTTACACGTCTCAACCGATGAAGTCTACGGCAGCCTTGGGGAAACCGGCAAATTTACTGAGACCACGCCTTATGCACCTAATTCGCCTTACGCGGCCAGCAAAGCGTCGTCTGATCACTTGGTGCGGGCTTTTTTCCATACCTATCATTTGCCAGTGTTAACGACCAATTGCTCGAATAACTACGGCCCGTATCAATTTCCGGAAAAGCTTATTCCGCTGATGATTCAAAAGGCGCTGATTTTGCAAGCGCTGCCGGTCTATGGTGACGGCAAAAACATTCGCGATTGGCTGCATGTGCAAGATCACGTGGCGGCAATCGCTACCGTACTGAAATCTGGAGAAGTTGGGGAGGTTTATAATGTCGGTGGTGATGCAGAAAGAAATAATATCGAAGTTGTACATCGTATTTGCGATTTGTTAGATGCAAAACGCCCACAGCAAGACGGCGCTAGTCGACGCAGTTTAATTAAGTTTGTTACTGATCGGCCCGGGCATGACCGCCGTTATGCGATTGACAGCAGTAAATTGCAGACCCAATTAAACTGGCGCCCGCAATATGAATTTGAAAGCGGGCTTTCGCAGACGGTGGATTGGTATTTGGATAATGTAGCCTGGGTGGCGCGCATCCAAGATGGCAGTTATCGGGGGGAAAGGTTGGGTCTTACTTGAGCTTATCTAAATGTAGTCCCTTGAACTTAAGGAAAAGTCGCATCACAAATAATTAGGATTCACGGTTCGACAAGCTCACCACGAACGGAATCCGTTTCGCATCGATAAAACTAGACTCACTCACATAGGAATCTAATGGCCACAGATCGAGGAATAATATTAGCAGGCGGCTCGGGCACGCGGCTTTATCCGCTCACGATTGCGACCAGCAAGCAGCTTTTGCCGGTTCACGATAAGCCAATGATTTATTACCCGCTTAGCGTGTTGATGTTGGCGGGCATTCGCAAAGTGCTGATTATTAATACGCCACACGAGCAAGCGCTGTTTCAGCGCTTGCTGGGCGATGGTTCGCAATGGGGAATGTCGATTGAATATGCGGCGCAACCCTCGCCTGATGGCCTAGCACAAGCTTTTTTGATTGGCCGCGAGTTTGTCGATGGCAAACCAAGCGCGCTGGTGCTGGGTGACAATATCTTTTACGGGCCAGGCTTTACTGACGTGCTGCGCACCGCTGCGAATGAAAGCCACGGCGCGACCGTTTTCGGCTATTGGGTGCGCGATCCGGAACGCTACGGCGTTGCTGAATTTGATGGGCAAGGTAAAGTGCTGAGCTTGGAAGAAAAACCCAGCGCGCCAAAGTCCAACTACGCCGTTACTGGACTGTATTTTTATGATGAGCGCGCCTGTGATTTCGCGGCTGGTTTGAAGCCTTCAGTGCGCGGCGAGTTAGAGATCACCGATCTAAATCGCTGCTATTTAGACGATCAAAGCCTACGCGTCAGCAAACTCGGGCGCGGCTTTGCCTGGCTCGACACTGGCACGCATGAATCACTGCTGCAAGCGGGCCACTATGTGCAAACCATAGAAGAGCGCCAGGGCTTGAAGATTGCCTGCCTTGAAGAAATCGCGTTCGAAAACGGCTGGATTGATCGAGCGGCGCTGCTTGCCTTGGGTAAAAAGCTCGGCAAGAGTAGCTATGGAATTTATCTGCAAGAGCTAGCGCAGCAGGGTGCTAAATCATGAAAACGATAGAAACGCGTTTGCCCGGCGTGCTGATCCACGAGCCGCGCGTGTTCAACGACCCGCGTGGGCTGTTTTTCGAGGCCTACAGTGATGCGCGCCCGGTTGATGCGGCAAGCGCATTTAAAATCGTTCAGCTCAATGTGTCGGAGTCTGAGCAGTTTGTGCTGCGCGGACTGCATTATCAGCTGCCATTTCCCCAGGCCAAGTTGGTTTGGGTGCTAGAGGGCGAGGTTTTTGACGTTGCGGTCGACATTCGCCGAGGCTCGCCAAGCTTCGGGCAGTGGGAGGGAACGATGCTAAGTAGAAAAAATCGACGTCAATTATTTGTTCCTGCAGGATTTGCGCACGGTTTCCAAGTTGTTAGCAATTCCGCAACACTTTGCTATGCATGCAGTGAACAATTTCGTGCAGAATGTGACCGTTCAATTCGCTTTGACGATCCGAGCATTTTGATCGAGTGGCCAGAGCCAGGCCGCGCGCTGCTGTCTCAGAAAGATGCTGCTGCAAAGTTTTTAACTGACATTGAACCAAATGCACTGCCCGTGATTTAGCAAAGCGCGGGTCGACCTTTAAGTAGTTCTTATAGTTTGAGCCAGATTGAGCTTTTCATGAAAATATTGTTGTTGGGTGCGAGTGGGCAGCTGGGATTTGAGCTAAGGCGATCACTTTCGGTGTTGGGAAATGTTGTCGCTGCAATGCGCAGGCGTGAGGGTTCTGACGCCGACTTTAATGACGCCGACGCACTGCGCGCGCTAATCCAATCCGAACGGCCACACGTAATCGTTAATGCTGCAGCCTACACCGCTGTTGATCTGGCTGAAGCGGAGCAAGAGCTAGCCTATCAGGTCAACGCACGCGCCGTACGAACAATTGCAGAGCAAGCGCACGAGCTGGGCGCGCTGCTTGTGCATGTTTCAACCGACTACGTTTTCAGTGGTAAAAATCAGCTGCCCTGGACTGAGCTTGACCCGGCTTTGCCCATTAGCGCGTATGGCCGCAGCAAGCTAGCCGGCGAACAGGCGGTTATCGAAAGCCGCTGTGCCTATCTTGTTTTGCGAGTGCAAGGGCTTTACAGCTCGCGCCGCAGTAATTTTTTGCGCACGATGCTAAAACTAGCGCGTGAGCAAAAGCCGATTCGCGTGGTGCAAGATCAGATTGTTGCGCCGACGCCAGTGCGCTGGATCGCCGATACAATTGGCTGCATGCTGGCGCGCTGGTTGATTGAACAAAGCGATGGCGAAAGCTACAGCGGCATCTATCATGTAGCGGCCGCTGGGCAAACGAATTGGTTTGAATTCGCTAAAAATATCTTTCATCAAGCGCACGTACGGGGTTTAATTAGCGGCGTGCCGGACCTGCAGCCGATCACCAGTGCTGAGTTTGTTGCGGCAGCAAAACGCCCTAAATTTAGCCTATTTAACTGTGAAAAAATCAAGCAGGATTTTGACATCGTGCTGCCAGATTGGCGCGAAGGTGTCGCGTTGGTGCTGGACGAGCTTAAAGAGGCTAAAGATTGGTCCATCGAAAATAAAATAGGCTGATTCCTACGAAACACTAACAAGGCTTCGGTCTTTGCTTGTAGTCAGCCTCGGAATCGCTGTAAAACCCAGTCTCCAAGCAATTCGCTCCATTGAGGTTTTATGCTGCTTCCCGTTGTTTTATCAGGTGGTGCTGGTACCAGACTTTGGCCTGTGTCCAGACGCGCGTTCCCGAAACCGTTTATGCGCTTGCCGGACGGGCAAAATTTGCTCGAAAAAACCTATTTACGCGCGCTGGCGGTCAACGATGCCGCTGCGGTGCTGACGGTAACGAGTCAAGATCATTATTTTTTAAGCAAAGAAGTCGCGCAGGCGCATATGGACGCCGCACGCACGCACTTTTTGCTCGAGCCTATTGGCCGCAATACTGCGCCGGCGATGCTGCTTGCTGCGCTCTATGCCGCAGAGCGCTTTGGCAGAGATACCATTTTGCTGGCGCTGCCTGCGGATCATTTAATTGCTGATCTCGCGGCTTTTAAGCATTCAGTGCAGCGCGCGCGTGCGCTTGCTGAGCGAAAATATTTAGTCACGTTCGGTGTAACGCCCACGCACGCTGAAACCGGCTTTGGCTATATCGCCCAAGGCCAAGATATTGACGGTTTGGGGCATTTGATTGAGCGCTTTGTCGAAAAACCAGATTCGGTGACGGCAGAAAAATATGTTGCCAGTGGCGATTATCTGTGGAACTCAGGCATGTTTTGCATGCGCGCCGACGCGCTTTTGGAAGCCGCGCAGGAAGTCGCGCCTGAGCTTCTCGAAGAATGCGAGCGCTGCTTCGCTGCCAGCGGGCCAATGGCACCGGATGCCGCCATGATGCAGCTCGATAAGGCAACGCTAAGTGAGGTGCGCGATATTTCCTTTGACTACGCCATCATGGAGCATGCTAAAAGGCGCGCAGTCGTGCGCGCAGGCTTTGACTGGAACGATATTGGTTCGTGGAAATCAATCAGTGAGCTGGGCACGCCGGATAGCTCGGGCAATACGGTCTCTGGCGCTGCCGTCATGATTGATAGCCAAAACTGCTACGTGCAAAGCCAAGGCCGAGTCATAGCAGCAGTGGGTGTGAGCGATCTCGTCATTGTTGATTCCGGTGATGCAGTTTTAGTTACGCATCGCGATAAATCGCAGGGCGTAAAAGCGGTAGTTGAGCATTTGCGCGCCAGCGCGCATGAAAGTGCGAACGTCCATACGACCGTACAGCGCCCGTGGGGCAGCTACACGGTTTTGGAAGACGCCGCCGATTGCAAAGTCAAACGATTGGTTGTCAAGCCTGGGCAAGTTTTGTCTTTACAAATGCACCATCGACGCAGCGAGCACTGGACGGTGGTGAGCGGGCGCGCAAAAGTAACGGTTGGAGAGCGCGAAATAATGCTTGAAGTCAATCAATCGGTTGAGATTCCCGTCAACACTAAACACCGACTGGAGAATCCAGGCACTGAGCCAATTGCGTTGATTGAAGTGCAGTGCGGCGAATATTTTGGCGAGGACGATATCATCCGCTTTGAGGATCGCTACGGGCGGGTCTAGTTTGGGATTGTGGCGTTGGTAAAAACTGACGCTCAAATTACCCTCTCCCCCAACCCCTCTCCCATAAAGGGAGAGGGGAGCTTCATGATGTTTTGCTCAGCTCAGAAGTTGACTTTAGCCTAGTGGATCAGTTGCCGGTTTTAGCCCCTCTCCCTTTATGGGAGAGGGGTTGGGGAGAGGGTGTGGCGTCATGCACGAGCGCAGTCATTTATAGCTACAAATTTGACTTCTCCAAAAAATATAGTTCAACAAGCACTTGAGTCCAGCGCTATAGCTGCTTACTGTTCGCCCCAGTCTTTTTTGGAGCGATCTCATGGATGTAAATCAAGCAAATCCTCGTCAAACAGCCACGGCCTTAATCCTCTTGCTCGCGCTGAGCTCAGCATCATTAGCGCAGACCAAACGCACGCCTGACGAACAGCGCTGGCAAGCTTGGGAACAACACCAGGCGCTGCTGGCGAAAAGCCCCTACAAAGGCGTTAGCTGGCGCTCGATTGGCCCGAGCGTGCAAGGCGGGCGCGTGGTTGATATTGAGATCGCGCCAAATGATCCACATATAATTTATGCGGCCTATGCCTCTGGTGGATTGTGGAAGAGTGAGAACAATGGTCAGAGCTTTCAACCGCTCAGTGATGCGCTACCGACTTCGATATCGGGTGATTTAGCGATTGATCGCAATAATCCGGATGTGCTGTGGTACGGCACCGGCGAGCCAAATGCATCGCGCTCTTCGTATTCGGGGTTAGGCGTTTTTAAAAGCACCGATGGCGGCAAAAGTTTTAGTCATGCCGGCTTAGCTGGGGCGGATCGCATCGCAGAAGTGCTGATTGACCCAAGCGACAGCCAACACATATTAGTAGCGGTGCAGGGTGCGCTGTATTCCGAGGGCGGCATGCGCGGGGTATTTGAAACGCGTGACGGCGGCAAAACTTGGCGCCAGAGCTTAAAGACCGCAAACGGAACTACCGGTGCTTGCGATTTAATCTTGCATCCGACTGACAGCAAGATTGTTTATGCCGCAACGTGGGATCACCTTCGTAGTCCGTGGAATTTTCGCGGCAACGGGCCTGGCTCGGCGATCTATAAAAGCGTTGACTCCGGCCAAAGCTTTACGCGAATCAAAAGCTTTAGCGATGTGGCCGGCGCATCCGATCTCAGTGCAATTGGCCGAATCGGGCTGGCGGTAACCCTCGCTAAACCGGACTTGCTCTATGCCAGCGTCGATCATCAAGGCGAGCTATCGCCTGAGCAGCAAGATTTAGGCGATCAGCCACTTTCTCCTAAGCGCCTACAAAGCATGAGCAAGGAAGAATTTCTTGCACTCGATTTGGAAGTCGTTGAAGCGTTTGTACGCTCGCAAGATTTGCCAGAAACGCTAACTGCTGAGCAGCTGATTGAGCGCATCAAATCCGGCGCGCTGAGTTTGCCGCAGCTGCGAGAGCGCCTAAAAGATGGCAACTCATCCTTGTTTGATAGCCAAATTCGCGCACTTGAGTTATATCGATCTGACGATAGCGCGGGCAGCTGGCGCAAAACCCATGCCGAGCCCATCCGTGAATTCACCTTTACCTACGGATACTATTTTGGCAAGTTAGGAGTAAGCCCGGTCGATCCAGAACACGTGGTGTTGCTGGGTATGCCACTTGCAGAGAGCACCGATGGCGGTAAAACCTTCACTGGCCGATTAAATAATCCTGATGTGCACGTGGACTACCACGTCTGGCGCATCGATCCGAACAATCCAAAGCGCATTTTTGCGGGTAACGATGGCGGCGTTGATGTCAGCTACGATGGCGGCACGCATTGGCAGCGCTTAGATAGGCAAGCGGTTGGGCAAAGCTATGCAGTTACCTATGATATGAGTACGCCTTATAACGTCTACACCGGCATGCAAGATAACGGCAGCTATAAAGGTCCGAACAATGCCGAACCCGACGATCTATCGGCATGGACTTTCCTCAATGGCGGCGATGGCATGCAAATCCAGGTGGACCCGCGTGACAGCGCAAAAGTCTATACCGGCTATCAGTTCGGTAACTACCAAAGTGCGGATGGTCAGCGCGTGCGCGCGGTGGCCGATTTGGATTCGCCGAGCTTGCGCTATAACTGGCAATCGCCGCTGTTGCTATCAACGCACAACCCGGATGTGGTGTATCTCGGCGCCAACAAGCTGTTCCGCTCGATGGCGGGCGGCAAGAACATGGAGGCGATCAGCGGTGAGTTGACCAGATCAAAACAGCGCGGCAACGTGCCGTTTGCGACGATTAGCAGCGTCAGTGAATCACCTAAGCAGTTTGGTTTGCTGTGGGCAGGCACTGATGACGGCGAGCTATGGGTAACCGAGGATTCCGGCACGCGCTGGCGCGATGTCGGTGCCAAGCTGCCGAACGCTTGGATTAGCCGCGTTGAGGCGTCAAAGTTCGCTAGGTTTAGAGCCTACGTTGCGATCAACGACTATCGCCGTGATAATCAAGCCGCAATGCTTTACACCACCGACGATTTGGGCAGCAGCTGGCGCTCAATTAGCGCAGGCCTGCCCGCTAGCCCGGTGAATGTGGTGCGCGAAGACCCGCTGATGGAAAATGTGCTTTATGTGGGTACTGATCGCGGCGTGTATGTGTCTGGTGATCGCGGCAAAAGCTGGAGCACCTACGGCCTTAACTTCCCAACCGTGCCGGTGCATGATCTAGTGATTCACCCGCGTGAGCGCGAGTTAATCGTCGGCACGCATGGCCGCAGTATTTGGATTGCTGATGCATTGCCCTTGCAAGAAATGAGTGCGCTGCCCGCTGCAACCGCGCTACATAGTTTTTACATTGCGCCAATTCAATTTCAGCGTGGTTGGCGGCGCGGTGCCTCGCAATGGTTTGATCGCAAAAAAGATGCACCCAAAGCGACGCTGAGCTATTGGTTAGGCAAGCCTGGGGAGGTGACGCTCGCCATTAAAACCGAGGCGGGTGAACTACTGCATGAGCGCAAGCTAGACGGAGCCCAAGGCGTCAATGAACTTGAATGGGACTTGCTGATTGATCTTGAACGCGCGTTGGCGCTTGAAAAAATGCCTGCGAAAGCACCGGTCGATAACAAAGGCGCTACTGCAGTAGATGTAAAGAAGTCAGCGTCCTATCAAGACGTAAAGAAGTACGGCTGGCCCGCGTTTATTCAACCTGGAAAGTATTTGGCTAGCTTCAAAATGGGCGAGCAAAAGCATGAGGTGAGCTTCGAAGTCAAAGCGCCAGAGCCTTTCAAGCCCAGAGTGACTATTGAGAAGATTCGCGGGAAGTAGCGCTGCTCGATGATGGGCAAAGAACCGTCTGGGCATTATTGAAAAAAGAGGCCGATTTTAGCCACTCTCCCTTTATGGGAGAGGGGTTGGGGAGAGGGTAAATTCCGGTTGCCACAAATATAGGTTCCTCTAACGCACCCTCTCCCCCAAACCCTACCCATGAACCACTACCTAAGTGATTGATTTTCATGAGGCAGGCATAGCAGCTGGAGACAACGGGACGATTGCAAAGCCTTGCGATTTTGCAATTTTCGCAAGCCGCTGTCGCTCACTTTCTTGAATTTTGACATT
>JANOQN010000056.1:0-167740 GCA_031422315.1 Rhodanobacteraceae bacterium
CGGCCAAATCAAAGGCCCAGTCAAAGGCGCAACGCTGATCGGTAACGGCCCACAAGCGATGACCCAAGTCAAAATGATCGGCAACGATTTAAAGCTCGATTTAGGCGTAGGCGTGTGCGGCAAAGAAGGCCAAAGCGTGCCGGTGGGTGTGGGGCAACCGACGCTCAGAATTGAGGGATTGACGGTGGGTGGTACGGGTTAGTTGCCAGAAATCAATATTCATGAAAGTTCACTCTGCTGATCGGCGCTCCTGGTTGCGAATTGAATTGCAGCCTGATGAGGAAAATAACTATTCCTCGTTCGTGCTGGCTGCAGATGTGGATTGCGGGCATTCGAAATTCACCTCCGAAAACAGAGATCTTCATTTGTTTGGCCTTGCGGAATTTATTCTTGAACTTAATAAGTTTGTTTTGAATCGTAGTCGCACGCCAATCCTCGTCGGTACTTATGACTCACACGTTTGCTTTCGGGCCCTTGGTTCTGCCGTTATCCTCGACTTCTGCATTGGCTCCTTCCAGTCCTATCACAATGGTCTGAATCACTCGCATCGCGGTGCATTTGAAATCGATCAAGAATTCCTCAATCAAATAGTCGAAGGGTTTGACGAGTTGAATGCGCAAAAATAGCGTTCTTACATCAAACTACGGTTTACGCCCTGCCCGCAATCGTTGAACGTATCTTGAAAATTCGCAGTGAACTCATCATCGGCAAGCTCAACTCTGCACCAATCTCAGTGCATTGGTCGGCGATGCTGGCATTTCCCTGCGCTTGGGCGACGACCGGCAGTGCGATTGCAGGCCTAGTCGGTTTGATTGCGTTCGTATCACTTATTCTCATTCACGAGCTTGGGCATGCGCTAGTCGCGCGCGCCTACGGTCTGCGCGTTTTTTCTATACGAGCGTTTTGGTTACATGGACTTTGCACTTACCAGTCCTCGGAATCGCAACAAGCGAATGTCGCGATTGCCTGGGGCGGTGTGGCAGCTCAGGCGACGTTACTCGTGTTTGCATTTTTGCTAGCCAGAGTAACCGTGGTCGCAATAGGCGAAATTCCAGCCGTGTTGGCGCCGCTGTTTTTGGTGTGGATTCCCATCAATTTTTTCAATATTTTTTCAAATTTACTGCCTATTCCTCCACTTGATGGCGCAATGGCATGGCGGATTTTGCCGATGCTGTGGCGAAAGCTTGCCGCAAGGAAGTCAAATAGTCTCGCGCCACCGGCAAAGACATTACCGGTAACTGAGGAGCTGATAGCGACAAAGAATGTTGTGTCCATTGAGGCACATCGTGCAAAGCGAGATAGTCAGCGATAGCGCCCTTCGTTGAATACAACGTGATGTCGAGGCACCCGCCGTCTGCGATTAACGCGTTCCATAATCGATCCACTTCGGAGTGAAATGGCTTTATTGAGTTTGAAGTTGGGTCCGGCATTGAGCGCTTGATAAGCCAACAGACGTCTAGCGTTTTAGGTTGCTAGGCTATTCTAGCCATTTTGTCTGACCACACTCGCCTTGCGCCTGATGTTCAAGCTCTGCTGCACAAAGAAGTAAGCGCTCAATACCAGCACGAGCAAAACCGGCGGTGACAGCAGCCACATTTTCTGCAACGCCTTTGGGAACTCGTCGGCTTGCCCCAAAAAGAACGCTGAGCTGGCATTCCAAAGTGAAAAGCCCATGCGCCATAGATGATAGCGAACTAACTTAATTGTGGCGTGCTTCGGGCGCAATGCCCAAACAATGTCTTGCAAGCAACCGCATAAAGTAATCAGGGTAAACAGCGCAACCATTCCCACAGGGTAGCCATCCAGACTCATCGATCGCAACAACCAGGCCTGATACAAGTAATACGCGCCAAGTGCGCCGATAAATCCCCCGATGCATGCATTCAATACAAAATGCCGATGCAGATCACCTTTGCATTCGCGCGCTACGACATAGGCGGTCCACACCAAATAGCTCACCATCAGCCCCGCTAGTACGGAGATCCGAACCCCATCAGAGTAAGCAATCGCCGCGCCGCTTAAGCCCATGAAAAGCATGCTGGGTACGAAAAATTTGCCAGCCAGCCGATGCGTGCGTGCACCTTTGCGCACTGCGAGCGCGGTGAAGCCGGATAGTAACGCCACCGAACCGGCAGCAATGTGGGCTAGGGTAAATACATCCATCTTCAAGCTCCAAAATCGTCGGCTGAGTGTAAAAACAAGATCAAAGCAGGCTCACACCGATCTTAATCATGGGCCACCAGCTCATCATCCACAGCACGCCCAAACCGAGCATGGCAAATGCACCTATCAGAGCAAAACTGCAAGCGCTTAAGTTCTGCACCCAGCTTGAGCTAGCGCGCTTTGCCCACCAATACCATTCCAACAGCAGCAGCGGCAGCACATAGCTGGCGTAAGTCCAAAATTCAAAGGTGTTTTCTTGCATTGCATCACTTGGGCTGTCGGTAAATATGCCGATTATCGCGAAGCTTGCGAACACGCCTAGACGCAGAAAAAATACCGCGCTAATTACCACGAACGCGCGCAACGCCCAGCGCTGATGCACTGCGATATTGCGCTTGCGCGCATGCTGATAAGTCTGCCAGGCGCAAATTACAATCAGCACGGCGTTTATACTGATGGCAAGCTTGGTGGCATCGTGCCAAGCGTTCAGCGCCATACCACAGAGCGCGCTGAGCACGCCCAAGCTCAAATACACCCTGCCGCTGATGCGATGCAATTTGGGCAGCACGCGCCGAATGCTGGGCGTGATTTGAATTAAGCCGCACAGCATAATCAATAGCGCCGCACACACATGCGCGCCGAACAGCGTGTTGCCAACGGTATCGCCCGACTGATAGCTGTTCGGAACCATCGCATTTTTCGCCCAAGTTTCAGGCTTGCCAAGTACCGTACTGAGCACATAAAAACCGGCAAGGTAGAGCGCGAATGCAAGCTGTGCGAGCACGGTCAGCAGCCAAGCAAGGTTTGCCGTATACCGAAGAATGGCGGAAGGTTTTTCGGGATTAGGATTGTGCATCGTGTTATTCAAGCTAGGAGTTCGAAAGCCTACTTTGCACTGCGCAACATGATGCGGTTGACGTTTTGCGACCAGCGGTGTGTGGCTGCTACTGAGTTGCGTATCTGCACGATAAGCGGTCGATCTACCAGCGTAACGTGCGATTACCGCGTGATTATGAGTTTGGCGAAATGCGCGGCACTTGCTATGGTGGCTTGATGCACAGCCACTTCGATCAAATCTCGTCAACTCTATTGCCAACACTGCGGCGCACGCTTGCGCGCATGTATTCCTGGCAGCGGGTACGTAACACAGTAATCGCCTGCCTGTGCGTGAGTACGCTAATGCTGGAAGGCTGGGAAGCCTCTTGGCAGATCCTATTCGGGCGCTGGTTCTTTATTGGTTTTGCCGTACTCACCACTTTTGGTGTGTTGGAACGCGTGCCCAAGCGGCTGCCGTTTGGCATTGCGCGTTGGGTTTGGCAGATTGTTGGAATTGTGCTGATGGTGCCGATTGCGACGACAGTGATTTACACGTTGACTACTTGGAATCTCTCACCGCCTTGGTGGCGTGATTCAGACCGTTTGATTGGTTGGTTTACCTTTTCAATACTGGGGTCTTTCGTCGCGCAGTGGATGACGCTGGTCGCCTTGCTCGGGCAAATTCGCGGCGAAGCGGAGCGCCAAGCCCTGGGCTTCGCACTGGAACGCAGCCAGCTTGAGCATCAGGCTAGCGAGGCGCGTTTGCAGCTGCTGCAGCGCCAAATCGAGCCGCATTTTTTGTTCAATACACTGGCCAGCATTCGTGAGCTTATCGCCGCAGGCGAGCCGGCGGCACTGCAGCTGCTAGATGAGCTCAATGCCTATTTGCGTGGGTCGATGCCCAAACTCGATCAACATTTAGCTAGCTTAAGCGACGAGATCAAACTGTGTGCAGCCTACTTGGCGATTATGAAAATGCGCATGCCGGATCGCTTGCGGGTTGAGTTTGCCGTGCCAGCGCAGCTAGGTAACGCCAGCTGCCCGCCGCTGGCACTATTGACGCTAGTAGAAAACGCGATCAAACACGGCATTGATCCTTCCGAACATGGCGGAGTGATTCGCATTGATGCGCTAGCTGTTGCAGGGCAATTGCGAATTTCCGTACACAATGATGCATCGAACAGCGCACCGCTGCCGCAGGAAGTTTTCGCGATCGGCACCGGCTTGAACAATCTACGCGAGCGCACGCGCCTATTGTTTGGCGCGAACGGTTCGCTGGTGCTTCGCAAAGTGGATCACTGCACCATTGCCGAACTCAGCTGGCCATTGACGTTCTTGCCAGAGCCATTGCCCAGTCAAAAGCAGTTGGGTAGCTAACTGATGGAGCAATGCACCGCGCTCATCGCCGATGACGAACCGCTAATGCGCGCAGCGCTCAAACGCGCGCTAGCAAAAGCCTGGCCGGAGCTGAAAATTATTGGCGAGGCGCGCAATGGCAAGCAAGCGGTTGAATTATTCGAAGCTGCACAGCCGCAGATTTGTTTTTTGGATGTGCACATGCCGCTGATGAATGGCGTGGAGGCGGCCATGATGCTCAGCGGCCGCGCGCAGGTGGTGTTCGTGACAGCATTTGATCGCTATGCCTTGGATGCGTTTGAAGCCGGTGCGATTGATTATTTGCTCAAGCCTATCGAGGCTGCGCGTTTAGATCGGTGCGTCGCGAGGCTCAAAGCCAAGCTGCAGTCAGAGGCCCCTTTGCCTACAACGCCTGACGTGTTGCTATCTGATCAAACTGCATTGCAGAAAGTACTGCAGGATCTACTCACCCAACATCAGCGCGTGAGTCCGCCTGCTGCGCGCTGGCTCAAAGTCGCGTGCGGGCAATCGCTGAAACTAGTCAGCGCCGAGCAGATCGTTTACCTGCACGCACAAGACAAATACACCACGGTGCATTGGCGCGAGCAAGATAATTTGCAGCAGGGCATTGTGCGCAGCGCGCTAAAAGTGCTACTTGCGCAGTTTGGCCCCGAGCAATTCATGCAAATTCATCGCGCTTATGCAGTTGCACTTTCAGCGGTTGACTCAGTTCGCAAGTTAGATGGTGATAGCGCACAGCTGAGCCTAAAAGGCAGCGCAAAAACTCTGCCGGTTAGTCGTCGGTTTTTGGCGCAGTTTAAAATGGATTGAGGGACGCATCTCGCAAAGTGGCCTTGCTAAATCTCAAAGTCTCGCTGTGAATCCAAAGCCACCCTGCTGCCGGTTAGGCTTCGCGCCTATCCACCGATTCGGTGAGCTTCCCGGAAAGCACAAAACTGATGCGAGAGCTTCCATCCGTATGTTCGGCAAGTTCGGTATTCGCAGCGTAACTACTGCGACGAATACCGATTTCGAGAACAGCTGATTTCGTCAAGGATCTATCACCTTTTGCGCCATTAGCGTTATCGCAACGGCATAGCGGGATCACCAAAAAGTGTCACGGAAAAACTGCTCTCCCGGTGTTCGGGCTGCGTGCGCAATAGCTCGATCTTTGCGCGCTGCAGCGCCTCACCCACCGTGTTGACGGGTGTCATGTCGCTATTGTCAAAGCGGCCGTCTTCTACTAAGTCAAAGAATTTCAGGCCGAGCGCCAGGTGGCTTTGATCTTCGGCAAGGCTAGTCGAACCCAACACGGCAGCGCTGAGTCGGTTGCTTCGCAGCATGAGCGCGTGTGCCATGGTGTCTTGATTCGGCAACACGAAATAGTTGTTCCAACAACCCCATTGGCTGACGATCGAAGGCGCGCCTGTGCGCGTAATGCCCGCTAGCTGATTGGTATCAAGTAGATTTTGTGCTGCCCAGCGATTTGGGCTGGAATGACCGAGATAATTGATCCAATCAGCATCGCCACTTAGCGCTTGAACCGCGCGGCTACGGGCGTCAAGCAGCCCAATTTCATCGACTAGGCCAAAGGATTTGCTTTGGCTTTGGCGCAAGTAGCTTAGTAATGCGCGGCTATGGATATCAAAGTTTTCCTGATTGGACGAGGCGCCGGCGCTGGCGAAAAACTTCGTCGCGCTTTGGTCACCACGTTGCAATATGGACGTCAACGCGCGATCTAACTCATCAATGGTACGGACCGGCAATCGCCCCAATGCAGCATTGGGTGTACCATCTTGATCAAAGTCAACAAGCGGTAGATCGCTGGGCGCGAAGCGTACGATTGGACTGGCGACGCGGTAGGTTGTGGGGATGAAGCTCACTGAGCCGACGCCCAGATTATCTGCGTAATCGTAGCTATCACCGCCGACCAGCAATACAAAGCGCGGTGCGCTTTGGGCAATAAACTGGCGTATCGCCTCGGGCTCGCGCACGTGGTTTGCTCGGGCGTAAATTTCATCCGTGCGCACGACGCGTACGCTATAACCACGGCTTTGCTGAAGTTGTACCAGCGGCCCTAGGCGATCAGCAAACAACGGGTGGCTCACGATGAGATAGTCGATCGGATTAGCCACGGCGCTGTTTGGCGCAACGAATAACGCAGGACGTTCCAACGCGGTTTCCGGAGTGAGTTTCAACGCGGTAGTGCGTAAACTGAGGCTGACATTTTGACTAACTACATCACGGTAAACCTGATCACCTTCCTGGCTCCACAGCGCGCTCGCGCCTTGAACACCGGTTAATAAGAAACGCGCTTCAGTGGGCGAACTCTGCGCTTCGAAGCCATCGGCAAATTCCGAAAGGGTGCCCGCGCTGTTAAAGGTGTGCATGCTTAACTTGCCGGCATCTGCGCTACTTTGACGTAGATAGCGCACGCTAAAGCCATCCAATGCCACGACGTCAGCCGGGTAGCCGGTGTCTGCTAGAAGTCGCAATGTAAGCGTATTCTCATCGCGCAGCTGCGAATCGGCCAGGGTGGCCTCAATGACCTGTTCGATCAAGCCATCGAATCTTCGTGTAGCTAGCAAGCTGCCGTTGAGCCAAAGCTCGACGCTGTGATCCGCGGCTGCGCCAGGGAAATCTAACCCACCAAATAAACGCACACTGAGGCTAACGGGCGCAGCGCCAGCAACAACGCGGCCGGGCAGTGTAAAGCTGCGCTGGAGCTCGGTGGGTGCGCTCGTCGCGGCTAACCGCTGATCGAACCAAGGATCCAAGCCCGGTGCGCTAAAACTGTAGGCGCGATTCGGTGCAAGTAGCAGCGTGTCGATAAACTGTGTGGGCTGCGCGGTGCCAAGCGCTGCTGCACCCGTGCGTGCGGCGCGCACCGCAGTCTGTGCAATTTTTATCGTGTAAGCCCGTTCTGGCCCATAAAGCGAATCGCGAATCTCAGCTATCCATTCCAGCTCACACTGATTCGGGAAGCTCGGGCAAATGAGCGCACGCCATTGCGGCGCGTCGGCATCCAGTACGGCAAGTGCTTGCACATTCTCAGCAGTGATGGGCAAGCCCAGCGCAATCAGCTCACTAACGGCCACGCGCTGTATGCCGGCTCGTCGCACCGCTGCAATGACGCCGTTGTTGGCAGCGTTTGCAAAATTTCGGACCGTAACTTGTGCATGGCTGCGACGAATGGCGGACCAGTCCAGAGGCTGCACTTGCGGCACAGCGCCCACGCTGGCGCCGACTGCAATCGGTGCATGAAAGCGCGAGCGGCCCAACAGATCGATATCTTCAATGCGCAGCTCGTTCCAATTTTGCGCCGCAAATGTTTTACGATAATGCGCGGGCTGCATGGCCTCGCTTGATGCATCGCTAGCTGCGACGATTAGATCTTCATGCAATGCGGCCCAATCGGCGCGCGAATCCACTCGCCCCCAAACGCGATAGCCGATATGTCCGGCTTCAGTCGCGGCGCTGAATTCAAGATTCAAACGATCGGCATTCCGAGATGCACTTTGATAAGCCAGGGTCACCGGTGTGGTGACAAAATCACCGCCAAAGATGGCTGTACCGACAGTCTCGGCGCTGGTGTGGCTGCGATCGGCGCTGACGTCGGCGTCTTCGTCGATGCGCGCTCGGCTGCGTACGATCTGACCACTCGGATTGCTGGCATTGCAGCGTCGCACCCAGCCGCCATCTTCCTCGACGCGCGAATTTTTGCTGTGCAGTGCGCGCAGATTGACTGGGTTGATCGTGACGCCGGTAGGGAAGCTGAGATCTACGTTGCTGCAGGCTCCGGTAACGCTGCCATTGCCGGTAGCAAGGCCGACAAAGCTGCCTGCGAGATCGACAATGCGGGTCGAGACCCCGTTTTCAATCGCGACGTAGCCGAGCGTTTCTGCGGCAACAACACCGGTGCCGTTGCCGCCGTTGTCATCAACCGTGGAGCTTTCCAGCGCGGCGTTGAAGCCGTTGGCGGTGATGCTGTTTAACACCGGCGTCAGCCAAACTTCCGATGCGCCATTGAGCGATGTCACCGGCGTAGCGCCTAGGTCTGCGCCTTCGTTGCTGCTGGTCCAAGATTGCAGCCCTGACAGCACCACTGGCGCGGCACTGAAGTTCAAGCTTGTCGTGCCACTCACCGGGAAGGTGTGCGCGGCAAGGCCGATGGCCGGCCAACCTGTAAAGCCGCCGACTATGACAGAGGTGGAGCGTTGGCTCGCGGTCAAATTAAAGCTGCCGACTTTGACCAACACGCCGGGGCCGGGCACGCGTGCATTGATGTCGTTCGGTAAGCGATAGCTGCCGGGTTTAGCCGCGAGCCAATGCACCGTCACGGCCGGGCCTGAGCCAGTGCAGCCTATGCAATTGGCACCCGCCGGCTCAACTTGTAACAAATCAAAGCCGGTGGTGGTCACGCTTGAAATGCGCACGCTGTGTGGATCGGTATTGGCGTCGTCGCCTTGCGCAATCACAATCGGCACCTGATCAAAAACTTGCGCAAAGCGCACGCGGGTGGCGTTGTTGATACCTGCGATCGTTGCGGGCAGCGTCACTGAGCCCACCGCAAAACCACGCGGCGTTGCCGGTATACCGCTGCACTGGCCATTGCCCGGGCCTGGGCAAACCAAGCCCGCTTGCACGCGCACATCATCGATGCGCCAATTTGGATTGGCGTTGACTGTGGAGTTATCCCAACCAGCACGGAAGCGAATAAGAATGGTTTGGCCATTCAGGCTCGCTGGCAATGTCAGCGAAACAGGCACATAGGTTGCCTGCACACCATTCCACGCGAGTTGTCCGGCGATCGGATTACCAAAGCCGGAGGCAATGGTCGCGTTGTAGCCACCGGTGGTGAAGCTTGCCCCAAGCGTGCTCACATTGGCGAAACTGGTGCCGCCATTGGTCGATATCTCGACGATGCCGCCGTCGTAGGTGCCATTAGCGTCAAATTCAAAGTTAAACGCGTGGCTAAAGCTCAATACCGCAGGAATCGCGCCTGCGGGCAAGGCGATGGAAGGGCTGATCAGACTGTTACTGGCCACGGTAGCCACGCCATTGGTGAACGCAACATTTGGCGCGCTGTTGGGGGCGGTAGCGGTAGTCGCAAAAAACGCAGGCGGCGTAGCACCTGTGCGTTGCGTGGTCCAGCCCGCTGGCAGATTCGGCGCGACTACGCTGTCAAAGTTCTCATTGAGCACAGTGTTTAACGTGTTGCCAACAGTAAGCGCAATCGGCAGCACTGCGGGCGAACCACCGCCGGTGTAGTTCAGCGTGAGCGTAAAGTTTGCACTCGAAGCGCAAACCAAGCTGTTATTTGAGCTCACTTCAAATGGCGTGATGTTGAATGCACTCGCCGCTGCCGCAATGTTCGGGTAGCTCGCGCTTGCTTGGGTCACGCTGATGCCCGGCGTACTGCTGCTTAAAGTCCCTGTCACCGCTGTTGCCGTGCCGGCACCACCGTTGCTGACCGCCACGCGCAATTGATTGCACTCGTTCGGCTCAATGCTGCCGTTGCCGGTCAATACGGTCGCTACCGCAGCGCCCAGCACAGGATTGGTATTGGTGACGTTGAGCGTAAACCTGCGAATTTCGACCGCGCCGCAGATGTCGGTAGCGCGCACCTCAATAGGATATGCGGCCTGCGGTGTGGTGCCGGTGCTGCTGATCGACACCACGCCGGCATTGTTGATGGCGACTGTGCCGCCGCCCGGCAAGGTGCTGGGGCTGACGCTCATCGGGCTGGCGAGCAGATTGGGTTCGGGATCGGCTGGCGCCGCGCTAGGTGAAACATTGCCGCTGCCACCGGCGGCGATATTGGTAGTCGCGTACGTGCCTAGCGTCGGTGCGCGATTGCTTTCAACCAGCACGTTAAAAAAGCCCGATGTCACTGCGCCGTCGGCATCGGTGACATTTAGCAAGATCGGGTAAGCCTTGCTGCCGGAAGTAGGCGCCACGGCATTGCAAGTCGCGCTGGCAGTGGCTGACACATTGCCACCGACATTAGTCACCGCAACGCTTAAATCACGCGGGATATCGCCCAAGCTCAGGGTTAGCGTGCCGGCCGCAGTTTGGGTGTCGCTGACGGCACGGATCGTGGCATTGGTCACACTGGGTCCGCCCTGGCGCACGCTCACGGTCGCAGTTCCGGCAATCCCCGGTGGCGTATTGGTGCCGGTAATCGCGAAGTTGTTGTCGTTAATATCGAAATAGATATTGCCGATCGCTTCAATCCGAATGCGTGCTTGGGTAGTGGCTGGCGTGCCGCCAGGAATGGTGATCGACTCACTACCGTCGTTAGCGGTGGTAGCGGCCAGCACAGTCGGGAAGGTATAGCCGCCATCACGCGAAAGCAAAATCCGCACGTTGGCCGTGCTGACTGGCGTTGCCGTGGTATTCGCGACGCTCCACGTAATGATCGTGGCGTTCCCAGCAGCAATGGAGATACCGGTAGTGTTCGGCGCCGTGACCGCAAATGGCCCGGCGGTATTGGTAGTGGCCACACTGTAGCTCGCCTCATTCGTGCCACCGCCACCGGCGCGGTTATCGCGCGCAGTGATGTGAAAGTTCAAGGTGCGCGTGGTGGTCGGCAAGCGCTCGCCAGAGAAAAAATCGGGCGCGGTGGTGCCCTCAATCGGCATCTGACTAGTCGGCTGATTGGCAATGTTTAAGATGTGGCGCAGGCTGGGATACAGCTGGCGATTACCCGTGGGTTTGGGATCAAACGAGCGAAACAGTGGGCCCGCCACCAATTGCGAAACATTTCCGGCGACCGCCTGCTGCGCGGTCAGATCGAACTGCTCCCAAATGTAGGTCAAAGCATCGCCGTTGGGGTCTATAGTGCTGGCATTGAGCTCAAACGGCGTGCTGATCGGAATGGTTAGGCCGGTAGGCGAGCTTATCGTTGGCACCGCAGGCGGGCTATTGCCAGTGGCGCTGGTGGTGCCGCAATTGCCGCCACCGGTGGTGGTGTAGGCCAAAATCTCATTGAGCGATACCCGATGGAAGTAATCTTCGCTGTTGGGCTGCAAATTGTCCGCAGCACAAATGCCCGCATAGGCCTGGATCGTGATGCCGCTACCGGGTTCATAGGCGGTCGGTCCATTGCGATTGGCGCCGGAGCAGTTAAGCCCTGCGCCATTAAAGGTGTGATTGCCGCTGTATTGGTGGCCGATTTCGTGCGCAACAAAATCGACATCAAACGCATCGCCAGTGGGGTTGCCGGAGCCCGTCAATCCTTGTGCTTTTGCGCCAGCGGCGCACACCGAAGGCAGCGCAGCAACGCCGCCGCCGCCGGTGCCAACCAAATGGCCGATATCGTAATTGGCGCTGCCGATTTGTGTATCAACATTAGCCTGATTCGCCGGTAAGTCGTTACTGTCATTGGCATACGGGTCGGTGCCCGCATTGGTGTAGATCAACAAATCAGTATTGGCGACCAGCACCATCCGCACGCTGACTTCGCGCTCGTAAATGCCATTGACCCGATTCATCGTGGTGATGATGCCGGCCAAGCCGTCGGCTACCGTGCCGCCAAGCGCGGCCGTGTATTCACCGGTAGCTGCCATTGCCAAACGATGCGTGCGTAAGCTCGTGCCGGAGGATATTTTCGGTGTGATGCCGCGTTTTTGGAAGTTCATGCTTTCTTGGGTAGCGCTTTTGACGCCGCAGCTAAACGTGCGTTCACCGCGCGGCAGATCATCTTTTTCGAAGGCTAAATAGTGTGTGGTGTCACCGCGCTGCAATGGTTCGATGTAGCTGGTGCCGCGCCACGACAAGATTTGTGCACGAAACCCGAGCTGCGTCAAATCAAAGCGCACGGTGGCGCTCGGATCGTCAATGCTTTGCCCCAAATACGTACGGAACTGCGGATATTTACGCGCCAGCCCCGGTTCCATGATTGGCGACTCCACCACGCTGAAGCGCTCAAAGCTGCCATCGACTTTCGGTAAGGCGATTTCGAAGTTGCTCAGCGCCGCCGGCGTGTTGCGCTCGAGCGGTGCCGATTTCAACAGCGTTTTGAACTCATCAAGTTGAAGGCTTAGCGAACGTGAACGCGTCGGTTGCACCAGTGCCGGCCCTGCGGCAGGTACGGTGTTGCGCCCCACATCAGTCCAAAGCGCGGAATTTGAGTAAGCCGCCTGAGTAAACGTAAAAACTAAGCCAAGTGCCAAAAACCCTGTCTTGAATATGCGCATCGTCTGTATTCCGCTTGATTTCCTCAAGCTTAAACGAGAATCCACGCAGGCACAAAGTGAGCAATTAAAGCGGGCTCAGCGCCTGGGCTTCACCAGGGCAGTTTGGCACCACCATAGTTAAAAAAGCCGCCCGCATCTTGCAGCGTTAGGCCATCCAGTAAGCGTTGCTGCGCGCTTATGGAAACCTCGAGCGCTACCGGCGCATTTTCTCCACCCATGCGTGTTTTGACCCAGCCCGGATGCAGCGCCACGGTGATCACGTCCTCGCCTTTCAGATCAACTGCAACGTTTTTTGCCATCATGTTCATCGCTGTTTTTGCAATTCGATAGGCATAGTGCCCACCAGAAGCATTGTCGGTGATTGATCCCATGAGGCTGGATTGAAACGCGATTAGTTTTCGTTCGGAAGCTACTATGTTGGATTTAAGTGCCTCAACCAGCTTAAGCGGTGCGAGCGCATTGATATTGACCAGCTCCAGCACCGCTCCCGCATCAACCGCGCCAAACTGTTCGCGCTTTGCGCCGTTTGCGCCCGCATTGGCGAACAGCAAATCAATCGGCGTATGGCCCAGCTGCGCGGCGATGCGTGCAGGTGCGGCTGGATCAAGTGCGTCATAGCTCAATATTGTCAGCGAACCTGCATATTGCACCGTAAGCGCTTGCAGCTCGGCTGCTGCATCGGGCTCACGCACCAGCGCAAAAACGCGTTTGCCGCGTGCCAAGAATTGGCGCGTATGTTCAAAACCTAGGCCGCGATTGGCGCCGGTGATTAAAATGTTGTGCATGCTGATTCCTGGATTGGGCTGGTCACACCCACGCATCATGCATCTTTGCGGTTAAAATTTTGCGAATGGGCTAGAACGCAATCCCTCGCTTATCTGGCAATCTCAAGTAGTTACCTTATGGCAAAACCGCGTTCATGCGCAAAATCGCTCTAACTTTAGCCTGCCTAGCCGCGTTGTTGATGGCATCAAATGCGCTGTTTCCACCGCCGCTGCAAGCGTTTTTGTTGGCGCGCGCGCAAGGCAGCACGATTGTGTTGGACAAAAATGGCGTGCCGCTGCGTGCATTTGCGGATGCGCGCGGGGTTTGGCGCTACCCGATTGGTGTGCAGGACACTTCGCCGCTTTATCTGCAAAGCCTGTTGAACTACGAAGATCGCTGGTTTTTCCGACATCCTGGTGTAAATCCGACTTCTATGCTGCGCGCGGTGGCGCAGTCGATTCAGTATCGCAGACCGGTTTCGGGCGGCTCGACCATTACCATGCAAGTGGCCCGCATGATCGAACCGATTCCGCACACCGCGCTCGGAAAAATCTGGCAAATGCTGCGCGCGCTGCAATTGGAGCTGCGGCTGAGCAAGTCAGAAATTTTGACGCTGTATTTGCAACACGCGCCATTTGGCGGCCCAATTGAAGGTGTGGAAGCAGCTAGCTTTGCCTATTTGGGGCATTCGTCCAAACAGCTCAGCGACGCGCAAGCCGCGCTGTTGGTCGTTTTGCCGCAGCGCCCGAGCGCATTGCGCCCGGATCGGCACGCAAGTAGAGCGCAAGCCGCGCGCGATAAAGTGCTGCGCCGCTTGCAAGATTTTGGCGTGCTTAGCCCGGCGCGAACCCAAGCCGCTTTGCAAGAATCGGTGGTCGCGCGCGGCCTTCGTGCACCGATGCAGGCTGCGCTATTGGCTGAGCGTTTGCGCAGCGAATCGGTACGCGCCGCGTTAAAATCACGCTCGCAGCCGCCCGCGCGCATTGACAGCAGCATCGACAGCAACTGGCAAACCATGGCCGAAACAAGGGTCGCCAGCTATGCAAGGCGGTTTCCTGAGCGCACCTCAATCGCCGCGTTAATTGTCGATAACAAAACCATGCTGGTGCGGGCTTATGTGGGCTCAGCAAGGTTTGCCGAAGCCGCCAGCCTTGGCCATATCGACATGGTTCGCGCATCAAGATCACCTGGTTCCACGCTCAAACCTAGCCTTTACGGATTGGCGATTGACGCTGGCCTGATCCACTCGGAAAGCCTGCTGATCGACGCGCCGCAAAGTTTTTTAGGCTATCGACCTGCTAATTTTTCCGAGAGCTTTAACGGCCCGATAAGTGCGGCTTCGGCGCTGCGGCTATCGCTCAACGTGCCAGCGGTCGATCTGCTGCAGCGTTTCGGCCCGGCGAAATTTCACGGCATGTTGGCCAATGCGGGCTTGAATATCCAGCTACCGCCGGGTGCGGTGCCGAATTTGAGCCTGATTTTAGGCGGCGGCGGCGCTCGGCTTGAGCAGCTGGTGGGTTTGCACAGTGCGTTGGTGCGTGGCGGCTTGGCCGCGAGTCCTCGCCTGACTAGCGCGCAGCCGCTGCAAGATCGCTATTTGCTTTCCCCAGGTGCTGCGTGGATCGTTTATTCCATGCTAGCGGCAAATCCCAGGCCTGGCGCTTCACCGCTGTTTGCCGATACCTCAGCGAAAGTCGCGTTCAAAACTGGCACCAGCTTTGGATTTCGCGATGCCTGGGCTCTGGGCGCGACTGAAAAAATAAGTATCGGCGTTTGGGTAGGTCGGCCGGATGGCACGCCGGTGCCGGGCAGTTTTGGCGCAGCCAGCGCACTGCCGCTGCTATTTGAGCTTTACGATGCACTTCCCAGTTCGGCACTCGGGCGCACACCGAGCAAACCTGATTCGGTGACTGACGTAGATATCTGCTGGCCGCTGGGCACCGAATTCGTGCCAGCGCAGTCAGCTTTATGCCACAGCAAAAAGCAGGCCTGGGTGCTCGATCAAGCGATTCCACCGAGTTTTCCCGATCGTGAAGCGCGCGTATGGCAGCCCGAACGCGTATCGATATTCGTTGATCGCAAAACTGGGTTGCGCCGCAATGCCAGCTGCTTAACGCCGGAGGTCGACGTGCTCGAAATCGCGCGCTGGCCCGCACTCGCTTACCCGTGGCTGAGCGCCAGGATTCGTGCATTGGCAAGCCCGCCTGAGCTGGCACCCGGCTGCGCGCAAGATGCGTTTAGCCTGCAAGCACTCGTAATCGAGGGGCTTACTGCGGATGCGCTTTTGCGCCTACCCGCGAACCGTGCGCAAACGCCTGTCGGCGTCAAGGTGATCGGCACGCAAGCGCCGGTGCGTTGGCTGTTGAACGATATTTATTTGGGCGATTCTGACGGCAGTAGCGAGTTGCGCTTCAACTTACCCGCGCCCGGCAGCTATCGATTGTTAGCGCAAGATGCAAATGGGCGCTGGGCGGTGATTAACTTTAGGGTCATGCGCTAGCCCTTTGCCGCGCAGCCGGGCACACTTGCAAGATGTCGCTACTTACTTTTATCTGTCAACGCATCCGAACGCTTGCTTATGCGGCTGTGTTTTGTTGCCTTAGCAGCACAGCGATTGCGCGCGCGCCAGACAACGCGCTGGACTTGCTTAAGCTTGATCAAGAGTTGCTTAGCATCATGGCTACCGGCCAAGTACCCGCACTCGCAATTGCGATTGTGCACGACGGCCGGCCGATTTTCGTGCGCGCGCTCGGCGAGCGTGCTTCCGGTAGCGCGCTAAAGGTCGACGTTGACACCCGCTTTCGCATAGCCTCGATGAGCAAAACCATGAGTGCGGCGCTGGTCGGCAAATTGGTGCATCAGGGTTTTATGACTTGGGAAACGCCAGTCACGCTTATCGTGCCGGCATTTCGCCTGAAGGACCCGAACAGCGCGTTTTTGACCGTGGCGCAGCTGCTCAGTCACCGCACTGGTTTGGAGCACCACACGCTCGACGATGAAATGGAGGCCGCCACTGAAATTGAGCCGGTGCGCGCTTTATTGCCAAACGCTAAAGCTTACTGCGCTATTGGCAGCTGCTTTCAATACCAAAACATTGCGTTCAATTTTTCCGCCGATTTAGTATACGGCGCGACCGGAAAATTCTTTGCCACCGAGATGAAACGTCAGCTATTTGAGCCCTTGAATATGCTGCGCGCCAACATCGGTTTTGAAGAGCTCAGCCAAGACGATAACTGGGCGCGCCCGCATGTGCGCGGCTGGCAGCGCGGCATTGGTGGCTTCAATGAAGTGGTCGCGGTCAAGCCGAATTACTACTGGCTGCCCGCGAGCGCCGGCGTGAATGCGTCAGTGAACGATATGGCGCAGTGGCTCAGCGCGCTGTTGGGGCATCAGCCCGATGCGCTGCCGCCGGCAGTGGTTACGGATTTGGCGCGCATCCAAATCGTAACCCCAGCCGAGCGCATGGGAGTGAAGTGGCGGCTCGCGCGGCTAAAAAGTGCTAGCTATGGCTTAGGCATGCGCATTTTTGATTACCAAGGCCATAAGGTTTATTTCCACGCCGGTGCGGTGCAAGGCTATCGCGGCATGGTGGTGGTAGCGCCCGATCGCGATGCGGGTTTTGTGATTATGTGGAACTCACAAGCCGGTCCGCCCGCAGGATTGGTGCCCACTATTTTAGATCGTTGGTTTAACGTGCCGAAGTTTGACTGGTTAGAAAAGGGTTAACTAAAAACATGAACGACTTCATCTTGCTCATGCACAGCGACTCGACGAACGCAGAAATAGCAGCGGATCCCGTCGTTTGGGACAACTATTTTATGAAGCTGCAATCTAGCGGATGCTTCGACGGTGGCAGCGCGATAGGCAAAGGCCAAACGTTTCGAAAATCAGGTCAGCCGGGTGCAGGTACTGATCAACTCTCCGGCTATATTCGAATACGTGCTGCCAGCCTGGAGCAGGCGCGGTCTTGGCTTGTAGGTAACCCGATCTATGAAGCCGGCGGCACGGTCGAGATACGCGCGCTGCCCAAGGATTAGCCTGGGGCTCCGGATGCCTATCACCAGGTGAAATTAACGTGTTTAGCGACAAATTGATAGAAAACTGGCGCGTAGATTCGAACAGGCATATTCTTACCAAAACTATATCGACAACAAAGAGTATGAAATGACTGCTTCAGCCACGGCAACGCTATCTAGCAAATTTCAAATTTCAATCCCTAAAGTTGTTCGAGAACTTCAAAAATGGGATGCGGGTCAGGAATTTGTCTTTATTCTCAAAGGTGACGGCGTATTGGTTATGCCAGTCCCAAAACTAAGTGAACTTCGTGGAATCGCTAAGGGATCCGATCCGACGGGCTACCGAGATCGATTGGATCGTTTCTAATGGCGCTCACAACCCGAGTCGTTGATACCTCGGCTTGGATAGAATGGCTCACAGATAGTGAGTTGGGTAAATCATTGGCGGATTTACTTCCGCAGAGTGTGGAGTGTGTTGTTCCTACGATTGTGCAGCTCGAGCTTTCGAAATGGTTGGTACGGGAACTGGGTGAAGACCAAGCGAATAAGGTGATTTCTTACACGTCTACTTGCGTTGTTGTACCTTTGACCACCACGATCGCGCTGCACGCCGCCGAGCTGCACCGAGCCCATAAACTCGCTACAGCCGACGCGATTATCTATGCAACAGCGCGACACTTAGGTGTGGATTTACTGACATGCGATGCGCACTTTGCAGGTCTGCCAGCGGTGATTCTGGTGCCTAAGGCAAACTCAGCGCATGCAGCTTGTTGAGGATATTTGGGACAGCATGGCTAAAGAAACTTCGAGTCAATTGCGTCCCTTTCCTGAAGACTGTTCAGAACTGAACCGGCGGCTTGTGGCACATCAAGTTAATCCAAACAGCAGCGTTCCGTGGGAGCAAGTTCGAGCCTCGCTCTTTAGCGATTAGACCATCAGTCGAGACTCAATTATTGCGTTCGGCCCAAACTCCCGGGCAAAATCAGCATCGCATCACCATAGGAATAAAATCGATATTCCGCCCGCACCGCATGCGCATACGCGCGCTGCATCAGCTCAGTGCCAGCCAGCGCGCAGGTCAATACGAACAGGCTTGATTTAGGCAAATGAAAATTGGTGAATAGCGCGTCTATCGCTTTGAATGAGTAGCCTGGATAGATAAAAAGCGCGGTTTCGCCTTCAAAATCTTGAATGCGATGACCCAACTGCGGCGTGCTAGCCCAGCTTTCCAAACTACGCAAACTGGTAGTGCCGATGGCGCACACTTTGCTGCCCTGGGCGCGCGTGGCCTCATGGGCGTTTTGCGCCGCAGCGGAAATCGAATAGTGTTCGCTGTGCATGGTGTGTGCACGAATATCGTCAGAGCGGATTGGCGTAAACGTGCCTGCGCCAACGTGTAACGTGAGTTCTTGCCGCGCAATGCCGCGCGCTTCAATTTCCGCTAGCAAATCCGCATCAAAGTGCAAACCAGCCGTCGGTGCGGCGACCGAGCCCGCAGCTTTGGCGTACACGGTTTGGTAGCGCTCGGCATCGTTTTCACTGTCCGCACGATTCATATAGTGCGGCAGCGGCAGATGCCCGAGCTCCTCAAGCACCGTCAGCCAAGTTTTTGCTGCCGGTAATAACAGCTGCCAAAAAGCGCCTTCACGATCGATAATTTTGACTTCAGTGCCATCTTCCAAAAGTATGCATTGGCCAACTTTGGGCTTTTTGCTGACGCCCATTTGCGCCTGTGCCAAGCTCGGGCTGAGCAAACGCTCAATTAACAGCTCAACCGCGCCGCCGCTGGGTTTTTTGGCAAACAGCCGCGCTTTCAGCACACGCGTGTTGTTCATGACGAATAGATCGCCAGCCTGAAAATAGCGCGGTAGATCGCGCGCATGGGCATCAGCAAAACAGTTTGAAGCAGGATCGACCACCAGCATGCGACTATCAGAGCGCTTCGCTAGCGGCACGCTCGCAATACGGGCCTCGGGCAGTTCAAAGTCAAAGTCGGCTAAATTGAAGCCAGATGGATTTAAGGATGTTGTCATTCGCTAAAAATACGGCCTACAGCAAAAAAGCGGTAGCAAAATTTGATTTGCGCGCAAATCTGCGGCAAAACCGGGCAATCCTTGGGCTATAGTCTGCGACCTGTGTTCACTAACAAACGCCAGAGGCAGCAGCATGGACCCCAATAAAACCGCAGCGCTAACGACTACCGATCTTGACCCGAGCGAAACCCAGGAATGGCTTGATGCCTTGAGCGCTGTGCTTAGCGCCGATGGCCCTGAGCGCGCACATTATTTGTTGGAGCGCATGATCGAAACCACGCGCCGGGCAGGTGGGCATTTGCCGTTTCGCTACACCACCGCGTATATCAATACGATTCCGCCGAATCAAGAAGCGAAAAGCAGCGGTGATCCTGCAATTGAGTGGCGTTTGCGCGCGTTTACCCGCTGGAATGCGCTGGCTACCGTGGTGCGCGCGAATCGCAGGCCGGGTGAAGTCGGTGGGCATATTGCTTCATTTGCCTCCGCCGCCACGCTTTATGATGTTGGGTTCAATCATTTTTGGCGCGCGCGCTCGGCGAATCACCTGGGCGATTTGCTGTACATCCAGGGCCACTGCGCGCCAGGGATTTATGCGCGCGCGTTTTTAGAAGGCCGGATTAGCGCCGATCAGCTGGATAATTTCCGCAATGAAGTCGGCGGTAAGGGATTGTCAAGCTACCCACACCCGTGGCTGATGCCAGATTTTTGGCAGCTGCCGACCGTCTCGATGGGCTTGGGCCCGATCATGGCGATTTATCAAGCGCGCTTTTTGAAGTATCTGGAAGGCCGCAAGCTGATTCCGGTTTCGGATCGCAAAGTCTGGTGCTTCATGGGCGATGGCGAATCGGACGAGCCAGAATCCCTGGGCGCAATTGCGCTGGCAGGCCGCGAAGGTTTGGACAATCTGTGTTTTGTGGTGAACTGCAATTTGCAGCGGCTCGATGGCCCGGTGCGCGGCAACGGCAAAATCGTGCAAGAGCTCGAAGGCGTGTTTCGCGGCGCCGGTTGGAATGTAATCAAGTTGCTTTGGGGCAGCCTGTGGGATGGCCTTTTGGCGCAGGATTCCAAAGGCGTACTGCGCAAATTGATGGACGAAACGCTAGACGGTGAATATCAAAACTTCAAAGCCTTCGGCGGCGCGTACACGCGTGAGCACTTCTTTAATAAGTACCCAGAAACGCGCGATTTAGTCGCCAGCATGTCGGATGAAGATATTGGCCGACTCAATCGCGGCGGTCATGATCCGCACAAAGTGTACGCGGCCTATGCCTTAGCGCACGCCACCAAAGGCCAGCCGACCGTTTTGCTGGCGAAAACCGTCAAAGGCTACGGCATGGGTCAAGCTGGTGAAAGCCAGAACATCACGCATCAGCAAAAGAAGATGGATACCGCTGCGATCAAAGCGTTTAGAGATCGCTTCAAGATCCCGGTGCCAGACGATCAATTAGAAGAAGTGCCGTACTACCACCCAGGCCCAGATGCGCCAGAAATTGTCTATCTAAAGGCGCGCCGCGAAGCGCTTGGCGGCTCGCTGCCGCTTCGAATTGCAACAGCGGACAAAACCACAGCGCCTGGAATTGAAGCGCTCAAACAAGTCACCGACGGTAGCGCGGATCGCGAGATCTCGACCACCATGGCGTTCGTGCGCTGCTTGAATCTATTCCTGCGCGACAAAGCCTTGGCCCCGAAAATCGTGCCGATTATTTGCGATGAAGCCCGCACCTTCGGCATGGAAGGCTTGTTCCGGCAAATCGGCATCTACGCGCCATTTGGTCAGCTCTACAAACCGGTTGATGCTGATCAGTTAGCTTACTACCGAGAAGATAGCGCCGGGCAAGTGCTGCAAGAGGGCATTACCGAAGCGGGCGCGTTCTCCAGCTGGATAGCCGCCGCCACCAGCTACGCGAATAATGGCGTGGCGATGCTGCCGTTTTATATTTTCTACTCCATGTTTGGCATGCAGCGCATTGGCGATCTAGCCTGGGCTGCGGGCGATCAGCGCGCGCGTGGATTTTTACTCGGCGCCACTGCCGGGCGCACGACCTTAAACGGCGAAGGCCTGCAGCACGAAGATGGTCATTCGCACCTGCTAGCCGGCGCAATTCCCAACTGCGTTAGTTACGACCCGACCTTTGCGCATGAGTTGGCCATCATCATGCAAGACGGCACCCGCCGCATGATGCAAGAACAGGAAGATGTGTTCTATTACATCACGCTAATGAATGAAAATTACCCGCACCCGGCGATGCCAGCGGGCTGCGAAACCGGTGTTATTAAAGGCATGTACTGCCTAAAAGATGCGGGCAAAGCGAAAAAAGATGAGCTGCGCGTACAGCTGCTGGGTTCCGGCACGATATTGCGGGAAGTCATTGCGGCGGCAGAGCTCATCGAGAAAGATTTCGCCGTCAAAGCCGATATTTGGTCCTGTACCAGTTTTAATGAGCTGCGCCGCGATGGTTTTGATTGCGAACGCCAAAACCGGCTCAACCCCGAGGCAAAAAAACCGCGTGTAGCGTGGGTAACCGAGCAGCTGTCTGATAGAGCCGGCCCTGTCATTGCCGCCAGCGATTACGTGCGCGCCTGTGCCGATCAAATCCGCGCCTTCATGCCAGAAGGCAAGCGCTACTTGGTGCTAGGCACTGACGGCTTCGGGCGCTCAGATACCCGTGCGCAGCTGCGCAGCTTCTTTGAGGTGGATCGCTATTACGTCGCGCACGCCGCGATTTGCGCGCTGCAGCAAGAGGGCAAGTTGACTGCAAGCGATGTCAAAAAAGCCGCCAAGCTTTACGGCATTGATAGCAAAAAGGCGAATCCGGAGACGTTGTAATTGGTAATTAAAAAGATCAAAACACCGCAAAGCAAAATTCAGCGCCTATAGGAAGGAATGGGCGGTTCAAACGAGCGTGGCTTGGAAGCGCCTAGCGTGTGTTGCGCTGTCTCGATTCACAAGTAGTTGACTTCTCAGCGCCTGCCACGTTCGCCAACGAACATCAGCGCTAGTCCAAAGCGATTATTGTAGAGACTGGCAACCATAGCAACCATTGATCGACTTTATTCGAACAATCAATTAGACTGTCTTCCCGTTTCTAGCCAGGATTCCCAAATCAACGCTAAACAGCTGGCTCTGGTGGTGAACTTTGGCGACACAAGCACTCTCGATTTCCCGGCTGTTTACAGCGCTGTTACGTTTGCGCTCTATAATTACGCGCTAAACAATTTTTGCCAAACGGCCCAGAAGGCCAGGAGAATATTGAATGTCAACTGCAATTGCCCTAAACCTGAATCCGAGTTCGCCGTTCGTTGCGCTGCCCGCGCTGACGTCGCTCGGCAGCTTAGATGCTTACATCAATTCCGTGCATCAATACCCGATGCTCAGCGCTGAGCGCGAACAGCAGCTGGCGCGCGCCCTGCGCGAAGACAATAACTTGGACGCCGCACGTGAGCTGGTACTTTCGCATCTGCGCTTCGTGGTTCACGTGGCGCGTGGTTATGCTGGCTACGGATTAGGCGTTAACGATTTGATTCAAGAGGGCAACATTGGCCTGATGAAGGCAGTCAAACGCTTTGACCCGGACGTCGGCGTGCGGCTCGTGAGCTTTGCCGTACACTGGATCCGCGCAGAGATTCATGAGTTTATTTTGAAGAACTGGCGCATTGTTAAAGTCGCGACTACCAAATCGCAGCGCAAACTGTTCTTCAATCTGCGCCGCATGAAAAAGCGCCTAGGCTGGATGAATAACGATGAAGTGCAAACCGTCGCGCGTGAGCTGGGTGTTGAGGCTGAAACCGTGCGCGAAATGGAAGCACGCTTGAACGGCGCAGACGTCGCGTTCGATGCGCCCGCGCAAGATGATGATTTTGGCCGGCCTTCACCGGTGGCGTTTTTAGTCGATCAAAACGATGTTGATCCGTTTGATTCGATTGATACCGCGCAGTTTGAAAGCAATCAGCTCGAATCCATGCACGAAGGTTTAGAGAATCTGGATGAACGCTCGCGCGATATCGTAACTCGTCGCTGGCTGCATGAGCCCAAAGCCACGCTGCACGAACTAGCCGCTGAATATGGCGTTTCCGCTGAGAGGATTCGGCAAATCGAAAGCAACGCGTTCAAGAAAATGCGCGCGGTCTTTGCGGATTAGCGAGCACTTTAGAAGCTGCGGCCGGATTTGCGTGAATTTACGCTAATCGAGCCTGCAGGCTTTAATTGACAAGCGGCGCGCGCCCGCTATGCTCGCGAACATCGATTTGGTGATCGATTGCAGTGCCCAGATGGCGGAATTGGTAGACGCACTAGTTTCAGGTATTAGCGGGGCAACCCGTGGAGGTTCGAGTCCTCTTCCGGGCACCATAAACCACACCGAACAAAAGGCCCGCGCTTGCGGGTTTTTTTGTGCCTGGGTCTTGCCGAGCGCTGTCAAAGTTAGTTTTCTAGAAGCCGCTAATTCTCGTTTTGATGTCGAAATGGAAATACAATCCTCACATGATGATCGAAAGAGTGGTTTCTTGAACCCCCTTAAAACCGGAACGACAACTGCGACGCGTTTGAACGACGCACGCCAATACGCCGCATTGCCTTCACCGTTCCCGCTGCGGCGCGGCGGCGTGCTGCATTGCGCGCAGCTAGCTTACGAAACTTGGGGCACGCTCAATGCCAAAGCGGATAACGCCATCTTGCTTTACACCGGCATGTCGCCCGGCGCGCATGCAGCTAGCAACACCTTAGATCCTTGTCCCGGCTGGTGGGAAGATATGCTTGGCGCGGGTAAACCGATTGATACGCAGCGCTGGTTTGTCGTGTGTGTGAACTCGCTGGGCTCTTGCAAAGGCTCGACCGGGCCTGCCTCAATCGTGCCGGGCACAGAAAACCAGCCGTATCGGATGGATTTCCCTGAGCTGTGTGTAGAAGACATTGCAGCTGCGAATTTGGCACTCTTGGCGCATTTGGGAATACGCCAAGTGGAAGTCGCGATTGGCTGTTCGATGGGCGGCATGGGCGTGCTGGCGCATGCGGCATTGGCACCCGGTTCGGCAAAACACGCCATTTTGGTTTCCAGCGCGGCCTACGCCGAGCCTTTCGCGATTGGCATTCGCAGCCTGCAGCGGCAAATGGTGCTGGCGGACCCGAACTTTAAGCAGGGCCATTACGCCAGCGCGACCGAAGTCGGCGGCATGGGTTTGGCGCGCAAACTAGGCGTAATTAGCTACCGCTCGGCGGACGAATGGCGGGTGCGCTTTTCTAGGCAGCGGGTACGTAATCCATCTAAACAGGCGTTCGACACCGAGTTTGAAGTCGAGCGCTACTTGCAAGGCCACGCCGATCGCTGGACCGGCAGCTTTGATCCATGTAGCTATATTTACCTATCGCGCGCGATGGATTGGTTTGACTTGGCCGAGCACGGGGATGGCGAGTCGATTGAGTCGGCCTATGCCCGACTAAAATTCCAGCGCGCGCTGGTGCTCGGCGTAGCAAGCGACATTTTATTTCCACTCGCCCAGCAGCAAGAACTAGCGCGCGCACTCAAACGAGCCGGCACTCAGGTTGAGTTCCACGCTATGGCTTCACTGCAAGGCCATGACGCGTTTTTGGTCGATATGGAAAATTTCGGCCCCGCCATCGCGCACTTTCTCAACAGCATTTAAAAGCATCCGCTCATGACCAGCCAAAAACCTACCACCAAGTCAAACGCAAAATCACTCGCGAATGAAGCAGCCGCCGCCAAAAAATCCGAAGCCGCCTCTAGTCGCAAAGTCGTCGTAAAGCGCTCGCTAATTCACGGCAATGGCGTGTTCGCCGCGCAAGATTTGCCCGCCGGCACGAAAATCATCGAATACAAAGGCTTACGCATCAGCACCGACGAAGCCGCCGAGCTTTACGGCGACAACACCGATACCGGGCACACCTTTTTATTTACCCTAAACGAGCATTATCTTGTCGACGCCAATCGCGGCGGCAATTCCGCGCGTTGGATCAACCACAGCTGCAGCCCCAGCTGCGAAGCGTTGGTGTACGTCGATAAAAATGGCGATAAAGCCAAAGATCGGCTCTGGATCGAAAGCCTGCGCGATATCGCCTCCGGTGAAGAGCTAAGCTTCAACTATGGCATCACGCTTGGCCAACGCCACACCGCGCGCATGAAAAAAATCTGGGCCTGCCGATGTGGAAACGCCAATTGCACGGGTACGCTTTTGAAGGATCGATCTAAGGGGTAGGGCTGACCTTTGGCTGGCACCATGATGAGCTGCGTTTTAGTGTGGCTAATCCTGATGTTATATTTGCAAATGGCAGAGAGTGAGTCACTCGAGATTACATTTGCACGCTAAACCGCAAGAGTGGCGGCTCGGCAACTTGCTTGGCAAACCCCAACTTCATTAGCAATTTTATTGAAGCACTATTATCAGCCTGAACAATCGCAAGCAGCGCTGGGATTTGAAGTGCCTGTTTAGCATGCCGCATACACGCTTTCGCAGCCTCAAAAGCGTAGCCTGCACCGGTAAATTCCGGCAAAAATGCGTAGCCTAAATCAGGCTCTGGCAGCGTATCGCGCTTGAGTACGCCGCACATGCCAATTAACGCTCCGGTGGCTTTCAAAACTACAGCATTGAGCCCATGACCATGCTGCGCGTAGCTGGCTAATGGCCCCGCGTGCAAGTAGGCTTGCGCGTCGGCAATGTTGCGTACCTCACGATCGCCGATATACCTCAAAAAGCTTGGCTGATTCAAAAGCAGCACTAAAAAATCAGCATCGGCCAGCTTGAATTGGCGGATCAGCAGGCGCTCTGTTTGCGCGACACGTTTCGTCATGGCAGCTTAGTCACTGTGTAGGAGCAGCAGCCTGCAAATAATCCCCCGCCAACGCTTTATACAATACCGCCATGGCGCTTGCCCTAGCGGTTTGCGCTTGAATTAGTTGATCGTCCAAGCTCAGCTTTTGCCGCTGCGCATCCAGTACGACTAGAAAATCGCTGGCACCGGCGTCAAAGCGCAGCTGCGCTAATCGCCGCGCATTTTCCGCCTCGGCAGCTGCACCCGTCAGCGCGATCGTTGATTCCTGCGCCGCGCGAAAATTCGCTAAAGCGCCTTCTACTTCTTCAAGCGCGCGCAGCACGGATTCTTGGTAAGCCGCCTCAAACCCGCGCGCCTGCGCTTGCTCCGCTTGCAGGAACTGTCCAACCCTGCCGAAATTAAGGAATTGCCAGCTAATACTCGGGCCAAAGCGCCAGCGACTAGTGCCAGAACCAAACACGTCACTAGTAGAATTAGCAACCGAACCAAAACCGCCGAGTAGCGTTAGCTTTGGAAAATACTCGGCTTGCTGAGCGCCTACATCGCGTAGTGCAGCGCGCAAATTAAGCTCCGCCGTTTGGATATCAGGGCGGCGTTTTAGCCAATCCGCTGGCGTGCCGGTGCCGACCAATTGGGTCAGCGCAGGAAACGAATCTTGCTTGGCAAGCTGCGCGCGCACGGTCAATACCGATTGGGCAGTCAACGTCGCTAGGCGCAGCTCCTGGCGCACCAGTTCGGCTTGCTGCTGAGGCATCTGGCCGGCGATGCTCAAGCGCAGCGATTTCGCACGTGACAGATCCAAATCAGTGCCGCGCCCGGCGTCAACCAGTGCGTTCGCGATACGCTCATTTTCTTCCAAGTTGACCAAATTGCGCTGCGTGATAGCAAGCCGTTCCCGCGCGCCAATAGCCGCAAAAAACGCCTGCGCCACTTCCGCGACGATCACCCGCTTGACATCGTTGAATGCGGATTCAGCGGCCTGCGCGCGCAGCCGAACCGCCAAGCTTTGATTGCGCAAGCTGCCAAACAAATCAATTTCCCAAATCACGTCCGCGCCCACATCCACGCTTTCTGACACGCCCAAACTCGGCGGCGCTTGCGGATCTTGGTTGGACGCGCGCTGCCGGGTTTGTTCTGCATTTGCCGTTACAGTAGGAAACAAACTATATTTGGTCAGCCCGCGAATCGCCCTCGCTTCATCAAGCCGAGCTAAGGCCTGCGCGATGCTGGTATTGTTTTGCAGCGCGCTGGCGATCAGCGTGTCCAACGGCGCCGATTCAAACGCTTGGAAAGTTCGGGTGCTGAGCGGATTGCTCGCCGCCTCGAACGCTTGATCGAACTGCTTTGGCACGTCAATTTTGGGCTGTGCGTATTTTGGGCCAACCGTGCAAGCGCTGAGTGCAAACACTATCGTGATTGAAGCGGTGAGTAACTTAACCATGATGCGCCTCCACTTTAGTCGACTGATTTGTGATTTCGGCAAGGCTGATCGGCGCATCGTGATTTGGCAGTGGCGCGCTTTTTTGCAACACTTTTCGGATAAACACGTAGAACACCGGCGTGAAATACAGGCCAAAGAACGTGACGCCCAACATGCCAGCAAACACGGTAAAGCCCATGACTTGCCGAACTTCCGCGCCAGCGCCACTTGCAAGCATCAGCGGCATCACACCCATGATAAACGCAAAACTCGTCATCAAAATTGGGCGCAAGCGCAGCCTACATGCTTCTTGCGCAGCCTCGGAAATCTTAAGTCCGCGATGCTCTAGCTCGCGCGCGAACTCGACAATCAGGATCGCGTTTTTACAAGCCAAACCCATGAGTACGATCAAGCCGATTTGAGTAAAAATATTCAAATCAATAAATGTCGGAGGGGTTGACATCGGCGGCGGCGGAATCCAACCGGCGGCAATCGATGCGCCAAAGTAAAGCCCTTTCGCCGAGTTGAGCAGCCAAATACCGCCAACTGCTGACAGCAAACACATGGGCACAATTAGAATCACGCTAAACGGCAGCAGCCAGCTTTCATAGAGCGCTGCTAGTACCAAATAGACGAGCAAAATACACAGCGGGAAAATCAGCAAACTCGCATTGCTTTGATTGACTTGCTGATAGGTTAGTCCGGTGTATTCCACGTTCATGCCCTGCGGTAACACAGCGGCTGCGGCTTTGGTAACCGCAGCGACCGTTTGCGCGGCAGAGACGCTCGGAGAGCTCGGCCCGGCACCAAAATCAGCAGCCGGGTAACCGTTGTAGCGCACGACCGGATCGGGCCCGAAGCTTGGTACTAGTTTGACGACCGTGCCCAAATCAACCATCTCACCCTGTGCGTTGCGCACTTTCATGCGTGCGACATCTTCAGCTTGATCGCGAAATGAGGCATCGGCCTGCGCGTAGACGGCGTAGGTTTTGCCAAAAAGATTCATGTCATTAACGTACGCCGAGCCCAGATAAACTTGCAGGGTTTCAAACACATCAGTCAAGCGCAGGCCAGAGAGTTTGACTTTATCTCGGTCAACAATCGTATCCATTTGCGGAACAT
Organism: Rhodanobacteraceae bacterium; assembly: GCA_031422315.1. Lineage (GTDB taxonomy): Bacteria > Pseudomonadota > Gammaproteobacteria > Xanthomonadales > SZUA-5 > JANNYA01. The sequence continues at coordinate 28,677 of JANOQN010000056.1, forward strand.
TAGATTGGAATCCAGAGAAGATTGAATAGGGTGAAAACTCTGGCATGCCGCGCAGCGTATTGAGTAAGTTTTGGGTTTGGTTATTAAGCTCACCATAGCCAATCTGTCCGCGGTCTTGCACAAACGCTTCCACGCCGGCGGCATTGCCATAGCCAAATACCGGCGGGGGCATAAAAGCAAATGCACCGCCCGCCTGGATAGAGCCAAACGCCATCGATAAATCATTCGCAATCGCTTCTGCGGGCTTGGGTAGTTTGGACGCTTCATCAAGACCGACAAACATAACCCCCACATTCGGCGTACTCACAAAATGCGCGCCGTTTAAGCCCGGAAATTGCACGACATCCGCAACGCCTGGGGTAGCCAGTGAAATCTCGCCCATCCGAATCATGGATGCGCGCGTGCGCTCTAAAGTGGCACCTTCAGGCAGTTGCAAAACTGCAAATAAATACTGCTTATCTTGCGTTGGAATAAAGCCGCTCGGCACCAGTTTAAAACTAACAAACGCGAGTACCGCCAATACGCCATAAACCAGCATCAATCGCGGCGCGCGGCGAATGGTGCCGCCAATGCCTTCAGAATAGCGGTCACTGCGGCGCTTAAACATGCGATTGAACCAGCTAAAGAACCCGCCGAAAAACCTTTCAATGCCACGCGCTAAGGCATCTTTCGGCGCGCCATGCGGTTGCAGTAAAGTTGCGGCCAGCGCTGGGGAAAGCGTCAAGGAATTAAAGGCGGAAATGACGACCGAAACGGCAATCGTAACGGCGAACTGCCGGTAAAACTGCCCGGTAACGCCGTCGATAAAAGCAATCGGCACAAACACTGCGACTAACACTAAAGTGATAGCAATGATTGGGCCGGTCACCTCACGCATGGCTTTGAACGCGGCTTCTTTGGGTGTCATGCCTTCTTCAATATGGCGTTCGACGTTTTCGACCACCACGATAGCATCGTCAACTACGATTCCTATCGCGAGCACCAAACCAAATAAAGTAAGGACATTAATCGAATAGCCCAACAGCAGCAGTGCCGCAAACGTGCCCACAATCGACACTGGCACCGCTAAAAGCGGAATAATCGACGCGCGCCAGGTTTGCAAAAACACCACTACCACCAGCACTACCAGCGCTACTGCTTCTAGCAATGTGGTGATAACCGAGTCAACCGACTTACGTACAAATACGGTGGGGTCGTATGCGACTTCCCAGCTCACGCCCTCAGGGAATGATTTGGCAAGTAGCTTCATTTTTTCCCGCACCGCATCAGAGAGTGCAATTGAATTTGCGCCGGGCGATTGAAAGATCACCACCGCTGCGGCCGGTTTGTTATTGAGCAAGGAATCAAAGGAATAGGTGTTGGAACCCAGCTCAACCCGTGCAACATCGCCAAGCCGGGTAATAGCACCATCAGCACCGGTTTTTAATACCACTGCGGCAAATTCCGCAGGCGTTGTTAAACGCCCTTGCGCGTTGACCAACAGCTGTACGCTGGCACCCGTAGGCTGCGGCGACGCATTTAATGACCCGGCTGACACTTGCACGTTTTGCTCGCGAATCGCGCCGATAATATCCTGCGCGGTAAGGCTGCGCGCGGCGGCTTTGTCCGGATCAATCCACACCCGCATGGCGTAGGTGCCCGCGCCAAAAATCTGCGCGCTGCCAACGCCACCTAACCGCGCCAATTCATCACGTATTTTCAACGTAGCAAAATTCGACAAATAGAGCCCATCGTGGGTGCCTTTGGGCGACGTGATATGCACCACCATCGTAATATTGGGTGAGGATTTGACCGTCGTTACGCCCAGCTGGCGGACGGCCTCTGGCAATCGCGGCAGCGCCTGCGCAACGCGGTTTTGCACTTGCACCGCAGCAAGATCAATATCCGCGCCAAGCTTAAAAGAGATCGTCAGAATTAACGTGCCATCGCTGGATGCGGCTGACTTCATGTAAATCATGTTTTCTGCGCCGTTGATCGCCTCCTCTAAAGGCGCCGCGACTGTTTCAGCAATGGCTTTGGGGTTCGCGCCCGGATAGATTGCCGTGACTTGAATGGTCGGCGGCGAAACCTCTGGATACTCACTAATGGGAAGATTCGGGATAGCCAGCAAGCCAGCAACGAAAATCAATATGGATAGCACGGCCGCCAATATCGGGCGTTCGATAAATACTCTGGAGAATTCACGCTTCATCGATTAGCCCTGCTTTTCTGGCGCTGCGACCGGTTCGGCCGGTGCGGCCGGTGCGGGCGCTGGCATGTTCGGCTCGTTCATCGGCACAACCATGCCTTTCACCGGCATGCCCGGAAAGTAAATCTTGCGCATGCCATTAATCACCACCTGTTCGGTACCTACCAAACCAGAGCTAACAATTCGCAGGCCGTCAACGCTTGCGCCCAGCACGATATCTTTGCGCTCCGCCAGCCCTTTTGCATCGATAACAAACACATATTTTCGATCTTGATCGGTCAACACGGCTTGATCGTGAATCAACATGGCCTGGCGTTTACCACTACCCAACAGCTGGATACGCGCAAACAATCCGGGGGTAAACACGCCATCTTTGTTATCGAACACGGCACGCGCACGAATGGAACCGGTTTGTGGATTGAGTTGGTTATCGACCATATCCATATAGCCTTCATGCGGGTAGCCCTGCTCGTTTGCTAAGCCCATACGCACCGGATTTTGCACTTCTCTAGAACTTGGCCGCTCGCCGCCGCGCGCCATATCTTGATACTTTAAATAGGTGCGCTCATCGCCTTCAAAATAGACGTACATCGGGTCCATCGACACCACCGTGCCTAAAATGCTGGTGCCGGGCGCTAACAAGTTGCCGGGGCGCTGCATAGCTAGTCCGATTCGGCCATCAATCGGACTTTCGATGCGGGTAAATTCCAGATTCAAATTTGCTTGCGTCAGCTGCGCTTTTGCAGTGCGCACATCGGCATTGGCCTGGGCTAGCTCACCTTTACGAGTGGCGAATTCTTCTTGGCTTACCGCTCTTGCAGCCAACAGCTTGTTCGAACGCGCTAGCTCGCCGCCAGCAAGTTCAACTCTGGTTTGCGCGCGCGCCACATTCGCGGCTGCGGTTTCCACTGCTGCGCGATATTCGCGATCATCAATGGTAAATAGCAGCTGGCCTTTTCTAACCGGTCCACCTTCTTCAAAATGCACCGCTTTCAAGTAGCCGCCCACACGCGGGCGCAGCTCGATCGTTTCCTTCGCTTCTACCCGGCCAATAAATTCATCCCACTCAGTAATTTCACGGGTGACAACCTGCGCCACGCTGACATCCGCCGGCGGTGGGCCACCGCCGCCTTGGCCAGCATCCGGGCCGGCCGGCTTGGAGCAGGCGGCAAGTAATGCGGCGAAAAGCAGTGGCGTGAGTAGTAAAGCGGTTAGTGGCGTACGGCGCATATTGAATTCCTGAATTTTCATGATGGATAACCGCGCTGGGCGATTTGTTCGAACGGTTAAACGTATGGCAAGCGTTACCTTAGTTTACTGATTCACTAAATAAAACATGTCTACAAGTGATTTTGAATACGATTAAATCGTACCCATTTTGCCTTGCTGAAAATCTTCCACCGCTTGGTTTAAACGTGTCAAAGTGCTGAGCGCAAACGGGCCGCGCCGAGCAACGAGCTCCTTTAACGGCGTGCCTAGCAGCAGAACAAAGTGAGCGGTATCAGCGTGCGTTGTGATGTCAACTGCCGCTTGATCCAGGGCCGCCGCACCGTTTAATGGCGCACCACCCACGATCAGTGTGCCCGATATCGGAATCAGCAGCATGGTAAGCCCCGGTTGCGCCGGATAGCTAAAGCGCGCGCCTTGCGCGAGGCTTACATCAAACAGCGCAACTTCAGTCGGCAGCGCGCCCAATTGATGGCTGACTAGCCCGTCGTCATAGCGGCCAAACCCTAGTTTGACCTTCGCACCGTGCGCTTGCTCAAACTTCGGCATGTCCTCACGCAGGAAATGCAGCGATCGTGCCGGCATAAGTTCATCTGCGGCTGCCAGATTGACAAATAGCTGCAGGCCGTGTGCAACCTTGCCGATTTCAACCGGCACTTCATCGTGCACGATGCCGCGTCCGGCGATGGACCAATGCGCATCCCCCGGGCGAATAATTGAGCGATCACCGAGCGAATCGTGATTTTGAAAGCCGGTTTCGGCATCGTCAAACATATAGGTGACGGCCGAAAACCCAGCATGCGGATGCGCGCCGAACACCGGCTGGCTCATCTTAAAGTGATCAATCATTAGAAAAGGGTCGATCACTACATCATCCGCGCGCAGCCCATCCGCATGAAAACCAGGGCGATTCAATGTCTGCACGGACAATGTTTGCATGTCAAAAGGCCTCAATATCTAATTCGATTAAATTCGAACAACGCCCAAGGATATTGACCTTCTGTTACAAGCATTCAATCCGTTGCAATTGAATCTATAATTCCATTTTTGGAATCTAGCTGGAATCTTGCGCCATGTTTAAGGATTTGAACGACATTCGGCTTTATGCCGCCGTGGTGCAAGCGGGCGCGGTAACCAAAGGCGCAGCGCAGCTCGGCATGCCAGCCGCCACCGTAAGCCGCCGCCTCAGCGCGCTTGAGCAGGAAATTGGTGCACGCTTAATTGAGCGCTCAGCGCGGCGTTTTAAGCTGACTGCGCTTGGGGAACAATACTTTGCCGCCGCCGCGCGCTTGCTTGACGATGTAAAAGCGGCAAGCGCAGATGTATCGGCACTCGCAAGTGATTTGCGCGGGCCGATACGCGTTTCGGCCACCGCTGAATTTGCCGGGTTTTTCTTAGCGGAACCGATTGCCAGTTTTTCGCAGCAATATCCAGATATTACGATTTTGATGGATCTTTCCCCCAGGCTCGTCAACTTAATTGATGAGGGCTTTGATTTAGCCATTCGAATCGGTGAGCTACAAGATGATCGACTGATTTCCCGCAAGCTGATGACGCTAACTCGCAGTTTTTTCGCCAGCCCCAAGTTTCCCAAGCAGTGGCCGCTGCCGCAGACAATTGACGATCTTGAACGCACTCGGCTGGTTCGATTCGCAAGGGACACGCACGACAGCCTGACTGTGCAATCCATCGATAACCCCAGCATCAAGCACACCCAATACGTGCGCGGCCAGCTGCAAGTCAACTCCCTTGCCCTGCTGATGCAACTCGTCATTGCGGGCGCGGGCATTGGGCTGTTGCCCGATCTATTAGCGGCAAGCGCGCTGGCTAATGGCAGATTGATTCGGGTGCTGCCGGATTGGCAGGCGCCGCTGATCGACGCGCATTTGCTTTACCCTAATCGCATGATGCCAAAGCGAGTTCGCCTACTGATCGAGCATTTACAGGAAAGTGTGGCGGTGCGGTAGCTTGCTTGGCGACGAGCAGAGCTGCTCGAAACTGAGTCAATCGATTGCTTGCCGATCCCAAAGTTCGTTTCTGAGCAAGACAAACTAAAATCGCAACAACGCTAGCGACTAGATGCTTGATCTGACGGCATCTAGCTCTGGCAAATTTCTTGCATAGCGCAACAATTCAAACCAAGCTGGCGCTTAAATGACAATCGACACCCTTATCGAACTGCGCAATATAGAAAAAAGCTACCCATTGGCGAGCGGCACTCATTTCGTATTGCGCAATATCAACTTAAGCATTCAACGGGGCGAATTTGTTTCTATTACTGGGCCGTCAGGTTCGGGTAAAACCAGCTTGCTGAACATCTTGGGCCTGCTGGATTCTAGCTGGAAAGGCGATTTTCACTTGGCAGGCGAGGCGCTACATAACGCAACGGCAAAGCGCCGCGATGCGCTAAAGCGCGAGCATATCGGTTTCATTTTTCAGCACTACCATCTGCTGGATGATTTAACGGTAGCCGAGAACCTTGATTTGCCGCTTGGCTATCGCGGCATTAGCGCGCCTGAGCGCGCTGCGCGGGTTGCCGATATGTTGGATCGTTTTAGCATCGTAGGCAAAAAAGATTTGTATCCGCGGCAGCTTTCTGGCGGGCAGCAGCAGCAAGTCGCGGTGGCGCGCGCACTGATCACGCGCCCAAGCGTTTTACTGGCCGACGAACCCACCGGCGCACTGCATTCGGATCAAGGCGAGAAAATAATGGATTTGCTGTGTGAGCTTAACCTTGCAGGCAGCACTATTTTGCAAGTCACCCATAACGCCAAACACGCTGCGCGCGCGGGTAGAGAAATAAAGTTGCGTGATGGCTGGATCGAGGGTCAATAAACAGACACGCAAATAAAAACAACCGCACCTAATGAGCGTGCGGCTGGCAGGGAACGTTAGTTTACTGACGTTTAGACAGCGAGTTTGCTAAGCCATCATTGCTAATTTTGGGGCCTTTGGGATAGCCGCTGCTACGCCAAGAAACGATGTTGCTCATACCGCTCACGGTAATCGCGTCCATGCGCTCGGCGCGTACATTATTGCTGGTGCCTTCGACGAAAACCGATAGCGCATCGCCTGCGATGGTCACGGTGTTACTCGTACCGTCCACGCACACCGCCGCGCAGTTGCCCGACACTTGCGTGGTAATCGAAACGCCCGAAATCATGATGCGCTCACCGGCGCTGCAAGCGATTGACTGTCCATTGCTAACGCCTTCAATGGTGCGGGTTGCTGCGCAATTCTCTAAAGAAGCAATTGCAGCGCCCGGTGTTTTGGATGAAGCCGCTGCGCTCGCTTCAGCAGCAGCTTTTACGATTCTCAGCGATGCATCTGCTTTTGCTGAGGAAGATACGCCGCTGCTATCAATTTTTGGCGCCGTGCCCATAGCGTTTGAGCCATAGCGAATTTGATTGCTGTAGCCTTCAAGTGCGATGGACTCCACCTGCTGCACGCTAACAACGGCGCTAACGCCGCTGACTACCAAACTGCCGCATGGGCCAGTTAGATTGATGACTTGCGACGTGCCTTCAATTGAAATAGCTTCGCCGGCTTGGCAAGCGTAGTTGGCTTTAGTGCCAACGCCGCTAAATGATTTCGCGGCCAAGTTAAGCGGTAAAAATGCGCACAGCGCTAAAGCCACTACGATTGCTGATTTTTTATAGGAAATAGCCGATTGAATCATTGCGAAGCTCCGTTTGGGGTTTGCTATGCTAACGGCAAATGTGAAAAATCAACGCATTTGTTTGCAGCGCGTTTAGTTTGGCGATACGAGGGTTTGGCAGAATGCGACGCCGCTCAACTACTTTCTCACCCCAGCCTTCGCGGCTTTGCCGAGCCAAAAGATCGCTTCCAAGCTGCCAATACAGCCAGCGGGTGGCGCAATAAGTAAAACCGGGTTTTCGCTCATGCTTCAGCCTCCACTAAAAGGCGGCAAAAACCCAATCTGATCTTGCTCCGCAATCACTTGATCCCAAGCCGTAAACTCACCATTACGCGCGGCTTTAAGTGCGCTTTGCGGAAACCGAAATTTGAATTGCGTTTGAAGTTCGCCGTAGAGCTCAGACACGTTGGCCGCGCTCGTTAGGTAGCTAAACTCCGCTTGCTTTGCTACTTCTGCCAGCTCAGCGAATAGTTGGACTTGGATGGTGATGCTCATGGTTGACTACCGTAGTCGGATTTGCCGCCGGATTTTTGCAGCAGGCGAATATCGGTGATGCTGATGTCGAAGCTGAGCGCTTTGCACATATCGTAGATACAGAGCGCGGCCGCAGTAGCGCCGGTGAGCGCTTCCATTTCGACGCCGGTTTGGGCGCTGCAGCGGCAGGTGCATTCGATAACAAAGCCGCTGGCATTGGGCGTGATGGAAATATCGCAGGCTTGTAGCGCAATCAAATGGCAAAAAGGAATTAGCTCGCTGGTGCGTTTGGCGGCCTGCACGCCGGCAATGATGGCGGTGTGGACAATCGAGCCTTTGCCGCCGTTCTTGCCGCCCATAAAGCCGTTTTCGCGCAAGTGCTGCATGGCATCGGCTGGCATTAAAACGGTTGCCGCTGCAGTAGCGCTACGCCGACTAGCCGGCTTTTCGCTGATATCAACCATCGCCGGATTGCCGGATGCATCGACGTGGCTAAGCGCATGGCGCGGGTTTGTGGAGTTCATGACTTAGCCGCCAATTTGATACATTTCAATGCGCTTTTTATTCGGTTTTATTGAATCGAGAGACGCGCCATTTTTAGCGTTCGTCGGAACGAGTGTGCTTGCGCGGTTTGCGCTGTAGCGATCGGTGCGCGCACGCCAGATAGTTTGAATGCGCCCTTGAATATCGGCATCGGTGCTTATGCCATCGCGCAGCAGCGCTTTCAAATCGAATCCGTTACTGCTAAACAGGCACAAATACAGCTGACCGTCAGCAGAGATTCGCGCGCGCGTGCAGCTGCCGCAAAACGGTTGGCTGATCGACGCAATGATGCCAATTTCGCCGCTGCCATCGTCAAACTGATAGCGCTGCGCGGTTTCAGATGCTTCGCGTGCGGGCATTTTCGTCAGTGCAAAATGCGGCTGGATTAAGTTGATGATTTCAGCGGAACTGACCACCGCTTCTTGCTGCCAGCCGTTGCAATTACCGACGTCCATGTACTCAATAAAGCGCACGATATGGCCGCTATGGCGAAAGTGCGAGGCTAGCGCCAGCACGTCTGCCTCATTTTGCCCGCGCTGCACCACGCAGTTAAATTTGATCTGCACGAAACCGGCGTTTTCAGCAGCAGCAATGCCGGCAAGCACGTCAGCTAGTTTGCCGCGCCCGCCGCTCATGCGAGCAAAGCGTTCTGGATCCAAACTATCTAGACTAATCGTCAGCCGAGCTAACCCAGCCTGTTTGAGCGCCTGCGCGTGCGCTGCTAATAGGCTAGCATTGGTCGTTAATACCACTTCGCTACCTAATGATTTTAATGCGGCAACTAGTTCCGGCAAATCTTTACGCAGCAGCGGCTCACCACCAGTCAAGCGAAATTTACGCACGCCAAGTTGATGGAAGCAGCGTGCTAAGCGGACTATTTCAGCAAAGCTCAAGCGCGCGCTGCTCGGCATTCCGAACCCTTGCGGATAGTCCGCTTCCGGCATGCAATAGGGGCAGCGGAAATTGCAGCGATCAATCAACGAGATGCGCAAATCAGCCAGCGCCCGGCCAAATTGATCGTTTAGCGCGTGCATCTAGACGGGTTCTATTCCAACTGGCCCAATTCCAGGCAGCGGAACTCTGCTACCCGCGCGCAAAACGCTAAAGCCCAATGCGGCAATGGCATCGGCCTCAGCGGCGTCGTGCTGATGATAAACCCACATGCGCGCGCGCAGGTGATTTTCATATTCGCGCGCTAGATCATCAGCGCCGGTGTGCGATGGATTGCTGCGCAAACTGCAATCGTGAAATAGCGCTTCAAAGCCTGCGCCAAAGTGCGCGAATAGCTCAGGAATCGGCCGGGTATCGCCGCTGTAGACGAAGCTTCCAGCGAGTGCCAAGCCGAAAGCGCTTAGCGGCGCGTGGTGGCGTACGGCAAAGCTGTTGAACGTCAGTCCGCAATAGTAGAACTGCGCGCCAACCGGAATGAGCTGAAACACATCCCAGAAATTCATGCCGCCTTCGGCCAATCCTGGAAACTCTGCCATGCGCGCATGCAGCGTGGCAATCAGTGTGACTGGCACAAACAGCTTGACTCGCTGAGCGGTAAACGCCAGCTGATAAAACAGGGTTTCCAACCCGCCAATATGATCAAAATGCGCGTGGGTAATGTAGATCGCAGGCATTGCGCTGCCGGTATAGCTGGCTCGAAAAGCAGCCGGTGCGCTCGGCCCGCAGTCAATCATCAGCAGCGGCTTACCATCCGATTCCAGCACTGCAGCAGCTGAGCCGAGCGTGACCGAGCTACCGCTGCCGGTGCCTAGAAAATGCAGTGTTAGCTTGCTCACAATCGGCGCCGTGCTCATTTTACAAGCATGTCCTGATGCGCATTTTCCAACGCCGGCCAAAGTTTTGCATCGAAATCCTCACGCGCTGCGAAACCGAGCTTGGTCAGTGAGCGCTTGAGCCGCTGCAAATTCGTGCTGACCAACAAACCTTGGGTTGATCTATTTAACTTGCGAATCACGCTGCGATCAAAATCCAATAGCGCGACGCCCTTATCGGTCACGATGACATTGTGCGCATTTAAATCGGCATGATCGACGCCGAGCGCGTGAAAGCGGGCAATCGTGCTGCCGACCTCAGTAAACAACGCTGCATCGGCTTTGGCAACGAAATCTGATAGCGGCCGAGCGCCTGGCAGCCAGGCGGTCAATAAATCAGCGCGATAGATCAGCCCGCTTCGCACAAAGCGCGCGGCTATTGGCTGCGGTGCGGGCAGCTGCCAGATACACACTTGCTGGAGCAGGCGAAATTCGGCAAATGCGCGGGTTCGCTCGGCGCCAGCAAACCAGTAGCAATCGCCCATGATCGGAGCCAATAAACCACCTCGCGTGTAGTGCCGCAGCGCAGCAGTGCCAAAGCCGCCCTGTATTTGCCAGGCTTGCCCGCGCCCGCGCGCTAGGCTTTTGCGGGCGTCGCATGGCGGCTCGAACAAATGATCAAGCGAATCATCAGTGAGCTCACGATCAATGATCGCCGCGCCATTTTTAAAGCGCTCTAGCGTGCAGCGCATGCGTTAGTCGGCACCCATGTTATTCGGCACCCACTTATTCAACAACCTTGCTGACAGCGCCGCTCAAAAAACCATCCTTGAGCTTGACGTAATTGCGCGCTGAGTAATACAGCATCTCAATTTCTGCAGGTTTCAAATCGCGCGCGTATTTAGCCGGGTTGCCGATCCATAAACTGCCCGGCAGCATAATCTTGCCCGGCGTCAACACGCTGCCCGCACCTAACATGCAGTGCTGGCCGACCACTGCTCGATCCAGCACGGTTGCGCCCATGCCGATTAAGCAGGCATCCCCAATCTGGCAGGCGTGCAAAATTGCGCCGTGCCCGATGGTTACATCTGAGCCGATGATTAGCGGCACGCCGCCAGCGGTATATTCGCCATCGTGCGTTACATGCAGCACGGTGTTGTCTTGAATATTCGTGCGCGCGCCGATGTGAATCTGATTGACATCGCCGCGCGCCGCTACGAACGGCCAAATGCTGACGTCATCGGCGAGCGTAATCTGCCCCAGAATCATCGCTTCAGGGGCTACATAAACCCGGCTACCAAGTTGGGGCACATGCTCAAAATAGCGATACAGCGCCATGCTAGAACGGCAGCTCTAACTTGGCATCCAATGCAAGTAACTGGGCGCGAAACAGTGCTTGGATGCGCCTAAGCGCCGCCTCAGTTTGGCCTTCAAAGCGCAGCACCAAGCAAGGAGTCGTGTTGGAGCAGCGCACCAAGCCCCAGCCATCATCAAAGTCGGCGCGTACGCCATCAATCAGATTGATCCGGGCGTCGTCAAACTTGGCTTTCTTGATGAACTTATCGATATAGCGATAGTGCTCGCCTTCTTGCATCTGAATTTTCAGCTCGGGAGTGCTGATCGCGTTTGGAATGTCATCAAACAGCTCATCAAGGTCCATGCCACTGGCTGCCAGAATTTCCACCAGTCGACAAGCCGCATACATGCCATCATCAAAGCCGAGCCAGCGCTCTTTGAAGAAGAAATGCCCGCTCATTTCACCGGCTAGCTCTGCGCCGGTTTCGCGCATTTTTTTCTTAATCAGCGAATGCCCGGTCTTCCACATAATCGGTACGCCGCCGGCCGCGCGAATCGAATTATTCAAGGCGCCGGTGCATTTGACATCAAAAATAATGCTGGCACCCGGGCAGCGGCTCAGCACATCTTGCGCGAACAGCATCAACATACGATCTGGATAGATGATTTTGCCGCTTCTGGTGACCACGCCTAAGCGATCACCATCGCCATCAAAGGCCAGCCCGATATCAGCGTTGACTTGCTTGACTACGACCATCAAATCGCGCAGATTTTTTGGCTCGCTTGGGTCAGGGTGATGGTTAGGAAAATTGCCATCGACTTCGCAATATAGTTCTTCAACTTCGCAGCCGATCGATTGCAGCAATTTCGGCGCAATCATGCCAGCAATGCCGTTACCCGCATCAATCACCACGCGCAGCGGATTTTCCAGCTGAATATCGGCGCTAATGCGATCCACATACGCTTCCGTGACATCACTGGCTCGCAGATTGCCTTTGCCGGATTGAAAATCGCTGCTGCTGATGCGTCGATACAGCGCCTGGATCGATTCTTCCGCCAGCGTTTCACCGTTGATGACCATTTTTAGGCCGTTGTAATCGGGCGGGTTGTGCGAGCCGGTCAGCATGACGCCGCAGCCGGTTTCTAAATGATGTGTGGCAAAGTACAGCACCGGCGTCGGCACAGCGCCAATATCGATCACATCACAACCGGTGCCGCGCAGCCCGCGAATTAGCGCGCTAGATAGCGATGGTCCTGAAAGCCGACCGTCCCTTGCGACGATCATCTCACTGCGGCCAATCGCTAGCACTTCAGTGCCGAGTGCGCGGCCGATCAGCTCGACCACTTCCTCAGTCAAGCCCGCACCGACTATGCCGCGAATGTCATAAGCCCGGAAGATCGACGGGTCGATCGGTACATTCGGTGCTCTGGGTTTGCCATCGCCTGCGGCAAAATTTTCTTCTGCTCTCTCAAGCGCGGCGGCCTTTTCTTCGGAGGCCACCAGCTGCAATTTGGCTGCGGTAGCATCGGAAAGCCGTGAATCTTGCTTGGCGTTCGTTGGACGCGCATCGCTTTGTTTGACGTCGGCTTCTTTGCGCTGAAACCTTTGCGCCACATCCCCAAATAGCTGCGGCCTGGAGCGCAGAAAAAATAATCCGCCCAGTACTACCAAAGCACCCAGCGTGGCTAAAAGCGGCGCTAGCCAGCCTTCCATGCCGAAAAATTTGAATGGATCTTGCGTGCCCCAGCCAACCGAAAGTCGGCTGTTTGGAATTGGCAAAGTGCCGCTGATCGGCCCCGCAGAACCAGCCCGCTGCACCGACGCTGCCGCGCTCATGCCGCGCTGTTGCAAATCGACAAAACCATCGGGATTAAGCGAAGCGAGCGCTTTAACCGAGTTGCAGGGGAATTTTGCCAGTAAAAATCCGAGCACAACTTCGGCGCGAATAATTGGCTCTGCAACGACTAAACTAAAGCTCTTATTAGGCTCCATATGCAGCTGCGCATCAGCGCGTTTGCCGGTGCGCTGGGCTTCCAGTAACAAGTCCAGCTTGGCATAGCCAAACTGTGCAAAGCGATTGCCAAGCGCCGAATTAACGTCGGCGCCGCGCAGTAGCTCAACGTCGGTTGCGCCCTCGAGCTGCGCCAACATGGTGGCATTGGCGTTTGCTTGATCAAAGCCTTCAATTTGCGAGGCTAACTCAAACGCGGCTTTGCCATTCACTACGGCATCGAGCTTTTTTTGCACCGCGCTAATTTCCGCGCCAAAATTCTCCGCCAGTGTTTTCGCGCTCGCCTGTGCGCTGCCGCTATTCATTGCCGCTTTCAACGCGGTAAGGCTTTGCAAACCCAGCGCCGCTGCAGCTGCTAGCGTTAATCCAACCAGCAGCGCAAAGACAATCTTTTTGGCGTCAAAGTTGCTTGCCGCAGGCGCGGCCGAAGGCCCTGCTGCGGCAATGCGCGCTAAATCTCCAACGGTAGTCGTTTTCTTGGCCATGCTAGGGTTACCGGTTCAATGATGGTGCTGCAAAAATGAGGGAACTTGCGAATCAGGTGAAGCTTAGCGCAATCCTGTGTGTCCGTAGCCACCGGAACCGCGTTCACTGGCAGCAAATTGTTCGACTACCTTAAATTGCGTGCGCGCAATCGGCACAATAATCAGTTGTGCAATCCGATCACCCGGCGCAATCGCGATCATTTCGGTGCTGCGGTTCCAACAGGCCATAATAAGTGGGCCTTGATAATCCGCATCTATTAGACCAACCAAATTACCAAGTACCAAGCCTTTGGCGCCCAAACCAGAGCGCGGCAGCAGTATGGCGGCGTAGTTCGCATCCGCCAAATAAATCGAGATGCCTGCTGAAATCATGCGGGTTTCCCCTGGAGCAAGCGTGATATCCGCATCCAAGCAGGCGCGCATGTCTAAGCCTGCGCTGGCTTCAGTGGCGTAGCTTGGTAGTGGCCAAGTGTTGCCAAGTCGGGGGTCAAGTATTTTGAGTTCTACATCAAGCATGTGGTTTTCGATCCAATTTTATATCGTCATTTCCGCTAAGCCTCAGCAATTCTATATCGTCATTCCCGCGCAGGCTCAGCAATTCTATATCGTCATTCCCGCGAAGGCGGGAATCCAGGCTCACCGAGCTTTCAGTGTGCTGCTCAGTTAAAAATTGCGAATGTTTTGGTGCATTTTGATTTCGAGCGAGTTTGACACCTGTAATGGATCCCCGCCTTCGCGGGGATGACGAGGTGGGGCTGAGGTGCCCGCAAATTCGACTGCGCGTTCAACTTAAACAACTGCATGATCAACTGAAAACATCGTTACTACTGCAAAAACATTCGAGTGCCTTATCGTCATTCCCGCGCAGGCGGGAACCCAGGCTCACCGAACTTCAGTGTGCTGGGTAGTGTAAAAATGCGCATGTTTTGGTGCTTTTAAAGCTGGAATAAATTTTTGACACCCCCGCTTTCGCGGGGATGACGAGGTGGGGTTCAAGCTGCCAGCAAAATCGACTGTTCGTTCATCCACTCAAATCACCCTGCGCAACTTCCACCAGCTTTAAAAGCACCGCGCGTGCCAGCTTAAGTTTATCGTCGCGTGGAAAATGTACTTGCAGCTGACCTGGGCCAAGCAGCCACAGCTCGTTATCCGGCGTTTCCATACCTAGGCCCGCGCCCACTTGATTCGCCAAAATGAAGTCCAATTGCTTGCGAACGCGTTTTTGCTCGGCTTGTGCCAGCACATCTTGAGTTTCAGCGGCGAACCCAACTAACAACAGCGGATTATCGGTAGATCGCGGAAATTCAGCGCGTTTTTGCGCCAATTCGCCGATGATGTCGGGGTTTTTGACTAGGGTAAAGCTTAAATTCGTCTCGGTTTTTTTGATTTTCTGCGGCGCTATCGCGCTAGCGCGGTAATCCGCTACCGCAGCGGCAGCGATGATCCAGTCCGCTGCTATCAGTGCAGGCTGCATGGCGCTTTGCATCTCGATTGCGGAGTCGACGTCAATTCGGCGCACGCCTTTGGGGGTTTCAAGCGAGACTGGGCCGGCCACCAATGTTACGTTCGCGCCGAGTTCCTCTGCCGCGCTCGCCAATGCAAAGCCCATTTTCCCGGAGCTTAAATTGCTGATAAAGCGCACCGGATCAAGCGCTTCACGGGTAGGTCCGGCGGTGATCCAGATGTTTTTACCTGCGAGCGGCCTTGGCTTAATAGTGAATGCATTTTGCACCGCATTAACGATTTCCAACACTTCGGCCATGCGCCCAAAACCGACGTCACCGCAGGCTTGATCGCCCGAATTTGGCCCAATTTGCAGCGCACCGCGCGTGTTTAGTAGCGCTAAATTGCCCTGAGTAGCCGAGTGCGCCCACATTTGCTGATTCATCGCCGGTGCGATCACGAGCTTTGCCGAGCTCGCCAAACACAGCGTGGTAAGCAGATCACCAGCCAAGCCGTGTGCCAATTTCGCCAGCAAATCCGCGCTAGCCGGCGCGATCAGCAACACCTCAGCCCAGCGCGCCAGCTCAATATGGCTCATGGCCGCTTCGGCGGATTCGTCCCACAAACTTTGACGCACCGGCCTGCCACTAAGCGCTTGCAAGCTGGTCGCAGTCACGAAATGGGCCGCGTTTTCGGTCATTACAACTTGAACTTCTGCGCCGTTTTCGCGCAAGCGCCGTACTAAATCGCAGCACTTGTAAGCCGCGATGCCACCGCTAATCCCTAACAGAATGCGTTTACCGACTAGCATTAGCGAATGCGCGCCAAAATGCCATCCAGCTCGTCCAAGCTGCTGTAGCGCACGATCAGCTTGCCTTTGCCGCGCGCGTGCTCAATGGCAACCGCAGCGCCGAGTTTTTCTGACAAGCTGCGCGCTAACGCATCAATATTGGCGTCCTTTTTCGGCGCAGTTTTGATCGCAGCGGGTGGTTTTAGCGCCTCACGCACTTGCGCTTCAATTTCCCGCACAGTCCACTGCTTGGCAACCGCTTCTTTCGCTAGCAGCAGCTGTTTGCCGGGCTCTAGGCTCAACAATGCGCGTGCGTGGCCCATTTCAATGGCGCCTTCATCAAGCAATTGCCGCACGCCCGGTGCTAATTCCAGCAAACGCAGCAAATTGCTAACTGCCACGCGTGAGCGCCCAACCGCATCGGCCGCACTTTGATGCGTTAGATCGTACTCATCGATCAAGCGCTTTAATGCCTGCGCTTCTTCTACCGGGCTTAAATCTTCGCGCTGGATGTTTTCAATCAACGCAATCGCCACCGCTGCTTGATCAGACACATTGCGAATCACCGCCGGAATATGCCGCAGTTCCGCCAATTGCGCCGCGCGCCAGCGGCGCTCTCCGGCAATCAGCTCGAACCGGCCATTTTCAATACTGCGCACCACAATCGGCTGCACCAAGCCTTGCGCTTTAATCGATGCGGCCAGTTCCGCCAGCTTATCTTGCGCAAAATGCGTGCGCGGCTGCGATTTGCCAGGTTGGATCAGCTCAATCGCAATCTCACTGGTTCCAGATTGGCGGTCCGCTTCGGTTTGCGCGCTGGCCAGTGCATCGCCCAGTAAGGCATCTAGACCGCGTCCTAATCCACGTTTTTTAGTCATGTTGTTCTCTTGATTCTTAGAATTGGCTCAGCTTGGGTGCGCAAAAAGTGCCCATTGATAGGCTCACTCGCTGCGCGCTTTAGCACGCGTCTTCGCGGCAGGCTTAGCGGGCGGTTTGCGCGCTACTAACTCTTCCGCAAGCGCTAAATAAGCCGCGGCCCCGCGTGAGCTTTTATCGTATTGAATAATCGGCTGTCCATGGCTGGGTGCTTCAGCCAAACGCACATTTCTGGGCACCACGGCGCGAAATACTTTATCGCCAAAATGTTTTTCCAGTTGATTGGATACGTCAGAGCCCAAATTATTGCGCGGATCAAACATCGTGCGCAGTAGACCCTCTAACTGCAAATTCGCATTCACTGTGGCGCGCACGGCTTTGATGGTGTCGAGCAGCTGGGTTAAGCCATCGAGCGCATAAAATTCGCACTGGATCGGAATGAGCACCGAATCCGCCGCCGCCAAGGCGTTGAGCGTCAGCACGCCGAGCGAGGGCGGGCAGTCGATCAGCACGTAGTCAAAATCGGCGCGCACCGCTTCAAGCTGGCGTTTGAGGCGAATTTCCCGGCCGGGCTGAGGCATTAGCTGCACTTCGGCGGCGGTTAAATCGCCATTGCCGGGTAGCAATTTGTAGCCATGCGGCAAGTCAATCAGCGCATCGATGAGCTTTACTTCATCCAGCAGCACTTCGCAGCCGTTTGGCTTAATCGTGCGCTTATCGACGCCCGAGCCCATGGTCGCGTGCCCCTGCGGGTCAAAATCAATCAGCAAAACGCGCTGATTAATAGAGGCTAGTGCGGAAGCAAGGTTTACGCAGGTCGTGGTTTTCCCGACGCCGCCTTTTTGGTTGGTAATTGCGATCACTTTTGTCATCCGGCAAGCTTAACGCGGCGCGCACTGATTTGGGACGTCACTCAGCGCGTTTTTAACGGCCGCAGACATCGAAACTTCCAACAGCAAACGAATTTTCGGCACATTTGCGCCCATTTGCGACACAAAGTGCGCCCCTTGACCTCGATAGGGGTTAGCATCGGGCTGGAATTTTTTCTAAGAATTGCTATGGCAAAACACATTCTAGTGGTAGACGACGAGCCCGCAATTCGCGAGCTTGTGGCTGATATTTTGCAAGACGAAGGCTATAAAGTTCGCGTCGCAGAAAATGCCGCCGCCGCCAAGCAATCGCTTCGGCAACAGCGCGCCGACGTGATTTTGCTGGACGTTTGGATGCCGGATATGGACGGTATCAGCCTGTTGAAAGAATGGAGCGTCGCGGGTGATTTAGATGCGCCAGTAATCATGATGAGCGGCCACGGCACGGTCGAAACTGCGGTTGAAGCAACCAGGCTAGGCGCTTATGATTTTATCGAAAAGCCGATTTCCTTAGCCAAGCTGCTGATTACCATTGAACGCGCGGTCGAAGCTTATGCGCTCAAGCAAGAAAATCAGCGGCTTAGGCCCAAAGCAGAACCGAGCATTGAGCCCAAAGGCGCCAGCAAAGCCATGCAGGAGTTGCGTGCGCGCGCCGACAAAGTCGCGGCGCACGATGCTTGGGTGTTGATCGAAGGCGAAGCCGGCACTGGAAAGGCTCAATTAGCGCGCTACTTACACAGCAAAAGCCAGCGCGCCGATGCGCCGTTTGTGGTGGTAACGCCAGGCAGCATTGGCCGTGAAACCGCCGCGCGCGAGCTGTTTGGCAGCGAAGAGGGCGAGCTGCGCTATGGTTTGATTGAGCGCGCGCAGGGTGGCACGCTGTTTTTAGACGAAGTTGCCGAATTGGACAGCGAATTGCAGCTCAAGCTGGTCGGCGTGCTCAGCCAGCGCGCTATCACCCGCATTGGTGGGCAGGCACCAGTGGCATTAGATGTGCGCGTGATGGCAGCGAGTTCAAAGCCGCTGGAACTTGAAGTGCGCCAGCGCCGCTTTCGCGAAGATTTGTATTACGCCTTGAACGTGGTGCCGCTGCGCACGGTGCCGCTAAAGGATCGTCCAGAAGATATTCCCGAGTTAGCGAGAAGTTTGGCGGAAGCGCTGGCGGCTGAAGAAGGCTTGCCATATCGCAAGCTGACAGTTGCCGCGCTGAATCGCTTGCGCCAGCACAGCTGGTCAGGCAATTTACGCGAGCTTAAAAATTTGCTGCAGCGGCTTTTAATTATGGGCGAAGGCTCAGAAATTGAGCACAGCGAAGTCGAGCATGCGCTATCGCCGTTTATTGCAGAGAAGCCAAGCGGCGTGAATGAGCTAGCCATTGATTTAACTCAGCCACTGCGCGAAGCGCGTGAACAGTTCGAGCGCGCGTATTTGCTATATCACCTTAAACTTGCAGGCGGCAGCGTAGGCAAATTAGCGCGCATTGTTGATGTTGAGCGCACGCACCTTTATCGAAAATTGCGCAGCTTGGGCGTAGAGTTAAAAGAATCTGAGCCGAATTAAAAGTTACTTGATCAGCATCAATCCTCGTCGTCATTCCCGCGAAGGCGGGAACCCAGGCTCCGCAAACGTTCTGTGTACATTGACGAATGATATGGGGTTTGAGAAATTGTTTACTGAGGACTGACACTGATCAAAAACGTTTATTTGGTCATCTCGAAATAATCTATTTGGAACCATCACCTTGATCGAAAACGCTGAATTAAAACTGTGCCAAGCGCTTGTTAACACGCTAAAACCGCTGCAAGAAAAAGTCGTTTATTTGGGCGGCTGCGCGTGCGCACTGCTGGCAACCGATGCAGAAATTGGTCGTGTGCCGCCTAATTCACTCGATTTAATCGTCAATACCGAAAACGATCTGGCATTGAGTTCACTCGGAATTGAGTTAAGGCAAGCCGGGCTGATGGAAGTCATGCTCGATAACGCACGTGAAAATGCCAGGGGCCGTTGGATTTTCGGGCCGCTTGAACTCAACGTGTTGAACGTCAATAAGCAGTTCCACGCCTTCGAATCCAGGTTCACCCAAGAAGCGTTTCAAAACCCACGTCGCTATCCGCTTGATGGTGAAAAACTTAAGCTAATCAATCCGGCGTTTTTTCTAGCCATTAAGATTGAGGCGTTCCAAGCGCTCGGGCTTAATAACTATGTCAAAAACAGCGATTTAGACGACTTGATTTATGTCATCGCAGCGCGGCCGGAATTGCCATTTGATTTAAAACTTGCGACTGCGCCAGTGAAAGTATTTGTTATTCGCGCACTCGCAGAATTAAAATCGAAAAGTGAATTTCAAGCGGCAGCCAAACGCGTGCTGGTAAGCGATTCGAACATCAGCACATTTCAACAGCGTTTGGCCGATTTATTGAAGGTGGATCGGAAATAGCCGGCTGCAATTTGAATTGCGCCGCGTTACTCGCCATCTGTTACCAAACTGCGCCGTTTTCTGGCGATCAAGTTCAAGCATTCAACGATGGCTGAAAACGCCATTGCAGTGTAAAGATAGCCCTTTGGAATTTCGATATCAAAACCGCCGAGCACTAAAACCGCTCCGACCAACAACAAAAATGCCAATGCGAGCATCTTGATCGTTGGGTTTTCTTCGATGATGCGGGCTACAAATTCGCTGGCGAGCAGCATGACCGCAACGGCGCACAAAATCGCAATCACCATTACCGGCACATTCTTGACCAAGCCAATCGCGGTGATCACGCTATCCAGTGAAAACACAATATCTATGACCGCAATTTGAGCGATCGCGCTGCCAAAAGTGGTGGCCGCTTTGCCGCCCGCTTGTTCGCTGACGCCCTTGATTTCGTTGTTGATTTCCATCGCGGCTTTAACCAGCAAAAATAAACCGCCTAAAATCAAAATTAAATCGCGAATTGAAAAATGCCAGAAAATATCTTCAGTTTTTCTAGCAAACCACGCCAGCGAAAGCAGCAAAAGTATGCGCGTAATGCAAGCTAGCGCAATACCGTATTTCCGCGCAATTGGGCGCTGCGCCTCAGGTAGTCTTGCCGTAACAATCGCTAAAAAAACCAGGTTATCGATGCCCAGTACAATTTCTAACGTCGCTAGGGTAATAAGTGGAATAATCCACTCGGTTAACATTAAATCCATTATTGAATATTTCCTTGAATCAAAGACGGGCTAAAAAAATACTCAGCCAAGTTAATGCGCAGATAAGCATACAAATAAACACCGCAGCAGAGCCCATATCCTTGGCGCGCCCGGCTAAGGAATGCTGCTCAGGTGTGGTTTTATCAACGATCGCTTCTAGCCCGCCATTCATTAGCTCCATCGCGGGCACCAGCAAAACCGTGCCCGAAAGCAGCGCTCTCTCAACGCCGTTAGCGCCGAAAATCAGCGCGATAGGCACCAAAACTGCAGCAAGCTGCGCTTCTAGCCGAAACGAAGCTTCGTGAATCCAGGCGGCTTTCAAGCCCTGCCAAGAATAGCCCAGCGCCTTGATAATTTGCCGCAGGCCGCGCCGCTCAGTGCTGGCCATAATTTCGCTTGCGGGTATCGAGCAGCGCTCGGTCGTAAAAGTGAGTCAAAGTAAAGCCGCAGCAAAATAAACCCGGATTATTACACAGCGCGAGTGCGGGCCGTTGCCCCAAAAAAGTCATCCATGAAAACCGAAGCTCGATCGCTCCGTTTCAGATCATCCATGTAAAAACGGAGCCCGAAGGCTCCGTTTACTATTCAATCGCTTAACGCATTCGCCTAGTCAGCGATTAGGCTGGTGGTATCAACACGGAAGCTTGTGGTGAGTGAACCATCCATGGTCGCGCGCAATCGCACTTTGACGCTTTTGCCTTTGTAAGCCAAAACGTTGAAGTTGCGCTGCACATAGGTGCTGGCGCTGGCGGTTTTATTGAGATTCGAAAGCGTCGTCAAAGTAGCAAGTACGCTATTGTTGGATGCGTCAATCAGCTCGACAAAAAGCTTGTCATATGCGGTGCTGGTAGTGGTTTCTGAGGTGGTGATGGACGTGTAGAAGCTCAGCGTTGCGGTAGTCGCGCTAGCAGAGATTGGCGTCGCTGCGCTAGTGACTGATTGGCCAGAGGTGTTATTGACCCCGAGCAGCGCATACGATCCGCCGCTTTGTGCATTGGTTTGCCCGGCGACTAGTGTGTTGAAGCTGGTACCGGTAAATGCGCTGCGAGCCCACGAACCATCGGCTGCGGTATTGGTGCTGGTAGTAATGGAGTCAAAGTTGCCATTGACTAAGCGCTCAACCGGCTGGCTGGCGGTGCAAGTAGCGGTGAAGTTTTGCCCAGTTACATTGGCACTAGCGACACTGACGCTGCGATTCGCTGGGCTAAAGCTGCAGCCGGATTTGCTGGGCGTGAGCGTGTAGCTACCGTTGGCCAGATTCGCGATGCTGTAGCTACCTGTGCTGCTGGTGCTGGCGCTGCTGCCGCTGGTTGCCACGGTAACGCCGGAAACACCTGCACCTGCGCTGGTGGTAACGCTGCCGCTGACGCTATACGTCGTGACGGGTGTGCCGCCGCAATTAGCAAACTTAAAGCTTTGGATGCGCGTAGCCCAGCTGCCGCTTGGACGATACATGCCGGTAAACCAGAAGGTGCAGTCATCGCTTGGGTCAACCGCCATCTGGTAGTAATCGCCCCAACGCCCTGAGGTTTCCGCGCTCGTTCCGGTGGCTACTTCGGTTTCTGCTTGCGTCATAACGCCTAAACTGTCGGTTGCCAATCGGCCCGAATAGCGCAGGCTAGGCTGGACGGTCGGCGCCGAGGTTTTCGATACGTTGAAGCCAAAGCCAATGTTGCCGACTTTGTCGCTCGCGATGGTGCCGAGCAAGTGGTGCGTGGCACCATCGGCTGGGCTGTAGGTGCCTTCTTGGCGCAGCGTCCAGCCGCTACCGGTGTTTTGCAGTTCAAACCAGCGCAAACCAGAATCGACAACGGTGCCAGAGCGTGCAGCATTTTGGTTGGTGGCAAAGTTGCCGACAATGGACTGATAGGTTCCTAAGTTACGATAGGTCAATGAGTTCAGCAATACTTCGCGAATCGGATCGAGCATCGAAGCAGAGCCGGGCTGTGGCACCGTATCAAAGCTCGAATAATCGCGGAACCAGCTATTGAATTCGGTAACGTTGATCTTCGCCAACGTGGTCACACCGCTATTGGCCGGGCTGTTCCAGTCAATATTGAGCGAGAACAAATCAATAAAATCTTTCGTGGTGTCAGCGCTGGCACCGGCGTGGGCTTCATCGTCGTTATGGCGCGCCAAAATCACAGGCGCGTTTGCAGGCGGTGCATTGCTAGCTGTGCCCATAAAGGTGGCGGGTAGAACGGCTTGAAAGCCGTAGCCAGCGAGCTTGGGAATGCTGGTGAAACGCTGCGCTGCGCGCGCGGTCGTGCCAGCGAGCATATTGGCGCGGTCAAACGCATAGACCTTGGCACCAGCGCCGGATTCATTATCACCGCACACATAGGCATTCGGCCACACCGAGCACTTTGGATAATCTGGAAGCGCAGGGGTTGCAAAGCCGTAAAAATTCCAGCCACCAGTGATTGGGTTTTCGGTTTTTGACACGTACGTGCAAAGCCGATAAGTGGTGTTCGCACCCCCCATTTCCAACATAAACCAGCGATTCGCTAAGCGATCAAAGTGGATAATGGGGTCAGAGCGCGAACTGCCGCACGGATCACCTGCAGGCGCCAAAGATTTAAAGCTAGTCGGGCCCGCTAATTTGGTACCGGCTTTGTCATACACGGTGAAGCTGGTGCCAATTGAACTGCCACCGTTGACGCCATACAGCACGTAGTTCGGGGATACATCGACGACTGGATCACCCGGAAATACGCCGGTACCGCCGTTGCTAATCGTTACGCGTTCGCTATCACGGGTGGCGTTTGAATCATTGCGCAGGCCCTGCATGATTTCAAAATCTTGCTGACGATCGCTGAGCAAATCGGGCGCGGTAATCCAATCGCTGGGTGCGGCCGGGCGTTTGTCATCTAGCGGATAGAATTGGCGCTTGCCGGTTTCAGTGATCGGATCACCCGGGCGCCACTCAGGCAGCACTGGCAAATTGCGAATGTCGCCTGAAAATTCGACCGGAGTGACCGGTTCGCCTTTTTCGGTATTCAATGAGTCGCTGGACTGCGCGCTGGCAGTTAGGCTTGTTAGGGCGCTTACGGCTAGCAGTAAAGTAGTAACCGCGCAAAGCTGTTTCAACATGGTTCTGAAACTCCAATCATTTGATAGTGCTGTAGATGAGAATGCGAGTCCCCTAATTAGCAAATTAGTAAGCTAGCTAATTAAGGATTGGCATCGGTAAAAGTGGGCCTTCGAAAAAGCCTTACGTCGCCGCGTTTACTGCGGATTTCAATGGGGTTTACGCCGCGCCCTAAGGTTACGCTGGCAGATTTATTCGGTTCGGCGCCGGGCAGCGGCGTCACGTTCAAACTATATTCGGTGGCAAACAAGCCTGAGGTTGCAAGGCTCAACGCCGCATCGTAGGCGGGGCCAAAAGAAACGCTAATTGCGCCGGTGCTTGTGACGACGCGCTGCGCCGCTGGAATCGCTTGATCAGCAAACGCGGCTTCGATCAGCCCGCTGCCAGTTTCAATATCCAATGCGCCAGTAATACCGCGTACTAACAAATCGCCTGATTCTGATCGCACTTGCAAATTCGCACGAAGGCCACGCACTTCAACCAAACCGCGCAGCGTGCGAATGGCAAGGTCGTGCGTTTCTGGCACGAATAGCGTGATGTCAATGCGCTGACCTTCAGCCAACGGCAGTATTCCACCATTACCAGGTGCTATCGGTGGCAGCTTTGCGGTTAGCGTGGCGCTTGCTTCATCGAACTGCATGACCGGCATCAGACTACCAATCGGTGCCTGCGCAACGGCGGTAGCTTCAAGCACATGGCTAAAGCCGCCAAATCGAACCCGCACTTCACCAAATTCATTGACCACATTGATCGGCTTGCCGGTTGTAAGCGTATGTTTGATGGCGCTGCGCGTCGGTTCGTCGGCAAAGCGCGCAGGCGCAGGCACAAGCGGCACTGCGGGTTCCGTTGCGCTCACCGTTTCAACCTGATGGTCAGCAGGCGTCGATGTTGCGCAACCTACCGAGGCAATGAGTAGCCACATGCAGCTCGAAGCCAAAAGGCCTCTAGTTATAAACGTCGCCACCGCTACTATCACCTAATACGCACTCCCTGCGAATTTCCCAAGCATCCAATAGCCGGCAACATCGCCGAACTGCGTCACGACCCTGTGAACTTGCGTGACGGCGCGCACCATAAGCGTTCACTCTCTATCAATCAAGCTGCAGTGCAGCATTTTTTAAAATGCGGAACAGCGCACACTTTGAGAGTAAAATTCACTATAAAAATACATAAATGATGACGATTCTGCTTTTGTGACTCGCAATCTCTAGGGTTTTTTTACACTTTTTTCGCTTAGCCAAGCTATCGTAGCGCTCATTTATTTTTTGCGAGAAAGGCGATGTTTGACGTCGAACGGCTCTTGGGCCAAATGTTGAGTGGTGGTGTAAGCAAGGCTACGCGTGGCCGCAGCGATTCTTTTGGCTCAGGCATTGGCTCGGGCTTGGGCGCAATTAATGGCGGTATTGGCGGGGGTTTGAGCAAAGGTGCGCTCGGCGTTGGCGCACTTGGCATTGCCTGGGCCGCGTTCGAACACTTCAAAGAAAAGGGTACTGAAACTGCTGCTGCCGCACCGCCACCGTTGCCAGCTGCTGCAATGCCGCCGCCATTTATGGGCACCGGCCAGGCACCTGCAATAGCCGCGCCGGAGCAAACTGCCGTATTGATGCCTGCACAGACTCAGGCTGTGCCATCAGATCAGCGCGAAGCCGACGCCGCGCATTTAATCCGCGCGATGATTTCCGCCGCCAATGCCGATGGTCAAATTGATATGCAAGAGCGCAGCCAGATTTTAGAGCGCGCCATGAGCGCAGGCTTGAGCCCTGAAACGCAGAAATTTCTACTGGCTGAGCTGGGCGCACCTGCGCCTTTGCCGCAAATCATCGCCGGCACTCGCGAAGGCTTGCAACGCGAAGTGTATGCCGCCTCCATGTTGGCAATTACCGCCGATACCCTAGCCGAGCAAGCGCATTTGAACTCACTCGCGATCGGTTTGAAGCTAGATGACGCGGCACTAGCGCAAATTAGCGCAGCTGTGAGCCCACGCTAACATGCCGTTTTTAGAGCTGCATTTGCGCCTGAAATCCAGTGAACAGCCCGAAGTAGAAGCCGCACTAGAAGCGCAAAACAGCTTGGCGATTACGCTGCTAGATGCTGAAGACGTTCCGATATTCGAACCCGGCGTGGGTGAAATGCCGCTCTGGCCAGATTTGTGTTTGACCGCGCTGTTTGATGCCGATACTGATCAAATTGATTTGCTGGCAGCGCTAGATGGGCGCATTCCAGAATACGTGCTTCGCAGCGCCAAATTCGCCATGTTGGACGATAAAGACTGGACCCGCGCTTGGATGGATAACTTTGCGCCCATGCAATTTGGCCGCAGGCTGTGGATCGTGCCAACCACGCACATGCCGCCGGAGCCTGATGCGGTCAATATCCGGCTTGATCCCGGGCTTGCCTTTGGTAGCGGCACGCACCCAACCACGGCGCTGTGTTTGGAATGGCTGGATGGCTTAGATTTAACAGGCAAACGCGTTATTGATTTTGGCTGTGGCAGCGGTATTTTGGCGGTCGCGGCGTTGAAATTGGGCGCGGCGTCAGCAATTGCAATTGATAACGACCCGCAAGCGCTGCTCGCCACGCGTGAAAATGCAGTACGAAACGGCGTTGCGGATCGATTGGTCGTGCAATCAGATATTGCCGCGCATCCACCCGCGTGTGATGTATTGCTCGCCAATATTTTACTACTGCCGCTTTTGTCGTTGGCGCCATTGTTGCAATCGCTGGTAGTGCCAGGCGGTATCGCGGCATTCTCGGGCATGTTGGCCGGGCAAGAGCGCGAGTTTGTGCCGGTTTACCAATCCACTTTTGCCGATTTGGCAGTCAGCTTGCGGGGCGATTGGATACGAATTGAGGGGGCAAAACGGTAAGGGTAGCAATGCCATTAGGTTGGTTTGGTAGCTAACCAACCCTCTCCCCCAACCCCTCTCCCATAAAGGGAGAGGGGAGCTTTTTGGGCTTTGATTGAAGACCTAAGGCGATTTTAGCTTACCGCATCAGATGCCGGATTTAGCCCATTTCCCTTTACGGTTGCGTTGATGCTGTTTTAGCCCCGCTCCCTTTATGGGTGCGTTGGTGCTGTTTTAGCCCCTCTCCCTTTATGGGAGAGGGGTTGGGGAGAGGGTAATTCCCGCCTGCACCGAACTTCGAACTGCACCTCTAGGATTCGCATCAAACAGCAAAACAAACTCCGTGTTGCCTGCATGGTTGCGCCACAACAGCGCGCCGCCGCTGGTTTTGAGCACGCCTTGAATGACGCTCAAACCTAAACCACGTCCACCGCCCTTGGTGGTAAAAAACGCTTTGCCAAGCCGTTCGGCAACTGCCGGTGTGATGTTGCCGGGGTTTGTTACCACGATGGCGCTGCCGCTTCGCTGGTGCGCTTGATTAAACACGGATCGGTGTTCAGAGGTGTCTTCAAACGCCTGCACAACATGGATGCTGGCATTGGCGCCAGCCTCTAGGGCGTTACGTACTAACTGCGCCACTGCGGTGCTGCTTTTGGCTTCATCGCACAGCGCGTTTATCTGAGGATCTCCTGAAATTGACACCGCTTTATCAATCAAACCGCGCCTTTGCAGCCTTGTGCAGGCCTGCTCGGCGATCTCAACTAAGCGATGCGGCCGCAGCGTATTAAAGCGCGCGCCTGCAATCGCGCGCAGCTGCTCGATGGCATCACTCGCGACCGCAATCGCCGTGTGCGCCGATTCCAACTCGGCTTTTACCAGCGGGTTTGCAGTCAGCGCTGCTAAATCTAGCTGCCCGCTGATGATAGTCAAGTGCTGGCTAAATTCGTGCGAAATAACTGCCGCCAACAGGGCCACGCTGCTGGCTTTTTCCGAGGCGTCGCGCGCGTATTCAAGCTGCTCTTTGGTACGCATTTGCATCAGGCTGCGCTTTTTAAGCAGATACCAGCCCAACCCAAAAAACAATGAGCCAAACAAAGCAGCGCTAGTTACATAGCCAAAGCCTGCGCGAATTTGCCCCAGCCGGCGTGTAAAATCAGCATTCGAAAACCACAGTACAAGGCCTTGTTCGGGCGGCAATTCAAGCGAACGATAATGTACTAGCCAGTGCTTGCTGCCTTCAACCGCCACGGCGCTATTTTGCCCTGGCCAATCTAATGGATCAGGAAGAGTAAGTGCGCTTTGCGATACGTACGCTTGCAAAGTGATTTTCTGCGCGGTGTCTACCAAATAGGCCGCGCCAACTTCAGGCTGCTTGGCAAGAAACGCGTTAAATGCCGAAGAGCGCACGTTATTCGAAGCGCTCGCTTTTCGGTCAATCTCCAACACCGCTGTCAAAAACTCAACGTGCTTCAGGGCGTCGGCGGCAAACGCGGTTTGCAAAGTTTTGATGGCGGATTGATAGCGCAGCGATAGCAAGGTTGCGACAATAAGCATGGCGACGATCGATACCAACAAACCCCGCAGGATTGCGGTGCGTTCGATGTGTTGATCGCTATACAAGGCTTTAGCTTGCATGGACAGCCTGCCTACGCCAAAGCGCGAACTCGACCGCCCCTGCACAACTATGCTTTTGGATAGTCCAGCCCGGTGTCAAAGTCGGCATTTGCCCTTTTGCAGCTTCCAGATAAATTAAAGCCGCATCACCCAGACAAGCCAGCATTGCGGCTAACGCGGGCTGATGCAGCGCCGCCGCAAACGGCGGGTCAACAAAGACCAGCGTAGGTGCGCGCGTTTTGCAAAGCTGCGGCAGCGCTTGCAGTGCATCTACACAGTGCACCTTTGCGCGCTCCGCCATTTTTAGTCGGATAAGCTCACCTTGCAGTGCGCGCGCGAGCGCCGGTTTAATTTCAATGAAATCCACGAACGCTGCGCCTCGGCTCAGCGCTTCAATGCCCAGTGCGCCAGTGCCCGCAAAAGCGTCCAATACATTCGCATCAATCAGCGAGCTTCCTAACCAATTGAACAGCGTTTCACGCACGCGATCTGGCGTCGGCCTTAGCCCATCGCTGACCTGCACCGGTAATCTCGAGCCACGTAGGCTGCCTGCAATAATGCGTATGCTGCTGGGCGCAGTGGCAGCCTTCATAAATTAAGAATCCACCCAAAATTGTTTGCCACAGCCTTGATCGATGCGATCAAGCGCGGCGCATTCAAGCAGCTGCGCGGGTGCAAAGTCAGCGCCGCTACTTAGGCAAACCCGAATTTCCAACAAGTGCGCAGCGGCTTGCCGAGCATCAGCGTTGGTGCCGCTTGGCGTTTTGATACGTTTGCAATGCAGCGTCATGGCAGCGCCTAGCGCAGGGGTATTGCCGTTTGCCGGCCATGCCAAAGAGGCGCTCGCTTTAATATCGGCGCTCGATAGTGCTTTCCCGGAATCAAGCGCCGGCAACACGGCTTTTTCAACCCGTTCGGCCCAGTTGATCGCTGCCTCAAAATAGCGCAGCGGTTTGAGCCCCGAACAGCTGCCGTGCTTGTTCCACTGATACATCGGTGCGCCGGTTACCGGCCCGGGCATCCAGCGTGCGAGCCGCGCATCGAATGTTGCCGCCGTATCAAGCGCCATGCCTTTGCAATTGGCGGGCGCACGTTTTGCGTGTAAACGCTCAGGCCAAAGCCCATGCAGCGTCAAGCTACTGGCCTTGGTTTTGCCGGCGCTGCAAAGCGAATGCTCGGAATTTAACTCGCAAAACGCAGGCGCTATCGTCAGTACCAGCTGGTAAAACGCATCGGTAGGCAGTTCTGACTGCTTCTCGGAAGGCACCTTGCTTAACGGCGCGGGTACGTTCAATTCGATTTCAGCGCGCTTATTTGGATTTTGCTGTGGCTTTGGGCTTGGGTTCAATCCAACGCACTGAACTACCAGCGCGCCAATGGCCCCCGCCAACAGCGTGGCAATGCTGGCAGTACGTCGACGGCGTCTTTTGGGTGCAGCCATATCTATCAGTCGTAAGTTGGGTTAATCAAGCAGCTTAGCTAACGGTTGATCAAAAAGCGCGCGCGGCAGCCGCGATCAACCCAAATACCTTCTCTGGTAAAGCCCCAGGTCTGGTTTTGCGTACACGTCGAGCGCGACAATTGACGTTCCAGAACCACGCCGCGTGCGGTGTCAATTCGGCACAGGGTGTAACGATTATCTTTACTGCTGCATTCGACGGCCTGTGGCGGCTGTGGCGGCTGTGGCGGCAATTCTCGGCGCATGCTGCCGATCAAACTCGCGTAACGCTGCTGTTCTTGGCGAAATTCAGGTTCATTGGCGAATTGCGGTGGAATCCAATAGCCATTTTCAGGCGTACATATTTGGCAAATCTGCCCACTGGCATCTACCCAGCGCAGCTGCCTTATATCAAAACGTGCGGGCAAGCCTGCCACCTGCCCAAAACCTGCGCCTGGGCCTGCGCCTTGATTGAAGCCAGCGCGCGGCGCGCTAGCTGGGCGGCCATCTTGTTGCGGCGCTCCTGGGCCTGCCATCAAGTTTTGAAACCGGCGGCGCTCTTTGCGGTATTCCGCGCTTTCGGCGAACGCGTCCGGAATCCAAAACCCGGTGCTAGGATCACAGCGAAGGCATTCACCGGCGCGATCAAACCACGCTAATTCGTAGGGTGAAAAGAAAAATCCATCCGGGAAGGTGTAGCGGTTTAAGTCTTGGTTTTGACTGATTTGATCCAGAGGCACTAAAAAGCCGTTTTGCTCGGTGCAATACGTGCATGGCTGGCCGTTGGCAGTGAACCAGCGCATGCTACGGGAATCAAAATATTCCCCGCCTTGGCCTTGCGGCTCTGAACCATACGGTTGCCCGCTTTGCGGAGTTCGATAAAATTTCGGCGCATCCGTAGGCGCAGCCGTTTTGTCTTGCGCGGCCAGTGCACCCGATAGTCCAAGCACGGCAAACGCGGCGAACAGGGTTGATCGAACGGTAAAAACGGCCATGAACTTTCTCCGGTGGTTGAAAAATCTGCTTGGGTAAGATACTGCGGCAAGCATTGCATAGAAGTAACCGATTGCTACGTTTATGCAACAGATTCTGACAAGTTCGAGGTCAAAATCGGCGGCATCGGGCAATTCAACCTTGCGCATACCACCCGAAGTAGCTCTGATTCTGATGCGCTTGCCGCTTCATCAAAAAATGTGCAGGCGATCAATGCGCTCAACAGCGCCTGTTTAGCGTGAATTTGCAGCTGATTGAGTTCCGTCAACGCTTGGTCTAAGGCCTCTGGCCATTGACTAGGGATTTCAAACTGCAAGTGTTTGCCTATCTCCAACTGCGCCGCCGCGTGTGCAAATGCGTGCTGCGCTTGCTGTGCGGCGCTTGCACTTTGATCTAACGCATTACTCTGGCCCGCTTGCGCCAAAACGCTGAGCACAACTTGCACCGACTTTGGGCAATCGTGCAAGCGTTTGCGGCCCAAACGCGCATCTGCGGATTTCATATCAAGCGTGTTGTGCGCCAGCAGCCGCAGCAGGCTGTACTCAAATACATCCAGTTGCTGATCTAACAGCGCAAGTGCCTCAACCGTGTCAAACAAACGCCGTAAATCGTCAGCAGGCCTCAGTTTGAGGGTTGGAAAACACAGGCTGACGAGCGGCAAGCGCAGCTCAGCTTGCAGCGCTAATACGAACACCAGCAGCGCCTTTAGCTCGGCGAGCACCGCGTCACCGTAGCGCTCGCTAACGATGGAAATTTGTTGAGATCGGGTTGCATCATTTTTCGACATGGCCAAGGCAAGCACCAAGCTACACACCGCATCAAGCTGGTGCGCGGCTCGCTTGAGCTCGGGCGCAAAGCCGTGCCGAATTGCTTTAGCACGCTCAATATGGGGCGCTTCAGGGCTGGCAACCTGCGCGAGCACAGTGCTTACAAAAGCCTGGTCGGTAATTCCATTTACGCTTGATTGCGCGCCAACCGATGCGAATCCAAGCATGGCCGCAGCCGAAGCGGGCTCGGCATTTGATTGATCAAATCGTCTAGCTACCGCAGATTTGGCAATTTTTTCAAACTGTGAGGCAATAAACGCAGGCTCAAGCCGGCGAATTCGATCGGTCAAATCCGGGTGTGTGTCAAAAACGCTGCTGTGATCTATGTTGGAGCCAAACAGCATATGTCGGTACTCTTCTGCCGAGTGATTGTGCAGCTGACTGCCCGCACTTAAGCCGCCGATTTTCTTCAACGCGCCGGCAATGCCGCTGGCTGAGCGGGTAAATTGCACGGCTGAGGCATCTGCCAAAAATTCCCGGCTTCTCGACACTTTTGCTTTGATAAGCCGCGCACACAAAAGCCCTGCGCTGCCCAGCGCCCAAATTGCTAGACCAGCTACAATTAGCGCATTACCCTCGCTGCGGCTTCGCCCAGCGCCTTCTAAAATCTTTTTACCAATAATGCCAAGCGCGCTAATGCCAAACAGCAATGCAACCAAGCGGATATTGAGCCGCATATCGCCGTTTAAAATGTGCGAAAACTCATGCGCAATCACACCTTGTAACTCATCCCGCGACAGCTGGGTTAGCGTGCCTCGCGTTACGCCAATTGCCGCGTCACTCATGCTATAGCCAGCGGCAAAGGCATTGATGCCGGCTTCATCTTCCAACACAAATACCTCAGGGCAGGGCACGCCCGAGGCAATTGCAATTTCTTCGACCACATTTAATAGTCGGCGATAGTGCGGATCGGTGCGGTGATGATTGATTTGCGTGCCGCCCATTGCCATCGCGATGGCTTTGCCACCTTCACGCAGGCTAACAATGCGATAGGCGCAGGCCAGCGTAATAATAATCAAGACCGCAGCACCCACGCCGATCCAACTGGCAGGATTTGCGATTGCTTCCGGTGCAAAAATTAGCGAAAGCGTTACATTGACCAGCGCAATGAGCACGATAACCGAAGCCGCCAACATCCACAGCAGCTTGCGCGTCATGCTGCGGGCGTGCTCTTGGTGTTCAAAAAAGTTCATGGATTTTGTCTTTCCCGCGCCGCGCTGGCCCGATGATAA
This sequence comes from Rhodanobacteraceae bacterium, assembly GCA_031422315.1. Taxonomy (GTDB): domain Bacteria; phylum Pseudomonadota; class Gammaproteobacteria; order Xanthomonadales; family SZUA-5; genus JANNYA01. The sequence goes on from JANOQN010000056.1 coordinate 61,516, forward strand.
ACTCACAGCCGCTTGAGTAGGATGCAGCCATGGAAAAAACCACTGATTTCGGCTTTAAAGAAGTGCCACCCGCGCAAAAAGCGGCGCTTGTGCGCGGCGTTTTTAGCGCCGTGGCGCGAAACTATGATGTGATGAACGATGTAATGAGCTTAGGCTTGCATCGGCTTTGGAAGCGTCATTTTATTGCGACATCGCAATTGCGGCCTGGTCAACGCGTGCTCGATCTTGCCGGCGGTAGTGGCGACATCAGTAAATTGGCGGCCAAAGCGGTAGGAAAATCTGGACTGGTAGTGCTGTCAGACATCAATGCGCAAATGCTCGAATGCGGGCGTGATCGTTTGCTGGATGAAGGCTGGGGTCCGCAGGTTCACTGTCTGCAAATAGATGCGCAAGCGCTGCCATTTCCAGATCGGAGCTTTGATTTGGTTACCATCGCATTCGGGCTTCGCAACGTGACCGACAAAGCCCGCGCGTTATCTGAAATGCATCGCGTGTTGAAAATTGGCGGGCGCGCGATGATTTTGGAGTTTTCCGAAGTTCAAGTTAATGCATTAAAACCATTTTATGACGCTTATTCGTTCCAGATTTTGCCAAGACTGGGCCAATTGATCGCTAAAGATCGCGCCAGTTACCAATATTTAGTTGAATCGATTAGGCGCCACCCCAATCAAGCAGCCCTATCTTCAATGATGCAATCGGCAGGTTTTGCGCAAGTTAGCGCACACAATTTGGTGGGCGGCGTGGTTGCGATTCACTCTGGATTTTCGGTTTAAAGTGCAAATGTCGCAAAGTTTTCACGCATTTGCCGATTAGCTCTGGTGAAACTGCAACAATTTGAATTGCAAAATATTGGGCTGTTTCCGCAGTTTGTCGCATGCAACGTGCGCTTTCGCTTGTTCGCTTGTCATATTCTGATGCTTAATATGCAAACTCGATCACATCAAGCGCCTAAATGCCCTCGCTAATCATCGCCGCAATATGTTCGGCAGCTCTCATGCTCGCTTTTTTGCTCTACGCGCCGCGGTTTGGCTGGCTTGATCGCCCCGATGCGCGCAAAGCGCACGGTGTTGCTGTACCGGCGCTCGGCGGTGTTGCGTGGTTTATTGGGTTTGCGATTGCTATTTTGATTTCGCAGCCGACCGCATCGCATCAATATTTGCTAACAGCAATGGCGATTTTAGTTTTTATTGGCGCGGTTGATGATCGCAAACCGCTGCCATCTTGGCTTAGGCTGTGCGCGCAAGCGGTTGCAGTTGCTATCGCCTTTCAGGGTAGCGGACCGATTCAAAACTTGGGCGCAACGTTTGGCGTTCAACTGGCACTGGGTAATTTGGCCTGGCCATTCACGATTTTTGCCGTCATCGGCGTTATCAATGCCGTCAATATGATTGACGGCATGGACGGGCTTTTGGGTAGCTTAGCCTCGCTCGCGTTTGCAGCGCTTATTTTCGTGCTTTACCGTGCGGGCGCCGGTGATTTGGCTTTTGTGCCAGCGGTTGCGGTTTGCGCGCTGATTCCATTTTTGCTGGTCAACGTGCGCACACCCTGGCAAAAACAGGCGCGCATGTTCTTTGGTGATGCGGGCAGTATGCCGATTGGACTGCTTTTAGCGTGGTGCGTGATTAACACTACTCAGGGCGAGCGCGGACTATTGCAGCCAGTTAGCGCGCTGTATTTACTTGCGGTACCGCTTATTGACACAGTTTCACTGATGCTGCGGCGCGGTCTGCGCGGGCAATCACCGTTCAACGCCGATCAAGAACACGTGCATCACCTTTTGCAGCGTGCAGGTTTTGGTGTTGGCGTTAGTTTGGCACTACTGCTTGGCACTGCAACGCTGCTGCTCCTGTTGGAGTGGGTAATGAATGCGCTGGCGCTACCTGAATACGTGCGCTTTGCCGTGTTTATGTTGATTGCGCTTGGCTATCACTTCCGAGTTGGCTTTGCATTACGGCACAAGCGATGGCTTGGGCGCGATTTGCAGGACGCACTTGTGCGTACTAGCTGAGCGTTGCGCGTGCAGTTGCGACAAAACAACGGCCTGTTTTTAGGCTGGCTAGCCATAGTTGTATTGCCGGTTGCCAGCTTTGGCGGGAATCGCGCCTGGGTTTGGCCATGGGCCATGGTGCTTTGTTCGCTTTGCCTAATTTGGGCTGTTAAAGCGAAAGGCTTGCGAGAAAAACTGCGCACCTTGCAACTCGACCCTTCGATGGGTTTCCGCGCAGCGCCGCTTTGCTATTTGGGCATCGCTTGGGTGTTGAGCAGTGCGCTTTATTTGCTCCCAATCGGCGAAAAAGCGGGTCCGTTTACGAAAGACTATGGCGCGGCGCTGCTGGCATTTGCGCAAGCTTGCTATTTGGTGCAGTTGTTTTTACTCACGGTATTAGTGTTGGACAGCAAGGCCAAAATAAAGCGCGCTGTGCTCACGCTTTTTGTCATAGCAGTCATTCACGCCAGCATAGCAACTGGCTTGCATTTGACGGAAGTTCGAGCAGCGCAGCAATATTGGGTATTTAACCCGATTGCAGCGAGTGGTTTTTTCTACAACAAAAACCATTTTGCGGGTTATTTAGAGATGCATCTCGGGCTAGGAATTGGCCTTTTGGTTGCAGGATTGCGGTTGTCAACCGACGACGAGCGAACTTGGCGGCAAGTTTTGCGGGATTGGTTAGCCATTATCATGTCAGCTAAATCACAGATCCGCATTGCCCTTATTGTGTTGGTGATTGCGCTAGTCGTTACGCAATCTCGAATGGGCAATGTTGCGTTTTTTAGCGCGGTTATTATTGTTGGTGCCATCGCGATGATGATTATGAAGCGACGTCCGAAAGTTTTGCCTTGGTTTTTGCTATCGCTTGTTGTGATTGATTTGCTTGTTATTGGCGGCTGGTTTGGCGCAGATCGACTGGCCGAGCGTATTGCGGGTGTGCAGTTGGATCGTAGCGTGCTGCAAGCAAACGACGCGCCTTTAGCAAATGGACGAGTGGAAGCTCGCGAGCGTGAATCTTCGGCTACCGCGCCGGGCGTAATCGTCGCCCAATCCGCAGCAAATGCGATCGATTTAGAACGAGAGCGGCCGATTTTGACGCGCGACACGCTCAAAATGTGGTGGCAGGCACCGTTGTTGGGTGTCGGGCCTGGTGGCTTTCGCTCGAATTTTCCACTCCAGCGCGGCAACCAAATGTCCGCGCTTTTCTATGATCATGCCCACAATGACGTCGCTCAATTATTGGCGGAGCGTGGAATTTTGGGTTTTTCTATATTTATCAGCATGTTGAGCGTATGCGCCTTTGCCGCGCTATCGGCGCTGGCTTCCAGGAGGAGTCGATTTCTGTCGGGCTTGGCGTTTGGCGCACTGGTTAGCCTAATTGCCATTGTCATCCATAGTTTTGCCGACTTTAATTTAAGAATATCGTCCAATGCGGCGCTTTTCACTGTCATCCTAGCGCTCGCGTACTTATCGCGCTTCGCGCCCGATGCGAACAAGGCTGCATCTAATGCGTCACGACCAGCAAAATACCCGACGCGCGAAAAAAGCGAGCGCAAGATTGATGCACCGACGCCATCGCGGTCGACTGCAAGCACGTCAGGATTTGCATTGGGTGTAGGCCTTTTGTTCGTAGCCGTGTTGCTGACACCAACCGCAATACGTGCGCAACAAAATTCACAGCCTTTAACCTGCGATTTAGGGCAGGCTGAAATTGGCACGCATTTCCCATCACTTACGGCTTTGCGAACCCTAATCAATGCCAAAAAACGCCAAATTGATTCGCAAACCGAATCCAAAGAACAATTACGCGATCAATTGCTAGAAATGACTTTGCAAACCATTGAAGCTGCGCTCGCTTGGCAATCAATTGATCGCGCTGACGTAGCAAAGGGCTATTGGAGCATCGTCAACAAAGAACTTGGTGATACTCACTGGCGAATGCGCCAGCAGGCAAAAAAGGGCAGCATGCGCGCACATTGGCTAGCACTTGAGCTTCAGCATCTCGAAAAACCCATTTGGAGCGCAGCCGATTGCAGCTCGCTTGCCATCGTCACTGGTTTACAAACTTCGGGCTTTTTGTATCGTGCGGCAATTTGCTCGCAATCTCAAAATCCGGTGTTAGCGACTGAGCTGATGCAGCGCAGCGCAGATGCCGGACACCCTGCTGCTTCAGAAATTGTCGGAAGGCTTTGCTACGCCAAACAAGATCGCGCATGCAGCATTAAACACTTTTGCCAAGCGGTCGATGCTGGCCGAATTCAAACGGCGGGCTTAGCTGCATACCTAATTACCGAAACGCCGCCGGCGCCTGCGCTGGCTGTTAAAGCTTCCGCACTGTTCGAGATGGCGGTGAACCAGGGCGATTTCGCCAGCGCCAACAATCTAGGCGAACTCTATGAGCAAGGCTATATCGGCCGACCAAATTATCAGCAAGCCGAACTCTGGTATAAAAAAGCCGCAGACTACGGAATAGTATCGGCTCAGCTCAATCTAGCCAAGCTGGTATCGCGTGATCCACGTCGCACAATCGAGGTGGAGCATTGGTTGACTATTGCCGAACAAACTGATCCAAAATTAGCGAAACAAGTGCGCACTCAGCTGAACGCAACTCGACAATGATTGAACTTGCTGCGACTAGCGTGCTGTATGAACGCATATTTTTACCGATTGCGTGCGGTAGTCTCTGGCAATTGCTAGGTTATTCAGGTATTTTCACGATTAGGTCATTGCGACCATACAGACTCACTAAACATAATCTAACGGAGTTTCCCTCATGCGAGCGCTCAGCTTATCCATTTTGCTTGCTCTTTCAGCGTCAGTCCAAGCTGCCGATGGTACAGGCGTCCAGGCCGGACCATTTCGAGTCAAACCAACGATTGGCCTGACATTCGGTAACGAAAGCAATGTAGGCCTGTCCGGCGTTAATGAGGTCAGCAGCTTCGTCACGCGCATATCCCCTGGAATTCGGCTGGATGCTGGAACCGAACAGCGCAGCCTGTCGCTCTCCTATGAAATTGAGTCGGCTAGGTACGCAGATTCAGAAGTCGACAATTACACCGATCACGCTTTTGCGATAGGCGGCAAACTTTCGCCGAGCGCACGCACGCGATTTGATGCCGAGGCGCATTACCAGCTCGGGCATGACCGACGTGGCGAAAATTCCCGCCAGGGTCGCTTTGCTGAGCTCAATGTTGATCCAGATGAATGGGCAAACAAGGGCGGCAGCGTGGGATTTGGCTACGGCGCACCGGGCGCACGCGCTGGTTTTAACGCCAGCGCAGGCGTTGACGATTTAGCCTATCGCAATAACGAGTCATTTACTCGCGAGGCTGATCGCTCTGAAACCCACCTAGGCGCAGAGTTCCTCTACCGTTTAGGCGCCAATACGCGTGCATTTATTGGCGCCCGGCAAAATGATATTGATTATGACCGTGCGCGCACACGGCTGACTCGCAGCTTCCAATTAGATAGCGTTGAGCGGCTGTATTCCCTAGGGATGGAGTTTGACGCGTCTGCGAAGACGTCTGGTAGATTCGCAGTGCAAAAAATTCGCAAGGATTTTGACGACAGCACGTTAGATGAGTTCTCCGGTACGGGCTACGAAGTTGGTTTAAAGTTTAGCCCGCGGTCTTATTCAACATTTGATCTGAGCGCTAGCCGACGTACAGACGAAGCGGTTAACTTTATTCCGACCTCAACTTTCTCTGCGGCAGATACTCAATTTATTCTTGCGCGCGATATTACGTTGGCCTGGACGCACGGTTGGTCAGATCGATTACAAACGTCCGTGGATGTAGGTCAGTCCAATCAAGATTTCCAATCCGACAGCCTTTCACGCCGAGACGATCGCGTGAATTTTTGGGGTGTGTCAACCGGCTATCAAATGCGGTCTTGGTTGAATATCGGCGCAGGCTACCGAAGTGCTGATCGATCGTCTAGCGATAAGCAATTCGAATATGACAACGATGAGTTCTTAGTCTCGTTTGAAGCCTCGCTGTAACATTTTGCAATAGTTTTGGGCTTATAATCTCAGCGGCCATTCAGTCGCTGAGACTAGAATTCCTGGGCTAAACCAGCGGTGGAGTTTTGTCTTGATGTCTCAATTCGTTCGGCTTATTTTTGCGATCACTTGCTTGGGTTTTCTATGCGAATTGTCGGCCCAAACCCCTTCGGCAAGCTCGGTAGCACCAAGCTCCGTAATTGATATTTCTGGAAGTTACAAACTCAGCCCTGCGGATGCAATCGACGTTCAGGTCTTCGGTGAAGCGGATCTTTCAAAAGAATACACGATCAGTGAAAACGGCACGATATCGTTTCCGCTATTAGGTACCCTTAAAATCGCGGGCTTGAAAGCGGCACAGATCGAGCGGCTAATCACCAAGAAGCTTCAGAAAGGTTTTTTGTTGAACCCGCGAGTTAACGTAACCATCAGGGGTTATCGTCCATTTTTCGTTAGCGGCCAGGTACAAGCGCCCGGCAGCTTCAAATTCGAGCCAGGCTTAACGATTCGAAAAGCCATTACCATGGCGGGCGGATTTACTGAGCGCGCTTCGAAAACCAAAATAACTATCGTTAGTGAAGGCCGATCATCATCCAAGCCTCGCAAAGCAAAAATGGACGAGCCGCTCCGCCCGGGCGATGTAATCACTGTTGAAGAGAGTTTTTTTTAGAATGAATGCCCCCCTAACTCAAGATCAGCTGGAAATCGCCAACTCGGCTTCTCAGCAGCAGTCGTTTCACGAATACCTGCGCATTCTCGGGCGGCATAAACTCAATATTTTGCTATTGACGCTGCTATTTGCGGTGTTAGGTGGCCTCAGCGCTGCTATGGAAACCCCGCTTTTCCGATCCTCTGCATTGCTTTTAATTGATCGCGACGTGCAGCGCGCTGTCAACGTCCGGGACGATTACTCTTCGGCTAGCGGAACTTACGAGTACTACACCACGCAGTTTGAAGTGTTGAAGACATACCCGCTCGCCGTACGTGTAGTAAACGCCATTGGCGCACAAACTATTGTTGATGGGTTTAATAAGCGATCCAAGTTTTCAATTGATAAATTGATGCCTTGGAAGAAAGAAGAGGCGAAGAAGCTTACAAACGAACAGGCATTTCAAGCGGCGATTGGTATCGTGCGTGGATCTTTGCGCATTGAACCGGTTCGTAACAGTCAAATCGTCAAGATATTTTTTCAAGCGCCTGACCCGCAGATTGCCGCTCAATTATCTAACGAATTGGCGAATGCCTACATCGAAAATACGCTTGAATCGCGCCTGCAAATGGTACGCAAAGCCACCAGCTGGCTTAACGAGCGTATTGGTAGCTTGCAAGCGTCATTGCTGGAATCCAAACGCAAGCTCCAAGAGTATGCGGAAAAGGAAGGTATAGTTCGCACTGGCGGCAAGGACGATTTTCTAGCGCAAAGTTTGAACATGTTGAACAATCAAGCTGCAACCGCGTATGGAACCAGAGTTAGTCGAGAGTCGCTTTATCAGCAAATCATCTCCGCACAACGTAGTAATTTGCCGCTTGAGGCCATTCCAGGATTGGTTGCACTTGGGGGTGGAACCTCATCGCTACCGAACCGCTACGCAGAAGCACGCCAAAAAGTTGCCGATCTTAGCGGCCGCTATGGCCCCGAACATCCAACGTTGGTTGCCGCAAAATCCGAAGAAGCAAGCGCACTGCGTGACTATCGCGGGTCCTTAGCGTCAACCGCTGAAGGCTTGAAGAAAGAGTACGAAAGTGCGCTATCGATAGAGCGCAACCTGCAAGGCCAAATCGCCAACGCGCGCTCCGGATTGCAGTTGTCAAATCGCAAAAGCATTGAATATGACAAACTAGAGCAAGAAGTAAGCGCCAATCAGCAGATCGTCGATACCTTTTCTGCACAGGTTCGGCAAACGGCAGAATCCAGCAAGTTTGAAACCTCGAATGCCCGAATCGTCGAACAGGCCGAAGCAAACAATTCACCTGTTTATCCGAATGTGCAGCGTAGCGTCATTTCTGCGCTGTTGCTCGGCTTAGCGTTGAGTATTTTATTGGCGTTTGTACTGGAGCATCTCGACAACACGATCAAAACCACCGAAGACGTTGAACGCCGCCTTGCCTTGCCCGTATTGGGCCTGGTACCGCTTATTAAGAACGTGAAAAATCCAATCGACGCGCTAAAGTTTTTCAGTTTGAATCCGAAAACGGCATTCAGCGAAGCCGTCCGTACAGTGCGGACTGGGCTTTTGCTATCCACCTTAGACAAGTCACACCGGCGTGTACTGATTACGTCGTCGCTACCCAATGAAGGCAAAACCACACTCTCGCTCAACCTGGCGCAAGCCATGAGCCAAATGAATAAAGTTTTACTGATCGACGCTGATATTCGTCGCCCGGCAGTTGCGCGAGTATTCGGTGATAAAAAGCCAACGCTAGGCTTGTCGCAATTCATCGCAGGCGAAGCAAAAATCTCTGAATGTGTGCATCAATTAGACGGCACCAATACCTACATCATGACGGCTGGAGTGGTACCACCGAATCCATTAGAGCTTTTGTCATCGGCGAAATTTTCTGAAGCGTTGGATAATTTGGGCAAGGTTTTCGACTACATCGTTATCGATTGCGCACCTGCGTTGGCGGTAAGTGATGCGCTTGTGCTATCGCGTTTGGTTGACGGGGTTATATACGTAGTCCGCTGCGATTCCACGCCGTATCAGGCTGCTCAAGCGGGTGTGAAGCGCCTGCGCCGCGTTGATGCGCCCATCTTGGGCGTTGTGCTTAATCGAGTGGGTGAGCGTTCGCACGGCTACGGATATGGTCGCTATGGTTACTATGCAGATGGCTACTATCAGCACGAAGGCTATTACGGACAAGATCCAAAGATGCCGAAAAAGTCAGCTGGAAAAGCAGCCAGCGTCTAATATTCGCAAGCTCATTGTAGAATCCCTTTGACATGAAAGCGCCAAGTTCGCTACTTCGCAGCGTTATGTTGGCCTTTTCCGCATTCACCGTGCTGCTTGGCTTGTATATTGGGATTGTCGAAGTTTCTTTGCAATCGCTTGAGCGTGCCGAAAGCAGCGCCAATCTAAGCGCCGAATCATGGGAAAAAAGTTATCAGCGCTCGCTTGCTATTGCCGGTTGGGCGCCGCTCAATGCGTCCGCGCAAGATCTCGCTGCTCGGTTGGCTCAGCGTGGTGCTGCTGAGTTTGCTAGCAGCCCAAGCGATTCGATCCGCTTGCATCAATCAGCTGTTGAATTTGGTACCAAAAGCTTGCAGCTTCGGCCCGCATGGGCAGTCACTTGGCTTAACTTGGCTGCTTCTGAGTTTGTTCTAGATGCTAACGGCCCGGCGTGGCGCGCGGCGCTTAGTCGTGTATTTGAAATTCGAGATCGCAATTTGCGCAGCCAGCTCGCTATGGTGAAATTTCGTAAGCAAATCGAAGCGAAACAGGTCACTTCCGAACGGCAGCAATTTCAAGCCGCCAGCGCTCAGGCGCAGCTTGACTATCCCTACGACTTTACTATTGCTGTAATCCGCTTAGCGCGGTCAAGCTGGGTCTGCCCAAAACTTGATCCGCTAACATATGACCCCAATCAAGTGCTGAGCGAAAAAAATTTGGTTAGCATCAACAGTATTTGCGAAAATTCGCTCAACTAATATACGAGGCAGCCCGTGTCGCTCTCTATCCGCGATCAATTACTCAATATTGGCCTAATCAAGCCGGGCGACGCTTCCCAGAAGTCGAAAGATAAGCCCAAGCTGCAGCAGCCCAATCCACGGCATTTCAATAGGCCAGCAGCGGCGGCGCCTGAAAGTGCCGAGCTAACCCTGGAAAAAGCCTATCAAGCCAGAGTCGCCCTAGAAAAAGCGCAGCTAGCGCAGAAAAAGCGTGAAGCCGAGCAAAAACAAATCGACAAGCGCGAACGTAAACAAAAAGCGCAGGCGCTGATTACCGCCCACTCGAGAAATATTCCCGATGCCACCGAGCTGCGCTACTTTACCTACGCCAAGAAAATTCGCAGCGTGTACGCCACCGCCGAACAACGCGTGCTCATTAACAATGGCGCACTTGGCATAGCCCAAATGGACGGCCGCTTTTATCTTTTAGACGCGGCCATCGCTGGGCAAATTCAGCAATTCGCGCCAGAGTTCATCGCGCTTTATGGGCAATCCAACGAACCAGCGCAGGAATCCGCTAGCGAATATTCGGACGATAAATTCAAAGTGCCTGATGATTTAGTATGGTGATTGAACTTCAAGCCGCCGCCAAAACCTGTTTGATGTTGCAATCGGTGCCGGAAAAATGCCGGCAAAGCACCCAGCTGGCCGAATCCATCATGCGTGGTCAATACCAAGATTCCGCTCGTGAAATCCCTGAATCGATTACCACGCCCGGCCGGCCCGAAAAGCCCGATTTGGTCGCGCCAAGCCAGCTTAAATCTAGAAAGCTCGGATCAGTATTAGGCCGCGTTAGCCTAATCCACGCCATTGCGCATATCGAATTCAACGCCATCAATCTCGCGTGGGATGCAATCTATCGATTTCCAAATATGCCTGCCCAATACTATTTAGACTGGGCCAGCGTTGCACACGATGAAACGCGGCATTTTTCGCTACTCAACGAACGCCTAAAGCAGCTCGGCTATCATTACGGGGATTTCCCAGCCCACAACGGCCTGTGGGAAATGGCACTGCGCACGCAGCACAGCGGCTTAGCTCGCATGGCGCTGGTGCCGCGCGTGCTAGAAGCACGCGGCTTGGATGTAACGCCGGGAATGATTGAGCGCCTGGATCAAATCGGCGATGACACTAGTGCAAACATCCTGCGCCTCATTCTGAGCGAAGAAGTGCGGCACGTGGAGATTGGTAGCACCTGGTTCAATTTTCTGTGCGAGCAGCATGGCAAAGCCAGCGAGCCAACATTTCTTGCGTTGATTAATGAATACGCCCGCGGCTCAGTCCGCCTTCCTATGAACCGCCCAGCACGAACGCAGGCGGGTTTTAGCACGCATGAATTGGATGCACTGTACGAAATTGCGAGTTCGCACTAGATTATCAATCAGCAACAAAACACCTTGACATCAAAGTTTCCTAGTACCTGTGGCAAACTCTCGAGATCGAACTCACTCATTTTTTAGGACGCTTATCCGCATGAATCTCTTAAAAATGCAGCTGCTGACGATGTTTTTGGCCTGTTCGCTATTGGTGCCTTCAGCGCATGCGCTGGATATCTATCAAGCCGAAGTCAGTGTGGCGGATCAAACCGCTGATGCAAGGGTGCAGGCACTGGGGCGTGCGCTGTTGGAAGTAGCCGTTAAAGCTTCGGGTGATGCCAGCGCCGCCAGTAATGCGACCGTGCAATCCGCACAGGGCAGTGCCGAGCGCTACATGCAGCGCTACGCCTATCGCCAGGCTATTGTTCGCGAAGGCGGCGTGCCGGTGATCAAGCTATTTTTGACCGGCACGTTTTATCCAAGCAGCATTCAACAATTGCTACAGCGGGCTGGTTTGGCCGTGTGGGGGCGCGATCGCCCGAAAGTTGACGTGTATTTGTTTGAAGGCGATGCGCCGCTGCAAGATAGCTATCGCAGTGCGATGATTGACCGGAGTGCGCGGCGCGGGTTGACGCTGCGATTTCCGAGCGGGGCTACTGCGTCTGATTTGAGCGATCCAGAAGCGCTAGCGCTGCGCTTGGTTCGCCCCGGCAGCAATGCGCTGTTCGGCCGAATTGATGATCGCATCTATTTGAGCGATGGCCGCACGACTGAGGCGTTGAGTTCGGCCAGCTTAGATGGCTTGAGTGATCGGCTAGCGCAAACCTTAGCTAGGCGCGCCGCAATCGCTGAAAACGCGCCGCCAGAAACGTTGTCGATTAGCGTGGCCGGTATCGGTAGCGCGCAGCGTTACGCGTTGGCGCTGAAATATCTAGGCGAACTGCGGGTAGTCAAGTCTACAAAAATTCAGGGTGCAAACAGCGGTTCGCAAAACAATGGGCAATTGAATGTAGAGCTCAGCGTAAAGGGCGGCGCGGCGCAGCTCATTCAGTCTATTGGTCAGGGTAGTACGATGCAGGTGATTAGCGAATCGCCACTCCAGTTTGAAATGCGCTAATGGCCGCAAAAAACAAAACCCAAAAAAGTCTACACGCTAAAGAGTCGAAAGTAGCTGCGCAAAGGGCTGCGGCGCGCGCCGCCTTACAGGCAAAATCCGATCAGCGCACACTGAATGCTGGGCTTGCCGTGCCGGTAGTGGATATTTCTTTAACGAGCGCCGCACGCTGGCAACTGCTGGCCGCGGTGCTGGTGCTGGGCGTGCTGATTTACCATCTGGCACCGATTTTGACGCCGTTCGCTACCGCAGCGCTGTTCGCCTATCTGGGCGATCCGGCTGCGGATTCCCTGGAAAAGCGCGGCTTTAGTCGCAGCCTATCAGTGGCATTGGTTTTTTGCGCAATTTTGCTGTCAATGGTGGCAATCGTGCTGATTTTGGTGCCACTGATTGAGCAACAGGTGTCGAAATTATTTGAAAAACTTCCGGTTTATATTGAAACGGTGCGAACGAAATTTCTGCCCTGGCTGCAACAGCGCTTTGGCATAAACCCAGATTTATTGGACGTTGATCGACTTATCGCAATGCTGCGCGAACACTGGCGCAGCGCCGGTGGCGTGGCGGCCACGGTGTTGGCTACGGTAGGCAAAAGCGGTTTGACACTGCTGGGCTGGGTGGTCAATTTGACGCTGATTCCGGTGCTGCTATTTTATTTTTTACGCGATTGGGATGTGATGACGCAGCGCGTCCGTACCTTATTGCCAAGGCACTTAGAGCCGACAATTTCCGCGCTAGCGCGCCAGAGCGATGAAGTGCTAGGTGCATTTTTACGCGGGCAAATGTCAGTCATGCTGGCATTAGGCACGATCTACAGCGCTGGGCTTTGGCTGGTCGGGCTGGATTTGGCGCTATTGATCGGTATGGGCGCTGGATTAGTGAGCTTCATTCCTTATTTGGGCGGCATCGTCGGCGTGGTGGTAGGCTTGATTGCTGCCTACATGCAATTTCATGACTGGTTTCACCCCGCTATGGTGCTGCTGGTGTTTGGCGTCGGGCAAAGCTTAGAAGGCATGGTTTTAACGCCATTGTTAGTGGGCGATAAAATCGGCATGCACCCGGTGGCGGTCATTTTTGCGATTATGGCGGGCGGGCAATTGTTCGGCTTTTTGGGCGTATTGCTGGCGCTGCCGGTCGCAGCGATTGTCATGGTATTGCTGCGTTTTTTACACGCGCGCTATTTGAAAAGCGCGCTGTATTGTGAGGGCGAATCTTCCGTTCGCGATAAATCAGACGCGCCAAATACCAGCAGTGACACCCAGCCTTTAACGCAAGACTAATGCAGCAGCTACCGCTCGATTTGCGCTGGCGCGCGCTGCATACGCTCGATGATTTCGTGTTCGCCGATGCGGGCACATGTGCGCTAATCCAACGCGCGCTGGCAGCAGAATCAGTGCAGCCTTTGCTACTGTTAGGCCCAAAAGGCGCGGGAAAATCGGCATTGATGCACGGCTTGGCAGGTTTTTTAGGGTGCCAAGATAGTGCATCAGCGGTGCTAACGCTAAGCCATCAAACCCCGGCAAGTGCCATTGAAAACGCTGAGCTGGCACTGTTCGATGGCCTAGAGAATCTTGCGCCAGCTTTAGAATGGCCGCTGTTTAGCCGCTTTAATCGCAGCCATGATCAGCGTTCCGCATTTGTAGTTAGCAGCGCAGTTGGCTTAGATGATTTGGCGATCAAACTTCCGGATTTGCGTTCCAGATTGGCGCAGTGCCTGCCGATTCAATTGCCGCTTTTACAAAGCGATACCGAGCGGCGCGCGGTGCTAACGCGCCAAGCGATAGGCTACGGACTCAGCTTAAGTGAAGAACTGCTGGATTTTTTGATGATCCATGTTTCGCGGGATTTGTCCGCGCTAGCTGATGTGTTGAAGTTTTTGCACACGGAAAGTTTGTCTCGCAAAAAGCCGCTGACGTTGGCGCAGGCGCGGATAGGGTTGCGGAGCTTGTCGGGTGTCGGTCAATGAATTTGAAACCGTCAGACGCGCTTTTGCATCCGCCCTAAGCCACACCCTGAACACCCAAACACACCGCTCTGGAATCTAAGCGCCAGCGCCCTGAAACTCTGCGCTCAACTTTTCGGCGTTAACCGCCGGTTTCCATTTCACTCTGGGTCGTAATGTTAGATGACTAATAGCGCAGCATTTCAAAGCTACATGTGTGTCGTATGTGGGCTAATTTATGAAGAAGCCAAAGGTTGGCCGGACGATGGCATCGCGCCAGGCACGCGCTGGGCGGATGTTCCGGAATCGTGGTCTTGCCCGGATTGCGGCGTGGGTAAGACGGATTTTGAGCTGGTGCAGGTCTAGCAAGGTGAGCTCCATGCTGGCGCAGCGCCTTGCTCGATTGCGCGCACGGTGAAGGGCAGTCCAGGCACGCGATTGACCAGCAAACCGCGCGATTTTTTACAAAGGCCGGGTTTGTTGGCGCTATTTTTAGGCTCGCTCAGTATGATCGGGCCGTTTACGATCGACACGCTATTTCCCGCGTTTCCGATTATTGCCGCAGAGTTATCCGCTACTGATGCGCTCTTACAGCAGACGATTTCCTGCTATCTGATTGGCTTTGCAGTCGGCAGCTTGCTACACGGCACGCTCTCCGATGGCTTGGGTCGAAAACCGGTTTTAGTGGTGTGCTTAACCGGTTTTGTGCTGGCTTCGATTGGCTGCTGGATGGCCGGTTCAATCACAAGTTTGCTCGCGCTTAGACTGTTGCAGGGCTTTTTCGCTGCTGCTGGCACGGTTATCTCGCGCGCGCTGGTGCGGGATCGCTTTGATGGCGCGGCGGCGCAAAAGCTAACCAGTCAAATCACGCTGGTGTTTTTATTTGCGCCAGCGTTAGCGCCACTGTTCGGCGCGCTAATATTAAAAGCGGGGCCTTGGCGATGGATTTTTGGATTTATCACGATCTATGCCACCGTGGTTTTGTTGGCCTGCGTTTTACTATTGAAAGAATCGCACCCTAAAGAAAATCGGCAGGTGTTTGTGCCAGGGCAGCTGTTTGCGCAGCTTTGGCAGAGCTTTAAAGTCATTTTGCGCGATCGCACAGCGGTGTGTTTGATCGCGGCGGCGGCGTTCAATTTTGCCGGATTGTTTTTGTATATCGCCTCGGCGCCCGCCATTGTGTTCAAGCTGT
Organism: Rhodanobacteraceae bacterium; assembly: GCA_031422315.1. Classification (GTDB taxonomy): domain Bacteria; phylum Pseudomonadota; class Gammaproteobacteria; order Xanthomonadales; family SZUA-5; genus JANNYA01. The sequence continues at coordinate 76,734 of JANOQN010000056.1, forward strand.
GGCAGCTCAAAGATATCGATATGTGGAAGCTATTCGTTTTCGCCATGCTCGGTATTTTGCTGGGTTCGCAGCTGTCGGGTGCCATGGCGCACCGCTGGAGCGCGAAAAAAACGCTTGCAGTTGGCTATGCATTGATGTTCTTTGGCTGCGTTTTTGGCGTTGCGCACGGCACTTTTGCAGCGCCGATTTGGCCGATCGCGGCGGTGCCGCTCGTGTTTTACAGTTTCGGCTCATCGCTGGCTTATCCCAGTTTGACGATTTTGCTGATGGATCGCTTCCCGACTCGCCGAGGCGCGGCGGCAAGCCTGCAAACTTCAATTAGTCTGGGCTTAAATGCGCTAGTAGCCGGCGCTATTTCACCATTAGTCTCATTTCACAGCGCGGGCCTAGCTCTGTGTCAGCTTTTGCTGATGAGCTTAGGCTATTTAGCTTGGCGTACTTGCATGCGCAACGCGGTTTCGCACGCAATTCAGCCGAGCTAGCCTAAACTGCCGTTATCCAAATAGATTTGATTGAGCTGCTCACATGGCCTTGCTTCCGATCCTCGAATTTCCCGATCCGCGCTTACGCACCGTGGCAAAACCCGTCTCGGACTTTGGTGCGGCGCTGCAAACGCTGATTGATGACATGTTAGAAACCATGTACGAAGCCCCCGGCATTGGCCTCGCCGCTACCCAAGTCGATCAACATATTCAGCTGATCGTGATCGATTTAAGTGAGGAAAAGAACGCGCCGCTGGTGCTGATTAATCCGGTGCTGAGCGATTTGCAGGGTGCGCAAGTTTACAAAGAAGGCTGCTTGTCGGTGCCGGAAGTGTATGCCGAAGTAAAACGCGCGGATTCGTTAAAAGTTCAGTTTCAAGATCGCACGGGTGCTGTGCAAACGCAGATGGCAGAAGGCTTGCTGGCAGTTTGTATTCAGCATGAAATGGATCATTTGTTGGGCAAAGTGTTTGTCGATTATTTATCGATGCTCAAGCGCCAACTTGCCATGCGTAAACTTGAGCGCGTCAAGCGTGAACGTATCGCTATCGCCAAAGCCGACGCAGCAGAAAAAGCCGCCGCCGCGCGCGCCGCTTTGCGCGCATGACGCCGATACGGGTTGTTTTTGCCGGCACGCCCGAATTTGCACTGCCGTGTTTGGATGCTGTGCTTGCCGCTCACCGACTTGGCGTCGTACAGCTGCTGAGCTGCTACAGCCAGCCAGATAGGCCTGCTGGGCGCGGGCAAAAATTGGCCGCATCACCTGTCAAGCAAGCCGCTTTGCAAGCTAATGTGCCGGTGTTTACCCCAGAATCGCTGAAAACTAAAGCAGCTCAGGCCGAACTCGCGGCGCAAGCGCCGGAGCTGCTGATTGTGGTGGCGTACGGGCAGATATTGAGCCAACGTGTGCTGGCTATACCGCGCATTGGCTGCTGGAACGTGCACGCGAGTTTGCTACCGCGCTGGCGCGGCGCTGCGCCGATTCAGCGCGCGATTGCTGCGGGCGATATTGAAACTGGCGTCTGCTTGATGCAAATGCAGGCTGGGTTAGATACCGGTCCAGTGTTTTTCCAGGCGAACATGCCGATCAGCATTGAGGACAACGCCAGTACATTGCACGATAAGCTAAGCGCGCAGGGCGCTGCGCTGCTCACGCAGGGCTTGCAAGCGTTGGCGCAGGGCATGCTGCCAGAACCGAGTCCGCAGCCTGAAATCGGTGTGACTTACGCGCGCAAGCTGGAGAAATCCGAAGCGCCGCTTGATTTACGCCAATCTGCGCAAATGCTGGCGAATCAAATCCGCGCGTTTGTGCCGTATCCACTGGCGGAAACAACGATCAACGCCGAGCGCGTGCAGATTTTGCAGGCGCGCGCGATTTTTGATGTGTCACCCGGCGAGCCTGGTTCTCTGGCATGCGCTGATAAATCCGGCATCGTGCTGCGCTGTGGAATTGGCGCGCTGCACGTCACCCGGCTCAAAGGCAGCAACGGCAAAGTGCTAAGCGCGGCAGATTTTGTAAACGGCCGACCGCTATTGCGCGGATTAATTCAATGAATATTCGTGCGCTCGCCGCCGAAGTGCTGCACAAAATTAGCGAAGGCCGCGCGTTAGACACCGCACTCGCTGGCATCGATAGCGGCCATCCGACCTTGGAAGCGCGTGATCGCGGCTTGATTAGCGCGCTGGTACACGCGGCGCTGCGGCATCGACTTCGCTATCAGCACATCATGCAGCCTTGGATCAAGCAAGCGCCAGCGCCCAAAGTGCGCGCCTTGCTGCTGATTGCGTTTGCCGATTTGCATGCCTTGGAAACCCCACCGCACGCAGCGGTCGATCAAGCGGTAGCCGCTGCGCGCGTATTGAAAATGCCCCAGTGCGCGGGCATGGTAAATGCCATTTTGCGCCGTTTTCTGCGTGAAAATTCTGGCACAGCAATCAACCTATTAGCTTCGGAAATTGAGTTTCCTGATTGGCTGAGCACCCGATTGAAATCCGCGTACGCTGAAGATTTTTCGGCGCTGACGCAGGCCTTCTTGCAGCCCGCGCCGATGTGGCTGCGAGTGCGGCCTGAGAATTTCCCAGGCTATAAAGATCGGCTTGCGGCAGTCGATATCGAAGTCAGCGAAACCCACCCAGACGCGCCGCACGCGTTGTGTTTGCAAGAACCGGTGCCGGTGTCACAACTGCCGGGTTTTGATATTGGCGAAGTGACGGTGCAAGATCCAGGTGCGCAGCTCGCGGGTGTGCTGCTCAATCCCCAGCGCGGCGAGATTTTGCTGGATGCCTGCGCAGCGCCCGGCGGTAAGACCGCGCATTTGCTGCAATTGGCCGGTATCGCTAGTTTGCTGGCAGTAGACAAGGATAAGGTGCGGCTGCGTTTAGTGGGTAGCACGCTTTTGCGGATGCGCCAGCGCGCCGAGTTAGCCGCCGGAGATGCCGCAGCGGTGCTTGCGCGCCCGGAATATGTCGAGCGGCGCTTCGATGCGATCTTGCTGGATGCACCGTGCAGCGCCAGCGGCGTTATCCGGCGCCATCCGGATATTTTGCAGCTGCGCCGGGAATCGGATTTGGCGGAGCTAGCGCGTGAACAGCGCCGCTTGCTGCTTGCATTTTATCCTAGGCTCAAAGCGGGCGGGCGGCTACTCTACGCGACATGCTCGATCCTGCCCGAAGAAAACGATGCCCCAATTGCCGCGCTGCTGGAGAAGTTTCCGAGCGCGCAGGTGCAAGCAATCACGATGCAAACCGGTGTTGCGACGCGCTTTGGTCGCCAGTGGCTGCCGCTACCATCGGCAGGCGGCGCTCCGGCTACCGATGGCTTTTACTACTGCTTGGTGCGCTCGCCTGCCTGAGCGCACACGTCACCGTGCTAGCGGGTGGCTTGACTTGCATTGGCGCGGAACGCAAAGCCGGTACAGACAGTGCGGACGTGCTTGGGCTTACGCTCAAATTCGAGCCGGAGCCGCAAATTACCGAGGCATTAGACGCCAGCATCGCGCTGATTTTTGAGATCGAGTTGGACATCCAAAACGGGCACGTCCAAAACGGCAGCCGCCAGCGTGCGGTGTTGAGCCACGATAGCCTTCTGGAGCGTTACGATTTAGCATTTGCCGGGCGCACGCGGCACTTTCGCCTGCGCGCTGAGCTGCTGGATGCGTTTGCCAATACGCTGATTTTTCCTGAAGCCGACATCAAGCGCGTGCGCGTGCGCTTGCTATTAGGCGAACTGCCGGCACCACTCAGAATGCCGGCGCTGCTTGACCCAGATTGGCATTTGGATACCGGCTGGTGTGTCATGCAATACGATGCGCAATCCGCCAGTCAATCAGCCAGTCAATCAGAGTCAAGCGAAAAGTCGCCATGAATTTTTTCCTGCGCGCTTTTCCAGTTTTTGCCTTTGCACTGCTGATTGCCTTCGCGTTGTATTTGGCCGGCAGCGGTGATGAAATCGGCCCGCGATTTGCGCCCTGGGCGCCGTGGTTAGTCGCCGCTGCGGGTTTGGCGCTCGGTGCGCTGCTCGGCATTTTGTGCAAGCGCGCGCTTGGGCTGTACCGGGAATGGCGCCAAGCTGCACCGGGCGCGGGTTTGCGGATTCGCTTGTTCGGCTTGCTACTGGTGCTGGCATTGCCGCCCTGGATTTTGCTGTACGGCTTCTCGCTGCGCTTTCTCAACAGCGCGATTGACAGCTGGTTTCGCGTCGAAGTCGAGCAAGCCTTAGAAGCCGCGCGCACCTTGGCGCAAGACGCGCTCGAGAACGATCAAACGCTGGCGAAAGATCGCGCCAAAGATATTGCCGCCGATGTTGCCGGCGCATTGGATGTGGACGCCGCGCTGCGCGAAGCGCTGGATCGCACCCGCGCACTCGCGGTAACCGTGGTCGATGCCAGAGGCGATGTAATCGCCAATGCCAGCGCTGACACCCGTTTTTTGTTCCCGCAGCGCCCGAGCCGGGCCGAGTTGGATGCCGCCGAGCTAACCCCGACCAGCGTGTTAGAAGGCGAGGGCAGCTCGGATTTATCGATGCGCGTGCTGGTGTCGATGTCAGGCACGCGTTATTTGCTGGCGCAGTTTGCCCCGAATCGCGATTGGGTTACCAAATCCGACATCATCGAGCGCCAGCTCAGTGAATACAGCCGCTTTAAGTTTTTGCGCGGCGCACTAAAAACCACGCTGACGCTGGTGCTGAGCTTTGTGTTGCTGCTCGGCGCGTTGGCCGCACTGTATTTGGCATTTGCGATCTCCAGGCGGCTGGTGGCGCCGCTCACCGAACTAGTCGCGGCGAATCGCAAAGTAGCAGCGGGCGATTACAGCGTGCGGGTCGAGGAGCGCGGCGCAACCGAGTTGGCGCTACTTGCGCGCTCATTCAATCAAATGACCAGCGAGCTGGACGCGCTCAACGCGCAGGCTAGGCAAAGCTCAGATAAAGCGCAGCTGGAACGCCGCTTTTTGGAAAGCGTACTTGAGCGCATCCGCTCCGGCGTGTTGGTGGTGGAGGGCGATATTCTAAAAACTGCGAATATGGCGGCCAGCGAGCTGTTCGAGCTGCCGATCTCCCAGCTCAGCGGCCGCAGCCTGAGCACGATTGCGCTCGAATATCCGCGCCTGCAGCCGCTGATCAACGCGCTCAAACAGCAAAGCCTGACCGAAGCGCGCGAATGGCGCACTGAAATTGCGCTGGAATCTCCGCTCGGCAAGCAAATGCTGTTGCTGCGCGGTGCGAAATTGCCCGATGGCAGCGGGCAAGTGGTGATTGCTGATGACGAGTCAGACGTTGCACGCACGCAGCGCGAAAGCGCCTGGGGCGAAGTCGCACGCCGATTGGCGCACGAGATCAAAAACCCGCTTACACCGATTCAACTGGCCGCCGAGCGCTTGCGCCGTAAATATCTGGCGAGTCTGCCAGAGTCCGAACGCGACGTGCTAGACCGGGCAACCGACACCATCGTCTCGCAAGTTGAAGCGCTCAAAACCATGGTCAATGCGTTTAGCGATTACGCGCGTCCGCCGCAACTTGCCATGCACCCAGTCGCGATTGAGCCGCTGGCTCGGGAAGTCGCGGATTTGTACGCCAGCGATCCACAAGGCCTGCAATTTCATTTCGAATTTGAACGCAGGCCGGGCGGCAAAGCCTTGCCGAAAGTAAAAGCCGATTCAGGGCGTTTGCGCCAGCTGCTGCACAATCTGATTAAAAATGCCCAAGAAGCCGGTTTGGAGACACGTGTAGAAGCGTCCAGCTCCGAGCCGCGACCGCGTGAAAACCCGCAAATCGACGTCTCCGGCAGCTTAAGCGCAGATGGCGATCGCAACTGGTACGAGCTATGTATTCGCGATTACGGCCCCGGCATTCCCGATGCGCTGCGTGAGCGATTGTTTGAGCCTTACACCACCAGCAAATCCAAAGGCACTGGCCTAGGACTGGCGATTGTCAAAAAAATAGTCGAAGAGCATGGCGGGCAAATTCGCGCGGAAAATTGCCGAGCCGATGGCAAACTAAGCGGCACCATCATGCGGGTGCGGCTGCCGGTGAATGTGCTTTAGGCTGCAAGTTTGGGGTTTAGAAAAACCGCAAACCATTTTCAGTCAGCACCGCGTGCAGCCGCTGATCCCAGGCTTCAACTGGAATTTGTTTGATACCCTGGCATTCAAAGGCAAGCCCCAATCGATAGGGTCGATCAGCACAAGCTGCCAGCGTACGGTCGTAAAAACCGCCGCCCTGGCCGAGCCTGAAACCCTGTGCATCAAAACCCAGTAGCGGCAGAATGATGAGGTCCAGCGCACTGGCATCCAGCTCGTCACTGCTTTGCGGGGGTGCGGGAATGGCAGCTGCGCCTGTGGAACCTGTGGCAGATTCTGTCGGTGGTAAAGGCGAAAAGCGCAGTGCGCCAGCTTCACAGCGCGGCCAATAAATGCTGGCTCCCAGTTGGATTAACGCGGCTTCAAGTGCGCTGGGTGATGCTTCTGAGCCAACAGGGTAGTAGCTGCCGACTTTCAAAATGCAGTAGCTTGGCAGCTTGTTAAGTATGGATTGCGAGCAAATCGCTGACTGATCGGCTAGTTCGCGGCGCGTGCTTTCACTTTGCGCCGCGCGCGCACTCCGTAGTGTTTTGCGCAGCGCATTTTTTTGCTCCGATGCGCTTACGCTATGCATGGGCGACTAGCGCAGCCCAGTCTCCGCTCTGGCAATAATCATGCGCTGGATTTCACTGGTGCCTTCATAAATTTCGGTGATTTTCGCATCGCGGAAATAGCGCTCGACCGGCATTTCTTTGCTGTAGCCCATGCCGCCGTGGATCTGTACCGACTGGTGCGTGATGTACATCGCCGCTTCCGACGCTGTCAATTTGGCAATGCTGGCTTCACGTCCGAACGGCTGATTGTTTTGCTTGAGCCATGCGGCTTTCAAGGTCAGCAATTCAGCGGCATCAAGTCGACATTTCATATCGGCAATCTTCTGTTGAATCATCTGAAAACTGCCGATGGCTTGGCCGAAGGATTTGCGATCTTTACTGTAGCTTACGGCGGCGTCATAAGCTGCGCGCGCAATGCCAATCGCCTGCGAGGCAATGCCGATACGGCCGGCGTCCAACACGCTCATCGCGACTTTGAAGCCAGCGCCCACGTCACCCAACACGCAATCCGCGCCAGCGTGGTAGTCAGTGAATTCAATCGAGCAGGTGGCGGAAGCGCGAATGCCGAGCTTCGGCTCATGCTTGCCACGGCTAAAGCCGGGCTTTCTGGTGTCAATCAAAAACGCGGTGATGCCTTTCGCGCCTTTGTCAGGATCGGTCATGCAAAACGCGACCATGCGCTGCGCCACTGGGCCTGAAGTGATCCAGCATTTCGAGCCGTTGATAATGTAGCCGCCATCAGCTTGTTTGACTGCGCGTACTTTCATGGCTGAAGCGTCGGATCCGCTGTGTGGCTCGGTTAGCGCGTAAGCGCCAATTTCTTGGCCGGATGCGATAGGTACAACCCAAGCTTGTTTTTGCGCTTCGGTGCCGAATTTTAAAATGCCGTTGCAGTACAGCGAATTATTGACGCTGACAATGGTGCCGTGGCTGGCATCTGCTGCGCTAATTTCAATCATCGCCAGCACGTAGCTGATGGTGTCTAACCCCGAGCCGCCATAAGTATCCGGCACTTCGATGCCCATAAAGCCCAGCTCGCCCGCGCGCTTCATGGTGGCGAGCGGAAATTCACCGCTTTCATCGTGCGCTGCTGCAATCGGGGCGATTTCTTCACGGGCAAATTTGCGCGCCGCGTCTTGAATCGCTATTTGGTCATCGCTTAAACGAAAGTCCATGTGAATGCCTTTGAAGTAGTAGGTGAGTTAGTCAGAAGAACAGGATGAAAAGTGTGCCCGAACACTAGCGCGCAGCGCTAAAGCTCGCAAGTCAAAGCCGATAAATAAGTTGGCCATATGATTAAAGCCCGAGTAAAAACGCCTCAAGCGCCGCCCGATCTTTTTCGTTGGACATGCGAAAGCGCTCTTTGGCTGGACCTGCTTCGCCGTCATGCCACAAAATAGCCTCTGCCACTCCGCGCGCGCGGCCATCGTGCAACAGCAATAAATGCCCGTTGACGGTTTCAATCAAGCCTAAACCCCACAGCGGCGCAGTGCGCCATTCGCTGACGCTGGCAGAAAATTCCGGACGTCCATCTGCCAAGCCCGGTCCCATATCGTGCAGCAATAAATCGGTGTAGGCGGAAAAGCTTTGCTCGCTAAGGAAGCTCAATTCATGCGCGCCGGTTTTGAGCGTTGATAGATGGCAGCCAACGCAGCCAAACTCATCAAATAGCTTTTGGCCCCGCGCGCGCAAGGGCGTCAGTTCGGCAGGCTGTGGCACACCGAGCATTTGCACGTACTGCGTTAGCTTGTCTAAAAATACGTCAGACAGCTCTGGGCTGCCACCTGTGACTGCGGCCTGACACTTGTGCTGCGCGTCTGGGCAGTTTTGCGCCGGATTCAAGCGCGAACTGAGGCCAATATCGCCAATCGCCGCATCCGAATTTTGCTCAAGCAAGGAAGTAACGCCCGCTTTCCAGCCAAAGCGCCCAAGTTTCAGCGCCTTGTGTTCGAGCGAGTAAACCTGATTTGCGCGCCCAGAAATGCCGTCCTTATTCGCATCATTAGGATCGCTCAAGGCGAGCAACGTGGCGTCGGTTAGCGCGTCAAATAAGCCAGTGCCAAAAACGGCGGGCGCAGAACGCAATGATGTCAAAAGCCGCTTTGGCAGCTCGCCGAAAGCCGGTTCAGATATTTCAATCATCGGTTTGCGCAGACTAAATGCAGTGCCGTCATGATATTTGCCAGCAATTTCTTGCCAGCGCAGCGTGAGCTTAGCTTCCGGGAAAACGCCAGGGATAGCACGATCGTTGATTTGCGTGCCGTAACCCGGAACTGGTCTGGGGCCGCCGTGCGCGTCAGTGCCAGGAATACTGATGCGCAGCAGTTGGCTGTTAAATGCGATTTCGCCGTCAATCGGCGGGCGGCCTCGGCCGTCGCGGGTGTGGCAGCCAGAGCACGAAACGCGATTGAAAGTCGGTCCAAGTCCGTCAAAACCCACGGCAGAGGCCGGCGCTACCGTCCAATTGGTATTGAACAGCCGATTGCCGAAACTAAAAATGCGCAGCTCATCAGGGCTGAGGGCAGGTGCTGGGCGGGCGAAGGCGTCGCGATTGCGTTCGCTGTGCATAAAAAGAGGTTGGGCGTGGGCGAATGTGATGGTCAGTAAAAAAACGAAGCCGACGAAAAATATAAACGGACGCAACTTAAATGTTTGGCTCGTCATTCCCGCGAAGGCGGGAATCCAGGTTCCACAAACGTTCGATTGAGTTCTGACACCTGTTCTGGATCCCCGCCTTCGCGGGGATGACGAGGTATCACGGGAATGAGGCAGTGATAGAGGCTTTTGCATGTGCGTAGCTTAAAATCCAATGCGTCGATGCCGTGCATTCCCGCTAGCGAAAGGCAACTACTCAATCGCAATTATCACCGCGGCCCGCTGCGAGTGCCAGGTAATCGGAATCACAAAAGCGCGCAAATCCTTGGGCAAGCGAACCGTTTCTAGCGCTCCAGCAATCACCACTGGCACCGAGATCATAAATTCTGAGCCAAACTCTGCGCGTGCGTTGCCGGCGATGGTGTTGGCGATTTCGCCGACTAAATCCAGGCGCATATCATGGGTTACGTCGCGCTCGCCCATATTGATCAGCACGCTGCGCAGCATGTTAGTTGGCGCGGTAAAATAGACCACGCCTTTGCGGCCGCCTGATATGCCAATAATGCCGGTCATATCGTAGTGCAGCGTTTCGTTGGTTTCTGACAAATACGGCGTGCCAATGTCCGCGTTTAGGCGGGTGGTTTGCACAAAATACTTGATTGCGCCATCAATAAAAACTTTGAGTTTGGTTTCATCCATGGTGCAAACCCATCTCCTGTGCGCCGCGAATCAACTCTTTCATCGCGTCGTTTAGTTCACGATCGGAAAATGGCTTGCACAAAAACCCGTGCGCGCCTTGTTTGAGCGCCTCAATCGCGGTGGCTTTATCGGCCAGCGCGGAAATAACCAGCACCAGCGAATCATTGCGTAGCTTGAGCACTTCACGAATGCATTGAATGCCGTCCATTTCCGGCATGGTGATATCCATGGTGACCAGATCGGGGCGGAATTTGGCAAACATTGACACCGCTTCACGGCCGTTTTTTGCGGTGCCAACCACTTCAACGTTGGCGACATGAATCGTCCGGGATATTTTATTTCGAATGACGTTGCTATCGTCAACCACAAGAAGTTTGAGAGGCATGAATTACACCGAAGGCAGCAAAATTTTGAATTGAGTGCCCTTGTTCGGGGCGGTTCCTAGGCGAATTTGGCCTTTCGCAGTTTGTACGCGATCACGCACTAAATTGAGGCCCACACCGCGCCCCGCATCTTCACTGACTTGCGCGGCGGTCGAAAAATCGCTCTCAAAAATAAGTGTAAGCAGCTGTTTGCTGTCCCATTTTTTCGCCTCTTCGGCAGATAGGCGGCCTTTTTTGATCGCGGTGGCGCGCAGTTTTTCAGCATCAATGCCGCCGCCATCATCTCTAAAGGTTAGCTCGTATCCGGCCGGCGTGGTCATAAAGCTGGCAACTAAAATACCCTGTTCGGCTTTGCCGAGCGCCTTTCGCGTGGCGGGCAATTCAATGCCGTGTACGACCGAATTGCGCACGAACTGCACCAGCGCATCGTTGACTAGCCGCACGTAGCCAGGCGGCACGCGGCCAGGCTCTAAACCTTCGCCGACAAACTTGGCAGATTTGCCCTGGCGCCGCGCTAGGCTGTCGGTGAACTCTTTCAGCGGCTCAATAAACGGCGCGGGTGCGGTGCTTAAATTGCGAGCTGGTGATTCGTCTTCATCATCACCGCCCATCGCTGAGCGCACTTGGCTCAAGCGATTTAACAGCATCCGCACGGAGTCAAGCTGAGTGAATAGTTCTTCGAGTTTGACAGTAAAGGGCAGGAAATCGTTGCCCGTCAGCGATGGCTTAGAACGCAGCTCTGTAAGGATCGATTCAAGCTCATGCGTGGCGGATTGGAAACTCTTTAAACCGAGCGCGCCACTTTCGCCTTTGACGGAGTGAATCCAGCCAAAAATCTGATTGACCTTTTCTTTGAACTCGCCCGAGGTAACCGACTGGCGGCGCAGCGATTCGTTGATGCGCTCCAAGGATTCCTGCGCGCGCTGCATAAACCCGCGCAGCACGCGCGGCTCTACGTGCAGCAGCTCGACCAGCATATCCATTTGCGCCTGCGTGCGTTCCTGGCTTTCGCGCAGCTCTTGCTCAAGCAAAACCCGCTTGCTGATGTCACTTACCGTCACTAGCAAATGCGATAGCTTGCCGGACACAAACACGCGCTTAAATTTAAAGCCCAGATACTTGGTTTCAAACGCGCCATGGCCGTCATCAAAATTCAGTTCGACCACATCTAGCGGATTCAAATCCTGCACGAGCCGCTCGTTAACGCGCTCGCCGAACAGCAGTTCGAGATAGTCTTTCGCGGTGCGGGCGATTTTCTCTGGCACTAAATTGCGCAAAATATCGAAGAAATTCTCGTTTGCGATAGCATCACGCGAAAACATGCGTAGCAATGCTTTGGAATGCTGCTCGCCGATTTCAAATTCTTTGTTGAGCAAAAACAAACCATCCCCAACGGCGGAAAGAATGTTTTCCGACTCCTGGCGGCTGCGCATCGAAGCAATTTCTTGGCTTCCGATCTCATTAATCATTTTTCGGATCGCAAATACCAAAACCGCTGCCGCCGCTGCTAGCATCACTGCTACAACAACGCGCCAAGGCATCGGCGAGCTAATCAGTACTAGGCCCAGCGTGATGAACAAAATAACGCCGACGACCACCCCTGTGAGGGTCAGAAAACGTTGCATGGGGCTTAGTTTGTCGAGCATCAGCGGACTCCAATAAAGCGGAACTTAGAAAACGGTACTTGAACTATCACCAGCGGCGCGCACAGAACCGCTATTCTTACGTAACGCAGAGCAATTTGGCGAATTTTTTTTCACCTATTGTTCTGAACAGACCGCAACTTCCTTAGACGATAAATTATGAGCCAAGCCGAACGCCGCGAGCTATACCCTGAGATTGAACCCTACGACACCGGATTTCTGCAGGTTTCGCCAATTCACACGATTTATTACGAACAGTGCGGCAACCCAAATGGCAAGCCTGCGGTATTTTTGCACGGCGGCCCTGGCGCGGGCGCCTCAAAAAAATCAAGGCGGTTTTTTGACCCCGCGCGCTACCGCATCATTTTACTCGATCAGCGCGGCTCTGGCCGCTCAACGCCACACGCCGAGCTGCGGGAAAACACCACTTGGCATTTAGTCAGCGACATCGAGCGCCTGCGCACGCATCTGCGGATTGAGCGCTGGCTCGTGTTCGGCGGCTCATGGGGCTCCACGCTGGCGCTGGCGTACGCGCAAACGCACCCGGAGCGCCTTACGCAATTGGTTTTACGCGGAATATTTATGCTGCGGCGCTCTGAGCTTGAGTGGTTCTACCAAAAAGGTGCCGACGCGCTGTTCCCCGACGCCTGGGAGCGCTACTTAGAGCCCATCCCTAGCGTCGAGCGCGGCGATTTAATTAGCGCCTATCACCGCCGATTAACTTCTGACGAGAGTTCGGTGCGCTTAAAAGCCGCGCTGGCCTGGAGCATCTGGGAAGGCTCGACCAGCTTTTTGATGAATGATCCTAACTATGTTGCGCTAACGGCCGACGCCGAATTCGCGCTCGCGTTCGCCCGTATTGAGTGCCATTATTTTGTCAACGGCGGCTTTTTCGAACGTGAAGATCAGCTTCTCGCAAACGTCAAAACAATTCGCCATATTCCAAGCACCATCGTGCAAGGCCGCTATGACGTCGTTTGCCCCATGCGTAGCGCCTGGGATTTGCACAAAGCCTGGCCCGAAGCGCAGTTTGAAGTGGTAGATGACGCCGGGCACTCGGCGTTTGAGGCTGGCATTGTTGATAAGCTGGTGCAGGCTACGGATTTGTATGGGGATTAACCTAGCACACTCGAAAAAGCTCTCAAAAATATTAGTTAAATCAATGCACTCTGAATTTGTGAGTCTAAAGGAAAACATGTTTAGAACGAGTATCTATGGCCCACAGGAAAGACGACCGATAGCAGTTGACCTTTTCGCAGGTGCTGGCGGATTGTCCCTTGGTTTTGAACAAGCGGGATTTGACACTTAGTCTTTCATAGGCGTTTCTCATCGAAAGTCCCTCGAATCAATTTCAAAGCGCGGCAGCATGTGATCCAGGCCGTGCAATCGATGTGCGATCACGTGCCGCACGCCATCGTGGCTTTCTAACACGCCATCAACGCCCAGCACGTTTGATTCCAGCAGCACGCGGCGCTGCGCCTCGTAAACGGTGCGCCAAACAACGATATTGCAAAGTCCGAATTCATCCTCCAACGTCACAAACGTCACGCCGCTTGCGGTGCCGGGGCGCTGACGTAATGTGACTAAGCCGGCGGTGCGTACTGCCCGATTGTTACCTAGTACATTTAACTCAGCGCTGCTTCGATATCGCTGCTTCTTTAAATGCGTGCGAATTAAGCTCATCGGGTGTGCTTTTAGGCTCAGCCCCAGGCTTTGGTAGTCGGCATAGACTTCGGCTGCGAGCATTGGCGCGGGTAACTCGGCAGCGTCTTCAAGCGCGGCTTGAAAGCCATGTAAGGGTAACTCGGTTTGTATGGCAGCGCTGGCCCAATTGGCTTGATGGCGATTTCCGACAATGCTCTGCAGCGCGTCGGCTTTTGCTAGCTTGGCTCTAGTTCCTGCATCTAGGTCGGCGCGCTGGCTTAGCTCGGCGATGCTCGCAAACGGCCCGTTCTGGCGCGCAGTTTCAATGCGTAAACCGGCGGCTTCTTGCAGGCCGCTGACTAAATGCAGGCCCAATCGCAGTGCGCCTGTATCCACGCGGCTGAGCCAGCCACTCACCTGCACATCAACCGGCAAAACTTGAATGTGATGTGCTTTGACATCGGCGATGATTTGCGCAGGCAAGTAAAAACCCATGGGCTGCGAATTGAGCAGCGCGCAGGCAAATTGCGCTGGATAGTGGCACTTCAAATAGCAGCTGGCATAGACCAATAACGCAAAACTAGCGGCATGCGATTCTGGAAATCCGTAAGCGCCAAAACCTTTTATTTGCTCGAACACCTGCTCGGCAAAGCTTAGCTCATAGCCACGCTCACGCATGCCATTCAAGATGCGATCTCGATAGTGTTCTAAGCCACCGCGCCGTTTCCAGGCCGCCATTGAGCGGCGCAGCTGATCCGCTTCGCCTGGCGTAAAACCGGCCGCGACGATCGCCAGCTGCATGACCTGCTCTTGAAAAATCGGCACGCCGAGCGTGCGTTCGAACACTCGCTTTAAATCCTCACTCGGGTAGGAAACCGGCTCCAAACCCTGGCGACGGCGCAGGTACGGGTGCACCATTTTTCCTTGAATCGGGCCGGGCCGCACTATTGCCACCTCGATCACCAAATCATAGAAATTGGCCGGCTTAAGCCTAGGCAGCATCGCCATTTGCGCGCGCGATTCAATCTGAAAAACGCCGAGCGTGTCCCCTCTTTGGATCATCTGATATGTGGCCGGATCCTCCGCTGGAATATCGGCTAAATCTTGCATGCCCAGCATGGTCAAGCAGCGCCGAATACAGCTCAGCATACCAAGTGCCAAGCAGTCCACTTTTAATAATCCGAGCGTGTCGAGATCGTCTTTGTCCCACTGCAAAATGGTGCGATCCGGCATTGCTGCGTTTTCAACGGGTACCAAAGTTGATAAGTTAGCTTCAGAGATAACAAAACCGCCGACGTGCTGGGATAAGTGCCTAGGAAAGCCCATGATTTGCTGTGAAAGCACGCGCAGCTTCTTGATCGCGGTGCTGTCAGGATCAAAGCCTAACTCGCGCAGGCGAGCGCCAAAGTTGGGCGGCTTTTTTGCGGGTTCGCCGCCGTTTTCATCCGCCTCGCTGGGTTCTAAATCACTGCGCCAACCGGCTAGCGCGCGGGTAAGTTCATCCAATTGATCGTGCGCAAAACCGAGCGCTTTCGCGACATCGCGCACTGCGCTTTTTTGCCGATAACAAATCACCGTAGCGGCTAGCGCGGCGCGTTCGCGGCCATATTTTTGATAGATGTATTGAAAGACTTCTTCCCGGCGCTGGTGTTCAAAATCCACGTCAATATCGGGCGGTTCGTTACGTTCCTTGCTAATAAAGCGCTCGAACAGCATATTGCCGCGCGCCGGATCTACCTCGGTTATTCCTAAGCAATAGCACACCGACGAGTTCGCCGCCGAACCCCGGCCCTGGCACAAAATGCCGCGTTGGCGGGCAAACGCAACAATGTCATGTACGGTCAAAAAGTAGGATTCATAACCTAGCTCAGCAATCAGTGCTAACTCATAGTCAATCTGTTTTTGCACAAGCGCCGGTGTGCCAGCAGGCCAGCGCTTTGCTTGGCCTGCTGCTGTTAATCGCGCCAGCCAGGTGCTTGCGCTAAAGCCTGCGGGTGCTAGCTCGCTTGGGTAGCGATATTGCAAACTGCGCAGGCTAAAATCGCACAGTTTGGCGGTGTCAACGCTGGCTTGCAGCAGCTCTGGCTGGTACAGCGCCGCAAGTTCTGCTCTAGTGCGCAAATGCCGCTCAGCGTTCGGGAACAGTGCCAAACCGGCCTGCGCTACCGGCACGCCGAGCGCAATGGCAGTCAGCACATCTTGCAGTGGCCGCCGGCTGCGCGCGTGCATGTGGACGTCATTGCATGCCACCGCTGAAACCTCAGCGCGCTTTGCAATTTGCCGCAAAAGCGCCAGCGTTTGTTCGTCTCGACCGCTTTGATGCAGCGCGATTGCGAGTCGTACCTCGGTAATATGCAGCTTAAGCCAGCCCAGTTGTTCGATAAGCGCAAGCGCCAACGATTCACGATCAGCAGTTTGCTGCGCCTGCCACAGCGTATGCGCGTCGGGCAGCAAAATCGCGACTAGATTGTCAGCGCCGCCCGACTCAGCTAAGCAGCGCTCCAGCATCGCGCGATCGGCTTGATATCTACCCTTGTCGGCCGCACGGCGCGCGTGGGTAATGAACTGGCATAGTTGGGTATAGCCGGCCAAATTACGCACCAATAGCGCTAGCTTGAGCCCGCAGCTGAGTCGAAACTCCGACCCAACAATTAGCTTGACCGGCGTGCCGCTTGCCGCGCATTTTTCAGCCGCTTCCAGCGCCCGCACAATGCCGGACAAGCTGGCTTCATCGGTAATCGCAAGTGCTTGATAGCCAAGCTTAGCGGCGCGTTCGAATAATTCTTGCGCCGATGATGCGCCGCGCTGAAAACTAAAATTACTCAGGCAGTGCAGCTCGGCGAATTCGGGCAGCGCGCTCGCGCTAGCCGCTGTCGGCATCAACTTTGCTCAGCTCAACACCCGTGGCCGATTGCCTGCGCCAAACGCCGGACACTTGAATCTCGAGCGGCTGGAAATTGGCTTTGTAATGCATCTTCGGATGCTGATTGATCCAATAGCCCAGATACACATGCGGCAAGTCAAGCTTTTGCGCCAATTGAATCTGACTCAAAATCGCTAAAGTGCCCAGGCCACGCGCCTTAAAATCGGCATCAAAAAAAGTGTAAACCGACGACAACCCATCCGCTGCAACATCCGTGACGGCCACGCAAAGTAGCTTGCCTGCCAAACTAAATTCTAAGAACCAGGTTTTCGACCAGGCTGAAGTTAGGAATCGCATAAAATCTTCTTGGCTGGGATTCTCCATACCACCGCCCGGATGGCGCTGGCTCAAATAGCGCTGATACAGCGCAAACTGCGCCTCGCCAAAAGCGGCTGGGCGCAGCGTCATTTGCAAATCAGAATTGTCACGCAAATTGCGGCGCTGGCTGCGATCAGGTGTAAACGCGGCAACCGGAATACGCGATGCCACGCAGGCTTTGCAAGTTTGGCAATGTGGCCGGTAAACGTGCCCACCGGCCCGGCGAAATCCCCTCACAAGCGCCTGCTCGTAGATTGATTGCTGCGGCTCGGCAATCGGGTCAATCAGCAAATTGCGCGCTAGCCGATCCGGAAAATAGCCGCACGGGTGATCAATCGAATAAAACAGCCGGACTGCATCGCGCTGCATAGAAATGGTTCTGAACTCAGTAAATTAAGTGCTTCGATGATAGCGGCTTGACGGGTAAAATCAGCGTCAAGTAGGGCGTTTTTGTGAAGCCCGGGCGCTTCTTCAGTGCAAACCCTACTGACATACTGCTGTCAGTAGGGCTATGCCACGCTAGCCTTCCCACCCAACCACACAAGAGGTACTTTTATGATCGGCAATGCAAATTGGTTTGAAATTCCAACCCTTAACTTTGAACGCGCTGTAATGTTCTACCAAGCGGCTTTTCAAGTCAGCTTAAAACGCGAGAACATGGGCGGAGAAATGGCGATGTTCCCCGGCAGTGACGGCGTTGGCAGCGGCGCGCTTGTTGCGCCGCAAGATGGCTATACCCCCGGCAACGCTGGCCCGGTGGTTTATCTGGATGCGGGCGGTGACCTGCAACACGTACTCACGCGCGCCGAACAAAATGGCGGCACAACATTGCTGCCAAAAACCGCGCTGCCAGAAGGCATGGGTTTTTTTGCGCATCTGCAAGATAGTGAAGGCAATCGCGTTGGCTTGCATTCGATGGCTTAGGCATTGCTACCGATTCACGCCTAAAACAGCGTGAATCGGTTTAATATGTACATAACTGACAGCCAAAACGGTGAATTTATGTCCCATTCGATCGCGCAATCGCGCCAGCAGCTTTCTGCACTTATTGAGTTGGCGCAAACTGCGCCGCAAGTGATTACTAAGCACAACACGCCGGTAGCCGTGCTGGTGTCAAATGAGTACTTTGAGAAAACGGCGGCTGCGACGCAACCCAAGCTCAGCTTTTATGAGCACTTTATGGCACTTCGCGAAAAATATGCCCCGTTAGACGACGAAGGTTTCGATTTACAGTTCCAAATTGAAAAGGATTCGACGCCTGACGGCTACTCGCGTGTTAAAGCATGGACGCGGCCTAACAGTTTTCTTGACCCCGAGTAATCCGGCAATGTTCAAAACGATTTTTATTTTGGACACCAACGTAATCAGCGAATTTGCACGGCTAAGTCCTGACCGCAACGTCGTAAAATGGCTTATGTCTGTTGAGCATCTGGCTGTTTCAGCTGTAACAATTGAAGAAGCACACTATGGCTTTGCTTGGCGGCCCAACGCCCGCAAACTCGATATTTTTAATGATTTTCTAAATCGCATGTATGCTGTTTACCCAATAACTGGCGCGATTGCGCAGCGAGCTGGCGTTGTGCGCGGCCAATTTCAGGCTCAGGGTATTACCCGAAGCATGCAGGACATTCTTATTGCAGCTACAGCACTCGAGCACCAGCTCATCGTAGCGACGCGCAACCAAAAAGATTTCCTAGGTTGTGGGGTTCAGTTGATCAATCCGTTCAATCCTGCCGAACATTGATGCGTTTATTGTGCGACGCGCTGATCGCCTGTTCAAAATAGTCCAGTTCCTGCGCGGGCGTCGATTAACCACCGCGCAGCAGCTGAGTGCTTGGCTATCGGTCAGTGATCGAACCATCTACCGGGATATTCGTGACCTAAGTTTATCGGGCACGCCGATTGAAGGCGAAGCGGGCGTGGGCTATCGCTTAAAGGGCGGCATTGAGCTGCCGCCGCTGCAATTTGAGTTCGAGGAAATCGAAGCGCTCACGCTTGGCGCGCGCATGGTAGAAACCTGGAGCGGTCCAAAACTCGCCGCTGCAGCGGCGCAAGCCTTGGCGAAAATTGCCAGCGCACTACCCAAAGAGCGGCGCGGCTGGTTAGAAGCAAGCCGCACGTTCGTGCCTGATTTTCACATCCCAAAACAAGTCGGCGAGCGCTTCGACCAGGTTCGTAGCGCAATCGCTACCCGCACTAAACTCAACTTTGTGTATGGCGATGAGCAAAAACAGGTCAGTGAGCGCACCGTCTGGCCGCTATCACTGTATTTTTGGGGTGAGCGTTGGACGCTCGGTGCGTGGTGCGAACTGCGCAGTGACTTCCGTAGTTTTCGGGTTGATCGCATGCTGCGTTTGAAAATGCTGGAGGAGCAATTTCCAGATCAAGCCGGACGGCGTTTGAACGACTTTGTTCGCATTCAATGCGTGCCTGATTCATAAGCTCATTCATAATTTAGTGCTTTGATTGCGCGCGTTAGAAATTTCAACTTGATTGCGCGCATAATTGTCGACCCAGGCCCGCTGAACGAGTTTTAGCAATGGCTTGTAGACGCAGGATTTCACTGCGATTTTAGCCAACAAAACTTTGATAGAGCCTGATATGACCGATATAAAAACGTTGACCTTTGCTGAGCTTGGTCTGCCCGAAAAAATGCTGAAAGCGATTGCCGCTGTCGGCTATGAGACGCCCTCGCCAATTCAGGCGGAGACCATTCCGCCGCTGCTTCAAGGCCGCGATGTTTTAGGTCAAGCACAAACCGGCACCGGTAAAACCGCCGCGTTCGCACTGCCCATACTTGCGAAGATGGATCTGAGCCGTAAAGGCATTCAAGCTTTGGTTTTAACGCCGACACGTGAGCTTGCCATTCAAGTTGCTGAAGCGTTTCAAACCTACGCCAGCCAAATGCCAGGCTTCCATGTATTGCCAATTTACGGCGGACAAAGCTACGGCCCGCAGCTCAAAGGTTTGCAGCGCGGCGCGCACGTGGTGGTCGGTACGCCGGGCCGGGTACAAGATCATATTGATCGTGGTTCGCTGGATCTATCGAAATTGACCAACGTTGTGCTGGATGAAGCCGATGAAATGCTGCGCATGGGCTTTCAAGAAGCGGTCGAATCGATCTTGACCAACACGCCGAAAACCCGTCAAGTTGCGCTGTTTTCCGCCACCATGCCGCGCCCTATTGCGCGCATCGCCGAAACGCATTTGAAAGATCCGGTTCGTATCTCAATTGAAGCGAAAACCCAAACCGCGAGCAGCGTTCGCCAACGTTACTGGTTCGTTAGCGGCCTGCATAAGTTAGACGCGCTGACGCGGATTTTGGAAGCTGAAGCCTTTGAAGCCATGATCGTGTTCACCCGCACTAAAATCGGCACCGAAGAGCTAGCTGACAAATTGACCGCGCGCGGATTTTCCGCCGCTGCGATCAATGGCGATGTGGTGCAAGCACTTCGCGAACGTTTAATCCAGCGCTTAAAAGATGGCTCGCTCGATATTTTAGTGGCCACTGACGTTGCTGCGCGCGGGCTGGACGTTGATCGCATTTCGCACGTCATTAACTACGATATTCCGGTCGATACCGAGTCATATGTGCATCGCATTGGCCGCACGGGGCGCGCGGGCAAATCCGGCGATGCTATTTTGTTTGTTACGCCACGTGAAAAAGGCCTGCTGCGCGCGATTGAGCGCACCACTCGGCAAACGATTGAGCCGATGCAGCTGCCGAGCGCGTCGGATGTCAACGACATTCGTATTTCGCGCTTTAAGCAAAAAATCGTCGATACGATGTCAGCCGGCGGTTTGGAAGGCTTCCAAGGTATTATTGATTCACTTGAAACCGAAAAGAATATTCCTGCGCGTGAAATTGCTGCAGCCTTGGCAAAACTCGCCAATGGCGATAAGCCGCTGCTGTTGAAGGGGGACGCTGACGTTCCTATGCCTGCCTATGAGCGTACTGATCGACCTGAGCGTACCGAACGCCCTGACCGCGGCGAACGCCCAGCCCGTTTTGAGCGCACAGATAGACCCGAGCGCACCGAACGCGCCCCGCGCGCTGCGCGTTTTGATGAGGATGACGCACCGCGCAAACCCTCAGGCCCGCGTAGTGATGTCGATAAAGAATCTTTCAAGCTGGCGGTTGGCCGCGTGCATGACGTCAAACCTGGGCAGATTGTCGGCGCGATTGCCAACGAAGCCGGGTTGGAAAGCCAGCACATTGGCAAGATCGATATCTTTGAAGACTACACGCTGATCGACTTGCCCAAAGGCATGCCAGCGGAGGTGTTTCAGCACCTCAAGCGCACCCGTGTGGCAGGCCAAGCGCTGCATATCGAAAAGTGGGATGGCAAACACACGGGCAGCGGCGCCAGCGATCGGCCCGCACCGCGTAAATTTGAGCGCTCCGAAGGCAAGGCTAAGCTTAACTATCGGCGCTAGAGGTTTTCGATAGCGCTTTAAGCGGTTTCATAACGTTGAACAAGACGGCCTCACCTGAATCACAGAACGAATTGCTCCAGCGCGCCGCTCCGGGGCTTTTTGTTCTGCTGTGGAGTACCGGATTTATTGGTTCAAAATTTGGCTCGCTGTATGCCGAGCCTTTTACCATGACTTCCATTCGCATGAGCTTAGTGGTGTTGCTGCTATTGGCAATTATCACCGTGAGCCGCGCGCCTTGGCCGAAAACTAGGGCTGAATTTGCACATTTGATCGTGGTTGGCCTGCTGGTACATGCCTGCTATTTGTGCGGCGTTTTGTATGCGCTGCGTTTGGGCGTTTCGGCCTCGTTTGTTGCAATGATTGCGGGAATTCAACCTATCCTTACCGCCGTTCTGGGCTTTTGTTTTTTTGGAGAAGCGCTGCGCGCGCTGCAATGGCTGGGTATGGCGCTGGGCTTGAGCGGCGTGCTCATTGTGATTGGCGCTAAATTTGGTTTCGCCGACGTTGCTCATTTGCCGATTAGCGGCATCCTGGCGGCGTGTACGGGTTTGCTTGGAATCACACTCGGCACCCTGTATCAAAAACGTTATTGCACGCAGATTGATCTTCGAACGAGTGGCATCGTGCAATACAGCGCCACCGCACTCGCTTGTTTGGCTTGCGCATTCGCATTTGAGACCAGGGAAGTCAACTGGACGCAAACGTTTATTGCGACCATCTTTTGGCTGGCGATGGTGCTATCGATTGGCGCAATTGGCCTGCTGTTTTACATGATCCGCCATGGCGGCACCGCAAGCGTCGCAAGCTTGTTTTTTCTAACGCCATCGGTCACGGCGGTCATGGCCTATATTTGCTTTGGTGAAAACCTGAGCCTGCTTGCGGTGCTTGGATTTGTGGTGACTGCAGTTGGGGTTGCTTTGGTGTTGAGCGCTCCAACGCCAGACGCGCGAACGAACTGACGGGTTTGCGGTCTACTAAATTTTGCTATTCGGCGTTGCCAGAAAAGATTTCTTCCAGACCAAAGGCCACCTTGGCAGGGATTTTTGCCAGCGGATAAAACGCAGCTAGAATCTCTAGCGCGTGCCCATAGTCGGATATTTTCAGAATATGTCCCAGCGCGCGGATATCCTGCACATCTTGCGCGCCGCCATCAAGGCGCATCGCCATACATTTCATATCGAAGACATACTCCGCGCTCGGAAGAAAAACGCGCAACCCGGTGCCATTTTGAGCTTTGAACTGTTCCATTAACAGAAGCGTTTCTCCCGCCGACAGGTATCCTTTTACTGCGTCATTTAGCCAATCTTCCGGCCAGGCGTTTTCCGCTGCAACTTGTGAAATTAACTTGCGAACGTAGGCGGCGTTACCTCTAATTACCGCATCAACATCTCGGGTGGCTTGGCGCAAATCAAATGCAATCGACACCGCTGCACCACCGTAGATTGCTAGGTCGATCAGCATGCCGTCCGACTTGGCCCGCCTATCAAACGTACCTAGCGCGTCAAGAATGGCAGATTTAGTCAGTAACATGCGCTTCCACGGTATAGCCGACGCTATCGCGACGCGGTCGATACAAAGGATCAAGCTCGACGAAGATCATTCTGCGCCTAAACGCCGCAGGGCTCTGGGCAATCAGCATGGCTTTCAATGACTCCAAACCGCATGGAAAAAATGCGCGCTTCAAAAAACGCGATGGCGCGTGTACCCATGCCGGCACCTTTAATTCGTATCGCAGCGCGAGGTGCTCAGCAACGCTGGCGATGTAGGCATTTTCAGTTGGCTCCACCAGTTCTATAGGCGCTTGAGCCAGCATTGCCGCGCGCCGATGCGGGTCTTGCTCACTATAGAAGCTGTCTAAGAATTCGCGTATCCAGGCATAAAAGCTGCCGTGGCTCAAAGCAAGCTGCGCTACCGCCGCAAGTGTTTTGGGACGCTGCGTGCTATCAAGTTCGTTCGCGTGGTTCATGGTTAGCTACGCAGCTTCACGCAGCTCAGCCTGCGGATTCACTGCGCTAAACCGGCCCGCATTAAGCTCAATATCCGCAATCGCAATATTCGGGTCATGCGTAAAAAATAGCCGAGTTTGACGGCTGTGCAGTGCGGTCAATAATTCCCGTTTTTCATCAATCAGCATTTCCGGAAAGCGATCGTAGCCCATAGTGACGGGCAAATGCACCCAAGCTGCGCCAGGAATTAAGTCGGCGCAAAACAGCACGCCTTGATTTTCCGAATCACCGATTATTTCCGCCAGCATTAAACCCGGTGTGTGGCCATGGCTATAGTGAAATCGAACGCTAGCGCCAAGCTCATCAGAAAATTCGCCTTGTACTCGGCTCAGCCGCCCAGATTGCTCAAGCAGCGGCTGCAGCTCTGCGATAAACGAGGCACGATCGCGCGCGTGCGGGGTGATTGCTCGATCCCAGCAGGCCTGGCTGACCAAATAGCGCGCGTTCGGGAACAATAGCCGTGCGGAATGATCCGGCTGCCAGGGCGCTAATAGCCCGCCCGCATGATCGAAATGCAGATGGCTCAGCACCACCACGTCAATATCAGCGTCCGTCAAACCCAGTGCGGCTAAGGAGTCCAGCAAGACATGCTGCGGTTCGACCACGCCAAAGCGTTCGCGCATTTTGGGATCGAAAAACGCGCCGATGCCGGTTTCAAAAAGCACGGTTTTGCCGTTTAATCCGCGCGCTAACAGGCAGCGGCAGGCCAGCGGTACGCGGTGCTCATGATCGGGTGCTAACCATTTTGACCACATCGCGCGCGGCACATTGCCAAACATCGCGCCGCCATCTAGGCGCTGGGAATTGCCCATCAGGGAAGAGAGCTGCATGGTAGACCTCCGATTTGAATGGACTGGGTAGATAGTACGACCTGATTGGCGATTGTGTTGAACAGTTTTCGCGCTCCACTAGGCTGAGGCAACAGTTTGAGTGAGCGCTGGCAGCGTGGAATCCCAATTCCGCAACAGCTCGAGCAACGCAAGCGATCCAATTACACTGGAAATGCAAGGCCACTCCCGCAACCAAGGCGCATATCGGTGCTGGCACAGCGCTTGCATAGGCCGCGCATGGACATCAATCGACCCGACTTAAAAGCCGCAAAACTGCGCAAACGCTGGATGTGGGGCGGCGTGGCTGCCGTATTCGGCTGCGCTGCGATTTATGGCGCTTGGAACTTAAAACCCGCAGCGCCGACTTTGGAAAAATCGGCAATTTGGAGTAACACCGTTAAACGCGGGCCCATGATGATTGAAGTGCGTGGCCCAGGCGTTTTGCTGCCTAAAGAAATTCGTTGGATAGCCGCAGAAAGTGCGGCTCGGGTTGAGCGCATATTGGTTAAACCAGGGGCTGTGGTGCAGGCCGATACTGTGCTGCTAGTGCTGTCTGACGAGGCGGTCATGGATGCTTTGCTGACCGCGAAAACCGTGGTTACTGCGGCAAAAGCCGATCTTGCCGCGCAGCGCATGCAGCTCAAAAGCCAGCATTTGGATCAGCGTGCGACATTTGCGCAAACGCAGGCGGATTTGGTGCTGGCGCGTTTGCAATCTGAAGCGCAAAAAGAACTCGCGGAAAAAGGCGTGATCGCGGCGATCGAGTTCAAACGCACCGAGCTGGCGCGTGAGCAGCTGGAGCTGCGCGTAGGTTTGGAGCGCGAACGCATGGCGAATGCATTGCTGACCATCGATGCGCAGCTGGACGCTTCCAAAGCGCGACTGGCGCAGCTGGAAAATACGCTGCAATTGCGCCAGCGCTTGGTGGATGGTTTGCAGGTGAAAGCCGGAATTGCCGGGGTTTTGCAGCAAATTGCCGTCGAAGAAGGCCAGCAAGTGGCCAGCGGTTTGAACTTGGCCAGAGTCGCGCGCCCCGATGCGCTGATGGCGGCGCTAAAGATTCCGGAAACTCAAGCGAAAGACGTGCTAATCGACCAAGCCGTGCGCGTCGATACGCGTAACGGAATAGTGCAGGGCCGAGTGATTCGGATTGACCCTGCCGTCACTTTGGGTGCAGTGCAGGTCGATGTGGAGCTAATCAGTCCGCTGCCCGCCGGCGCAAGGCCAGATTTATCGGTCGATGGCATTATTGAAATCGCCAGCCTAGCCAACGTGCTCTATGTAGAGCGGCCTGCATCTGGACAGCCAAATGGGAAAACTTCACTGTTTAGATTCACGGTGCCGGCCGATCAGCACGCGGTGCGCGTTGACGTTAGCTTAGGGCAAGCCTCGGTGAGTTTTATTGAAGTGCGCGCTGGCTTAAACGAGGGGGATCAAGTGATTTTGTCCGATACCTCGCAATTTGATCGCTTTAATCGGATTCGCGTGCGCTGAGGCATTTCAAGATCCTAACCGCAAGCATGTAAGCAGTTCTTCTTTCGCATTTTTAACCTATGATCGACCACAAAGAGCCACCAGCCATGACGCAAGCGCCGATGAATTTGATTAACTTAAGTAACGTCGCCAAAGTATTTTTGGCAGATGAAATTGAAACGCATGCGCTATCAGATGTGCATTTGAGTATCAACAAAGGCGAATACGTATCGATCAGCGGGCCCTCAGGCTGCGGCAAATCAACGCTGTTATCTTTACTTGGCTTGCTCGATACGCCGAGCAGCGGTAGCTACAGCTTGAACGGGGTGAACGCTGAAAAGCTGACCCCGAATGAGCGCGCGCGCATCCGCAATAAAGAGATTGGCTTTGTGTTTCAGGCATTCAATTTGATTGGTGATTTGAGCGTGTTGGAAAACGTCGAGCTGCCGCTGACTTACCGGCCCGGCACCGCGAAATCCGAGCGTCGTGATCGCGCGGTGGCGGCCTTAGAAAAAGTCGGTATGGGGCACAGAGTCAGCCATTTTCCTTCACAATTATCCGGCGGTCAGCAGCAGCGCGTCGCAGTGGCCCGCGCGCTGGTGGGTGATCCTTCAATCCTGCTTGCCGATGAGCCGACCGGAAATTTAGATAGCAAAAACGGCGAGTCGGTAATGGGCTTGCTCAAAGAGCTGCATCAAGCCGGTGCCACGATTTGCATGGTGACGCATGATCCGCGCTACGCCGATTTTGCCGATCGCATTATTCACATGTTTGATGGCCGTATCGTGGATGAAGATACCTTAGTCAAGCTGCGCGAAGAAGAAGATGTGCGCTTAAGCAAGCTGCGCGGGCGCGCTTGATGACAGCTGCTTAACGACGCCTGTTTGATGCGCGCACTGCTCGATTTATTGACCGAAGCCTGGCATGCCATTCGCGGCTCGCCAGGGTTATCAGTGCTCGCATTTTTGATTTTGTGCGTAGGTTGGGTTAGCTCAATCACCGGCATTGGCATGGCCTATGTGTTTAGCACCAGCGAGCAGCGCGCACTGCCAGCACACTTTAAAATCATCGGTGAAACTGAAGGCGCAGCCAGCGGTTTTATTTGGGGCGCTGACGCGATAGCGCTTAGGCAGCAGCTGCCGGAGCCTTTGCTGAGTAGGAGTATTATGGTGCGCTCGCGCTGGCTCAATGTCAGCGATGGTTTTCGCCCTAGCCAAGTAGAAGGCACCTGGATTGACGGCCCTTTGTTTGAAGAATTGGGCTGGACTATGGCACTCGGGCGCGGGTTTAACGATGCTGAGCGCACGGGCAAGCGCCCGGTCATGATTATCAGTCACCGATTTTGGAAGTCGCAGTTTGCCGGCGCTGCAGACGTTATTGGCAAATTGCTAAAAATTGACGGGCTTAGCCGAGAAGTCGTTGGCGTTTTGCCGCCATTTCGAGCATTTCCGTTTCACCAGCAAATCTATTTGCCTACCCAGATGGACGCCGAATCGCCGTTGACGAAACGCTACGTTATGCTGCTGCTAAACGCCGCGCCAGAACAACTGCTTGCATTAGATAGCTCGATCCAGGCGTTCAATCAAGCCGCATTGAAAAAGCTCGGAGCTGGCAAAGGCCAAGCGCGGCAAGTTAGTGCGCGCAATTTGCTTGAAACCGGCTTTAATAGAGAATCTAAGCTGGTGATTGGCTTGATGATGTTTTTATCCCAGTTGCTGATGTTCGTTGCAGCTTGCAACGCCGGTGGTTTGCTGCTGATTCGCTGGGTGCTGCGGAGCGCGGAGCTCGCCACCCGCGCATCGCTAGGCGCTACGGTAAAGCGTTTAGCCGCAGCGGCGCTTGCGCAGGCGCTACTGATTGCCGCCGTGGCGCTGGCGGTTGCACTCGTTATTTCACGTTTTGTGGCGGGCTATTTGCAGAGTTTTTTTCACACCAATCAAAATGGCGTACCAGAATACATCCAGTTTGATTTAGGCCTGCGCGGCATCGTTCCGCTGTTATGCGCTTTGCTGTTGACCGTTACAGTTGTCGCAGCGCCAGTGGTTTGGCGGCTATCAAAAAGCAACTTAAATTCCGAGCTGAAAAAGCGCGAGCGCGGTATGAGCGCGGATTATCGTTTAGGCAAATTTCTGCTCTGCGTGCAGTGCATATTTGCCGTTGCCAGCGTTGCGGTTGCTATTACCGCGAGCTTGGGCGCGTGGCAGGCGAAGCGCTTTGACTACGGCGTTACCGGCGAAGGCGTGCTGATGACAACGGTTCGCAGCACTCAGCTCACGGCGCAGAAGGATTTTGCCGAGCAGTTGGCGCAGCAGCTTAGACTAGAGCAGAGCGTAAGCGCAGTCAGCGTTGGCGTGGCCGTGCCACAAGCGGCGATTTCGATGCGGGACCTACTGGATCCAGACAAAGATGCGCCAATGCCGCGAAAAACTGTTGTTTTCGCAGAAGTTGATGGCTATTTTGCTGATGTTTACGGTATTTCACTGAGCGCTGGCCGTTGGTTAACGGTTGACTCGGGTGTCAAAACATCTGCCGAAGTCGTTATTAATGAATCTCTAGCCGTGGAACGATTTGGCACAGCAAGCGCCGCGATAGGGCAATCGTTGACGTATTTGGAAGTTGACGGCGAAACAAGGACCAGCGTGCTGATCGTAGGTGTAAGCGGCGCCGCGCGTATGGACGTTGATTTAGCGGCTAAGGAGTTTTTAGTGTTTGCGCCGGTTAGTAAAAATGCGGTTGCTGCTACGTCTATCAGCATCAAAACCAAATATGCACGGCCGCAATCGCTGATTCCACGTCTTGAGCAGCTCGCGCTTGAATTGAACGATACGCTGGCGCTGACACCGCCCCGCGTTTATCGGCAGTGGCGCGATGAATCCACGACTGGGTTTGACGTGGTGGCGAATATGTTTTTGCCCGTTGGGCTCGTCGCCATGCTAATGACCGCCAGCGGCTTAGGCGCGCTGCTCAGCACGATGGTGGCGCAACGCATGCGCGATTGCAGCCTGCGCCGGGCACTCGGTGCGCCGGGCGTGCAGCTGGTGCGCCCGCTATTGCAATCGCTATGGATCACCTGCGGTGTCGGCGTTGCGCTTGGTTTGGCGATCGCTGTGCCTTTGACGCAAAAGCTCAACCAAGTGCTCTATTCGGATTCGCTATCCATTGTGCTCATTCTGAGCTTGACGCTACTTATCGTATTCTTAACGCTTTCGCTCGCCTGCGTGCGACCGCTTTGGCGCGCACTGCACGCCGATCCTATGGAAATCCTGAGGCAAATCTAAACAGCTGCAATTACTTGATTAAATTCAATGATTTGCGACGCCAAACGCAGCGCTGAAAAACGCCCCAGCACAGGCCCTTGCTGATACAATCGCCGACTTCCGCAAGCTTGGTCTCAGATTGCGGGCTCTACACGCTCGCTGATGTTTAGCAAGCTCATGATCCAATAATTAAATCGGAGGTTCGGCGCGATGGCTGAGTTTGCCAAAGAAGTGTTGCGCGTCAGCATCGAAGAAGAAATGAAGCAAAGCTATTTGGATTACGCGATGAGCGTGATCGTAGGCCGCGCGCTACCGGATGTTCGTGACGGGCTAAAGCCTGTGCATCGCCGGGTTCTTTTTGCGATGAAAGAGCTCAATAACGAGTTCAATCGCCCGCGCATGAAATCCGCGCGGGTCGTCGGTGATGTAACCGGTAAATACCACCCGCACGGCGATCAGGCGGTCTATGACACGCTAGTGCGCATGGCGCAGAACTTCTCGCTGCGCTATTTGCTCGTTGATGGCCAAGGTAACTTTGGCTCGGTCGATGGTGATTCCCCGGCGGCGATGCGCTACACCGAAGTGCGGTTGAGTAAACTGGCAGGCGAGCTGCTGCGCGATATTGATCGTGACACCGTCAATTTCCGCCCGAACTACAGCGGCGATATGGAAGAGCCGACTGTACTGCCGACCATCATCCCGAACCTACTCGTGAACGGCTCCGCCGGTATTGCGGTGGGTATGGCGACTAATATTCCGCCGCACAATTTGGGCGAAGTGGTCGATGGCACTTTAGCATTGCTGCAAAACCCGGAATTGAGCATCGAAGAGTTGATGCGCTTTATTCCCGGCCCCGATTTCCCGACCGCTGGCATAATTAATGGCATCGCCGGCGTGGTTGAGGCGTATCGCACCGGGCGTGGGCGAATTCACGTGCGCGGGCGCGCCAATATTGAGCGCGAGGGCAACCGTGAAAGCATCATTATTACTGAGCTACCTTACCAGGTTAACAAAGCCCGTTTGGTCGAAAAAATTGCCGAACTGCACAAAGAAAAGTTAATTGAAGGCATTGCCGGCGATGGCCTGCGCGATGAGTCTGATAAAGACGGCATGCGCGTGGTTATTGACGTCAAGCGCGGTGAAAACGCTGAAATTTTGTTGAATAATCTGTATCGACAAACCCAGCTACAGACGGTGTTTGGCATCAATATGGTGGCCTTAGTTGCGGGTCAGCCGAAGATTCTTAATATTAAAGAAATCTTGCTGCACTTTATTGCGCACAGGCGTGAAGTCGTCACGCGCCGCACGATTTTTGAAATCCGCAAAGCCCGTTCGCGCGCGCATATTTTAGAAGGCTTGACGGTCGCGCTGGCCAATATTGATGAGCTGATCGAGCTGATTAAAACTTCGCCCACGCCAGCCGATGCAAAAGAGCGGATGTTGACGAAAAAATGGGCCCCAGGTTTGGTGTCTGCACTGCTGAGCGGCGCCGGTGAGCGAACCCGCCCTGAAGAGATGAAGTTCTACGAAGGTTTGCAGCCTGAGGGATACCAGCTTTCGGACATTCAAGCGAAAGAAATTCTGGAAATGCGCCTCAGCCGGTTGACCGGTTTGGAGCAAGATAAGTTAACCGCCGAATACACTGAAATTCTGGCGACGATCACCGAGCTGTTTAAGATTCTGGATTTGCCAGAGCGCTTGAACGAAGTGATTACCGATGAGTTGAACACGCTCAAAGCGGCATTTAACGATCCGCGCCGAACGGTGATCGAGCAATCGCTCGCCGATTTAGAAGCCGAAGATTTGATCAAACCCGAAGATGTGGTGGTCACTTTATCGCACGCTGGTTACGTCAAACGGCAGCCTTTACACGTTTATCGCGCGCAAAAACGCGGTGGTAAAGGCCGCAGCGCAACGAATCTGAAGGAAGAAGATTTCGTCGAAGGCGTGTGGGTTGTCAACACGCATGACACGCTTCTGACTTTCACAAGCGCGGGCCGGGTTTTCAAAACCAAAGTGTACCGTGTGCCAGAAGCTAGCTCTGGATCGCGCGGTCGTCCGATTGTTAATTTACTACCGTTAGAGGCGGATGAAAAAATCCAAGCGGTATTGCCGATTCGCACCTTTGACGATAAGCACGCGATTTTGTTTGCCACCAAGGCCGGCGTGGTCAAGAAAACGCCGCTGAGCTCATTTGCCAACGTGCGCAGTAACGGCATACGCGCGATTGAGTTTGATGAAGGCGATGGTTTAGTTGGCGTAGCGCTCACTGATGGAACGCAAGACGTGATGCTGTTCGGCAGCAACGGCCGTGCGGTGCGATTCTCAGAAGATGCACTGCGTGAGCTAGGCCGAACCGCCAGAGGTGTCCGCGGTATGCGTTTTGACGAAGATAAAGGCGGTGGCCGCGTCGTAGCGTTGTTGATCGTGAATAGTCAATTCGTCGCCAATGAAAGCGATGTTGATGACGCTGAAGTTGACACCAAAACTGATGTGGAAGTGCTCGAAGGCGCGGAAGTATCAGAAGCTTTAGTTTCGGCGGATGCGCAAAACATCCCACAAGTATTGACTGCAACGCAGCGCGGCTATGGCAAGCGCACGCCGATCACCGCGTTCCCGCGCAAAGGTCGGGGCGGTTTGGGCGTCATCGCGATCAAGTGCAGCGATCGCAACGGCGAATTGGTTGCGGCCGTGCAGATTGACGCGAAAGACGATCTGATGCTGATCTCCGATCAGGGCACGTTGGTGCGCACGCGCGCCAAAGAAGTCGCGCTGGTGGGTCGAAATACCCAGGGCGTAACCTTAATTCGCGTCGCCGGTGATGAGAAATTAGTCGGCGTGGTGCGCATTGCTTATGACGAAGCAGCTGAGCTTGAGCTTGAAGAAGCGGCGCTAGAATCTGCCCTAGAATCTGCATTGGATGCAGCGCCTGATTTAGCGTCGGCCAATCCGCCAGCCGCAGACTTAGTAGGCGATGCACCCGCTGAGCCTAGCGATGCGTAGTCACTCGATGATTAGAAAGCTAACTTTAGCCTGCGCATTTGCGATGGCATTCGGTGCAGGCGCTTTGCCAGCAAAACCGCAAGCCACAGACGCGCTCAATGCCAGCTCAATGGCAGTTGCGCGTGATGCGGTGCTGCCGCACGTGGTGTCGATCTTGGTGGTGCGGCAAGACTTTGCTGCCGGTGAAGCGCGGCTGTCGCTTTCGGGTGGCACCGGTACCATTGTCAGCGCCGATGGCTTTATCGCTACCAATGCGCACGTCACGGAAAACGGCACGCGCTTTCGCGTGGTGTTGAACGATCAGCGCGAATATCCAGCGGTGCTGGTCGGTACTGATCCGATTAGCGATTTGGCGGTGCTTAAACTGCAAGCGCCAGCCGGTGTGCGTTTTGGTTTTGCTACGTTTGCTAACGATTTGTCCGCGCTAAAACCGGGCGATACGATTTTGGCGATGGGCGCGCCGTGGGGCATGCGCGACTCGGTAACGGCAGGTGTGATCAATCACGTTTCGCGGCTGATGGTCAGCTTATTTGAAGATGAGGCCGACTACGAACAATCGCTCAATGCCACGCAATCAACCGCACGCTATTACGCCTGGATACAGCACGACGCATCTATCTCCCCTGGGAATTCCGGCGGCCCACTGGTGGATTTATCGGGTCGAATAATTGGCGTGAATACGCGCGGCAATATGTTTGGCGGCGATATGGCGTTCTCGATTCCCGCCCCGATTGCGGCCAGCGTTGTGCAGGCGCTGATTAAAGACGGCAAGGTCACGCGTAGTGATTTTGGCTTCAACGTGCGCAGTTTGCGCGGTACCGATTTAACCGATGGCGTGCTAATTTCGGGTGTTGATCGCGAATCGCTCGCCGAAAAAGCAGGCTTAAAACCGGGCGATTTGTTGCTCAGCGTCGATGGTAAGCCGATTACTTTGGCGCAGCCAGAAAGCGTGCCGGATTTCCGCCGCAGCCTTGCGGAGCGAACAGTCGGCAGCACCTTGAAACTATCAGTTAAGCGAGGCCAGAAGGCGATCGAGTTTGCAGTAGCGTCTGTGCCGCAAATCGATCAAAAACCTGATGAGCAGGAAATCGCGCATTGGGGCATTAGCGTTGGTGAAATTACCCCAGATGTGGTGCGCACGCGTTATTTAGATAGTTCCGCAGGTGTGTTGGTTGCGGGGCTCCGTACCGGTGGCCCGGCCGGCACTGCGCAGCCACCATTGCAGCTGGGTGATCGCATCACCCACGTCAATGCGAAAGCGGTGAATGCCATGCGTGATTTTAAGATCGCTGCGGGTAGTTTGCCTGACGTAAGCGAGAATCAAGCTGAGCCCGAAGCGGTTACGCTATCGATTGATCGCACCGGTAATCGCTTGCTCGTGCTTCTCACGCCTGCGCCTAAACGCATAATCCCTCCTGTTAATCCAGAGCTGAGCAAAGCCTGGGCCGGCTGGGAAGTGCAGCCGATCCCAGGCACGCTGGCAAAACAGCTTAAGCTTGCCCAAGCGGGTTTTCGCGTGACTCGGCTTTACCCCAAAGGCCCGGCTGAAGTTGCCGGCCTGCAAATTGGCGATTTAATCGTCGCGACCGGCGATAATCCGGTCAAGCCAAGCGGCTTAAAAGAAACTTCGGCGCTGGATTTGCGCGTGCGCAATGCGCTATTGACTGAGCCCTTTGCAATCACCATCTTGCGCGCAGGCAAGCGGCAAACCCAAACGCTGAGCTTGAGCGAAAAACCTAATCCGGTCGAAACGGTAGATCGGCTTTGGAATGATGAACTCAGCACGCAGCTGCGCGCGTTGACTTTTTTTGATCGCATCGAGCGCAAGTTGAAAGACAGCCAAAAAGGCGTGGTGGTTGAGCGCGTTGAAAACGGCGGCTACGGTGGTTTGGCGCATCTGCGCGAAGGTGATTTGTTGGTGCGGTTGGGTGATCAAGATGTAAGTGACCTAGCCAGTTTCAGTAAGGCGCTAGCGGTGGCGCAGGCCAGCCAAGTGCCAAAGCTGAGCTTTTTAGTCATGCGCGGCACCGGTACGCGCTTGTTGTTTGTTGAATCTCCGTGGAAGGCCAAATAATGACATCTATGGTTTTATGGCGAAGCGCCTGCCTATTTGCTGCTATCACGTTGGCTGCTCCAAATACGGCAGTTGCGGAAAAAGATGCTGGCCCGAAAATCTATCAAAAGCTGCTGCAACGCTACGGCAAAAGCATCGTCACAGTCAGCTACGTGTTGAGCTTTGATGGCGCAGGCTCCGATCAGCGCGTGCAAGGTGAAACTGACGCCACCCTCGTCAGCGCTGACGGCTTACTGCTAGTGCCCTCATCTGTGCTCAACCCGACTGATATGTATCAGAAAGTCTATCGAAGCCAGGGCGATGGACAGGTTCCTAACATGCGCTCGTCGGAAATTAAGGTGCGCTTACCAGGTTCTGATCAGCCCTTGGAAGCCACAGTTGTTACGCAGGATCGTGATTTAGGCTTGGCGTGGCTCAAAATTAAATCGCCGCCTAAAGGTTTGACACACGTGGATTTGAGCAAAGCGATGGATCCGAAAGTCGGCCAGAAAGCGTACTCAGTCGGGCTGATTTCCGAGGAATTCGACTACGCGCCATACATTGAAGAAACGCGCGTGCAGGGTGAAATTTCCGTGCCATACAAAGCCTTCGTGACCGATCAACCCGGCACTATGTTATTCGCCGAAGACGGCACACCGCTCGGCTTTACCGTGCTGCGCATCGACGGTACCTCGAATATGTCCGCCGGCGGCAACTATCGCATGTTCGCTACTATGGTCGGCGGCGCAAGGTTGCAAGCGCTACAAGAACGGGTGCAGTCGATTAGCGAGCGGCCCAAATAAGTTCGACCTGCAAGCCAATCACCCACTCGAAAATACACTACGAATCACAAGCCATGAAAATCGAAAATAACTCCGTTGTAAGCTTTCACTACATCGTAAACGCCCTTGATGGCACTGAAATCGAATCCAGCCGCAAGGTCAACCAGCCGCAGCTTTATCTACACGGCCACAAAGGCGTGGTGCCTGGTTTGGAAACCGCGATGGAAGGCAAACAGACCGGCGACACTTTTAAAGTTACCGTCGCGCCTGAGCTGGCGTACGGCATGCGCGTTGAAGGCAAAATGGCGCGCGTGTCGATGAAAAAGTTGGCAAAAGCCGGCAAAATTTCCGTCGGGCGCTGGGTGCAAGTGGAAACCGAGCAAGGCATGCAAATTGCCACTGTAGCGAAAGTCGGCATGACGGTGGTGGATTTGGATTTGAATCATCCACTCGCTGGAAAAGTGCTGGTGTTTGACGTTGAAGTGCTGAGCGTGCGTGAAGCAACTGCGCATGAAATTGAGCATGGGCATGCGCATGGTGCAGGTGGCGTAGAGCATCCGTAGGCTCCGAATCGTCATTCCCGCGTAGGCGGGAATCCAGGTTCCATATCCGTTCGGTGAACTTTGACACCTGTAACTGGATCCCCGCCTTCGCGGGGATGACGTGGGTTAGCTCAGCTGCAAGTAGGTTCGGCACAGCTGCTAATCAGAACTATTTAAGTAAAAGAATCAAACAAAACCCCTCATCAAATGTAGTGAGCTATGGCATCGCAGTACAACTCCGCGGATATTGAAGTTCTTCAAGGCTTGGAGCCGGTGCAGCGCCGACCGGGCATGTATACCGATACCACGCGCCCGAATCATTTGGCGCAAGAGGTGATCGACAACTCGGTTGATGAGGCTTTAGCAGGTTATGCCAAGCGCATTGACGTCAGTTTGTTTAGCGATGGCTCCTGTGAGGTGATCGACGATGGCCGCGGCATGCCAGTCGATATGCATCCAATTCATAAAGTGCCTGGCATTGAGCTAATTTTGTGCAAACTGCATGCGGGTGGTAAGTTTTCTAATAAAAACTATAGCTTCTCAGGTGGCCTGCATGGCGTAGGTGTCAGCGTAGTGAATGCGCTGAGCGAAAAGCTAGAGGTGTGGATCAAGCGCGATGGTCAGGAATACCATATCGCGTTTGCACATGGCGATAACACCTCAAAGCTGAGCGTGGTCGGGCAAGTTGGTAAGCGCAATACTGGCACGCGGCTTAGGTTTTGGCCGGCGGCGAAGTATTTTGATTCGCCCAGAATATTGCAAAGCAAGATCGAACATATTCTGCGCGCTAAAGCGGTGCTGTGCCCAGGTTTGGAAGTTAACTTGTTTGATGAAGCGAGCGGGGAAAAGCAGCGCTGGTACTATGAGGACGGTTTGCGCGATTACTTACGCGGCCAATTAGCCGATCAAATATTGCTGCCGGAAGCGCTGTTTTGCGGCCACGTAAAACGCGAACAGGATCAAACCGAATGGGCCTTGGCGTTTATGCCGGATGGCGATTTGGTGCAAGAAAGCTACGTCAATCTAATCCCGACCAGCCAGCACGGCACCCACGTCAATGGGATGCGCAGCGGCTTGACCGAGGCGATTCGGGAATTCTGCGAGTTCCGAAACTTGCTGCCGCGCGGCGTAAAAATCGCCCCGGAAGATGTCTGGGAACGGCTGAGCTTCGTGCTCTCGTTCAAGCAAATCGAGCCACAGTTTTCCTCGCAAACTAAAGAGCGGCTTTCGACCCGCACCGCATCACCTGCGGCGCAAAGCGCGCTGCATGACACGTTTAGTTTGTGGCTGAATCAGCATGTCGATATCGGCGAGAAAATTGCCCAAGTCGTTATTGAACGCGCGCAGGCGAGGCTGAAAACTGAAAAGCAAATTGTGCGCAAGAAAATTACTTCAGGACCGGCGCTGCCGGGCAAGCTCTCCGATTGTGTCAGCCAAGATTTGGCGCGCACAGAGCTGTTTATCGTTGAAGGTGAAAGCGCGGGCGGCTCGGCTAAACAAGCGCGCGAAAAGGAGTTTCAAGCGATCTTGCCGTTGAAAGGCAAGATTTTGAACACCTGGGAAGTCGATCACAGCACGGTGCTGGGCTCGCAAGAAGTGCACGATTTGGCGGTGGCGATTGGGCTTGATCCGGGCAAGCCGGATTTGAGCGGCCTGCGCTATGGCAAGGTCATTATTTTGGCGGACGCCGATTCCGATGGCTTGCACATTGCGACCTTGCTGACTGCGCTATTTTTTAAGCACTTTCCGGCGCTCGTCGATGCCGGCCATGTGTTTGTCGCGATGCCGCCGCTGTTTCGCGTTGATATTGGCAAGCAGGTTTACTACGTGCTGGACGAGAGTGAAAAAACCGCGCTGTTGGAAAAATTGGAGCGAGACAAAGTCCGAGGCAAACCGGTCATTACCCGCTTCAAAGGGCTAGGTGAAATGAATCCGCAGCAGCTGCGCGAATCCACGGTGCATCCCGACACGCGGCGGCTAGTGCAGCTTTCGATAGGCTCCGAACAAGATACCAGCCAGCTAATGGACATGCTGCTGGCGAAAAAACGCGCTTCGGATCGAAAAGACTGGCTGGAGCGCAAAGGGGATTTAGCCGAAGTCTAGTTGCTACATTTTTTTGATCCCAAAATTTTTGACACCAATAAATTAATATGAGTAACCTAATCATGAAAACCTACTTGATAAGCGCCGCCACACTTTTGCTATCCACCAGCTTTTTTGCAATTTCAAAGCCCTCAAACGCGCTAATGGAATCGCTGCCGACCAATGTTGGCGCTTATGTTCGTATACCCAGCCTACTTGGCCTAGCCGGTGAGCCCAAAGGCAATCTGCCGATTGATAAAGCCATGGCTACCAAAGCGCATCAGGACGCTTTGGCTAAGATTAAGCTGGCCGTGCCGAACATGGCCGTCATCCCGAGTGAGTTTAAGTTGGCGCTAGATTTTCTATTGGCTGAGCAATCTGGCCCACTTGAAATAGCGGTGCTCACCGATAGCGGCTCGCTCAGTCCGATCAGCAAAGTGGTGCTCGGTATGCCGGTGGCAAGTCGAGACGTTGCCGCCTTCGAGAAAAAATGGACGCAGCTCAGCGCGCAAATTGGCAT
This sequence comes from Rhodanobacteraceae bacterium, assembly GCA_031422315.1. Taxonomy (GTDB): domain Bacteria; phylum Pseudomonadota; class Gammaproteobacteria; order Xanthomonadales; family SZUA-5; genus JANNYA01. The sequence continues at coordinate 114,534 of JANOQN010000056.1, forward strand.
GCCGATGCCGATGCAATTTGATGCCAAAACCGGGCACGTTCGAATTGCCGCTGGCATGGGTGCGGCGGCGACCGATCTTGCAGTGCTCAAAGCACGTCAGCCGGGCAACGCAAAATTGGCCGCTGCTAATGATCGCATCGATCAAAGCGCCTTAGGTTTTCTGGTGTGGGTTGATGGCACCGCCGCCGCACCCATGCTGGCAATGGCCGCAAGCGCAGCAACCCCAGAAGACGCCGCAATGTATAAAGCCTTGCAAAGCATCGACAGCATGGCGTTTGGCTGGGGCACGCAATCGGGCTTTGGCCGCATGGCCATGGATTTTTATCTGAAAGACGATGCGGTCTGGGCTGATTACTTGCCAAAAACGCCAATGAATCTATCGCTTAAAACGGCTGGCGAGCCAGATTGGGTGTTCTCATTTGCCATGCCAACGGCTTCCGATATTCCAAATCTTAGACGCGCGCTCGCCCGTGATTTCGACGCAAAAGCGGTGGACGCTCTGCAAACGGGGCTTGACTATCCGATCAACAAGGTATTGAAAGTGGCTGACTTTCTCGCCACCTTCGGCCCTGAGCTGGTGATCTTTGGCGATCAAACTGGCGATTTTGCGGCGATGCGCAAACAAGATAGCAGGCGCTATCAGCAGTTTTTAGAATGGATCAAATCCTCAGACTCAAATTACAGCTACCGAGGTGGCATCCACAAGGCACTGCTATCGGTGCCCAATCCGCCAACACTAGAGAAAGCCGAATCTGAAATATCAGCCAACTCGCCAGTGTTAGGTGAGCAGCTCAGAGTGCTACAAAAACTCTCCGGCAGCCTGATGTTTTGGGTAGAAGAGGGCGATTGGCTAGTGTTCGCCAGCACGCCGCAAGCACTTCGGGATCGCGCGGCGGTGAAGCCATCGCAAAGCATTCAGCCCTGGATGCAAAAAAATTCTGGCACGGATGGCCGCAATGCGCTGATGAATTTGACCGTATTAACGGAAAAAATGGCCATGCGAACCTGGTACGGCTACTTGGCTGCATTGGCAATGATTTCGGAAGTCAGCGAAGCGGGCGTTGATTTGCACGCTATTCCCAGCGCGCGCGAGCTTGGCTTTCCAAAAACCGGTCACACCGGAATAGCGCTTGAACACGAAAAAGGCCGCTTGAGCTTTGCGCTGCGCTATCAAAACTGGCCATCCGATGCGCTGATGGGGCAGGGCGGCGTAGGCGGGGTTGCGGTAGTTGCGATTTTGGCCGCCATTGCGCTGCCTGCGTATCAGGATTACACCGTGCGCGCGAAAGTTAACAGCGCATTTGTGGGGGCTAACTCGTTTAAGCTCAGCATCTTGGAAGCCTACGCGATTGACGATAAATTGCCGGGGGCTAGTGCGCTCGATCCGATTGAAATCGACGGCGTAACGCTGAGCTGGACTGGCGAACATATTGAAGTTGGGTTTACTGAAAGCTTCGAAATCGCCTCCGTTCGCGGGCAAACCATTGCGCTTGCACCAGTGATGACGGAGTCAGGCATGAGCTTTCGCTGCGGCCGATCCAGCCTGCCGGATGGCAAATTGCTAGCAGATGATCCAGCGTTGTTGACCACTGTGCTAGATAAGTATTTGCCGGCTACATGTCGCGCTTCCAATAGCGGGCAATAAATGCAGCTGTGGTGCGCGGGTGGTGTTGACTACTAGAGGATTAGAATTGGCATGCAAATATTAGTCACCGGTGGTGCTGGATTTATCGGCAGCCATGTCTGCAAAGCACTGGCAAAAGCTGGTCACGTTCCTGTAGTTTTCGATAACCTGAGTCGAGGGCATGCCCACGCGGTGCGCTGGGGTGTATTAGAACAGGGCGATCTACAAGATCAAATTCGTATAGTCGAAGTGATGCGGGCACATAAAATCGAAGCGGTGATCCATCTTGCCGCGTTGGCTTATGTTGGTGAATCGGTTAGCCAGCCTGATCTTTACTATCAAAACAACGTGCTTGGTACCTACGCGCTATTGCAAGCAATGCGCATATGCAAAGTTATGCGATTGGTGTTTTCAAGCTCGTGCGCGACTTACGGCCTACCCCAAAAACAACCGATTGACACTGATTGCCCACAATCCCCAATAAATCCATATGGACGGACAAAGCTTATATGCGAACAGATGATTGAAGACTTTGTTCAAAGTTTTGAGATGGGTAGCGTTATTCTTCGCTACTTCAATGCAGCCGGCGCAGATCCAGAAGGTGAGATTGGTGAAAATCACGAGCCAGAAACTCATTTGCTACCGATCGCATTGCAAGTAGCCGCAGGATTGCGAACTCACCTGGATGTTTATGGCGCGGACTACCCAACAGCAGACGGCACCTGCGTTCGTGACTATATCCACGTGAGTGATCTGGCGGCAGGTCACGTTCTAGCAATTGACCGATGCCAGATCAATAAAGTGTTGAAATGCAATCTGGGGCTTGGGCGAGGCTACAGCGTGAACGAAGTGCTAGCTTGCGCGCAACGGGTTACCGGTCGAACGATTGCCCGAAGTTACGTCGCGCGCAGGGCAGGTGATCCACCAATACTCGTATGTGATCCACGTTCTGCACATCAACTTCTGGATTGGCAGCCGAAGTACATGGAGTTGGCGGTAATGGTTGAACACGCATGGCGATGGCTTACCAGGACCGACTAATTTGATCTCGCGCCAGCGACATTGCTTACATGAATACTTCGGTTAAAACTCAACATATCCTTCCCAGCCAGCGTTAAAACTTTTAGGTGAGATTGAACTCCACGCCAGTCTTTGCGAAGCAGGCGCGCGCCCATTCGGCGCGAAGCTTGAGCAAATAATATTCGCATTTTTTTCATATAGCCAGATCGATTCAAGTGTCCCTGAATCAGCATCATCTTAAATATACGTAATCGCTCAATCAAATCACGGCCTTCTCGAAAAGAATTCGAAGAAATTGACCTAGAATGTTGGCGGTAGAGCATAGTAGTGCGGGGAATATAGCCAATATCAAACCCTTTAGCGTGACAGCGCAATAGCCACTCCCAGTCACCTAGTTGTGGCATATCTGAAATAAATGGACCGATAGTTCCAAAAGCTGAATTGCGTATAGCGCACCCTGAGATATGCCACCAACAGCCGCGATCCATTGTGCCGCGTAATGAGTCTAAATTTCCGGGTATAACACGCACTGAATCGTTAATTTCATCTTGGCCTGGATCAATTTGACCTGTATCAGACCACCAATTGTCGTAACTTGAGCAAATGGTTGCTGTGTCATCGTTAAGATTTTTCATTGCTTCAAAATACAGCGAAAGCCAGTTTGGTTTGACCACATCATCTGCATGAAGAATAAATGTCCATATTGTATCGCCACCTAACTTTTCAAATGCACGATTGACCGTGCGCCGCTCGCCAACGTTGCTCTCGTTTCGCCATATCGCCATTGGCGTGTCGCACGCCCATACAGCTTGGGCAATGCTTAAAGTTCCATCCGTGCTGTAGTCGTCTAAAATAATAACCGAGTCAATTTCACTTAATTTAGGGCATTTCTGTAACGCAATCAACGTCTCCGCAATTGTGGCAGCAGCGTTGAAGGCCGGGATAATAATGACGCAATTTTTCACGTTAACCCCAATAACCGCGCTCAATAAGCGCATCAGGTAACCATCCGCGTTTGAACGCGATGGTGTTTTCACCGAAAAGATAGTCACCGTCGTAGCTGTCTATCGCTTGATAAAAGCGCCGCGAGCAGCCGGCGACGAATCTGTCGTGCAGTTCCACCACCAACACTTGAGTTTGATCTACCCAAGAGCCGGTAAGTAGCTGTTTTTCAGCGCCCTCTATGTCGAGTTTTACTAAATCAAATCTTTGGATGCCGTATTCTAGCAATAAGGATTCAATGTTAACTGCTCGCACTAATCTAATTGTTTTAGTCCGTATATCTGTAAGGCCTGAAATACGAAAAGCGTGAGCATCCATTCCGGGATCTTCAAGTTCAATGCTTCCGTTTTCAAACCAAAGTGCAGCGTCGACGATTTGGATGTTCGGATAAGGCGCTACATTGCGCTTTAAAACTGCCAGGTTACCCAAATCTGGTTCGACGGCGATTATTTTAGCTTCTGGAAATTGGGTAGCAAAAAATAAAGCAGAAAAGCCTACGTTAGCACCACCATCTAAGATGCTGCTCGGAGTTTTCAAGAGTGGCAACGAATATTCGCGATAACTGAATACTTTTATCAAAACTTCGAGATCTGAACTCCGTGATCTAAGAAAAATCGGGTATTTTAAGCCAATAATCTGGGCGATTATAATTTTGTCTGGTGCTAACCAATTATGTTGTGTCCATACGCGTAGTGCATGATATACCCCAAAGGGCCTTTTAAGCGCCGCAAACTTTGCCCAAAATGCGAAAGCGCGGCTCGCTAGTCTTCTTAAAAATGGATGGGCGATTTTTAAACTCATCTACCTGTTGGCTCGTTTCTGAAATGGGGAGTATATCGGATTAAAGTATCACAAATCGGCGGATTTGACTTTTGCTCAAAATTAAATTTATAAACGCTCGGCTAACTATTAAATATCACCGCTTTTATTCTATCTACTGCCTATTATCCAGCATGAGGGCGTTGAAGTGCTATAGAAAATTCCAAAAACTTCCAATTTTATCGAAATCAAGTGTGAAAAATGATTGGCGAGCTTACTTGAAATGGTTGCTTGAATTACCTTTAGATTTGCGTCACTAGGTACCGCCCTGGCATTAACTTTTAGTTGGACGCGTTAGACCTGCGAACTAGATGGATCTTTGACCGCATCAGTTTGCTGCTTTACCCATATTTGGCTGCTGGATCGTGACGACAGCGTCGATAATCGCTACAGTTGCGCCCTGCCAGCGACTGGCTAGTGATGAGGGCCTGTGATGGATAATCAAGAGTTAGTGAATTTGCAGTCGTTGGACAGCAAGGCCGCTGCAAAGCGGCTTTGTACTTTTGATGCGGCACTGCAATCGGCGTATTTGCAGGCGCTCGGGCCGCGCCGCGCCGCTGATGTGCTTGCCGAAATGCCTGAAACCGTTTTGCCTGCGCTGTACGCCGAAAGCCCGCATGAGTTGGCGGTCATTTGGCGGGCAAGTTTGGCTTATCCTGATGAGTCGGTCGGAAAATTGCTCGAGCGTGCCGCTGCTGTTTTTTCGCCAGATGCGTTGGTAGCTGATGTAGTTGCGGGTTTGCGTGAAACCATCAAACGCGCGCTGATTACCTATATTTTCGTAACGGATGCCGAGCAAAAGTTGGTCGGCGTTGTGACGTTTCGTGAGCTGCTCTACGCCGCACCGGCGCAGCACTTAAGCGATATCATGCTGCGCAATCCGTACGCGCTGCGCCCGAATATGCCGCTAGTCGAAGCGATGCGCGAGGTGGTGCGGCGGCATTTCCCGGTCTATCCGGTGTGTGATGTAAACGGGGTGTTGCTCGGGCAAGTGCGTGGGCAAGTGCTGTTTGAAGCGCAAGCTATTGAAATTTCTGCGCAAGCCGGTCAATTAGTCGGCGTGGAAAAAGAGGAGCGCCTTTCAACACCTTGGATGCGCAGTTTTCTATCGCGGCACCCTTGGCTGCAAATCAATCTCCTGACTGCCTTTATTGCAGGTGCGGTGGTGAGTTTTTTTGAGGGTACAGTCGATAAAATCGCGCTGTTAGCTGTGTTTTTGCCGATTTTGGCCGGACAAAGTGGCAATACCGGCTGCCAGGCATTGGCAGTTACGCTGCGCGGACTGACTTTGGGAGAGCTCTCCAACAAAGATATTCCAAAATTGCTGCGCAAAGAAGCGCTGCTTGGCCTGCTCAACGGCGCAACGGTCGGGGTAATCGCGGCGGGCGGGATGTACTTTTACGCCAGCAGCCAAAATCACCCGGCCGCTATCAAGCTCGCCTGCATCACCTGGATTTCCATGATCGGCAGTTGTGTATTGAGCGGCTTGGCAGGCGCGAGCGTGCCGTTGACGTTGAAAAAGCTGGGTGCCGATCCTGCCACCGCGTCTAGCATTTTTCTAACTACCGCGACCGATGTGGCTAGCATGGGGATATTTTTAGGACTTGCGACCATGTGGCTGATATAGCTAAGTAGGTAAACAAAGAGTCAGCTGCGAATGGAGTGCAGCCAGCGTTTGGCGTAATACCAGCCGCGCAGCCAGCTTGGGTGTGCGCCAAAGCGGTGCTGCATAAACTCATTAGGAGGAAAGGCGTGCTCGCTGCAGAGCTTTATAAAATCCAGCAGCTTCATGCTCCTAAAATCAATCCAAAGCAATGAAGAATTTGGATCAAGTAGCAGCGCGCTCAGCTCGGCTGGCGCGTCGATTTCGGCAGCATCAAAATCTAATGGTGTTCCAAAAATTGCTGCAGTGCTGGTCAATCCTTCATGCAGCAGCGCGAGCACCCCGCGCGCCTTAGCGGTTTCATAAGTAAGCCGCTTCTGGGAAGTGCTTAGTCCACGCCAGATAAGGTCAATGTCTTTTAGCCAAATCCAGCGCGCATCCTCGCGGTGGTGGCCGACTCGGTGCACGATGGCGATGAGCAACGCGTCTAAAATGTTCGGCGCGCGAACCTTGCTGCCAAAGCCAAAATCAACGGACGCAGCCCAGATCGAATCAAAAGTAAATGCGCGCGCCAAAAGCGGTCGTGCAGACACTTCCCAGTGCAGGTCAATTTTTACAGGATTTTGCCAATTCGGCCCTACAAAGCTTTGTTCTGGCTGGCTAAATCGCCCGAAATTACACGGAATCGCGCGGTAGCCCAGCTCTGCAAGCAGGTTTCGAACTTTTGTTAAGCACGAATAGGGCACCCAGACATCTAAATCACCTTTGGCGCGAAGTCCAAGCTGCGGGTAAATCTGCCGGGCAAGCGCTGCGCCCTTAATGACTAACGCAGGCAAAGCATTTGCTTCGAACGCATAAGCGAGGATTTTCAAATGCATTGCTTGCTGTGCATCGTGAAGGCGCTCTCTTGCAAAAGCACTTCGAATGCGCTGCTGTTGCGCAGCATTAAGGTGTACCAGGAAGTGTTGTTGGCAGAGCCAAGGCGTCAATCCGTGCTTAGCGCTGGCTGATTCAGCGGCGTCACTAAGCGCGAAAGGCGCGCTTAGAAACGTTTTTAGCTGCGAATCTTCCGTCAGCATCGCGCACATATCAGCAATTTACCAATCAATTCATTAAATCCAATTCTGTGAATATTATTTGCAAGTTGGCCATGTTCGCTTTAGAACGATCAATTTTTGACAGCGACAGGCTATTTTGCGAAGAACACTATGTTAATCTAGTTATGACTATTTCCAACGAAGGGATTGCTCCCATGAATCAAAAACCTAATTTTGCACGAAGCGGCCTGTTTTGTGCGCTGTTAACCGCAATGGTATCCACCGTTGCTGCGCAAGACGCACCGAGCTGGCTGCGTGAAAGTGAGCGGCTATCACAGCAGGCGCAAAGCGCGATGCAGGCTGGTGAATCGGCTGGCAGCGCCACTGAAAGCATCATTAAATTGGGAACCGCACCCGGCAGCGTCATGCAGGCCGTGGTTACAGCCTATGGCAGTTGCGATTCGCTTGAGCAATCCGTGACCGCGGCACTGGCGGCGAATCCACAATCCGCCTACGACGTAGTTGCCGCGTCTACCGATTTGCCAAGCTGCCCGTGCAGCGCCGACAATGTTTGGCCACATACCCGTATTGAAAGCCGATTGCGCGTTCCTACACGCCGATTTGAATCCGTCGGCATGGGCGTAGCAAGCAATTGCGTCGCGATTGCCGCCAGCGCTGCCGCAAAACAGGCGCCTGAGCAGGCTAAGGCTATTCTAGCGGCAGTAATTGGTGACCCAAGCGGCCGCCCTGGTTCAGATCCAGATGGTCGTCAAGTCGTTGATACCATTGGTAAATCCGGAGAATCTCGCGATGGCTGGCAAGGTGAAAGCTCCGGCAAGCCTTTTGCGCTAACCCGTAGCGAATCTAATTGTGAAGCGGACCGTGACGCTACCGACGGCTTCGGCGTGATCGCCGGTTGGAATGCCAAAGGCGAATCCAGTGCTGACGACTTAGGCAATGCTGCCGAACGCTGCGCGAGCAAATCAAGCGACTTGGTTATCTCCTCGTACCAAACCGACGGTGTAGAGGTAAACACGGTTGAGCTACTCAACAACACCGCAGTCGATATTGATCTCAAGCGCTCTGGCTACGTGCTAGAAATCTATGCCAAGGGTAGCGCGATGCCTGCGCAAACTGTTGCATTAGACTCGATCCTACCTTCAGGCTCAGCGATCGTTTTAGCTGGGAAAAATGCGCCAGACGCAACTCGCGCCAAAGCGCAGCTGGTGCTGGCTGATTTGCAAATTAGCGATGTTAACGCAGTAGTTTTGCGGCGCGGTGCTTCTACTGTTTCGGATTGCTCACGCGCGCCGATGGCTTTAGGTATGGTTGCTACCGCGCTTGGCAATGTTGGCGAGCAATGGCTTGACGATACCGCGAAAGATTACGAATCGCAGGCTGATGTGCGTCAGATCGATGCAATAGGTTCAGTGGGCGCAAAATCGGATACTTGGCTTGGCGCAAAAGCGGGTCAAGCTGTTACTGTGGTTCGTCAGGAAAGTCAATGTGAAGGCGATGGAAACTCAGCTGACGACTTCAATGGTGCGCCTGGTTGGGCGGTATCAGATGGCGTCGCAGCGAGCTCAATGGGTAGCATGGAAGGGCGTTGCGTTAATGCGGCGCGTGACCTGGTGATTTCTGAGTACCAAAACGACGCTGAAAAGTATCGTTCGGTCGCGGTTCTTAACAACACCGGTGCGCAGGTTGATCTAGGAAATGCAGGTTATGTTTTGGAAGTTTATGCTGAAGGTTCGGCATCTCCAACAAATACCATTCCCCTCAAGGGCGTCTTAGGCAACGGTAAATCGCTCGTTATCGCTGACGAAAGCGCGCCAGCTGACGTAAAAGCGAAGGCCAATGTCGTCACCAACGAATTAGCAGCCAGTCAAATAAATGCCTTGGTGCTCAAGCGAATTAGCGTAAGCAGCGCGCGTGCATGTCAGGCTGACATCATCGCGGCTTCGAAAGATATCAAGTTGCCGGTGGAATTGGCAGCGGCGAGTGCATTTGCGCCGTCACGTGAACCTCGCACAGACGATGCTTTGGACAACCGGCCGGTTGGCGCTGAAATTGCTAGCCCTAACTAACGCTGAATTTGAATAAATGAATCAAACGGAGCGCTTCGGCGCTCCGTTCATTTCTACGGCACTAAAATCCGGCCGCCCAAGCAAGGCGAGTAGCTTAGAGAATGTCTTTAAAGTCACTTCGTCCCCGCAAGTTGATGTCGGCGCTCATTACTAGCGCAAGACTTTGTTGTCGACTCGCGATTCTACACGTGCTTCGAGCAATTATTTATAGGTTTAATTTATGCAGATCAGTATTTTCGGAACCGGCTATGTGGGCTTAGTCACTGGCGCATGCCTGGCTGAATCTGGCAATCGAGTCGTTTGTGTGGATGTTGACGAGCACAAAATTGCGCGCCTCATTCAGGGCGAATTGCCAATCTACGAACCGGGCTTAGAGGATATTGTGCATCGCAATCAACAATCGCAAACCTTGCGATTTACGACTGATGCCGCAGTCGCAATAGAGCACGGCGATGTGATTTTTATCGCAGTAGGAACGCCTCCGGATGAAGACGGTAGCGCGGATATGCGCCACGTTTTGCAAGTAGCACATACCATTGGTGCGCATTTAAACCGATATGCCGTGGTGGTCAACAAATCGACCGTGCCGGTTGGCACCGCGGAGCGCGTTCGTCAAGCAATAGCGAGTCAACTCTCCGAGCGTGGCGTTGAAGTTGAATTTGACGTAGTGTCAAACCCAGAATTTCTAAAAGAGGGTGATGCAGTTAAAGACTGTATGCGTCCAGATCGAATTGTTATTGGTTCGAAAAGTCCGCGGGCGGTCGAGATTATAAAAAAACTTTATTCGCCATTTAATCGAAATCACGAGCGAATTGTGCATATGGACGAACGCTCGGCTGAGCTTACGAAATATGCATCCAATGCCATGTTGGCAACCAAGATAAGTTTTATGAATGAAATGTCCAATATCGCAGAACGCGTCGGTGCTGACATTGAGATGGTTCGGCTGGGTATCGGCTCAGACGCTCGAATAGGGTTTTCATTTATCTATCCTGGCGCTGGCTATGGCGGGTCCTGCTTCCCAAAAGATGTGCAAGCATTGGAAAAGACTGCTAAGCAATTTGGTTATTCGCCTCGGGTACTTGAAGCGGTTGAAGCCGTGAATAAGGCGCAAAAAGCCAAGCTTTCTGAGCTTATTAATCGCCACTATTGCGGTGAGATTAGTGGCAAAACGTTCGCTGTTTGGGGGTTATCTTTTAAACCCAATACAGATGATATTCGAGAAGCGCCGAGCCGTGATTTAATGGAAGCGCTATGGCAACAGGGCGCAAAAGTACAAGCATTCGATCCAGAAGCGCGTGAAGAAATAGCTAGACATTACGGCGAGCGCGCTGACTTGATGGTTTGCAATGACTCACAAGCCGCGCTGCGGGGCGCGGATGCGCTTGTGTTAATGACTGAATGGAAGTGTTTTTGGAGTCCTGACTTGCAATTTTTAGCAGAACAACTGAAGGACAAGGTTATTTTCGATGGCCGCAATATTTATGATCCCGATGCAATTGAGCGCGCTGGAATTGCTTATTATGGAATCGGTCGTGGGCGAAGTATTTTTAAAACAAGGAATATTTAATGCGCGGTGGCACAAGCAAAAGAATTTTAGTCACGGGTGGTGCGGGATTTTTAGGTTCGCATTTATGCGAGCGGCTAATTGACCAAGGCCACGATGTCGTCTGTGCCGACAACTATTTTACCGGCAATAAACAGAATGTTGCACATTTATTGAGTAATCCGCGTTTCGAATTAATGCGGCACGACATTACATTTCCGCTTTATATTGAAGTGGATCAAATTTACAACTTAGCTTGCCCTGCATCGCCTATTCATTATCAATACGATCCAGTTCAAACAACCAAGACTAGCGTACACGGCGCGATTAATATGCTGGGTCTTGCAAAGCGAACGCGCGCCAGAATTATGCAAGCTTCCACCAGTGAAGTTTATGGAGACCCAAAAGTCCACCCACAGCCAGAATCATACTGGGGCCACGTCAATCCTATTGGGATTCGCTCTTGCTACGATGAAGGCAAGCGATGCGCGGAAACTTTATTTTTTGATTACCACCGGCAACATAAGCTAGAGATCAAAGTCGCTAGAATATTTAATACCTATGGCCCGCGAATGCACCCGCAAGATGGTCGGGTTGTTTCTAATTTTATTATGCAGGCGCTGCAAAATAAGCCGATTACCTTGTTTGGTGATGGGCTACAAACTCGGTCATTTTGCTATGTGGACGATTTGGTCGAAGGGTTTATTCGACTGATGGCAACTGATGCAAACATCACCGGGCCAATAAACCTTGGCAACCCTGGCGAGTTCACTATCAAAGCGCTCGCCGAGAAGGTTATTGAGTTGACGGGCTCTTCGAGTGAATTGACCTACATGCCGCTGCCAGCGGATGATCCTATGCAACGAAAGCCCGATATTAGCCTTGCTAAAACTCACCTAGATTGGTCACCAACGATTGATTTAGAAAACGGCCTCAAGAAAACCATTTCATATTTTTCTCAACTTTCCAAGCGAATATGAACTCTGCTTTTTGTTGTATTTTGGCGAGCAAATTGTAAATGTTGTTTTATGCCGTAGATAAAACAGTCGTTATCACATTGGTGCTTGCGTTTCTTTTGCTACTAGTGTTGATTTTTTTAAGTTCAAAATCATCTAAAGCGCCTGCGGTTGGAATAACAGTTATCTATTTTTTCGGGCTCTTCAACAATAGCGTTCCCGGTGCCTCACTTTTGTTAATTGACTGGTATGAATACTTGCCTAAGTATCAAACCTACACAGGATTTATTGCAACTTTTATCGGCGCAAGTGCATTCACGCTTGGTGCCGTGTTAGTCCACGTTTTCGCTAGAACCGGAGATTTTAAAAAACGAATTGATATTGATCAAATCACGACTATCACAATCGAAAAATTTGCGATGATGCTTTTCGGGATGTCTGTCGCAGCGCAGCTGCTTATCATAGTTTTCGGGGCAATTGCATCGATATCAGCAATTTTATCTGCGTTGACTTTGCTCACGACTTTTGCTTGTTATCTTTGGCTTTGGCTTAGTAAAATTGGTTTCAAATCCAAACTTGTACTCGGATTTTCATTGCTTGCCTATCCTGCCTTTATGCTTTTGGGGGGCGGATTTTTAGGGCACGGTATTACGTTTATTACGTCAATAACCATCTTTTTGCTTGTCAATAAACGACCAAACGGGCTGGTATTCGTTCTTATCCCTGTCGCAGCATTTGCTGCGTTTTCTTTTTCCGTGAGCTATTTAGTCGCACGAACGGAGTTTCGTGAGGTGATTTGGGATTCGTCAAATTTGGATCAAAGGTTTACTGCGTTAAATCGGCTTATCGATCAGTTCGAGTGGTTTGATTCCGATAAACAAGATCACCTTCGAATGATCGATATTCGCATGAATCAGAATTGGCTAGTCGGAGTAGCGATCGAATCTGTTGAGACGGGAAGAACCGAAATAAATAATGGAGCATCACTCGCCGATGCCGCGGTCGCTTGGATACCCCGAGCTATTTGGGCAGACAAGCCGGTCAGTGGCGGCAGTGGAAACTTAGTATCTGACATTACCGGAATCGAATTCAATAAAGAAACAAGTATTGGTGTAAGCCATTGGCTTGAGCTTTACGCAAACTTCGGAATTGCTGGCTTATTTATTGGAATGTTCATCGTTGGTGTGACGGTAAGATATATTGACCTTAACGCTGGTCAAGCACTTAAGCACGCTAATGTCGGCAAGTTTATATTTATGGTGTTTTTGGGATCAGCCTTTCTTAATACGCTGGGTTCTTTTGCAGAAACAATCTCATCGTTAGCAGCGAATACCCTCGCCGCAATTTTAGTGTTATACGTGCTAAATCAGCAGTTTCCAGCGCTTGCTGCTATGGGTCGGGCATCAAAACTTAAAAACACGCCGCTGTTAAATTGACGCTCGCGATAATCAATAGTTGATAAGGAAAAACGTTCTAATGAGTCATATCGTTCTCGGGCTTAACGCGTTTCACGCAGACTCCGCTGCAGCGCTTGTCATTGACGGACAACTCGTCGCAGCTGCGGAAGAGGAACGTTTTCGAAGAATTAAACACTGGGCTGGCTTTCCATCGCTAGCGATTGAATATTGCCTGGCGCATGCGGGAATATCGCTTGCGGATGTTTCGGTAATTGCAGTCAATACAGATCCAAAAACGGCGCGCGGGCAGCGCGTGCTTTATGCAATTAAAAAGCGCCCAAGTTTAAGCCTGATTATTGAAAAGATTAAGACTAGGCAAGCCAAGCTGGGCGTTGCAGAGCATCTAAAACTCGCGTTTCCAAAGCAAATTTTCAATGGCAAAATTGCACACGTTGAGCACCATTTAGCGCATCTAGCGAGCGCTTTTTACTGCTCGCCGTTTGACAAAGCGCTTGCGGTGTCGGTTGACGGTATGGGCGATTTTGCCAGTGGCGCGTTTGGCATTGGAGACGGCGTAAAGCTATCAATTGACGAGCATGTCTATTTTCCACATTCGCTTGGAATTTTTTACCAGGCGATGACGCAATATTTGGGTTTTTTAAATTACGGCGACGAATATAAAGTCATGGGTTTGGCTCCGTACGGAAAGCCAGTCTATGTTGAAGCACTAAAAAAAATACTGGGCGCTGAGTCTGATGGTCGCTACGCCCTGGATTTGCAGTATTTTCGGCATCATACTGACAGCCTTAATTACCAGTGGGAAAATGGCGAGCCAAAATTTGATCTGCTGTACTCGCCCGCGTTAATTGCATTGCTCGGCCCGGCGCGTGTGGCCAATAGTGAATTAACCCAGGCGAATCGGGATATGGCTGCAAGCATTCAAGCCGTTTATGAGCTGGTTTTTTTTGAACTCCTCAATGGGCTGTATCGCAAATATCCGCTGTCAAAGCTAACGTTAGCGGGTGGTTGCGCCCAAAATTCAGTTGCGAACGGAAAAATCACCCTAAAAACTCCCTTCACGGATATCTATGTTGCGGCAAGCGGCGCTGATGCCGGTGGCGCTGTGGGTGCTGCGCTGATGGCAGCTGTTCAATCTGGGCAACCGCGAACAGCGCCTATGCAGCATGGCTACTGGGGCAATTCCTACACGAGCGCGCAGTGCGAAGCGGCGGTTGACGCGCGCATGGGCGATATTAAAGCGCAAGGAATCACCGTTACACGCGCTGTCGAACCGCAAGCGATGTGCGATATCGTCGTCGAGCGAATTTGCCGAGGCCACGTTATTGGCTGGTTTCAAGGCCGGATGGAGTGGGGCCCACGTGCGTTGGGCAATCGCTCAATCATTGCAGACCCGCGTCGTAGCGATATCAAAGATATTCTCAATTCAAAAATCAAGCGGCGCGAGTCGTTTCGCCCATTTGCACCAAGTATTTTGCGCGAACACACCGCAGAGTGGTTTGAGATTGACGCCGATGTGCCGTTCATGGCGCAGGTTTTTCCAATCATGGCAGCAAAGCGCGCGCTCATTCCAGCCGTTGCCCACGTGGATGGCAGTGGCAGGCTACAAACCGTTCGGCAAATAGACAACCCGCTCTATCATCAGCTCATTTCAACATTCAATAAGAAAACCGGTGTGCCGATTCTGTTGAATACCTCGTTCAACGAGAATGAGCCAGTGGTTTGTCGACCAGAAGAGGCGCTGGACTGCTTTTTACGTACGAAGATGGATGTGCTTGCGCTCGGGGATTGCTTGCTGCAACGCGAATAGCGAGGCAGAACGAAAATCGATTTAAAATTCGATTCCAGGCCCGCGTAACGTCTAGTCACAGTCTAAACTGTGAAATGCCCTGCAATTCAACGTCTTTCGTAGTCATAGATCCCAAAGTCGCGACGCTTGGCGCATAATCTTTCTCAAAAAGATGCTCGCTATTCAGCCAAAAGTTTGGTTATCATGGATTTATCTATGGATCAGGCAGGGCGTATTCTCGATGAAACTGAAATTTCCGAATAGCAAAATTTTCGGTGCGGCGCAGATTGCGCTTGGCCTAATCACCTCACTTTTAGCGATTTCAAACGCTACAGCTGCGGTAACAGGCACGGCCTATCGAGACTTCAATAGCAATGGCGTGAGAGACGTTACCGAGCCTGGCGTTTCCGGAGTAACCGTCAACGTATACGGCTCCGGCCCGCTCGAAGGCACGCTATGCGCAAGCACTACGACGGCGGCGAACGGCACCTATTCGGTGCTCAGTACTGCGCAGCAAAGCGCGGTAAACTGTTCGCTGGTCAACGGCTCCACTGGCGCGGTAGATGAATACCGGCTTGAATTCGTGCCGCCAGCAGGCCCACTTACCGCATCGTTTAGTGCACCGGTTGCGCCTCTCGTAGGTAGCAACTCCAATACCTACATTCGAATTATCGGCGACGGTGCAACAGCGCCGTTAACCGTAGCCGACATCAATCTTGCCTTGCAAAACCCGGGCGACTACTGCCCGATGTATACCGAACAAACCAACGGTGGCGACACCAGCACGGTTAGCCCACCAACCGCAAGCATCATGCTGGCTTCGCCCATCGCGATTGGCCCCACAGGCCCGGGCACGCTGCCACCCACATCCAGATCAGTACTGCTGTCCTATCAGTATGAGTCTGGCACGGCCAGTGATACCGACAATACGGGCGTTAACTTACCAACCCGGCTTGTGCATGCCACGCAAGGACAGGTTGGCTCAGTTCGCGGTATTGCTTACCACCGCCGTTCCAATACCTTGCTTGCTGCCGCATTCGCAAAACGCCACACAACCTTCCCAGATGGCGATTTGGGCACTGCTGGGCAGCAAATTAACAACGCTGGCCCTGACAGGATTTACGGCGTAGACCGTGATACCAATACGTTGACTACGTTCGCGACGCAGGAGGCCGGTAGCGATTTACACGACTTAGCTGCATTGCACCAAGATAACGGCTACTGGGATCAAGTCGGCCGTGCGGCGTGGGGCGATATCGATATGCTGGAAGACGATAGCGCGCTGTATGGCTCGAACATGGGCGACAAACTGCTATACCGCATCCCGGTTACTTTTAACGCAGGTGCTAACACCATCAGCAGTGGTGCTCCGGCAAGCGTATACAGTCTTACCGTATTGAACGCAGCAGTCCGCGCATCGGGCGCTTGCAATCTTGTAGGCTCCGCTACTGCATCGGATGACAATGATTGGGTCTTGGGTGCAATTAAAGCGAAAGACGGACAAGTTTACTTCGGCGTAACCTGCACCGCGCAGGCCCTAGGCGAAGCCTATGCGGTAGGTGCCGGTGAGCGCTGTGAAGGCGGCGTTGCGCAAGGTATTGGTGCCTCAGCAGCAAACACCACTACCAATAACAATCCTTTTGGCTTCGCGGCAGGTTTTGTGCCGTTGCGCAGCGTGGTTTTTAGCTTCAACCCATCCAGCCCAGGCGCAGCGCCCACGCTAGTGACGAGCGTTCCACTTAATTATGATCGTGATGGTGCATCAGCCGGAAATACTACCGCCGAGTGGCTGCCATGGCGTCCAACTCAGCCCGTCTCGGCAACGCCAAGACCTGAAGACGGCTGCGGCCGCACCTATGACAACCCATTTGGTCAAGCTTATTACGTGCAGCCTTGGCTGACCGATATTGAGTTTGATGAAAACAACAATATGCTGTTGGGGTTGAATGACCGAGGCGCAGAGCAGTTCGGTAACGTCAATGCCATTGGCGGCGGTTCGGGCAATTTTGAAGGCGTTGCCGCGGGCGACATTGTGCGCGTTCCTTTTAACGTAGCTGCTAACAACTGGCCTGCATCAGGCGCAGATGGCGAATTCCACCGGGGCGAGCAATTCACGTTAACTGGGGCAACTCACAACGAAATTGGTTTAGGCTCCATGGCCGTTGTTTTAGGACGCGATGAAGTGGTGGTTAATGCGTTTGACCCGCCACCTACTGGCAGCGCCGTTAATCAACTGCCACCGAATCAAGGCTCAACAACCAACTCTTTCCAATCGGGCGGGGTGGTTTGGCTCAGCAGTTCGGGCGGCGCGACCGCAACAGCCAACCGCAATCGATCCTATTTGTTGTTTACTCGCGCTGAGGCCGGATCTTTCGGTAAAGCCAG
This sequence comes from Rhodanobacteraceae bacterium, assembly GCA_031422315.1. Taxonomy (GTDB): domain Bacteria; phylum Pseudomonadota; class Gammaproteobacteria; order Xanthomonadales; family SZUA-5; genus JANNYA01. Next base: position 131,817 of record JANOQN010000056.1, read on the forward strand.
CGGTGTAGGTGATATTGAAGCGCTGTGTGCGCCAGCTCCGGTCCAAATCGGCAGCCGCGTGTTTGTGGATCGCAATAACGACGGTATTCAAGGCGTTAATAATGATGGTGGTGCGAACGGCGAAAGTGGTATCACCAATGTGGTTTTGGCGCTACTTGATGCATCAAACAACGTGATTGGTCGAGTGACCACCAGCAGCACAAGTATCAACCCTGGTGACGGTACTAGCGGTCAGTACTTCTTCACACTAACGCAAAGCTCGGTGGCCGATCCGGACACGACGGATTCCACTGTGTTCCTGCCAAATCCGTATGGGCAAAACCTTAAAGTGGTGATCGATTTACCAGCAACGATTGCACTGAATCCAACATTCGCATTCAACGTGCTTTCGGCTGCTGATGCAGCAGGCGCAACCGGTACCGCAGGTGCGACCTCCGTTGATCAGCGCGACTCTGATTTCACGATTCAAACGTCCGGCGCGTTCGTCAATGCCCCAACCGCTTTAGTAACCACTGGCGGCCCTGGCCAAAACAATCACTCAGTCGACGCTGGCTTCCGCCGTCCGATCGATTTTGGCGATTTGCCGAATACTTACGGTACGCTCACCAATAGCCCGGTTCCAGGCCATTACCAAAGCGCTGCATTACTTCTCGGCCCGACTTGGGATGACAATACCCAAGGCCTGCCTTCTACAGCCGCAGATGGTGATGGCGCGGATGAAGATGGGTTTGCGGTGGTTCCCTTCATCATTGGCGCGTCGAACTCAGTGACGGTCAACTTAACGAATACCACAGGTGTAGCTGCAAATTTATGCGCATATTTTGATTGGAACAATGACGGTGATTTTGGTGACACAGGCGAAATCGCTACCGCTTCGGCTGCGAACTTAGCAACAAGCGCCACATTTAGCGTAACGCCTCCAGGTGGTAGCCCAGCAGGTCCAAAATACGCTCGTTTCCGATTGACCGATTCGCTGAATATTCTCTCTGCCGGAAACTGCACGCTCGCGGCAGGAAGTTCTGGCGGCAGCGCGTTTATTGATCAGTGGCTGGGTGAAATTGAAGATTACGTGGTGCCGCTTGGTTTGCCGCCTTCCGTCGATTTTGGTGATTTACCAGACAGCGCCGCTGGGACTGGGTCAGGTAACTATCAAACACTGAGTTCAGATAACGGCCCAAGCCATACCTTTAATGCCAATCTTAGAATTGGTGCAACAACCGACGGTGAGCTAAATGGCGTGCCGTCAGCGACCGCTAACGGCGATGATCTTGCGACAGACGATGAAGAAACCACCATTCCCACGCTGTTTGGTGCGAACAGCGTAATTATCTCGGTGCCTACGCATAATAGCAGCGGTGTAGCCGCTGGTTTGTGTGGATTCTTAGATATCAATGCCGATGGCGATTTTGCTGATGCGGGTGAAGCGGCTTTTGCTGCGGCGCCAAATGGCACAGTGGTTGGAGCGCCGCTGATTTTGAATTTCAATAATTTGGCGAGCGCACTCGTGCCGCCTGCTGCAAGCTTTGTACGCTTGCGTTTAGCGCAGGAATATCTCAGCTTAGCCTCTTGCAGCCCAGTGGGCAGCGCAGTAACCGGTGAAGTAGAAGATCACCCGATCGCCATCGCACCGCCAGATTTTGGCGACTTGCCCGATTTGGGCGCAGGCAATGGCCCTGGTAACTACAACACTAATATCGCCACCAACGGCCCGTATCACACAGTTAGCGCGAACGTGCGCCTTGGCACCTTAGCGCCCGATGCAGAAGCAAACGGCAATCCAAGTTCACCTGCAAGTGGTGACGGTGCAGACGAAGATTCTGCAACGCCAGCGCAACTCGTGGGTATTCCAGGCCTGCCATACTCAATTACATTGCCATTGGCTACCAATGCCGCAGCGCGAGTATGCGGATACATTGATCTTGACGGCGATGGTTTATTCACTAGCCCCAACGAAACTGCCACGGTTACAGTGGCGCCAGCGGCAACCTCGGCCTTGCTTGCATTTGGCACGCTGCCTTCGCCACTGCCGTCCGGCAATACCTATGCGCGATTTAGAATTGGCGATTCGGCTACCTTTACCACGTGCAGCCCGAATGCCTTTGGCTTTGGCGGCACCGGCGAAGTGGAAGATTATGTCTTTAGAATCAGCGGCCAAGATTTTGGCGATTTGCCAGATACCGGTGCAGGTGTATCGACTGGCAATTATCAAACACTGCTGGTCAACAACGGCCCACGCCATAACGTGATTCCAGGCTTGAATCTAGGCACGCTGATCGACGAAGAAACCAATGGCGTTCCCGGCGCGCTTGCCAATGGCGATGACAATGACGCAACTGACGATGAAGATGCGTTTGCCGCGTCGATCACTGGAACGGCCGGTTCTCTGTTGAGCTTGCCCGCGTTTAACGTCAATAACGGCACTGGCTCAACAGCTGGCGTGTGCGCATTCTTTGATGGTAATCGCGATGGCGACTTTGCGGATGCGAATGAGCGGGTGTTTGCTACTGTGCCAGCTGCGAACGGCTCAGTGTCGCTGCCCCCAGGTTTGATACCTTTAGCGGCATCTGGCAATGGTGCGAATTATTTGAGATTACGTCTATCATCGGATTACACCGGCATCGCAAACTGCGACGCTGATTTGGGTGTAGGTATCCCCAATGGTGGCGCGACGGATAATGGGGAAGTTGAAGATTATCCAGTGACGATAGCTGCAACGACCGATATTGCGGTCGACAAAGAAGATAGCCAGTCAACCTACAATCCAGGCGAAAGCTTGAATTACATCATTACGATCTTCAACAATGGTACCCAGGGTGCTAATGGCGTAACGATGACGGATGTATTTCCAATCACACCGTACAATCAATTTGCGCGCGTCGACTGGAGCGTTTTGGATACCACCGGCCCAGGTGCAGTTTGCTTGGCAGGTTGTTCTGGCTCAGCTACGTCAATTCCGCCGGGCAACATTACCCAAAGCGGTATCTTCGCAAGCTTCAACCTGGTTCCAGGCGGAGCAGTGCGCTTACAAGTGCAGGCCATCACGGTTAATCCAGTGCTGCCTACTACTGCTGCAACGATCACTAACACGGCAGTGCTGGGTTTCCCACCTGAGGTGACTGACACCGATTCCAGCAACAACATCGAAGGTGACGTTGACACAGTTTCAGGAACGATAGGTACGGGAACAACAAGACCTATTTGTGGCTTGCCAGGTGGTAACGGTGCGCTGACCATCAGTGGTGCAAATACCGTAGTTAACACGTATTACACATTGCCAGCTGCTACAGCTATGCCAGCACCGGGTGGTTCACGCTGTGTGCCGATTGATGTGGCAAGTGCAATTCCATCGGCGCTTGCGCCGGTAGTTGGCGATTTGCTACTGATTGTGCAAATGCAAGACGGTACCTTCAATCCGGCAAACAGCACCAACTATGGTGGAACTGCAAGCGATGGTGCCAATGATGGGTCGGGATATTCTGCGTTGCAAAACGCAGGGTTGTACGAATATGCATTAGTTACTGAGGCCGTTGGTACGGGTGGCTGCGCAGCTAATCAGGTGCGCGTGCGTGCCGGTGGCACAGGCTTTGGTCTGATTAATAGCTATGCCCATACGCCAACGGCAACGACTAATCGCGAAACAGTCCAGATTGTGCGCGTGCCGCAATACACTGACTTAACATTGACAGGTGCAGGCTCGATTGACGCTGCGCCGTGGGATGGGTTGCGCGGTGGTGTTACGGTAATTGATGTGCGCGATACGCTGGCTCTTAACGGCACTGCAGGCGACAAGGTTTGCGCCAACGGCGATGGCTTCCGTGGCGGTGGCGCCTATGCGGCACCAGTTTCAGGCGGTGGCGGTTTTGGTGATGCGTTTGCCGGAACAATTGCGGCGGCGGTTACGGGCGGCGTCAAAGCAGAGGGTATTGTTGGCACGCCGCGCTTTGTCTACAACGGCAGTTCAACAGTCGATTTGGGTTCGGGTAACGAAGGTTACGCGGGCGGTGCGCTGCGCCGTGGTGGTCCGGGTAATGCGGGCGGCGGTGGTAATGCCTGCACGACCTCTTCCAATACGGATCGTACCGGCGGCGGCGGTGGCTCGAACGGCCAAATCGGAGGTTTGGGCGGGAATCCAGCCGCGAGTTGCACAGGAACGTTTGGCGGTATACGTGGCGGTAGTATTGAACCGGCCAATCCATTGCGCGCAACCGCAGGTGGTGGCGGCGGTTCGGGTGCATCCGATGCAGCAACTGGTTCTGAAGGTGGACGTGGCGGCGGTTCGGTGTTTGTACGTGCAGGCACGGTAACCGGAGTTGGCGCATTCTGTGCACGCGGATCAAGCGGTAATGCAGGAACCGGATTGAACGGCGCAGGCGGCGGCGGCGCAGGCGGAACAGTGCTCTTGCTGATCAACGTTGCTAATACCGTGCCTTCTGGCTTGAGTATTGACGTGCGCGGCGGCAACGGTGGTAACAGCCCATCTGCTGGCGGCGGCGCAGGCGGCGGCGGTGGTCGCGGTTTTGTCTCGCAATTTACCGGTGCCAGCGTTGGCTTTACCGGTGATGGCGGAACACAAGGTTCGGGTACGGGTTCAAACAACGCACAAAGCGGCACGGGCGCATCACTGCAAACCGGCCTCAATCCTTACAACGTCACCCCTGGACCTAAGCCTGGATTCTTGTGCAGCAACGGCACAGTCCCCGTCACCCTCAGCAAAGTCGCAGTCAGCCAAGAGGGCTCTGAGATGGTTGTGCGCTTTAGCACCGCTTCGGAAGCCGGTACTTTGGGCTATCGCGTATTGGCCGATGTGGGTCCAAGCGCGTCATTTAGCCGCACAGAACTTGGCTATGTGGATTCCAAAGCAATCGACAGCTTGAAAGAGCAAAGTTACGAGCTACGCTCACGCAGCATTGGCGCTTCGCAGATTTGGATCGAAGAGCAGAGCATTACTGGCAAGGCCGAGCTTTATGGCCCGTACGCGGTTGGCAAAACAGTTGGCGAGTCAAACTTAGCGCCTGCGATGAACTGGGCCGCCGTGAATGCTGAGCAAGCTAGCTTTAGAACCAGTCAGCAGTCGAATCTGCGCGGCCAGTCAACCGGTCGAGCCGAAGTGTCGGTGAGCGCCGATGGTTGGGTCAGCTTCAATGGTGCAGAGCTTGCCGCAGCGGGTTTAACCGGTAGCGATATTGCGGTCAGCCAAGGCAGTCGTTCGGTTGCCAGCAAAATCGAGCGCAGTGGTGGCAGCATTACGCGCCTGGGCTTCTATGGCCGTGCGGTGTCGGGCAGCATTTACACCAAGACAGCGGTGTACAGCTTAAGCAGCGGATCGGCATCGGCCATCGCTATGCAAAACGCGGTAGCAACCAGCGGTGCTAGTGCAGTAATGAGCGATATGATATTCGATCAGAACGCGCTGTATAGCTTCACCGCACCAAGCGATCCGTGGTTCAACTTCCGCGCACTGCGCAATGTGAGCGGCACCAGCAATGGCGGCAGCAGCAGCTTCACGCTGAGCGATTACGCAGGTGCAGGCGCCGAACGATTGATGCTCAGCTACTGGGGCGGTTCAAGCTACAGCGGCGCAGGTAACGATCACTCGGTGCAGTTCTTGCTCAATGGGCAAGTGATCGGCAGCGACCGGTTTGATGGCTTTGCAAGCCGCACGCTTGATCTGGCGATTCCCGCCGGCGCACTGCGCAGCGGTCAAAACACGCTGAGCCTGCAAATGGTGAACGACACCGGCTTTGCCTCCGATATCGTCAACGTGGAAAGCTACACGCTGCGCTATCGCCGCAATTTGGTTGCCAGCGGCAATCGCTTAAATGTAGCGATCCGCGCAATTGAAGGCAGTGACAGCTTTGCCAACGGCTTTGAAGATGCTCAAGTGGCATCGGGCGGACCAAGCAGCTACACGATAAGCAATCTAACCGCACCTGCGGTGGTATTGCTTGAGCGCGCTGGTGCACAAACACTGCTTGCGACCAGCAGCGGTGCTTCGGTTAGCGTGCAGTTTGACGCGCAAATCGGTGATCGCTTAATTGTCAGCCCAGTGCAAAGCACGCTTAGCCTCACCGCCGCAAGCAGTGCGGTTGATCCAATTGGCAGCACGCCAGCCACCTACCTCATCATCAGCCACCCGAGCTTTATCGGCGGCTTGAGCAGCTTTGTCACAGCGAAACAGCAGCAAGGTTTCACTGTCAAAGTGGTCGATGTAGAAGCGCTGTATCGCTACTACAACGCAGGTGTGGTTGATCCAGCAGCAATTAGCTTGGCGATCAAAAATGCGCAGAAACTGGGCGTCACCAACGTGCTGTTGATCGGCGGTGATACTTACGATTACCTCAACGTGCTCGGTATTAACTCGGTCAGCTTCGTGCCGACTAACTATCGCCGCACCGATGCGATCGTCAACTTCGCCCCGGCCGATAGCGTTTACGCGGATACCGATAACAATGGTGCTCCGAACGTCGCACTAGGCCGATGGCCTTTGCGCACGCAGGCTGAGTTGCAAGCCGTAATTGCCAAAACGCTCAGCTACCAGAACAGCCGTAAAGCTGTCTTGGTCAACGATCGCGCACTCAATGGCGAGCGCTACAGCCAAGTCGCAGCGCCGTTTGCGGCACTGCTGCCGCAAGATTGGAGCCGCTCGCTCGTTGATCTGGATAGCTACACCGACACCGCAATTGCCCGTACTGAAATCGTAAGTCAGCTAAGCCAAGGTGCAAGCCTGCTCAGCTATTACGGCCATAGCGCACCAGCAAGCTGGAGCCGTGAAGGCTTAATCACTGCAACGCAGCTCAGCAATGGACTAATGAGCGGCGTGAATCAAAGCTTCGTAACTGTGCAGCTTGGCTGCTGGGGCACGTACTTTGTTGAGCCAACCAGCACCACGGTTGCGCATCAACTGCTCCTAATGCCGAAGGGTGCCGCCGCCGTTATGGGTGCCAGCACGTTGACGCAAACTAACAGCGATAAGCTATTCGCTGGCTATGTATTGCCAAACTTTGGCAGTCAGTCAATCGGCAATACGCTCAAAGGCGCATTGGAAGCGATGAGCCAAGAAGCGGATGCCAATGACGTTACCGTTGGCGGCACGCTGCTCGGGGATCCGTCGCTGAGGTAGTCAAACTCAGTAGCATGACTAGTACGAAAAACCCGCCTTGGGAAACTGGGGCGGGTTTTTTTTGTGTGCTTTTCCAGAGGCACGCTAAGCTTGATGAGCGAAATCGGCGTTGCTGGCAATCTTAGTACCGACGCCCATATTGCGGCGCTTGCGCTGACTTAATGCAGTCGTCGCAACCGTTGACACCGATTTTCAGCGGTTCTCTCAGCTTAAAACAAGTAACCCTATTCGCAAAAAAAGTTAGCTGGGTTGTCACGATCTTGCTGAATTGTCACGCACTTTCCAAACCCGCAAAGCTGGTGCTTTTGCTCTAAATCGTTAGAATCGCGGCTCTTTCACAGATTCTTGATGGAGCTTTAAAATGGTGTTTGAAACGCTGAGTCAAATGGGCCACGAACAGGTTGTCTTTTGTCATAACAAAGATGCCGGCTTAAAAGCCATTATTGCAATCCACAACACCGTGCTTGGCCCGGCTTTGGGCGGTTTGCGCATGTGGCCGTATCGCACTGAGCAAGAAGCGTTAAACGACGTGTTGCGGCTTTCGCGCGGCATGACGTACAAAGCCGCAGTCGCTGGCTTGAACTTAGGCGGCGGTAAGGGCGTGATTATTGGTGACCCGAGCCATGATAAATCCGAAGCCCTGTTTCGTGCATTTGGCCGATTTGTTAACAGCCTAGGCGGGCGCTACATCACGGCTGAAGATGTCGGCATTGACGTCAACGATATGGAATATGTGTTCCGTGAAACCGAATTTGTGTCGGGCGTACATCAAGTATTCGGCGGCTCGGGTGATCCATCACCGTTTACTGCTGCTGGCACTTTGCAAGGCATCAGCGTGAGCTTGCAGCAGCGCTTTGGCAACGAAGATATCGGCAATTACAGCTATGCGATTCAGGGCGTCGGCCACGTGGGTTACCACCTTGCCAAGCTGCTGCGCGAAACCGGCGCGAAAGTATTCGTGACCGATATCAATCAACGCAATGTGCAGCGCGTGGCCGATGAATTTGGCTGCGAAGCGGTCGGCCTAGATGAGATTTACGAAGTCGATGCCGATGTCTATTGCCCTTGCGCACTCGGCGGCACAGTCAATAAAGAAACCATTTCGCGCTTCAAATTCAAAATTATTTGTGGCGCGGCGAATAACCAGCTGGCCACCGAAGAATGCGGCGATGAAGTAGAGAAACGCGGCATTTTATACGCCCCGGATTACGCGGTGAATGCGGGCGGGCTAATGAACGTGTCGATTGAGCTGGAAGGCTACAACAGCGAACGCGCGATGCGCATGATGCGCACGATTTACTACAACGTCGGCACGATCTTCAAAATCGCCAAACGCGATGGCATCCCGACCTGGAAAGCCGCAGATCGCATGGCGGAAGAACGTATCAACGCGATCGGGCGCGTCAAGCTGCCGTTTATGGGCAATGCGCCGCCGCGTTTTGCGGGCCGCACGCGCGGTTGATTGACTTGGCTCATGTCCAGCGCCCGCTTAGGCTGGTGCTGGATACCCACGTGGTGCTAGAAATGCTGCTTTGGCATAGCCCGCGCCACGTGCCGCTACTTGATGCGCAAAACATCGGAGCCTGCCTTTTCTTAGTTGATCTTGCAACGCTTGATGAGTTTGAGCGCGTGCTGCGCTACCCAGCATTGAAACTTGAAGCGGACCAGCAACGCGAAGTTTACGCAAGCTATCTTGCCTGCGCCAGCCTGCAAGATCCGGAAAATGGTCCTGCGGATTTGCCGCGCTGTAAAGATATCAATGATCAAAAGTTTCTTGAGCTGGCCTATGGTGCTGACGCGCATGCTTTGCTCACGCGCGACAAAAAGCTGTTGAAAGTCGGTAAAAACAAGCGCTATAAATCGCGCTTTTTGACGATGACTCCTGAGCGGCACGCGGTCATCAGCGCCGCATAGGCTTTGTGAGATTGCGGCTATGGCTTTTGCCAAAATGACCTTCTACCCGTGCGACAGTGGGAATGTGCTCGCTAGACTCAGCTGACGAAAAGCTACCCGTACGCACAGCATGAACATGACACGTCGAAATTTGCTGCAAGGCAGCGTCGCATTGGCCGCCGCCGCTAGCGCCCCGACTACAGCCATGAACTTGATCGAAAAAACCGATAAGCCGCTGCATATTTTGATTTTGGGTGGTACCGGATTCACCGGCCCGCATCAAGTGCGCTATGCCTTAGCGCGTGGCCACAAAATCACGCTGTTCAATCGCGGCCGACGCGAAATCGACTGGCCCGGTGAAGTTGAAGAACTCACCGGTGATCGTGAAACCGGCAATCTAACGTCACTCAAAGGCCGCAAGTTTGACGTCTGCATCGACAATCCAACCAGCGTGCCGCACTGGGTGCGCGATGCTGGCAAAGTGCTAAAAGGTTATGTCGGTCAGTACATTTTTATCTCGACGATTTCCGTGTACGCCGACAACAGTAAGGCGGGCATGACTGAGTCGGCCGCGCTACTGCCGTACACCGGAAAAAACGTGGTGAAAGAAACCCGTGCCACGCTCATGGCCGATATGGCGCTGTACGGGCCCCTCAAAGCCGCATGCGAAGCTGAGGCGCGCGAGCAGTTTGGTGCAAACTCCACCATTATTCGCCCGGGTTTGATCGTTGGCCCGGGTGATGAAACTGATCGCTTCACTTATTGGCCGGTGCGCTTGGCGCAGGGCGGCGCAGTGCTGGCACCACCTGTTGGGGATCGCGTGCAGTTTATTGACGCGCGCGATCTTGCCGAGTGGACGATCCGCATGGCCGAGCAGCGCGCGCTGGGCGAATTTAATGCCACCGGCCCTGGTTATCCACTCAGCATTGAAGCCATGTTGTACGGTATTCGCGCAGTAACGACGGCTGGCGCAAAGCTACATTTTGCTGATCACGCATTTTTGGAAAAGCAGGAAGTTGCGCCTTGGGGTGAATTGACTGCTTGGGTGCCTTCTGTCGGTGAAACGGCGGGCATGTTAGCCATCAGCAATGCACGCGCTATGGACAAAGGACTTACGTTCCGGCCACTCGCCACTACCGCCGCCGACGCGCTGGCGTGGTTCAATTCTCAACCGGCCGAGCGGCAAATCTTGCGCGCTGGCTTGAAAGCGGATCGTGAAGCGGCTTTGTTGAAGGTGTTGTTGGCTGATGCGAACTCTGCTGAGGGGTGAGTAGGTTTGCGCCGTTAAACTTGCATAGGCTTTGAATTCAAAAAGAAGCGAGCCAGTCGAGTCTGCTGCGACGAGTAGTCTCGAAATTGGGGCCTAACAATTTAGGTCAACGCCAGAATCCAGATTGATGCAAGGTAGTCGGACATCGCAAACCAAACCAAGGCAGGTAAATGCACAACGATCAGGCAGGGGCTTCAATTGGAGAGGCGCAAAAAGGTATACCGCTCAGCGATAACGAGCGCGCACTTTGGCTCGATTGCCTTAAACGCCCCAACTTTCCTGGGCATTTGCTGCCGCTTTATTTTCACTTTGAACCCGAGCCAAGCGTTGCAGACTTGCAGCGCGCCATTACATCAGTAGTCGCGCAATTTCCAAGACTTGGCATGTGTGTCAGTGATGCTTCAATTGAACCTAACTTCACGGAACGTGAGGTTCCTAAGGTGCAATTGTTAAGCTGGCCCAATCTGCCAGACTCGAACGAGTTGATGCAGCTCGCGTTTGCACCGCTGCCACTGGATGGTCCGCTGATGCAATGGCAGCGCTTGCAGATCGGCAGCGACACGCAGTTGCAGATTAGGCACTTGGTGCGCTGCCATCACCTGTTGGGTGATCAGCACAGCCTGCCGCGAATTTGGCAGGCACTGGCGATTGCGTTGGGTTCGCCGCATGAAATCAGCGAAGTGATTCAGGCTAAGACAGCTTCGCGGAAAACCAATCAAGCTCGGCAAATTCAGGCCACTGTATCGCTTGCAAACTGTCAGTCACAGCCAACAAAAGCGACTGCAGCACAGCCGAACATGCCTGCACTGCTGGCGGACTATTCTGACGCGCCAGCGCCTAGCGGGCTGGCGACTAGCGCGTTTAAGTCGTTGAGCCGCGAGCAAACGCAGAAAATCAAAGCCGCCGCCGCCAATGCACAGCTCAGCACTTTCGAATTGCTGCTGAGCACCTATGCGAACACACTGGATGCGCTTTATGGCAAACACTCCCGCGCGCTGTGGGTGCCGGCTATTGCACCGGCCAGTTCGGTGGAAACGTCAAATCAATATGATGTGTGCAGCGCTGCCATCATGCTAACGCCTGACTCGCGGGAAGGCGCGCTTGCGCGAGCGCACGCTTTGGCGGCTCAAGTTCGAACCTGCCGCGAAAACAGCGCACAAGCCTGCCCCGTGCAGTCCAAGCACGGCATTGTCTATTCGCGCGCTCCGATAGGGCTACCGGTGGAATTTTCCGGGCTTTCGAGCAATCTTGAGGGCCACACGATTGCACTCAGGAGCGGCAGCGAATCACTGCGAATGGTGTTGCACGCGTTGCCTGCTGTACCCGCTGCATTTGCCAGCTGCGCGCAGATTTTTCAATGGAACGACCGTTTGCATCTGAGCATGCAGCTCGATCAAGCGTTTTTTTCACAAGCTACTGCCGCACGCTTGCTGGCTAATTGGCGCTGCCAGATTTTGCAGCTGATTGAGCCTGAAAATGAGCTAGCACAGCAACCCACTGAAGTTGAACATTCGGAAAAACAGTCGGAAAAACTAAAGCTTGCAACAGGCCAAACACTCGCTGACATGCTGCTGCACGCGGCCTTGCGCCACGGCGATGAAATTGCACTGGATGATGGCTGCACGCAGACCAGCTATTTTGAGCTCGAGCAAATGATCGCTAGCGCTAGCTTGCCGCTTTGCGACAAGCTAGACCTCAGCCCAAGTACCCAGCAAGCAATACACTGCTACCGCAGCTTGCGTTTAGGCCAAGCGATAGACTTTCGTGCTGTTGAATCAAGCCTTCCTGTCACGGCGAATTATGCGGCAATTTATGCCAGCTCTGGCAGCACCGCAGAGCCTGCAAACATTGAGCTATCGCCTGGCAATATCGCCGCATACGCGCAATCAATGGCGGCGGAACTGGCGCTAAAACCCGGGGATCGGGTGCTGCGATTCGCCCATTGTGGATTTGATGCAGCACTGGAAGAAATGCTGAGCTGCTGGCTCTCTGGCGCTACGCTGGTGTGCCCAATTGAGCCTGCTTCTGGCGCGGTTATTGAGGTTCGATTTGCGCCTTTCGAGGCGTTTTCTGCACTGCTAGAACGCTTGCGGATCAGCGCGCTAAACGTGGCCACGGCTTGGTGGCACGCCGCAGTGCAAGACGGCCTGCAGCTGCCTGCCTGTGTGCGGCAAATCGTGATTGGTGGTGAGGCAGCTAATGTAATGCTCTGGCAGCAATTTTGTGAGCGTTATCCGAAGATAGATTTGGTGAACACGTATGGACTTACGGAAGCTTGCGTATCGCAATTTCTCTATCGCGGGCCTGCTGATGTGCGCGATCAAAACGTGCCGATCGGTGTGCCGCTCGCGCACGTCGAGGCTTTGCTTTTCCATCCAGATCGCGCTGAACTTTGCGGCGAACTCGAACCAGGTGAGCTTTGCCTGAGCGGCGCAAGTCTGGGTAAATCCAGTCGCAGCGCACGCTATTTTGATTTTGCTGGCAAGCGCTATTTACGCACCGGTGATTCAGTGCTGCGCCGTGCAGATGGCGTATTTCACTATTTAGGGCGGCTCAATCGCAGCGTCAAGCATTTGGGCCAGCGGCTTGATTTGGACGGTTTGAGTGCAAAAGCCCAAGTGGCACAAACTCAACTTGAATCGGGAGAACTCAAACGCGAAACGCAGGTTTTCGCGCTGTGGGTATCGCCTTCACCCGGTGCATCAAACAAGCTGGCACTGGCGCACGTTGCGTCGCCCACGCAAGCTTTGCGCAGTTTGGCCGCGCTGCATCAGGCTCAGCTGGTTTCACTGAAAACCGTACCGCGCACCTCAGGTGGCAAGCCTGACTACCGCGTCATGCAGGCACTGTGGTTGGCGAACAGTGCACTGGATGTTGCTGAGCCAGAAGAGAATGGGGCGCATCAAAAACCACTTCACGCTAATGCAGTGGACGCACTGATTCGCACATTCACCCGCGCCGCATTTACCAATCAAAGCACGCTGTCAGAACTGCTCAGCTCGCTCGACTGGCTGCGTTTGCGAAGCGCTGTTGCGAGCCAGTTTGGCATTTCACTCAAGCAATCCGATCATGTGCTTAGGGTGTTTGAGCTCAAGCAGCGCTTAAACGCTCACGCTGAGCGAAGCGAGCTAGTATCGACGTTAGTCGACGCAAATTTGAGCACGCTACACGGCGGATTTTTGCGCGCCGCAGCGAACTTCCCAGAGCACCCAGCGCTAGTCGCGGGCACTTTGACAATGAACTACGCCGAGCTGCATCAGCGCGTGCAAACACTGGTGCAGCTGCTTCAACGCGCTGGCGTAACCACCGGTACGCGGGTAGCGTTTAGCGCCACGCGCTCGCACTTTGACGTGCTAGCCATGCTGGCGATAAACGCTGCTGGCGGTGCATTCGTACCATTGCCAGATTCGCTGAGTGCCCCTGAAGTGCGTGATCGGGTAGCCCAAGTCGGCGCGCAATTTTGGCTACATGAGGGCCGCTTGCAGCCGCTGGTGGAAGCGTTGTATCCGTTAGTTGCCTTATATGATTTAAGTGATTTGGCGGGCCTTGCTTATGTGCTGCTGACCTCCGGCTCCAGCGGCGTGCCAAAAGCCGTCGCAGTAACCCACCTAGCCGCCTGCAACACCCTAAATGGCGTCGATAAAAAGCTGATACTGGCCCCGAGTGATGTTGTGCTGGCGCTTTCGCCGACTCAGTTTGACTTAAGCATATTTGACGTATTCGCCACGCTGGCTGCCGGTGCCACGCTGGTTTGGCCAAGCGAATTGCAGCGCAGCAATCCGGCCGACTGGTCCGCGCTGGTGCAGCGGTATGGCGTTACGATTTGGAACAGCGTGCCTTCAAGCATGCGGCTGTTATTGGCGGATAGCGGCGCTGCACACAAGGAATTAGCGAGCCTGCGCTGGCTGCTTTTGAGCGGTGATTTCGTAACGCGCGATCTGATTCAACGCGCGCGCGCTGCACTTCCCAACGCACAGATTGGCGTTTTGGGCGGCGCAACTGAAGCGGGTATTTGGTCTTGCTATTTTGATGCGCGCGAAATCGGCGACCTGTACTACGCGCCTTATGGCGCCGCGCTGCCTGGTCAGCGATTGAAGGTTGACGCAAGCTTAGGTGAGGTTGGTGAGATCGTGATTAGCGGGGCCAGCGTGGCGCTCGGCTATATGCAAGCAGGCGTGCTTGCGCAGCGATTTGTAGACTCAAGCGACCAAAGCTCAAGCTATCGCACCGGCGATTTAGGGCGCCAACGCAGCAATGGCGACATTGAAATTCTAGGTCGGCAAGATCAGCAAGTAAAATGGCGCGGCTTGCGTGTCAGTGTTGCTGAGTTAGAAGTGCAGCTCTTGGAGGAGCCTGAAATTTCACAAGCGGCGGTGCTCTCGCTTGACTCAACATTGGTCGCTGCACTGGTTTTGCGCGCTCCGCTGAGCGCGTCTGAGCGCGCTGAATTCATCAAGCGCTTGACCGATCAATGGGTTAACGTGAACACGCCAAGACTTGATCGCTATCAGGTATTCGATACGCTGCCGCTCAGCTCAAACGGCAAATTGGATCGTCTGGCACTTCGCGCTTTGCTGTTGAATGGGATATTGAATGGGGCAACCACACAGTCTGAAACAGCAAATGCATCGTTGCCGCCAGATCGCAAAACGCATCATGCTGCGCTGGCGCTTTGGCAACAGTTTTTGCCCGCCAGTCGAATGCCCGAGCAAGGCGATTGGTTTAGCCAAGGCGGGCATTCGCTGCAGGCGCTCAAACTAGTCGAAGCAGCGATGCAAAAGGGCGCTGCGGCGGCAACGCTTGGCGGCTTTTTGCGTCAGCCAAACCTGGCAAAAGTGTCGAGCTGGTTTTCCCAAGAAGTGCCCGATGCAGCCATGCAAAACGCGCGACTCAGTAGCGTTGTCAATCCGTCTATTGCGCAGCTGCGCAATGCAATTCTAGTCATCGGTGCGACTGGCATGCTGGCGCAGCAGCTCATTCGCAAGCTGAGCGCTACCACCACGCGCCCACTGGTTTTGTGCGTGCGCGCAAGCAGCGATCTTGCCGCGCTGACGCGCATGCAAGCGGCGCTGCCCGAGCTCGATTACACCCGTATACACGTGTTGGCTTTTGATCTAGCTGCGCCGCAGTTAGGCTGGTCAAATCCACTGTTTGAAGCTATCGGCGCGGCCTGCACAGATATTTGGCATTTAGCGGCGGAGGTCAATTTCCTGCTCAGTGCCGCTGAGCTGGCAGCGAGCAACACTGACTCGGCGCACAGTATTTTCAGGCTCGCACAAATTAATGGTGCGCTGCTGCATTTTGCTTCCAGTCTTGGTGTGTTTCCTTATCAATTACCACATGATGTTGATGAGCATAGTGCCAGGCCAGAAGGGCTGTTTGCCTCCGGCTATGCCAGCAGCAAGTGGTATGCCGAGCAGTTATTGCAACGCCTTTGCCGTGCGTCCGACGTTTCGAAACCGGTGCGGCTTAGAATCTATAGGCTCGGCCTGTGCGTCGCGCAAACAAACCGCGCGCATGACATCCTGGGCATGAGCCGATATGCCCTCAAACTGTGCAAAAGCTGGCCTGACTCCAGCGCTAATGTGAACGCGCTGGCAGCGGATGATGCGGCATCAGCGCTGTGCTTACTCTCTGAGCATGAACCAGCCAAAGCGCCAGGAAACACACTTCCTATCGTCTGGCATGTGCAAAATACCCAGACTGAAAGCATCCGCGCGCTGCATGCGCAGCTGCAACCTCATCTGCCCAAACGCGCACTAACGGTCTGGGCTAGCGAACTTGCAAACGCCAATACTGCGCACTTGCCCGTGCAGGAAGTCAAACAGGCTGAACTCGCACGCGACATGCTGTTGATGCTTTTGCCCGAATCAAATGATATCGATGCGGATCTACAAGGCTTTGTTCTAGCAACGCATACCCAAAGTGTATTGGCGAAGCTAGCGTGGCAGCCGCAAACGGTCGCGCAAGTGCTTCGGCGTGCGCTGCTTGATTAGCCTCGTGCGCCTGCGCGGCACTCATTCAATCCGCTTGCGCATTGCTCGCATAGCCTGCTTGCCTACGCGGGCAGGCTATGCCAAGTTAACGCTGGTGCAGCGACGCAAACTTACAAGCTTGATTACCGCAAAAGCAAAGCTGCATTACTTGGCGTGCAAATGGCTGCAATGCAAACTTATTAGGCTGTCCCCGCGTTTGCATTCGAGTATGAGCCACACCCAAAATCACGTTGTCATCGCACTTGCGCGCACAGCCATTGGCGTCGACGCAGAGCGCAGCACGGAGTCAGTCAGCACCAACTTGGTCGCACTGATGGCAGCTAATTCACATGAGGCTGATTGGGCGAGTAGGTCCGTCACTCGACCGATACAGCTCTGGCTAGCGAAAGAGGCGCGCTTCAAAACCGCGGCAAACTATTGCGCCAGCTTTGATCCCCTCGCGATATCAGTACGCGATGAATTCGGCTGGATCAATGGCATACGGTTTGAATGTGTGCTGGGCTTGCAGATTGCCATTGCTTTTGGCCCAAATTCTTCCTTCAAACTAACGCGCAAACCTAAAGGGCTGCCCTAGGAAAACTGAGCGTATCCGCACGCTGCGATAGCCATTCACGCGGAGAAACACCCAGCTTCGCGGTAAATACGCGTGTAAGGGCGGATTGCGAGCTGTATCCCAACTCACCGGCCAGCATTTTTAAGGGCACACCGTCGCGCAGCCGCCCTTGTGCAATCGTCAATCGCCAATTGGCAACATATTCCGCCGGCGCTTGGCCGACCAGCTGTTTGAACTTCACCGCAAACGCGGTTCGGGACATTCCGCTGACCTCAGCCAAGCGCTCCAAGCTCCAAGGCTCGCCTGGAGATTCATGCATCGCGGTGAGCGCCTTGGCCAGCTGGGGCGACGAAAGCCCCATTAACAAACCGCTATTGATCTTGGCCTCTGAAGGATGATCCAAAAGCCAGCGCAACAGCTGAATGAGCACCACCTCAAATAGGCGATCTGCCAACACGCGGTGTCCGCATCTGACGTGCTCCGTTTCAGCAAACAGCAGATCCAACGATGCTTGTAGTCCATCGACCTCGTCCAATCGCAACAAGACCAACGGTGGCAGCGCCTGCACCACAGGATGCGACTGACCGCCCTCAAACGTGATTTCCGCACAGGTAAAATCCGATCCATCACGCGGCGGATTATGGAAATGGTGTGTGAGCGGGCGCGGATAAAAAATTAGGACAGGCGCATTGAGCTTGATGCGTGTTGCTAGGCCTTTCCCACTTGGATGGCGAATCTCCACTGAGCCATGCTTCAGCACGTGCAGATAGGCTTTGTTAGCTTCCTCTGTAAAAACATACTTACCACACATCGGGCCGGAGAACGACATCCGAGTGTGGATTCGAAAGCGTTCCAACAGCGTTGACAGTCGATCTAAGGAGTTTTTCATAATTCAGTACATATAGATATGTTTTAAGAACGATACGGCACCAAACATACGCTTTTGTCAATCAAAATACCATTCGTGTCATCGCTACTTAGCAACACGAATCAGTATTTCGCTGCCTTCATTTCAATCAAAAGAGGTTTTACAATGTCCTACGTCAATATCAATACCGCAACGGCTGCCCCGGCCAGTCAAGAGTTGCTCAAACAAATCCACTCGGCATTTGGCGCCACACCCAATATGTTTAAAGCGGTCGCTAACTCACCGGCTGCATTGACAAGCATGTGGGGCTCCTTTGGCGCTTTGGGCGCGGGCACGCTGGGCGCGAAGCTGGGCGAGCAAATCGCGGTCGCTGTCGCTAATCGCAATCGCTGCGAATATTGCTTAGCCGCGCACACGGTGCTGGGTAAGAACGCAGGCGTGAGCGACGGCGACATGGCAAGCGCGCAGATTGGCAAATCAACCGATCAAAAAACACAGGCTGCGCTGACGTTTTCGCTCAAAATCGTCGAGCAGCGTGCGGCCATTTCGCAAGCCGATGTTGAAGCGGTTCGCGCAGCAGGTTTCAACGATGCAGAAATCGTAGAAATCATGGCGCATGTCGCACTCAATCTATTTACCAATTACGTCAACGTCGCCTTCAATGTACCGGTCGATTTCCCGAAAGTCGCATTGAAAGCGGTGTAAGCGATGCGCGCGTCTCTTGATGATCCAGCTTCGTGGTCAGTGAGCCAATGGTTCAACACCACTGGGGCGCTGAGCCTAGAGCAATTTAAGGGGCGCGTGGTCGTCGTGGCGGCGTTTCAGATGCTGTGCCCGGGCTGTGTGGCGCACTGCATCCCGCAACTCAAAAAGCTGCATGAACTCTCACGCAAATTGCCGCTCACCGTGATTGGTCTGCACACGGTGTTTGAGCACCACGCGGCGATGCAGCCGCACGCACTGGAGGCATTTATCCACGAATACCGACTGGGCTTTCCGGTGGGTGTGGATGCCGTTTCCGATGACGCTAATCCCATCCCCAAGACCATGGCGAAATGGCAGCTTCGAGGCACACCCAGCACCTTAGTGTTCGCGCCCAACGGCACGCTGTGCATGCATGAATTTGGGCATGTGGACGACTTGATGCTCGGCACGCTCATTGGCCAAATTTTGCCAAAACAATTCCCCGACCTTATGGAAAGAAAAATATGAAAATTTCGGTTTACGACACCTATGTGCAGCGCCCGGACGGACGGCGGATGCACTTTGACATCTTGGTTGAATCAGATTTTAAAGACCAAGAGAAAATTCTTGAATATGGGCGCTCTTATCTCGCACGCAAAGGGCTGCCTTTAGAAATCTTGAAAGCCGAGAAATGCAATTATTGCCACATGGAACAGGCCAATTCAGCCGTGGCCCAAGAGATTGCCGCTACAGGTTTTGCAATTCTTGAGATGGAAAATTGCCACTAAATCTGATTGCCGACATGAGCAACTATCAACCTGTGAATTTCGGGTTCCATGACGTCATTGAGGCGCCCGCCACTTCAAACTAACCCACAACCCGCGCCTTCAAAATCAAGCGTGTAACTTCATCAGCAGCGAACATATGCTCTACCCTCAAAGAAGCCAACGTAATATCTTGCGGCGTGCCGAAGGTGGTGAACATGCTAAAGAATGCCAGCTCGCCGTGTGCAGTCGCAAAGCGAGTTGTTAATACAGGCATATTGGGCTGGCTTTGAGTATCCAACTGCTTGCCAAGACGTGCGCGAAGCAAGGCGGAAAACGCCTCAACTTTAGGGCTTAGCGCTGGCAACGCGGAAGCTTCCATGCGTAGATGCGCCAGCAAAGCCGGGCCGACTTCAATTAGGTTGCTGATTTGTTTGGCAAAGCCTTCTGGGTGCGCCAGCAGGTCCAACATATTCAGCGGTGTGCCCGCTGGCAAGTCCACAATCATGGGCATTAACGTGGCCGCAAGCCAGCGGGCACCGCTATTGAGGTGCAGCACATTCCAGTGCGCGTCGATGACCAACGCTGGCATTGGATCGTGCGCTGCCAACAGCTGCATCAGGGCATCGTTAGCGTGTGCCAGCGCAGGATCGTGCAGTGGCACGGCGCTGTAAGCTGGCGCATAGCCCGCCTGTAACATGGCGGCGTTGCGCAGTGCCAGCGGCGCGTCTAGCGCCTGTAGCCAGCTCATTAACAACGCGCGGCTAGGCTTAGCTCGGCCGCTCTCGACAAAACTGACATGCCGCTGCGACACCCCGACCTGCATCGACAGTTCGAGCTGACTTACGCGGCGCGCCTTGCGGGCACGCCTCAAAGTACTCGGCAACGGGCTTGGTGAGGAACTTGGCAAAGCGTGGGATGGAATAGTCATGCAGCTATTGAACCACAGCTTTGCATCGCTGCAATAACCTGCAAGGTAATTGCGCGCTGCGCTTTTGCAACGGATGCTAGTGAACACCTACCTGGAGCAACTGACTATGCAACGCATGCTATTAAGCATCATCTTGATTTTTTTTGGCGCACTCACCGCTGTAGCGCTTTGGCAGCATGGCTACTGGGGCATTTTTGAGCCGCACTTTAAAAGCTACGGCGCAGGCCAAGTGCTCGCAGACTTAGTGATTGCACTGAGCCTAGCGATGCTATGGATGTGGCACAACGCCAAAGCCACTGGCCGCAACGTGTGGCCTTGGCTTGCACTAACGTTAGTCACTGGCTCGTTCGGGCCATTGCTCTATCTAATGGCAGCAAAGCCCGCGGCCAGGGCGTCCGAATGAATATGGCGGCCACTGCGGTACCAATACAAGAATGGGCAATCCGAATCGCTTTGAGCATAGTCGGCATTATCCACGTGCTGCCGATGATTGGAATCACAGGGCGAATTGCATTAGAAAAGGCCTACGGCATTGCGATTGATTCGCCTGACTTACAGCTGCTTTTGCAACATCGCGCTGTGCTGTTTGGGCTGCTCGGCGCGGCGTGCTTCATTGCCGCTTTCAATCCACCATGGCGGCTTGTGGTGTGGTGCGCGGCGCTAATCAGCACTTGCAGCTTCCTGCTGTTTGCAGGCTTGGGATCCAGCACGAATGCCGCCATTGTGCGGGTGATTTGGTTTGATGTTGTTGCTATCGCGATGCTGCTGATTGCGGCTGCGGCGCATGCCTTTCGCCGAGCCTAAAACAGCGGTATTACAAAGGATGAGCTATGACCAAGCACTTTGAATTCTGGAGACGCTGGTTGACTGTGGTGATCTTGGCCTGGTTAGTGTTTTCGATGGGTTTAGTACTAGCACCAGAATTAACGCGGCAATTTTTCGGCTTACTGATCTATCAATCCCCAGCCGCAATTGATGGATTTGGACCTGCTGCGGTGGCTTATATTTCACTGCTGCATGCGGTGTTGGGCGCAGTTATGTTTGGCTGGGGCGCCGCCTTGTTAGCTGTGGTCATCGGCCCTTTCAAACAGCTGTCATGGCAAGCCTGGCTTACGCTGGCGGGTTCCCTGCTGGCTTGGTTTATTCCAGATACCTTGTATTCGCTGCACTCAGGCTTTTGGCAAAACGCCGCGTTCAATATGGTGTTTGCGGTTTTTTTTGCGATTCCGCTGCTGGCTTGCTATTCGGAGTGTCTCGAAAATCGCCATACTATGGGTGCAAAGTAGTGGCGTGCTTGGGATTGAGTACGTCCATAGCTATCTCCTGCAATCTGCGGTTGCTTGCCAACATACGAAACAGCGGCTCGCGTAAGGTTGAGTAGAGTGGCTGCGCTGACTGCAACATCGGCGTCACGATACGACTGATGCGCTGCGCGAAATCCGTCACCGGTTTACCCGCACAATGCCGGGGCGTGGCGGCAGCGTTTCTGGCGTTTGAATCGACCAGGCCAAACCAAAGCGCGCTAGCAACTTGATAAATGCAAAGCCAATATCACTTTGGCCCGGGTAAAGCCCGTGCCGAGCAGACGCCGGAAAAGCATGATGATTGTTGTGCCAGCTTTCGCCCATCGATGGAATCGCGGCCCAAGGCACATCGTGCGCCTGTACTGCGCCATCGACGACCAGCCAACTTTGCGGCCCGTGCGTGTGGCATAAGAAGCCCACAAACCAGTGCATGCTCACGCCGACAAATACCCGCATGCAAACGCCCCACAGCAACCAGGGCAGGCCGCCGATTACATAGCAAATGATTGCAATGGGAATTTGTTGCGCCATCCAGGTGCGCTGCAAAAACTGATAAAAGCGATCATCCGCAATACCCGGCCCTGGATCAAAGGCCAGTGGGTTGGCTAACTTCAGGGTGCAGTGCAAGGAAAGCAAGCCATCTAATAACATCCCTTGGCCGTGGCGCAAATACGGGTGGCAATCTTTTTGCCGCTGCGCCCAATCTCGCAAATCGTGCGAATGAATCACCCAAAACGGCCCCTGCATGCCCACTAACGTGCCGGAGTAAACGAGTAAGCGTTCCAACCATTTCGGACAAACGAAAGTGCGGTGGATTAAACGCCGGTGAAAGCCCACCGAATGGCCGGTACACATGGTAATCGCCAGTCCAAGCACGAACACCGCAATCGCGCCCGGCGTGGCATAGAACAAAGCGGCCACTGCACCGGCCATCATAACGATGTTCCATAGCGAGCGTGCTGGATCCCAGTGCACTACGCCAACGAGCGGATCGTGTTCCGGTAATATTGCTAGTGAACTAACCTTGTACGGGCCTGAGGTTGCATCACGTTGTCGATCAATTGTCATACGATTAGGCGCTCCATTATTGAGTTGCAGATTGCAGCTGCGGTTGGATCAAATTTCTCTGATGAACTATCAACGAACCTAGGGCGCTGCCCTAGGCTGGGTTGCAGTCGCGCTTTCAGCGCTTTGATTTGTCGATATGCAAACCGTAGGTTCTAAATCATCTAACGGTATTTTTTGAGCGCCAACGGCAGGGTTGCAACCCTGCCTAGGGCAGCGCCCTAGGAAAAGCGGCGCCCTAGGAAAACGGTCTACAAATCTACGCCTACATCTTTGCGTGCGAACAGTGGTGGCGGTGCTTTGGCGTTAGCGGCAATTTGGACACCGTTACTGTGTGCCCAGCCGTTTACGGCTCGGCCAAATTTGGCGATCATCAGCATGTTAAAAAAGTGCATAAAGCCCAACACCAATACCGAAACGCCGACGCGTGAACCCACAGCAGGAATTAACGATTCAGTGTTGTGGCCCCAGCCTTCTAGCCGAACGCAAATAAAGCCAATGTTGACCAGATAAAAACCAATGACTAGCAAATGATTAGTCGATTTGGCCAGATCTTCGTCTTGTCCAAAGCATTTAACTAAAAACATCTCGCCGCTTTTTGATAATACCCGCGCCACCCAAATGGTCATGCCAATTGAGATCGCCAAATACAATAAATATTCCAACTCGAACATGCTGCATTCTCCAGATCAACGTTAAAAGGTAAATAAAATTGCGGCGCCAGCTGCGTTGCAGAACAGGCAGGTAGCGCCGCAGCAACCTTTTTACGGGACTGACTATGCGCCAGCTTCCGATTTGATCCAATCGGAATAGATATTTTAAATTATCTATAAAATCAGGCGATTAGCGGAGCTTTATCGTTTGGAAGCTGGCTTCCCAAAAGATCATTTCGGTGAAATTTAGGCAAACAGCGCCTTAAGCGAGCTTCGACTCTGAAGCTGCCAACGATTGCTTGCGGTAATTGCCAGGCACTAGACCCGTCAGTTCCTTAAATGCGGCATAAAAATTGGACTGTGAGGTAAAACCCACCGACAAACCCACCGACAGCACCGAGGCGCGCGGTTCGTTGATTAGCATGTGTTTGGCGGCGTCTACCCGATAGCCGCGCACCAGTTTAGAAAAGCCCATTTCAAACTGGGTATTAATTAGCTCAGAAAGCTGATGCCCAGAAAGCGCCAACATATCGGCCAGTTTGCTCAGGCTTAAATTCTCATCTTGATATATTTTTTCCTCAGCAAATAGCCGTTTTAGCTCGCTAGTAACCTTCTCACAATCGACCCGGCTCAGGGTGGAAACGGCATACGTTGCCGCGACGGCTTCTTGGGCTTTGCTGGTAATGTCAGGAAAGCGCAGCAATAAATACAGCACCAGCGCAAAGCTAAAGCCGATCAAGCAGGCGTAACTTGCTGCAAAAAAGCGCCAGCCAAACACGGGCGCGGCAAATCCAGCCGTGGCAATCAGCAGCGCCATGATCGCAAATAGCATCAGGACTTTAAGCTCCACCGCAAACCAACGCCGCTGCGCGCGCAGCTTGTGTACCAAAAAAGCGAGATGCACGCTGCCCGCGCCACCGGCGGCAAATATGCAAGTCAGTGCCACTGGCGCTGGCAGCAAAGCGAGCAGCAACATCGCTGCCGTGTACCATTCCCAGGACCACGCTTGGCAATCATAACGAAGCAAGCCCAAAAACAGCCAATAAAATCCAAGTGACTGCAGTGCCAATACCGCAACGTAAAGCCGCGTAAGCAGCATTGCCGCCTGGCCGTCTAAAAACTGCGCGTGCAGCAGCTGCACACTCCCCAAGCCCGCCAGCATAACGAAGCCGCCAATCCGGCTTTGGAAAGGCATGGCCAAGCCGCGATACGCACTGGCAAAGCTAAGCGCCAACAGCAAAGCTGCGATAACCGAAAAGCCTATCCAGACTGAAACAATGCTAGCCAGGGTGCCCGTTAAAGTAAGCAACTAAACACCTGCTGTTGGAGTAAAAGATGCATGCACACGCCGCCATCGAAGTCAAAAGTGCACCATGTTAAAGCCTAAATCGCAAAGAAATGAGTCGCGCGTTTGGTTAGTCAGGATAAAAACTCGCTGCGGTTTGCATAGGCTTTGCTTAGTTAACAAACCACCGAGCCGTAATCGCAGCTGGGTGGTTTTACTTTGGCGCACAGGTCAACTCAATTGAATGTTGACACTGTGCCTAGATTCCAGCCAACCTAGGAATGACGACTTAAGATTGAGACGCAAAGATTGACGCTCAATTTTAGCGGGAGATTTCCCGTCAGTTT
The DNA here is from genome assembly GCA_031422315.1 of Rhodanobacteraceae bacterium. Lineage (GTDB taxonomy): Bacteria > Pseudomonadota > Gammaproteobacteria > Xanthomonadales > SZUA-5 > JANNYA01. Next base: position 156,550 of record JANOQN010000056.1, read on the forward strand.
GGCCGCTACTTTTTCTTTGGCACCGATTGCATCTGCTCGACCGCCGCCAAAATCACCGCTGACGACACGCGCACACTGTAATCTGGATTTACATATTGAAACTGGATTTTGCCCGCGCCGTCCAGCACAAAAACCGCCGGAACCGGCAGCACATGATGCTTTTCGCCGGAAGATTTTTCCAGATCAATGCCGTAACCCGCATATTTTTCTAGCGTGCTGGCATCAAGCTTAAAGCCAATCCCAAAGCCTTCAATCGCCTGGATTTTGGCATCTGAAAACAGCTGGAAGTCCAACTCGGATTTTTTCACGCTTTTGAAAAGCTCAGCCGGCAAATCCGGGCTAATGGCAATCAGTGCTACGCCTTTGGCCTTGAGAGGCGCGACCAATTTGCGCAAATCCGATAAATGGGTATTGCAATACGGGCACCAGCCGCCGCGATAGAACACGATAACGGCGGGCTTGCCAGCTTGAATTTGTTCGATTGACAGTGATTTGCCGTCAATCGACTGTAACGTTACTTTCGGGGCCATTTGGCCGATCAGCAGCGGCTGGACTTTATCGGCACTGGGCGCAATTTCGGCGGCGGCGATTGCGGCAAATTGAAGTAGCAGCGTCAGCAGAATAAGTCGAAATGCTGTGCGTATCGAATGCATAAAAATCCTTAAATTGGCGGTTGGAGTGAGGATGACCGAAGATAACGTTGTTTGCTTTCACGAAGTATCGACGATTGGATTAGGCAAGCTCGACATACAAGTATCAGCCCGCCGCCAAGACGGCGACCGGCATGCTCGATAGCTTCGGATATTCGAAGCTATTTGATGATCAAATTCTGGATGACGTTACTTAGGCGGCACCAAACGCGCCCTAAGCAGCGTAGTCAACTCCACCGGATTGCCTTGCCCGCGTGAGGCTTTCATCGCTTGACCCATTAAAAATTGCAGCACTTTGTCGTTGCCGTTGAAAAACTGCTTGACCTGCTCGGGGTTCGCAGCGATCACGCTATCAACAATGCTAGCGAGTGCACCAGCATCGCTAATTTGCCGCAAACCTGAGCGCGCTATTATTGCATCGACAGATTCAGCTGAATTCCACAATTCATCAAACACCTGTTTGGCAAGCTTGGTGCTCAGCGTGCCATCTTTAATACGCAGCAATAACTCGGCCAAACGCCTCGACTCGATAGGCTGATCTTTTAGTTCGATTTCCAAATCGTTGAGCTTGGCTGACATTTCCCCGAGCAGCCAGTTCGCACCGACTTTGGCAAAACTTGCGTCAATTCCAGGGCAGCTCAGCAGTGCTTCGAAATATTCGGAAAAATCCGCATCGAGCGCCAGTAAATTCGCTTCGTATTCGCTTAAGCCTAAGCGCTCAACATAGCGGCTACGGCGCGCCATTGGCAGCTCGGGCAGGCTGTCGCTTATCGCTTTGATTTGATCAGCACTCACCTGCAGCGGCGGCAAATCGGGATCTGGGAAATAGCGATAATCATCGGAGTTTTCTTTGCTGCGCATGGATCTGGTTTCATTGCGCGCCGCATCGTAAAGCCGGGTTTCCTGTACCACCACGGCGCCTGATTCAATTACCCGCGTTTGCCGATCAATTTCATAGCGAATCGCCTTTTCCACGAAGCGAAAGCTGTTGATGTTTTTGATTTCTGCGCGCGTGCCCAATTTTTCACTACCAAAGGCGCGAATCGACACGTTAGCATCACAGCGAAAACTGCCCTCTTGCATATTGCCGTCGCAAATTTTGATGGCTTTTACCAGCGCATGCAGCGCGCGCAAATACGCCACCGCCTGTTCGGGCGAATGCATGCAGGGCTCGCTGACGATCTCTAGCAGCGGCACACCGGCGCGATTCAGATCGATACCGGAACGACCGAAAAACGCGTCGTGCACGCTTTTGCCAGCGTCTTCTTCTAGGTGCGCGCGGGTCAGCTGCACTTCAAACTCACCGCTTGATGTTTGCGCCAAAAGCTTGCCGCCGATAACAATTGGCAGTGCGAACTGGCTGATTTGATAGCCCTTGGGCAAGTCCGGATAGAAATAATTCTTCCGCTCAAACACACTCGTTGCTGCAATTTGCGCGCCGACTGCCACACCAAAGCGAATCGCCATTTCAACCGCTGCCATGTTCATGACCGGCAGGGTGCCCGGCATGGCTAAATCGAGCGCGCTGGCCTGCGCGTTGGGTTCGGCACCGAATGCGGTGCTGGAGCCGGAGAAAATCTTGCTCTTAGTTTGCAGCTGGACGTGGACTTCTAAACCTATCACCGCCTCAAATTTGCTCATGATAAAAGCGCCTTAGCAGTGGTTGGGAAAGCTGAGTAACCGGGCGGTAGTAGGCGGTGAAAATCGCTGTGCTGCTGATATTGATGCGCAAGCGCCAGCAGCTTAGCTTCGGTAAATCCGGGCGTAATTAATTGCAAGCCAACGGGTAAGTCATCTGACAACCCACACGGCACGCTGATCGCGGGCAGGCCGGCTAAGTTCACGCCAACGGTAAACACATCGGCCAAATATTGCGCGAGCGGATCCTGCAGCGTGCTGCCAATGCCGAAGGCCACGGTCGGCGCGGTTGGCGTGGCGATGACGTCTACCTGCGTGAATGCTTCAGCATAGGCATTCGCAATCAAACGCCGCACTTTCTGTGCGCGCAAATAGTAGGCATCAAAATAGCCTGCGCTGAGCGCATAGCTGCCGATCAAAATGCGCCGCTGCACTTCTGCGCCAAAACCTTCACTGCGGCTGCGCTCGTAAAGCTCGACCAGTGTTTTGCAGTTTTCTGCGCGGTGCCCATAACGCACGCCATCAAAGCGCGAGAGATTGCTGCTGGCTTCGCACGGCGCAATCACGTAATAAGCCGCGACTGCGACGTCGCTAAATTTCAAATCAATATCAACCAAAGTGTGGCCCTGAGCTTCGAGCAATTTTAGCGATTGATTGATCGCCGCCAACACGCCCGCTTGCACGCCCCCCACTTGATCCATGCGCGGATCCAAACGCGGCACGCCAATGCGCAGCTTGCCTGGGCCCGCGTTGATCGCCGCGAGGTAGTCCGGGACTTCGACATCGACACTGGTGCTGTCGAGTGCATCAAAGCCGGCCATCTGTTGTAAAACCAGCGCACAATCGGCAGCGCTTTCGGCAATCACGCCAGCCTGATCTAAGCTGGATGCATAGGCAATCATGCCGTAGCGGGAAACTCGTCCGTAGCTAGGTTTAATGCCAGTCACGCCGCAAAACGCTGCGGGCTGGCGAATCGAGCCGCCGGTATCGCTTGCCGTGGTAAAAGGGAGTGCGCGCGCTGCCACCAGCGCCGCTGAGCCACCGGAACTGCCGCCAGGAACGCGCTTGTTGGTAGCGCTGCCCCACGGATTCAGGCAGGCACCAAACGCGCTGTGCTCAGTGCTCGAGCCCATCGCGAATTCGTCCATATTGGTTTTACCCAAGCTGATCGCGCCTGCTTGTTCAAGTCGCTGCACAATGGTTGCCGAATAAGGCGGCACAAAATTGCCCAGCATTTTTGAGCCGCTGGTGGTGCGAACGCCATTGGTGCAAAACACATCCTTGTGCGCCATCGGCAGGCCAGCCAGTGCGCCAGATGCGTGCGCGCCCGCGTCAATGCTTGTAGCCGCCGCACGCGCTTGCACAAAGCTTTCGGTAATCAGCGCATTTAATGGCGTGGCTTCAGTAACGCGCGCCAAAGCAGCGTCAAGCAATGCGCTGGCAGTGATGGATTTGTCGGCAAGCCCGGCGCGCAGTGTTTGCAATACGCTCATGGGTTGTTCGCCGCAGGTAATGGGGCCTCCAGCACTTTCGGAACTAGGTACAAATCCGCGCTGACTTCAGCGGCGAGCGCCTGAAATGCGGCGCGCTGGTCAATCTCTGTCACCGTGTCGATCCGCAATCGCAAGCTGGGATCCCCGGGATGGAATAGCGGTGCGACCTCGCTGACGTCAATGGCGGCCAGCTGTTCAAATAGGCCTAGCACGGCGTTCAAATCCTGTTGAAGCTGAGGCATTGCCGCTTGCTGGATCTGCAAACGTGAAAGCTGGGCGATATGGCGCACAGCGTCGGCGCTAATACTCATAAGCGGAAAATCTCGTTAAAAAACCAGCGGCTAGTGTGCGCAGGCCAGCTTAGAGCTGTCAAAGCGACGCGAAATCACGAGCCCCAGATTTTAGCCCCAAGGGTTTGGCGCGATTTGGCAGGGGTACTAGGACTCGAACCTAGGATTGCCAGATTCAGAATCTGGTGCCTTACCAACTTGGCTATACCCCTGTAGCGCGCAATTCTTGACCGATGCGCGACGTTAGTCAATCAAAAGCTGCGCGCGCGCCCTCGATTGAGTCAGCTTCGTTTCTAGCTGGTCTATTACCGAAGCGCCGGTTACATACGCGCCGCTATCGTCGGCATGCGCCGCAGAGGCTAATCCACGCGCCAAAAAATCCGCTTTTGCTAAGCGAAATTCGATCTGATCGTTGACCGCGTCAATCATAAAGCGAGTCAAGGTTTCATCTGGCCGCAGCACAGATTGCGCTTTTTGGCGAAGTTCTAGCATTGCCCGAAGTGACGGCAACTCGGTGGAGTTCATTTCCTACCGCTCATTTGAAAGATTGACGAGGCAGAACGCTAACACGTTAGACGTGCGGACCGTCGGAAATGCTGCGTGTTTTGTGGTCATTACTTTTAGATCACCCTGAAGTAGACTCGCTGGTAAACATAGGAGCGCAATCGCATGAAAAAACCTGCCATTAATTTCGCACGCAATGGAACCGCGATTTTCTTCATAGGCTTCGCCAGCGCATTATCAGCCGCTGAAATTAACCCCGATTGGATTTATGCAGACGGCCTGGAATTGAGCGATACACCGGCGCTGTATCGAGTCAGCAGCATTAAAGTACGCGATCCGCACTTTATCGCGCCGATTTTTCCGCCCATTTCATGCCCCGATTTCACTGACAACGATTTAGCGGGCCAGCCAGGCACGGCGGTAAACACCCAGCTACAAGCCGCATTAGACGCTGATTCCGAGCCCAATGGATTTTTAGACAGCGCTGCTTTACTGATTTTCCAAAACTTCGCACTCACGAATACCGTGCGCCGCCTTGACGATGCGCCCGGCGAATGCACCGCACCAGCAGCTAGCAGCCAATGCCGTATCCCTACCATAAGCACGGCCAGCACTTACATGACGCAAACCGCTGGCGATGCCTGCTTTGAACCCATTCCTGGCACGTTTGGCAGCTACAATCCAGCTATTGGCAGCATTGCCGCGGCCTGCTGGCTGGGTGCGCCGCAGCAAAGTTTGAGCTTTAGTTTAGTGGGCGGCACAGTGCAGCTGCAAAACGTGCGCCGTGCGGGTGTGGCTTTGGCGAACGGACCGGGCGCGCGGGTTTTAGTGCGCGGTTTTTTACGCGAATCAGATGCCAATTTGATTTTATTGCCGCCGACGATTCCGCTATTTGGCGGCCAGCCAATTACCATTTTGCTCAAAGGTGGCATGGGCAATGCCTGCCCAGGCAGCGATAAAGACATGTTAGATGGTGTGCCGGGCTGGTGGTTTTATCTGGAGCAAACGCTCACGCTTGCACCGACTTTGCCACCGCTTCGATAGCCGCACCATGACGAACTCATCCGCACTACAAAACGCCGGCGCCGAGCGCGCACACTTTGAGCTGCCACTGGATCATTCTGGCCAGCCGCAGCGCTATTTTTGCGGCAATTCACTTGGCTTGATGCCGCGTGCCGCGCGCACTGAAGTCATGCAGGTCTTGAATGCCTGGGGCAAGTTTGGCGTCGAAGGCCATTTTAAAGGCGATGCGCCGTGGATGCCGTATCACGAGCGCGCGACGCGTGGGCTTGCGCATTTGCTGGGCGCCAAGCCGATTGAAGTCGTCGCGATGAACACGCTGACCACCAACTTACATCTGCTGATGGCGAGCTTTTTTCGGCCCAAGGGAACACGCTGTAAAATCCTGATTGAGTCGCGCGCGTTTCCCTCGGATCGGCACGCAGTGGAATCGCAGCTGCGCTGGCACGGATTAGATCCAGAGCACTGCTTAGTTGAACTTAGTGCCGCGCCAGGTTCGACGCTGGACGATCCTGCAAGCCTGCGCAGCCTTGATCCACAGCAAATTATTGAGCAAATCCATGCGCTGGGTGATAGCTTGGCACTGGTGCTATTTCCCGGCGTGCAATACGCCACTGGGCAGGCATTTGATATCAGCGCCATTGCCGCCGCCGCGCACGCGGTGGGCGCGAAAGCCGGCTTTGATCTGGCGCACGCAGTCGGTAATTTAGCGCTGGAGTTGCACGCCAGCCAGGCCGATTTTGCGGTGTGGTGCAGCTATAAATATCTCAATAGCGGCCCGGGTGCAGTAGCCGGTGCGTTCGTGCATGAAAAGCACGCGCACAGTAATTTGCCGCGCTTAGCGGGCTGGTGGGGCCATCAGGCTGAGACTCGCTTCAAGATGGGGCCGGAATTCATAGCCACGCCGGGCGTGGAAGGTTGGCAGCTGTCGAATCCGCCGATATTGTCAATGGCGCCACTTATTGCATCCTTGGCGCTATTTGAACAAGTTGGCATGCCCGAGCTGCGCCGTTTGAGTATGGCGCTAACTAACTATCTTAGCGATGCGATCACAGCGGATTTAAGCCAGCACCTAGAAATAATCACGCCAGCAGATCCTGCTCAGCGAGGCTGCCAGCTGAGCTTGCGCTTGCGTGCTGGACGTACCGCCGGGCGGGCTTGCTTTGATGCACTGCATGCCTCTGGGGTCGTTACTGACTGGCGTGAGCCGGATATAATTCGCGTCGCACCTGCGCCTTTGTACAACACGCTGGCCGACGTTGACGGATTGATCGCTGCACTTAGTACACACTTCCAAAATTAAGTAATTCGTGGCCGCATCTCATGAACGTTGAAATCGAACACCGCCCATTCTGGATCATTGGCGCAGGCTTAGCCGGTGCGCTACTGACCTGCTTGCTGGCACAGCGCGGCTTTAAGCTGACGGTATCCGAGCGGCGTAGTTCAGTTGAATTGGAGCAGCTGTCCGCGGGCCGATCCATCAATTTGGCGCTTGCCGAACGCGGCCGCGCAGCGCTAGAAATGGCGGGCAATGTGCAAAGCGAATGGGGTGAGCGTGCGCTGGTTGATGAGGTGCTGGCGCAGGCGATTCGCATGCCGGGCCGACAGGTGCATCTGCAAAACGGCCAGCAAGATTTCTTTCCGTATGCGGCTGATCAGCAAAAGTGCATTTGGTCGGTGCACCGGGCGCGCTTGAATCGCGCGCTTTTGTCAGCGGCTAAATTAAGCGGCTCGGTGCTGCAATTTGATGAGCAGGTACTGTCATTGGATTTGATCGGCAAGCGCGCGCAAGTCAAGCGGGCAGGGCAAATCGTGGACATCAGCTTTGACGTCGTGATTGGTGCCGACGGCGCGGGTTCAGTGGTGCGCGATGCGATCGCGCTGATCAATAAGCAACCTTATCACTTTGAACCGCTCGAACACGGCTATAAAGAGCTGACGATTCCACCGGTGCAAAAGCCCGGCTGCGATGAGCTGACTTTTGCATTGAATCCAAATGCACTGCACATCTGGCCGCGCGGCGGCTTTATGGTGATCGCGCTGCCGAACCCGGATTTGAGCTTTACCGCCACATTGTTCTTGCAAAACGAAGGCGAAGTCAGCTTTGCCGCGCTGCAAACCCCGAGCGCGGTGACTACTTTTTTCGAATACAACTTTCCCAGCGCTTTGGCTTTGATGCCGAATTTTGCGACGGAGATGGCGCTGCATCCGCTTGGCAAACTATCGACTCTGCACGCGCCGAGCTGGCACTTTCAAGGCAGTGCGCTAATTCTGGGGGATGCCGCACACGCCATTGTGCCGTTCCATGGTCAAGGCATGAACTGCGCATTTGAAGATTGCGCCGCATTGACTAGGTTGCTCGGCGCACCGATAGAAGATGCCCAATTTAACTACGCGCCGCTATTTGCGCAGTTCGTTGCTGAGCGCCGCCCGCAGGCTGAAGCGATCGCGGCAATGGCGATTGAAAACTATGTCGAAATGCGCGATTTAGTAGCTGACCCGGCGTTTCGTTTGCTGAAAAACGTCGAGCAAACGCTGGCGAGATTGCACCCGGAGCGATTCGTGCCGCGCTATGAATTAGTCAGCTTTACCAGCACGCCCTATGCGAGCGCTAAAGCACGCGGGGCGCAGCAACGTGTGCTGCTGGATAGCTTGTGCGCGGGCAAATCAAGCATCGATGAGATCGATTGGGATTACGCCAAGTCATGGATTCAGCAAAACTTGACGATCTGGGCCGCAGACACCTAAAAAACGCTTAATTTTGACAATCGGGCAAAATTTAGGGCATCAAATTCGCCGGTGCATTCAGCCGACTGCCCTAAACTTTCACGCAGCCGCAATAGCGCGGCTTTGGAGAATTTCAATGCGCACGCTCATGTTTGCTTTGCTGTCCACACTTACTTTTGCAGGCACCGCGAGTGCCGATCGCTATAACGAACATTACGACCGCAGCGGCGAACAAGTCGTATGCGAAAGCAGGAAAGGCCGCGCGGCCTATTGCGAAATCGATACGCGCTTTGGGGTTGAGATTATCGACCAACTTTCCAAAACGCACTGCATCGAAGGCGAAAACTGGGGCTATGATCGCCGTGGGGTTTGGGTCAATGGCGGCTGCCGAGGCGTGTTTGTTGCCGTAGCGCAGCCCGTTAGGCAGCGCGGCCGAGATGATGGCTATGGCCGCGGTGGCTATGATGACGGCTACGATTCAGCGGTCCTTATTCGCTGCGAAAGCCATGGCTACGAGCCGTTCTATTGCCAAATGCCGACCCGTGGGCGCGTGCAGTTGATCAACCAGCTCAGCCGCAGCGCTTGCCAATATGGCACCGATTGGGGCTATGACCGCCGAGGTGTTTGGGTTGCAAACGGCTGCCGCGCCGAGTTTGCGGTGCAATAGCCAACCACTTTATTTTGCCTAACAAAAAAGCGAGGCCGAAACCTCGCTTTTTTGTTAGGCAAACGAGTGACCGCATAGCGCGCACTGCAATCCTTGGAGCGGCCGATTAGCAGTTCGGCGTTCGGCACTGTCAATAGGCTGAATTTTGCTATGACGGCTAGCGACAAGCTCACCTTTGCCATTGGCTTTTATTAAGTCGCCGTCATTTTGCTCAATTGGATGGCTTGAAGCGCAGGTTTGCTCACTGGTTTGTCCTGGCGTGCGCGATATTCGCTAGGGGTAAAGCCACATTGCGCTTTAAAGGCGCGATTGAACGGCCCTAGTGAGGCAAAACCTGAGCGAAGGGCTATTTCGAGTATTTGAGCGCGGTGCGCGGAGGGTTCTGCTAAAAGTTGCTGCGCGCGCTGTACGCGAAAATGATTGACGTATTGATTGAAGTTTTTTTGCCCTAGTGCACCGGTCAGCGCGCGTGTGATTTTGTATTCAGGGGCTTCCAGCGCCTGTGCCAAGGCTGACACTTTTAGCTCCGGATCGAGATAAAGCGCTTGCGCGTGCATCGCGTGTTCGATTTGCAGCGCCAATTGCTGTAGTTCGGGCGTGATGGGCGCTGCGACGTCTGGCGCAAGCAGCTTCACCGTTTCTTGTGCAGCTGGTACCAACGGATTTTTGCGCCGTGTCGCAACTAAGAATGCACCCACCAAAATGGCCGAACACGCGCTGATTCCTACCAGTAAGCGCTCAACGCCTACGCGCTGTATTGAGTCTAGCCAGAGACTGGGCAGCACCGAGGTAAGCAGCACGCAGCTTGCAAATACGCCGACAAAGCGCGTGCGCAAGCGGCGCTCCGAATCTGGCAGGCTATGAAAATCTCGCAATCCTTCGTAACAGGTTAATACCAAAACGCCAGGGCCGAGCAGGCCCAGTAATGCTTGGATTGCACTCAAGCTGGTTTTAAACGGCGTTGCATCCAGCCAACTTTGGGCATGCGCAAAGCGCAGCAAGCTGGCAGCAACGACTAGCACCGCGATGCTCACCGCAAACGCAATTTGTGGCTTTTCAATGGCGCCGCTGGCTCTAAACAACGCTCTAGCAACGAGCCAAAACATATTGCAAGTAGCGGCAGCACCGATGCCTAGCAAATAACCATAAGCGCCTAGCGTATCGCCGAGGCTGCGTTGCAGCATGCCAAGGGCAATTGAGGCGCAGTCCTGTCGCGATTTTGGTGTGGCTGATGCTCTGGGGCTGGCTCTGGGGCATTGCCGGCGTGTTCCTGGGCGTTCCATTGCTGATGTGCTTAAAGTTGACCTGCGAAAGATTGCCAAGCTGGCGCTGGTTGGCGGCGCCGCACTCGGCTTTAGCTTCGCCGAAGTTAGCGCCATCGAAGCCGATCTCATCAGCCAGCAGAGCAGCTACCCCGGCAGCTTTGGCGGCAGCGTGTACCTCACCGCACAAGCCGTGCTCGGTTTAGAGATGAGCCAACGCGCCGATTTGCTCATCGCCGCTGCGCCCACATTGCCCGCCGGCAGCGTCTATGAAGGCGAGAGCGCCGCCATCAAGTTCGTTGCCAGTAATCTAGGCAAAGTGGCCTCCGGTCTAGCCAAAGCCCGGCTATATCAAAAAACCGGCAATGATTGGATCGCCGTGCCGGGCGATATTGATTTGCCTACCATCGCTAGCAGCCAAAGCACCGCGCCCGTCACTATAGCCTTCGATACCACCGGCAAAACTGGCATACAAGAGCTGGCCCTGGTGTTAGATGCCACTGATCTGGTACGCGAACGCTCCGAGCTCAACAATCGGCAAAGCTTCACGCTCACGGTATCGCCCAAGCCGAACTTGCCCGAGTTATCGGTCGCCGTGTTCACCGCCACGCCCTCCATCATCATCGAACTGCCCGCCACGATTGCGGTAAACACCCAGGTGCGCAATGTCGGGCTAGCCGCCGCAACAGCCGTGCAAATCGGGCTCTACAAAGTCGTCGCCGGCAATCTAGTGCTGATCACCGAGCAAAGCAAATCCATCGCCCCCGGCGCATCCGAGCCGGTCAGTTTCTCCTTCCCTCAAACCGCAGTGCCGCAGAAAGATTACGCAGTGGTGATTGATCTGGCTAATACCGTAATCGAAGCCAATGAAACCAATAACCGCCGAGATTTTTCACTAATATTCGATCCGATTTTAGATTTGCGCCTTAAAACCGAAAAT
>JANOQN010000057.1:0-2470 GCA_031422315.1 Rhodanobacteraceae bacterium
GGCTTTCGGGCCGCATGTCGGCTGAATTCAACGTTATAGCCCGTTATGAAGCCTGAGGTTCAATCCCGCTTATTACTGTTCGCAGGTATTTTTCCTATTACAGCTATCGCCGTGCTTGGGTACCTCGCGCTTCCACAATTCGTTGCTATGTACGCAAGTTTCGGCGCGGAGTTGCCTTTTTCAACGCGCTTGCTCTTTGCAAGCTACAGGTGGTTCGCGCTGCTTCCCTTATTAGTCCTGCTAGCTTGGTTTGTTTGGCCAATTCAGGCTCATCGAGGCTTTGTAGCGGCAGTGCTGGGAATTGCTGGAAGCGTAATACTATTTGCATTTGGTTGTTGGGCTGCTTATGTGCCACTTTATATTCTCGGCGCTATTCAAAGCGGGTCATAACTAATTAATCAAGCCGACAATGCGGCATTCGGCGATTCTGGTTTACCCTATCTCTTCCGTGCCGCATTGCGGCTTATTAAATCGTTGGGCCCAGCTATTTCATCTCGCGAAAATGTCGTTTCATAGCGAATATTTCGCAGGTTGGGCAGTAGCAAACACGCGGTGTTTTGGTGTCGTGGCAGCTCGAAAGTGGTCGGAATTTTGCATCAAAATAGTTTCTGGGCGCTCGCAGTTGGTTAGTTTGTGCGGTGCGAATTTTGCAGCCCGGTCGTTTTGGCAGGTTGCAAAATATCAGTCGCGGCAAGCTTGTTCCAACTAGTCATCTATGGACTCCTCCCCCATCTATGGACTCCTCCCCCAAGTCAACCGCTTCGGTAAGAATTTTTTTGATGTAGTTGGGTCGGTGCATTAATCTATTCGTCCTATTTGATAGCGTTTTATCGCCTGGACATAATGGGTTTCGCAAGGTTCGAGCCTATTAATCAAGCGGCCTTTTTGGCCATTCTAGTTGTCGGCTTATCGAACCTGCGGCCGAGCCGCGTTTCATCAATCTAATTCTTGACCGCTCCGGTGACTTTGTTCATGGTGTGGGTGTTTTGTTGTTTGTTCTTTTACTGCTGACGCTTTTGTTTTTTCTTCATCCAATCGCAACCTTGTGGGTTTGCGCGTGGTTGCCGTTGAATGCGCTGCCATGCGTCCAAGTGGCCCAGACAATGCGCGCCATCTTGTTGGCCAACCCGACGGCCGCCTTGTTGAATCCATTGCGCTCACGCAGCTTGATAGCCCACGTGCGCAATGCATCCAAGGGCTTTTTCAGCTGCGCTGCCTTGATCGCATGCGCGAGTACCGAACGTGCGCCTTGAATCATCAGCGTGCGCAAATAGACATCACCGCGTTTACTCATGCGGCCCAGCTTACGATTCGATCCGCTGGAATGTTCCTTCGGGGTAAAGCCGATCCAGTTAGATAGTGTCCTACCGTTTTTGAAGCGATGAATATCGCCTATGCTGGCGCGCAAGGCGGTGGCAGTTATCCAGCCAATCCCCGGCAAACTCTCTAGCTTGACGAGCACTGGATCGTCATCACTCAATGCTTGCAAACGACGATCCAGCGCCACGATCTGTTGCTCGAAAGCTTCGATTTCTTCCAGCACCTGCGCCAGCAAATTGCGTAGGTTTTGATCTAACAATTCATTGGCCAGCTGCGCACGCATGACGGCTTGGCCGGTCTCAGCGCCCAGTGGCACCGCGATACCAAATTCGCACAACATAGCGCGTGCGAGATTGATGCGCGCCGTGCGGTCATGCTGCCACTGTTGACGGGTACGATGCATCAGTTGAATCATTTGCTGATACTGCGTTTTGATCGGCACGACTTTGATATCGCTGGCGCGGACGGCTTCGAGCATGGCTGCACAATCGGCGGCATCGGTCTTGTTGCGACGCACGTAAGCGCGCACATATTGCGCGGGAAGCAAGCTGACCTGATGCCCAAATGAGGTTAGCCACCGACCGAAATGATGGGCGGAGCCACACGCTTCCATGACCACGTGCACGGGCTTGAGATTGTTCCAAAACTTCAAAAAATCAGCGCGTTTGAGCCGCAATGATTGCACGATGCGGAAATTGGCATCGGCACACACGAGCTGAAATACTTCTTTGGCAAGATCAACAGCAATCATTTGAACGTCGGCCTTCGCAGCAATAGACTTCATGGCGCACTCCTTCTGTGGTGGAATTGTTTGACTGAACACCTCAAGGCTTGGCGTATGATGCCGTATCAGCGCCGGGAGGAGTCCATCCCATTAATCAAGCCGACAACGCGGCATTCGGCGATTTTGGTTTATCCTATCCCTTCTGTGCCGCATTGCGGCTTATTAAATCGTTCGGCAAACATGCACCTGTTCCGCAAATTGTCCTTGTTGCTTGTAATCGCGGTACTGTCGGGCTGCGCTGCGTATCGCTTTAGCCCCGGTTTTTCTATGGCGGATCCCGAATACTTTTCCGAAGCACCACACATTGTTTCCAATCAAGTTGGTTTTAGTTTGCGATGGCGCTACGGAAAAATGGGTTTCTTTTTC
>JANOQN010000058.1:0-13428 GCA_031422315.1 Rhodanobacteraceae bacterium
CAAACCGCAGTGCCGCAGAAAGATTACGCAGTGGTGATTGATCTGGCTAATACCGTAATCGAAGCCAATGAAACCAATAACCGCCGAGATTTTTCACTAATATTCGATCCGATTTTAGATTTGCGCCTTAAAACCGAAAATCTAGTAATTACCCCAGCCGCATTAAATGCTGGCGGTATCTTAACCGCCACCGCAAAAATCGAAAACATCGGTACGATTGATGCGGTTAATGTGCGGGTTGAGTTATTTTTCGGTGCGGGCGCGCAGCGGGTTACTAAAGGGCATGTGGTGGTGCCGTTATTGGCAGCGGGTGCACTGTTGGATGTACCGATCAATACCCAGCTGTTGGAGGTAGGGGAATTGGTGGTGGAGATGGGGGTTGATCCGCTTAATCAGATTGCTGAGAGTGTTGAGGCGAATAATAAGGTTATTAACACGGTGACTGTTGGGGCGCAGGCGGTGCAGGGACTGACTGAGTGGGATGATGAATTCCTGGGCACGTCTGGGCCTGATAATGTTGATGGGTTGGGTGGGGATGATCGAATAACTGGGGGCTCAGGCGGAAACGACGTGCTTAAAGGGGGTTCTGGGAATGATACAGTTCATTGCAATGGGACTGCTATTTGTCAAATTGAGGGTGGCGCTGGAGATGACGATTTGCTTGGGCAAAACGGCGTAGTTATTGGCGGGCTAGGAAACGACAAAATAAGATATGCGGCGAATACAATAATTCAGTATCAGCTTGGCGATGGAATTGACGCTATTGACAATTGGTCTACTTATCCGTTTATCGTCAAACTGGGCGCGGGTCTTAGTTCAAACAACGTTGTCAAACTAAGAACTAACGACGACATTGCTTTGCTAATGCCAGACGGAGGGCGAATTAATCTCCAACTATTTAAGAGTTATAACCAAATCGCAAATTGTGAAATTCAATTCTTAGACGGAACAACTTGGAATTTCAATTCGATTCAAACCGATACCTTGCCGGTGTTCTCCAATACAGAAACGCCCGACAGGGTCACCGGGACGCCTGGTGATGACAACTACAGCGGTCTAGCGGGTGATGATTACATCACGCTTGGCAGCGGCAGAAATAATGCTGATGGTGGTGCGGGCAATGACAGTATCGGCGGAGGGATTGGACCTGACGTCATACGAGGCGGGCCCGGGCGCGATACTATAAATGGCAACGGGCAGTGCTTTGGCGATTTAGGCAATGATCAAATTACGTGTAGTGGGTTATTAGAAGGCGGTGATGGCCATGATAATCTGACCGGAAGCGCATTGGCAGATCAGCTACGCGGTGGTGAAGGGCGCGATAAAATTGCGGCCGGCTCCGGTGATGATGAAATTTCTGGCGGCGCAGGGTGGGATCGTTTAAGTGGTGAAGGTGGCGTTGATCGCTATGTTTTTAATATGGGCGATGGAATCGACAAAATTATAGATGTTGGTTCAAACACTCTAATGCTCAATGCCAGCCCTGCAAACATAAGCCTGACCCGTGTCGCAAGCGAGCTATTCGTAAAGTTCGCGGCACCATCTTCTGATCAAATTCGCGCAACAGGCATCGCTCGAATCGAGTTTAGTAATGGAGTGGTATGGACCGCTGCAGACATTAGTTCGCGCGAAATGTTACATCCAGGTGCTGTTTCTTTGCTAACTGACACCCCAGGGAATGACGTATTTGAAATTGATCATCCGAGCGATCAAATAGTTGGTAACGGAGGCGGAAATGATTTGGTTAATACTTCTGTTGATTTTTTTCGGCCGCTTATCGTAAACGGGAGTTATGACCAATTTGCGCCTTTTGGAATTGAGTCGATTAATTTGACTGGCGAGCTATCCTCGAATATCTTTGCTAGAGGTTCGATGATTAACGGAAATATAGCAAGTAATCAATTTGGTGATGATGAATACATTTACTTCGCTGGTAACTCGGTTACCCAATTAGCAATTTCATCTTCTACTGTTCGGGGTGGCTTGGGCGATGATCTATACTATATTTACAGTGACACGCAAGTATTTGAGTCAGCTGAAGGCGGAAACGACGAGGTAATTTATACCGGAGATTCAACCGGTTTACTTTTTATAATTTCGCCAACTGCGTTGGCCGGCCCAACAACAATTGAACGAATTGAAGGAAATGGCAATTTATTGGGTCGTGAAGGAAATGATGTGTTGGAAGGGACAAGTTATTTTGGAAGCGTTAGTCAAGCTAATTATTTCAATGGTGGCACAGGAGCAGATACCTACATTGCTGGGGCAGGAAACAACACCTATGTGGTTGACAATTTCGGAGACAGAATCATTGATGATGGCAGTAATACAAGTACAGTTCATAGCTTTATAAATTACACTCTAAATGCGGAACATGAAAACTTGATTCTCGGAGGCACACAACCAATCGTGGCAACAGGCTCTTCCGAATCCGATATGCTTCAGGGCGACTTGAATTTAGCTCCAAACGAGCTGCGCGGCGGTGCAGGTGATGATTTTTACGCACTTGGCAACGGCGATTTCATCACTGAAATTGAGGGTGAAGGCAGCGACACTTATATCGTCAAACAAGATTGGTCAATTGACCCAAATAAATCGGTAGAAAATGCGATTTTAATTGACGGATACCGGCTAACGGGTGATTCGCGCAACAATCGTTTGACGGGCACGCGCGCAATGAATCTTCTTCGCGGCAACGCGGGCGACGACTGGCTTTACGGCGTCAACGAAAACCAAGTATCGGATCGCCTCGAAGGCGGAGCTGGCGCAGACACTCTGTTAGGCGGATCAAATGGCGGATATGTTACCGGTCACGCTACCGGTGGCCCCGGAAATGACATTATCCGAAATGTATTGTTTGCTGATTTCAGTCGCGGCGATGGTCAAGACGTCATCGAAAAAGTGCAGTGGATTAGGTTTAGAGACTACGCTTTTAGTGAATTAACTCGGCAGCGAGTCGAGAAAGACCTTATTCTTTTCAACCCGGCAAATCAAGACAAAATAACGTTCCTGAATTTTTTCACTAGAGATGGGTGCAATACTTATTATAATGCTCAGCAATATATCGAGTTTACCGATGGCTTGCGAAGGTGCTCTGATTTTACTGATCTGATTCCTATCTCAGTTATGCAAATTAACTCAGTAGCGATGCCAATTAATCAAACCGCCGTTTTGCGGGCTCACATTAATGCTGGTCTCTACAACGAAGTAATTGAGCGTGTTGAGTTTAAGTATGATGGGCAGACATTTATTGATAACACCGCGCCATTCGAAGTTAGTATTAGCTCAGGTGTAGTCTACACAGCCTATGTTTCTGGCACGGCTTTCTTGACAGGTGGAAAACAGCTTAAATCCAACGCAACCGCGTCTTTTGTAAGCTCAGACGCGCCGTACGTAGTATTGCAATCTCCCTTCAATAGTGAGCAAATTGCGATTGGAGAGTCAGTATTACTTCAGGCCTATGCGGAAGGCCTTGCTGGGCGGACTATTAGCCAAGTAGAATTTCTCTTCGATAACGTTGTTATCGGGCTAGACACTTCCGCACCCTATGAATTGAGCTGGGTGGTGAATCGCGCTGGATTGATCACCGCACGAGCAACTGACAACAACGCTGCGCTCGGAATGTCTAACGCCGTTAGCCTAGCCGTACGTCCTGCGGCTATGAGTCCGTCGGTTTCGTTTATTACGCCCACCAACTTTACTTCTGCAGCGATCGGATTGCCTCTGTTAATTCAAGCAAGTGTGGTTTCCGATCAAACACTTCCAAGTGCCAGAGTAGATTTCTATTTTCAAAGCGTTCTGATTGGCACGAGTACTTCTACTCCTGCGTCTCTTTCTTGGACACCGACTTCATTGACCGGCGTCAACAACACATCTGCAGGTTATCTAGATGCTAGAGTGACAGACGCCCTTGGCGGAGTTGCTGCTGCGCAAATTCGATTGGCAGTAGTGCCAAACAGCCCATTAATAGTGAGTTTTTCTCCAGCCAGCGGAACGCAATTCCTGGTAAATACAGAGTCACAGCTAGAAGTAGTGTCTTTTGCAAGGGTTAGTGGACGCGTTATAAATAAGGTTGATTTTTACGCGGGCGCAACGCTCCTTGGAACTGTTACTGATGGGGTTTTATCCTCAGGATACACAACAAACCGCTTTAGGTGGATTCCAACAACGGTAGGAAATGTAATCCTTACGGCTAAGGTGACAGATTCAGCCAATACATTCACTACGTCTTGGCCAGTGGAAGTAACCGTAGCAAACTCAGGCGCACCAACCGTTCTGCTAACTAGTCCGACCGCAAATTCAGAAATTTCACAGAATTCGGCAGCAAACCTAACCGCCAATGCCACCGGCAGTTCAGGCCGCACGATCAGCAAAGTCGAGTTCTTCAATGGCGCGACGTTACTCGGCACGGACACGACTAGCCCATACGCATTCAGCTGGACGCCAACTGCAACCGGCGCAGTGTCGCTAACCGCTAAAGCCACCGACTCAACGAATGAGGTAGCCACGTCAACGGCAGTTGCAGTAACGGTAATCGCCGCAACCGCGCCAACGGTGTCGCTAACCGCCCCCGCCCCCAATGCAAATTTGCCAGTCAACACCGCTGCGAACCTAACCGCCAATGCCACCGCCAGCTCAGGCCGCACCATTAGCAAAGTCGAGTTCTTCAACGGCGCAACGTTGCTCGGAACTGACACGACTAGCCCGTACGCTTTCAGCTGGACGCCGACGGTGACGGGCGCAGTAAGTTTGACAGCGAAAGCGACAGACTCAACGAATGAGGTAGCCACCTCAACGGCAGTGCCAGCCGCGGTCATGGCCGCAACCGCGCCCACGGTATCCATCACCGCGCCAGCAGCCAACGCGCAAATCACGATCAACTCCGCAGCAAACCTAACCGCAAACGCGACAGCTAGCTCAGGCCGAACCATCAGCAAAGTGGAGTTCTTCAATGGCGCAACTTTGTTAGGAACCGACACCACTAGCCCATACGCTTTCAGCTGGACGCCAACTGCAACCGGCGCAGTGTCGCTAACCGCTAAAGCCACCGACTCAACGAATGAGGTAGCCACGTCAACGGCAGTTGCAGTCACAGTAATCGCCGCAACTACGCCAACGGTTGCAATCACCGCTCCAGCCGCCAATGCGCAAATCACGGTGAACACCGCAGCGAACTTAATGGCGAATGCCACCGCCAGCTCGGGCCGCACCATCAGCAAAGTCGAGTTCTTCAACGGCGCAACTTTGTTAGGCACCGACACCTCCAGCCCCTACGCTTTCAGCTGGACGCCAACGGTAACCGGCGGAGCGTCGCTAACCGCCAAAGCCACTGACTCAACGAATGAGGTAGCCACGTCAACGGCAGTTGCAGTCTCAGTCATCGCCGCAACTGCCCCAACCGTATCCATCACCGCACCCGCCGCCAATGCGAATGTGACTATCAACAACGCTGTGAACCTAACCGCCAATGCCACCGCCAGCTCAGGCCGCACGATTAGCAAAGTCGAGTTCTTCAACGGCGCAACGTTGATCGGCACGGATACCAGCAGCCCATATGCAGCCAGCTGGACGCCTACTGTATTGGGTGTTTTCAGTTTGAATGCCAAAGCCACCGATTCGACCAATGCGGTGACGACTTCAACGGCAGTGTCAGTCACAGTCATCGCCGCACCCGCACCGCCAACCGTATCCATCACCGCGCCCGCTGCAAATGCTCAGATTACCGTCAATACAGCCGCTAACCTAACCGCCAATGCGGCTGCTAGCTCAGGCCGTACGATCAGCAAAGTGGAGTTCTTCAACGGCGCGACGCTGCTCAACTCTGACACCACCAGCCCTTACGCTTTCAGCTGGACGCCAACCGCAACCGGCGCTATTAGCTTGACGGCCAAAGCCACCGATTCGACTAATGCGGTTACCACGTCAGCCGCAGTCGCCGTCACCGTTATTGCCGCGCCCGCGCCGCCAACCGTAGCAATGTCTGCACCGGCGGCTAATGCGCAGCTCGTGGTGAATCGCGCGGTTACTTTGACTGCCAATGCCGCTGCTAGCGCGGGCCGCACGATTAGCAAAGTCGAGTTCTTTTCCGGCACCACGTTGGTTAAAACTGAGCTAACCGCCCCCTATTCGGTTGCCTGGACGCCAACCACAACCGGCGCGATTTCATTGACCGCTAAAGCCACCGATTCCGCTAATGCAGTCACTACCTCAGCGGCAATAGCGGCAACGGTGGTGGCGCAAGATGGCACGCCAAGCGCGTTTAACTTTGGCACTGCCACGGCGGCGGTCAACGCCGTTAGCACCAGCGCTGAGCGCACGCCGACCGGCTACAACATACCGATTGCGATCAGCATCACTGGCGGCAGCTATTCCATTGATGGCGGCGCGTATGTCACCACGGCCGGCACGCTGAATCCAGGCGGGCGGCTTCGTGTGCGGGTCACTGCTGGTGGCACGGTCGGCAGCACAAGAACCGCGACGCTAACCGCAGGCGGCGTCAATGCCACCTACGTTGTAACCGCCAATTAAATAAGCGAGCTAACTATGAAAACTAACGATAGCCGCCTGGCTGACACCACCACCCTTTCGAGCACCCAAGCCATGCCGATCCAATCTAAAACCGCTGCGAGACAAGTCCTGATCGCCTCGCTAGGCGCGGCATTGCTCAGCGCATCCATGTGGCTAATGCTGCCCACACGCCAAGTCGAAACCCCCACACTGCTGCGTTTACAAAGCGCTGCGCCGGTGCAGCCAGCCAAGCCGGTTGAACGCTTGACGGCCGCGCAAATGGCGAATCAGCGCGTCATTATGACTACCCAGCCCGAGCAGCCGCTGCTAACCGTGGTAGATGAGAAAGGCAAAGTCATTCAGCAAATCCCGGAAAACGCGGTGGATGCTAATGGCAAATTAGATCCGGTCAAATTAGCCGCCTTCAAAGCTGATCAGGTCAGCAAAGCTAGCGAATCCCAAAAGCCTAAGTTTGATCCCTGGGCCAAAGTAGTGCCCGATAGTGCCGCACCATTAACCGCCGAAGCCGAGCAGCAGCAAACCGCCGCAGAGCAAGCCAGCACTGAGGCAATGCGTCGCTTGTTGGTAGGCGAAGATGCCAGCGGCCTAGCCAGCGCCAGCGCCGGTGCTGCGCAATCAAAATCCGCCGCTGCGCCCGCAAAGGCTACCGGCCTGGAAACGGCGCGCTTAGCAGTGCTGAGCTTAGCTACCGCAGCGCAAAATAGTGGCGCTGCCAAATCAACCAACCCCACCGATGCCAGCACACAGCTATTACGCGCCAAGCAGTCCATCGTGGCGCTGCATGCCGAGCTAGAGTTGGCTTATCAGCAAGATCGCGACTTACTCAAACGCACCGGCAGCCAGGGCTTCAACAGCCGCGTTGATGCTCAGCAGGCTGCCCAGCATGGCAAGCTCAAACAGCTGACTGTGCTGCTAGATCAAGCCCAGCTTGAGCTTAGTAAAACCAATCCAAATTCAAACACCCAGCGCATGCAGGCCGAAGTCATGGCACAGCTTTTGGAAAGCCTGAGCATGCAAACCCCGGCGGTCACGCTGGGCGCGAATCCGCTGCCAGTTTCACGGCCCAAATTCACCGCGCGCGCGCTGCCCACCGGCACCGGCATTACCCCAAGCTATGCGAAAGCATCGACCGATGCCGCCGTGCCCGCCGATTTAATCGCCAGCGATCTGACCGCGCTAGACGCCACAATCATCGCCAAAGCCAGCGCGCTGAAGCAAAACTATGTCGAGATCTTTGATTTCGTCCGCACGCAAATTCGCAGCCAGGCCTATGCCGGTGCGCAAAAAAATGCCGCTGATGTGCTGCGCACGGGCACGGGCAATGCAGCGGATCAAGCCAGCTTATTGATCGCATTGCTGCGCGCCGCCAAAACCCCGACCCGCTATGTGCACGGCGTGGTGTCACTGCCGCGCGCCAAGCTGGCCGCCACGCTGATGATTGCGCCCGAACACCTAGAACGCGCGCTCACCGCAGCGGGCATGGCGTTTGAAATTGATGCCAGCGCCGGTGCCAGCAACGGCCATTTCAAAATTGAACACACCTGGGTTAGCGCGCTGGTGCCCTACGCCCTTTATCGCGGCAGCATTGCCGCGGTCGGCGATGCCATCTGGGTGCCGCTGGATAGCTTTATCAAGCCGCACAGCATTACCGCATCGAAAAAACCCATGCAGCTGGCGAATTTGACCGGCACCGCCTTCGTGCAAAGCTGGCTAAATGGCGCGCAAAGCACCGATCCGGTGGCCGCATTGAATACTCAGCTCAGCACCGCGCTTTCTGCCCTGGTGCCCGCACAATCCTTGGCAAGCGCTACCGGCATCGGCGTGCTCAGCATTGATCCGCTCGATGTACTGCCCAGCGCATTGCCGAGCAAAGAAATCATCGTGCTATCGGAATCCGCCGCGCTGCCTAGCGCCCACATTGCCAACGCGCGCATCCAGCTGCAAGCCGCAGATAATGCATCAGTTATGGATGCCACGATATCCATCCATCAGCTGCGGCAAAAGCGCACGTATTTGAGCTACATCGGCGCAACGCCGGAAGATGCGAACTTGATTTTGGCAAACGCCGGGCTAGCCAACACGCCGCCGTATTTGCTAAAAGTGCGCCCGCTGCTGAAGAATTTTACCGGCACGATTGCCTCCGGCACGCGCGGTATCGATGCCGGCGCGGCACTCAAATTAACCCTGACATTGACTAGCCCGGCTGGCGCAATCAGCCTTGAGCAGCAGGTGCTGTCCGGCGCCGCGATGGGCGTGTATATCGCCAGCGCGGGCGATGCGCCAACGTACAGCGCTAACCTGCTTGATCCACTACCCGCAGGCGGCAATACGGCCGAAGAAGCCGAGAAAATTGGCCGCCTGCTGTGGAATTTCGGGCAGTACTACGCACATAGGTGGGATGAAGGCGATCAAAAGCTCGGTGATTTGCTCGACATAACCCCAATTGCGCCGTTCCCACAAGTGCTGCTGATCCACAACCAGTTGGTGCCCGAAGTAGTGCAGGGCCGTGTCGCTAGCCTAAGCTGGCGCGGCGTAGCGATGGATGCCATGCTGCGCATGCGCGAACCCATCAGCCGAATTGCCGATCGCACCGCCGAGCCCGATTGGCTGCAAATCTCCGCACTCAGCGGCAGCTATCACGAGCGCTATGAATTCTATCGCCAGTGGGGCGCCGAAGCAGTATCCGCCGACTGGGGCTTCAAGCTGGCCCGCACCGCGAATATTCCGATACGCGATCTGCAAGCCGGCGATTCGCTGACCACGCTGGTGCACGATCCGGCCGTTATGGCGCAGGTGCAGGCCGCATTAACCGCCGGCCTGCGCGTACAAATCCCGGATCGTATTGTCACGCAGGGTATTTGGTCCGGCTCAAACTGGCGCGTTTACAGCCCCATAACCGGCGAAACTGGCTATTTCGTCTCCGGCCGCTACGCCGGCGGCGTTACCAGCACGCCACCCAACCTGTGGTATTACACCGCCGCCAGCGATGTGCTGAGCAGCAATGGCTCAGCCACCGGTGCCGATAGCTATGCCGAAGCACTGGTTATTTATGCGCCCAGCCAGGGCCAAATCGGCACAGTTGGGCAGGCTTTAGCTAGGCCGTTTGAGGTATTAGCGGTTGATCGCTACGGCCGAGTGGTACCAGGGGTAAATATTAAGTTTCAAATGACTTCTGGATTGGGGTTTTTCCAAAGTAATAATCTGAATAATGTAACGGTTAAAACCGATGGAACGGGTAAAGTGCGGGCGGGTTTTACGTTGGGAACGGATTTTAGTAAGTTGCCCTATACCACGCTTCCTGGCACGCCAAATCCTATTCGTGCTGGGGTAATTGAAATATATGTAACTGCAAGTGTGTATACGCCGAATGGATACACTACATTAAGAACGGGCGCGCCAATTCGGGCTTATGTGAAATCGGGAGAAGCAGTTAGGTTTGAGCATGGGTTAGATATTTCTCAAGCCAGCACCTATACACTCACTAATGGCACACAAGAAGTACGACGAACGCCGTTTATCAGGTCATTTTATTATCGCGGCTGGGTGCGCGCATTGGATCAATATGGCAATCGTGTAAGTAATGTTGATATAGCGTTAAATACACCACGTCCTTCGGTGCCACACCAAGATCAGAGTTTCAGCTTTAACGGCGGACTGTTTTCAATATTGTCAATAGACAATTCCAGCTCGCCTGGAAAATGCCCAGCCCAAACTATTGCTTTGGAAACAAAAAACTGCTTGCAGCAGAGTATTCAAGTGCAAACAGGTGTTGACGATACAGAATACTATTATGTTACGCCAGGGCACGGGTTTTCACCCTATCTTATGACCAAGATGAATGAAAAATCATCTATTGAACTAAGCAGCCTAGGCCTAACCGAAAGATTGATAATTGAAGCACGCCCAACTTGGTACTATGAACATTTTTTTAATTCTGTTGCTTGGGTTCAAACACCGTCAGGACCAATGATGGGGAAATTCGGACGAAAACTAATTCCGACTTCAGGCTTTGCGGGTATTTTTAGAGAAAGAATCCAAGTATCGGTCTCGCAGTACCGCTCAGTAGAAACTTTGCTAATGGGTTCAAACGTTGTTTTAAATAAAAGACTTGATCACGTAGAAGGACATGGCTCGAGCTTATGCCCTTTGCACGATTTCAATCCACCGCTAATAAAGGCTGGTCCCTGTGAATCATCCCCTGGTTCAAGCGAATCGTACAGCGTGTTCTCCGGCGCGATAGGCCCCGGTGGAGCATGTGTGGCTGATACAACGCCTTATGAAGTCACCGACGGCACCCATGTATCTGGCTCGCCAACGTTTCCTGGTCTTACAAATGGTCGCCGATTTGATCTCACAAATAGCGCATGGCTTTATGAAGCTGTTGGTTCAATTAACCTGCCCATTCAGGCAAAAGGCTTGGGAGCAATATCAGCAAAAGTAAAAGCAAATTATAGTTGCAGAGCAAATGAAGCCCATCCAAACTTTAGCCCCCCGGCGCTCCCGCCCATTAAAGGTGGATTTGAGCTTATCGCCGACAGCATAAACTCCATCGCGCCAAATCTAACCCCAACCCCAAACAACGTCCGCCTCGACGGCTTCGGCAATCTGCTCAACAATATTTTTATCCAAGCCAATGAAGCCGGCAATGCCTATGTCGGCCGCAGTGAATTAACCCTATTCGAAAACGGCGTAGCCCGCATTACCGCTGAAGCCCCCGCCAGCGTACTAAGCGGCTTAGGTTTTGGCCTACCCAGCGGCTTCACCATGGACCCCAACAAAACCTACACCATTGGCCTGCGCATTAATATCGGCACGCCACTCGAACAAAGCTTGCGCCCGGTGCCGCTCAATGTTCGCGCCGACATCATCACCGGCTACGGCGTATTCCCAACTGAAGACGTACCGCTATCGCTAGAAAACTACGCCAACGCGAATGTGCTAATCGAAGACGAAGTCAATGTCGTCGAAGGCGATATGTGCCGCAGCGCGCAGGTGCTGGCCGTACACGTCGGCAGCCCGGCGCGCATTAGCGTCAAGTTGCAGGGCAAGAATGTCTTTGGCGTACCCGCTGGCCCGATGACTACCATTGTCGAGAATGAGCTTTCCGCGATTGGCGTCAGCAAAATTTTGATGGGCAACACCAATTTTGCCGATGGCAATTATGAAATGACGATTTCCGCGCAATCAGTGGCCAACACCGCGCGCACGGATAGGGTAGTTGGCACCGTTACCCGGCGCACCAAGCGCCTGGATTTGCGCAGCTTGGCGCATACCGAAGTGCAGGGCGTGGATCTATTTAGCGGTGGCTTTAGCGCGGTGGAAACCGACATCCCACACTTCGGCCGCGGCCCCGAGCTCGCGCTCAATCGCAGCTACAGCAGCCATTCGGGCGATCAGCTGGGCGCGTTTGGGCGCGGCTGGTTTAGCGGGGCGGAGCAGCGCATCCGCTTTGATAGCTGTGGCCGGGTGCAGGTGATCGGCAGCGGCGGCCAGGGCCAGGTGTTTGCTACGACTGGCCAGTTGGATGGCGAAGGCTGGGCGCTGTATCGCCCGCTGCACGGCTACCACGGCACGCTGCGCCAACGCGCGCAAACCTATGAGTTCTTCGCCGTCGACGGCACGCGCTATGTGTACGCCGAGCCGCACGTGAGCGGCCCGAAGCTGAGCTACGTCGAAGATACTAACGGCAATCGCGTCACGGCGGCTTATCAGCTATTGGGCGGTGAAAAGCGCATGACCAGCTTGAC
This sequence comes from Rhodanobacteraceae bacterium, assembly GCA_031422315.1. Lineage (GTDB taxonomy): Bacteria > Pseudomonadota > Gammaproteobacteria > Xanthomonadales > SZUA-5 > JANNYA01. The sequence goes on from JANOQN010000058.1 coordinate 12,276, forward strand.
CGGCAGCGGGCGCACGCTGAGCTTGACCTACACCGAAACGCCGATTGTTACTGAGCTGGGTGAATTCGGCGGGCCGTCCAACGCTTGGTTAGTTACCAAAGCAAGCGGCGATAGTACGGTTATTGACTATAGCTACGATTCCTATGGCAACTTGAAAACGTCCAAACAATCCAGCGGTACGAATCTTGGCTTTTCCCGCAGCTATGCGGTGCGCAATCTGGGATCGATAGTCATGGGGCTCAACGAGCGCAGCATTCGCTTGGGCTTTAGGCTGGAGAGCATTACTGATGTAACGCGCGAAGTCAGCAAGCGCATCAGCTATGTGATTGCGACCAGCAAGCTGAGTACCGAACCTTTGTGGGAAGCCAGAGTGAGTGAGCTTCAACAAGCCGATGGCGGTCTCTGGAAGTTTGGCTACCTTGGCCTGCGCGGGCAAACGCCGAGCGCTGAGCTGGTGATCTTGACCGACGTGCTGAACCCCAGGTCCATCAATACGCGCTATGAGCTAAACCGCTTCGGCGCCACCATCAAGCAAACCGATCCCTTAGGTAGCGTACAAACCAGCTGGGATCTAGCGCACCGCAAACCTTCCAGCACAACCGATCGCTTGGGCCGCACGCGCAGCTTTAGTTACGATAATTTTGGCAATACGCTGAGTGAGGCTTTCGCGGGCCGCACAACCCGCTTCACCTACGCCGCCAACACGGCGTTCACCAAGCCATACATTCGCAATCGGCCATTGAGCAGCACTGATGCGCTGAGCGTAGCGACTAGCTTTACCTACGATCCATCAGGAAACTTATCAACCAGCACGAAAGCGGGCGTGAGTGAAGCCATGACGTATGCGGCAAATGGCGATCTGAAAACGCGCAGCACCGGCAGGGGCGACGCGTGGCTATTTGACTACACCAGCAATGGTTTGCTGTCCAAACAAACCGACCCACAGGGCGGCATCCAGCTGTATTACTACACGGCGCAGGGCCGGAAATATTACGTCACTGATGAGGCGAATAAAAACACCAGCTGGACCTTTGATTTGCAGGGCCGGGTGCTGACCGAAGCCACGCCCGATGGCACCGAAACGCGGGTTTACAGTGATTTAAGCCGCAGCTGGGAAGTGACGAATCGGCGTGCGTTCAAAACCAAGTATGAG
>JANOQN010000059.1:0-118760 GCA_031422315.1 Rhodanobacteraceae bacterium
AACCAATTATTGCCCTGCCTATTTTCCGTCCCCCCTGCGCCGGCCTAGGGCCCCTGCGACTGGCTCTGGGCGAACGGCAATATCTGTATGATTGCATCCTGGCCAATGTGGCAATTGTGCCAGCGCAGCGCGGCAAATCCGACATTTTCAGGAATTCCACGCTATTAGTGGCACAGCCACTGCTAAAACAGCACGAATGCAGCTATCTTTGCGCACTCATTTCGAAACTCAGAGTGCCACTATGGCGAGCCCAAATCCAAAAACGCAACTCATCGAACGTTTTTACAACGCATTTGGCAAGCGTGACGCCATTGAAATGGCGCGCTGCTACCACCCAGATGTCAAGTTTGACGACCCCGCATTTACCAATTTGGACTACCTAAAAGTGTGCGCCATGTGGACGATGCTCTGCGAGCGCGGCAAGGATTTGAGCATCGAATTGCCGCAGCTTGACCCAAGTGGCGCGCATGCAACCTGGGTGGCGTATTACACATTTAGCCAAACCGGTCGCAAGGTCATTAATCGGATTAATGCGCGTTTTGAATTCAAAGATGGTCTGATCGTGCGCCACATAGACCAGTTCGATTTTTACCTGTGGGCGAGACAGGCACTAGGTTTACCGGGTTTATTGTTGGGTTGGACTGGGTTCTTCAAAGGCAAAGTGCAGGCGCAGGCGATGAAAAACTTAACAACGTTCATGGCACGTAACCAAGCACGTTAAGCGCGCAAATTTGCCGCAATTGGGCATTGCGCGCGCGTTGAGATTGGAGTAGTTTGGCCGTGACGCTTCCGCTTTAACGAGCATTCATGATCTGTTTTAGTCCGCTTCGGTCTTCCAAGCAGCACTTCAAAATCAGCCGTCGGGTTAACCCCAACCTGAGCGCGCAAAAACACATCTGCGTCGACGCTTTGAGCGCCACCTGTAATTCGGCAACACATACCGTGAAAATGCTCGAAGCCACCCAAAACACTCAGTCGAGTACACCCAGTCAAATCCAGGAGGGTTAACTATGTTTGAAAGCCATAGCCAAGATTATGTGAAAGCGTACATGTCGCAAAATGAAGAATTTAAACGCCTGTTGCTACGGCATCGGCAGCTCGACAAAGTCGTAGGCGATGCCGATTTAGGCGTCAACCCGATCGATGATCTCACCCTAGTATCGATGAAGCGCGAGAAGCTTCGCGCCAAAGATCGCCTCACTCATTTATGGCAGCAACGACCCGATTAGCGGGCACTTTTTGCAGTTTAGGAAGCTTCTTGGTTCCACAAAAGACCCGGCAAAAGCCGGGTCTTTTGTGCGTGAAATCAGCCACTTTTTGCGGAAGGTTTTAGGTTTTAGCGCCCAGCAATACGCGCTTTGCATTCGCCCGCACTCGATGCTCAAATGCTTCTAGAAAACGCTATCCGCCGCCAAAGCGCTTCAATATCGGCTTTGAGCGCATGTCCATATCGCCTTAGCGCATCGACTATTTCGGTTTAGCTAAAGCTCTGACGATTCATCACTTTGGGTGAGATGGTTGCGGCGGAAATGTACATCAAGCGCTCGCCGCTTTGCGTCCGGTGGAGTCGACGTATGAGTGCCACTTGCAGCGCTCTGGGCTAGCCCGCACAATTTAGGCATAATCGCGCTTTCACCTTCTTAAATCGAGCGCGCTATGTGGTTTTACGTTGACAAAAATCGTGAGCAGCAGGGGCCGGTTTCGGTGGATGAGCTTAAGCGGCTGTTGGGCGTTGGTGAGATCACCAAACGCAGCTATTTGTGGCAGGACGGCCGCGCCGATTGGGTGCGCCTAGAAGCGCTGGCGGGCGAGCTGGGTATTGTGATTGCTGCTCCGCCGCCAACGCCGCAAGCAACGATGGTGATGCAAAAGCTGCCTGTGCAACCCGTTCAATCTGCGCCAATGCCAGCCCCGGTTATGGCTCCGCCTGCAATGGCACCGGCTCCGGCACCTATGCCACCGCCGCCGCAGTTTAGTCAATCACCGCTGCAAGACATGAATTACAGCGCAGGCCCGCCAGCACCGCAATTTCCGAGCGCGCCGCCGATGCAGTCGGCACCGGTTTATGCCAATCAAGCGGCACCTGCGGCGCGTGGCGGTATGAACAAGCTGCTTGCGGCGGTGGGTGGATTGGCAGCGCTCTCGTATTACGGCTATAAGCATTTAGGGCATTTGATTCCCGGAATCTCTGATCATCTGGCAGCGTCGGCACTTGAACAAGTCGTGGAAGATTTACAGCCTGCGCGCGCGGAAATTGAGGAAGTTTTTAAAGAACAAAGCAAGTGCCCAGGCGAATCGCTGGCGCTAAAAGCAAAAATCAACAGCAATATCTTCGTCGATTACACCTACGGCACGATGGAATCCGAAGCCGAATGCGCCGTGCAGGCCGATCTACCCAAAGATTTAAAGCACAAAGCCATTGCGGGCACTCGCGTGCTGTTCGTATTGCGAGACGGCAAATGGCTCTGTGGTATGTCGGCTGCGGAAAAGTATCGACCCAAAGTTTGCGATGAAATTGACCCGGAATAGCGCGCAGCGGAATTTTTGAGTTCCTGCCGCTGCTAGAGCGCCCCGATTTGCGAAATTTCGCATATGCTAAACGCTTCCCTTTACTTGGTTACCCGCCATGGCTGCAAAACCCGCACTCGTTCCTGACATTGGCAGTTACAAAGATATTCCGGTGATCGAAATTTTGGTGCAAGTGGGTATGGCGGTTGCGAAAGACCAAAGTTTAGTCACGCTGGAAAGCGATAAAGCCACGATGGAAGTGCCGGCGCCATTTGCCGGGGTGATTACTGAGCTGAAGGTCAAACTGGGTGATCGCTTGAGTGAAGGCGCAGTGGTAGCGCTGATTGAAGCGGCGGATGCCGCGCTAGCGCCAGCCACTGTGGCACCCGTTGCCGCTGCTGCGCCCAAGCCTACCGCAGTAGCCGCAGCGCCAATAATTCAGCCCACGCCAGTTGCAGCGCAAGTGCCCGCGCCGCCAGCAACACCCGTTGCAAGCATTGAGTCAAATGGTGACTTGCCACACGCCAGCCCCGGCGTACGCTTATTTGCACGCGAATTGGGCGTAGATTTGCGCAAAGTAAAGCTCGGTTCGGGCCGCAAAGGCCGAATCATGAAAGAAGACGTGCAAAGCTTTGTCAAGCAGGCGCTAGCTGCTCCAGCGGCCAGCGCATCAGCGTCAGGCAGCATTAGTGGCGGCGGCAGTTTGAACTTGATTCCTTGGCCGCAGGTCGATTTCAGCAAGTTTGGCGCGACCGAAGCTAAGCCGCTATCACGCATCAAAAAGATTTCCGGGGCGAATTTGCTGCGTAACTGGGTAATGATTCCGCACGTAACCCAGCAAGACGAAGCCGACATCACTGAAATGGAAGCATTTCGTAAAAAACTTGGCGAAGAGAATAAAGATCTAAAACTTACTCCGCTGATTTTCCTGATCAAAGCCGTGGTTGCGGCGCTGAAAAAATTCCCGAATTTCAATGCATCGCTCGATCCAAACGGCGAAAACTTGATCGTGAAAAAGTACTACAACGTCGGCATTGCAGTCGATACACCCGATGGCCTTATGGTGCCAGTGATTCGCGATTGCGATAAAAAAGGCATGCTGGAGTTGGCAAAAGAACTAGGCGAAGTCAGTATCAAAGCGCGTGATAAAAAGCTCGGCCCGGCCGATATGCAGGGCGGCTGCTTTTCAATCTCCAGCTTAGGCGGAATTGGTGGTACTGGCTTCACCCCGATTGTCAATGCGCCAGAAGTGGCCATTTTAGGTGTGTGCAAGTCACAAATGAAGCCAGTTTGGAATGGCGAAGCGTTTGTGCCACGGCTAATGCTGCCGCTGTCGGTTAGCTATGATCACCGCGTGATTGATGGCGCTGAAGCCGCGCGCTTTACCGTGTATCTAGCGCAGCAGCTGGGCGATATTCGGCGATTGTTGCTTTAAGTTCCTGATTTGACTATGGTTTTTAACGATGGAGATTGCTGCATTCATCAAAAAACCCTCTCCCCCAGCCCCTCTCCCATAAAGGGAGACGGGAGCCGTTCGAGGTTTCAGTCAAAAAAGAAGTCGATTTTAGCCCCTCTCCCTTGATGGGACATAAGGGGTTGGGGAGAGGGTGTTTTCGTGTTGCCACGCATCTAAGTAAACTCACAAAACCAACCCGCTAGACTGTCAGATTCGTCTGACATTAATCCAGTTGCGGAACTTACTGATCGCCAAAGGCCGATATTGCATGCTGATACCCCTTTCGCTCAGCCCGTGCCATGAATCGATCTTTGTTATTGCTCGCTCTATTGCTGCTGGTGGACGCCTCCGCTGCGCCTACTCGCACCGTTTTTCGCTGTGAAGATGCCGCTGGCTTGCTGCGCTATCAGGATGCGCCATGCAGCCAGCTCGAGCAAAGCCGCGCGTTGCAAGTGGCGGCGGTTGATCCAGTCATCGAAAAACCCACGCGCTTTGCTGAGCCACGCACAGGCGGCCCCAACAGCCGCCAAACCAGCAGTTCAACACACTTCGCGCAAGCAGCCAATGCCGAAACTTCGCCGATCACGAATCGAAAAAAGCAGCGCCGAAATCGTAAGGCGCATCTGGTAACCCAGCTGCCGCAGGGCGCATGCCCTGCAACCTATGAAGACGCCGGTGTTTACGTGCAGGGCAAAACCCGCTGGCAAGCGCCGGGAGGCGGGTCGGGCAAAAGTAAAACACCAGCCAGCGCGATCTATGCGCACTATCGCAGCTTGCCGGGCAAAACCTATTTGAAAAACCAGGGTTTGTGGCCGGCGCACTGCCCGCCCTGAGTTGGCAGTGCAGCCAAAATCTAGAAAGACTGAGACCCCCAGATGCAAACAAGGATGTGCAGCCCACGCAGTTTTATCTGCACAACCGCGCCAAGCGCTGCTACTATCACAAAATCTTAAGAACTAACCCCGAAGCTTTGATGCGGATAGAAATCGGCCATGGCACCCACACAGGGTTGCGACGTGGACACAACGAGGACACGCTGCTGGTCGATGAAAAAATCGGCCTTTGCATTGTGGCGGATGGCATGGGCGGGCTAGCTTCGGGCGAAGTGGCATCAGCGATGGCGCGCGATATCGTTTGCGAGCTAGTAACCAACGGCACAACGATTGCGTCAGCGATTACGCAATCACACGCGGCCATTTTGAATCAGATTGAAGCCACCGACCCCGACAAACGAATGGGCTCGACGATTGTGGCGGTCAAATTAGCGGACAAAAATTTTGAGATTGCTTGGGTCGGTGATAGTCGAATCTATCGCTACGACAATTTCGTGCTCAAGCAAATCAGCCACGATCATTCCTACGTGCAGGCGCTGATTGATCGGCATTTGATCACCCCCGAAGAAGCGCGCCGAAGCCCGCACAAAAATTTGGTGACGCAAGCACTCGGTGCGGTCAGCGAATGCGAGCTGAAAGTGGACGTAGCAACCGGTGAAATCATGCACGGCACGCAAATTCTACTTTGTTCCGATGGCCTAACCGGCGATGTCGACGACGACAGCATCTCCGATATTTTAGCTGACGAAAGCCGTGTGCAAGATGCCGTCGACGCGCTCATTCAAGCCGCACTGAACGGCGGCGGCAACGACAATATCACCGTGGTTTTGCTGCGCTTTTTTGACGAATAATTCCAATTCTAAATCAGTTAGCTAATTGCGTTGGCTCGTTCCGGTCTCCTGGCCGTACATTAAGTACGTCTTCGTCGATCCTCGCGTCGCCGCCTTATTATCGTCCTGATTTAGAATTGGAATAAGCAGTCGCCGTTTTTGTTTCGGTAAAAACGTGACAAGCGAATCCAGACCAACCACTCAACTCGGCCCGCGCGCCCGCCTGCTTTGGTGGGTACTGCGCCTATTCGGGCTTTTTCCGCTTACTTGGATGCAGCAATTCGGCCGATGCGCCGGCCGTGTTTTGGCCATTTTGCCGCTACGCGAATGCCAAGTCGCGCATCGCAATGTGCAGCTTTGCTTTCCCGAGCTACCAGCGCCAGCACAGCGCCAGCTTGCACGCGCAGCCGTTATTCAAACGGTGCAAAGCCTGTTTGAACTGCCCTGGATTTGGACCCGTCCATCCGCCGAACTGCTAAAAAAAATCGATGCCGTTTATGGGCTTGAGCAGCTCACACATGCGCTAGCAAGCGGCCGTGGCACGATCATCGCTGCGCCGCACTTTGGCGCGTGGGAACTGTTGAATCGCTGGCTAGCCGAACAAACGCCGATGAGCGTGCTGTATCGCGCGCCGAAATCCGCTTGGCTAGAACCGCTTTTGGTGCAATGCCGCGCCCGTCTGCAAATTGCCATGCTGCGCGCAGAACCAGCCGCCGTGCGCGCGCTGCTCAAGCAATTGCAAGCTGGCAAAGTGATCGCAATATTGCCCGACCAACAGCCCAAAGTAGGCGAGGGTGAATTCGCCGATTTTTTCAACATTCCCGCCATGACCATGACGCTGCTGCCCAAACTCGCTCAGCGCACCGGTGCGACAGTGCTATTTTGCTCCGCACAGCGAATAGCCAACGGACGCTTCACTATTCGGATCGAACCTGCCGAGCCGGAAGTGATAGACGCGGCCGCGCTTAACGCCAATGTCGAACGAATTGCTAGGCGGGATCCTAGTCAATATCAGCTGACTTATAAGCGGTTTTCGATGCGGCCTGAGGGTGTAGGGCGGCGATATGAGTGAGTCTACGCCTGCGTGGAACTACCGAGTATCCGCTTTGGCAAACGCCGAAACTATCGCTTGCAGTTTCCATACGCTACCGTATAGTTCGCTCCGCAATTTATACAAACCAAAGCCTAAGCGAGCCTTAAGAAAACCAAATCCGAAAAACCAATTGCACATCCTGGGAGGGAATATGTGGAATAAAACGCTATCGAAAATCGTACTTGCATTTGCGCTTGCAATCACCGCGCTCGGCGTCAACAAGGCGCAGGCGCAGAGCACCGGTTACACGCAAACGCGCTATCCGATCGTTTTAGTACACGGCTTATTGGGCTTTGATCGTTTGTTGGGGGTTTACGACTATTTTTATGGCATTCCGGGCGAGCTGCGTTCCGGTGGCGCTCGGGTTTACACGGCGAATGTGTCCAGCTCAAATTTTTCTGAAGTGCGGGGCGAGCAATTAATCCGCTATTTGGACAGCATCAAAGCCGCTACCGGGGCGCAAAAATTTAATCTGATTGGTCATAGCCATGGTGGCCCGACTGCGCGCTACGTGGCGTCGGTGCGGCCTGATTTGGTCGCGTCAATGACCAGCGTGGGTGCGCCGCATGCAGGCAGTAAAACAGCGGACGGTTTGGCAACCATTGCACCGCCTGGATCTTTGCAAGAGCGCTTGGCCGCCGGTTTCGTCACCGCGCTTTCAGCGTTTGTTGAATTTTTGTCGGGCGATAATGACCCGCAAAATGCGCTTGGTGCTTTAACTAGCTTGAGCACCAGCGGTGCGACGGCGTTCAACAACCGCTTTCCACAAGGCAAGCCAGTCAGCAGCTGCGGGCAGGGCGCAGCCGTGGTGAATAACGTTCGTTACTATTCAATGGGCGGCACCAATGTGTTGACTAATTTTTTAGACGTCTCAGATCCACTACTGGGCGCTGCTGGATTATTTTTTGGTTCGGAAAGCAATGACGGCCTGGTTGGGCGCTGCTCAAGCCACTGGGGCGTGGTATTGCGTGATGACTACAGCTGGAACCATGGTGATGAAGTTAACCAGGTGCTCGGTTTGCGCAGCCTATTTAGCTCAAGCCCGATCAGCGTTTATCGAGCACAGGCGAATCGCTTAAAGCTTCTAGGCTTGTAGCGTTCAGCGTTTGTGAGCGACTCATTGGCCGCTCACAAAATCGCTGTCTGTGGCTTTCTGAAGCTTGAGGTTTAGCCATCAAATCTCCTAGAAAAAGACTAATGGCGCAAGCTGCTGCCTTGTTGCTCTTGGGCAGTCTTGCGGTCTTTTGGTGGTCAACTCATCGCACGAGCTTGGCCGAGTTACAAACTGCGCCTGCGCCAATTTCCGCAGTGATTCCCGAAACTGTAATCGTGCCTAAAGCCGCGAAGGTTGTGCCCGCTTACCTATCGCCGTTGCAAGCTGCTGAAACGGCAACAAACAAGTTGCTAACCCGAGATCCAACTGCGAATAATTCACTGCGCGATACCGCAGTAGATGGCGAAGTCAGCATAGATCCAGATGGCAGCGTGCGTTTGAATCTTGAGTTGCGCCGCATGTTCGATTATTACTTGACGCGCTCGGGGGAAATGCCTAGCGCCGACTTGATTGCTTGGATTGAGACGCAGTTTGACATGCGCTATTCACTCGCAGTCGCCACGCAGCTTAAAAGTCTATTTGCGCAGTATCGCAGCTATTTGCGCGCGTTAAATGCCGAGGCGCCGCGTTTGCAAATGTTGCCGCCGCGATTGCGTTTGCAGGCGCTTGACGAACTGCGAATCCAAAGATTAGGCCAAGCCATGGCTGATGCATTTTTTGCAAGTGAGCGCGCCTGGGATAGCTTCACCCAAGACAGACTCGACTTAGCGCGCGATCAATCCATCACACCCCAGGTGCGCGCACAGCGCGAGCGTGAATTGCTGCAGCGCTTGCCGCTTGAACTTGCACAAAGCTATACGGATCAAAGCAAACTAGATAGCAAGCTAACCGTTAATCTGCCCGCAGCTGCCAGCCAACGCTTTGCCGCGCGCGAGCAATTATTTGGCACCGAGGCAGCACGGCGATTTGAAGCACTTGATCAAGGCCAAGCCGCATTTGAGGCTCGAGTGCGCAGCTATTTGACTGCGCGCGAACAGCAGCGTGCATCAAGCGACGCTACGCGCGCGCCGCTACGCGCGCAGCATTTTGATGCCAACGAAGCGGCGCGAGTAGCGGCATTAGAAGCGATCGGTGAGGAAGCGGTTTTACTTGGCAAGGAATAGCGCTTCAAAAGGTCAACCCATATTTGAGGCAAGTTGGTAAACCCCTCTCCCCAACCCAATGCCATAAAGCTCTCCCTTGATGGGAGGGGTTGGGGGAGAGGGTGTTTTCGAAGCCGCTGAATTTCATCAGCGTGTGATACCGCACCGAATGCATCGAATAATGACGTCATGATCCGTCCACGCTAAGCCTAGCTACCTGGAACTCGGAGAGATCATCATGTTGGAAACCATCGTCGTCGTATTACTCATCCTTTGGGCGTTGGGGCTAGTTACCTCCTACACCATGGGTGGTTTCATCCACATTCTGTTGGTGATTGCAGCGGTGGTTGTGCTGATTAGAATCATCCAAGGGCGACGTGTGCTCTAAGCGCGCGCGCCTTCAATAAGTTTAAAACAAACCCCCTAACCACTCTGGAGATCGACATGAAAACCAATATCACTAAAATAATTCTCAGCCTTTTTATTACTTCAATACTTGCCAGCCTAGCTGCCTGTAACACGATGAAGGGCGTCGGCAAAGACACTGAAAAAGCGGGCGAAACGATTCAAAAAGAAGTTGAAAAACACGACTAGCTAAAAGGCGCAGCCATGTGATCTTAAATCACTATCTTAGCTCGCTGCGCTGATTTTCAAAACGTTCGACCACCCATTAAAGGAAATCACCCATGATTATTCGACCCATTTTGTTTGCAGCATTTGCCATCGTTGGCCTTAGCGCCTGCCAAGAAACACCGACTGAAACTGCGAAAGATGTTTCGCAAGCCCAAGAAACTGCCGTGCAAGATAATCAAGAAGCACGTCAGGAAGCTAATCAAGACCGCGCTCAAGCTGAAGTGAAAGTCACTGAAGCGAAAGACGACATGGTAGCTGTTGATACGAACGCGATGAAAAAGATTACCGAAGCTGAATCTGAAGCGATGACAGTTGCAGCGAAAGCCAAGTACGATGTTGCAATGACTGAAGCGCAAGGCCGCCACAACATCGAAGCAGAAAAATGCGATGCGCTGAAAGATCAAGCAAAAGACTCTTGCGTTAGCACCAACAACGCCACGCTTGCGGCTGATCAAGCCAGAATCATTGCCACGCACGACGCAGAAATATTAGCGGCCACCTACGTAAAGTAGTGCCCTAATGCAGAAAACGTGTGCCGCCGCACAAGCACCACACCCGACTCCAGATCGGGCAAATGCCTGCGGCGGCACGCGCCAAATTCGGGCGAACACGCGCCTAGCTAATTTTTGACAAACCCATTTTATTGTTGAGCATATTCATGAATAGCGCTAGCCCCAATTATCAGAATCCAATCTTGACCAGCAGCACAGAATTTCAGGATTCGCCTGCTAGTGCAGTGTCCTGGGGCGCGATTCTTGCGGGTGCAGCAGGTGCCGCGGCTTTGTCGCTCATACTGCTCATACTCGGCTCCGGTATTGGGCTTTCATCGGTTTCACCCTGGTCGAATAGTGGTGTAGGCGCGAAAACGCTTGGCGTGTCGACCATCGTCTGGATTATTTTTACCCAGCTAACGGCCGCTTTATTGGGCGGCTATATTGCTGGACGTATGCGCACAAGATGGAAAAACGTGCAGGCCGACGAGGTGTATTTCAGAGATACTGCACACGGATTTTTAACCTGGTCAATCGCCACACTTTTCACCGCAGCGCTATTAACCAGCACCATTTCAAGTTTGTTGGGCGGTGCAGCTGAAACGACACTATCTGCGTTAAGCTCGCCGCTATCTAAGCCAGTCAAACGCGGCGCTGAAGATTTGGCCACCGGCGGCACACGCTATCAACTTGACAAGCTGTTTCGCATTCCGACTGGGAGCATCACAAATGGGCCCTCCGCTAGCGTAGCAATGCCAGGCTCTGACAGCGAAATAGCGCTTAGATCCGCAAATCCTGACATCGCCCGAATATCACTTGAGGTTGAGCGGATTTTTGCGCATACCCAATCGCGCGATGGAAAGGCCAGCGCTGCACTGGCTTCAGATGATCTGTCTTATGTAACGGGCTTGGTTAAACAGCAAACAGGGCTAAGTTACACCGACGCCGAAAACCGCGTGATTAACAGCTACTCCTTTGGACTTGCGCAGGCATCTGAATTTAAAACGGCGGCACAAGTATTAGCCGACAAAACCCGCAAAAGCGCAGCGCACGCGTCGCTCTGGTTGTTTATCTCGCTACTTATCGGCGCATTCGTTGCCAGTTTAGGTGCGACGATTGGTGCAAAGCACAGAGACGATTAGCCAAGTCATCAAACCCAACCTCAATTCAATTTTAGGAGATCGATCATGCGTTCGATATTGCTTTGGTTTCTCGGTATTCCCATTCCAATCATCATTTTAATTGCCATATTCGTTAACTAACAATGCTGCGGAAGCTTGCTTTCCTTGCCCTACAGAGACTGGAAATTTCATGAAATCTGAAGAACAAAATTCCCCCGAACGCACCCAGCTATGCCAGCTTATCAAGCATCTGCAGTTCGCCATGCTGACAACCACCGATGATGAAGGTCACATGGTCAGCCGGCCCATGGCGCCGTTAGAGATGGCAGGCGATGGTTCGATCTGGTTCTTTACCAGCGTGAAAAGTGCAAAAGTCAAACAGCTTAATGCGCTCAATTTAGCGTTCACTGATGCGGATCGCGGCACTTATGTTTCTATTACTGGGCAAGGTGAAGTGGTAAACGATGACGCCTTGATTAAGCGGCTCTGGACCCCAGCTGCAAAGCCCTGGTTTCCTGAAGGCCCTGATTCGCCGGATCTTTGCTTGCTTAAAGTCGTACCGCAAATGGCTGAATATTGGGACGCGCCGGATAGCAAGATGGTGCGCATGTTTGCCATGGCAGCCTCCGTAATCGCGGGCAAACCTATCGGCATGGGCCAGCACGAGGTGCTGACTAAATTGACTAAAACCAAGCCGAATCTTGCGGCGACAGTGCGCAGTTCAATCGCATCCTTGCTTTTTGCGCGGCAGCTCTAAACTTTTGGAATGATAGACATGATGAAAATGAAGACAAACGCTAAAAGTGCGTCGGCAGTAAAACCTGCCCTAAGCGACACCAAAACGCTGCGCAAGCAAGCCCGTGCTGGCGTGCAGCAGGGTGCAGTCACTGCTGGCTACAGCGCCGATCGAACGAAAGTGCTGGAGATGCTAAACGCATCACTCGCCACTGAGCTGGTCTGCGTGCTGCGCTATCGTCGGCACCATTTTATGGCGACTGGAATTCATTCAAAAGCGATAGCGGATGAATTTTTGGAGCACTCCAATCAAGAGCTAGGCCACGCCGACGTGATCGCCAAACGCATTGTGCAGCTCGGTGGAGAGCCGAATTTTGCGCCGGATGAGCTGACTAAACTGAGCCACGCTGAGTATGTCGAATGCGAAACGCTAGTCGACATGATTAAGGAAAACGTCGTCGCTGAGCGCATTGCCATCGATAGCTACCGAGAATTCATTCAATATTTGGGGCAAGATGATCCATCAACGAGTCTGATGTTGAGCCGGATTTTGGCAATTGAAGAAGAGCATGCCGATGAACTAGCGGATTTTTTGGCTAGCATGAGTCGGTAACTGGAATTTCGGTCCTGGTGCGTCGAGTGTCACTCGGCACGAGCTTTGGGGTTAAGCGAGCGTGCCGAATGCAATTCGGCGCACCAATGGCGATGCACAAGGGAAAAACCTAAGGAAAACCAGAAAGAAAACCGAAAAAGTGACTGATTTAGGCGCGCCCTCGTTTATACTCCGACGCGTTTTGCCTCGGGTGAGGCCAGATTTTTGCAGAAGATCGCAGAAGCTCGCCGGAACTTCGGGTTAGTTTGCACTTTAACTTTTCTTTCAACTTAAATAGGAGTCCCTCCATGCTGACCCAATACGGTCTATGGATCGCCATCGTGTGTGCCTTACTTGCCGTGGTTTATGGCATCGTATCGACGCGCTGGATTTTGTCGCAACCTGCTGGCAATGAGCGCATGCAGTCTATTGCGAAAGCCATTCAAGAGGGCGCAAACGCCTTCTTAAACCGCCAATATTCCACCATAGCCGTCGTTGGCGTGGTGTTGGCCATCTTGATCGCGGTAGTTCTGACCAAATTGACCGCGCTCGGCTTTGTAATCGGCGCGGTGCTTTCGGGCGCGGCCGGCTACATCGGCATGTTCGTCTCCGTGCGTGCCAACGTGCGAACCACCGAAGCTGCGCGCCGTGGCATCAACCCTGCGCTCGCGATAGCTTTTCGCGGCGGCGCAATCACCGGCATGCTGGTGGTGGGCTTAGGCCTGCTCGGCGTTGCCGGTTTCTACGGCATTTTGATGCATCAGGGCGTCAAGCAAGATGACATCCTCAATGCGCTGGTCGGTTTAGCGTTTGGTTCGTCATTGATTTCGATTTTCGCGCGCTTAGGCGGCGGTATCTTCACCAAAGGCGCTGACGTCGGTGCCGATTTGGTCGGTAAAGTTGAGCAAAACATCCCAGAAGATGACCCACGCAACCCAGCCGTGATTGCCGACAACGTTGGTGATAACGTCGGCGACTGCGCCGGTATGGCGGCAGATTTGTTCGAAACCTATGCGGTCACCATTATCGCCACCATGTTGATCGGCTCGATCTACGCAGGCGCCGTTGGCATCAACGCATTGCTGTATCCGCTGGTTCTATGCGGCGTTTCTATTATTGCTTCGATCATCGGCACCTTCTTCGTTAAAGTCAGCCCGGGCGGCAAAATCATGAACGCGCTTTACAAAGGCGTGATCGTTTCGGCAGTGTTGTCATTGGCAGCGTTTTACCCGATCACCATGAATATGATGGGCGGTGAAGGCACCACGATCAGCGCGATGAGCCTGTTCTACTGCACGATCGTCGGCTTGGGCTTGACCGGTTTGCTGGTGGTGATTACCGAGTACTACACTGCGACCGAATACGGCCCAGTGCAAAAAGTAGCTGAAGCCAGCAAGTTTGGCCATGGCACCAACGTGATTGCCGGTTTGGGCGTGTCGATGAAATCAACGGCGCTGCCAGTTTTGTCAGTGTGCTTAGCGATTTTGCTGTCCTATAATTTTGCTGGCCTTTATGGCGTGGCGATTGCCGCTACTGCCATGTTGTCGATGGCTGGCATGATCATCGCGCTCGACGCCTACGGCCCGATCACCGATAACGCCGGCGGCATTGCGGAAATGAGCGAGCTGCCTAAAGAAGTGCGCAACGTCACCGACCCGCTCGATGCGGTAGGCAACACCACCAAAGCCGTCACCAAGGGCTACGCGATTGGTTCGGCTGGTTTGGCAGCAGTTGTGCTGTTTGCCGACTACACCCACAAGCTCGAGAAGTTTGGTATTTCGACCGATTTCCAACTCTCTGACCCGAACGTGATCATCGGCCTGTTTATTGGCGGCATGATTCCTTACTTGTTTGGCGCAATGGCTATGGAAGCCGTGGGCCGTTCGGCATCCGCCGTAGTCGATGAAGTTCGCCGCCAGTTTCGCGACATCAAAGGCATTATGCAGGGCACCGCAAAACCTGAGTACGACAAAGCTGTCGACATGTTGACGAAAGCTGCGATCAAAGAAATGATCGTGCCAAGCCTGTTGCCGATTATTGTGCCGGTGCTGGTGGGTATTGCGCTTGGCCCGGCTGCATTGGGCGGCTTGCTGATGGGCACAATCGTGACCGGCTTGTTCGTCGCGATCTCCATGTGCACGGGTGGCGGCGCTTGGGACAATGCGAAGAAATACATCGAAGAAGGCCATTTTGGCGGCAAAGGTTCGGAAGCTCACAAAGCCGCCGTCACCGGCGACACCGTTGGCGATCCTTACAAAGACACCGCCGGCCCTGCGATAAACCCGCTGATCAAGATCATCAACATCGTAGCCCTTATGATCATTCCGTTACTGCCGCCGAATGCAGGTTTGAAAACCACGCATACGGTAACGGCCGTCACCGCTGCCGCCGCAACCGCCGCCGCGTTGGCCGCCACGACGCCTGCGATTGCACAGCCTGCGGTTGATACGCCAGCAGTTGTAGAACCCGCCGCCACGCCGATTATTGCGGTGGACGACGCCGTCGCAGCCGCCGAGCAGCTCGCGCTGTTTGGCGATTTAGGCTCGGATGTCAAGCTCGAGTTGACCGATGCAGATTTCATCACCGTGCCAGAGCGCGGCGTTGAGGCCAAGCTGCTCGATTTCATTGACGATGAAGGTGAGCTAGTCAACAAAGAAACCTGGTTTGATTTTGATCGTATTTTGTTCGACACCGGCAAGGCCACGCTGCGCACCGAATCCGATGAGCAAATCACCGCGATTGCCGCGATCTTGGAAGCCTACCCCAGCGTGACTTTCAAAATCGGCGGCTATACTGACAACACCGGTGACGCGGCCGCCAATTTGGCACTCTCAGGCGAACGCGCTAGTGCAGTAAAAGCCGCGATCGTCGCGAAAGGCATTGCCGCAGAGCGTATGAACGCCGAAGGCTATGGCGATCAACATGCCGTCGCCGACAACAGCACCGAAGAAGGCCGCGAAAAAAATCGCCGCGTTTCAGTACGGGTAACGGCGAAGTAGTATTGTTAGTTGACTCGCTGCAAGGCGAGTCAATCGAATACAAAAAACCCGCAGCTGGGTCTGGCTGCGGGTTTTTTTTTATTGTACGGCGGGTTGCAAAGCCTGTTTTGCGATAGTTGCAAACTGCTGTCATCAACTTTTTGCGTTGGAGAACAGTTATCAATATCTCAAAATCATTGCCGAATTAGACTGATTTATCGACTGATTCCTGCGTGACGAGATCAAGGAATTAGCAGCTGCCTCAATTTGCTTGCCGACACTGCGAATGTCCAAAAAAAGCAACAGTTCTTCTGTGCATTACGATGAGCTTTCAGAGGAACAGGTCTAGCGTTTCGCCAACGCCTGATAATCCCGATGCACCGGCCCGGTGTAAATTTGGCGTGGGCGGCCGATTTTGACGTCAGTGGTGGCGTTTTGCTCGAGCCAATGGGCAATCCAGCCGGCGGTGCGGCCCAGTGCGAACATGACGGTGAACATCTCGACTGGAATTTTGAGCGCTTTGTAAATCAGACCAGAGTAGAAATCGACATTTGGGTACAGCTTGCGCTCGACGAAATAATCATCTTTTAGCGCGGCTTCTTCGAGCTTGATCGCCACATCTAGCAGCGGATCGTGGATGCCGAGCTTTTCCAGCACTTCATAGGTCATTTTGCGGATGATTTTGGCGCGCGGATCAAAGTTTTTGTACACCCGGTGCCCAAATCCCATCAAGCGGAAGTTGTCGCTCTTATCTTTTGCGCGCGCTACGGCTTTGCCGACATTATCGACGCTGCCAATTTCCGCCAGCATTTCCAGCACGGCTTCGTTCGCGCCGCCATGGGCAGGGCCCCAAAGTGCAGCAACGCCAGCGGCAATGCAGGCAATCGGGTTGGCGCCGGTTGAGCCGACTAAGCGAACGGTTGAGGTCGAGGCGTTTTGCTCATGATCGGCGTGCAGAATAAACAGCAAATCCAGCGCTTTGGCGGCAATTGGATCGACTTCATAGGTTTCTGATGGCACCGCGAACATCATGTCCAAAAAGCGCGAGCAATAGCTTAAGCTGTTTTTCGGATACACGGTCGGCTGGCCGACTGAATGTTTGTAACAGGCCGCTGCTATCGTCGGCATTTTCGCGATCAAGCGAATCGCGGTAATCATGCGGTGTTCGGGGTTGTTTGGGTCGAGCGAATCATGATAAAACGCGGCGAGCGAGCCGACCATGCCGCACAGCATCGCCATCGGGTGCGCGCTGTGATGGAAGCCGTGCATGAAGTCTTTTAAGCGCTCATGCACCATGGTGTGGTGCGTAACATGATGCTCAAATTCCATATTTTGCTTGGCATTGGGCAACTCGCCATTGATCAGCAAATACGCCACTTCTAGAAAATTCGAGTGCTCAGCCAGCTGTTCAATCGGATAGCCGCGATACTGCAAAATGCCTTTATCGCCATCGATGAAGGTGATCGCGCTTTTAGTCGAACAAGTCGAGACAAAACCCGGGTCATAAGTAAACACACCCAACTCTTTGTTGAGCTTGCCAATATCAACCGCCGGATCTCCCTGCGTGCCTTCAACAAGCGGTAAGGTGATGGATTTACCATTGGTGTCAGTTATTTGAAACGGCTGAGACATAAAACTTCCTTTTTACGAGTGGTTTTCAAAGTGCGCGAAGTATCGCACAAAGTAAAAACTTGACTGCCCCATTTTTGAGGGCTGGACTGTGGGTTTCGCTCCAAAATTCGATTGCTGCCAAAACTTTGTTACAACTTGTCGTCATTTCTGCGATGACAGTAACCTATGCGCTTCAATCGCTGGGCAGCGGGAGCTTGAGCTGTTCGATTAGCGAGTCTGGACCGCCACGTCCATCGCGCGCAACAAGTGCTGATGTGATACCGATTCCACGACGAGCATATCGATCAGTTCGAGCCTATCGAGCAGGCTCAATCTACTGCAAGGATCCGACACGCGATTGAACAACATCGTGCGATTGAGGGCTTCAGGATCAGGCCGGCGGCGTGCCAAATGCAAGCAGCGTTGCAATCCAGTGACGGTTTAATTGCAGGGTGAGGTGGTGCCGTTTTTCACGGCTGCGAATGGATTAGTTTATTCAATTAACTTAATTTAATGATTGGGTTTGCCCACATGTTGGTCAATCATGATTTGATTGCCATCAGGATCGCTAAAAACGATATGCGCAGGCCCGTTACCATCGGCAGGCGTTTCAAGGGCCAGTTGGATGCCGTTGGCTTTGAGCTGCGCTTGGATTTCGCGCACATCGACAAAGTTTTCGAGCGCCTTGCCTTCATGGTTCCAGCCTGGATTGAAAGTCAAAATATTCTTATCAAACATGCCCTGGAACAAGCCAATCTTGGTGGCGCCGTTGCGTAACACTAACCAGAATTTACCATCACCGCTCACTTCGGTGAATCCGAGTTTTTCGTAGAATGCGCGCGACGTTGCAAGATCACGCACCGTGAGACTGAGACAAAAATTACCGAGTGGAAGTGACATTTTAGACTCCTTGATTTTTAGTTCGGGCTGGGATTCAGTGGGACAAGCGCCGGCGTTTAAGGAAAGCGCAAGTAGCGCCGCCATGGTTGTAAGCATGCGTGAATTCGCTATAAGTTTGACGCCCCTAACACTATCAAGTTACGCCAATGCCCACTTGCCAAATCTTGCGCAATGAATACGCTTCGTAAGTTGAAAAATCAAGCGGAGTATCAGTCGCGCATCAACCTTGTGATTGATGCGATCCACGGCAATATCGCCGAGCCTTTGCGGTTAGAAACGCTTGCAACATACGCAGGATTCTCGCGTTCTATCCAGCTGATCTTGGTCGCGTGCTGGACCAGCAGCCTAGGAAAACCGTCCGTAGCGATACGGTTTTGGATCGATATGCGGCTTTGCGCCGCTCATCAGCTCAGCAATCAATCGGCCGGTGCCGGTTGACATCGAAACGCCCAGCATGGAGTGCCCGGTGGCAAGCCATAGATTTTTGAAGTTAGGTGCCTGATCAATAATTGGCACCGTATCAACGCTCATCGGGCGCCAGCCGGTCCAAGGAGTGCGCTCGCCCGGGCCGGTGGGTTCGTGTAAAAAAGCGCCGGCGCCATCAATCAAAGCTTGCAAACGATCTGGATTAAGCGAGTCGTTATAGCCGACAAACTCCATGGTTGAACCCAAGCGATAGCCACTTGCCCAGGGCGTTACCGCCACGCTTTTTTCCTTCAGCACCATGCAGTGAATCGGGCAGCGCTTAGGCCTATCCATTGCAATGCTGTAGCCCTTGCCGGGTTGAATCGGCAGGCTAAAGCCCAAGCGATGGCTGAGCAAAGGTGACCAGCTGCCCGCCGCTAGAACTGCTTGCGCAGCGTCAAACTTGCCCTGCGCGGTGTGTACGCAAACGCCGGAAGCTGTAGCATCGACATGCGCTACCGCATTGCCGCTGCTAAATTGCACGCCCATTTCCCGCAAACGCCGCGCGAGTTCGTTGACGTAGTAATCCGGGCGTAAATTCGCATCATTTGGGAAGTGATAGCCGCCGTAAATGGCGTCTGGTTTGAGTGCAGGCTCAAGCTTGGCTAAGGCCTTTGCATCTAAGGTGCGCACTGAAACGCCGGATTCCTGGTAAATCGGCCCCCAGCTGGCTTCTTGCTCAAATGCCGCTGCGGTTGAATACACATAAATGCAGCCGCTTTGATCGTAATCCACCTTTAGCTTTTCTTCGGTAATCAACTCATGAAACAGCGTGCGTGAGCTGGCTAAAATGCTGGCCAGTGCGGGCGCAGTGGCTTTAACTTGTGCCATCGAGCAGCGCCGCCAAAAGCCATACATCCAGCTGATGAACTCGAGATTGAACTGCGGCACTACCTTGAATGGCGCGGACTTTTGAAACATCCACTTAAACGCCTTCCACGGCAAGCCGGGCAGCGTGTTGGGCAACACGTGGCTGGGTGAAATCATGCCGCAATTACCAAAGCTGGCGCCGGAGCCGGGCTCAGCCTGATCAATCACCAGCACCGAACGGCCGGATTTTCGCAAGTAATACGCCGCGCACATGCCAATCACGCCTGCGCCTATGACGATTACGTCGGGTTTGCTGTCGATGCGCATATTGTCCATAACTTATGAACGCCTTTGCAAAAATTACGAAGTTGAGCGTAGCCGACGGCGCACTAACAGCGGTGCAGGACGTGTGATCGCAAAGGCAAAAATCAGCAGCCAGAGCGCGCACATGACGGACATGGTAGCGATGCCCGGCTTCAAAAAAACGCCCGGCAGCGCAGCAGTGCTGGCAATCAGCGCGGTAGACGTGCTGCTAGGCAAACGTTTTCGGAATTTTTCAAAGGCATGTGTAGCCGATAAGCTGATGCCATAACTAGCGCCTGCTGCGAATGCGAAATAGCAAAACACAAGCGCGTCGTCTGGCAGCAATGCTCGGAACGCCAAGTACGAGGCCGCAACGCCAACACTTGCGGCAAAACCTGCGGCAAGCACGTTAAGTGATTGATTGCTGCCGTATTCGTCAACGATGCAGGTGGCAAGGCATATTGTGAAAAAAAACGGTGTGAGCGCCAGTATCTTGAGTATCGTGCTACCAAAGCCGAAATAAGGCGATAACAAAATAAAAATCGCGAACAAGCTTACGCACGCAAACAGCTGCCAGGATTTGATTTTCATGCGTTGAGTGCCTCGATCAAGTAGATGAGCGTTATGAGTGCTGCGCATGCCAAAGCCTCAAAACACCGCCAGAATTTTAGCAGAAAAGCAGATTCGTGGGGTTTTAAGAGGTTCCCAAGGGTTCACCGAGCCCTTATTACTCGCTACGCCACCAAAGCGACAGCGAATCGCCGATGTTGGCGAAAAAGCCGCCCTTTGCACCCGCCTCTAAGGCAATCAAATTGCGCTCAGCTAGCATGTCTTTACCCAAGCGTACGCGCACTTTGCCTAGCGTGGCACCTTTTGCAATCGGCGCAACGATCGGGCTTATCAGCTCCATGCTGGCATTGAGGCGCTCATAATGCCCGCGTGGAATCACCAATCGCAACGGCTCGGCAAGGCCGACCGTAAGCGTTTCTAGCTCTCCTTTCCAAAGCACCGGTTGACTGAGCGTGGTGCCCGCTTTGTAAAGCTCGTGCGTTTCGAAAAAGCGAAAGCCGTAATTCAAAATAGTTTGACTTTGCGCGGTGCGCGCACTTTCGCTTTCTGAGCCCATCACCACTGCGATCAGGCGCATATCACCGCGCTTGGCGGAGCTGACTAGACAATAGCCCGCAGCTTCGGTATGGCCGGTTTTCATGCCATCGACGCTGGCATCGCGTGCCAGCAGCTGATTACGGTTGTACTGGCGAATATTATTCCAGGTGTATTCGCGCACCGCATACCACTTATAGTAATCAGGGAACTCACTAATAATGATGCGGGCCAAAGTTGCGATGTCGCGCGCGGTGCTGTAGTGATTCGCATCAGGAAGGCCGGCTGCGTTGCTAAAGCTTGTTCCAGCAAGCCCAATTTTGGCGCTAAAATTGTTCATCAGCGCAACAAACGCTTCCTCAGAACCAGCAATGTGCTCAGCTAGCGCAATCGTCGAATCATTTCCACTTTGCACGATCATGCCCAAAATCAGCTGCTCGGCCGGAATTTTGTCGCCCACTTTGGCGAACATGCGCGAACCTTCCATGCGCCACGCTTTTTCGCTGATGGTGACTTGGTCTTCGAGTTTGAGTCGGCCAGCGCGCAGCTCATGAAACACTACGTAAGCCGCCATGATTTTGGTAATGCTAGCAGGCTCTACGCGCAAATCTGCGGCCTGCTCGGCCAGCGTTGAGCCGGTGTCAAAGTCAATCGTAATGTAGCTTTTGATCGGTAGCGTTGGTGCCGCCGGAATCGGTGTTGGGCCGCTTGGCTGCACTTGCGGGCGCGGCACGGCAGCTGGTGCAGGCGCGGGCGTTGGATTAGGCTGCGCGGACGCAGCGTTTGTCAAAAATAGCGCTGCACAAACTGCGCGTAAAAAATTGGCTGCCCACATATTAAAAACGTGCTCATAAACGAGTTAGCGGGTGAGTGTGCAGGCGCATTACCCGCGATTCGCTGAATTGCGCTTGTTAGGACGTGTCCAATTGATAACGCGTTCGTGAAATATTGCTAACGGAATGCGTAATTGGCTTGTGTGTGCTAGCGTTCGCTTCCCTTCCACCCCACTCGCAGGTAGCTCCATGAGCATATTTGATGAAGTTCTGAAACATATTGACGGCAACGCCATTGCAGGTATTGCCAAACAGCTCGGTGCAACGCCACAACAGGCGCAAAGTGCAATTCAAGTCGCACTGCCCGCCATATTGGGCGGCATGCAGCGCAATATCGCCAACGGCGGTGCTGAAGCACTGCACAGCGCGGTAAACAAAGATCACCAAGGCATTGATTTAGGCGGCATGTTGGGCTCGGTGCTCGGCGGCGGTGGTGGTGGCGCCGGAGGCTTGTTGAGCTCCGTCATGGGCATGATGGGCGGCGGCGGACAGCAGCAGCAGCAGAGCGGTGCGGGCGGTTTGTTAGGCTCCGTACTTGGCATGATGGGCGGTGGTGGCGCACAGCAGCAATCGCCGATGGCGTCTGCTGGCATGGGCATTTTGAAGCACGTTCTGGGCGGCAGCCAAGACCGCGCAGCGAATGGCGTCTCGCAAGCCTCTGGTTTGAGTGGACAAGGCGCAATGGCGTTGATGGCAATGCTCGCACCGATGGTTATGGGCGCGCTCGGCAAAATGACCGCGAGCAAAGGCTTGGATGCAGGCGGGTTGGCAGGCGTAATCGGCGGTGATTTGCAGCGTTTGGGGCAAACCCAGCCAGCTGCACAAAAAGGCTTCATGGGCGGATTGTTGGATGCCGATGGCGATGGCGACGTCGATGCTTCCGATTTACTTTCACGCGGTTCCATGCTGATGGGATTGTTCGGCAAACGATAAATCGCGCTTAATAAATTTGCGCAGTTTGAAAAGCTCAGCCTCGGTTGAGCTTTTTTTTGGTGCGCCAAGCATGGGCGCACTCTAGCGCCTCGTGCCTTGGTTGCATGCTGCCGAAGCAGCGCAGCCATACTAATTCGATCAAAATCATCTAAGTCGGGAAATTGCCCCCAGCACAGACATTCCCACGGCGTTTTGGGTTTCAAGAAACTCAATATCAAATAAGTCGATGAGTACGTCTCGCTTATGGGGATGTTGGATGTATTGCCGTAGCTCAAAGATGTCGAGCGGCGCAGCGTCATTTTCAAAGGATTTAATTGGGCAGCTGCGTTGTGTTGATATTGAGTACGT
Source organism: Rhodanobacteraceae bacterium (assembly GCA_031422315.1). Lineage (GTDB taxonomy): Bacteria > Pseudomonadota > Gammaproteobacteria > Xanthomonadales > SZUA-5 > JANNYA01. The sequence continues at coordinate 22,774 of JANOQN010000059.1, forward strand.
CGAACGCCCGGCCGCTCAATGCGTTCAATAACTCAACGGGGTCAAATGCATCGGCAAGTGCCAGCGCCCCGGAGCGTTGATACCCAGGCGCCAACAGACGCTTAACCGCTTCAATGACGATGGGTGCGGTCACGGCATAAATGTCTTGACCACGCGCACTGGCTGTCCTGATAGCGCTATCTTGCACGAGCTGCACTTGCATCTCGAAACGCTGCGCCGAGCGCCCACTGTCGTCCACAGGCGTCGGTGGTGGCGTTGCGGGATTGCGAATGTCGTCAAGTGCTGAGCGGTTGAACAAAGAACGGATGGTACCGACCTTCAAGTGCTGAGCCAGCGTGACGATTTCACTGAAGGGCACTTCAAGCATGGTCTGAGTTTCCAGCGGCGCAGAAAACGTCCAACTGGATGCTTCAACCGACGGGATTAGTGGCACGAAAATTCCGTTTTTAACCACCACTCGGGGTAGATTGTTGCGCGCACCTGTTTTGCGCGTACCCGCGGTAGGCCACCAGTGGTCAAGCGCGATAGCGACTGTGATCTCATCAATATTCCCATCTGCAGCAAGAGCGCTGGCCAAAAGATCTGCCAGCCCGCCATAAAATCCCGCTGCTGGAATTACAACGCGGTTGGCTGCCCGAGCTGGCGCATCAAAGTCGGCAAATGTGGCTTGTGCGCTGGCCTGCTCTGCGGTCATATCAATGTAGTGGCAGCCCGCGCGAAGCGCCGCCTGTGCCACGGGCGCTGCAGTATCAAGAAACGGGCCTACACAGTTGATGACGACTGCACAGCCTGCGAATGCTTGGCTTAGGCCCTCTGCGTCTTCAATCGCTGCCACGCGTTTGTCTGCTATCGAGGGAAAGGCTTCATCTAATTTGGCAGCACTGCGGCCAACCAACACCACGGCAAGCCCACAGCGCAATGCTTCGCGGACGACAAATTGACCGGTGTGTCCGTAAGCACCATAAACAGCAATGAATTTGTTCGGAAAATGCATAGAAATCCTTCGTCGCAAAATAGATACAGACCTGTCTGTCCTTGTAATACTACGGACAGGTCTGTATCATGTCAAGCATGGCAAAACCTAGTGCACTCAGTTCACCGCAAAATCCCCTATGGCCGAGTCGAGCGGTCGAAGCTGCAAAGCGATCAAAGCGTGAGGCGGCAGAACCATCCCTCGATGTCCGCCAACGAATCCTAGACACCGCATCTAGCCTTTTTTACCAGCGTGGCGTGCGCGCAGTTGGTGTTGATCTGGTTGTGCTAGAAGCGGCGGTCGCAAAGACCAGTCTGTATCGGTACTTTCCTACCAAAGACGATCTGATCGTTGCGTTCTTAGAGCGCGAAGATATCGACTTTTGGACGCATTGGGATAACGTGGCCGCATTGCATGTTGACGACGCCACTGGCGAACTAGTCGCGCACATGCGCTGGATCGCAGAACGCCTGGCCCGCTCGAATTATCGCGGCTGCCCGCAGATCAATGTGGCCGCAGAGTTTGCAGAACAAGATCATCCAGCCCGCCTAGTTTCGCAGCGTCATATGCAGACCCTGCGCAGCCGCTTGCGAACTATTGCCAAGCGATTGAATACCCCCAAGCCAGATCAGCTAGCCGCCCAACTTGCCGTGCTCATCAATGGCGCGTTCGTTAGCTCGGCACTACTCAAGCCTGAGGAAGCATCAGATGTGCTGCGTGGGTCTTTAATGGCATTACTAGCGGGTCCTGGGAAATGATCTTTGCGCGCGCTGCCCTTGGTTTGCCTTGGCGAAACATTCAAACCAAACTTGTCTTCCGTGCCGCTCTCGCGACACTTCTGCTGGCACTTGCCACACTTGCGTCAAGCATTTCGCAAGCCTCAACTGCTGGTCTGGTCAGGACGACATCCTGCGAGATCGGCAGCTATCGGATGTCCGATGGCAGTGCCTTGGACATTGGGCCGGGCGAACCTGGTCAACTGCGCTGGCGAAGCACCGACGGGCAAACGGGGGCGCTTCGCCGCGTGCGCAAAAATCGCTGGTCTAGCACCTATGGCTGGACCAAACGAGATGATGGACATCGGCTCAGTATTCACTGCGGCAGCGGCCAGATTCGGTTCGACTCACTTATCGGTCAGCGCGAAACGCTGATTCAGATTGACACACGTTTTCAAAGTAACGGGGTGGAACTGGCAGGGCGTTTGAGTTTGCCGGCTGGCAATGCAAAGGTACCGATTGTGGTTTTGATTCATGGCGCCGAACATTCGTCAGCATTGGACAACTATTCGCTGCAGCGCCAGTTTGCCAGCGCGGGCATCGGCGTGTTCGCCTACGACAAGCGCGGCACCGGCGCATCGGCTGGCCGCTACACGCAAAACTATTTGCTACTCGCCATTGATGCGATCCACGCTACGCACGAAGCCCGGCGCCTTGCCGCCGCCAGAGCGGGGCAAATCGGCTACCAGGCAGGCAGCCAGGGCGGTTGGGTAGCGCCATTGGCAGCGCAAATCGAGCCTGTGGACTTCATCATCGTCAGTTTTGGACTGGCTGTGTCGCCGCTAGAGGAGGATCGTGAAGCGATTGAATTTGACATGGCTCGTGCTGGATTCGACGCGGAAGTCACCGCAGAAGCTATGCAGCTGGCGGATGCTTCTGCGATTGTCGTTGAAAGCAATTTTCGCCAGGGCTTTGATCAGCTTGAAGCATTGAAGCGAAAGTATGGCAACGAGCCCTGGTTTAGCACAATCCGAGGAAACTACAGCGGCTTCGTGCTCACCGAATCCACCGACACACTGCGCAAACAGGGCCCCGAACTGGTAGAAGGCATTTCATTGCGATACGACCCGATGCCCGTCTTGCGTAATCTTACCGTCCCACAACTTTGGCTGTTCGGCGGCGAAGATCGCGACGCACCACCTGGTGAAACATTGCGCCGCTTGGCCGCATTGCAGGACACCGGGCGGCCGATTAGTTGCGTGATTTTCCCTGATGCCGACCACGGCATGTATGAGTTTGAGATAGGCTCAGACCGTGCGCGGGTTTCGACGCGCCAACCGTCAAACTATTTCACCCGTATGAAGAACTTTATTCTCAAAACACGCGCAAGCAGACTTAAAACGGCAGGCGATGAACCCTGTTTGAAATGGACTTGGCGAGGTAGCTCCAGGACAGCGAAATGATCAGCTGCTGCAGCATGTTGCCAGGAAATTTGATGCAAAATGGCATCATGTGCGCGGAGTTCTCAAACATCACTGCCTGTTTGTAGGGCGCGTCAAGCTTGTGAAACCAAGCAGCAGTTGGCTTGGAAAGCGTGCTGTAGTCGTGGCGGCCAATGAACAGATGACTGGAATTGGGAATTTACGGATACCTTTGAAATCAACATCGACAAACTCATGCAAAATCTGCCTAGCGTTAACATGCTGCCTTTATTGATGGCACAGACATCATCTAACGCGCTGACTGCCAAGGCTCATGTCATAGGATTTGAAACAGGCGATGATCGATGCGGCCTGCGCCATATTCGCCGTAGCCAACCGTAACAATTCCGCAAAGCCACGCGTAGCGCGCGTCCGACGTCTCAAACCTAGGCGTAGGGCGTACATAGCTTTCATCAAAGGACAATCGCTCGCCTTTAGCTAGACGCTGGCGGCCATCTGCTGGAAACTTTAAGACGCCGTTCGATTCGTAGTGAATAAGGACATTATCGTCGGTTAGTAAGGTCGCGCGAACATCCATACGGCTGATGCCATCGGCGCCAAGAGAAACCCAGTCGCCACCGCCGGGTAGCATTACTCCTTGAAGTAGAGGGCCTTCGAAGCGTCCGCCTTTGACCACAAAGGTCAAACGGGTTCCCAGAGGGGTCAAGATTACCTGTCCAATCTCGAGCTCAATGCTGAGATCGCATAGATGTTCGACCGGCATTGCCTGAATCAAGGCCCGGTCAAACAACGGGATAAATGGATCATTGGTAGTATTTTTGTCGCTCATCTTCATGCCTCAAGTTCAACTGTGCCACTTTAAAAAAGGTGTTCACTCGTCATGTGGTTTCTCGAATTCAAGCACCGTGTTTTCGGGCGGTCTTTCGTATTCCACTAGACGATTCGATTGTTGCCAACGCCTTTGTCCCATGTGACCAAGATCCTCATATCGGCCATGTTGGTGGAAGGCGGCAATGACGAATGGAAGCCCCTCGGAACTCAAAGGAGTTTTGCCGTCCGCCACATGAAAATGCAGATGTGGGCCGTTGGAGTCACCGGAAAACCCCAGCTTGGCCAGTGCTTGTCCGCGTCTTACCGGTGCACCAGGGCGAACGAGAATGCTGCCAGTTTGTAGGTGCTCGTAAAATGCGTAGCGGCCTTGACCAATATCCAACACCACATAATTGCCTGAAGCCATGTCCGCAGAATGCTTGCCGTTTGCAGCAATACTTCCTGTCTCGCTGACACCGTCACGCATCCCAACCACGCGTGCGTCGGCAACCGCGATGACATGCGCGCCATAGCCAATCGCATCGGAGGTTCGATCCGCATTGCCATGTGTGATCAAGCCGTTGCTATCGACGCCAACAAAATCAATGGCGTAACGGCCTGGCAAACGCGCTATTCCTTCTTCGTGATAAAACATGCGCCGATGCCCGCGTTTCCAGCCCGCATGATGCACAGCGACCCAAAGCCCTTCACCAAGCGGCGCCCCCAATACCGCCGGGGCGACAAGGTTTACGCGTGCAGAGAGGGTGGTCGTGAGCAATTTTATTCTAGCGCCGACCACATCGTATTCGAGCCTGAATTCCAATACTGAGATTCGTCTGTCTCTGACCAATGGAAGGTCAATATAAATGACAGATTTAGCGCCTCGCATTATTTGTAAGCCTGAATCGGTCTTAGGCGTTACTGCAAGATCCAGCGGTTGCACAAGCTTCAGAAGTTGGCCGTCTGAAAACGTCGCCAGTGCGAAATTTCGCTTTGCATCCCTGATCTGGAGCCGTTTGAGTACAAAACTTGCCTCCGAAGTGTTTTCCAAATGGATTTCAGAACGCAGCGCGTACGAGCCTTCAGTGCGGTAAACGCTAGGCGCGTGGGGCACCGAAAGCTCAATCTGAGGTGACGCTGCAACGGCGGAAACCGAGATGAAAATCTGGACGATGCTGATGAGCGCAAACCAATTTAGGCGCTGGTTTTGCAAGCCTAGAAGCAATGAGACACCGAGATGTTGCAGCGAATGGGCCGAGTAAGCGGCCTTGGCTTTCGAAGCTAAAATTTCCATTTTTTATGCACTCTGTTTCCAGGAAAAACTAACGCCTGCCGCGACCAAAATAATCGATCAGTGTTCCTTGCAGTCCCCCGACACCGGACACACGTATTTCAACAGACTGAGCAATATCTTTCCCGGCTCTTCCCACGGCATCATGTGCGCCGAGTTTTCGAACCACACGGCCTGCTTATAAGGCGCAGCCACCTGCTTCAGCCAAGCAGCAGTGGGATCGGACGGCGTGGTGTAGTCGTGGCGGCCCATGAACATCAGCACCGGAACGGGAAATTCATGCACCACTTTAAAATCGACGTCGAGGAGCTCCGGCAGGATTCGGCCGAGCGTAAACACGTTGCCATCGAAGAACGCGCGGCGGTCAGCGCAGCTGTAGTTTGGTGACAGCAGTGATGCGCCAAAGAAGTATTCTTGCTCGGCATCGCGAAAAGCATTGAGGCCGCCGTAGTGCTGCGCCCATTTGCGCGCGATGATGATGCGCTCGCGCGTAATTGGCTTGTCTCCCGGATAGGGTGAGATCGATTTGAGTTCAGCGATGGCTGCTTTATTGCCGTGCCTCCTTGCCTTCGCCCATGCATATTCAAAACCGAGACGCTCGTTGTCTCGCACATTGATCACTTGTCCGATGCCGATATAGGCATGAAACAGATCGGGTCGTTTAAGCACGGCTTTCATGCCAACCACGGTGCCCCAGCTGTGGGCGGCTAGAATCAGCTTGTCTTTGCGGTAGCGTTTGCGTAGGTACTCTGCAATTTCGATCGCGTCATCGACATAGCGATCGATATGAATCGTGTCCGCGATCGATTCCGGATCGGATTCCAGAAACGTTTTTCCGGCGCCGCGCTGGTCGTAATTAACGACGGTGAAGTATTCCTCGATGGGGCGCTGGTATTGCCAAATGCTGGGTATAGCCGGGGTAGCGGGACCGCCGTGAACGAACAGAATCATGGGGTTTGATTTGTCCTCGCCGCGCACGTCGAACCACTGTTTAATTCCGCCAATCGGCGCTGCGTAGGATTCTTGGATGCCATGTGGCGTGACGATGCGCTGTAGGTCACGAATGACAGCTTGCGCCTTGCTGTTGGTTTCATCCGAGCAATTCTGCGCGCTGGTGAGAGTGCTGAGCGAGGCTAGCAGCAGAAAAAATAGGGCGTGAGTGCGAATGGTAATTCTCCTGGTGAGGACTATAAAAAGGACCTGATTAGCGCCAATCCTCGGCACCTTCAGACGATATTGAAACATTGCGATACAAATCACTCCGACGTAAATCAAATTTATTTTTTACTCCAGCCTTTCCATACCGTCCAAACCGCTGCGGCAATAAGTACCGAGCCGACAAACCTTCCGAGTTGAACCTGCCGCGCTTTGTTGTCGCGTAGCCACGTCGCGGTTTCTGCCGCCAGCAAAGCGACAGTGCCGTACACCGCAAACTGCGTCACGCAGGTGATTGCGCCCAAGATGATGGATTGCGCAAGCAGTGATCCATACTCCAAGCGCAAAAATTGTGGGAACACTGCCAACATGAAAATGTATGCCTTGGGGTTTAGCAGGCAGGTCAAAACAGCTCTGATAAAAGTTGCTTTCAAGGTGCGGGGCCTTTCGACTGTAACCTCACCCAACGCAGCTGCTCCGCGCACGAGCGACCAACCAATCCACGCCACATAAAGCGCGCCCGCCATCAACATTAAATTGAATACGGCCGGCACGCTCTGCAAAATAAGGCCAATGCCGATCGCGCTCATCAGTACGTGAATCACGCCACCGGTAACAATGCCCGCAACGGCCGCAAATCCGGCACGTCTGCCTTCCACCAGCGCGCTTGCCATGACAAACGCCATGTCCATGCCGGGCAAAATAATGATGCCAAACAACAGCACGAAGTACAGCCATAAGTGGCTGGTTTGTGTGAGTCCGATCAAGTCCATTTTCGTCAGTTGCCGTATCGGTAAACGCGTTGCGTCATGGCGCAATCCACATCCAGATCAGCGAATCGCCGATCTGGATGTGGGTGAAAGCCGACGTGCTTCCGGCTGGCGTGCGAGCCATTTCGATAACGTGGGCGAGACTTCTCGATCCCATCTACCGTCACGCGCAAATTTTTCAAACGAAGCAACGTCGTTAAACAACGCGAACCCAACCAGTACCGTTTCGCTTTCGCGCACGGGCAGCTTTGGAAAGTTATTGGGGCTAGTGTCAGTCACATACCAGGCCACTTGTTTTGCGCCTGCTTCGATCAAAATTGCCTGAGCTTGCTCTCGGCAAAACTTCAATAACTCTGGCGACGCTGGCTCTTTCAAATAGAAGATCGTTACATCAAGTAAGCTGCTCGAACCCGCCGTATTTAGTGCTAAGCGTCGGCGAATATCAAAATCGATTTTCGCACCAGGCCACGCAGGATGAAGAAGCAATACGTTGTCAGAATCCATCATAGTGGTATTGGCCGCATCTCGATGCGCTTGCCATGCTGCCCCACCGTAGAATGCTGTTAAACCACTTGCTCGAGTGTTCATGTCTTTAAAGCCACGCAGCCAGACAAAACGATTCGGATCATCTAAATCACGAAATTGCCCCATCACCGCCATACCAACCGCTTCTTGCGTTTCAACAAATTCGCGGTCAAAAAGATCAATTAAGACGTCTCTTTTTCCAGGGTGCAGCTTGTATTGACGTAACTCCACAATAGTGGGGTCCATATCGGGCTGTGCTTGACTAGCTGTCGATTGATTCATGTTAGGTGCCTTGTTAAAAAGTGGCGTACAGCCATAGAGCGAAAGTGCAATAAAGGCAGTGATGAGCGGAAGTCGGCAGCTGAAAGAAAATTGCGGCATATTTTTATGGCCATGTTAAGTAGAAGATTGAATCCATCAGACTCGGTGCAAGCCGTCATTCCTCCAGCGCCTTGTGACAAACCACTTCTACCAAATGCCCATTGGGGTCACGCAGGTAGCCTGCGTAGTAATTTGGATGAATATGTGGCGCCAGCGCGGGCGGCCGATCAAGGGTGTAACCGGCTTGCCGGGCAACTTCGTATACGCGATCAACCGTTGCTCGATTTTGGGCGCCAAACGCGTAATGGATGTTGCTTGACGGCGTGCCTTTGCTAATAAAAAAATCCAAGTTCACACCATCGCCAAAGCCCTTGGAGGCGCCATCTACCTCAAGCTTATATCCCAGTGGCGCAAGGATGTTTGTATAAAACTCGAGGCACTCAGTCGGCTTGAGGGTAAATAGTTCCAGATGGTCAATCATCGGTACAGCGCTCCATTATCGGTAGGTGGTTAACTAACATTATTTTTAAGACGTACGGCGATAGAAAGTCGCTATGCAACGTATTGCGCGTACTGATTTGCGCTCAAACTACCGCCACACAGCACGGTGGCGAGCCGCTTGCCAGCAAATTGTTCGCGATGCGCTGCGACAGCGGCGACGCCGACAGCGCCTGAGGGCTCAAGCAAGTAGCCGGCGTGTTCCGCTACCAGCTGCATGGCGCTAATGATTTGCTGGTCTGACACAATGAGCACTTCGTCCACCAAGCCATGCATGTCTTGAACAGCCTCAAGGATGGGCACGCGTACGGCGATACCGTCGGCAATGGAATCAGCGCTGGCTCGAACAATCAGTTCTTGTCGGCGCCAAGATTCAGCCATGGCATCCGCGCCCTCTGCGCACACACCAATGATTTGCGTCGTGGGCGAAACCGACTTAATCCAGCGCGCCATGCCGTTTAGCATTGCGCCGTTACCGAGTGGAACCAGCACAGTATCAAAATTATCATTGGCTGAGAACAGCTCCATGCCGATCGTGCCGTGGCCTTCGCTGATTGCAGTCTCAAAACCATCTTCAACCATACGGCCATTGATGCTTTTGGCGTACGCTTTTGCGGCATCTTTGGCCGAATCAAAATCACCGCGCACTAGATTCACTTGCGCTCCCAAGGCCTGCATGCGTGCAAGCTTTAATGGGTTTGCATCGTGAGATGCGTAAATCACAATCGGTAGTTGCGCTTGTCGACAAGCGTAGGCCATGGCTTGCCCCCAATTACCCGCACTGGCGCATACGATGGCCCTTGCATCACCTGAGCGTTGAAACTCACTGACAAAAAAACTTGCGCCACGCCCCTTAAAGCTGCGAATAGGATTTGCGATTTCCACCTTCAGTGTCAGTGTGCAATCCAGTGCCGCGCTCAACGGCTCGCAATTGTATTGCGGCGAATTCAGGAATTCCTTGGGAATCACCGAAACGCTTCTTGCAATGTTGGCGAGCGATAGGCGATGTGGCGTCAGGCTGACTGCTCGCTTGCTTGACTCGGATGGCTGCTGGCTTTGTGGCATAGATTTCATTGCAGTAGTTTCTCCGCAAATGAAGGGTGTTTAGTCGCATAATTGGGCATCTTTGTGCGGCTTAACCGCATAATGGCGCGCAACAGCGCGTTAAAACCTCGTAGACCAAAGAGCTGAGAAAATGCCGACCCCAATTCCAAACAGTGCGGCCCTTGACGGCTTAGACCGTAAAATTCTGGCCCGTTATCAAATAAACACCCGTGTGCCAGCCGCTGTGATCGGCGAAGCGGTGGGGCTGTCGGCAGCAGCTGTGCAGCGTCGCATCAAGCGCCTGCGTGAGGCGGCGGTGATTACGCAAGAAATCGCAGTCATTGACCCAAGCGCAATCGGCCTACCTATCACGGTGATTGTCCATGTAGACCTTGTGCGCGAAACCATGCCACTCATTGATGCCTTCAAAATCTCCATGCGCAAGCGCCCCGAAGTGCAACAGTGTTGGTACACCACCGGGCTAACGGACTTTGTTCTGGTATTGCGCATAGCGAGCATGGCGGCATATGAGCAATTTGGCAGCGATGTTCTATTGAGCGACAATAACGTCGCAAAATTCACCAGCTATGTAGCGCTGTCTGAAGTCAAAGGCGGCCTGGCATTGATGCTCGAGTAACGCCTGCGCCAAGCAACCAAAATCGAGAAGACGACTCGCGTATTTCAGCGTGATTTGCGTTTTTACTAAGAGGTTTTTTATGTATCAGCTAGACGCTTACGATCACGCAATTTTGGCCTTACTCCAAGTCAACGGCCGCATGACGATGACAGAACTGTCCAGGCAAGTGCATCTCACATCACCCGCAGTTAGCGAGCGAGTTAAAAAACTCGAAGACGCTGGCGTGATTGTCGGTTATGGCGCACGCATCAACTTGCGAAAATACGGCTATAGCTTTGAAGTTTTTGTCCAGATCACTGTCGAATCACACACGCAACTTGACGCTTGGGCAGATGCGCGTCCCGAGGTGCTTGAAATACACGCAACCACAGGTAACCACTGTGCTTTATTGCGGTTAGCACTCACCTCGCCGGAACACTTACAAAGGCTACTGACCGAACTTGGGAAACTTGGCAATACCAGTACCGCCATGGTGCTCTCGAGCCGGCATGAGTTCAGGCCGCGACTAGATGGCGACAAGGTCTGTCCATTAGCGCACTAATGCTTGCAATTCTGGAGACTGTCGTTCCGCAGTTGAAGAAAGTGCGCCGGCACTCGGTCGCCAACCTTGGTCGATTTGAACTTGCGACTAATTGCCGCTAGCGCAATTCCGGCTGTATTAACTTGATTTTATCCGCGAACCGCGCGTGCTGCTCCGGGTCAACTGGTTTTTGTATGATCTTAGTACTCGCTGGGTTTTTGCCAAGATAGTTATCACCCTTCCAATTCTTCGATGGTCTGATTGGTCGAGGCATAAAACCGCCACCACAGTTCGGACAGACATTTTCCAAGACCGTATTGACACAGTCAGAACAAAACGTGCATTCGTAGGAGCAGATGCGCGCCTCAATTGAATCTGGCGGCAACTGATTGTTGCATTGCTCACAGGTGGGTCGAAGTTCAAGCAAGGTATTTTCCTAACGTAATGGGTAAAAAATTTCGGATACCGAACTGCTACTGGAGGCTACCCAGGCTGACTACCAAGCTGTGGCACCATTTTGCCCATGCTGCGTAAGTAGTCTGCCATTGCGTTAGCCACCAGCTTGACGGGAGCTCGATCAATCATGCGCCCGCGCCAGGCAAGTAAATTTGCATGCTCCAAAGTTAGCGGCGACGTGTGACGTGCTGCGAAGAATTGCGCCATGTAGAAAGCGATGTCAGCGTAGCTGAACTGACCGGCGATGTATTCACGGTCTTGCAGCAGTTGGTTCAAATCGAAGTAGTACTCGTCAATTCTTGCGCGCGCAGTTTTCCATTCTGGCGCCTCGACGGGATCCGGGTTCGCCCGCATGCCCATCAACCGAATGACATGGGGGAAAAACACTTCATCAGAACAATGCTCCTGCCGTCGTGCTTCCGCTCGCGCGGCTACAGATCGAGGCCACAGGGGAGGCTCAGGCCAGCAATGTTCAAGGTACTCGAATAGCTGTGTAGAATCGAAAAGCTGGACATCGTCGCCAACAATAACAGGAACCTGACATTTGGGATTGATGCGCAGTACCTCCGGGTGTTTGGGCGAGTAGCCGCGTTCGAAATCAAATGGCACCATCACCAACTCAAATTTGATTCCCTTCTCGTGTGCTGCTATCTCGACTTTCGCGCCAAACATGCTTAGCGGACCGGAATAGAGCTTAAATTGGCTCATGGCATTCTTGGGTAAAGTGAGTATCGCTACTCAAAGGTGCAAGTTTTTTTTGCCAGAACATCGCTTGTCCCATTTTTGGATCTAACGTGTAGCCACCGAAACCAAACGATCGGTATGCATTCTGAGCAATTTTATTGCCTTCTAAAACCTCCAATGTCAATTTACAGCAGCCTCGTTCTCGGGCGATCTCTTCGAGCTTTGCTAGAATTTTCGTTGAGACTTTGCGGCCCCGAAATTTCGGATCAACTACCATGTCGTGTACATTAATTAACGGCATGCAGGAGAAACTAGAAAAGCCCTCAAAACAGATCGCAAGGCCAGCGGGTTCGTTTTTCACAAAAGCGATAATGACTAGCGCCTGCGGACGCTTCTGAAGCTCAGAAATAAGGTTGAATTTTACGAATTCCGGAAGATCGGAGCCTCCGCCCATCTCATCCTTCGCGTATTCATTCAAAAGGTGAACGATTGCCTCGGCATGAACTGGGTTTTTTAAATCTGCAATCACAGCAATTTCCATCACTTCTCCAACATTTGTAGTCAATTGGGCTCAGCTGCATCAGAGGCATCACATTTTTTTAGGTCTTTTGGATCAGCCGCTTGAACGCCATTGTCCAGTTCGTTTCCCAAGTTGCACCACCATCAGGAGAAAATGCCTGCTCCCACTGCGCGCTATCGCCTGTGATCTTCGACCAGATAAAGCGGACAAGAATGGGTTTTCCGTTCAGCGAGTCTTCGCCCTGGAATGTCCCGACGCCGTCTTGAAATACGCCATGTACTGGCTGATCGATTCCAGGAAAACGCGGATCGACCCACCATATTGACCACACTCCCGTTTTGGGATCCATCCGGCGAAGGGCGGCGGCTGCATAAGCACCGTTGGGATCGTCCAGCCAGTTATCCTCAATATTTCCGTTCCCGCCGAGAATCGCCCAAGCTCTGCAAGTTCCGTCGAACTGGAACCAATCATTGCTTCCGACCAATCGTTGCTTTAGTTTGCGGTGAATCACGCGCCACTCGCCTGTTTGAAAAGCGAAATCATTCGTAGCATTTGCTTTCATTGGGGTTTGCCGTTTCTTGAAAATTCCATGATCCAATTTGTTTCCCAACTGTCGCCGCTGTCAGCTGAAAATGCTTGCGTCCAAATCGCCTTTTTGGCATCGGTACTCTGATAAGTAAAACGAACCTTGATCGATTGTCCGGCTAGATTGTCGTCGGTGTAAAACTGACCGACACCACCTTCGAAGCGCCCAATCACCGGCTTTTCTATGCCGGGAAAGCGCTCATCAATCCAGTAAATCGACCACTGTAGCAATTTGGGATCGAACACCCTCAACGATGATGCAAGGTAGCGACCCGATGGGTCATTGAGCACATTTTCGTCGATGTTTCCTTTACCGGCCAAAATAGGTTTTACCTCTAGTGATCCGGCAAATTCGATCCATTCATCGCTTTGCTGCAATCGAACTTTGAGTTTGCGGTGGCGGACGTCCCAGCGGCCAATCAGAAAATCGAATTGCTTGCTGGCGTCTGGAGAAGACGGCTTCGCTATGACCGACGCTGCCGGTAAAAGGGAAGTAATTGGAATAATCGTGGCAGCCGCGAGAAGCCTACGCCTATCAAAATCCGTGTCACTACACTCTTTCATATTTGCTCTACCTTATGGTCAGGCCCGCACCGGATGATTTGCGGAATTTCAAGCGAGATTGCTGACGTAGTCTGATCGCTAACTCACCCGACTGACAGATTGAAATTGAAGATATGCAAGCCGATCAGCAGCTGTTTTTAAGTTTACTCAACAGATTTTCTTTAATGTGGACCGGCCCGCATTAGTTCTGTCGAATCCAGTAGCGGTAGCGCGATATTTGGGTAATTATTCCCCTGCCGGGATCGAACCCGCGAAGTTCAAAATTCCACCAAGATTGTGAGTTGTTTCGACCTGGGTCGTCAAACTCTCTTGACCTCACAACTCAAACCGCCGGATGCGGACTCGCTTGTCCGGTGGTGTGTGGGTCCAACTGGATTTCAGTTGGACCCTATCCCGATGACTTTCGTGGGCTTTAAGAAGTTTTAACAGCGTCGACAAATTGGCTGGGCGGCTTAGATTGGCTTTTTTTTGCGCAAAAGCCCGCGTTTTTCACAAGATCATCAATCAGGGCTAGGCCAGCGCCAAAAGTTGCGCTAGACTCAGGCTTACCATTTCGGTAAAAGTTGTTGGGAATCAGTGAGATCGCGCCCATGCTTAAAAAACTACTTTCAGTTGTAGCAGCCCTTTCATTCAGCTGGCTGGCAACCGCCGCCGAACTTCGGCCGGACCATCCAGACACCTATACTGTCAAACGCGGCGACACGCTGTGGGATATTTCTTCAAAATTTTTGAAGTCACCCTGGAATTGGCCAGAAATTTGGCAGGCCAACCCACAGGTGGAAAATCCGCATTTGATTTACCCAGGCGATGTGTTGAGCCTGATTTATATCGACGGCAAGCCGATGCTCGTGCCGCTTTCTGGTCCACGCGTTCGAAGAGAACCACTGGCCGAAGCCGTGCGCGCAATTCCACTATCGTCTGTACAGCAATTTCTTGATCGCCCTCGGTTGCTTACCGAAGAAGAGTGGAAAGCAGCGCCTTATGTAGTCGGCTTGGAAGAAAACCGTCTGCGCGCCATGAATACGCAGTTAGCCTACATCCGTCAGCTTGGTGATGGCGCCGTCGGCGCGAAATTTGCCATTGCCCGGCCAACGGTTGTATATCGAGACGTACCTGCGAAATATCCGTGGGATTCTGAAAATCGCGTGCGCCGCGCCGATGATTGGCGTAATGAAAAGAGCAAAACCATCGCCGGTGGCATGAATTGGCTTTGGAAAGACTGGATGTTTGAGAAAAATACCCGCGTTTTAGGGTACGAGCTGCTTGAGATTGGCACTGCTGAAATTGTTGAGTACGGCGACCCAGGCACGGCCTACGTTCGCTATGTCGATCAAGAAATCAAAGCAGGCGACGTGTTGCTGCCGATCAACTCGAAACCATTTGATTTAGAGTTCCTGCCCAGAGCACCGAAAGCTGTCCCCGAGAATTCCCGCATCCTTGCCTTCACCGACGCCTACAACGCCGCTGGTTCCAAGCAAGTCGTGGTGCTGTCTAAAGGCAGTGCGGATGGTATTGAGACCGGCCATACTTTCTCTATCTACACGCCGGGCGAAACGATTCGCGATACTGTTAAATACGGAAACGATAGCGCTGACCTGCGCTTAGTGTTTAATCCAAAAAAAGCGCTGGTCAAGCTGCCGGATGAGTTTGTCGGCCACGTTATGGTGTTTAGAACGTTTGAACACGTCAGCTATGGTTTGATCATGGACGGTATCAAACCTGTGCACCTGGGCGATCGCTTGCAAATGCCGATTGAGTAAAATTCGCTAGACGGGTGTTTGCACCCGGAAACTCGTCAAAGGCGCGGCAACGCGCCTTTGACGTTTCTGTGATGCAAAACTGATTCGCCGAAAAATGTATTCCAACAATCCATAGAGTAGCTGCCTGTGAGCATGTCCCGGGAAGAACAAGAAAACTGGCTTGCGCTCATGATGGCTCCGGGCTTAAGTGCCAACAAGCGCCGTGAATTGCTCAGCCTAATCGGCAGCATTAATGGCGTTAAACACATCAATAGCGGTATTGTCCAAGCACTCAAGCTCAAACGAGAAACGGTAGAAGCGCTGGCAAAACCTAACCAGACCGCGTTAGATCGTTGTAATCAATGGCTTGATACACCCGGACGCAGCTTGCTGAGTATCGCCAATCCAGACTATCCGCCCATGTTGGCGAGGGTTGGTGATGCGCCGGTCGCGCTGCTTTGCGAAGGTGATACCCAGCGGCTGCACTTGCCGTGTATTGCGATTGTTGGCAGTCGAGGCGGCACCGCAGGCGGTTTAGATTTTGCGACTTCCCTCGCACGCGAATTTAGCAGCAGCGGATTAACCGTGGTCAGCGGATTGGCATTGGGTATTGACGCTGCAGCTCACAGCGGCGCGCTCAAAGGCCCAGGTTCAACCGCGGCGGTCATGGCAACCGGCGTCGATCTGGTATATCCAAAGCAAAATCAAAAGCTTGCGCGCGCGATTGTCGAACAAGGCGGTGTTTTACTGTCGGAGATGCCGCTCGCAACCCCGCCGTTGCCCGCACTGTTTCCGCAGCGCAACCGGATTATTAGCGGGCTTTCGCTTGGCGTAGTGGTTGTCGAAGCCAGCTTGCAAAGTGGCTCGCTGGTTACCGCGCGCATGGCGGGCGAACAAGGCCGAGAAGTGTTCGCAGTGCCAGGCTCAGTCCACAACCCAATGGCGCGCGGCTGCCACGCGCTGATTCGCCAAGGCGCAAAGCTTATCGAAAGCGCGCAAGATGTACTGAGCGAACTTGGCGCACTTCTACAAGCTGCCGCAAATGATCGGCAAACGCCCAGACGCTATTCCACGAGTTCAGCCAACAACAAGCCCACCAAGACTGAGCCGCTGCCGACTTTAGAGCCAGAAGATCAAGCGGTATTGGACGCCATGGGGTTCGATCCGATTGCCATCGACCAGCTCGTCGAGCGCACTCAGCTTAGCGTGCCTGCACTATCTAGTACGCTGCTGCGACTGGAACTTGATGGCTTTGTGGATTCTCTAAACGGCGCTCGCTATCAACGGAAAGCGGGAGTTTAAAATACGAGTTAGTTGACCGGACCGGCTGACCACTCAATTTGCAGCAATGTGCGCAGGATGCATGACATTCGCCATCCGCTGCGCTTTTTTATCGAAGCTCGCCATATCTCGGCAGCCGATACGATGGTATTGCGCAGAAAAAAGGCATTCGGCAAAGTCTGCTTTCGCTCCTTCACCCTCGTAAAGATATAGCGCATGCTCCAGCGCGGCTTCATTGTCTATTTCCAGCGGCGCAGTCTCTAGAAGCTGCCTAAATACCGTGATGACCGCTGGCTTGTCCAGTTTGGCGGCGCTACGCAGCACCCACTCTAACTCCAAAATCACGCTTAGCGAAACTGCAATTAACTCACCAGATGCGTCGCAAGCGCTTAGTAATTCAAGCGCTTGACGGGTCTGCTTGGCATCGTCTGCTAGTACGATGCGCGCAAGCACGTTAGTGTCCAAGCCGATCATTCGCGTAAATCTAAGCGGCGGGAAGACGAGCGCCTTTGAGTTTCCGCAGTGAAATTTTCGGTCCTTTATAGCCGGCAATGCCTACCAGCTCAGTCAGCGCGCGCGTCTTTGCCCGCATAATCACCGTGCCATCCGGAAGCAAAGTGAACTGCAATTTATCCTGCGGCTGCAAGCTCAAACCAACCCGCACATCTTTGGGAATTGTGGTTTGTCCTTTGGAGGTGATGGTGGCATTGTGCATTGGAATCCTTACAAAATAGCCTATTGAAAGGAGCTTACGCGCCGACACAGCTGTTTGCAAGGCGCGAATATTTTTGATCCAGAGCGTCATCGCTTCTGACGATTGACACAGTTGAAGGTTGATACATTCGCTCCCATTTGCCCCATCGCGCGCGCTAAACTCGGTCCACTGCACTTATCGCTGAGCTGTTACATGCAAGTCGAAACCCCAATCGCCCCAAAAAAGCCGCATCTTTTGCTCATATTAGACGGCTTTGGCTATCGCGAAGATGCGCCTGACAATGCCATCTCGCAGGCGAACTGCCCGAATTGGCGGCGCATTTGGGCGCATTACCCGCACACGCTGATTCGCACGGATGGCTTGGCGGTTGGGCTGCCTGACGGGCAAATGGGCAATTCGGAAGTTGGCCACATGAATTTAGGCGCTGGCCGAGTGGTATTTCAAGAACTCACGCGAATCAATCTGGCGATTGCAACGGGCGAATTTCAGTACAACTCGGCGCTATTGCTGGCGTGTGAGCGCACCACCCGCGCGGCAACGCTGCACATTATGGCGCTGCTATCCGACGGCGGCGTCCACAGCCATGAGGATCACGTCCATGCCCTCATTCGTATGGCGCATCAGCAAGGTGTGCAAAATATTGCCGTTCACGCGTTTTTAGATGGCCGTGACACCCCACCGAAAAGTGCAGAAAGCTCCCTTATGCGTCTGCTCAGTTTGATTGACGAGCTGACTCGCCCAGGAGGGGCGCACATAACCATTGCTTCGGTTTCTGGTCGATATTTTGCGATGGATCGCGATCAGCGTTGGGACCGCACCCAACGCGCTTGGGAAGCCATCGTCGATGCTAAATCAGCGGTTACCGCACCTGACGCCTTGACAGCGCTGTCGGATGCCTATGCGCGCGGTGAATCCGATGAGTTTGTGCAGCCTTGTGTAATCGATGGCGCCAAAGGCATGCGCGATGCCGATTGCGTGGTGTATATGAACTATCGCGCCGACCGCGCGCGCGCACTCACGCAGGCCTTTGTCGACGCTTCCTTTGCAGGCTTTCAATGTGCGCGCAGACCCGCACTGAGCGCATTTGTCAGCCTAACTGAGTACGCCAAGCAGCTGCCCGTTAGCGCCGTCGCTTTTCCTGCGCAGAGCATGCAAGATGCGCTGCCGGAAGTGCTTGCCGCGCGCGGATTGACGCAATTGCGCATTGCTGAGACCGAAAAATATGCGCACGTAACTTTCTTTTTTAACGGCGGCGTTGAAGCGCCCTACCCGGGTGAGGCGCGCATTATGGTGCCATCGCCAAAAGTAGCAACCTATGATTTGCAGCCAGAAATGAGCTGCCCTGAAGTGACGGAAAAGCTCGTGCAGGCAATTGGCAGCCAGCAGTTCGATCTCATCGTTTGTAATTTGGCGAACCCAGATATGCTGGGCCACACCGGCATTATGGCCGCTGCTATTAAAGCAGTCGAAACGGTAGATGTGGCGCTTGGCTCGATTGAGGCGGCGATTTTGCAGGTCGGTGGCGTTTTACTGGTGACCGCCGATCACGGCAATTTAGAAGATATGTGGGATGAATCCTCAGGCCAGCCCAACACGCAGCATTCGATGAATCCGGTGCCGTTGGTACTGATTGGCAAGCCCGCGAATTTGCGCTCGGATGGAGTGCTCGCGGATATTGCCCCGACGATTTTGGCGATCATGCAAATCGATAAGCCAAGCGCGATGACAGGGCAATCGTTGTTGAGCTGACCAACCATGAGATCATTTTTGCGCCTTAGCCACGCGGCAATTTTGCTGGCGCTCTTTGCTCTATGCGCCATAGCGCAAAGCTCGGCCATTGAAAAACCCAAAGCTGCTGACGTGCAGCAGCGCTTGCTGGCGCTGCAGCGCGAAGTTGCGGCGTTGAAAGATGTGCTGCGGGCAAAAGATTCCGAGAAAAGTGACGCCGAGCGCGCGCTGCAAGCCGCCGACTTAGCGATAGCCGAAAGCGCGAGAGCTGTGCTGGCGTTGACTGCTGATATCCAAGCTGCACAGATCGAACTAACTGCGCTCAATGATCGCAAGTATCTGCTTGAGCTCGACTTGGAAGCCGAGCGCCAACAGCTTGCCAGATTGCTGCGCTCGGCGTATGCGATTGGCCAGCTAGAGCAGGTCAAATTGGCGCTGAGCCAGTCGAAAGTAGCGCAAGTCGGGCGCGTTTTGGCGTATCACACCTACGTCAACCAGGCGCGCATTAAAGTTATCGAAAAGATCAAGCTAGCGCTTGGCGAGTTGACTCAAATTCGCGCTCAAATTCAAGAAAAAACAACTGCTTACGGCGCCTTAATTTTGCAAGAATCGAAAAAGACCGCCGAACTCAAAGCGGGGCGAAGCGCGCGCGCCGAGTTATTAATCGTTTTGCAGGCAGAGCTTGCGACCGGCGCGGATGAACTGCAACGCCTCAATGCCGACACTGAAGCGCTCAATAATCTGTTAGGGCAACTCAGTGATTTGCTAGCCGATATTCCAAAGGATTTACCGAGTAGTAAAAGTTTTGCCAGCCAAAAAGGCGCGCTTTTTTTACCGGTGCAAGGCGGCGTAGTTACTCGGGAATTTGGCGCTGTTAGTGAGCTTGGGCGCCGGGCCAATGGTTTGTTAATTGCGGCGCCGCAGGGTGCGCCAGTGCGCTCGGTTTCGGGTGGTCGAATCGCGTTTTCGGGCTGGCTGCGAGGACTTGGGCTGCTCGCTATTGTCGATCACGGCGATGGCTTTTTGAGCCTATACGGGCATTGCGAAACGCTGCTGAAAGTTGAGGGCGATTGGATAAACACTGGCGATGTGATTGCTCGGGTCGGCGCGACTGAGCTCAATTCAGCTGGGCCCGCGCTACATTTCGAGCTGCGCCGTAAAAGCCTGGCGATTGATCCCGCTAGCTGGTTGAAGCGTTAGCCTAATGCCCAAATTCTTGGGTCAAAAATTACAATGAGCCGTCAATTCGATGTTGACACGGCATTTGAATCAAGCATCATGAGGCATGAACGCGCCCGTCACATTTAGCTTCGAAAATCAGCTTGCCATGCTGATAGAGCGCCTGCCTGATCCAGTTTTCCTGAAAGATCAAGCGCATCGATGGATCCTAGTGAATCAAGCGTTTTGTGAGCTTGTCGGCCAGCCCAGAGCGCTGTTGCTCGGCAAATCCGACTACGACTTTTCCCCAGCCGAGGAAGCCGCTGTGTTTTGGCAAGCCGATGATGCGGTGTTGAGTTCTGGTGTCGACAACATCAATCTCGAACGCCACACCGACACGCACGGGCAAACCCGCATTATTGAAACCAAAAAATGCCGCGTCATTATGGACGGACAGGCTTATTTGATGGGCACAATCCGTGATTTAACCGTGTTTAGTCAGCTACAAGCCGAGCTAGCCAGCGCGAATCGCGACTTGGAAAAGCGCTTGCACGACTCGAATGAAGAACTCACTCGCGCAAACGCGCAGGTGCAAAACTTAACTTTTTTTGATGCACTGACCGGTCTGCCGAATCGCAATTTAGTGATCAGCGCGATTGAACGGCGCCTCGCGCATCCAGAAAAACCCTTTGCGCTGTTCTATTTGGATTTGGATAACTTCAAGTGGGTTAATGATTCACTCGGGCATCCGGAGGGCGATTTGTTGTTACTGCAAGTGTCTGGACGCCTGAGTTTACTGCCCGGATTTTCGATGATCGGCAGGGTCGGCGGCGATGAATTTGTCGCCATTGGCCAAGATGCCGCAGCGCTTGATCAAATGTCGTTGGCGAAACAAGCCAGAGCTTTGCTCGGCTCGGTCGAGCAGCCGATTCAAATTGGCTCGCGTGAATTGAGCGCAAGCTTTAGCGTAGGGATTGCGATATTTCCAGCGGATGGCAGCAATGTAGCTCAGCTGCTTAAAGCCGCCGACGCCGCCACCTTTCGCGCGAAAGAGCGCGGCCGCAATCAATACGCCTTTTTTGCTGACAGCCAGCGTCAGCGCGCGCACGAGCAAATGCTGCTGGAAGCTGGGCTGCGCCGCGCGCTGAAAAACAAGCAGATTCAAATTGCGTTTCAGCCGGTATTCGATGCCAAAACGCGTGTCAAAACCGGCGTAGAAGCACTCGCTCGCTGGGAAGATCCAGAGCTGGGCATGATCTCGCCAGATCGCTTTATTCCAGTGGCGGAATCGTCGGGTTTAATTCATGAGCTAAGCAGCTATGTTCTTCGACTTTCACTGCGATTAGCGCAAAAATTACTGCCATCACCGCTGCGTTTGAGCGTGAATTTGTCGGCGCTGCAGCTTGATCGCATGACGCTGATTGAAGAGATCCGCCGAGCGCTTGCGGAATCAAAATTCCCTGCGAATCGGCTTGAGTTAGAAGTCACCGAAAGCATTGCTTCAAACCGCAGCGAACGACTGGTGTCGATCATGAATGCGCTGCGTGATTTAGGCATTAGCTTTGCGCTTGACGATTTCGGCACCGGTTATTCTGGGCTTTCGCACATCCAACAGCTGCCAATTGATCGTATCAAAATTGACAAAAGCTTCGTCGCCGAGCTTGAAAGCAATAGCCGATCCAGATCCTTAGTCGAGGCGGTGATTCGCATGGGGCACGCGCTGAATCTTAAAGTGCTAGCCGAGGGTGTTGAGCGCGAAAGCCAGTTAGCGATCTTGTGCAAACTCGGCTGCGATGAGCTTCAGGGTTATTTGTTAGCCAAGCCGCAGCTGATTGCTAGGCAGGATTCGGGGGCGGGTGGGTAGTTTTGATTAGAGCAATAGCGCCCTGTGTGTTGCTAGGCGAAAAAATGCTCTCAGTGGCAACAATGTTTCAGCCAATCGCACAGTCAACCCAAGTTGTTGACGAACAAGTCCTAAGACCGTTTGCCCTGAGCCCCTCGGAGCGCGTTGCAGTTAAGTGTTGTTAATTCGGTGCTTAGTCGCTTAAGGCTTCATGGTTTTATTCTTCGTCAAGCTTAGGACTTACCACGAACCCTCGTTCAAGCGCTAAACTTGCCGATTCGCCAGACGCACCTTTTGAGCAATTTGATTCATGAGTAATTTCCAAAGTTTTGATGCAATGCCGTTGAAGGACTACGCCGAACAGGCGTATTTGAACTATTCGATGTACGTGATTTTGGATCGCGCGCTGCCGTTTATCGGCGATGGCCTAAAGCCGGTGCAGCGTCGCATTATCTTTTCTATGAAAGAGTTGGGGCTGGATTACACCTCCAAACCGATGAAAAGCGCCCGTACCGTCGGTGATGTGATCGGTAAATATCACCCGCACGGCGATTCCGCCTGTTATGACGCGCTGGTGCTGATGGCGCAGCCGTTCGCGTTTCGCTATCCGCTGATTGAAGGGCAGGGCAATTTCGGCTCGCCCGATGATCCTAAAAGCTTCGCTGCGATGCGCTACACCGAGGCCAAGCTGACCAAATTTGCCAGTACGCTGCTGGATGAAGTGGATCTAGGCACGGTCGATTGGAAAGCCAACTACGATGGCAAGGAAGAAGAGCCAATTTGGCTGCCGTCGCGCTTGCCGCATATCTTGTTGAACGGCACGACCGGCATTGCAGTCGGCATGGCGACCGATATTCCACCGCACAATGTGCGGGAAATGGTCACCGCCTGCATTCGCTTGCTGGATGATCCAGACGCCAGCGTGCGAGATTTGTGTGAGCACATTCAAGGCCCGGATTTTTGCACCGCCGCTGAGATCATCACGCCAAAAGCGGACTTGCTGAAGATGTACGAAACCGGCAACGGCGCGGTGCGCCAGCGCGCGGTTTGGCGTAAGGAAAATAACAACATCGTCATCAGCGCGCTGCCGCACCAGGTTAGCCCAGCTAAAATAATGGAGCAAATCGCTGAGCAAATGCGCCTGAAAAAGCTGCCGATGCTAGAGGACGCGCGCGACGAGGGCGATCATTCCACGCCGGTGCGGATCGTGCTGATTCCGCGCAGCACCAGGGTTGATGTCGATGAGCTGATGGGGCATCTATTCGTCACTACCGATCTGGAAAAAAGCTATCGGGTCAATATGAACTTGATTGGCCTGGATCGCCTGCCACACGTCAAAGATCTCAAAACAATCCTGTCAGAATGGCTGGGCTTTCGCATCGCCACCGTGCGGCGCAGGCTGGAATTCAAGCTTGCGAAAGTCGAACGCAGATTGCACATTCTGGTCGGTTTGCTAATTGCCTATTTGAATTTAGATGAAGTCATCCGCATTGTGCGCACCGAGGATGAGCCGAAGGCCGCGCTGATTGCGCGCTTTGATCTGACAGAAATTCAAGCCGAATCGATCCTAGAAACCAAGCTGCGCAATCTCGCCAAGCTTGAAGAGATGAAAATTCGCGGTGAACAGGCCGAGCTTGAGGCGGAAAAAGAACAGCTTGAAGGTGTGCTGGGATCAAAATTGCGCATGAAAAATCTGGTCAAGCGCGAGTTGGAAGCAGACGCTAAAACCCACGGCGATGCGCGCCGCTCCCCGATTGTCGAACGCAATGCAGCCCGCGCGCTCAGCGAACAAGAACTGACCCCGAGCGAACCGGTTACGATTATCTTGTCGGAAAAAGGTTGGGCACGCGCTGCCAAAGGCGTTGAAATTGACGCCGCTAGCCTAAGCTATCGTGAAGGCGACAAGCTGCTGTCATTCGCCAGAGGACGCAGCAATCAACAGGCCGCATTTTTGGATTCCACTGGGCGCGCCTACGCCACGCCAGCGCATTCGCTGCCCTCCGCGCGCGGCCAGGGCGAACCACTCACGGGTCGATTTAGCCTACCAACCGGCGCGCGTTTTGTTTATGCGCTGGCAGCAGATTCCGAGCGCGGATTGTTGCTCGCCAGCAGTCAAGGCTATGGCTTTGTAACGCGCTATGAGAGTTTGCTCAGCCGCAATAAAGCCGGCAAAGCACTGCTGAATTTGAGCGAAGGCGCGGAAGTGTTAGCGCCGGTACTATTGAACGCGCCGATTGCCGAATGTTTAGTCGCCGCTGTGACCACTGCCGGGCATCTGCTGGTGTTTGCGCTGAGCGAACTGCCAGAGCTGGACAAAGGCAAGGGCAATAAAATCATTGGCGTACCAGCCGCAAAAAGCGCTACCGAGCGGGTTGTCGCCGTCACCGCATTTACCCAGGGCCAAACGCTGGTGGTGGTGGCCGGTGGCCGTACGACTAAACTCAAAGGTGCTGATCTAGCGCTGTATCGTGGTGAACGCGCGCAGCGCGGTGCATTATTGCCACGTGGGCTGCAGCGAGTTGATGCGCTCGAGGTTGAGGGTTAACCCTTATGCTAAATCAACGGTTCCATTGCCCTCACATGTTTAGCTCAAGGTGCTTAGGAATCTTGCTAATTTTGCTGCACTTGGCATTCATGGGGTGCAGCAAATCCCCTACCGAAACACTGCTGCGGGAAACCATTGATAAGATGCAAGCCGCAGGCGAAGCGCGCAAATTAGATGGCGTGGTCGAACACGTCAGCGCGCGTTTTAGCGGCCAGAGCAATAGTTTGACAAGAGATGATCTCAGGCGCTATCTACTCGCCGTGATTATGCGTACACAAGATTTAGGCGTGACGCGCACCAGCACAGCGGTTGAGATGAAAGGCGAGCTAGCGATTGTGAGCTTGGGTTTGTTAGTGACCGATGGCAGCGGCCTGCTGCCCAGCAATGACCAGCTGCTCAATGCCCGCACGATTTGGCGCTTTGAGGAGAATCGCTGGCAGTTGCTTGAGGCAGATTGGGAGTAGCAGATTTTTTTGCAGCCCAGATTTTTAGCGCGGCTCGACTATGCAGGCTAGCGCACAGAGTTCAACGGCATCGGCTCGCATACTCAATCCCTCGTAGCAGACCTAAAGGAATTGAGATGAAAAACAAAATACTCCACATCATAAGCGGTGTCGGCACAGTCGGCGTTTTGAGCGTGCTGAGCGCATGTTCTAGCTACGATTCGCAGGGATACGATTCCCAGGGTTATGAATCGCGCGGCCGTGAAGTGCAATACGATGATCGTGATGAGTCCCTCTATGGCACCGTCAGCCGGATTGAAGTCATTGAGGTGCGCGGCCGCAGCTCTGGCGGCGGTGCGATTTTAGGCGCGATTTTGGGTGCCGCGATTGGCAATCAAGTTGGCGATGGCAATGGCCGCAAGGTAGCCACCGGCGCAGGCGCAATTGGCGGCGCGGTAATCGGCAACAATATCGAGCGCCGCAACAAGCGCGACGGCGAAATATTCCGCGTCAGCGTGCGCATGAATAACGGCCGTGATTACACCGCCGATTATGATCGCATTGACGATTTGCAAACCGGCGATCGCGTGCGCATTGACGATGGGCAGATTTATCGAATGTAGTTTTGACTGAGCATTTGATGCGTTGAGAAAAACCTATCGGCATCGGTAGGTTTTTTTGCGTGGGCCAGTTGTAAATTGATTCGGCTGGTTTAAAACCATTGAAAGCCCAGTAGCACGGTATCGTCATTCCCGCGCAGGCGGGAACCCAGGGTCGCCGAACTTTAAACGTGCTTGGTAGTTTAAAGATGCGCAGATTACTGTGCTTTTGGAATAAGAACGAATCTTTGACACCTGTACTGGGTCCCCGCCTGCGCGGGGATGACGAGGTACCTCACCACCCATTCCACCCTCAAATTCCAACCTCCACCACATGCACCTTTCCATCATCTATCAGCACAACAAATTCGTCCGCTAGTAAAACGCCGTCGAGCCGATATTGCGTGTTCGGTGGGTTCAACGAATCTGAAGGCTGCGCTTGCCGCCTAACATTGATCTGATAACTCGTAGCGCCAAAGCGATAGCGCATCGAGTAGTCGTTCCAGCTTGCTGGCAGGCACGGCATGATGCTCAAATGATCTCCAACGCGCTGCAAGCCAAGCAAAGATTCCAGCATCAATCGATACAGCCAGCCTGCCGATCCGGTGTACCAGCTCCAGCCGCCGCGGCCCACGTGTGGCGCCACGGCGTAAACGTCGGCTGCGACCACATAAGGCTCGGCCTTGTAGATTGCCATTGCCTCAGGGCTGTTGGAATGGTTGATCGGATTGATCATATTCAATAGCTCCCACGCTTTTGAATGATCACCCAGCTTGGCGAAGGCCATCGCGGCCCAAATGGCTGCGTGCGTGTACTGACCACCGTTTTCCCGCACGCCCGGCACGTAGCCTGCAATGTAGCCTGGATGTTGGCTGGCACCGCGCTGATCGGTCCCGCGCTGGTCGGCATGGGCCGATGGATCAAACGGCGGATCCAGCAATTGCACGAGCTGAGCATCTCTACGAACCAGGCGCTGATCGAGCGCTTGCATTGCACTTTGCGCACGCGCCTTATCGCCCGCGCCGCTCAGCACCGACCAGCTTTGCGCAATCGAATCGATGCTGCATTCACGGTTCTCGGATGCGCCTAGCGGCGCGCCGTCGTCAAAATACGCGCGCCGATACCAGGCGCCGTCCCAACCGCCGGCTTCGATGTTTTTACGGAGAAATGAGGCCGCTTGTTCGCACCGCTGAGCAAAGGCCGCGTCACCGCGCGATATGCAAATAGGCATGAACTCATTCAACACGTGATAGAGAAAGAAGCCGAGCCAAACGCTTTCACCTTTGCCTTCAATACCGACTAAATTCATACCATCGTTCCAATCGCCTGAGCCCATCAGCGGCAGGCCGTGCGTACCAAAACGCAGGCCGTGTTCGATGGCGCGCACGCAGTGCTGGTACAAGCTACCCGCTTCCCCTGAGCGGCCAGGTAGATCGTAATAGGACTCCTCGCCCACGCTCAACATGCGCCCGGATAAGTACGGCACCGATTCGTCGAACACGCTGAAATCGCCGGTTACGCCGGAGTAGCGCGCGCAGGCTAATGGCAGCCACAAATAATCATCCGAACAGCGCGTGCGCACGCCGCGCCCAGTTGGCGGGTGCCACCAATGCTGCACATCACCTTCTGGATATTGCCTTGCACCGGCGCGCACTAAATGCGTGCGCATCAGCGCAGGTTCGACGTGTACTAGCGCCATTACATCCTGCAGCTGATCGCGAAAGCCGAACGCGCCGCCGGACTGATAAAAGCCACTGCGCGCCCAGTATCGACACGCCAACGATTGATAAACCAACCAGCCATTCGCCAGTACATTGAACGCCGGATCCGGCGTTTGCACTTGCACCGCTGCCAGTGTGTGCTGCCAGTAATTGCGCACACGATTCAGCGCGGCGCGCGCAGAGCCCGGCACGCGCAATCGCATGCTGAGGCTGCGCGCTTGCATGACGCTATTTGCGGCGCCCAAGCGAAAAATAATCTGCCGCTCAGCGCCATCCGCCAATTCAAACGGCACTTGAATTGCCCCGCAAGCATCAAGCCCGGCACCCACGCGCCCGGAAAGCCAAGCGCGCGACATCGCCGCTGGTGCGGCTAGCGAGCCGTTACGCCCGATAAACTCGGCGCGATCAGCGCTCAGGGTTCGGTGTACGTCATCCACATCAAAAAACGCAATGCGATCAGCGAATTCGGTGCTGTAATGATTGCGCGCAAAAATCGCGCCGCTGCTAGCGTCAATCTCAGTGCAAATGTGCATACCGGTTTTGCTTTTTAGATCGCCCAGCACCCATTCGACAAATCCTGTGGCGGACAGCTTTCGTGCGCGCCCTGATTTATTTCGCAGCTTCAGCACCGAGAATTTCACCGCTTCAGTCAAATCGACGTATACGGTTAGCTCAGATTCGATGCCATCTTCAACGTGTTCAAAAATGCTGTAGCCAAAGCCGTGCCGCGTGGTGTGAGTCGATGTATCTGTGCTAACCACGGGTGCGGGCGCTGGGCCCCACACATGACCGCTTTGCTCATCTCTCAAGTAAAACGCTTCGCCCCCGCTCGCACCGACCGGGTCATCGCTCCAGGGCGTTAACCTGAATTCGCGCGCGTTTTCGCTCCAGCTGTAGCTTAAGCCGCGCTCGGAAATCACTGTGCCGAATTGTTCGTTAGCTAACACATTGACCCAAGGCAGCGGCGGCAGCTGTCCTGCACGGCTGGTTATAATATATTCGCTGCCATCAGCGCTAAATCCGCCAATGCCGTTGCTCAAAATAAGGTCGTTGCGCATAGGCGCTAGCGCCTGCGGTGCGGGCCTTGCGCTTTGCGTCTTATGCAGGCGCGGCACGCGCGGCTTGGCAGCCGGCCTTTTACCCACCTGTTCGGCGAAGCTGCCTTGACTGTCATCGATGATAACGCGCGCTACCGCCTGCAACAAAATGCGATCTTCATTGGATATTTGATCGCCCGCGCGCACGAAAACGGCGCCGCTTCGATCAACGCCTTTAATTTGCGTGCCATTGGCCATCAGCGCGTTGATTTGATCTTGCAGGCGCTGGCGATAACCCGCGTGATCCTCATTCAAGATCACTAGATCAAAACCTAAGCCTTTGAGCTTTAGGTAGTTGTGGCACGAAATGACGCTCTGCGCCAGCGCGATGTGATTGCTGTCAGAAATTTTGAGCAGCATGATCGGCAAATCACCGGAAATCGAAAAGCCCCAGAGGCCCGATTGCCCACGCCGGTTTTGCAGCAGCACCTGTGCTTCTGCACGCATCACCGAGTTGGGGTACAGCATATGCCCGGCAAGCCGGCGATACAGCGCTGCATCGGCTTCACTGATGTCCAACTGGCGCAGCAAAATACTGGCATGCGTGTAAGCCAGATCGAACACACGATCTGAATGATGACGATCTTGATAGCGCGCAATCAACTGCATGCAGCTCTCCCGACTTGTGGCTGCGCCACAGACAAAATCTACCGATGCGGATTGACCGGGCAATAGCGTAATGCTGCACCGGATTGCGGCAACCGGATCAAGCACCGAGCCTTGCGTATTCGATAGCGAATTGCCGGCCAGCATCTTGGTTGAGTCGGCTAACGCGGCAGGCGCAGCCAAATTTTGCCCACGCCCGATAAAGCGCATGCGGTCCGTTTCAAAGCTGATCTGCGTGATGGCATCCCCATTAGTCGCCAGGAGATGAAACATCCACGCGGGTGCTTCGCCGCTGGAGCGTGACCTGCGATTGCACAAAACAGCCCGGCGTGTGGGCACGATTTCAGTTTGTACAAATAGATTGCTAAACGCGGGCTGCGTTTGCTCTGCCATTTGCGGTGCCAGTACGATTTCGGCGTAGCTGGTCAGCTCAATCGTGCGCGTGCTGCTGGCGCGGTTCGTTAACGTGATGCGGCGCACTTCGATATCGTCCTCGGGTGATACGACGACTTCCATGGCGCAATCTATTTGGTGATCGCGGCGGCGATACTCGGCGCGGCCTTCGCTAAAAATCGCCTCATAACTGTCTGCCCGCTTACAGGTCGGCTGATGCGTAGCGGACCAAAATTCACCACTGTTTGCATCTCTAAGATAGAAAAATGTGCCCCAATGATCACAACTGGCATCTTCACGCCAGCGTGTGACACTAAGCGGCGCGCCGGCATCAACATCGCTACCGGCTTGCCAGCGGCTATAACCGCTGCCGGCATTGCTGAGCATGACCTGATAGCGCCCGTTTGATAGCAGCTGTACGCACGGGCTGAGCGTATGGGCGCCCATTGATGCGGAATTGAGCTGCATTTGCGCATCGGAAAATAATGCAGCGGTGGTATCGACCAAGCGCTGATGAAAGATCGCATCTTTCGGAATGCGCTCTTGCAGCAGCAACAGCGTGGCCTGCACGCGGGCATCGCTGATGAAGCGCCGCTGCATAGGCTGGGCTTGCAAAAGGTGCGCAATACTAAGCAGGCTCATACCTTGATGGTGCGCCATGAACGAGCGCACCACTACGCTTGACTGCCCGCGCGCGATTCGTGCTGGCGTGTAATCCACTGCCTCAAAAAAACCAAAGTTACCCTCAATGCCGATCTTGGCAAAGCGCTGCAAGTTTTCGCACGCAGCTTCCGGCTGCACCATCAGCGCGAGCGCAGAGGCATACGGCGCTACGACCAAATCACTGGCTAAGCCGCGCTTGAGCCCTAATCCCGGCACACCAAACGCGTGGTATTGATAATTCAAATTCGCATCTAGCTTGCTATAGCCTGATTCTGAAACGCCCCAGGGCAGCCCATGCTCGCTGCCGAAGCCAATTTGTCGGCTGACCGCAGCTTGGCAAGATTCATCGAGTAGCGTGCCCCTGTAGCTCGGCATGACCAGCATCGGCATCAAGTACTCAAACATCGAGCCGCTCCACGACATCAAAATCGGCGCGCCGCCCAAATTGGTGCGCAAGCGACCCAAGGCAAACCAGCTCGCTTGCGGAACTTGGCCAAACGCGATAGCCATGAAGTATCCCAGGCGCGCTTCAGAAGCAAGCAAATCGTAATAGCCACTATCGCGTCGCTGATCATCGACATTAAATCCGATCGCCAGCAGCTTTCTCGGGTGATCGTAAAGAAACTCATAATCCATCTGGCAAAGCTGATCCGCAATAAGTGCAAGCGCGCTAGCATTTTCGATGCGCGCTTGTGCCTCAATGCTTGCGCTAGCAACGGCTGATCGAATGCGCGCGAGCCACGGGTTTGGCTCGGCTAACAAAGGCGTCTGCGCTGATTTACTCAGCATTGGCGCAAGCAGCTTAGAAAGCGCAGCAATATCTTGCAAACTAGCCGCATTTGACAGGGCTTGCAGAAGGGCGAAATTTTCTTGAGACAAATTTTCCCGCATTAAATCAGGCTCATCCATACGCAACCAAGGCATGAGCAAATCGACTTCAATTGATGCGCCTTGTATTTGCAGGTTCAGTGCCTCAGTCCAGCTTCCCGCATTGGGCTCCAGCAAAATATCAATCTGCCGCGTAAGCGCTTCGCCCGCATCGACCAGATCCTGCAAAACATCAGCCAGCGCGCGTGGCGCTAGCATTGCGGTGCTTTGTAATGCCAGTGCGCGCGCAAGCAGTGCACGCAATCGATCTAATCGGCTACGCTGCATGTGCGGCGTGGCATCTTCCACTACGCTGAAGGTGTCTTGCAGGCCTTGCAGCGTTTGCTGTCCAAAAATGGGGAGCTGCAAATGCTCCAGTAGGCCGCTGCGCAGCGTAAGCAAGTGCCCCGCTAGATTGCCGCTATCGACAGTCGAGATATAGCGCGGCGCTAAGGTAGCTAAGCTTTGCGTGTCATACCAGTTATAAAAATGCCCAAGATAGCGCGGCAATCGCTGCATGCTTGAAAGCGCGTCTGACGTGCGTTGCAGCAGGGCTTTACTGCTGATAAAGCCAAAATCATGCGCTGATAAATTCGCCAGCAGCGCCAATCCCATATTGGTAGGTGACGTGCGATGCGCAATCACCGGGCCTGGGTGCAGTTGATAATTATCCGGTGGCAAGTGGTGTTCGCCGGCCACCACAAAACGCTCAAAATAGGCCCAGGTTTTGCGCGCAATTTTGCGTAAAAATATGTGCTGATTCTGATCGAGGTGAGCGACTTTTTCAGTCAGTGGCAAGCTTAAGCGCCAGGCTAAGTAAGGCGCCGCCAACCACAGCAGGGCCCAAAATGCCGCCGCGCTTATCCGCGTCAAATCGCCCGTACTAAGCAATAGCAGCAACAGCCCCGAAGCTGGCGCAGCCCACATCGTAGCGTAGCTTTTCGCCACGCTAGCCTCAAATCCTGCGGTGCTGCTGGACGTTCGCCACGCCAGCAATTTTCGGTGCGAAATACGCATGCGCCAACAGGCGCGAACTATCGCATCCGTATTGAAGTAAGCCTCAAAAGGCAGGCTTGCAATGCGAAACCCCGTTAGCGCCAAGCTGCGCACGCTATTGATGAAAACACTACGCACATGCTGTTTTAACGGCACCTGCGCAGGCCAGCGAACCAGACTCAGCAAGCTGCCAAAAAAACCTGGCAGCAGCAGCATGGCTAGCACGGCAAGGCTCCAGAACCAGGGATCTGACATCACGGCAATGCCTAGACCAACTAACGTCAGCTGCGCAAAAGGTACCAATGAGCGGCGCAGATTGTCGAATATTTTCCCGCGTGACAATTTTGAGAGTGGATTCCAAGCCCGGCTTTTATGACTGACCTGCAAGACGCCCGGCGCCGGCACGCGCGGCAAACACCACTGAGCGATTTGCCAATCTCCGCGAACCCAGCGCGCTTGCCGGCTGACATCGCTTAGGTAGCTGGCTGGATATTGCTCATACAAATGCACATCGCTAATCAGCCCTGATCTAGCGTAGCAGCCTTCTAGCAAGTCATGACTTAGAATTCTATTCTCTGGAAAGCGGCCATCAAGCACCTGCTCGAATGCGTCAATATCGTAGATGCCTTTGCCAATGAACGAGCCCTCGCTAAACACGTCTTGATAGACATCCGAAACCGATCTTGTGTAAGGATCAATGCCAGGCTCGCTCGAACACAGCCGCGCGTAGATGGAACGCCCAGATAAGCTGGCCGACATGCGCGGCTGCAAAATGCCGTAGCCGCGGGTGACGCGCTGCAGCGCCGAATCGATCTGTGGCTGATTCAGCGGGTGCGCCATAGCGCCAATAAACTGCCTTGCCGCATCACGCGGCAGCTCAGTGTCGGTGTCCAGCGTGATGATGTATTTGACCTTGCTCAGGCTAGCTAGATCACCGACAATTTTTTCAAAATGCTGCGCGCCCGAATGCTGTGAATTCGACGTCTGTGATCCATGGCTGCGCAAAAGCGCATTTAGTGCACTGAGCTTGCCGCGTTTTCGCTCATAGCCCATCCAAACGCCTTCACTGGCATTCCAGAGCCTGGGCCGATGCATCAGGAAAAAGCGATCCGCACCAAGCGGCGCACCATTTTGAAACTCATGCTGCCGATACTTTCGATTAAGGCCGATGATGCCTTGTTCGGCGAGCGACAAAAGCGCTGCATCACCGGCTAGTGAACCCGCGTTTGCATCAAGGTAATCCGTCAGCAGCGCAAAATAGATGTGCGCATCTTGATTGCCTAAAAAGCGCACCTCCAATGCTTCGAGCAGCGCTTCAATTTCTGCCGCACCGCTCAACATCGAAGGCACCACAACGAGCGTTTTCATGGCAAGCGGCACGCCGGAAATTGCGGGCGCGGCTAAGTTGGAATTCGCACCAAGCGCACTCAAGCTTTGCACGCCCGACGTGGGCGCGCCAAAGGTCTGCGCAAAGTCCATGCGTGGCAGGCGTTTAGCCCGTGCAATCAGCGTGGCGAATAAATTGGTCAAGCTCAAGCTCAGCTGTGAAGTACACAGCAAGCAAAGCGCCGCCAATGCCAGCAGCGCCCAGCCGCTCGTGCCTTGCGCAGCCGCGTGCTTGAGTAACGCCCCGGTAAATAGCAAACTAAGCATCAATGCTGAACCAAAGTGCAGGGTAAGCGGATAGTGCGCCACCGCCCGCGTTAGGCGATCTTGCCAGCTTATTTTTGCGGCGATTGTTTGCTCCAAATCTGGCAAGCCCGCGCCTTGCAAATAATAGCCGACGTGCTGGCGAGGCGCGCTACTGGCCGCTTGTGCCAGTTTGATTGCAGTGCGAGCGACGTCAAGCTCCGAGTAGTCACTTGCCTTGGCTAGCCGGTCAATCACATGGCGATAACTGTCCCTGGTGGCGAAGTCCATCTTGCCGTAAGTGCAATCGATATCTGCGTGCAAAATCGCTTCAACGTGGCTTAATGACTCGACGAATTCCTGCCAGTTGGCTGCGCCTAAAACCCGCAAGCTACCGATGCTATTGCTGATGGAAAGCTGATCAGCGGCGTGCTGCTGATTGCCCGCCAGCACCAAGCGATCTATCGTTAAGCTCGATTCTGCCAAACGCTGTTCGATCCAGTTCAAACCCAGTGTGAGCGCCTGCCCATGGCCGCGCAAACGGCGCGCAAGCTCCGCCACAAACGCGCTCACCATAGGCGGATTTGCGCGCGCCATGTCAGCAATGACCACAATCAAATTCTTCGGATCATGCTCAGCGGTATCAATCATCTGCGCGGCCCAGTGATTCGCCTCTAGCAAAACCTGCCGATCAATCAAAATGCGTGTTGCCACCCGCCTGAGATTTTCGATCAGCGCCAAACGCAGCATGATCGGAATCGCCCACAGCTCACCTAACGCCAGCGGCGTAACGGATTGATAGGCTTCAATGAATTTTTGCAGCATAGGCATATCAAGCCGGCCATCGCTGTGCGAAATCGCCGCCAACGCAATATCGTAGACGCGCGGCAACTGCGTGGAAGGGCCGCTCGCAAGTTGTGGTAGCTCACGGCTGTAGCCGCGCGGCAAATGCGCTTTTGCGGTGATGATTTGTTCTTCAATCAGATAAAAATTATCCAGAAACCATTCGCTTGCCGGGGAAATGGCCGGGACGGAAATCGTTTGCGTATCGCTCGCTTGCTGCGTAGCTTCAGTTGCGCTTCCAGACTGCGTTTCTAGCTCGGTCAAACGACTAAACGCATCTCGCAATGCCGCGCTATTGTCCGCCAAGCGCAGCAGCAATCGATCAGCTCTATCCGCAGGTTCAACCGTATGCTGCGCCGCCAATGTTTTGCCATAGTCAATCAGCTGATCTACGCTCAAAAGCTCGGCACGAAGCGGCGCCAGAGCATCCACTTCGATAGGGTTGAAGCGTTCTTCATGCCAAGCCCCAAAGTTCATCTTCGTGATGCGCAAGATTTTTTTAAGCAGCGACGTTCGGCCCCAAAACCTCTTTTTGCCAAGTTTCATACGCGCACCCAAAAAGACTGAATTGATAGCCTATCTGTTGCTTTGCATCTGTCTGGTAGCGCACGAGAGCGCGGGACCATTTACTCCGTAACTTATTAACCCAAACGGCGCTTTGACGGCAAAAGTGGCTGAGCCAACCTAAGCGCGCCACCACACAGAAGCTGATCCACTCACAAGACTATTCTCCTTCCTGAATCATGCAAGGCGATCAGCGATGAGCTCCAAGACGGTCGGAAGTATTGAGGCGACAACAAAGCTTAGATTGGCGAAAGCGAGCGCAGACACTAGCTTGCAAGACGTAGCAAAGCTGTTGACGGGAACACAGGTGAGTTTGGTGGTGGTGTGCACAGCGGAAGGCGCAATGGCAGGAGTCATCACCAAGACTAATCTTGTTCAATACATTGCTAATCCTTCACCGATTACTGGACTATCTAAAGCGAAAGACATCATGCAAACCCAAGTGACGTCATGTCTGCCAAGCGATGATTTGGAAAAAGTAGTCGCCTTGATGAAAGCGCGGCACTTGCTGCATATTCCGGTGTTGGATGAAAAGGGTCTGCCGTTGGGCGTCGTTAATGCACATGATGCGCTCGGCGCAATATTGGTCGACGAGAAATATGAAGAGGCGCTGCTGCGCGATTATGTGCAAGGCGTTGGCTATCAATAGGAAGCTTGCTTTTATCCCAATTCGAATAAGGAAATCGACTCATGAGCAGTATCGTCAACGGTAATTTTACTGATCACAACCAAGCAAAACTTGCGGTTGCTGCACTGGCTAGCGCAGGTTTTGCGTCGGATCAGATCAGCTTTTTCAAGGTAGAGCTGCCAGGGCATCATTTGGATAGACCAGCCAGCGAGGCTACCCCGCTTGCGCCCGATGCTAGTGAGACCAAAGTACCCGAGGGCGGTGCTGGTGCGCTTTCTGGTGCGGCCGTGGGCGGGGCGATTGGCGCAGTGATCGCGCTGGCAACGCTGCCGGTTTTAGGTCCAATGGTGGCGGCTGCGGCCGTCGGCGTCGGTGCTTATGGCGGCTCGCTGTATGGCGTGTTAGACAGTATGGAAGGCGATGCAACAACTGCCACTGCTGAGAAAATCATGGCGAGTCAAGAAGCTAGGCATAGGCAATCAGGAACCTTAGTAGCGGTGATCGCAGGCGACCAGGAATTACAAAATCAGGCGTCGCAAATTTTGATTGCTCAAGGCGCGAGCGATGTTGAATTGACTGCTGGTCAGCTTAGCTATGGCGTCTGGACTGACTTTAACCCTAGGTTGCCGCTGAAGCTGATAGCCTAACTCACGCTTGCTATGGAAGTAACCGGCATCGTATTTGTGATGCTGCTGGCGGTGGTTGCCAGCCGCAGCGTGGCAAGGTTAAGCGGCATTCCTGCGCCTTTTGTGCAAATTGGCTTGGGCGTAGGCATTTATTATTCGCCGCTCACCACGGTTGCGCTTGACCCTGAAGTATTTTTCTTATTGCTATTGCCGCCGCTACTTTTTTTAGATGGCTGGCGGATTCCCAAGGATGATCTGCGGCGCGACGCCGGCACGATTTTCAAGCTAGCGATTGGGCTGGTGGTGTTCACCGTGGTGGGCGTGGGGTTTTTGATCCATTGGCTTATTCCCACACTGGCGCTGCCGGTTGCATTTGCGCTGGCGGCGGCTCTATCGCCCACCGATCCGATTGCGGTGTCGCAAATTGCCGCACGCACGCCGATTCCAACCCGCATGCGGCACATCTTGGAAGGCGAAGCGCTGTTCAACGATGCCTCTGGATTGGTGTGCATGCGTTTTGCGGTTGCAGCGATGGTCACCGGAGCGTTTTCGCCGATGGATGCGGGCCTAAACTTCATTTGGGTGGCTTGCGGTGGCTTGCTGATTGGCGCGGTGACTACTTGGATCGTTACCAGGCCGTGGGCTACCAGCACGGTGTTTTTGGGTGAAGATGGCAGCGCGCAGATCATGCTGAGCCTGCTGATTCCATCGGGCGTTTACTTGATTGCTGAGCATTTCCACTGCTCGGGTATTTTGGCGGCGGTAGCGGCGGGAATTACCATGGGGTTTGCGCCACATACGCATTGGCACGCGATCACTAGGATTCGCCGAACCGCAGTCTGGGATATGGTGCAGTTTGCTGCCAACGGCAGTATTTTCGTTCTGTTGGGTGAACAAATTCCCGATATTTTTTCGGCAGCGCCGTTAACGGTTGCGTCGGCAGGACATGAAAATCCCTGGTGGCTAGCAGCGTACGTATTGGCGATTGTTTTAGCGCTAGCGGTATTGCGTTTTGTCTGGGTTTGGATGTCATTGCGCGCGGTTTTTGCGCGTTCAAACTCCGGGCAACTTGGCATAACAGAGGCTGGTCAAATAGACTCCGATGCGCATGCCGCACCCAAGTATTGGCGCTATGTGCTGGCAATGTCATTAGCGGGCGCGCGTGGCACCATAACGCTTGCAGGCGTTCTGACTTTGCCATTGGTGCTGGGCGATGGCAGCGAATTTCCAGGCCGTGATTTAGCCATTTTTTTAGCAACGGGCGTTATCTTGGTTTCACTCTTGCTGGCCAGCGTTGGCTTACCACAAGCGATCAAAGGGCTTGAGCAAGCACCCAATCCGGCGCATGGCGCGGCGGAAAATAAACTTCGAACTGCGATAAGCGAAGCAGCCGTAAATGCCATCAACAGCGCCAAGCAGGCTATCGACAAAGATAGCCACGAGCATGCGCGCTACACAGAGGTGGCTGAGCATATCGTTAAAACCTATCGACATCGAATCGCCCGCTACGCTCGCGAAGATGCGCTGGCTTCGCAAGCCGCCGAACCCACCCAGCACGGTGATAACGATCGGATTGAACACGAACTTCGCTTAGTGGGTTTACACGCCGAGCGCGAAGCGGCAATTCACTACGGACAAACGCACGCAATCAAGCAGGTAATTTTGCGAAAAATTGGCCGTGAGATTGATCTGCAAGAAGCGCGTTATAGCGGTTGAGCCTCATTTTTTGCAGCACGCTTTGACCATATTTCCAGCAACAAAATAGTTATTGTTAAAATCACCGGCCCTAACACCAACCCGGATGCGCCAAATACTGCCAGCCCGCCAATAACCGACAAAAACACCAGCACCGTATGCAGCTTTAGTCGAGTGCCGACCAGCATGGGCCGCAATAAATTATCAATGGTGCCGACCACGAATACGCCCCACAGCGTAAGAATCAGCGCCTTACCCCAGCTGCCTTCAAGCGCTAAAAAAAGCGCGGCTGGAATCCACACAATGAACGCGCCGAGCACCGGCACCACGGCTAAAATCGCCATCACCATTCCCCACAGCAGAGCGGCTTGCACGCCCAAACACCACAGCATAAAGCCGCCCAACATGCCCTGCACGCCGGCTACTGCCAAAGTACCGTAAATGGTGGCGTATATCGTGTCACCAACGCGCTGAAATAATGCACTCACTTCTCTTTGCTGCATCGGCAAAAGTGCGCGCACGGCCCGCAATGCGGTGCGCCGATCGCGAAGAAAGAAAAACAGTAAATAGAAGGTCATCGCTAAACCAATCACTTGTATCAACGAGCCTCGAACAAGCGCACCGGCTGCACCGGTCAGCCAGGTATTGAACGACTTAATCGCGCCGGGCAGATCGAGCTCACTTTCAATTTTTGCTGCAATCGGGGCCAATGTGGGCTGCGCGGCAAGATTGCGTCGCCACTCGCCAGATTCAACTTTCGCGTCGATCAACTGTGCGCCTGAGGCTGCCTCGCGCACCAACCGCTGCGCCACAAAGCTTGCTGGCACCACCACGATCAAGGCAATGGTAAGGACAGCAATTGCTGCTGCAAAATTCGCGCTTTTTACTTTAGCCTCAAGCCACGTTTGCATCGGCGCAAACAATACCGCGAGCGCAAACGCGCCGGTAATTGCAGGCATAAACGGTGCCGCCATGGCGTAGCAAAAATAAGCGCCTATGACTGTTGCTGCCATCAGCACCAGCGTGCGCATATGCGAAGCAGAAGCCCAGTCAGTGTCATCGCTCGGTGCTGTATCCAGCGTCTGATTGATCTGCGCGTTTGGCGTTAAGTCGCCAGTATTTTCTGGAAAAAATGGGGTTTGCTGGAGGGGTGATTTAGTCATTCTCGCTTTCCAGAGCCAGCGCAACCAGCGCCTTAGCATCAGTCAAAATTAAGTTGAGGTGTTCGGCGCTATTGAAGCTTTCGGCGTAAATCTTGTAGATATCTTCAGTGCCGGATGGCCTTGCCGCGAACCAGCCTTGAGCGCTCACGATTTTTATGCCGCCAATCGCTGCACCACCCGGCGCGTGCGTCATGACGTTGAGGATGGCATCGCCGGCGAGCGCTGTACGGGTGACTTGTTTAGCGTCAAGCTGCGTCAATTTTTGCTTTTGCAATGGCGTTGCCACAGCCTCGATACGATCACCATAAATTACGCCGAATTCGTGCTCTAACTCTGCGTAGCGCTGCGCTGGATTTTTGCCGGTTACTGCGGTGATTTCCGCCGCTAACAGTGCAGCGCTGATACCATCTTTATCGGTCGTCCAAACGTTACCGTCAATTTGGCTGAAGCTTGCGCCTGCACTTTCCTCGCAGGCGAACAACAAACTGCCGCCTAACAAACCTTCGGCAAAATACTTGAAGCCCACTGGCGTTTCCATGAGCTTTAAGCGCTGCCGCTTTGCAATTTTATCCAGCATCGCCGTGCTAACGACGGTTTTGCCAACGCTCGCATCAGTGCGCCAAAACGGGCGATGTTGCGCTAGATAATCGAGCGCAGCGCTGAGGTAGTGATTCGCGCTGAGCAGCCCGTGTTCGGGCGTTACCACGCCGTGGCGATCATGATCGGTGTCGCAAGCGATGGCGATATCAAACTGATCTTTGCGGGCGATCAGCGGCTGCATGGCAAAGCGTGAGGACGGATCCATGCGAATTTTGCCATCCCAATCGCGCGTCATAAAACCAAACTGTGGATCAACCTGCTGGTTGATGAGCGTCAGATTTAGCCCATAGCGCTCGGCAATGCGTGCCCAATAGTTGATGCCAGCGCCGCCCATCGAGTCAACCCCAATGCACAGGCCTGAGCGCGCGATGGCCGCCATATCGATAACGCCTGCAAGTTCGGCTATGTAGCTTTCTAACAAATTGATCGGGTGCGTGCTTGAGGCATGCAGCGCGGCTGAAAATGGAATGGTTCTAACGCCGCGCAGTCGCTGATTCAGCAACCCATTAGCGTGCGTTTGAATCCAGCGCGTGACCTTCGTGTCGGCAGGGCCGCCATTTGGCGTGTTGTACTTTAAGCCACCCGCATCGGGTGGATTGTGCGAAGGCGTAATAACGATGCCGTCGCTAAGCGCCGAAGTTCGGCCGCGATTATAAGTCAAAATGGCGCGGGAAATGACTGGCGTAGGCGTGTATTCGCCATCTACTGCAATGCGCACGTCAACATCATTTGCCGCCAACACTTCCAGCGCTGATTCAAACGCAGGTTCCGAAAGCGCATGCGTGTCAAACCCCAAGTGCAGCGGGCCTGATATCTGCGCATGTCTTCGGTAATCACAAATTGCCTGCACAATCGCCCATACGTGCCATTGATTGAAGCTCGCATCCAAAGCGCTGCCACGATGGCCTGATGTGCCAAAAACTACGCGCTGCAAGGGGTTTTCTGGGTCAGGCTGATGATCGTAATACGCCTGAACTAGCGCCTGAACGTCGATGCGCTCATCTATCGGCAGTGGTGTTCCCGCGCCAGGGTTTAGCACCGGGCTAACGAGTTTACTTGGACTGATGTCAGACACGTTCAACGCACTCAGGCTTGGTGCGCTCAGCGCACTTAAAGGCTCGGCTAAGCATCCGCTGAGCCATCGTTGAAGGCGTCGCGCTGTACTGGATCAACACCTTCTTGAAGCATCGATCCAGCGTCAAATCTCGGTGGTGTGTCTTGCATTGGAAGCGGTGGCGTATCTTCTACCGGTAGCGGCGGCACATCTTGCAGCGGCGCCGGCGGATCGTCATGCAGCGGAATCGGAGCTGTATCAGGCGAAGGGTTAGTGCTGGGCAATTGGATGAAGTCATTGCCTAGATAGATGATTTCATCGCGCAGTGAGATAGTTCGGTTCATACGGTTCGCTCTGAATTTTGCAAAGGTACGCCGCAATTTTGAATTCGCTAGCGCCGCCTGATATTCCACATTGTGGGCTGAGCTCGCTGTTCGATACCGAACATGGCAGCTTGACGGCATGGTTCACCCGCAGCGCGTCAATCCAACTTTGCCTAACAATTTGTTTAAAAACATCGCTAAAATCAAGGATCGATTTTATTTAAATGGATTTTTTCGTGCGAAACCCAATTCATCCCAAAAGCCCACAAACCCAAGCATTCGCGTGTGTTGCGTTTTTGCTGGCCAGCAGCGCCTACGCTCAAACCGATTGGAATCAAATCCACCAGCAAAATTGGGAGCATCAGCAGCGCATCGAAGCGCAAAATCGCCAGCAGCAAGAAAATCACGAAAACTATATGCGCCAGCAAGAACAAGAGCAGCAGAATGCTCAAGCTGCGCAGGATCAGCAAGATGCGTACGACGCGCAAAATCAGCAAAATCAGGGCTACTCCAACACCCAGCAAAGCTATCAAGCGCCACAGGCAGGTTGGGTCGATTCTTATCTCGCCATGGCGATGACGCCCCGCTACGCCGAAGCCTGGGTAGCGGTGAATTTCCGCAGTAAGGCCGATGCTGAATCCGCTGTGCTCGCCGCGTGTCAACAACAAAGCGGCCAAGTGCCGTGTTTTATCGCTATGGGCATCACGAACGGCTATGTCGCCAATAGCATGGCTGATGGTGGTGCGGTGTTAGCGGATTTTGCTGCCACTGCTGCAGAGGCGAAAGCGAAAGTCGCCGCGCAATGCGAGCAAGCCAGTACCGGCTGCACGCCCATGCATGTATATGAGAGCATGGCGTGGCGAGCGGATAGCGTACCGGCAGATTTTGAACGTGTGATCAGCCCGACGCTTACACCCGAAACCGAAAATCACTACGCGGTGATCACATGGACCACCAGCAATGATCTGTGGTCTAAATCTGCCTGGGCCGCCTCTGGGCATCAAACGCTGGAGGCCGCAGAAGCGGTTGCGATAGATCGCTGCAAGCAGGATGCGGGCGATCAATGTAAGCGCGCGACGTTTACCTCACGCGGATTTATCGCCATTGGCCAAGACGATGCCGGCCAGCTGCGCACGCATGTCAACCGCACCGCAGTGCGCGCCGAACAGGGCTTGCAAGCGCGCTGTAAAAAAGATCAGCGCAGCTGCACTGTGATTCAAGTGGTGGATGCACGCCAATCTGGCGCCAAACGCATTCAATTACCGCGCCCGTGGCTGGGTTTGACCTATGACGAAGTCAGTGTCGAGCTTGCCAAACAGCTCGGTTTTGAAAAACCGCGTGGCGCGTTGATTACTGAAATAACAAAAGACGGGCCGGCAGCCAAAGCGGGCTTGCAGGTTGGTGACGTGGTGCTGTCTTACGATGGCAAGCCGATCGTCGAATCAAACCAGTTTGGCGGCATTATTGGGCAATCTAAAACCGGCGCGCCGATCTCAATGGAGCTGATGCATTACGGCAAGCCCGCTTTGTTGTCGGTAACGCCGGTCGAGTTCGGCGGTACGCAATAGCAAGTCGTAACAAATATCATCAAGCCGGGGTAAGCAGTCTTGCACTGAAACCCCAAAACTGTCACGAATTTTTCGCCTGTTTCGGCATTTGCGCGGCTATACTTCGCACCCTTGCCGAACCAACCAACGGAGCCGCAGCAATGGTTAAACCTTTACCGCGATTGAAACTTCAGGGTTTCAACAATTTAACTAAGTCTTTGTCATTTAATATTTACGATATCTGTTACGCAGTTACTGAAGAACAGCGCAGCAACTATATAGAGTACATTGATGAAGCCTACAACGCGGAGCGTTTAACGCAAATTTTGACCGATGTGGCCGATATTATTGGCGCAAATATCCTAAACGTAGCCCGGCAGGATTATGACCCGCAGGGTGCGAGCGTCACGATTTTGATTTCTGAGCAGCCGATTTTAGAAAGCTCGGACATTGGGAAAGAAGTTTTGAAAGACACAGTCGTTGCGCATCTTGATAAAAGCCACATAACCGTACACACCTATCCTGAAACACATCCATTCAACGGCATGTCGACTTTTAGGGCAGATATCGATGTTTCGACTTGCGGCGTTATTTCACCGCTAAAAGCGTTGAACTATCTGATTGATAGCTTTGAGTCCGATATCGTAATTACCGATTACCGCGTACGCGGCGCAACTCGTGATGTGCGCGGCCGCAAGCACTTTATCGATCACAAGATCAATTCTATTCAAGATTTTCTAAATAAGCCGATTAAAAATCGCTATGAAATGTTTGACGTCAACGTATATCAAGAAAATATGTTCCACACCAAAATGCATATTAAAGATTTTGATTTGGACACGTACTTATTCGAAGCCAACAAAACCGATCTTTCCTACAAAGAGCGAAATCGGATCGAAACTTTGGTCAAACGCGAAATTCAAGAACTGTTTCATGGCCGGAATATAGATCAGGCTTAAAGTGCTGCGCTGAGCCTTTTCCGAAATGCGCACTGCACTTTATCTTGCCTCCGCTTCACCTCGGCGCGCAGCGCTGCTAAACCAGCTCGGGCTTGCGTTTACCGTGTTAAATGCAGACGTGCCAGAGGTGCTTGGCGCACATGAATCACCCGAGCAATATAGCCAGCGCGTAGCGCTTGCCAAAGCGCGCGCTGGTTTTACTCAGCTAAAAGCTACTGCCGAGTTGCAATCCTCAGCGGTGGTGTTGGGTGCAGACACTGAAGTGGTTTTGGATGGCCGCGTGTTCGGCAAGCCAGTTGACGCAGCCGACGCAGCTGCCATGTTGCGCAGCTTAAGCGGGCGCGCGCACCAAGTTTTAAGCTCTGTAGCTCTAGTTAGCGCGCACACCGAGGAGCGGATATTGCAAACCTCAACGGTACATTTCAAAGCGCTAAGCGAAGCTGAAATTGCCCGCTATTTGGAATCTGGCGAAGCCATGGGCAAAGCCGGCGCCTACGCCATTCAAGGCTTAGCCGGCGCGTTTGTATCGCATTTGGAAGGCAGCTTTAGCGGCGTGATGGGATTGCCGGTGTTTGAGACCGCCGCTTTGCTGCGGCGCTTTGGGGTTGAGGTTTAGAACAACGCGAAAGCAAGGTGCGTCACGCATTAATCCGCCGTGCAAGCTCTAAGCTGCTGTGATTGCGCAACACCGTCAATCGTCGTTTAGGATCTGGCAAATCACGCGCTTCAAATATTTCAACAGGCGCAGCTGCATCACTGATGTTAAAGAGCTTGACTTGGACGTCCAATCACATCCGAATCAGCGCGCTGCCCCAGGTAAACCCGCCGCCAAATGCCTCCATCATCAGCAATTGCCCGGGCTTGATTTGCCCAGAGCGCAGGCCGTGATCCAGCGCCAATGGCACCGAGGCCGAGGACGTATTGCCGTGTTTTTGCACGGTTAGGATGACTTTTTCCATCGGCAAGTCTAAATGCCGCGCGGTAGCTTGAATAATGCGCAGATTCGCTTGATGCGGCACGAGCCAGTCCAGCATTTCCTTGCTGATGCCGTTATAGCTGAGCGTTTCGTCGGCGATTTTCGTCAATGTGCG
Organism: Rhodanobacteraceae bacterium; assembly: GCA_031422315.1. GTDB lineage: Bacteria > Pseudomonadota > Gammaproteobacteria > Xanthomonadales > SZUA-5 > JANNYA01. The sequence goes on from JANOQN010000059.1 coordinate 67,401, forward strand.
CACGGCGGTTTTGAACACTTCCTGGCCCTGCATCATGACGCGTACACCGTGGTTTTTCTCATCCAAAAAACCTTTCGACACCCCAACTGGATTGCACAACAGCGGTGCGTACGAACCATCGGCGCGGATGTGTGCGGAGATAACGCCGGGTTTGTTCGAATGCACATCGAAGCTCGGTGCTGCTTCGGCGCTAAGCACCACCGCACCGGCACCGTCGGCGAACAGCACGCAGGTGGTGCGATCTGACCAATCCAGCATGCGGGTCAGCGTTTCAGCGCCGATCACCAGCGCTTTTTTGGCGCGGCCCGCTTGCACCATGGCATCGGCAATATTGAGCGCGTATAAAAAACCGGTACAAGCGGCGTTGACGTCCATCGCCGCGCAGCCGTTTGCGCCTAAACGGTGCTGCACTAGCGTGGCAGTGGACGGAAAAATAACGTCTGGCGTAGTGGTGCCGAGCACGATTAAATCGATCTCAGTGGGCTTAACACCTGCGCTTTCCAAAGCGCGCTGCGCTGCTTCAAAGGCTAAATCGCTGGTGTACTGGCCATCCGCTGCAATGTGGCGCTGTTCGATCCCGGTGCGTTCGCGAATCCATTCGTCATTGGTATCGACCATTTTTGCAAGATCAGCATTAGTCAAAATGCGCTCGGGTAAATAGCTTCCGGTTCCAATGATTCGTGAGTAGCGCATTGCAGCTTCCTAATAATTGCTGGGTAACGAGAGTTTAAAAGTCAGACTAATAAAAACACAAAAAGCCCGTGCTTTTAAGCTACGGGCTTTTAAGCGGCGACCGACACAGAGTGAAGCTCCTGATCAGTCGCGCAGATAGATTTATTCTGCGCTTTCTTCGATGTTCTTAGTTTTGACATCAATCACTTTTTTGCCGCGATAGAAACCGCTTGGCGTAATGTGATGGCGCAAATGTACTTCGCCCGTAGTGATATCGGTAGCAAGCTGCTTGGCTACCAACGCATCATGCGAACGGCGCTGGCCGCGACGGGAAGGGCTGACTCGGCTTTTCTGAACGGCCATGGGATTTCCTTAGTTTTTCTTCGGTGGATTCAATAACTGGGCGAGGCTGGCAAACGGCGATTGCCGTTCCGGTGATTTGGCCTCCCAAACCGCTGGTTTTACCTCAGCCCCAACCGCTTCCGGATTCACCGGAACGTTCGGGATCAGTAAAATCAGCTCATCTTCTACAATTTCAATAAACGACTTCTCACCTGAGCCAACCAAAATCGGATCGAACTCAGGCATTAAACCGCTTTCTTCCGTTTCATCTGCAATAAATGCCAGCTTGATTTGGGTGTTGAGCGGAAAATCAAACGCTTCCATAGAACGCTGGCACATCAGCCGAGCAGAGCCTTTTAGCGATAACACAACGGTTGGGTGCTGCACGATGTCAGTACCAAACTCAAGCCGATATTGCACTTGACCAAATGGCGCAACCACCAGACCCCGCAATCGTTCACAGCTCGCTAGCTCAAGGGTCGCGTTCACTACGCGGCCAACTGAAGCAAGCCTCTGGGCGTCTGATAGGGTGGAGATAACGTCGTGCATTGAACCAGCGATAATAAACGCCAATCCGCGATGCGGTCAATTCCTTGATGCGAATGGTTCTCATTATCCAGTATCATGGCTGATCTTTATTCAGAAACATGGACGGCGTTGCGTGCGTACTTCTATCAAACTTTGGACGAGCACGCTCGTTACGTTAATGATTGCTCAGCCAATTGATGCGCTGCCGGTAAATTTTGTGCAGCAAGCAAACCTGGTTTTGAGCTTATCGGGTGAAGGCGGTGAAGGCGGGGAAGCCGGTACGCAACCCAGCAGTTACAAACTGTTGCTGAGCCCGGAAGCATCGTTGAGTTATTCCGCCAAAGCTGTGCAGGCGCGCTACGTTGCACTGGCGTACGAAAATTACCAGCACGCGCAAAAAGCAGCGGCAGCATTGGATTTAGCGATTATTCGACTGACCTCAAAACCCAGCAAACCGCATTTAAACGAAGCGCGGATCGCTTGGCGGCAGGCTAGGTCGGCTTATTTGCCAACGGAGGTCTATCGGTATTTTGATAGTCCGATTGATGATTCCGATGGCCCAGAGCCGCGCATCAATGCCTGGCCATTGAACGAGGCGGTGATCGAAGCGCTGCATCAAAGAACCGGCGCGCGCACGGATTTGATCGGTGCATCGAATCAACCTATGACTGCGGAAATCATTCTCGCGCGCGATCAAATCGCCGACGAAGCCGACGTCACCACGGGGTTTCACGCGATCGAATTTTTACTCTGGGGCGAAGACACGCGCGCAGACGGGCCCGGCAATCGAAGCAGCGCCGCGTTTTTGGCTGTCGATGCAAAAACCGGTAATGCGATTAAAATCCGCCGCAGCCAATACCTGCGCGTATTAAGCAAATTGCTGCTCGCCGATTTAACTGCGCTTACGCAGGCGTGGGATGCAGAAGTTGCCGCCAGTTACGCGCAAAAATTCACTAGCTACGATCAATTCGAAGCGCTCGGGCGCATGTTGCGCGGGCTCGCTAGCCTGAGCGTTGAAGAACTCGCGTCCGAGCGCTTGACCGTCGCGCTTGATTCTGGTGCGCAAGAGGATGAAACCAGCTGCTTTAGCGATCAAACCCATCTTGAATTCGCTGATGGTGTGCGCGGCATTCAAGCGGTTTGGCTGGGGCAAAGCGCCGCTGGGTTGTTGGCTAATCCAGGGCTTGGGCCGCATCCTGACAGCTTAGCAATGCTCATTCGTGGCCTCGATGTTGGCGCGGCAAACAACGTCAGTGCTGCTTTGCTTAACGCGCAAAACGCCGCCGCCGCAATTGATGCGCCATTTGATCAAACACTACTCACGGCGGCAAATGCACCCGAAAGAGCGAGAGCAGAAGCCTTAGCTGCAGCGCTCAACAAAGTTGGTCAGGCATTGCAAAAAGCGGGCCGTGCGGCTGGGGTTTTGGTGAGTGTGCCTGGGGTTTAAACGCTAAATGTTTTAGATAACCTAAGTACTTTTAAGTGACACGAATGACTGAGCTACTGCTACGCTAAGCTTTGGTTTTGAATCAGGTGCCACTGAATGCGCAACTCAAAAGCCATAAAAACCTGCTCCCTGCTTGGCATTGTCGCGGGTGTATTTGCTTGGGTTTTGCTGCGGGGCTATCTGTGGGGTTCTGATAACGCATGGTTTACCGGCTCGCCCGGCCCAATGGGTCATGATATGCGGGCTTACATTAGCCGCGAATATGACATTGCCGAACCCTATTGGCAGCTGCCGTTTGCAATAATGCTGGTTGGCACAGCGCTTGGCATACTCGCGGCAGTGCTGCGCGTAAACCTAACGATAATCTGGCAGTCAATTGCTTTTGCTTACCGCGCTTTTTTCGCCAACTGGGGCTGGGCACTTACGCTATTTGTGCTGCCATTGCTGGGGTCTTGTCTAGCCGCATTTTTTGCCGGTCATCGCAAACAGTACCAGGCTCCAGCAAGCTCGTTTCGACTGCGCTGGACTAATCCCGGCGCATTGGCAATCTGCATTTGCAGCGTGTTTTTTGTACTGCCTTGGGCAGTAGACCTAATCATTGGCCGGAACCCCACGGTAAAACTCGCGTTACTTTCCTCGGCAATTATGGTGGTCGGCTTTTTCTTAGATCAAGTCCGCGCAGGCATTTGGCTGGAACGGGCTAAAACATGGGCTGCGCTCAAGCTTATTGCTTTACGCTGCTGTCGGTTGAACCGAATCCGAGATGTTTTGGCGATGAACGTTTTCATGTGCTTCATACCAATCTTTGCAATGCTGCCAGATTTTATGCTGCAGACTTTCCTGCTGGTTGATGCAAGCCAACTAGAGTCCAATATGCAAAATACAAACACGCCAATACCGATTGTTTTCAGCACATTTGCAACTGCTGGGCGTTACTTCATGAATTACTGGCACTGGGTATTTACAACACCTTTCATCGTTTTCATCAGCCTGTGCAACGCAAAGCTTTGGGTCAGCTTTGAAGAACAAGAGCCTATAACACTGCAAAATAGTGCCTAAAAAAATGCGAGTTAGCGGTCGAGCTGATCGCTAAACTGCAGTGCTAGCTAGTGTTCCTTTCCTGGCCCTTGTCGAAATATGCCAACAATAAGTCGTCACAGAGACTCACAATTTTCGACACGTTAGTCAGCTTTTATCTAGCCGCCCGAAACCAAGACGGAGCATCCAACCCAATCACAAAATCACCTCAACCCCATCCCCAAGTTGTATCACCCCAGCATCCAGCGGAATTAAATTCATGCCAAAGGTGACGCCTTTGGGGCTGCGGCGGTATTCGATGAGCGTTTTTAGCGGCTCGCCAAAGGCATCGCGAGCCAAAGTTTCGGTGTCAATCGTCGTGAGCACGCAGCGCACACAAGGTTTGACGAGTGCGAAATGGCGCTGGCCAATACGGAGTTTTTTCCAGCTATCTTCGGTGTGTGCGGGCATTGCGCCGCTAATAACGATATTCGGGCGAAAGCGCGCCATGGGAATGGCGGCGCGGCCTTTCTCAGTGAGCCGCTGATTTAAGTCATCCAGCGAGGCCTGCGAAATCAGCAGCAGCGGAAAGCCATCGGCGAAGCTGACGCTCTGCGCAGGTTCGGTGGCGTAGCGCGGATCGGTCAAGCGGATGTTGTCCGGTGCCATCCAGACCAGCTGCACCGGCTCACCAAGCCAGTTGCTCAATGCTTGATTGACGGCGATATCGCAAACGCGCGCGTCTAGGTGGTCATCCCAAATGTTGACCATGGCTTTGGCGCTGGCGATCGTGGGTAGCGCAGCAAAAAATCTCGGCAAATCCGGCGCGCTCAACCAAATACCGGTGTCAGTGGGCTCTGTTTGCAGTGACAGCAATTTGGGCGTGTCACGTGCGGTTAGGAACTTACCGGTATCGGCGTGCACCAGCATCCAGCGGCGATCAAAGCGCAGGCCGCGCGGCTCAACCTCTGACGTTTGCAGCGCGATGCCGGCGCAGGATTTCACCGGATAGATATTGATTTGCGAAAGCTGCATGGCTAGCGCTGCAAACCGCGATCAGCCAGCGCCAAATATTCAAGCAAACGCGCGATGTTGGAATCTTGCTGCGCCACTTCGGCCAACTGCAATTTCGCATCAGCGAGCGTCAAGTCCGATTGATAGAGCGTTTTGTAAGCGCGTTTGATCGCCATAATTTGCTCGGAACTAAATCCGCGCCGCTTTAAGCCTTCAGAATTGATGCCGCGCGGCGCGCTCATTTCGCCCGCAATGACAACGTACGGCGGCACATCGCCGTTGATTTTTGCAGCCATACCGGTGAAGGCGTGCGCGCCAATACGGCAAAACTGATGCACCAAAGTCGCGCCGCCTAGAATTACCCAGTCTTCAATCGTAACGTGCCCGGCTAAGGTCGTATTGTTGGCGAAGATGGTGTGGCTTCCGACTACGCAATCATGCGCAATATGCACGTATGCCATGATCCAATTGTCATCGCCGATGCGGGTCTCGCCGCCACCTTGCACGGTGCCGCGATTGATCGTCACAGATTCCCGCACCGTGTTATCGGCACCCATGATCAGACGGGTGGGTTCATCCTTAAATTTCTTGTCCTGCGGTGCGGCTCCGATGACCGCAAACGGCCAGAACCTACAGCGCGGGCCGATTTCGGTGGGCCCTTCAATCACCACATGAGCGGCTACTTCGCTATCGGCACCGATGTTAACGCCCGCACAGATGATTGAATACGGACCGACTTTTACGCTGGAATCCAGCCAGGCTTTGGGATCGATAATGGCAGTGGGGTGGATTAATGAAGTCATGGATTCGGTTGCCTCACTGTGGTCCACGTTCGGCGCACAAAATTTCTGCGCAGGCCACTTCCACGCCATCAACCAGCGCACGGCAGGCAAAGTGCCCCATCCGCATACGCATGCGCAATTGAGTCACTTCCAGCACCAGCTGATCGCCAGGTTTGACGACTTGCGTAAAGCGGGCTTTGTCGATCTTCACTAGGTAATAAAGCGCGTCATCGCGCCCTGAGCTGGCCGATAGCTGCACTAGCAAACCCGAAGCCTGAGCGAGCGCTTCCAGTATCAAAACGCCGGGCATGACTGGCTGATTCGGAAAGTGCCCAATAAAAAACGGCTCGTTGATGGTGACGCTTTTAATCGCGGTCAAGCGCTTGCTCACTTCAAACGATAGCACCCGATCCACCAGCAAAAACGGATAGCGGTGCGGCAGCATGTCCATAATTTGGCGGCTCTCGATAGGGCAGCTGGGCAACGGTTTTGCCGTAGCGGTGGGTTGGCCTTGCATTAATCACTCCAAAAAAATGACGTTACAGTGTGCAACAAAATTGACGATGATTATGACGCTTTCTCAACCTATTTTTAGTTTGAAAAGCATCCGCTGAAAAATGGCCAACGTTGAACTTAGTCGACGTTCGGCCCCAAAGCCAATGGTAGCGCGATACCGCCAAAGCCGCATGGTCAGCCTGCGATTTACGATTAAACCGCATGTGCGATGCCGCGCAACGGCACTTAGAAACAAAACCGCTTGACTTCAGGCTCGCAGTAAACTCTAATGCGAACCATTCGCATTTAAGAGATTGGTATGCCGATTAGTCCTGTTACTACCCGACCGCGTTTGCTTGCTAGCGCATTATTACTCGCGCTTGCTCAGTACGCCTTTGCAGAGCCCAAAACTCTGCCTGAAGTCACCGTGCTTCCAGCAGATAGTTTTGAAGCCGCTGGCAGCGCCGAAGCGCTTGACGCCATTTCTCTGCAAAGCGCGCACGTTACCACTACCACCGAAGCGTTGCGCAAGCTGCCCGGCCTGCATGTGCGGGATGAAGAAGGCTTTGGCATTCGCCCCAACATCGGTGTGCGTGGGCTCAATCCAACCAGATCGACCAAAGTGCTGCTGCTCGAAGACGGTGCGCCCGCCAGCTACGCGCCTTACGGCGACAATGCTAGCTATTACCACGCGCCGATTGAGCGCTACGAACGCATCGAACTGCTTAAAGGCGCAGAAATGCTGCGTTTTGGGCCGCAATCCATTGGCGCGGTGATTAACTACCTAACGCCAGATCCGGCCGCGCAACCGCGCGCATTTGTCAAAATCGCCGGTGGTACCGATAATTTTTTGCACGGCCAAACGCGTTTTGCGGGCGCAGGATTTTTACTCGACTTGAATCAAAAGCAAGGCGAAGGCGCGCGTGACAACACCGAGCTCAAGCAGCAAGACGTGAATCTAAAATGGCAATCCGAAGTAGCTGAAAATCAAGGTTTGAGCCTAAAAGTTTCCCAGCTAAGGGAAGATTCGCAAGTGAGTTACACCGGCATTACCGATGCGGAGTTCGCTCGTTTCGGCGCTGACTATAACCCCTTCAAAAACGACGCCTTTGACATGAAACGCAGCGGCGCGCAGCTCGGGCATCGGATTGATTTTGCCGAAAACTTTAAGTTGGAAACTAACGTTTACGGCGCTTATTTTGATCGCAACTGGTGGCGTCAAGCCAGTACCACCACCGACACCCAGTGCGGCACTGCCTTTAGAGATGCGCGCCTAGCCGGTAATGCGGTCAACCCCGATCAATGCCAATCTGCACAGGGCCGGCTCAGGCGCTATCAAACGCGCGGAGTGGAATCAAAACTATATTGGAACACCGATCTAGGTCAAACCGAGTTCGGCGTTCGCGTGCACCGAGAAGCGCAAACGCGGCTACAAGTCAACGGCAGCACCGCTCTCGCGCGCACTGGCAGCATCGGCGAAAACAATCTGCGCTTTGCGCGGGCCAAATCAGCCTACATCGCGCAACGAATGAATTTCGGCGCGCTCGGCATATTTCCGATTGTGCGGCTAGAAACGGCTGACTTTAAGCGGATTAACCGGCTCAATACACGCCAAGGTAGTGAGGAAATTTCCGAGGTACTTCCAGGTTTGGGTTTGAACTATCGATTAGGCGATCACAGCGAAGCATTTTTTAGCGCACACCGCGGCTTCGCGCCGCCGCGCGTCGAAGATTTAATTGACGGCAACGGCGGCACAGTGAATGTAGACGCCGAAGATTCAAAGCAGTTTGAAATCGGCTATCGCGCTACCTTCACTTCAGGCGGGCAAATCGCCGCTACGGTGTTTCGCTCTGATTTTGACAATCAAATCGCAGTCGGCTCGATTGCTGGCGGCGGCGTACCACTGGCACAAGGGCAATCGCTCTATCAGGGCATTGAGCTATCTGGCTTGAAGTTTTTCGACTTGAAAAACTCTAAAACATTTATCGAAGCCGCGTTAACCTATTTGCCAGACGCCGAACAAAGCAGCGCATTTCGTGCGGTAGCTAATCAAAGCGTCATCACCGGCAGCGCCGCCGGGCTGCGCTTACCTTACGCGCCTAAAACGCTAGGTAATTTGCGATTGGGCTGGCAGTATGTGGGCTGGGAACTGGCCGTAGAAGCCTCCCACATTGGCAAACAAAGCGCTGACTTTGCCAATCTAGCGCTACCGACCGGCAACGGTCAGTTTGGTGCAATCGGTGGCAACACCCAGTTTCACGCCAATGTGAACTGGCGCCCCGAAGCCATGCCGTTTGAAATCTTTTTAGCAGTTAAGAACCTCTCTGATAAGCTCTATATCGCTGATCGCACCCGCGGATTGTTGTTCGGGCAGGATCGGCGCGTGCAGCTGGGCATATCGACGAGTTTTTGAAGGCACTCAAAAATAGCGTGAAACGAGCTTGCCAACGCACAACAATCGCGCTACTTTGTGCGTATAAGCGCAAGCATGGTGGTTATGCAACTAGCTCAAACGAAATACGTTTTCGGCGCGCTGATCATCGGCATTTGCTCAAACGCCCACAGTGCTGAGTGGCAGTTAGACACTATCGATTCCCGCCCAGGCGCTTCCGCAGAAATGACGCTGAGCTTGCGCGGTGATGGCGTAACGAACGCCACCGTGCTTGAGATTTATTTCGACGAAGCTAGGCTCCAGCTGCCGAATCGGCGCGGCGAAATACCGGGCGCATCCAGAAATGGCGCTTTGTGCTCAAGGAACGCCGACAACCGCATTGACGTTTTTATCTATAACGACGCCAAACCCTTGCCTACCGAGCAAAGCCCCGTATGTGTGCTGCCCTTCAAAGCACCCGCAAATGCGCCGAATGGCTCGGCGGGGTTAGAACTGGTTAATGCCGAATGCAGTGGCCGAGGCACGCCGCAAGCCTGCACCGTCAAGCTGCGCCCCATGCGGGTGATAGCGCCTGTCGGGGCACCATCACCCGGCGTGGCTAACGATCCGCTGCTGTACGTAATGCTCAAAGCTGATCGAAATGCGCCGAGCGTCGAAGCCTTGGTTCGGTTCAAGCTGAGCTCGCTGCCCGAAGCCACTCCACCGATCCAAGCGCTGCGGGTCGGCAAACCACAATTTGTGTTCCCGTTTGAGCCCTTTCGAGCGGCCGGTGATTTTAAAGCCTATATTGATGCGGATCCAAAAAGCCCGTCGGCTAAGCTGCAGCGCTACGCCATTATTCGCTACGCCACCACTGAGGATCGCGATTTAGCCAAGCGCGCGTTTGAGGAAGAACGCTACGTAGAGCAAGTTTTTGCTTCAATTGATGCGCCGCGAGAAACCGCCGCGCCTAAAAACATCGAGCCGCCCAAGTTAGATTTAAGTGCGCTGGGTCCAGTTGCGCGGAAAGCACCGAGCTCAATTGCAAAAACTACACAAAGCTCGCAATCACACTGGGCGCTAATGAATTTCCCGGCGGCCTGGGAATTAACCGGTGGCGGCTGGGGTTTGGTGTTTATTGGCGATAATTGCATTGAGCTTAATCACAATGCGCTTAAATCATCCCAATTTGACGGCACACCGAACGCTTCGCATGTTGGGGGCGGGAATTTTATTCCTGGGCTTTCTTATGATATTGCAAGCCAAGACAGTTACTCGATTTCCCCTGTGTGGAAAATGGTTGATGAAATACAACCAGTGCCTACGGTAGGCGGCGCTCCAGCGAATTGTGTTGGACCGCCTTACATTGCTCAAATTGCCGGTCACGGCACACATGTGGCCGGTCTGATCGGCGGAAGCGCGCTGCAAACTTCTGATCAATCGGGTGGTGGGTGTTTACATTGCGGAATCGCAATGTTGAAAATCGGGACATACCTTTGCCAAGAAATTCAGTTCAACCCAGTTATCTTCGGCGTAAAGCCCGTAGCACAAGGCTCTGGTGTCAATACATCGTTAAGTCTTGCCTCAAGGCTCGGGGCCCAGGTCTACAACGCTAGCTTTGGCCTTCCGAACGTTGAGGCTGCGTTTTGCGATCCAAAAGGAACAAACGCACCTAACAACATATCTTGCGTTGCGTTGGTGCGTGCAGAACGGCTACAAACCATACTTGTTTCAGCTACAGGAAACAATCGCACCAGATTACAATTCAATTCCAATGACGCGAGGGTGACGGCAGTTGGTGGGACTAGTATTTCAGGCGTTTCGCTTTGGGACGAGTCTCCAGCTGGTACCCCTGGGTGCAATGCAGGCCAGCCCTGCTACCACGGCTGCCCTTCGTACATTCCTAACATTGCTTTTGATAATCAAGTTGAGTGCGGTGCTAACTGGATTCCTGATGGTGTTCTAGGGTTTGTTGAAATTTCTACGCCAGCAAAATCAATTAAAAGTTTGTTTTATCACGGGAAAACGTGGAATTCCGTCATTGCTTGCGGCGATGGATTTCCTGCAGGCAGCAGTGCGAGCGACGGAATTGGGCTTTGCACTGGCACTTCCATGACCGCACCGCAGGCCAGCGCCTTGTTTGGCCTGCTGCGGTCAATAAATCCTTTGGTGCCAGCCGGCGATCCAGATGATCCAAGCATTGTCATTAGCGATCCACGCTATGGCGTGCGCAATGTTGTCGCCGCGACGGCATCAAGAGCCAATAACCGCAATGATGAATTAGGCTATGGCTTGCCTAACGCCGCTGCCGCCGCTGAATTAATGCTCGGCACAGTTCGCGCCGAACCGCGAACCAATCGCGCGATTCCGCTATTTCGGCTGTACAGCGCTGGCGCACAGGATTATGCCGCCACCGCGATTCCGCAAGTGGCATCCGCGTGGAGCTACACGCAAACGTTCTCCTACAATGCAGTAAGCACCAACAATAGTTTTATAGGCTCTACGCCGTTACTCGCGTTTCCAAGCTTTTTGAGTGACAGCACGGTAGTTCCGCAAAAGCCCGCAGCTGCATTTGCCCTAGTGCTCAGCACGCACACCTCACAAATTGCTAGTTTTAACACCGCGCCAATCTTCTGGGTCGCGCGCCGCAAGGTGCAGGGCAATCAGTGCGATGCGATCAGCATGCAGTGCAACGATAGCTATGATCATGCACTGGTCGATCAATCCAGATTAGATTCTGCCCTGCAAAATGGCTATGAATATCGCGGTTACCAAGGCTACGTGTACGTCGCGTGTGACGATGCACCGACCTGCAATTTTATCAAACCCGCGCCAATAGGCACGCAAGGCCTATATGTGGTGTGCAAGCCGCAAGTCGATTGTGCGAATGCCCTGAGTGGTGAATTACCCGCGTTTGCCGCGCAGGGCTACAACCAAGGCTGGCAGGGCGCAAATACGCCGAGCTTGATCGGCTACGCCTATACCGCCGTTGATACCGACCAGGATGGCCTACCGAATGGTGCGGAAATCGTCGCAAAAACCAATCCGCTAACCGCCCATTCGGACGACGATGGTATAGCAGATGGCGTTGAGTATCCTTTTTCCGGCGTGCCGGTGAGCGATCCGTGTGATCTAAACTCAAGCTGCGCGCCGCCTGAGTATGTCCACTTTAATGGGTTTGAAGCCGAATGAAAAATATTTCACTGGCGTTAGCATTGAGTTTTTTATCTTCGTTTGTAAGCGCTCAAAATCCTATCTTTGATAATCAATTTAGAGGTTTTTTTTTCTCGTTTGAACAATTGCCACGACCAAATCAAATTGGGGAGATTGCGGTTCGATACTCGGCTTGCGCACGACCATACTCGATTGATTTTTCTGGTTTCCCAACTCAAGTCGATGTTACCGAGTCGCGGATTCGGTTGATCTTTTCGTTTTGGATACCAAATAGTCCAGGTTGTGCGTTGGGGCGTGTTCAGTATTACTCGTTGCCACCTTTATTAAACGGCCAATACGAGCTTAATATTGTTGGTCAACTGATTGAAAATAGCGGCCCTCAAGAGCCACCGCGAATAGTCGAAACCCGCACTATGGCCCAAATAAACTTCCAAGTAGGCGAGCCATTAGTAACCCAGGTGCCGAATTTAACGCCAGTTGGCTTTGCTTTGATGAGTTTGATGATGCTGGGGGTTGGGGCTTTCGTGTGTGGGCGGCGATATTCGTAAACTTAGGTTTGTTGCGCTAACGAGCTGGCATGTCACCCGCGCCGCAAAGTGCAGCGCAATCAGTGCGATGCGATCAGCATGCAATTCAATGATACCTATGATCGCGCGCCGTCAAAAGCTATGTGCACAGTGCGATACAATTAGCAAGCTATCAATCACCATTTGATCAGGACTCACCAATTGACTTTCAAACTACCTAGTTTGCTAATCATTACCGCTATTGCAGCCTCGTTTATGAGCCAGCCAGCGGCTGCCGCCAACTTAAGCGTAGACGGTACCGGCCAAGTTTTGCTTTACCCCTATTTCACCGTGGAAAAGGGCCAGCAAACCGCGATTTCCATAGTCAACACCAGCGAGGCCGGTAAAGCCATCAAAGTGCGCTTTTTGGAAGGCTATAACGGGCGGCAAGTGTTTGGATTTAACCTCTATCTTGCGCCATTGGATGTGTGGGTAGGCTCGGTTGTGGCCGGTAGCGCCGCTGCAGGAAGTGACGCCGCTCCGCCGGCGGCCATACGTACGGATGATAGCTCCTGCATGGTGCCCGCCATTTCAGCGCAATCGGTCAATTTTCAAATTGATCAATTTACCGGCGTTAACAACGATTCTGGCCCGGACACGCCTGAGCGCACCCGAGAAGGCTATGTCGAAGTGATTGAGATGGGCGCGGTTTTGCCAATGAAATTCGACGCCAACCAATTCATCGTTATTCCAAATGGCACCTTTACTGCCATGCAACACGGTGATGGCGGCGCGCCGGCAAGCTGTGCAAGTATTCGAGCTGCCTGGCCGGTGCGGAGCGCGATTGCACCGAATGAGCCTACTTTGTTGCAGGATGCTAATAATTATCAGGGCGTGTTTGGCGAACTTGCGCTTGATTCGAACGATATTTCTGCGCCTTCAGGCGGCTTGTTTGGCGCAGGCTCAATTATCGATACTCAAGCAGGCAGCGTTATTGGCTATGCCGCCGAAGCGATTGATGGCTTTCGAATTTCGGCCATGCACACCGGCCCTGGGCATTCGCAGCCTACTTTAAATAGCGCTGAGCCTATTTCGCACGTGATAGCGAATGGTGAGCTTGTGACTTCGCATTGGCGCGCGTCGATTTCAACCGGTGGCAACGCCGATTCGGGTTCAGCGATTGACGCGATTTCTGCGCTTTTGCAGGCAAGAGCCATCTCGAACGAATTCATGACGGATCCGAGTATCGGCGGCAACTCCGAATGGGTAGTTACGCTACCAACCCGACGTTTCTACGTTGATACCCGCTACGGCGCGGTGCTGCCAACCCCTACCACGGCCGTAATGCCGTATCGCAATGCATTCACACGGCGATTCGACAATGGCGCGATGGTTGAGAACAATCGCGGCTTTGCTTGTGAGTCTGTCGTAACCGGATTTCGCGACCACGCTTCGCGCGGCCCATCGGGTGGCACTCTGGAACCATTTTTCCTACCACCCGGTAGCCCGTTACCCAATTCGTATTGCTATAACACGCAGATCGTGACCATAAATCAGGTTGGCGGAACTGACCCCTCTAACATTTTTGGCTCAAAGTTAGCCTTGAATTTCGCTGTTTCAAGTGCATTAGGTGCGGGCACGATGACCGCTGGAACAATGACGGTAGATGTTGGCAAACTGACATCCTCCATTACTTCGCCAATGAGAACGTTACGCAACTCAATCAATGGTCATCAATGGCAAGGCTTGCCGAGCATTGGTTTTTGGGCAGTGCGGCAGCAAAATGCAAAACAGCAATTTGGCGGTGCGTTTGCCCATAAGCGCATTCGAAGCTGTGTGCTGGCAAATGGTCTTAAGTGTGGCGTTAACTAGCCGCCACGTCAGTCTGCCCCAACACCGCATCCAACAAACCCGGAAAACGGACATTTAGATCCTCGCGCCGCAGTGAGTTTCGCAGCTCGGTGCCTAGCTCTTTCGAGCGAATCACGCCGGCTTGGCGCAGCACTTTAAAATGATGTGCTAGCGTGCTTTTTGGGATTTTCGGGCAGGCGCAGGCTTTGCACGGGCGCTCTTCATTTTCGGCAATGAACTTGACGATATCTAAGCGAACGGGATCGGCCAGCGCTTGTAAAACTGCGCAAAGTTCGAGCTGATCAGTCGCAGGCTCGGGCGGCGTGCGCCGCTTGGGCGCGCACAGCATTTCACGCTCGATAAGAAGTTGATCAGTTTGCATTGACGTACTTTAACACGTCAAAAAACGCTGAGCGTGGTGCGCACAATGAGCGCGGCGACCACCACAATAAACACCCGGCGCACCCAGGCGCTGCCGTGTTTGAGCGCAAGTTTACTGCCGGTAATGCCACCCGCTAAATTCGCGCATGCTAAGCAAATAGCGCTGGCCCAAATAACGTGGCCTAGCCCGATAAACAGCGTAAGCGCCGCCACGTTGCACGCCACATTGATGCCTTTGGCAAGCGCTGAGGCGTGGATAAAGTCAAAGCCGAATACGCGCACAAAGGCAAATACCAAAAAACTGCCGGTGCCGGGCCCGAAAAAGCCATCGTAAACGCCAATCGCCGCGCCGGTGGCAGCGCTTACACGTGGCTCGGTTTTGCTATCAAATCTAGGCTGGTGCGCGTGGCCAAAATCTTTGCGCATTATCGTGTAGATAAAAACCAAAATCAAAAGCGGCGGTAGCAGCATCTTAAAGGCTTGATTACTCAGCAGCGTTAATAGCCACGCGCCAAAAAACGCTCCGATAGCGGCTGCCACACAGCCCCAGGCCAACGTGTGCTTGGGTATGTCAATCTCACGCGCGTAGCGCAAATAAGCACTTGCGGTGCCAAATACGCCGGCGAATTTGCTGGTGCCCATGATCGCTGCGGGCGCGAAGCTCGGGAACAGCGCAATCAGCACCGGCACTTGAATCAAGCCGCCGCCACCGACCATGGCGTCAATTAAGCCCGCGCCAAAGCCTGCGATCAGCAGCAGCGCAAACAGCCAAAGCGTTAGGCCATCGGGCGGTATCAGCCATTCCACGTCGATTGCTTACTACGCGCCGCGCTTTCGACGAATCAGCGCGGAAATTTCCTCTTCTCCTCGGCCTTGTGCGACTAGCGCGGTGTAATCAGCAATCGATTGCGCAACTACCGGCTGCGTCAATCCCATTGCTTTGCCCATGCCGGCCACGATATTGAGATCTTTCAGCAGTAGTCCGAGTTTAAAGCCAGTTTTGAACTCATCATTGAGCATGGTCGGGCCGCGTTTTTCCAAAAACCATGAATTCGCCGCGCCGCCGGTAAGTACCGCCATCAATTTATCCTGCGGCAGCTCTAGCTTTTCAGCCATGGCTAGCGCTTCACACACGCCCTGAGCTATGCCAGCGACGATAATTTGATTGACCGCCTTGCACGCTTGGCCCTGTCCAACGCCGCCCATATGCGTGATGCGCGCGGAAAAGGTGTCCAGCATATCGCGCACTTTTTCCAGCGTGGCATCGCTGCCGCCGACCATGATGCTGAGCTTGCCGTTGTTCGCACCTTCGACGCCGCCGCTGACTGGCGCGTCAATAAACTCCACGCCCACCGCTGCCAACTCAGCCGCCAATGTGCGTGCGGTTTCCGGGTTGACGGTTGAGTTATCCACCACAATCGCGCCCGGCCTTAGCCCCGACTTAGCCAGTCGAACTACCGTCAAAACATCTTGATCGGCTGACACATTAACAAACAGCACATCGCAGGCTTTGGCTAAGTCTGCCGGCGAAAATGCCGCGTAGACCTTTGTTTCAGCGGCGAATTTTTCTGACACGTCACCGGTGCGATTCCATACAGCGCTCAAATAGCCGCGCCTTGCCAAATGCCTCGCCATTGGCGCGCCCATCGCGCCCAAACCTAAATAGCCTGCGCGTAGCCTCGTGTTTTCCATGTTTCTGCCCTGCAAAAAGCGCGCAGTTTAGCGCGAGCGCCGGGAATTCGAGCAGGTAGCATGCAAGCGCGCGGGTAAAGCTTCAGCGTGGCGAGCCAATCTCATCTAAAATGCAGTCATCGCGCGTGCTGCGTTGGCACCCACGAAACCAGATGAAGGAATAATAATGCTGACTTGGCTGGCTCTAGCCGCAATTGCGCTGTATTTTGCAGCTTTGCAGCAGCAAATTGGCGTGGGCCGAAAGCTCAATTTGCCGCAACTGCCCTGGTGGCTGAGCATATTCACCGCCGGTTTGCACTTGGCCGCCGCTTACTTTGCCGGTTTGGATTTTTTTGCCTCATTGACCTGGGTTTCTGGTCTCATGACGCTGCTGAGCTGCGTGTTGTTAACTAGGCGCGGTGAAGTTTTTCTACCCGCCGTAGCGAACGCGATAGCGATCGTTGCGCTAGTACTTTTGCAAATATTCGGCCAGCAAAATGCGCACCCAAGCGATTGGCAAATTCAGCTGCACGCCGCGATTGCGCTGCTGGCTTACGCATTGTTGTCGCTCGCCGCGCTACAGGCATTGCTACTGCTGCTAAGCGAGCGGGCGCTGCGCTCACTACAATGGCGCTGGGTGAGCGCGCTGCCGCCGCTTTCTAGGCTGGAGCGGCATTTGTTCGCGCTCATTTGGGCCGGCTTTATCGGTTTGACGCTTACATTATTATCCGGCGGGCTATTTATTTCCGACTGGTTCGCGCAGCATCTTGTCCACAAAACCGTGCTGACGCTGGCAGCATGGCTGGTTTTCGCGCTGATTTTACTGGCGCGTTGGCGGCTCGGCTTGCGCGGGCGAATCGCCGCTATCTGGACCCTAGCGGGCATGGCGCTGCTGCTGCTGGCATTTTTCGGATCAAAACTGGTGTTAGAAATAATTTTGCAAAGAACCTAATAAATCCAATTCAACTTAAACCAATCCAAAGGAACAGTTCATGAAATCAACGAAACTCATTTTGGCAATAGCAGTCGCCGTTTTCGCACTTACCGGCTGCAAGAGCAAAGCTGAAAAGGCCTATGCGAATTGCATGTCGCAAATGGAAAAGGCCGCCAAAGAATCCACCGGCGCAGATTCTGCAAAAACCGAGGCCGAAAAAGCCTTCGCGCAAACCGCCGGCACTATGGTGCAAGCGATGGGCGCCAGCGTATGCGGTGAGGTCAAAAAAGCCTGTGATAAAGATGAGAACAGCGCGATTTGCCAAGCAGCAATTGGGCAGTATCAATAAGCGTCAACTTTGAGCGAACAAAAGCATGGCTAAACTCTACTTCTACTATTCGGCCATGAATGCCGGTAAGACGACTATGCTGCTGCAAAGCGCGCACAACTACGCCGAGCGCGGCATGCGCACTTTGATTATTACTCCGCATATTGATGATCGCTACGGCACTGGTGTGGTGCAATCGCGCATTGGCTTAAAATCGATGGCTAGCGGCTTTGGCCCGGACACTGATCTACAGCAGCAGGTGCAGGCCGATATTGCACAGCATGGGCCACTGCACTGCGTGTTAGTCGATGAAGCGCAGTTTTTGCGCAAAGCGCAAGTCTGGCAGCTCAGCCATATTGTCGATACGCTCGATGTGCCGGTGCTGGCCTATGGCCTGCGCACCGATTTTCAGGGCGAGCTATTCGAAGGTAGTCAGTATTTGCTGGCTTGGGCCGATTCCCTGATTGAGCTTAAAACCATCTGCCACACCGGAAAAAAAGCAACGATGGTGGTGCGGGTAGACGATAAAGGCAGAGCGCTAACCGAAGGCGCACAGGTTGAGATCGGCGGTAACGAGCGCTACGTCAGCGTGTCACGCGCCGAATTCAAACGCATCTTTGAAGGCCAAGGCCAGATTGAGCTCAAGCAGGCGGCGTTTGTGTTTGAGGCGAAGGAAGTTTGACAGCAATTTTCACAGCCCATATTTCGGCAAGTTTAACCCGGATTTTCCATTAGCCGCTCAGGTGTATGGCGAAGGCACAACGAACTCGCTGACGTTCTGCTGTCATCTGGCAGATCAGTCCAGTAAAAAAGCGAGGCCAAAACCTCGCTTTTTTCAAATGCTATGTGTTTTTACTGCACTTTAAACTGCACATCGTCAATGTAGATAAAGATTTCCGTGGCATTTTGCGCGCGCAAAAACCAAATCGAATCCAGCGTGACTTGCGCGGCAGTAATCGTGCCATTGCCACCAACCCATGCATCCCACTGCGCCCCATCATCCAGCTTCCATTCGACGAACGTCCATACGCCGGTCGGTAGCGTTTTGGCGGTCGAACGTTCGGTGCCATCTGAATCATCCACGGCCATTTGCAGGGTAACGCCGGGCGCTGCGGTGTAGGCCCAAAATCCTAACCGACCACCGGCTTTTTGTAGCTTGGCATTGCTGGCTGGATTACCGCCACCCGATAGGAACCGAACTTGATAGCTGGCGCTGCTGGCGGTGTTGTCAACCAGCTTAATCTGCTCGCTCCAGCTGCCGTTTTTAACGCGCGCATTATTGCGTTCTGCAGTTGATGCACTCGAGATACCCACCGTGCTACCCGACGCGGTTGGCGTGTCAGAAAAACGGCCTTCGCCAGCCTCAAAGCTATCGAGCACGCCAGCGCTAGGCGCTGTGCCGGCAATGCCATCGGCAAAGCGCGTCCAGCTAAAGAATCGGCCTGGATCGGTGCGCTGGCCGGCTTGATCTGGAAAGTGCTGATGGCCTTTTATGCGCATACCGAACGCTTGGATATTTTCCGAGTCCGATGCTGCCCCGCGATATACGCTGGTGCACGGAATAGACCAGCGCACACACATGTTTTTGGTCAGCGCAATCACTTCGCGATAGGTCGCGTTGCTATACCAACCGGATTGACCGCGAAAGCCCTCTTGCTCAATGCCTAGGGCGTAGTCGTTGTTGGCATACACGTGCACGCCACGGCGTGATTCGCGCACCATTTGGGTAACTTGACCATCGCTGTCGCGAATCAGATAATGCGCGCTGGCGCCACCCGGAACTAAAAACGTTGCGATCGAACCATCGTAGTAGCCTTCCATCTGGTGGATCGTGATGTGCGTTGGCGCGCCACCGGTGCGCGCGTTGTCATTCGGGGATTGCACATCCAGCGCCGGGCCGTAATCGGTGCTCTTAGCAACCGGCGCTTTGTCGATCAACGTTTCGCTGATTGGATCAATCTTGAATGCACTGGTTTCAACCTTATCTTCGCTGACATCTAAGCGCACATAGCGCGCTTTTTGCGCCGCTAATTGGGTCATGGAAAACACTTTTTCAAACGCGACCGGCGCAGACTTTATTTGCACGCCACTGTCATCTACGCCTTTATCAATCGTGCTTAGCACGCCATAGGCAAAGCTATCTCGCACATGCTGGCCGATGCTTGATTTTGCGTATTCGTTCAAACCGAGCGAGTTTCGTAACACGTCACCCATTTGTTCGAGTGCAGGCGCGCCGCCCGATTTGGTGCGCAAGCCGAGCGTATCAATATCGCGCGCAATCAGCGCTGCCGCCGCTAAAATGTTGGATTCGGAATTGAGTTTGATCTGCGATTCACTCAAACCGGTTAGCAAAGCAGCCTGCTGAATTTGACCCACAAATGGCGCTTGCCCGTCTGCCAGCGCCATCACACCATAGGCTGCGGCCATGTGGCCCGTTTCAGGCCCGCGCAAATAAGCTGGAGCTGGCAAAATCTGATTCCAACGCGTCTTGGTGTAAGCCAGGGCTTCCAAAACGCCGGCTGGAATTTGCGGATAGCGCGCGTAGGCTTTGGCAAACATCAACGTGTAATTGGCGCGAACTTGCGTCATGCGGGTATTTTCGCCGGCAATAATGGATTCGGTGGACGCTGCGCGGGCGGCATTGCCCGCTTGCACTGCCATCGGTAAAGCCAGTGCAAGCAGTAAAGCCTGAGGTATTGCAGCAAATCGTATACGCATAGTGTGAGCTCCTAAGACAAGTGACAAATCCAAGGCGTTTCATCAGCGGCCCTGGCGTGTGCCGCGCAGTTTAGGTAGATCAAAATCCAGCGTATTGCAAAAAACGCGCACGGGCTTATCAAAAAAATCGCAGCGTGCTCTCATTGTTTGTTTGGGGAAGAACGCAAGAAGCCCTCCACTTCCTAGAAACGAGCGAAAAGACGCTCCATTGCGCTAGCGCGCTGGGCACATACCCAAACTACTTGCGTGCACTTTGCGAAACACCACCAGCAAAGCCTCATTAAAGCGATCTGCAATCCGCTGTGGCTCGCTTGAATTAAGTGCTAGGCTGGCTGCAGCTTCAGGCAGTTGCACCGGCGCACCGTCAGCTTTGCAGCGGATGCTGGCGAGTACTGACACCCGCACGCGGGTATCGCTATTGGATTGCACTTCAATCTGAAAGTCTTGGAGCTGGATCTCGAGTGACTTAATCCTAGCGATCAAATGGTGCTTTTTGGTGTGCGTCATGATGTGCCTGCCGGCAAATTCAAGCTGCTCGCTCAGCTGTGCAGCCGGGTTGGCCACCCAGCGTACGCCGGTGTGCTGCATGACGCGCGCGCCGTGGGTGACGATGATTCGATCCGTTTGCAAAACCCCGCGCGCCTTGATGGATGCTATCGAAATATCCGTCGGCCATTTGAGCTGCGCTGGATCAATCGTTAGTTGAAGCTGGGTGACTGGAATTGGCTTTTTCAGCAGCGCACAAGCAGGCAGAAGTAGTATGGTCGCAAGTGCAAAGGCGCAAAATTGGCGTAAAGTTTTCATTGCGGCGCGGCCTTAGGCGTGTAGGTCGGCAAAGCTTCACGGCCCAATAAATATTCGGCAGGCGCTGCATCAAAATGCTCGGTGATGCGCACCAAATTATCGCTGGCTTGCCGGAGTGAAGCTAAGGTCGAGGTCAGCTCGCCACTCGCGATGGTTTCAATGCCTTCCACCGCGCGAGTCGAGCGTTTGGCGAAGCGATTGATTGCAGTGCCCGCTTCACGCATTTCGGTGATCGCCTTTTTGGCCTCATCAACAACGCCCGGTATGCGCGGATAGTCCTGCTTTGCCAATAGACTGATTGATTCTAAATTGTCCAAAGTATTGCTGACGCTTTGAATGTTGGACTCGCTAAACACCAAGGTGACGCGCTCGATCAGCGCCTCGGCATTTTTTAGCGCGCTGGTGCCATCGACCATCAGCTTGGTCAGCGTTGAAGGAATCGAGGCAATGATCGGCACTGCTTTACCAGAGCTATCGCGCAGCAGCTTAGCCTCAGGTGTGCCGCCAATCAGCTCAATCAGCGCAACGCCGGTCAAACCGGTAAAGCTTAGCTGCGCTTTGGTGTCGGTTTTGATCGGGGTTTGTTCGGTCATGCGCACTCTAACCACCACCACGCGCGGATCGTTGGCATCCAGTTTTAGCCTACGTACTTCGCCGACTTGCACGCCTTGAAATTGCACTAGGCCGCCTTTGGCAAGCCCGGCGACCGATTCTTCAAAGCGAATATCGTAATCTTGATATTCTCGGCCCAGCTCCAGCTTGCCAAGCCACAGCGCGAATAGCAGCAGTATTGCCACGATGGACAGTGAGAACGCGCCGATCAAAAAATACCGCGCATGCGTTTCCATGTTATTGCTCCTTAGTTAGGTTAATAATAGTTTTACTGCCAGTAGGTAGGCTCTGATCAGCTGCACTCGTCAGCGTTGCAGGTGCCAGTTTAGGCACAGCAGAAGCCGCATTACGCCCGCGCGGGCCGGCAAAACACGCCTTAATCCAAGGGTGTGGATTGGCAGCAATTTTTGCGGGCGTATCAACTGCAATCACGCGCTTATCCGCCAGCACTGCAACGCGATCACAGCAGGTAAAGATGGAATCTAGATCGTGGGTGATCATGATCACCGTTAAACCCAAACTACGCCTCAGCGTAACTAACAAGCTGTCAAGCTCCGCCGCACCGATGGGATCAAGCCCAGAGCTGGGCTCGTCGAGAAACAAAATTGCCGGGTCAAGTGCTAAGGCGCGCGCCACGCCGACGCGCTTGCGCATGCCGCCAGAGAGTTGGCTGGGTAGTTTGTTGGCGGCATGGGCATTTAAACCGACCAGCGCAATTTTGAGCTGCGCAATCGCGCGCATCAGCTCCAAAGGTAGGGGCTGATGCTCAAGCATGGGCAGCTGGATATTCTCCAGTACGGTAAGGGTGGAAAACAGCGCGCCATCTTGAAACATGACGCCCCAGTTCCGCGCAACTTTGGCCTGCTCAACGGGGCTGGCCTGCAGCATATCCACACCCATGATCTTGACCTGACCAGCGCCGGGTTTGTGTAAACCAATCATCGAGCGCAGCAGCAGGGATTTGCCACTGCCAGAACCGCCAATAATCGCTAGCACTTCACCCCGGCGAATTTGCAGCGCAAGATTTTCGTGCACGACTTGCGCGCCAAAACGATTATTCAAACCTGACACGTCGATGATGATTTCAGGCGCGTCGGCCACTTGCGTTGGTTTAGCGTCGCTATTCCAACTAGGTTCGGTGCGCTCTACGCTCAGCTCAGTGCGCATCACAAATCCAGCTGCATAAATAGCACTGCAAAAAACGCGTCGACCACAATAACTAAGAAAATCGACTGCACCACTGAGCTAGTCGTGTGCAGCCCAACGGACTCCGCGCTGCCCGACACTTTCAGTCCTTCCAAGCAGCCGATTGCAGCAATCAAAAATGCAAATACTGGCGCTTTGAGTAAGCCCAGCCACAAATAGTAAAGCTCGGTATTATCTTGCATGCGGGTAAAAAACATGACCATCGAAATGTCTAATGACGTTGCACCGACCAGCGCGCCGCCGAAAATTCCAGACAGCACGCCTAGAAACGCCAGCATCGGTAAAGTGATCACCAGTGCGCACACGCGCGGCACGACGAGCAGCTCAATCGGATCAAGCGATAGCGCTTTAATGGCATCAATTTCTTCTCTTGTGTTCATCGACCCGATTTCGGCGGTGAACGCGCTACCGGATCGGCCAGCCACTAAAATTGCGGTCAGCAGCACGCCAAATTCGCGTAGGAAGCTAACGCTAACAATTTCAACGGTCAAAATACCTGCGCCGAAATCTTTCATCGCGCTGGCCGATAGATACGCCACCACCGCGCCAAAAATAAAACACAGCAGGCAAATAATCGGCACCGCGTCCAATCCAGTGCGCTCAATGTGATGCACCACCGACGTTAACCTGAGCTTGCGCCTGCCCAGCATAATGGCCCACAGGCAGTGGTGAATAGATCCGAAAAAGCCGATTAATGCCAACGTTTGCGTGGCCATATTCGATATGGATTTGCCGATTTGCGCAACCCAATCGGTAATGCATTTGCGCGGCTTTGCTGCAAGCTGCGCAGTGTTGGCATGCTCGGCTACCAGCGCGAACAATATCTGCTGCTCGGGCTTTACATTTTGCAGCTGACTCAGCGTTTGCGAATAATTGGCAGCCTTCGCGCTGGCTATCTTGCTGGCAGGCGATGGTTTTACGCCGGTTCCACCCAGCAGGCGCAGCAGCACCAACGCACCGGCAGAATCCAGCGCATCAAGCCCACCTAGATCGAGCGCCTTTGGCGTTTTTTTTAACGCGCCAATTTCATCGACCAGCCCCGGCAAATCTGGCATTTTGCAGCTGCCGCGCACGTGCAAAACGCCAGCCGCATCGGCCTCGTTTGCCCAGGTCAAATGCGCTTGTTCTATTTGCACGGGTCCAATTCGCGCTGTTCCTATTCGCACGGGCAGCATGCCTGCGCGCTAGGCATTCAAGCGAATTTCATCGCTGTGCGGCGGGTAGGGGGCGGCGAGCGTGGCATCCGGCGCTCTACCACCCAGTTTGCTGGCAAAACCGTGGTTGATGTCACGGTGGTGCGCTTCATCAGCGCGTACTAGCACTACCACGTCGCGGAGCGTGGCATCAGCCGGCATCTTCCAATACTGCTTAGCAATGGCCGGTGCTGGCACATTCGGCGAGCGGCCTTCATCAATTTCTTGCAAGTACAGCGTGTAGCTAAACACGGCTTCTTCTTCAAAATAGCCCACGACTCGGTGCGCGGTGCGGGCTGACACCAAATACAGCAGGAAAAAACCGATGAAAAACACCCACTGCACCAGGATAATCACCGAGCGCTCGAAAAAATTTGGCTTGGCAATCTCGATAAACGTCATCAAATGCATGCGCTCGTTTTCGGCTTCTTCAAGCAGGGTGCGAATCCAGCCGTCATCATCTTTCATGCGGCGCAAGCTAGTTAGGTGGGTAATCATACCGCCCACCATACCCGGAACCGCCGCTACCGTTTCCAACACAATTGCGCGGTGCCCGTAGCGCTTGGCGAAAAACGTGTCGGCAATCAGCCGCAGCAGCTTGGTAAACAGCAGCGCAAAGCGATCAGAAAAGCCGCTCGGCGGGTGGTGCCGAGCGGCTGGGTTCAAGAATAAGTTCTCCTCAAGCTTAGGCTCGGCATTGTCCATACTGAGCGGGCTTGCCGCATCTGTGCGGGGTTCCGTGCTCATGCGGGCGCGTCAATAGGTGAAGTACGAACCAGTTTTTTATTGACGAACTCTTGGATGCCTAGGCTCGACAGCTCACGCCCGTAACCCGAATCTTTGACGCCGCCAAATGGCAAGTCTGGCGCTGTCCAAGTTGGGTGATTGATAAATACCATGCCGGCTTCAATTTGACTGGCCATACGCTTTGCCCTGGCAACGTCCGCACTAAAGATTGAACAGCCAAGCCCAAAATCAGAATCATTGGCCAGTGCAATCGCTTCAGCGTCATCTTTGGCGCGATAGAAGATCGCCACTGGGCCGAAAAATTCGTCGCGATAGGCCGGGTTGCTTGGCTTTATGTGGGTCAAAATCGTCGGCTGCAAAAATGCGCCTTTGCTATCTGCCAAGCGCTTGCCGCCCATCACCAGCTTTGCGCCAGCGCTCACGGCTTTGTCGATTTGTTTTAATAAACCAATGAGCGCGGCCTCAGTTGAAAGCGGCCCGAGCGTGGTGCTAGCTTGCATCGGATCACCGGGTTTAAGCGCCTGCATTGCCGTTTTGAACTTCGCCAAAAAATCATCGTAAAGCGCATCGATAATGATAAATCGCTTTGCAGCAATGCAGCACTGGCCCATATTATTCATTTTCGCCCACATGCCCCATTTGAGGCTAGCGGCCATATCGGCATCTTCCAAAACGATAAATGCGTCGCAGCCACCCAGCTCCATGGTCGATTTCTTCATGTGCTTGCCGGCCAGCTCAGCCACGTGTTTGCCCGCATCCACGCTGCCAGTCAACGCAACGCCTTTGATGCGCACATCAGCAATCACCGTTTCAACCTGCGCATAGGAAATAAACAAATTGGTGTACACCCCAGCTGGCGCGCCCGCTTCAATAAACAGCTTGGCAAATGCCAGCGCACACTGCGGCACGCAGCCCGCGTGTTTGATCATCACCACATTGCCGGCCATCAGATTTGGCGCAGCAAACCGTGCTAACTGGTAGTAAGGAAAATTCCAAGGTTGAACGCCGAACAGCACGCCGAGCGAGCTTGATTCAACGCTTGCAGCGCCATGTTCAGGCGCTAAGTGTTGCGGTTCTAAAAAGCGCTCGGCGTGCTTGGCGTAATATTCGATAATATCGGCCGATAGCAAGACTTCGCCACGCGATTCTTCAATTAGCTTGCCCATTTCTAGTGTCATGAATCCAGCAAACTCATCAACCCGCCAGCGCAACATAGCTGCCGCTTTCAGCAATATCGCGGAGCGCTCTTCGAACTTCATGCCGCGCCAGATCAAGTAGCTCACTTGAGCGGTGGCGATCAAATTTTCTACCTGCGCGTCGCTGATCTCAGGAAACGTTTTTAGCGTCTGCGCGTTGTAAGGGTTGGCACTTTGATAACTCATGGGATTTGCCTCTAAAGTTGACAGCGCACCATGATTGTTCGCACCGTTCGCGTCTGTGCGATGGGTAACATGTGCGAGTCATGCGGTTGAAGGCAATTAAGGCAATCCCATTATCAGCACGCCATGTGATGTTGATATCACGAGCAACATCGCACCACTCGTCGTCCTGGCGCAGGCGGGGACCCAGTACAGGTGTCAGAAATTTACTCGCAAAAAAAGCGCAGAGACGCGCGTATCTTTACACCAAGTACGTTGGAAGTTCAGTGAGCCTGGGTCCCCGCCTGCGCGGGAATGACGATTCAGAGGGAATGACGACATGGAAAGAATGACGATACTTTGAAAACGACTATTTGCGTCTAGCTGATTTAAGTTGCTTGCCACTGCCGTTACCTATCGCACAGACCAAACCCTCAAACCAACCGACGCTCATGGCCCCGCAGTCGCAAAAAGGATCACCCGTCGCCAAACCATGCAAGCTGCCCAGGTTGATGTGTTCGCTCAGCCGCTGATGCTTAAAGAGCTGAAAATTCCAAGCCCTGGCGCTGGGCAAATTTTGGTCAAAACTGAAGCCTGCGGCGTCTGCCACACGGATTTGCATGCCGCAAAAGGCGATTGGCCGCTAAAACCCAGCTTACCGTTTACGCCCGGTCATGAAGGCATTGGCATCGTGGTCGCGATGGGCGCGGGCGTAACCGCGGTAAAAGAAGGTGATCGTGTCGGGGTGCCTTGGCTTTATTCTGCGTGCGGGCATTGCGAGTATTGTTTGTCGGCGAAAGAAACCGTCTGCGGGGAAGCGCAATTTGGTGGCTATACCGTTAACGGCGGCTTTGCCGATTACATTATCGCAAATCCGAACTACGTCGCGCACATCCCTGCTGGACTGTCTGCTACGGCCGCCGCGCCGCTGATTTGCGCGGGCGTGACTTCATACAAAGGCCTTAAAGAAACCGGCGCACGACCGGGCGAGTGGGTAGTCATATCGGGTATCGGCGGCCTAGGGCATTTGGCGGTGCAATATGCGCGCGCCATGGGTTTAAAGGTATGCGCGGTTGATATTGACGATCGCAAATTGGCGCATGCCAAACAGCTAGGAAGCGATGTAATCATCAACGTCAAACAAGGCGACGCTATTGAAGCGGTCCACAAAGCTACCGGCGGCGGCGCGCACGGCGTGTTGATCACTGCGCCATCATTAGCGGCATTCAAACAAGGTGTGGGCATGACGCGAAAATTCGGCACCTGCGTGTTAGTCGGCGTGCCGCCCGGGGAATTTCCAACGCCGCTGTTTGATGTAGTAGCACGCTGCATCACCATCAGAGGCTCATTTGTCGGCACGCGGCAAGATATGGCGGAAACGCTCGCATTCGCCGCCGACGGCAAAATCAAAGCCGATATCGAACTACAGCCGCTTAACGCTATCAATCGGGTATTCGAGCGCCTCGCCGCAGGCGAAGTGCCTTCGCGCGTGGTGCTGGCGTTTGCTGGGGCGCAGTGACCATCCCCCTGATTCAGGGGGGCGTATCTCAAGCGGCTTTCACTTAGCCTGAGCGCTCTAAAAATCAAGAAAAGCGCACATGCACACCATCATCAAGAAAGCGATAATTGCCTCAGTAGTTATGCTCAGTATCACCACTAGCGCATCAGCCGCAACGCTGGTGGTCGATAACACGCAGGACTTCAACGGCGTTTTTCTGCGCGCCTGCACCGCAGCGCCGAATGATTGCAGCTTCTGGGGCGCGATCACCGCCGCGAATTTGACACCCGAGCACGACACCATCGCGTTCAATATTCCGGTGGCGGATGATCCTGGTTGTACGCTCGCAACTCAGGTTTGCCGTGTGCGAACGCCATCGTCAATTGTCAATGTGCTGCATCCGGTGACGATTGATGGCTATACCCAGCCGGGTGCCTCGGCCAATACGCTGTCGGGCGCTAACTCAGGCGTCAATATGGTTATAAAGATTGAGCTTGTTCGCTCGCAGGCGGGTCAGGCAACGCAAAACCGCTTGTACTTCCAAAGCTCGACCACAATTCGCGGTATTGCTGCCGTCGTGGACGCTTTTAGTTTGCAATCGGGCATGTTTGTGTTTTATCCATTTCAGCCCACACAGGACGTCATCATCGAGGGCAATATTTTGGGCGCATTTGCTAATGGGGAAACCTCGGCACAATCCACTCAGGCTACGTTTGTGCAGATTGATGATTGCGGGATGATGGTCGGTGCAACCAACCCCGCGAGCACCGTTCGCATCGGTGGTGCGCTACCCGCGCAGCGCAATTGGCTTCTTGCGGGTAATCCAGCGCTAAAAATTGCGGGTTGCGCGTTAGCGACGGGCTCTTTTTCAGCATCGGTGCAGGGCAATTTATTTGGTACTTCGCAAAATGGCTTGGCCTCAGTTAATGGTGATTTTAGTGCCTACACCTGGATCAGCATAGTTACTCGCGGGAATCCTAATCTGCTGATTGGCGGCACGCTGCCGGAGCAGCGCAATGTGTTTGCAAAGTCGCTTTATTCGGTCATTTACTCAAATCCGGGCACGGGCCCTACGACCACGAAAATTTTAGGCAATTATTTTGGTATGGGCGTCGATGGGCAAACGCCAATCGTTTTGCCGCTAACGAATTTCAGCTCAGACGGCATGTTGGATGTCCAACGCGCCAAAATCGGCGGGATAGCCCCAGGTGAGGGTAATTTGTTCGTCGGCAATCAAGTCAACAGCATCGTGTTTAAGCCTGCCAATTCCAGCGTGCGCGGCAATACCTTTATTGCGAATCGGACCTTTGGGATAGTCAGCCGCGCCTTCAACGGTGAAGTCACCCATCCTGCACGCCCGCAAATTGCCAGCTTTGCATCCGATACGCCTGCGACGGGTTCGGTGCGTTTGAACTATTCCATTGCCAGCACCGCGGCGCAATCGACTTATCCGTTGACGGTTGAGTTTTACAAAGCCGGTATCGGCAATAATCCGAGTCAGTTCATCGGTCGCGACAGCTATTTAGCAGCAGAGGCGGGCAGTACAAAGCAAATTGATTTCGTGGTGCCAGCAGGCATCACCGTGGCGCAAAATGACGTCATAATTGCCTCAAGCAGCGCCGATAACGATCAAGGCACCAGTGAATTTAGCCGGTACGTGAGTCGGCTTGACTTCATTGGTAACGAGCCAGCCTATGTCAATGTGGCCAATGTGTATCGGGTGCGGATGCAGGCGCTCGGGCCGTTTCGCCCGCGTGGCACGGTCTCGATTGTGGCTGGCTTATCTGGTGGTGTTTTTCAATACCGCTGCACAGCAACGCTGGTCCCAAGCGCTGCTGGCCCGTTTATAGCGGATGGATCGTGCCCACTTTTTTTACCAGGGTTTGCCGGCTCAACGATTGCAATCGGCGCGCTATACGACTACGAGTTTGATAACTTCCGCAATGAAAACGATGGACAGCCGGTTGCAGGCCGTAACGTGACGCTGCAAGCACCGCTGACCGACGATATTTTTAAGAATGGGTTTGAGGGCAATTGATCGGTATTCGCACCTGCGCGCAACGCTGGTATAACTTGAGAGTTCGGAGATAGCGCCACCTAAGCGCGACAACGCACGGTAATAATGCAGTTTTGTGGCTAATTTTGCTCTGGATCCAGGCGCAGCAAACGCGGTTTACTGCGCCTAACTAAGCGTTCAAAAACTCATCCAGAGGTCAACATGAAAAGCCAAAATAAATATCCTGCCGATATGAAAGATCGCCCGAAAACAACGGAGAAACCGGCACCGATAGTTGCGCCGACGCATAAAACGCCGGGTGATAACCCAGTGAAAATGCCGAATCCAGAATCAAAGGTAGCCATCGACGCCGACAAAAATGCGCGTGCAAAAGTGGAAGCAAAGCCGGCCCCAATCGTGGCACCTACTGGCAAAACACCGGGCGACAAACCGGTTAAAGCCAGCGATGTGCCAATGCACGCTGCCAATGGTGATGATGACCGTATGAGTGATCCACAGCCTAATCGTCCGATTCCAAAAGTAGGAGCAAAAGAATGAACTTACCTAGCAAAAATGAACTCTTAGGCAAATGGAAACAGCAAGTCGGCGCTGCCAAAGTGCAGTGGGGCAAGCTGACCGATAATGAGCTTTTGGAATCTGAAGGCCATGCCGAAAAGTTGGCGGGCTTGGTCGAAGAGCGCTACGCCGTTGCGAGCGATGAAGCTGCGCGGCAAGTGAAGGCATTTTTTGCCAAAGCGAAAAGCTAGCGATTTGATGGCCGGAAGGCTACGCTGTGCCACTTAAAACATGAGCGCAGCGTATGCAAAACCAAAATGAATTATCGCCACAATATATCTTGCACTACTCGCCCAGCACGGCCTCGCTTGTGGTGCATTGGCTGCTGATCGAGTTAAAGCTGCCGCACACCTTAAAACTCGTTGATCTAGAGAAAGGCGAGCACAAAGCTCCTGAGTACTTGGCGCTTAATCCAGCAGGCGTGGTGCCGACTTTAATAGTCGATGGCGTGGCTTTGTGCGAATCGGCAGCGATTGTAATGCACCTAAGCGATTTGCATCCAGAGGCAAATTTAGCACCAAAACCCGGCACATTGGCACGCGGGCATTACTACAGCTGGATTTGCCTGTGCGTGAACGTGCTGATGCCAGCTTTTCGAAATTGGTTTTATCCCGGTGAAGCGGCCGGTGCCGAGCTTGCCGTAAATGCAAATGCGCAGGCCCGAATCGAAGCTTTTTGGCAGCGCGCAGATGAGCATTTGTCCAAGCACGGCCCGTACCTTTTGGGTGCGGAGCGCTCCGGCGCTGATTTTATTCTGACGATGCTGATGCGCTGGTCAAGAAACATGCCAAAGCCTGCGCACACGTGGCCGGCACTCGGGCAATTGGCGGCGCGCATGAAAGCGTTGGATAGTTTTGTCGAGCTGTATCGCCGTGAAGGACTGAGTGATTGGATGTGAGACATGGATAGCCTGCAAAAATCCAATACCGGGATCGACAGCGTCAGCCCGCGCCAAGGTTTGGTGCTGCTTGCCATTGTTTTGGCAACCTTGATCTGGTCAGGGATTGCACCGGTGGATCGTTTGACCTGGTTTATGGAAATCATCTGGGTGCTTGCAGGCATTCCGTTGATGCTATGGACGCGCGGGCGCTTTCCGCTGACCAAAATGCTGTATTGCCTGATAGCCTTGCACTGCGTCATTTTAATCTACGGTGGCAAATACACCTACGCCTTGACGCCGCTCGGCAACTGGCTGCGCGAGGTGTTCGATTTCACCCGCAATAACTACGATCGCATCGGCCATTTAGCGCAGGGCTTTATTCCGGCCATTTTGGCGCGCGAGCTATTGCTACGCTGTACGCCGCTGAAAGTTGGCGGCTGGCTATTTTATTTGGTCTGCGCATCCTGCTTAAGTTTTAGCGCGTTCTTTGAATTTATCGAATGGTGGGCCGCGCTGATCATGGGCGGCGATGCCGACGCCTATTTAGCCACACAGGGCGATATTTGGGACAGCCATTGGGATATGTTGCTAGCGCTAATTGGCGCGATTGCCGCGCAGCTGATGTTAGCTAGGTGGCATGATCGACAGTTGGGTATTGCAGAGCGCTAGGTAAGTTTCTTGCGCGCTTTCACTCTGGCTCATCTAGAAAACAACTCACTCATCGCAGATTGCACATCTGGAAATGCGAAATCAAAGCCCGACTTAAGCGCAGCGCGCGGCTCGATTTGCGCGCCCTCTAGCATCAATGGCGCACGTTCGCCAAGCGCGATTTTCAGCAGGAATGCGGGCACTTTGAGCCAGCGAGGCCGATGTGCAGCGTGGCTGAGCGCGCTGGCAAATTCTAGGTAGCTTGGGCTTTCGGGCGCTACCGCATTGATCGCGCCCTGCAACGCCGGGTTTTCCAACGCGGCTTGAATGAGCGCAACCGCGTCGGTCAAGTGAATCCATGCGACGCGTTGATTGCCTGACCCTAGCACAGAGCCGCCCGCCAGTTGCGTGCCAAGCTTCATCATGGGAAACACGCCACCTGAATTTCCTAGTACCAGCCCAAATCGTAGATTGACCACGCGAATGGCCAGAGCCTCAGCCTGCGCTGAGCTTTGCTCGATGGCTTGACAAAGCTGGGCGGCAAAACCGGTGCCAGGCGCACTGCGCTCATCCAGTGGCTGATTCGATTGGGTCGCATAAAAACCGACTGCGGAGGCCTGAATCCAGACTTTCGGGCGCATATGGGCCTGCTTTAATTGGGCTAATAGCGCCTCAGTCACACCGATTCGGCTATCCAGCAGCAGCTTTTTGCGACTTGCTGTCCAGGGCAGCGCGAATACATTGGCGCCAGATAGGTTAATCACGGCATCAATTTGGCCTGTCAGTGCTTCTGTCAAGCTGATCGCCGCCACGCCAAGCTTGAGTTTGGCTTTTGCTGGGTTTCGAGAAAGCGCTATCGGATCGTAGCCCTGCGCGCGCAAGGATTTGATTAGCGCGGTTCCGATAAAACCGGTTGCGCCGGCGATCAATACACGCGGCAATTTGCTGGGTGTTTCATAGCTCAGGTTTGCTTCGCGCAAAGAATTCATATGGTATGCCGGTTCAATGGAAAACGATGCTTGATATTTAGCATTCACAGCGTGAAGTGCGCATCGCTGCATGACAGGCAGTCGTGCGCAATTGCGGCGAAGTTTTCTTTAATGCGGGGCTTTTCCCCAGATGCGCGCCAGAATTGGGTACACTCATGCGCATTGTAAAATACTTTTTAAGGTTCTATTGACTGTGCAAAACCCGATCTACTCTGCACCTGGGCCGATACTTTATTGGCTTAACGGATCAGGCCAGCTTCGATGGATCGCGTCTAATGTGCGCGGGGAATTTGGACTCGAACCGAGCGACCTTTTTGGCCGCGCACTGAGCGAATTCATCCAATTTGAAGACGATGCGACGGTGTCTGACTCGGATTTGAGCGGACTTAGAGTGCGCTTTGGCAAGCTTGCCAGCGCGCGCGGGCCGATTTCGATTAGCGTGACTGAAACACGCGGTGAAGGTTTGCCCGGCTTGGGCGCTATCACGATCCATTCGTCGAACACGTTGTCCTCGCTTTCTGGCACCGCGCCGATTGTGCTGTGGCGCTACGATGTGCCGAGCATGACGCTTGTCGCGCACGGCCAACTCGTCGAAACTTTTGGCTACAAACAGGGGCTGATTGCGGATTCGCAGTGGTTCGAAATTATCCATCCCGATGATTGGGAAAGCGCGCAAGAGCACTTTACCGCGCTGTTTTTGCGCATGGCCGAACGCACCGAATTTGAAACGCGTGTGCAAACTAAAAGCGGCGATTGGAAGTGGGCGCTGGTGTGCGGTGAAATTGTTCAGCGCGATGCCAGTGGCCACCCGATTGAAATGAGCGGTGTGTGTGTCGACATTACTCGGCAAAAAGCAGAAGCTTTGGAATCGGCAGGGCATCGCGCGCTGTTGCGACGCAGCTTGCGCTTGGCGCGCGTGGCGGCCTGGGCATACGAGCCCAAAAGCGGCGAGCAAATTTGGACTGAAGAAGCGAGTGAACTGCTCGGTGTGCCGATAGGTTACGTGCCGGATGAACTGGTCGGGTTAGAGCTGTTCGACGGTGAAAGCCAGCTGCGGGTGCGCCGGGCGCTGCGCCGGGCGATTGACGAAGGCATCGGCTTTGATCAAGAGCTACTTCGCATTACCCCGCAGGGCCGGGTTTTGTGGCTGCGGGTAGTGGCGAATCCTGAGTTTGAAGATGGCGTGATGGTACGGCTTTCGGGTCTATTCCAAGATGTGACTCGGCAGCGGCGCATGGAGCAAGCGGTGCGCGATAGCGAGCAGCTGCTCAAGCAGCTGACCTCCGGCGTGCCGGGCGGTATTTTTCAGCTGCGCCGCAGCACCGAAGGCAGCTATCACTTAGATTTCATAAGCGTAGGCGTGCGCCGCTTGCTGTCATTGAGTGACGACGCCGCGCTGCCAGATTTCAATCAGTTCTATGAAGCCTTGGATGCCAGCACCCAGACTGCATTGCTGCAAAGCTTGGATCGCGCGGCGAATCAGCGTGAGCTGTGGAGCATGGATTTAAGCTTAAAACCAGTTGCAGATGGCCAAATTCGCGTGCTGTTTGGACGCGCGCAGCCCGAATCACAGCTCGACGGCACTTGCCTGTACTACGGCTTCATGAACGATGTAACCGAGCAGCGCCAGCAAGAGAACGCGCTTAAAGATGCCGAAGAAAGCCAGCAGCGCCTGGCTCGCTTAGAAGCAGTAGGCCAGCTAGCTGGCGGCATTGCGCATGACTTTAATAACTATTTGACCTCGATTGTGATGAGCCTGTCGCTGCTCGAAGCGCAGCCGGAACTTTCAAGAGACGCTTTGCAGCTGGTGCGCGAAGCGCTGTCGGCAACCAGCAGCGCGCAATCGCTGACGCGCCAGTTGCTGACCTTTTCGCGCGGCGCGGCGCCGGTCAAGCAAATCATCGAGCCGGAAATTTTGGTGCGTGAAGCGGTAGCATTTACGCTGCGCGGCAGCGCGTTAGAGGCACGCGTTACGGCGCAGACTGGGCTTTGGAGTATTGAAGTTGACCCAGGGCAAATGCAGCAAGTGCTGCAAAACTTGGTGCTTAATGCTAGCCAAGCCATGAATGGCCAAGGCCTGCTGAGAGTCGAGCTCGATAACGTTTCGGCAGCGGCGGTTGAGCTACCCGGCATGGCAAAACGCGACTATGTGCGCATTCAAGTAATTGACCGCGGCGGCGGCGTGCCTGAGCTGATTCGCACCAAGCTGTTCCAGCCGTATGTCACCAGCAAAGAAAACGGCTCTGGACTGGGGCTTGCCAGCGCGTTTTCGATCGTGCGCAGGCACGATGGCATGATTGTCTATCGCGGTGAGCTTGATACTGGCCAGTCGGGCAGCGTTTTCGCGATTTGGCTACCGGCGCATAAACAGCGTACGGAAGAACGCAGTGCCGGCGCAGGATTAGCCAGCGGCACAGGTGATATCTTGGTGATGGACGATAACGATGGCATTTTGAAAATGCTGACGCGCGCGCTATCGCATCTAGGATTTACTGCCGCGACCGCGCATGATGGTCAGGAAGCTAAGCGAATTCTGGCTCAGGCGATGGCGCAAGGCCGTAAGTTTTCTGCCGTCATATTGGATCAAACTATCCCGGGCGGCGTTGGCGGAGCGGAAGCGCTTGCATTGCTGCGTGAGATTGATCCCGATCTGCCTGCGATTGCAACTTCCGGCTACACCGAGGCGGATACCATGGCGCGTTACCAGGATTATGGTTTTGCGGGCGTTTTGAAAAAACCTTTTAGAATTCAGGATCTTGCGAAAGTGCTGCACGAAATTCTGAGCAAATAGTAGGAATACGATCCAATGAATCCAAACAGCCAAGAATTGCATCGCGTGTCCTATCAAAAAACCGAGCGTGGTGAAATTCCGGTGTACGCCAGCGGCATCGTCGAGCAAGATGAAAGCGCGTACACCGACGTTGATCACCAAGTGTGGCAGCAGCTCTATCAGCGCCAGCGCCAGCTATTGCCCGGGCGCGCGTGTGATGAGTTTCTTAACGGGCTCGAGGCGCTAAATCTTGGCCCGGATAGAATTCCCAGCTTTGCTGAAACCAATGTTTTACTGCAACGCCAAACCGGCTGGCGGCTCGTCGCGGTGAACGGCCTACTGCCTGATTTAGGGTTTTTCGAGCTGCTGGCGAGTAAGCAATTTCCGGTAACCTGGTGGATTCGAAAGCCAGAAGAAATTGACTACATTAGCGAGCCAGATTTATTCCACGATTTTTTTGGACACGTGCCGCTGCTGGCAAATCCGGTGTTTGGTGATTACCTGCAAGCCTACGGCGCAGGCGGCGTAAAAGCCGCAGGGCTAGATGCGTTGGCCTATCTGGCGAGGCTTTATTGGTACACGGTGGAATTTGGCTTAATCCAAACTGATGCTGGCCTGCGCATTTATGGCGCCGGTATTTTATCCAGCAAAGGCGAGAGCGTTTACAGCTTAGATAGTAAGGCCCCGAACCGAATTGGTTTTGATTTGCAGCGCCTGATGCAAACGCGCTATCGCATTGATACCTTTCAGCAAAGTTATTTCGTCATCAACAGTTTCCAACAGCTTTTTGACGCCACCGCTCCGGATTTTACGCCGGTGTATGCCCAGCTTTCTGGGCGAGAATCGCTTGCGGCAAGGGCTTTGCTGGAGGGGGATTTGGTGTTACAGCGCGGTACGGGTGATGGGTTTGCGGTGGTTGGGGATGTGTGAGCGTCAAGGCTGACGCTACACCCTCTCCCCCAACCCCTCTCCCATAAAGGGAGAGGGGAGTTGATTCGGAGCTTTGATCAACAAAGAGGTTTTTTGGCGCCGCTCCATTAATGATGTAAGAGCGAAAAGGTTGGTTTTAGCCCCTCTCCCTTTATGGGAGAGCAATGGTTATTTTCAAGATGGCAAAAACCGATCTCATTGCCTTCATGGCTACCATTGACGCGGCCCTCGCGGGGGGCTTTTTGCGTCAATGTCCGCCGCTCCAGAAATTACGTAATGGGCTTTGATGCTGTTGCAAAGAGTTCTTCACGCATTCGCGCGTTCAAGATGACCAGCATCTTTCGCATACCTGCCACCAGCGCAACTTTTCCAGGCTTGCCATTTGCACGCAGCCTCAGATAGAACGCCTTGATGGTCGGCTCCCATCGAATCGCTACTAGCGTTGCCATGTACAACACCATCCGCAGCCGCGCTCGGCCGCCCCAAATATGGCGCTGCCCTTGCATTGTTCCGCTGTCGCAATTGAGCGGCGCAACGCCGACTAATTTGCTAATTTTTCCTGACGTTAACGTACCCAACTCAGGCAGCTCAGTCATCAACGAGGCTTGCAAAACCGGCCCTACTCCCTTCATCGATTTCAGTGCCACAGGCAAGTGTGGCGCGCTCATTTCGGCGATCTTTTTATCGATCACTTTTAGTTCTGCTTGCATCGCAACAACGGTTTTATCCATCAGCTTTTTCAACTTCGCATCGCGTAAAAAACGAGCCTGCGCGCGCTGTGAGCCAATTGATCGAATGACTTGCAATCGGCGCTTAACCCAGGCCTGCAGGTGCTGTAAATCAGCGATGCTTAAGCTTTTATCCGCGCGATCAATGATTGTCGCAATATCTGTCGTACTGCCTGATGCATCGGCGGTCTCGGAGCTCTGTGGAAATTGCCGCATTTTGATCTTTTGGCGCGATTAGTGGCGCGATTATCGCAAAAATGGCGCGATTAGTGGCGCGATAGTGCTAGAGTTGGCGCAATTACCTCAATTTTTTGGCGCGTTTTTTCGAGTTGCAAGCAAAAGGAACTTAGTGCAGGGAAAAAACGCGAACATCAGCAGTGAACCCCAATGTCATTTGATCTATTTTTTACCCCGAAAAAGCTCGACTTTGCTTTAGCGATGCTGCCAGGGCTCAAGCTTGATGCGAAGCAGACCAAAGCCCGCACTAGGCTGATCGGCAGTCTTTGCAAGGCATTTAATGTTCAAATCGATAGCAGCGTTCAAAGCGCCGCAGTTGAGGGATTTCCTGCTGGCGAAATGAGTGCGAATCAGGGTTATTTTCACTGGTGCCTGCACGGCGAATACGGTTCCGAAACGACTCAGCAGCTTATTAAACAAGTGGTGGACTGGTTCTACGCACAGGGCTCATATTGCATCGATCCGCAAGATGCAGGCTTTGATAATCGAGTTACCGAAACTGCCGTGCAACGGCTATGTCACTTCAACGATTTGCCGCTTTTGAAAGGCGCTCAGTTGTTGGGTTTAGAGCTCAATAGCCCGCATTTGGATGAGTTCACGCTTCGATGGTTGTTGACCGACAAACGCGAAGCCGAACTGATTTTTATTCACCATAAGTCAAGCGTTTTTCCCTTTAACTTGACTGCGCTAATGAAAGATCATCTCTTGACAGCCAATGTTGAACAGATCCAAAGGCCAGGCGAACAAGAAGGTTACTACACTGAAAACTATTGCTTCAGTTTCGCCAGCGGCCACGAGATTCAGTGCATAGGCGCAGTCGTTCGTAAGTTCTCTGCGTTCGTTCCAAAGCGAAAGCGGTGAAATTAGTTAGCAACCTAGCCCAATTTTAATTTGGACTAGATTGCTTCTTGAAGACTAGATAAGAACTCAGCAAAGAAACTGAAACCCTAGTACTTCACCGAACACCCATAAGACTTAGTAACCGGCATGCTAACCGGCTTGCCCGACTTAAGTTCCGCCAATGCTTGGCTAACGTACTGGGTCGCTCCTTTGATGTCGCTGGCATCCGCACTGGGGTTGGAGTCAATCGCACCTGCGTAACGTAACGTGCCTGTGCCATCAATGACGTACATGTGTGGCGTGGTTTTTGCGCCATAAGCCTGGCCGGCTGTGCCATCGCCATCAATCAAATACGCGCTGGGGCTGGCTTTTAACTCAGCTTGTTTTGCGATTGCGGCTGCACCATCCATCGCGCCCTGCTTACCGGCTGCGCCAGAGTTGATTGAAAGCCAAACTACGCCTTCGCCGGTCGCGGCTTTTTGCTGATCCTGCATATTGGTGGAGCCGTTATAGTGCTTTTTAACAAACGGGCATTCCGGATTGTGCCATTCCAGCACTACGGTTTTACCTTTGAACTCGGCTAGCGTGCGCGCTTTGCCCTGCGCATCGGTGACGGAAAAATCAGGCGCAGCTTTGCTGACTTCGGCGGTGGCATGGGCAACAAAAGGCGCGAACATTGCGGCAAAAATAATAGATTTCATCATGAGCTAGTTTCCTTTTTTAGAGTGAGAAAATACGGCAGTGAAAGCGTAATTAAGGGGCCGAGGCGCGCGCAAGTGCCGCATCGACTATGGCGGGCGTCAAGATTTGCGGCAAAATCTCCACCGTGCCACTGCGCGCATACACCACCACCAGCGGCACGCCCGACGCGCCATAAGATTGCAGATAGGATGTAATGGCGGCGTCTTGATTGGTCCAATCGCCTTTCAGCGCGTACACGCCGGTTCGCTTGAGTGACTCGGCAAAGCGGCTGCCTGACATCGCGACGCGCTCATTGAGCTTGCAAGTTACGCACCACGCAGCGGTCATTTGTACCAGTACCGGTTCGCGCAGATTCTGTAGCCGCGAAAGCTCGGCTGCGCTGTAGTCTTGCCAAGCCACGGTACTCAACGCATCCGGCTTTTGCAGTGCTAAAAACATGGGTAATGCGGCCGAAAGCAACAGTGCATGAGCCGCAATTCGACTCAATTTTGCCTCGGTGAAGCGCATCTGTTCCAGCCAAACTAAGGCCAGCGCCAGTAGCACGGCGGCCACCAGCAGCCAGGCAAACGCATCTACACCGCGCTGCTGTGCCAGCACCCAGGCTAGCCAAATCGCGCTCAGATACATCGGCACAGCCAACGCATGTTTAAGCGTTTGCATCCATGCGCCGGGCTTTGGAATAAAGCGCGCTAGTTTAGGCAGCGCGGCCAGCAGCAGCATGGGCGCTGCCAAGCCCAAACCCAAAGTGGCGAGCACGCTCAAGCTAACCCAAGCTGGCTGCACCAGCGCATATCCCAGCGCGGTACCCATCATCGGCGCGGTACACGGGCTTGCCACCACGCAGGCCAATACGCCGCTAAAAAACGCGCTGCGCGCATGGCTGTGATCTGAGCTTTGCGCACTTGGCTCAGTCAAGCTTTGACCCAGCCCCGCTAAGCCGTAGCCAAAATGCACCAGCCCCGACATCGACAATGCCAGCACAAACAGCAGCAGGCTCAATCCGGCAACCAAGGCCGGCGATTGCAGCTGAAAGCCCCAGCCCAAGGATTGCCCAGCGCTGCGCAAACTCAACAGCACTACGCCAAGCGCCAGAAAACTGCTGACCACGCCCGCGCTGTAATACAGCCCGTGCGCGCGCACTGCAGCGGGCCCGGCTTCGAGCAGCCCCAAGATTTTGAGCGACAGTACCGGCAGCACGCAAGGCATCAAGTTCAATATCAAACCACCTAAAAACGCCAGCAAAAGCGCCATCGGCAGCGTGACCATGCCGGATTGACTCGCATTGATCGCGGGCGCATCAGCGCGCAGTTCCCCAGCATTGCTGCGCGATTGATTCGCCATGATTTGATAGCCAACGCGCTCGCCCACCGCGTTTTGCTGCACCCACAGCAGTGCCAGCTCGCGCGGCGTTTCAGTAAACGATTCGTGTTTGGCACGTTGGCTAGTTAAGCGGTTTGCGCCTACTTGAACGGCGGTTGGCATGATGGACGCGAAGGTGTCGCTGGCAACAAACAGTTCAATCGACGTGTTCGGCGTAAACGCAGCTAAATCGCCATCAAGCTGAAAGCGAATCTGATCGCCATTTATCGCAAAGCTCGCCAGCCAATCCGCTCGCGCCGCTTTAGGCAGCGCGGCGCGCGCTTTCGCAAATAGCGCGGCGTGCAGCTCGTCAATGCTATGCGCATCGGCAATCGGCAATTGCAGCGCAAACTCACCCTTGCCTGGAATGCATTCCTCTTTGCAGATCAGCCAGCTCAGCTCCGCAGTAATATTGAGCTGGTTTTGGGCATCTGCAGGCACTATGAAATCCGCCAGCAGCCAAACTTCGCCTTCATAACCGACGTTGTGAATACCACCGACGTCAATCGGCTGCGGCGTGGGCCATTGCAGCTCCGTTGATACCGCCTCCTCACCGTTACCGATGCGCAGCTTAAGCTTGGTCGGCAAGCCAGAATCACCCGGGAATTTCCAATAGGTATGCCAGTGCGGATCGTGCCGTAGCCTAAAGGCCAGCGTGCTGCGCCCGCCCGGCACAAGCGATCTGTGCTC
The DNA here is from genome assembly GCA_031422315.1 of Rhodanobacteraceae bacterium. Lineage (GTDB taxonomy): Bacteria > Pseudomonadota > Gammaproteobacteria > Xanthomonadales > SZUA-5 > JANNYA01. The sequence continues at coordinate 108,395 of JANOQN010000059.1, forward strand.
GGCAAAAACACTAATGCCGACATGCTCAAAACGCTGCTCAGTCAGCATGCTTTGCGCCTGCGATGAGGTGGAAAATATAGCCAGAAACAGTAACGGGATGATGCCCAAAAGACATAGCGCAAGGTTTTCATGGGCGAAGTTTTTCATGTGTTAGGTATTCCGCAACTTTAATGGCACAACGTTGCAAACGTACATTAAGTTGGCTCCGCTAAACGTGAACACAGTTGCTTGCCCAAACAGTCAAAGTTGGATAACTGAGCCGAGTATTAGATACGCCTTGTAAATAGTTGGCACGCGTTGAAATTCTAGGTTGTTTAGCACATAGTCGCATTACTACGGTAAGAAAAATCCTATGAACGCGATCAGCAAAGTAACTTCTCAGGCGCAAGTCTCGGTGCCTGCATCCATTCGCAAGGCGCTGGGCATCGGGCCAGGCGCAACGATTTCGTGGCAGCGGGAGGGTGATCGCGTCTTTGTCCAGCGCGTGGGCGCTTACTCAAGCTTAGATATTCATCAAGCGCTGTTCGGCGCCAATGCGAGCGAACTTTCGCAGCCTAAATCGAACGCAGAGTTGAAGTCAGGCATTGCAACTTACATGCGCAGCCGTCATGCGCGCAGTTGATACCAATGTGCTAGTTCGATTGCTGGTGCGCGACAACGCCCGACAGTTAACGCGCGCAGAAGCGTTTATCAGCACCGGAGCTTGGGTGTCACATTTGGTCTTGGCAGAGTGCGTGTGGGTGCTATCTGCGGTTTACGCTTTGGAAAAGGCGAGAATTGCGGCGGCTGTATCGATGTTGCTTTCCCATCAGCAATTAGTAATCGAGCGAGCAGAAATTGTACAGGCAGCGCTAGCTGCATACCTAGCGCGCGGGCGCGTCGGATTTACGGATTGCCTAGTGGTTGAAATTGCCAAATCAGCCGGGCACGCACCGTTAGGAACCTTTGACCGCGCTTTGGCGCGTGCAGCGGGTGCCATCGAAATTACTTAAGGTTCAAACCGCTTAAAAGTATTACGCAGGCCAAACCAAACCAATCTAAAACACACGTAGGAAAACCGACATGACCAATACCTTCCGCCAACCGCTTGCCGACACCAACTTATACTTTTTCGACGCACGCGCGGCGATTGATGCCATCAAACCCGGCGCGTTTGAGGCACTGCCCTACACCGCGCGGGTTCTGGCGGAAAACTTGCTGCGTAAATGCAGTCCAGAATTGCTGCCTGCTGCGCTGGCGCAGTTAATCAATGCGCAGCAAACACTCGATTTCCCTTGGTACCCAGCACGAGTGATTTTGCAGGATATTTTGGGCGCTACCGCGCTGGTCGATATGGCCGGGCTGCGCGATGCGATTGCTGAGCAGGGCGGTGATCCGCGCCAGATTAATCCGGTGGTGCCTTCGCAGCTGGTGGTGGATCATTCGCTCGCGGTGGAATTTGCTGGCTTTGACAAGGATGCGTTTGCCAAGAACCGAGTGATCGAAGAGCGCCGCAACGGCGATCGCTTTCATTTTATCGACTGGGCCAAACAGGCGTTTAGCAACGTTGACGTGGTGCCGCAGGGCAACGGCATTTTGCACCAGATCAATATCGAGCGCATGTCGCCGGTCGTGCAGGTTAAAGATGGCGTGGCGTTTCCCGATACGCTAATCGGTACCGATAGCCACACGCCGATGATTAACGCGCTGGGGGTTTTGGGCATTGGCGTCGGTGGTTTGGAAGCGGAAAGTGTGATGCTGGGCCGCGCGGTGTGGATGCGCCTGCCGGATGTTATTGGCGTTGAACTGATTGGCTGCGCACCGGCGGGCATGACCGCGACCGATATCGTACTAGCGCTGACCGAGTTTTTGCGGGCGGAAAAAGTAGTCAGCAGCTATTTGGAATTCTTTGGCGCGGGCGTTGCCACGCTAACGCTGGGTGATCGCGCGACCATATCGAACATGACGCCCGAATTCGGCGCGACTGCCGCACTATTTGCGATTGATGCGCGCACACTGGATTATTTGAAGCTGACCGGGCGCGAATCGGCGCAGATTGCGCTGGTGGAAAAGTACGCCAAAGCCGCAGGCTTGTGGGCCGATCAGCTCACGCAAGTGCGCTATCCGCGCACGCTGCAATTTGATTTGAGTACCGTCGTGCGCATAATTGCCGGGCCAGCGAATCCGCATCAAAAAATTCCGACCAGCACTCTAAGCGAACGTGGGCTAGCCGCAGCGCATGTAGACAATGGCAGCGATATGCCAGATGGCGCAGTAATTATCGCGGCCATTACCAGCTGCACCAATACTTCCAACCCGCGCAATATGATTGCCGCCGGCTTGATCGCGCGCAACGCGGTGCGGCTTGGTTTAGTGCGCAAGCCCTGGGTTAAGACCTCACTCGCGCCAGGCTCGAAAGTGGTCGAGCTGTATTTGCGTGAATCCGGCTTGCTCAGCGATTTGGAAAGCCTCGGCTTTGGCGTGGTGGCGTTTGCCTGCACCTCTTGCAATGGGATGTCGGGCGCGCTGGACCCGGTGATTGAAAAGGAAGTGCTGGATCGCGGGCTCTACACCACCGCAGTATTGTCAGGCAATCGCAATTTTGAAGGTCGCATTCACCCATACGCGCGCGAGGCCTACTTGGCGTCACCGCCACTGGTCGTGGCCTATGCCATTGCTGGCACGGTGCGAGTAGATATTGAACGCGATGCGCTTGGGGTTGACGCCAAAGGCACGCCAATCACGTTAAAAGATATCTGGCCCGATGATAAAGAAATTGATCAAATCGTTGCCAAATCGGTACTGCCGTCGCAATTCAATGCGGTTTACGATCCGATGTTTGCTAGGCCTGTAAGTGGGGCGAGCAAAGTCAGCCCGCGCTACGCTTGGCGCGAGCAAAGCACCTACATTCGCCGTCCACCGTACTGGGACGGCAACGTGTTAGGCGAGCGCACATTGAAGAACATGCGCCCACTCGCGCTGCTGGGGGATAACATTACCACCGATCATCTATCGCCATCCAACGCCATTATGTTGAACAGCGCCGCCGGTGAATACCTCGCAAAAATGGGCCTACCGCAGGAAGATTTCAATTCCTATGCCACCCATCGGGGCGATCATTTAACCGCGCAGCGCGCCACTTTTGCGAATCCGCGCTTGAAGAACGAAATGGTGCGTGATGGCGCTGGGCACATCAAAGAAGGTTCCTTAGCAAGATTGGAGCCCGAGGGTGAAATCATGCGCATGTGGGAAGCGATTCAAAGCTATCAAGCCCGCAAGCAGCCGTTGATCATTGTCGGCGGCGCGGATTACGGGCAAGGCTCGTCGCGCGATTGGGCCGCCAAAGGCGTACGTCTGGCCGGTGTTGAGGCCATCGTGGCGGAGAGTTTTGAGCGCATTCACCGCACCAATTTGGTCGGCATGGGCGTATTGCCGCTGGAATTTTTGCAAGGCACAAATCGCCTCACGTTGGCGTTGGATGGCACTGAAGTGTATGGCGTCAGCGGGCAGCGCACGCCTGGGGCCGTTTTGAGCCTTCGCATTGAAAGGCGCGACGGAAACAGCGTGGAGGTGCCGGTGCGCTGCCGCTTGGATACCGCGGAGGAAGTTGCGATTTATAGCGCGGGCGGCGTGTTGCAGCGCTTTGCACAGGATTTTTTAGAGCGGGCGGCGTGATGTTTCTGCGCTTGGACGGGTATTTGCCGAAGGCGCTGATCTAAGATGGATGACACTTCGATCGGTGCCGACATCGACAAGCAGGAGCGGCTGTGGTCAATAATGCTGGCCATCCTGCGTGAGTGCGCAGGCTCTGTGGCGCCGCAGTCGATGGTGTAGCAAAGCGCACATTGAGCTGGGTTAAATGATGTTTTGAGTACGCTTGCTCTGAACGCACAAGCGCCTTAATATGCGTCGATACGATTAAACGCATAGTTTTTCAAATTCCTATTTTTCTTCTCGCCTTCACTCCATGCCTAAACGCTCCACTCGCCAACCCGAAGTTACGCTGGATGATGTATTGACCAGTTTTCGGGAAAACACCGCAATTTTTGCCGCGCTGGGCGATAAATTTCGCCAAGACATCGTCATGCTTCTGGCGCAGGTCGAACAGCTCAATGTGTCGCAAATTACTGAGCACATCGCCCTGTCGCGGCCGGCTGTGTCGCACCATCTCAAGGTGCTATTGACGGCTGGACTGGTGCAGATGGAGCGGGTTTCGCGGGAAAATTTTTATTCGCTGAGCGTTGACGCGGCGCTAGCTTCATTGCGTTTGCTGGTCGAGCGCGCGGAAGTGTCCTGCACTTAGCGCGCTACTTGCTTGAGTTACTTTTTGCGCCTATGCGTCGATCCGCTTAAACGCTTTACCTATTCTTTTCATCACACAAGGAACTTCTTATGAGCGCTCAACAAGTCAAACCCATTGCACTCATCACCGGCGCATCGGGCGGTATTGGTAAAGCCCTTGCTGCGCAATACGCGCAAGCCGGCCACGATGTGGTTTTGGTGGCGCGCAGCACGGCCAAGCTTGAAGCGCTGGCGCAGGAGCTGAGCCGAATGCATGCCATACAAGCGCACGTTATTGCTGCCGATTTAGAAACGACAAACGGGGCAAGCGATCTGCATGCGGCGGTGAAAGCCAAGGGGCTTTGCCTCAGCGTTTTGGTCAACAACGCAGGCTACGGCTTGTTTGGTGAGTTCAAAGACTCAGCCCTGGGCGACGAACTCAAGATGATGCAGTTGAATATGACGGCGCTGGTGACGCTGTCGAAGCTGTTTATGCCGGACTTGCTCAGCACGCGCGGCAAGCTGCTCAATGTTGCCTCCACCGCAGCGTTTCAGCCCGGACCGTACATGGCGGTGTACTACGCCACCAAAGCCTTCGTGCTGAGCTTTTCGGAAGCCATCGCGGCCGAACTTGCCGGAACGGGCGTGACCGTCACCGCGCTGTGCCCCGGCGCCACCGCGTCTGGCTTTCAAGACAAGGCCGCCATGAAGGATTCCGCGTTGGTCAAAGGCAAACGCTTGCCCACGTCTGAAGAAGTGGCGGCGGCGGGCTTTAAAGCCAGTCAGCGCGGGCAACGCGTGTACATCCCTGGCGTGATGAATTGGCTGATGGCGCAAAGCGTGCGCTTCACGCCGCGCAGGGTGGTGACGTGGCTGGTACAGCGCCTAAGCCGCCCGGTTTAAGCGCTCACCTAAAGAGAATCAAAATGAGTATCAAAATATTTTTGGTCCGCACGATTTTCGTTTCTGTGGCTCTGTTAGCGGCCGGTCTAGCCTTCCTCTACTGGAATTTTTTTTTCCCGCGCATACGACTTAGCCAGGCAGCAAATTGAAGCTGCTCGACGGCCGCTGTCGAGTGCAAGCCAGCGCCGCAATTCTGGGACTGCTGACGCATCAACAAAGCAAAGCGCTCGTCCCGCGAAATGTCGAGGAATGCAAAACGGCTCGTGCGGCGAGAGCGCCGGCAAAACGGTCATTCGGTGATACTCATCACTGCGCTGCAATCTCGGCTGGGCGGTACACCGAAGCTCCGGCTGTAATCGCGGCTAAAATGACTGGGGCATTGATAGCCTACGGCAAACGCGGCGACTGCGACAGTGTGCTTTGATGCCCTCAACAATCCTCTGGCTTTGATCAGGCGCAAGTCCTTTTGATATTGAAGCGGCGTTGAACCGGTTACCGCCTTGAAATGCTCGTGAAAGGTGGAGATGCTCATACACGCCGTTTTCGCTAAATCGCCAACCGAAATAGCAGAGCGATATTCCTGCCGCAGCTTCTGGATAGCGACGGCGATACGGCTTTCATAATTCTCACTGACAAGAAATTTCCGCAGCATTCCACCGATCGACGAGAATAAAAGTCGGTAGTGGATTTCGCGCAATGTCGAAGGCCCCAATGCGCGCGCGTCCAAAGGGTTATCCAGCAGTTCGAGATATCGTTCCAACGGTGCAACCCAACTCGGTTCAGCGGGAGCGGTCGCGAACGAATCCGCGCTTAGATTGGGAATCGGCAGTTCGGAGATTTCAGCATAAAGGCTGCGAACCAATTGCAGATCAAGTGACAGGATGATTGCCAGATAGGGTTCGCGCTCGCTTGCGCTTATGATCCGAGATACGACGGGAAGGTCGTGGCTAACGAGTAGCGCGTCGCCTGGTTCGAGGACTACTTCTCGATCTCTGAGCGAGGCTGACTTGCTACCTTGAAGCACAAGGCACAAGACCGGTTCGTAAATATAGGCTTCGACATCGCTGGCATCGCTAGGGGCCTTCCGGTGGTAAATTGTAAGGCCCGGAATCTGATCAACCCCTTGCGCCTGCTGGGCGCTGTAGCAGTTTGCCAATTCAATAAGTCGCGAAAAATCCATTGGTCTCTCCTGATCGTGGGAAGCTTCAAGCCTTGGCCGCGGCTCGCGTATCAGAGCGCGCCAGCGGAGAATTTGGCACGATTCCCGGACGAAGTGACACGAGGCGCTGGTTTACTTGCTCAGCAAGTTGACTACGATAACTGACATTCTAGGAACGCCCAATGTCATCCATTCAAACTCAGTTTATAGACCTTAAGACACACCATTGCGCCTATGAAGCAATCAACCCCCAATCGGGCTTGAAGGACAGCGCGCGGGACAAGGTGGTTTTTATCACCGGCGCATCTCGAGGGATTGGTCAAGCTACAGCAATCGCCTTTGCAACGGCTGGCGCGAAGGCAATCTATCTGACGGCAAGATCGAAAGACGCGCTCGAGGAAACGCGAAGCCTGGTCATGCAGGCGAATCCGCAGGCTCAGTGCGCGTGGTCGATATGCGATGTCACAAACACAGCTGAGGTTGAAGCAGCGGTTGCCGACTGCGCCTCGAAGTTCGGCGGCATTGATGTAGCGGACGCCAACGCCGGTTTTCTAAGCCCCTGGATCAAGATCGGTGAATCTGATCCGGTCAATTGGTGGCGGAATTGGGAAGTGAACGTCAAGGGTGCCTATCACGTTATCCGCTACACACTGCCACATCTGATCGCATCGGCTAAGGCTCGCAGTGCAGAAGGACGAAGCGGCGGGCATCTCATTTTGCTGTCATCAATCGGCGCACAGCTGCTGATGAAAGGCGCTTCGGACTATCAGAGTTCAAAACATGCCATCAACCGGCTTTGCGAGTTTGTTCAGACCGACCATGGCGAAGATGGCATCAAGTGTTTCGCGCTTCATCCCGGCGGCGTTGCCACCGAACTTGCGCTGAAGATGCCAGAGGCGATCCACGCCCATCTCATCGATACACCCGATCTTGCAGCCAGCTTTGCCGTATGGCTTTGCTCGGGAAAGGCAGATTGGGCGAAGGGCCGATATTTAAGTGCGAATTGGGATGTTAATGAGCTAACGGCCATGCAAGAAACCATCCTGCGCGACGATCTACTGGTCAATCGTCTGCGCGGAAAAATTTGACCGGAATTTCAGCATGTTGTTTGCCCAACAATTTAATCGATAACTTCCTACCAAAATCAAAAAGGATCGCAGTGCCATGACTAAAGAAATACAAACATCTTCGGAACAACAACAAGGCTTAGCCAATCGTCGAAACTTCATGACAATGAGTGCGCTTGGGGCAGCGGCTATGGCGGCGCCTGCCGTTGCTATGGCAGCGCAGAAAGACAATGCTGTGGCGGCGCCGCGCAAAGAACTTTCCGGAAAAACATCATTTATCACCGGCGGTGCACGCGGCATTGGCCTTGCAGCGGCGCAAGAACTTGCGGGCGCGGGTTCAAAAATTGTGCTCTTTGACATCGCGTCTAAAACCATTCCAAATGTGGGGTACGCGATTTCCGATGATGCTGACCTTCAGTCAGCAAAGGCAACCATCGAAGCAATGGGCGTGAAATGTCTTGCGATCAAAGGCGATGTGCGAAATCGTAAAGCGCTAAATGATGCCATGGCCAGAACCGTTCGTGAGCTTGGCAGCCTTGATATCGTTGTTGCCAATGCCGGCATTACCCAGGCAGGGAGTATTGACGAGTTTTCCGATGCGGAAATCGCTGCGGTGTACGACATCAATGTCACCGGCGTGATTTTGACCACCCAGGCTGCAGCGCCGCATATGAAAAAACAAAAGTCGGGCCGCATTATCTATATTTCATCTGGACTGGGCCGGGTCGGCAATGAATTATTTCCGATTTACACATCGACAAAATGGGCGGTGATTGGGTTTGCCAAATGTGCGGCAGTTAGCTATGGCCGCGACAATATTCTTTGCAATGTCGTGGCGCCCGGGCTAGCACGCACCCAATTGGCCGACAACCCCTATATCCTCAAAAAAATGATGCCAAATGAACCCAATCCGACTTTTGACAAGCTTTCGACGATGTTGAGCGCGGGCAACCCGCTAGGCGTCGGGCATGTCGAGCCTGTTGATGTCGCCAAGGCTATCCTGTTTTTTGCCGGGTCCGCGACCAGCAAAGTGACAGGCGAAGTGTTCGACATCAGTGGCGGTGCCAACGCTAGGAATGTGGCTTGATCCACCAATCTTTGAAAATCCGACGGCCAGCACTTTGGATCCCGCATTGTTTGGCTAGCCGATGGCACTTTGCTGCTCTCGATTGGCGATGGCGGCAATCTACCCTCGCAGATTGATGGCAAGCTCACGCGTGATCTGCTGCAAGACCTCAGCATGCCCTTTGGCGAAGTGATGCGTTTGTCCGCTGATGGGTCGATCCCAGCGGATAATCCGCACGTTAAAATCCGGCTCATGCGGCTGTTTTTAGCTATGGACATTGTAACGTTCAGGGCCTAACCGTCGACGTAAGTGACGGCAGAATCCTCGCCACTGATCACGGTGCACTAAGTGGCGACGAACTCAATACTCTAAAAGCAGGTGGCAATTTTGGCTGGCCGTTGGTTTCGCATTCGCGTGACTATGCCAGCGGTGATCCCATTGGTAAAGGCAAGTCAGACCCTCGTTTTATCCTAAAAACCGCAGTTACCCCACCGATTCCGAAGCGATTTGGCGCTGCCGAAATATCGGTGGCGGGATAAATCGAGCGATCACATAGTTGATAAATGACTGCCAGCGGTTTTGCGCTGGCAACTGCTCCGCACATACTTTGACATGACTTAGCGCTGCGCGAATATTGCTAACTAGCGCGATCACCTTGTCTTTTGCACCATGCATCGATGTCAAATACAGCGTCGTTTGCCCAGCGTGCTTGACCGCTTTCCCGACACCCGCCAGCAAGAGCGCTCGACTCGTGATCGCCTCCATCCGCGCACCCGGATTCGCCGCGCGACAGTACCAACTCCACCAGTTGTAAATTAGCGCCACCGCTCTCGCACTGCTCTGGCAACGCGCCATATCTTGCGTGCTAAATCCGCCCCAGCCCCACTGGTTTTTCAGCTCGTCAAAACTGTTTTCAATGTCCGCCCGGTCGCGATACAGCTGTGCAATCGTCTGCGGCTCATACGTTGAGTTCGTCACCAAGCTCGCGTACTCCCAAGCACGCGTGTCTTGTCCTGGAAACACCAATTCAACTTGCGCACCAGCCGATGTTTCTACACTCTGACTCAATGCCAAATCCACTTTGATCGGCCGACGCAATAGCACCACGCGCCTTGCTTGCTGCCAACCCGATAGCTTGATCGTATCTTCCATCGCACTCCAACCTTGATCTTCGGAGCCCGGTGCCGTCCACGCATCGCTGTTGAAGTGACGCGCCAGTAAACGTTGTACGGCTGGGCTTTTGCGCAGTTTGAACAGGTACGATTGCTGACGCGCTTCGAGCGCAAGAATGAAAGGTTCGTTACCAAACCCACAGTCACCGCGCACCAGTGCGGGCTGCTGATTCGGGCCCAAGCGATCCAACACTTCGATCAGCCCCGGCCTTGATGTGGCCGAGCTACTTTCATTGCCAGGCGCCATCACCGCATCCAACACCAATCGTAAGTTCCCTACCAAATACGTGTGCAGCGTATGACTAGGCCGGCCTGGCTTTTGCGGATTGTAGCCCACCAGCGCACCCTCTTGATGGCCATACAGCGGCTTCACCGTGGTATCGATATCCAAAATCCACGGCACGCTCAATGCGCCTTGTACACTCGCAATCAGCTGCGGACACAGCCACGCTTTGCTGTCGGCATCGCTGATGCGCTTGAGCGCCCGCCGCAAAGAATCTTCGCTAATGATCTTGTTCATGCCAAGAATCTGTGCGCTGACCAAGTCGCCACGCAAACCCGTCACGTGGGCGTAGCGTTTGTGACCTGCCAGAATCGACAGCATCCAGGTGCCGAGCACGTCAGATTTACTCGGCGCATTCGGGCTGCTGTAGCTGAGCGGGCAACTTTCCAGCCAGGATTGATATAGCCCAGTCGCCTGCAAAAACTCGGCGAAAAATGCCAGCTGTGCGTTCGGCGT
>JANOQN010000060.1:0-33546 GCA_031422315.1 Rhodanobacteraceae bacterium
CAGCATCCAGGTGCCGAGCACGTCAGATTTACTCGGCGCATTCGGGCTGCTGTAGCTGAGCGGGCAACTTTCCAGCCAGGATTGATATAGCCCAGTCGCCTGCAAAAACTCGGCGAAAAATGCCAGCTGTGCGTTCGGCGTTGCGCTCGCGCTGTGATCCCATTGCACGTGAATACGTCCGCCCGGTGTGTCGACCAACATCGGATCGCAATCTTGCCTAAGTGCAATTTCTTGCCGCCTTTTTGACTCACCCATTGGGTGATCTCCACTTTCGGGCGCGAAGCCCTGACCTGCATAGCTTTGCGTGTCATTCGCTTGGGGTCAACTGCGGTTTTTATGTTTATCGCACCGATATTAGTATGGAAGCAAGCCATCGCACCTTCGGGTTTGATGCTCTATCGCGGCCCAATGTTTCCCCAATGGCGGGGAAATTTTTCGCCGGTGGCCTTATCAAACAGGACGTTCGCGCGAGTGCGTGATGTACGCACCGCAGATGGCGCGATTTATATGCTGACCGACGAGAGCAATGGCCGCTTGTTCCGATTCGAAGCTTTGGCCGAGGCTGCAGCAGCGCCCGCAATTACCAATACGCCAAAGTAGTCTAGAGGCTGTCAATTAACCTTGCTAAGGCTACAAGATGAGACGTACAAGTCAAAAGCGGCCGCTATTTCGGCGCTTGTATCTTTTCCGACTGCAAAGGCGCCTCATCCAAGTAATCGCGAATATTCGGCAAGATTGGCATAGCGTCGCGCGGGGTTAGCAGGCTGCGGTTGTTTTGCGCGTTGACTTGTTCGTCGCGTATTTGGGTGTATTTGCCGTAGCTTATGGCATCTTCGGTAATCGCATCGCGGGCGATGGTTGGCTTGATAAATACCAGCAAATTGCGGCGATTGACGTTGCTGCTGCGCGTTTTGAATAGCTCGCCGATGATCGGAATTTTACCCAGGCCCGGCACGCGTGATTCGGTTTCACGCACTTCGTTGCTGGTCAAACCGCCTAACACCAACATGCCGCCGTCACGAACTATCGCTTGGGTGCTGAGCTTTCTGGTATTGGTGATCAAATCGCTGGCGCCCTGCACGTTCGGTGCAAGCGAGGAAACTTCCAGCTCAATCTCCATGCGCACCGCTGTGCCTTCATTGATATGCGGCGTAACTACGAGTTTTAGGCCGACTTCTTTGCGATCAATGGTTTGAAAGGGATTGATCAGCCCAGAGCTTTGTTGGCCGGTATTCGGATCGGTGCCGGTGCCGCCGGTGCTAGAACCTGCCTGAAAACGACCGGTTAAAAACGGCACCTCTTGGCCAACGCTGAGCGAAGCTTTTTGATGATCGAGCGCAATCGTGGAAGGCTGGCTGAGCACATTGCCTTTGCCATCGCTGGCGAGCGCACTAGCGAGCGCGCCAAGCTGGATGATTTCGGTGTTTGAACCGGGCAGCTTCACTGAACCTAAAATATAGCCAATGTTTAATCCGGCCGAGCCGGCCAACGCGCCTAAGCCGGTAGCCGGATTGGCAAGCGCGCCTTGGGTGTTGACAATGCCTGGGCCGGGGCTAGGGAAATTGGTGCCGCCAATCAAGCCGCGATCGTTAAAATCATTGTCAGTGCCTTGCCACTGAATGCCCAGCTGCTTGGCTTTTTCATCGCTGACTTCCGCAACAATCGCCTCAATCAAAACCTGTGCACGGCGAATATCGAGCTGGCGCACGAGTGATTTAAGCTCCTTCAAAACCGCAGGCGGCGCGGTAATAATCAGCGCGTTAGTTTCTTTGTGCGCTTGAATGACCGTCGATGAGCCGGTATTTCCGCTTGCACCGCCCGCTGCCGCGCCCGCTCCGCTGAGCGGAGCTCCGCCCGGTGCGCGCGAGCCTTGCAGCACGCCTTCTAGAATACCAACCAGCGTTTCCGCGTCAGCGTAGCGCAAATAGACCACTTCCATCGAACCAGAACCCGCCAGTGGCGTGTCTAAACTTGCCAACAATGCTCGAAATTTGAGCCGTCGATTGCGATCACCGGAAATGAGTACCGAATTAGTGCGCTCATCCGCCACCACTTTTTGCGGATTCGCATCCCCGCCTGCGGCCAAACCGTTGAGCGTGCGCACGATTTCAGTCGCATTGGCATTATTGAGCGGTACGATTTCCACATCGGCCTGCGATGCCATATCAATACGGCGAATAATCTCGACCATGCGGACAATATTGCTGCCACGATCAGCAATCACCAAGCTCGACGATGCCGGGTGCGCGATCAGCTGCGCGCTGGGGGATTTTAATGGATTCAGCAGCTGCACGATTTCAGCCGGTGAAACGTGTTTAAGCTCAACGATCTGCGTGCGCATTTCATCCGACATCGCCATGCCCAAACCCACTGCGCCATCGCTTGCGGCCTGCGATTCCGGCATCACGCGTATGGCGGTGCCCGCATCAATCGCGACAAATCCATTGACCCGCAGCACGGATAGGAACAACTGATACAGTTCGGTTTTGCTGAGCGGTTGGCTACTGACGACATTGACTTTACCCTGCACGCGCGGGTCAACGATGAATGTTTTGCCGGTGATTTCGCTCACCGTGGCAATTAACACGTTGATATCGGCGTCTTTAAGATTCAGCGTATGCGGCGCGCCATCGGCAGCATCTGCTGATAGTGTCGCTGGCAAGCCAATCGATAGCAGCGCCAAAGCGAACGCGCCGGCAAGCGGTAAGGCACGCAGTCTTGGCGTAAGTTCTACAGATTTGAGTTTAGTTAAGTCAGACAGCACAAAACGCACCGAGCGGTTAGGTTGCTACACAATAACCGATTTGATAGGTAAAAAACTACCTTGGCTTTATGAACTAGCTCGCTGCCTAACCAATTATTTGATAGATGTTAAGAAGCGCATGACTCCTATCGATCAACTCGCGCAAACGTATCGAAGGCAAAGGCACTTCAGGGCCACCACGGCGCACCGTGATGGGCAGCTAGTCAGCGGCGCCGGGCGTAGCGAGCTAACTCTTAAACATATCGCGCCAAAATATAAGTGTAGATCGTGCGAAAAATCTGCAATGAAATTGCGCACGCTGCGGTCTAAGCTGTGCTTTCCCCATTCGATAAGAGACCCTATGAAACGCATGCTGCAGTCCATACTCAAAACATTTGCGCTCACGCTGGTGCTGGTAAGCACGGCACTGATCAGCGCTCCTGCCCAAGCTAAGACTAGTCCAGTCTACACCGGCTATTTTAGCGACAAAGCCGTCAGCGGCTATGACGTAGTGGCGTACTTTACCGATGGCAAGCCTATTGAGGGTGATTCGAAGTATTCACATACGCACGCGGGTGCGACTTGGCTTTTTAGCTCAGCGGCGCATCGCGATTTATTTATCGCGGACCCTGCGAAATACAGCCCGCAATACGGTGGCTATTGCGCTTGGGCGGTCAGCCAAGGCAAAACGGCGTCGGCGGATCCGGCCTTTTGGAAGATTGTTGACGGCAAGCTGTACTTAAATTACGACGCCGACGTACAGAAAAAATGGGAAATGGATATCCCGAATTTTATTCAGGCAGCGAATAAAAGCTGGCCCGAATTGATAAATGAATAACTGACGATGAAAACCAAACTTCCCTATCCGCAAATGGCGCTGAGCCTATACATTGCCATCATTTTCATTCAATCGTTGTTTTTCAAATTTTCTGATGCCCCAGATACTCAACATATCTTCGGCACGCTAGATGCCTGGGCTGGCGCATATGGCTTTCCAGGACTATTTAATCGCGGTGGCATTTTTAGCGCCATCGTGATCGGCTCGGCGGAACTCGTTGCTTCGACGCTTTTGCTGCTTGGCTTTATTTCAAAGCTAAAGCACTTGCGCCCGATCGGCGCGCTGATGGCGTTGTGCATTATCAGCGGTGCGATTTTTTTCCACTTGTTTACGCCGTTGGGTGTGCAGGTCAATAACGATGGCGGCTTGTTGTTTGGCCTAGCCTGCGGAGTTTGGCTTAGTGCGCTAATTATATTGGTACTGGATCGATACTTATTGCTTGACTTAATTAGGCGCTGATTGTCAGTCCCAAATTGCGGCTCAGGTAACGTTGTTTGTGTTACCTGAGCCCCACAAAATGAGCGCAATGTAGATTGAGCCAAATACAACGCCTGGGGCAATCGCCAGCCAAGGCCGCGTATTGCCAAGCGCGGAATGCAGCGCAAAAGGCAGCAATATGATTGACGCAAAGCTTAGCGAAAACGTCCAGATTCGCCCAAGTTGAAAACCGGCAAAGCATCTGTGCAAGGCTAGTACAACATGGCGCAGCGCAATAGTGGAGAGCACCGCATAGCTGCCTTGCGCAATACCCGCGCGCAGGCTTTGCGCGCCACTTTCGTGCCGATGCACCCAGCAAGCCCAGCTACCATAAACCGCAAATGCCAATAACGGCGCCAGCCAACTCAGCGCTAAATTGAGGCGCTCTCTTAATTTTTTTGAGAAGTTTCGCGCGGCCACGATTGCGTGTGCTCGGGTAAGGTTGGATGGGCGCGGTCAAGCGCGAGTAGCGCCTGTGCATTCCAATAGCGCATTTGCGTCAGGCTTTGCCCAAGCACAACTTGGCAGATGCTTTTGGTGTGGGTATAGGGCCGATCCACTAGAATGTCGCTGCGTGCGGTATCGACCTGCTGCTGCAAATGCAGGCCGCCAAAAATTTCCAGGCTCGCGCGCTGTGCATCTTCCGACAACGGTAAATGTGCTGCGACAAATGCATCGAAACATTGCTGGCGATACGCGATGACCGAATCAGTGCGCTCGGCTGATGAGCTGATAAAAAACGCGCGTGCGGTAACCGATTCAATGGCTGTGCGCCAGCTAGCGGTGTGGCCGTTCCACTGCAACAGCGCCAGCTGATCCGCCGCTACCAGCACCAAATCAAAAGGGCTGTAGCGCTCCCACGTTTGCGCCTGTGCCATCGCCAATACGTGCTCAAAAGCGCCGTGCTGGATGAGTGCTGGGACTATGCCACCGCGCGAACTTGCCAAAGCCAATGCTGGCTCGTGGTAGCGATTGAGCAGCGCTAGCGCAACGCCGTGCGCGTTTGCCGCGATCCAACTGCCACCGGATTGCAGATCAACCGGATAGGCTATGTGCGTGCTCGGCCCTTCAATGTGATTTAGCGAGCCTCGCTCCGGGCGCGCCTTGGCTTCATCGCGATTCATGGTCAGTATTCGCTGCGATCCAAGCGCGAAAAGGCTTAGGCTACACATGGCTATGCATCGGCTAAGCTGCTTTGTTGCGCAGAAAACTCGCGGTACACGGCGCAATTCCAATATGTGCGGGCAGCTGCAAGCCTTCACGGCTCAACAGCAGCTTGGTGTAAGCGGCGTGGTGAATCGTGTGGTTGATCAAATACAAAATTTCCCGCGCAAAGCTCGAGCGAAACTCGCCATTTTCAGTGTGCGAACAGGAAATTTCCGCACGCACCAGCACGGCATCGGTTAAACAACTTGGGTCAAACCCTGCGATCCAAGCTGCCAGCGATTGCACGGCTATCTCGCCCTGCTCGACATCATGTTCAATGACGCTGTCGCGGCTGCGCTGGTTGTAATCAATCAAGGCTGTGCCGGCGATCAGCTCGACGTTTTTAAGCGCGTTAAAGTGATCAATGATATGACGCACATGACGACCGACTCCGACGCTTTGATAGAGCCGAATGCGCTCACTAGGCGCGGCGTTCGCAAGCACTGTAAAAATAGCGCCAATCTGCGCGCGTGCCTCTTCTAGAGCATCAAGCAGCATTGAGCTTAACCTCGTGCAACGCGTTGAATTCGGCGGCACCCTGTTCGCCTAAATAACGGCTGATGTAGCGCTGTGGCGCGACCCGTAAATCAACCAGAATGAGGCCGTCGAGCGACTGGTTAAAGCCGTGATTGACGGTGAATGAAACAAATTTGCCGTTCAACGCCAGATAGTGGTGTATCAATACCGGAATACTTCGACCGGCATCCAATCTGCCCAGCAGCTTGTTGATGATCGGCACGTCAGATAGCGAAGCGATCAAGCTGGCATCCCATGAGCGTTTGCGCACTGGCAGGGGCGAATTTGCTCGCACGCCGGTGCGAATCGAATCGTGCGCGCCATAGTGGTACAAAAACGAATCCGCCAAAATCGCGCGGCTCAGCGCGGAATACTGTTTGGAGATGCTGACGCAGCCAAACAGCGTGTGGTAGCCAGGATTTTGTGTAATAAAAAAGCCAATGCCTTTCCACAACAAATCCAAGGTGCGCGGATGCCGCTGATAGGCGGGCGCGACGAATGAGCGCCCGACTTCGATTGACCGGCCTAGTGAGCGCACGAAGCCTTCATCATATTCGTACAAAGAGCGGCTGTAGAGCGCACGAATGCCGCGCGCTTCAACCAATTCGTCGGCTTTGGCAATGCGATAGCCACCGACAATTTGCTGCGCGCGCTGATCCCAAATCCATAGATGCCAGTAATGTGCATCAAACTGATCCTCATCAAGCGCTTGACCGGTGCCTTCCTCGACTTCCCGAAAGGTTCGCTCCCTGGTGATTGCCAGCTGCTCCATGACGCAGCCCAATGCTGCATGCGGCGCGCAATAGGCGAAAAAATCAGCGTGATTGGCCACTTGATACGGACTCAAGCGATCATGCTGTGCTTGCAGCTGGGTTGCCGGCACGTCCGCGCGGATAGCACTGAGCTTCGCTGTAGAACTCGACGGTGCAAGCGCATGCGTGGGCTGATCGGCGAGCCGTTCGCAGCATAGGCGCAAATACTGCGTCACCGCTTTGCCATCGTTGATTGTTGTGAAATCCGAGGGTTCAATGAGCGCGCCAATATTGGCACGCACCTTGGAATGCTGCTTGGCTAGCAGTGCTCTGGGCAACAGGGCGGTTCGCAAACGTGGGTGAATCCAGGCCGATAGATAGAAAGCGATCGAGTTGCGTCCATGTAGAAAAATCGGCAGGCAGCTGGCTTTGTGTTTGAGCACTAAGCGACCGATCAGCGCGTTCCACGGCGCATCATGCAGCTGCAAACTAGGAAGCTCCAAACTTGCTACCGTGCCAGCCGGAAACACGAGCGCTGCGCCGCCAGAGCCAATATGTTTGCTTAAACCTCGGATGCCGCTGCTATTGGCCTGCTCGCGATTCGCACTCAATACATCGACACCGATAAAAACGTCCTTGAACTCTGGAAAGATGTGCAATAGCTCATTGGTGAGCACCTTGAGATCAGGGCGAACGCGCAGCAATAAACGGGTCAGCAGCATGCCTTCAAGCGCGCCAAACGGGTGGTTCGCGACAATCATTAGCGGGCCCGCCTCTGGCAGCTGCGCTAGCCTTTCGGGGTGCTCCAAATCAAGCTGCACATGCATCATATGATCCAGCGCAAAATCAAGCAGGGCCTTCGCTGGATTGGCTTCTACGCCGGGGCGTCCGGCATCGAGCCAGCCTTGATAGATGCCTTGAACACCATCGAGCCGAGTTAACTTAGTGAGTAGCCCGCGCAGCATCGGGTTTTTAATCGGCAGGTCAAGCAATGGGCGTTGTTTGTTTGGCTTAGGCATGTCTGGGGGCTTTGATTGTGTTGATTAGGCATGTCGAGTGTTGTTCAATTTTAATCTGTACTTGGGTAGTGCGCGCTGAGCCTTCGCTCCAGCTGCCAGCTTCGATAAAGTGCACGCAATCCGGGCGGCTGACGCCCTTTTGTGCGCTGATAGGCGCCGATTTCAAACAGCGTGCGATATTGCCATTGCAGCGTACGGAGTGCCGAGAAAAAGTGCGCATTGCGATCCCAAATGTGAATTGATTCAGCGCTGGCACCGTTGATTTCAACAATCTCAAGACCAATCCCAGCCCTCAACGCTTGCACATCAGCGAATTTGACATCCATGCGGCCGTAGTGGAAATCTGGCAAATCCGCCAAAATCGTGTTCACGCGCGCACTAAGCTCAGGCGTAATGTGCGCATGCGCATCGCGAAACACCGCACCTTGGCAGTGGCTCGCGGAAAACACCAGTTTGATGCGTTCACCGCTCGGAATTACGCTGTCCCAGCGTGCAGCCCATCGGCTTCGATAAAGATGCTGCAGTTGCCCCGCGCGCGGATCGCGTGCGATCAGCTGCGCTAGCGTGTGCGTGCCATCACCCGTCACGGCAGGGCTGAATTTAAATGTCAGCGAGGTAATTTGCCCGTCCTGGCCTGGGCGCTTTACAAAAAAAATGCCGACTTCCGGCTCATAACTCGCAAGTTTTTGACATAGCACCGAAGCGCCGATCGGATATGCCGCTAGCGCCTCAGTCAATTGCGCTAGCGATCTCACCAGCTTGACACCGGCCCCGCGGCAGCCAATGTCCGGCTTACACACCATCGGGAAATGAATCGCTAACGCCGCTGCCTTTAACGCGAGCTGTTCAGCCTGAAGTGCTGCAGCTTGCTCGTCAATCACCGCACTTGCCCACGGCAAAATTGCATTTGCGCAGTGTCCATGCGCCTGCGCCATAAGTTCACTTTTACGCGCGCCGACCAATCCGGCCATAGTCAAATTAGGATTGGCAATCAGCGGCAACGTCAGTGATCGGTGTTTGAGTGACAACCAAAGCCATTGCCAAAGCACCGGCCCGTACATAATCCACGCGGGCCAAAATTCAAAAAACGATACGGTGCGTTTTCCGGGCTCAGGCAGTAAATCCCAACGGACATCGGCTTCGCTATTTTCGCTAGTGCTCACATAGTTCCTTGAGTTGATTGGTACGATGCCAAAGCAGGAATATGGTTTCCAATTGCCACGACCAGCGGATGTTAGATTGGTAGCCTCATGCTAGCCAGCACAGACCGCGTCCTCAAGTAGGTTCTTTCGCAGCAATCGAACATAAAGGTCTGCTCATTCAGCTTAATTCAGCAGCGCAAATTAGGTCGCATGCTGGACAGCTATCGCGCTTGCGTGACCTGCCCAAACACGGCAATAAAATGGCAAGCCGAGCCGATAATGACGAACAAATGCCAAATGACGTGCGAGTAAGGAATGCGCTTGGACATGTAAAAGCCCGCGCCTAGTGTGTAAGCCATGCCACCGGCAAACAGCATAGTCAATGAAAAGCCATCGACCGCTTGCCAAATGGGTTTTATGGCTAGCAGCACTAGCCAACCCATGGCCAAATAGATGGCAGTCGATAAACCTTTAAATCGGCCGGTATAAAACAGCTTAAACACAATGCCGACAAGTGCTAAGCCCCAAATTAGCCCAAATAGTGACCAGCCCCAGTTGCCGTAAACATCGTTTTGCAAACTGACTAGCGTAAAGGGCGTGTAAGTGCCGGCAATCAGCGCAAAAATTGCACAGTGATCAAATACTTTCAAGCGCGCTTTCGCAAGTGGGTGGGTAATCGCGTGATACAGCGTTGAGGCCACCATCAATAGCAAAAGCGCGCCGCAAAACACGCTGGCGCTGACCACTTGATAGGTGTTGCCGCGCTGCACAGCGAGCGTAATCATGACTGCGCCGGCACCGACGGTAACGAGCGCTGCCAGGCCGTGCGATAGCGCATTGAGCAATTCTTCGCGCAGTGTTGCTGGTTCTTCAAGATGTGCCAAGTGCTGCGCTCGTTCTGACAAAAATGAAGTCTAGCAGCCCTGGGTAAATTAAGGCTCGCGCTTTAGACGCGTGACAATCCAATCCGCCATGTACGCGCCGAGTTCCGCATAGCTGGCTTCATTCGGGTGATAGCCATCGTCACAGAATTGCGCAGGTGTTGGGTCAAAATCCAACTGCGCGTGAATCGCGAACGGCAAGCGAGAAATGACCCGGTGCGCCATGCGATCCAAAATTTCCGCGCGCAGGCCCATCACCGCGCGCAGCGGCTCGGGAAGCAGGGGAAACTTCCGCATCGGTGGCAAACCACACAGCAAAACAATGGCTTCTGGCGAGTGCTGATTCAGTGCTTGCAGCAAGCGCGTTAGCTCACGCCTGAATGTGCGCGTGGTGGTCATTGAAGTAATGTCGTTGACGCCCACCGAAATTATAATGGCATCAAAACCCACGACATTTTGCGCATGCAACAGCGGAATAAGCCCGTTCACAACTTGCTTGACGTTAAAGCCGCTTTTTCCGAGCGCGTGCCAGTGAACCGTTGTGCCAAGTCGATTCGCCAGCGCGCAGGCCGTTTGACCAACAAATGCTTTTTCCGTGCTGCTAGCGCCAACACCGGAGACAATTGAGTCGCCAATACCCAGCAAGCGCACCGCAGGCGCGGCTCTAGCTGATTCTGTACTTGCCGCTGCGGCTGCCAAACCAACGCTTGGCCCATCCGCACCAGCATAGCGCCGTGCGGTATGTCGAACCATCAGTGCTTGCGGCACTACAAAAGGAAACGCGGCCCAGAACTTGAGCCGCTGACTTGCCCGATCAGGCACGGGTGAGGAATAGCCCCGCTGTTTTTGCCGCGCTAAAGCCTGGGAAAATAGCCGCCAGCTCGCTAGCGCCTATACCTGCGCGCTTGCTTAGCAGCTCGCTCAGCACACTTCGATAATCTGTAGTAACTCGCACATCCCCACCTTCTAGCTGATTGGCCGCCAAGCCTGGCCAGTCAGTATAGACCTGCTTGCCCGCAACGCCACCGCCCAGCATAAACATACAGCTGGCTCTTCCATGATCAGTGCCTTGCGAGCCGTTTTGCGCTACCCGGCGGCCAAACTCAGTCATGCTGACCACTGTGACGTTTTTCATGCGCGCGCCCAAATCGGTACGAAATGCCGCTAGGCTTTTAGCAAGTTGATCCAGCAGCGCATTCAATTCAGTGGCTTGATTATTGTGCGTGTCCCAGCCACCCAAATCCAAGGTGGCAACTTCTACGCCGATGCCGGATTTAATCAGCTGCGCCAAATCTTTCAGCTGATTGCCAAAGGAAGTATTTGGGTACACCGCCGCATTCTCGACGCTCACACCCGCTGCCGAATTAGCTTGCAATTCACTTACCGCTGCAAACGCGCGATTACCGCTGCTATCGAGCAGCGATGCGCCAGAGAAGCTAGCCTGCAAACTCTGGCTCAGCTCGGTTTTGCGCGTGCTGCGGGAAGTAATGCCAAAGCTGGCGATGGAACTTAATCCTACGACCGGCGCGCTGCCAGATAGTGAGCGCGGCAGTGCGCGGCCTAAGCCTAGTGCGCGAAAAGTGGCATCGGTGCTGGCAGCATTGCTGCTCAATAATCGGTTTAACCAGCCGGTAGTCGGGCCAGATTTTTCTAGCCATGCACGCTCCATAAAATCTTGCGCGTCAAAATGTGAGCGCGAGGGCGTGGTCAAACCGACCGCATGCGCGATGGCGAGTTCGCCTGCATCCCAGATCGGTTTCAGCGGCGCCAAAGCGGGGTGCAGCGCGTAGCGATTGTCTAAATTAATCGCCGGATTTTGCGCGGCATCTGGCTTAGCAATCGCAATGTTGGCGCGATTGACGAAGTAGTTTGGATCCGTAAACGGCACTACGGCATTCAACCCGTCCATCGCGCCACGCAAATAAATGACCACCACGGTATCGGTGTTTCGGGCCGTAGCCAGGGTGTTGGCGAACGCGATTTGCGACGTAACGCCAAGCGCAAGCCCGGATAGCCCGGCCAGCTTGACAAAATCTCGGCGTAGCAGGCCAGCGGCGTTGAGTGAAGCGGTTTTTTTGTCAGCGTGGCGCATTTTGAATCTCCTGATTTTGCAGCCGGAATAGAGTTTGTTTGCTCCCCTTTCCCTTGATGGGAGAGGGGTTGGGGGAGAGGGTGGGTCCGAAATTTTATCGATAGGTGAAATAACGAGACGACAGCATCAGCGCCAGCACTTCATTTGCGCGTGTTGGTAGTTGCTCAGCGGCAATTGGCCGATCACTCAAAGCGCCATTGGCCGCGGTAGCAATCAGGGTGGCACGATCCACCGCGCTTAAGCCGCGCCGCAAAACGCGCTCGACCATGCTATCAACCAGCGCTTCCGCAGATTTAGACGGGCCAACTAATGCGGCGGCGTTGAGCTTAATACCGGCATCCAACGTGCCCTCGGCCAGTGCAAACGCGTAGTTCCAGCGGCTGAGCCATGCGGTCGTGTTGATCCAGTAGCCAGTGCTATCTGGATAGCCATTCGGCGCTGGCCACGCGCAAAATAGCTGGCCCAATTGCTCAAAACGCGTGTTCAATGCGCGCCCGTACGTGCTGCCGGTGAGCGTTGCTTCAGTGACACGCAGCGCACCAATAATGAACTCATTCGGGCGTTTGATTTTTAAATCGGCAGAGGCTTTGAATTCGACCGAGGCAAAAATAGTCCGCAGCATGGTTTTAACATCGCCGCCGCTGCGCAAAAAGCTGTTCGCCACTTGTTCGATTAGATTCGCTGGCGGGGCGTCAGAAACAAAACGTTTGACTAGTTTCGTGGCGATAAATTTTGCCGTTGAGGCATGCTCAGCCAGCATTTTCAATACTTCTTCACCATCTTCAATGCCGCGACCCGCTGCTAATTTGACGCCGAAAACCGTCTTGGCATCGGTATCGTGGTTGCGCGGGTTGAACGAAAATTGCAGGCTGCCACGGGTAAAACCCCAGCCGGTAAACGCGCGCGCCACTTCTTTCACATCGGCTTCGGTGTAGCCGCCATCGACGCCTAGAGTGTGCAGCTCCATCAGTTCGCGCGCATAGTTTTCCTGCGGCGCAGATTTGACGTTGACGTAGTTGTCCAAATAAAACTGCATTGCCACGCCTTTGGCATTGCCAAACAGCAAATCGCTAAATTTGCCCATGGCGTTTTGGCGAATTGCACGGTCATCCAGCGTTTTTGCGTAGCGTAGGGTTTGCGAGGCGGGGTGATCGACGCTGAAATGATTGGTCCAAAAATCGACCATGACCTCTTTGAGCTGGCGCTGGCTGTAAAGCTGGCGCAGCACGGTGGCAAGGCGCAGCTCGCTCAGTACCGCGATATCTTTGTTCTCAGCCGATGGATAAGCCTGCATGAGTTCCGTGCCGGTCATCGCAATCGACTTAAGATTGCTGGCGATTGCAGTCTCCAGCGCCGCATCATCCAAACGTTCCGGATTAAGCTGCTGCTCGATCAAGGTGTCCAGCCCGCTTAAACTGGCTTTGATGAAATCGGACTGGCGAATGCCAAAGCTGGTGCGGTTCAAAAAATGCACGAGCGGATCCGGTGCTTTGAGCGGGGCGGGATCCGGTGCAGCCAAAGCCGCCTTCGCAGGTGCCATCGCGGATGGCGTTATACGTTCGCGTAGCGTCAATAAACTCATAATAAAGCCTCAAAGTGAGTCTAGCCATTAAATCGGGCCGAAAATCCGGCGTGGTGCGCTGTTTTTGCGCGGTTTAGTTTGCGACAATGAAGCCTAACGCGTTCCCATGTTCGGCGTTGACACGTATTTGACGATTGCCGCGAATTTACGATTTTTGGAGATTATATGAGCCGTTCCTCTATGTTACTTAGCCCGCTGCTGCTGGCAGTCGGCGTCATTTTGTCGACCAGCGCAAGCGCCGATACCTTGCTTATCAAGCGCATGCAAAGCGAACAAACATCCGCAGCTCCTCGCCGCGGCGCGACCATGGCGCAAATCGAAGCGCAGTTCGGCGCGCCAACAAAAAAAGCTAACGCAGTCGGCAAACCACCGATCACGCGCTGGGATTACCCGGCGTTCTCAGTGTATTTCGAATACAAACATGTCATCGATACCGTTGCCACCAAAGCCACCAGTACCGAGATGGGCGCGAAACCGGTCGCGCAGCCAAATCGCTAATGCGGGTGAAAGCAACCTCTATTTTAGGGCTAAGTGATTCCGAACTTAACTTGCGAACTGCCGCGTTGGGCGGCATGCTCAGCGCTGTTTTTATCGCTATTAGGGTTCGCTTGTGAGTACTGCCAAACCCACCATTGAGTTCGGCCACGGCAGCCACACTGGTTTGCGACGCGATCACAATGAAGACACTTACTGCGCCGACAGCCAGCTTGGGCTTTGGCTAGTCGCCGACGGTATGGGCGGGCACGATCACGGTGAAGTCGCCAGCGCACTCGCACGTGATTACGTCAGCCAGCAGTTTGCTGAAGGCAAAACTCTGAGCGAATCAATCGTGATTGCCGATCGCGCAATCATGCGCCTTTCCGATGATCGTAAGTCCGAAAGGCCCATGGGCACCACAGTTGTTGCGCTAGTAGTGCGCGACAACGATTTTGAAGTGGCCTGGGTTGGCGATAGCCGCGCTTACACTTACGATGGTGCGTTAAAGCAGCTATCGCGTGATCATTCCTACGTGCAAGAGCTAGTCGATACCGGCATGCTGACGCCCGATCAAGCGAAAACCTCACCGCATCGCAACGTCGTCACTCAAGCCTTGGGGGTAACCTTGCCCGAACAGCTGCGCGTGGAATCGGTGCGCGGCCAGCTCAAGCCTGGCGCCATGTTCATGCTGTGCAGCGATGGCCTCACGGAAGAAGTCGACGACAGCGAAATCGCCGCCATACTCGCACGCGGATTCTCCGCGCAAGAATCAGTCGATCACCTGATTTTGGCGGCGCTGGATGGCGGTGGGTCGGATAATGTGACTGTTTTGTTGTTGAAGTGTGGTTAGAGAAGCCTGACGATTTATGCAAGAAAACAAGATACTCAACCTTTGGCAACAGGCCATAGATTTCGATGCAGTTGTAACCGAGATAGGCTGCCTGCATGGACGCAACTGCATATACATTGATGAGTTTGGCTTTGATGAGAATAGCGGAACTGTCCACATGATCGGCGAAGTTAGCGGTTCAAACTGCAAGCCGGTACTTCTAGAAACATGGTGTGCGTACAAACTTCAATTCACCGGCGTTTTGGCGGTACAACATACTGATTTGGACGAATGGACGTGGCGCAGTAGCTCTTGTTTTGACCGCGTAATCAAATCTGATTGGCTGGCTAGTTTCGGTGAGTCAGTCGCTTCTCAAAGCACGCATTTTCTCGTTCAAACCTACGATGACGTTTACGATATTGTTGCCAAGGACTTTACGTTTCGGGCCGGCAAGTGAAAAAATCAAGCGTTTACGAGATTGGATTTGCACGAAGTTCGGTTGCACGATCGTTAGCCACGCTTGCTTTCGCTGCGCTTTTCCCGCTACACGCCGCTGATCGCATAACGGGCAAAACTTTTGCGACAAGGTCCGAAGTGATCGCGCCGAAGGCCATGGCCGCGACCAGTCAGCCACTTGCGACGCAGATCGCGCTAAATATTATGCGTAATGGTGGCAACGCCATCGACGCGGCGATTGCCGCGAATGCCGCTTTAGGATTGATGGAACCAACCGGAAATGGCATCGGCGGCGATCTATTCGCCATGGTGTGGGACGCAAAGACTAAGCAACTTTATGGCTACAACGGCTCAGGCCCGGCGCCCAAACTGCTGTCTTTGAACGTGTTTGCCGATAAAGGTTTGACGAGCGTGCCCTCATTCGGACCACTGCCAGTTACAGTGCCGGGCGCGGTTGACGGCTGGTTTGCTTTGCACAAGCGGTTTGGTAAAGCGCCCATGACGGATATCTTAGCCGAGCCGATTCGCTACGCGCGGGAGGGCTTTCCCGTTTCCGAAGTGATTGCACATTACTGGGCGCTCGCCGTGCCGCGCCTTAAAAGTTATCCAGGCTTTAGCGCGCAGTTCACACGTGATGGTAAGGCGCCTAGCAAAGGCCAATTGTGGACCAATCCTAATCTGGCAAACACCTATGCGCTGCTGGCAAAAAAAGGCCGAGATGTTTTTTATAAAGGCGAGCTTGCCCGCACCATGGACGCCTATTTTAAGCGCCACGAAGGCTATTTGCGCTATGAAGATTTAGCCGAGTTTAAGGGCGAGTGGGTGGCTCCGATCAGCGTGAATTATCGCGGCTATGAGGTGTTCGAGCTACCGCCTAATGGTCAGGGCCTAGCCGCGCTACAGATGCTGCAATTACTGGAGCGCTACGATTTCAGCAAGATTCGTTTTGGCAGCGCAAAGCATATTCACTTGTTAGTGGAAGCCAAGAAGTTGGCGTTTGCAGATCGTGCGCGCTTTTACGCAGATCCGAATTTCAGCGCAACGCCGGTCGAGCAATTGCTGAGTGAGGCCTACACCACCAAGCGTGCCGCGCTAATCGGCGCGCGTGCGGCATTAGCGGTTGAACCGGGCAACCCAGCCATGAATGAAGGTGACACAATCTATCTGACCACTGCAGACGCAGATGGCAATATGGTGTCGCTGATTCAGTCAAACTTTCGCGGCATGGGTTCTGGCATGGCGCCCGATGGGTTGGGGTTTATCTTGCAAGATCGCGGCGAGCAGTTTGTTCTGAAAGCAGGCCATCCGAATGCACTGGAAGGTGGTAAGCGGCCGTTTCACACGATCATTCCTGCGTTTATTACCAAAGATGGTCAACCGTGGCTAAGCTTTGGGCTGATGGGCGGGGCAATGCAGCCACAAGGCCACGTACAAATCGTCATGAACCTTATCGATTTTGGTATGAACCTGCAAGAAGCCGGTGATGCGCCGCGTATCCAACACGAAGGCTCCATCGAGCCCGCCGGGCAAAATCTAAATATGACTGATGGCGGCGTGGTCAATTTGGAAAGCGGCTTTAGCGCAGAGGTGCATCGCGCGCTGATGCGCAAAGGCCACGTACTACAAGATGCTGACGGCCCGTTTGGTGGTTATCAGGCGATCATGCGCGGCGATGGGGTTTGGATTGGCGCCAGTGAATCGCGCAAAGATGGGCAGGCAGCGGGGTTTTAGTAGGCGGCGCTATTCAAGACTTACTTGCATACACAATACGCCTCTGGATAAGCGCGCTGGCTCGACGTTTAAGTCTCCGGCTTAAACGTAATTCGCTGATTAACCGTGCTGGCTACCGCTTTGCTGTCGACGGTTTTTGGGCTAAAGCGCCAGCGCATAACCGCGCGCTTGGCTTCAGCGTCAAAAATTCGCCCAGGCATGGATTCCACCACGACCGCGTCGGTAACTTTACCGCTTGCGTCAACTTGCAGCTTTAAATCAACCCAGCCGGTTGCTTTGCGGCGTTTGGCTTCGACTGGAAACATCGGCGGCGAGCTTTTAATGACCCGCGCATCCACAATTTCACCACGCGCGGCGCGAGCAACGGGTGCTTGCAGTGAAGTGCTAGGGCTGAGCGACGCCAAAACCGGTGCAGGTGCGCTTGCTATGACTGGCGTTACCGCAACGGGTAGCGCGCGAGGTTCGTTCGCAACTGCTTCGCTAGGTGCAACAGCGTTTGCGATGACGGTCTCGACTGTTTCTGGCGAGCGCACCGCAGCAGCCACTGGCGCATCAACGGTCACGCGCGGCTCTGGCAGGGTGGTGCTGGCTAATTCTTCGGCAGCAATACCAGCAGCAATTTGCGCACGACCGCGAAGCACAAGCGCACCGATGCGGGTAGAACTAGGGTCAGCTTGTACGAGCAGCCCAGACAGGCGCTCGATTTCTATTGAATTTCCGGCATTTATCGCAGCTTCCAGCGCTAATGTTGCGGCAGGAATGAGTTCAAACACCGCTTCTTTTGCACCAAAGTCACTTGGGTTTTGCGAAAGCGCGCGCAAATAAAGCTCGATCGCATTATTGCCTGCGGGTGCGAAGAGCTGGCCCGCCTGATAGGCCTGCATGGCATCTTCGCGTAGCTCGTCCGAGCTTTTTTCGGCTTTGCTGCCTGCCAATGAGGCTAGCGGCTTAATTTGAGTGTTAGCGTTTTGTGATGCCACCTCGGGGCGCACTTGCAAAAAGCCGTAAGCAGCGACCATTGAGATTGCCGCAGCGCCCGCGCAGACAAGTCCCAGGCTAACTTTGCCTACCGTGTGCTTGCTTTGACCAATCTTGACTAAGTTCGTCTTGACTGTGTTCGAATCAGTGCGACGCATGCATTGCTCATTGTTTTTTTGCCGGGCACTCAGGCTGCATTTGCACTATGAAGGCTTGATGTCAATTCGATAACGATTTGGATAATTGGCTCCGGCGTTAGGCGCTTTTTCAGCGCAGGCTAGCCAAATTGCAAAATTGTCAATTTGTTGTGACATTTCTGACATCTTCATGCGCAACCATCTGGACATGAAAATTGCCTTTGTTACAGAGACCTATCCTCCAGAAATCAACGGTGTAGCGTTGACGGTGCAGAGTTTGGCGTACGGCTGTCGAAAATTAGGCCATCAGGTTGAATTGACGCGCCCAAAGCAAGCAGATGAACTTCCTGCGACCAGCAGTCGACTGGTGATTGAGCGAATCGTCAAGGGTACCAAGCTGCCATTTTATCGCGGCCTGCAGTTTGGTCACCCGGATTATCGCGGTTTGATCGCACATTGGCGAACCATTCGCCCCGACGGGGTATATGTTGCAACTGAGGGCCCGCTTGGTCTATCGGCAGTGCTGGCTGCAAAAAAGCTCGGCATTCCGGTGGTGACGGGGCTGCACACAAGGTTTGATGACTTCATGCGGCACTACGGCCTGCGCCTGTTAAGCCAGCCAGCGTTTGCGTTCATGCGGCTTTTTCACAATCAAGCCGATGCAACGCTGGTGCCAACCAATGCGCTTCAAACGATGCTGCTCAACCGGGGTTTTAAGTGCGTTAAGCTGCTCGCGCGTGCGGTGAATACCAAAAGCTTTGCGCCGAGCTTTCGACAAGCGCGCGTTCGCACAGCGTGGGGTTGTGACGCGCAAAGCTTTGCGGTTCTGCACGTCGGCAGATTAGCGCCCGAGAAAAATTTGGAGCTTTGTGTAAAAGCGTTCGACGCGTTAGCTGTGGCGCACGCGGGCGTAAAATTTAAGATGATCTGGGTCGGTGATGGCCCGGTGAAAACCAAACTCCAAGCTGAGCTGGCAAACGATCCTCGGCATGTTTTTTGTGGCATGTTGCGCGCCGAAGCCTTAGCTGCAGCCTACGCGAGTGCCGACATGTTTTTGTTCCCAAGCTTGAGCGAAACCTTCGGCAACGTAACACTAGAAGCGTTAGCCAGCGGCGTACCGGTATGTGCTTTCAACTACGCGGCGGCTTCGGAAATCATTCAAAACGGCATCAATGGGCAAACTGCGCTGTTTGCCGATAGCGATGCGTTTATCAGCGCCAGCGTTCGGCTAACCGAACAAGTGCTGTCAGGCAAAGTCAACGCGATTGACGCTCGCGCTAGCGTGGCGCAGTTAAATCCCTTGCACGTCGCAGGTGCACTGGTTGATTTGCTGGCTGAGATTGCCAAATCGAAAAATACGGTGGCCCAGAATTCGGTAGCCCAGGCTTCGATAGCCCAGATTTCGTTATCCCAGGCGCCCGCAAGCGCAACACAAGGCGCTGCGCTCAACAAGCTCAATAAAGCACTATCGAAAGCAGGAGAAAGCCCTTGTTAGCGAATTCAAACTTACTCGAAGCCTGGATCGCGCGCGAGCTGCGCTGGTGTACTGATGTCAATGCGCGCGCGCAAGGCACCCGATGGCTAAGATTTTTCGCCGTAATCAGCAAATTAGGCGATGGCTATATTTGGTACGCGTTGATTGCATGCTTTGCACTGCTGGGTGGAGCGCCTGGATTAAGCGCCGCGCTGCATATGGCGCTGATTGGCATACTTTCGCTGGTGCTTTACAAATCGATTAAGCGAATGAGCAAGCGTGGCCGCCCGTTAATGAAAAATCGCGCGATTAATTTAACAGTTGCGCCGCTGGACGAATTTTCATTTCCTTCCGGACATACGCTACATGCGGTGGCGTTTAGCTTAGTCGCTTGCCACTATTTTAGCTGGCTAGCCGTTGTGCTCGTGCCACTTACCGTGCTTATTGCGATTTCGCGCGTGGTGCTTGGGCTGCATTATCCGAGCGATGTGTTGGCGGCCGTTGTTTTAGGCGCCGCGCTATATCTGGGCGTCGGTTTTAGAATGCCAGCACTACTTATTTAGCAGCTTTAGGAGAAATTATGGCTAATTTAATCTACGATGCGTTTTTCAAAATTACTCACTCCAACAAATTAATCTATAACACCTGTTGGGAAGATCCGAGGGCAGATCGCGCAATGCTGCAAATCTCTGCTGGCGCGCGCATGGCAGTAATCACCAGCGCAGGCTGCAATATACTCGATTATTTATTAGATGATCCAAGTGAAATTCACGCCATCGACCTAAACTATCGGCAAAATGCGCTGCTAGAGCTTAAAATAGCAGCGATTGCGGTGCTTGATTATGACGACTTCTTTCAGTTATTTGGCAACGGGCAGCACGCCAAAATAGAATCGCTATACCACAACGCGCTACGTGCTTGTCTAAGCCCAAGCGCTGTGCAGTTCTGGGATAAACATATCCATTACTTTTCCGCGACTAGCAAACGGCAGAGCTTTTACTTTTACGGCACGTCGGGCGATGTCGCCTGGGGATTTAATAGAACGCTGAAATTTATAAATCCCAAACTACATGCCAAAATAGTCCGCGTTGTAAACGCGCGTGACAAAGCAGAGCAGCAAGCGATCTATCCTGAAGTCGAAGCTGGACTGTTTAAGCCGATGCTGCGGTGGATTGTCAAACAGCCGCTGTTGCTGAGCCTGCTCGGCGTGCCACGCGCGCAGCGCGATTTGATAGAGCAGCAGTTTGAAGGCGGCGTCGCGGGATTTATTCAATATAAGCTTCGGCAGGTTTTTACCCAAACCAGCATGGCAGAAAATTATTTTTGGCGTGTTTATTTAACCGGAAAATACACTGAGGATTGCTGCCCGAATTATCTTAAAAAAGCAAATTTTACCCAGATCAAACAGCGCATTGGGCGGATCAGACTGCACACTTGCAGCGTTGAAGAATTTTTAATTAAACGCAGCAATAGCCCAGCGTTGACGCATTTTGTATTGCTTGATCATCAAGATTGGATGGCCGCGCATATGCCGGAACAATTGCTTTCTGAGTGGCAGCATATCATTGCGAACGCTGCATCAGGCTGTAAGGTGCTGTTGCGTAGTGCAGCACTCAATGTGGATTTTCTACCTCAGTTTGCCACGCATCGCTGTATCGAGAATAAAGCGCTCGCCAATCATTGGCAGCAGCTTGATCGTGTTGGCACCTATGGCGCTACTTGGCTCGCGGAAATTCCTTTCGCAATGCAGCAAGCAAATGACTATGCGCCCGAATCAACCGATGAATTTCCTTGGGCGTTTGCCGCTCGAGTGGTTTAACAGATGAAAGTCGAACATTCTTTGATCGATATCCAGTTGTCGGAAAAAAAAGCAGAACTAGGCGGATATTATCGTCTGCATGCACCAATTTATGATTTAACCCGTTGGGCGTTCTTGTTCGGCCGCAATAAGCTTATTCAAATCGTGGCTAATAAGCTCACTGCGCAACCAAAAATGATCCTTGATGTGGGCTGTGGAACCGGCAAAAATATTATTGCTTTGGCGAAAGCCTTTCCCGATGCAAAGATCATTGGTTGTGATCTATCGGATGCGATGCTGTCGCAAGCGCGCGGCGTTTTACGAAAATCGCTGACACTGGCCGAGCACAAAAATATTGAGCTGATTAACTCCTCAATTCTAACTATGAAAGATCGCCAGTTCGACTTGATTGTTTGCTCGTACATGCTGTCAATGACCGGCGAATCATTGGTGCCGATTCTGCACAATATTCGCCGCCGCTTAAACCCTGCAGGCACGTTGGCCATTGTAGATTTTGACGTCAGTGGGTTTGCATTATTTCGTCGCTGGATGCGCGTGAATCACGTCGCATTAGACGGCAGCGTTTTGCAAGCACTCTCAATTTTCGCGAAGGTTGAGCATCAAAGCTCGCACCAAGCGTTTGGGCTTTGGCGCTGGTTTATGTGGCTAGGTCGATAGCGAAACGTTGACCGCATAAGGTGCCGGTCGCAGTTAATTTTCAATGATTGCCCGACCTACGCCCCAAATTGAGCATTGCTTCTGGGCCTTAGTGCACGCAGTTTTGCCGCGTACACTGTAAACTTCGCGCATCTTTAGCCGAGTTGAATCGTGGATAGTAAGCATATGAGCGCTGCACAGGCGCCTGCGAGCCGGGTGATTGCCTCGCTGGTGGTGGGGGAAAAGCAGCTCGCGGATGACAAAATTGCGCGCTCGCCAGTCAAATTTGAAGACGTGCCGAGGTTGCGCAAGCCTGAGTGGATTCGTGTCAAGCTGCCAATTGGCAACGCAGTAGATCGCCTAAAAACCAAGCTGCGTGAAAACAGCCTTGTGACGGTGTGCGAAGAAGCTTCGTGCCCGAATATCCACGAGTGCTTCAACAAAGGCACCGCTACCTTCATGATCTTGGGTGAAGTGTGCACTAGGCGCTGTTCGTTTTGCGACGTCGCGCACGGCCGGCCCAAGCCGCCCGATCAGGATGAACCGGTCAAACTTGCCCGCACGATTGCCGATATGCGGCTGAAATATGTGGTCATTACGTCGGTGGATCGCGATGATCTAATAGATGGTGGCGCGGCGCATTTCGTGCGCTGTATCGAAGAGACCCGCAAGCTTGCGCCGAATATTCAAATCGAAGTGCTAGTGCCGGATTTCCGTGGCAAAAATCGCATGGATCGTGCGCTGGCCGTGCTGCAAAGCGCACCGCCAGACGTGTTTAACCACAATCTGGAAACTGTGCGCCGACGGTACCCAGACGTGCGTCCGGGCGCGGATTACGATTGGTCGCTCAAGCTGTTGCAGCGTTTTAAAGCCCAGCATCCGTTGGTGCCGACCAAAAGCGGCATCATGTTGGGTTTGGGTGAAACACAGGACGAAGTGATTGAAGTTCTTCGCGATATGCGTGCGCATGAGGTTGATATCGCTACGATTGGGCAATATCTACAGCCATCGCCGGCGCATCATCCAGTCATGAAATATTGGCACCCCGATGAATTTGCCGAGCTATATCGATTAGGCATGCTGATGGGCTTCAAACACGTTGCTAGCGGGCCGATGGTGCGTTCAAGCTATCACGCTGATGAAGTTGCGCATCAGGCTGCGCAACTTTTGCGCGCTTCTTAGTGTCGGCTGTGGCTTGGACTGCATAAGTCCAGAGAAATTCGTTAAAAATATGTTTTCACTTAGAAAATCAGCAAAAGGAAATCAGATCATGGCAGCACGTCAATTCGCAGCAATCATCAGCGCGGTTTTGCTCACCACTGCGGCATTTCACGGCCTTGCAGTAGCAAAGTCGACGCCGCCCGCCAAAGTTGCTATGAGCGCCAGTGAAAATCAGCGCCAGGCCGCCATTTGGGTGTCAAGATTTCTGACGCGCATGCACTACAAAACCACGCCGCTTGATGATGCGATGAGCCAGCAAATCCTAAAGCGCTACATAGACACCCTGGATGGCGAACACTGGTTTTTCACGCA
Source organism: Rhodanobacteraceae bacterium (assembly GCA_031422315.1). Classification (GTDB taxonomy): domain Bacteria; phylum Pseudomonadota; class Gammaproteobacteria; order Xanthomonadales; family SZUA-5; genus JANNYA01. The sequence continues at coordinate 23,319 of JANOQN010000060.1, forward strand.
AAGCGATGTGACCGGATTCCAAAGCTACAGCACATCTTTAGATGAGGCGATTGCCGAGCAAAAGCTAAATGCGCCTTACGATATGTATGCCATTTATCGCAAACGGGTGGATGAGCGCACCGCCTATGCGCGTGCGCTGTTGAAAGCGCCGTTCGATTTCACCGTCAACGAAACTTACGTTTATGATCGCGAAGACGCCACTTGGGCAAAAGATACCGCTGAGTTGAACGATATCTGGCGAAAGCGCGTCAAAAATGATGTTTTGCGGCTCAAAATTGCAGGTAAGGCCGACGCCGCGATTCGCGAGACGCTTGACAAACGCTACAAGGAATTCCTGACGCGTATTGACGATATCGACGGCGATGACGTGTTTTCCATGTTCTTGAACGCCTATTCTACCTCGGTTGAGCCGCACACGAACTACTTGAGCCCTCGCGCCAGTGAAAACTTCAATATGCAAATGCGGCTATCTTTGGATGGCATCGGCGCCATGCTGCAACGCGACGGCGATTACGTCACGATTGCCTCATTAGTCAAAGGCGGGCCGGCGCAGCGCCAGGGCGAATTGCAAGAATTTGATCGCGTGGTATCGGTAGCGCAGGGCGAAAAAGGTGATTTAGTTGATGTGGTCGGCTGGCGGGTGGATGATGTGGTCGATCTGATTCGCGGCAAGGCCGACACCATTGTGCGCTTAGAAGTGCTGCCCGGCGATGCCAGCGCAGCGGCAAAAACGCGCGTGATTCGCATTGTGCGCGGCAAAGTGAAGCTAGAAGAACAAGCTGCGAAAAAACGCGTACTGCCATCGGTTGAAAACGGTGTGACCCGCAAAATTGGCGTGATTGAACTGCCCGCGTTTTATATTGACTTTGCCGCGCGCGCGCGCGGTGATAGCGAATACCGCAGCTCGACTCGCGATGTCGCGAATTTGATCGCAGAACTTAAGCGCGAAAAAGTCGATGCCATCGTTATGGATTTGCGCAATAACGGCGGCGGCTCGCTGTCCGAAGCGGCCGAACTAACCGGCTTGTTTATCGACACAGGCCCAGTGGTGCAGGTGCGTGATTCGCGCGGCCGAATTGAAGTGTACGACGATCCGAATCGCGGCATCGTTTGGGATGGCCATTTCGGCGTCATTATCAACCGCGCATCGGCTTCGGCATCAGAGATTTTTGCTGGCGCAATTCAAGATTACGGGCGCGGCATTATTTTGGGCGAAACCAGCTTTGGCAAAGGCACCGTGCAAAATCTAGTTGATTTAGATCGCATTGCTGGAAAACCTGCGAACAGTTTGGGCGAGCTGAAAATGACCGTGCAGCAGTTTTTCCGTGTGTCGGGTAGTTCCACCCAGCACAAAGGCGTGGTGCCAGATTTGAACTTCCCGGACACCATCGCGATGGATGAATTCGGCGAAAGCTCCTATGACAATGCCCTGCCCTACACACAAGTGCCCGCCGCGCCGTTCAAGCGCTACGGCGGCGGTTTGGGTGCAACGCTGCCGATCCTAAAAGCGCGTTTTGATGCGCGTTCAAGTAAAGATCAAGAGTTTCGCTTCTTGTTGGAAGATTTGGCTGAGCGCGAAAAGATGCGTAATGAAACCACCGTTTCCTTGGTGCTTGCCGCCCGCAAACTGGAGCGCGATGAGCTAGAAGTCAAACGCATCGCTAGGCTAAAGGCCCGTGAGGCTCTAGGCGATAAGCTCGCGGCCGACAAATCTGCTGAGTTAGACGATGGCTTAGACGGCGCCGAACGCTTGCGCGCGATCCGCGAGCGCGAAAAGCGCGCGGAAGCGCTAGATCAGCCGGACACGTTGCTGATTCAAGCCGCCGCAATTATGAGCGATATTGTTAGCTTGACGGATCCGAAGCTGCGTACTTCTATCGCTGCAAGTGCGGCTGGAAGCAAGTAAGGACTGCGGCCTAACTGCTTAACCGCATTGGGAAATAACGAGAGTTACGACCGACATTCGGAAATTTGTGCGACAGATTCGCCCCGAACGAATTGCTACTTGGTACTTAGCCAGAAGAGCTCGGGACGAGCGGGGTGTGGAACAGGGCTTAGGCTATTGCGTCATGCTTCGACTCTACTGAATCGCAGCTAGCGAGGCAACTGCAAATCCGGCTCAGAAAAATACCCAATCAAACGCGACCCCAGCGCCAGCAAAACCGGCGTCAAAACGCCCCACACAATGGCAAGCGCGCCATAAACCTGCCAATCTGGCGCGGTGAATTGCACCGCGCTCCATACGTGATTAGCAACCCAGTACGCCAGTGGGCCGCCGAGCACGCCGAAGACGATGGATGCAACGAGTTTGCCTTTGAAAAACGCCATCGAGTGATTCAAGGTCAGTGCAAAACCAGCCCACAGCGTGAGTATCCAAACCGGCGCGAATTCAGTGCTAGGAACGGGTTGATCAAAACGCAGAAGGCCGAGTTGCAATAACAAGGTGTCGGATGCGCCGCCGACAAGAATGCATAGCGCCATCAACGTAAAGTCCGCTTTGCGTGTCGTACTCACGTAAGCGTGGTAGGCGCAAAACACGATCAGCGCCGGCAAGCCAGCCCAAGCGTAACCTTTGCCTGCACCTGCAACACACAGCAGCCAAATCACTTGAAAAAAAACAACGTTAAGCAGTAATTTCATTTAGATAACAGCCTTTAAATCTGGTAAATACTGTGGCCGCTGATTACGCGGTTTTGCCAGCAATAAATGCACGTCGCCAATGGAGCGCTCAATAAAGCCGCCTTCGCAATAGGCTAGATAATAATTCCACATCCGAATAAACGGATTATCGAAGCCCAACTTGCGCACTTCTGGCAGATTTTCGGTAAAGCGCTTGCGCCATTCTTTAAGCGTTAGCGCGTAGCTGGGTCCAATATCTTCCAAATGCACTAGCTTCATATCGCTAGACGCAGTCGCGGCTTTAAGCATTTCAGTAATGGATGGAATAAAGCTGCCCGGGAAAATATAGCGTTTAATAAAATCAACATCGCGCAGCGCCCCGGCATAGCGATAATCTTCAATGGTAATGGCTTGGATTAGCGCTATACCATCGGGTTTAAGCAGGCTATTTATTTTGCCAAAATAGGTATTTAAGAACTGATGCCCAATCGCTTCAATCATTTCAATTGATGCCAGCTTATCGTATTGCCCAGTCAATTCGCGGTAATCTTGCTTAAGAATCGTTACGCGATCAGTCAGACCGGCTTCTTCGATTCTAGAGGTGGCTAAATCAAACTGTTCTTGGCTGATGGTAGTGGTTGTTACCTTACAGCCGTATTTTTTTGCGGCATGCAGCGCGAATCCGCCCCAGCCGGTGCCGATTTCGACGACGTTATCGCCCGGCTGCAGCGCCAATTTTTCGCAAATTCGGTCTAATTTTCGCTGGCTAGCAACTTCCAGCGTTTCATCCGCATTTTGATAGATTGCAGAGGAATACATCAGCGTGGGGTCGAGAAATATCCGAAATAACTGATTCGATAAATCATAATGTTCAGAGATGTTTCGGCGGCTGCCGGCTTCAGTATTCTTGCGAAAGCCGTGCTTTAAACGCATCAGCCATTGGCCGATGCGCGCGGTCCCGGTTTCCATTGAATCTAAAATATCGCGGTTGCGCACGAATATACGCACTAGCGCAACTAAATCATCGCAAACCCAATGGCCGTCCATATAGCTTTCGGCAACGCCAACGCTGCCATTCATGGCAACTTGGCTCCACATTTCCGAGTTTTGAATGCGAATCGTCGCTTTTAACGGGCCGCCATCGCCGAAAATTAAGCGCTCAGGGCCTTCGTGTACGATGAGTTCGCATTCTTTGGCTAGTTTAAGCTTGGCCAACAGCGCGCGCTTAAATAAGCTTTGTGACGCTACTTTTAAATCAATCAGCGGTGCGCCCGCGACGTCTATCATATTCGTACTCATGTATGCCTCGGTGTTCGTAAATACAAAAATTAGAAATATTAAATCGATTTAATTATTGCGAATTACTGCCGCGTGGATGATCGTAAAACGGATTGCGCTTCCACTTTAACCGCAGCGCCTGCCAGTAAATTTTCCACATGACACTCAGCGTAATAAAAGGAAAACGTAGCAAAGACTTCGTTAGATTCGCGACATTCCACGGCAAGCGTCGCAAAACTAGGGTGGCGTCGAACTGTTTAGGTGCGCCGGGTTCGTCCTGGCGATAACAATCCATGTGCACGCGCAAATGTTCAGCTGGCACCTGAAAGCGCCAGTCGTAGCCCATCTGCATCGGTAAAAACGGAGAGACGTGAAATTGCTTTTGAAACAGCCAGTGCAAGCTGCTACCGTGAATTTCAGCCGATTGCACCGGCAAAGCATAGGCAAAGCGCTCGCCCCACGGTGTATTGGTGATTTCTGCCAGAATCGAATTTAGCGTCATGCCGTCGGCCTCAAAGCAGTAGTAAAAGCTGACTGGATTAAAGCTCAGGCCAAATTGGCGCAAGTGGGTCAACAACCGAACCGGGCCTGCTGGGCGCTGGCCCGTATCTTGCTCGATTTTATCCAGCACTGATTTTTTCAGATCGACGTTGGCATCGCCAAAAAAATCCGAACGGCGGAACTCGACAATATTTTTACGGCCAGCAGAATAGAGCCAGTGCTTTGCGAAAGCCTGGGGCATTTCATCTAAATCGATGTAGCTGAGGAATATCGGGTATTCAAAATCATGCGGAACTGGAAAGCTGCGCCGATGGCGAATTGAGCCTTGATAAATTGCGCTGGCTAGCACCGCACTCACGAAGTCGGCCAGCCCGAACCCAAGGCTTCAGCGATGTCCACGCCGGAACGCAGGCCATCCTCATGAAAGCCAAAGCCCCAGTATGCGCCGCAAAAATAGCTATGCAGCGGCCCCATCAACTCAGTTTTGCGCTTTTGCGCGGCCAGCGTTTGATGCGTGTAAACCGGGTGTGCGTAGCGCATACGGCGCAAGATTTTAGCCGGATCAATCTGCTCGGTGCAGTTCAACGACACTAAAAATTGCTCCGATGCGTCAATGCCTTGCAGCAAATTCATCCAATACGTCACCGTGCATTGGCTTTGCTCGTTGCGCCCTAAATGCGCGTTCCAGGCTGCCCAGGCTTTGCGGTTGTTCGGCATGATGCTTGTGTCGGTGTGCAAAACGGTATCGTTTTCTTGAAATTTCAGTCCGCCAAGAATGTCCTGCTCGGGCTTGCTTGATTCAGCCAACATGGCTAACGCTTGATCGGCGTGGCAGGCAAACACCACGCGATCATAGACAGCAGGGCCGCCTGCTAAATGCAGCGTTACGCCGTTTTCGAATTGCTCTGGGCGGCGTTCAACCTGCATAACTTGGCTGTTCAAAGCTACTTTATTCTTCAATTTGGCGAGTAGCGCGCGCGTGTAGCTTTGCGACCCGCCTTGCACCACTCGCCACGGCGGGCGCTCACTATCGGTATTCAGCATGTGGTGGTTGTGCATAAATTGCGCAAGATATTTCGCCGGAAAATCCAGAATCTTGGCGCCGGGAGATGACCACAGCGCTGAGGCAATCGGCACCAGATGATCGTCCTGAAAAATATCGCTGTAGCCTTCGCGTGCGATGTATTCACCGACGGTCGGGCCAGGATCTGCTTCGCTCAGCAAGGGATGCGGAGTTCGGTAGAAGCGCTTTAAATCACGTACCAAGCGCCAAAAGCTGGGCCGGAAGATATTGCTGCGCTGGCAAAACAGCTGATCGACGCTAGTCGCGTTGTATTCGAGCCCAGAGCGTAGATTTTTCACCCCAAAACTCATCCGCGTGGCTTGCGATGCAACGCTTAACTCATCCAGCAGCCGAATAAAATTCGGATAATGGTTCGGGTTGTAAACGATAAAACCGGTATCGACCTGGTAGGTGCCGGAAGCCACTTCAATTGTATGCGTGTGGGTGTGCCCACCGGCGTAGTCAGCGGCCTCAAATACTTGCACGTCGTGCTTTTGTTGAAGTAAATATGCACAGCCCAAACCGGCTATACCCGAGCCAATAACAGCAATTTTCAAGAGCAAGCGACCTGCAGCGATAGGATTGTCATGAAAACCTGCGCGATTTTTAGAGTGTGGAAGTTTAGCGCAAGTGTGTGAACGCGCTGCATGGGGTGGATTTGTTTGACTAAAGTGCGAATAAAGGGATGGTTGCTCCGCGTTCCAACTTAAAGTGCGATTCTTATTTCCTATTCCTACTTTTGAGAAAGTGATGTTCGTTACCGAGAAAGGTCAAGTCACCATTCCCAAACACTTACGCCTAGCAGCAGGAATCCCGCCTGGCAGCGAAGTTGTGTTTAGCCTTGATGGCGGTAAGATCGTAATCACGCCCGTTGGCACCGGCGTAAGAGAAGATCGCCGCGCTAAACTCAAGGCCGCAGCTGCGCGGGTACGCGGCAGTTTAAATGCCGAGTTCAAATAACTCGGGGCAGAAGAAATCATGCGCTTTATTCGGGGCGACGAACCCAATGCGCCATGACGCTCGTCAGGCTTGCTAGTTACGACGGCTCCGCTGGCGTATTGGTCGACACGAACGTCTGGGTGGACTGCATGGACGAATCTAGCCCTTGGCATGATTGGGCTATAGAACAGCTGCAGAGCTGTGGTGAGCGAAGTCCGCTTCACATCAATATCGTCGTATACGCCGAACTACTGATTCCTGAGCCGGATTTACTTGCTCTTGATGCAATGTTAGACGTCTTTGAGACATTGCGAACACCATTGCCGTGGGCATGTGCGTCGTTAACCGCAGCGGCCTATTCCGAGTATCGGGCTCGTGGCGGGTCAAAACACAAGCCGCTGCCTGTTTTTTTTATCGGCGCTCACGCCGCTGTGTCCAATCTGAAGGTTTTGACTCGTGATCCAAAGCCCTACAAAAGCTACTTCGCTAGGCTTGAAGTCGTTTCGCCGGAAAGTTGAGTTTTCGCACTACCTCAAACCCAAAACATCAAAACAACTCTTGCCGTTTTTCAGAACCGTGCCACACAGCGCATCAATCGCCAAATCTTCATTAAACGTAAGTTGGCGCAATGATCGGCTAATGCGGCGTTTCGCCTGTTTGGCGAACAGTTGGGCAACGCTGGCGGCAACGTCGGCATTTGGGTCGTTGGTGGCGCTCAACATGGCCGCGCGTGACAGCGTGCAAAGCCCGACGAATAAATCAATCGTGACATTGCCGATGCGCTCCAATGCATATTGCTGATCGGCGATTTGTTTGCCGTATTTGCGCAGGCAAGCATCGCTTGCGGCTGCTAGTTCGTTGGTGTAGCGCTCGTAAATCAGTGCGGCGGGTTTTAGCGCCTCGGGCAGTGATTGACTGATGCGATCTTGCCCGATGCCAGTTGCGCCGGATAAGCGCCGGCTTGCATAGCCTGAGAGCACGCCAAAGCCTTTGATAGGGTTGCTGAAAATCTCACTAACGGCTGACTTCATTTCTTTGAGCGAATCACCCAAATCCTTCAAGCCTGAAAGCGCAATGTAGAGCCGCAAGATTTCATTGGTGCCTTCGAAAATCGACAAAATTCGACTATCGCGGCTGATTTTTTCGTACGGATATTCCTTCATGAAACCATTGCCGGCGGCTATTTGCAGGGCTTGATAATCACTGCGCTGGATCGCTTCGGAGGCGAATACTTTGCTAATCGCCGCTTCGGTTGAATAGTCCTCACAGCCCGAATCGATATAGTGCGCCACCATCCAGACTGCACTTTCGGCAGCAAAACAGTCGATTTGCATCTGCGCGAGTTTTTTTCGCACCATGCCAAAGTCGGCAATCGGCCGGCCAAACTGTTTGCGTTCTAACGATTGCGCGCTGGCTAATTCGATCAGCTTGCGCATGCCGCCGACCGCTCCACCCCCCAAACCCGTGCGGCCGTTGTTGAGAATCGCCATAGCGACTTTGAAGCCTTTACCGACTTCACCCAACACGCGATCAGCCGATACACGGACATTGTTAAACACCACAGTGCAGGTGTTGGATGAGCGTATACCCATTTTGTCCTCATGCGGGCCGTGACTGACGCCAATATCATCCGCTTGCACGATAAACGCCGTCATCTTGCCAGCATCGGTTTCGGTGCGGGCAAACACGGTGTAAAACCCGGCAATGCCGCCGTTGGTGATCCAAATTTTTTCGCCTTCAATGCTCCAGGAATTGTCCGGGTTCCGCGTGGCTTTGGTGCGAATCGAAGCGGCATCCGATCCGGAGCCTGATTCGGTCAAGCAAAAAGCGGCGATGAGCTCGCCAGTCGCAAGGCGCGGCAGATACTGCTGCTTTTGCGCATCGGTGCCAAAAAGCAGCAGGCCTTTCATGCCAATCGAGCTATGCGCTCCGATGGTAAGCGAGACGGAGCTGTCGTAACGACTGGTTTGCGCCAACACCCTGGCGTAGCCCGCATTGCTCAGGCCCAAACCGCCGTAAACTTCCGGAATGATCAGCCCAAACAAACCCATATCACGCAGGCCTTGGATGAATTCTGCAGGCTGTTCACCGATTTCGTCCCAGTGCTTAAAGTCTTTCGATTTATCTTTCAAAAAATCATCAATCGCATCGCAAATCGCAGTCAGCGTTTCTTGATCTGCCGCCGGAATCTGCGGATAAGGAAATAGGTTGTCTTCTAGGATTTCTCCGAAAAACAGGCTCTTAGCGGCGCTTTCGCCACGTTGCAAGCTGCCAGAATTTCCGTGCTGGGGTGCGGTGGCGGCTTTTGCGTAGGTCGACATGTGATGCTCCTTGGCTTAGAAATCGGCAGCGCTGATGGTAGCTGGAATAAAGCGCTTGGCAGTCAATATTGCCTGAAGGTGAGGGCTAAAAAAGCCCTGAAATTGGCATGTTGACGAGCCGAGCCGCCCGCAGAACTTTTGACCGCAGGATTCAGCTCTGTTAGCTTGCGAGCATGAGCGCTCCCCGAATTATCAAAAAGTACCCCAACCGCCGGCTTTATGACACGGTTATCAGTTCCTACGTCACGATTGAAGACGTACATCAGTTGGTTGTGCGCGGCGCCCATTTTGAAGTGCACGATGCGAAATCGGGTGCGGATTTAACCCGGCAAGTGCTGCTGCAAATCATCACCGAGCGCGAAGATAGTGGCCAGCCGATGCTATCGACCCAGCTCTTGCAGCAGCTGATTCGCTTTTATGGCGATCAATTGCAGGGCTTTATGAGCGGCTATTTAGAGAAAAGCCTGCAGAGCTTTTTAGAGCAGCAAACTCAATTTCGCTCGCAGCTCAACACAATTATTGGGCAGACTCCGCTTGGCGTGTTTCAGAATTTGACCGAGCGCAATTTGGATTTAATGAAAAACTTTCAAAGCACGCTGCTGACCGGTATTGCGCGTCCGCCAGCCGCTAGACCAGTTAATCGAGCTGAGGATATAGCTGCAAAGGTGCCCGAGCCGGAGCAGGCACCCAAGAAAAAACAGCGAGGCAAGCATTGATTACCAGACTGAAAGGCGTTTTGCACAGTAAAACGCCGCCGCACGTGGTGCTGGATGTGGGTGGTGTTGGCTATGAGTTGGACTGCCCGATGTCGACTTTTTATGATTTGCCAGAAACCGGCCGGGAAGTGGTGCTGCTGACGCATCTGCAAATCAAAGAGGACGCGCACACGCTGTATGGGTTTTTGACGGAAAACGAGCGCGCGCTGTTTCGCAACTTGCTAAAAATTACTGGCATAGGCTCTAAAACAGCACTCGCAGTACTTTCAGGCTGTAGCCCAGACGAATTTGCCCGGTTGGTGCAAACCAGCGACATTATTGCGCTGACTCGCATTCCCGGCGTCGGCAAGAAAACAGCCGAGCGAATGTTGGTCGAGCTAAAAGATAAGCTCGGCGGTGGCAGCTATAGCCCGCAAGTCAAAGGCGCGCCAGTCCCAGCGGATCCAGGCTCTGAAGCTACTGTGGCACTGATTTCACTGGGTTACAAACTCACTGAAGTGCAGGCTTTGTTAAAGAAAGTCGAAGCGCCCGGCTTAAGCGCTGAAGAGCTTATTCGCAAAGCCTTGCAGGCGGCGTTTAAGCCAAGGGGTTAGGGTGTTTTTGTTTGACCAGCGATCAGTTTTATTTTGATGTTAGGTGGTTTCCCCGAAAAAACCCTCTCCCCAACCCCTTATCTCTTGAATCAAGAGTAGATTGGATGTCGAGAGCCGGCGTGCTCGACCGAACAGCCCTAGAACGAAACATTCGTGGGAGAGCATGCTCAACACGCCGGTATCTCGTCAACGCTCGAA
>JANOQN010000061.1:0-21422 GCA_031422315.1 Rhodanobacteraceae bacterium
CTCATTCCAGCTCCAGAGCGAGACGATAACAAGGCAGTGCAGCGAGGATCGACGAAGACGTACTCAATGTACGTCTAGGAGACCGCAGCAAACTAACGCAGTTAGCGTTTTGCTCTGGCGCTGGAATCACAGGCCTGAGCTCGCTTCGGCAACTGCGCGAAACACTGCCCTACCCTTATTCATCGTCTCTTCCCACTCTTTGCGCGGATCGCTATCTGCGACGATGCCCGCGCCGGTTTGTACGGTCAATCGGCCATCTTTGACGACCGCCGTACGAATCGCGATTGCTAAATCCGCATCGCCCCACCAATTGATATAGCCGACCGCGCCGCCGTAAAGATTGCGCTTGACCGGCTCCATCGCTTGAATGATTTCGACCGCGCGAATCTTCGGAGCACCGGATAACGTACCGGCCGGAAAACAGGCGCGCAGCACGTCAAAGGTATCCAGCCCCGCCTTCAATCGGCCTTCCACTAAGCTAACGATATGCATGACGTGCGAATAGCGTTCGATCACCATTTGCTCGGGCACTGTGACGCTGCCGGGCTCCGCGACCCGGCCGACATCATTGCGGCCTAAATCGATCAGCATCAGGTGTTCGGCGCGCTCTTTTGGGTCAGCCAACAGCGCTGCGGCTAAGGCGTCATCTTCAGCTGAACTCGCGCCACGCAGCGCCGTACCCGCGATCGGCCGCACCGTGATGACGCCATCGTGATTGCGCACCAAAATTTCCGGGCTAGCGCCGACGATATGTGCATCGCCCAAGTCAAATAGATACATGTAGGGCGATGGATTCAACGCGCGCAGCGCCCGGTAAACATCCAGCGGGCGCGCGTTGAACGGCACGCTCATGCGCTGACTCAAAACGATTTGAAAGGCATCGCCGGACTTGATGTATTCCTGGCACAGGCGCACTGAGTTTTCAAAATCCGCTTGACTAAAGCCCGAGCGAAAATCCGATTCAACCAGCGCAGGCAGGCTCAGCCGATCAGGATAGCTACAGCCTTTACGCAGCTGCTGACACAAATCATCAAGCGCTCGCTGCGCTTTGGCATACGCGCCTTTTTCGCTGGGGTCCGCGTGTACGATCAAAGAAATCGTGCCTTTTTGGCTATCAAACACCGCCAATTCTTCGGCCAGCAGCAGGCAAATATCATCAAGTCCTAGCTCATCAACCTTGGGGTTTAACGCAATTTTCGATTCGATGTAGGCAAGCGTTTCAAAACCAAAATAGCCGACCAGCCCACCGGAAAATTTCGGCAAATGTGGCAGCTGCACGGTTTTGAAACGCTGCGAGATGGCTTGCAGCGCGCCAATCACGTCGGTTAGCTCGCGCTGCTCGATAATTTCTCCCAAATGCTCAACGCTCAGCGTATGGCCGCGCACCCGATAAATGGTTTTGACCGGCAACCCGATGATCGAATAGCGCGCGAATTTTGACCCGCCCTCGACAGATTCCAGCAAAAAGCTGTTCGGGCGATTCCCCAATTTCAAGTAGGCCGACAGCGGCGTATCTAAATCCGCGCGGACTTCGCGCACCAGCGGCACGCGGTTAAATCCGGCTGCGGCACACTGTTCAAACTGCAAACGATCCATACAAAGCACTCAATTCAATCTATGCGCACAGGATACGCTGCCGCCGCTGATTTTTGCAGCCTCGGTTCGGTGTACATCCAGAGCTGCCGAATTCAAGCGTTGATAGCGTCTTTACCCGCTCACTCTCCCGCAAACGCCAAGCGCGTCAGATTCTCTGGTGCGCCACTTTTTTGAATGCGGACATTATCCTCAATGCGAATGCCGCCGTAGTGTTTTAGCGCGTCGATCTCGGTCCAAGCGAACGCGCCTGAGTGTTGACCGTTGCCGGCTTCTTTTAGCAGCATGTCAATAAAGTACAGCCCGGGCTCAATGGTAAGAACCTCATTACCTTTGAATTCACGGGTGAGCCGCAAATAGCGGTGCCCAGCAGGTTTAGGCTCTAGCGTGCCGTAATCGTCTTTGAAATAACCACCAACATCGTGGACTTGTAGGCCTAAAAAATGCCCAATGCCGTGCGGGTAAAATACGTGGCTAATGCCGGTTTCGACGATCGCTTCCGGGCTCATTTTGACCAACTTGAACTGCGCAAGCAGCTTGGCGACTTCTAAATGCGATGCCAAATGGATGTTCGAGTTGGTATTGCCTGCCACTGCTAAATCGCACAGCCGCAGCTGGGCGGCTTCCATGCCAGCAATCAAGTCAGCAAATAGACCTGGGCGCTTGGCGTAGGTGCGGGTAATATCCGCCGCATAACCGTGATGCGCTGCCCCAGCGTCGATCAAAAAGCTCAAATGTTGGAGCGGCTTTTGCCGATCTTGAAACTGATAGTGCAGCACCGCCGCGTGTTCGTTGAGCCCGACAATATTGCCGTACGGTAATTCTTTTTCGGTTTGCCCGGTGGCACCAATATAGGCCAAGTGGATGTCGTATTCCGAGCCTTCCGCGTGGAAGCACGCTTCAGCGGCGCGATGGCCTTTGACAGCTTTGATTTGCGCTTGGCGCATCAAGCTAAGCTCATATTCGGACTTGTAGGCGCGGTGGAAATCAAGATAGTGCAGCAGGGGTTCTGGGTTGGTGGGCTCAAACCCAGCCACGCCGGCGTTATTTTCCCCGATGATGGCCACTTTCGCGCTAAGTTTGGGCAGGTGATCTTTGGCCGCTTCGACTTTATCAACGATGCGGATATCGAAAAACTCAGTCCAAAAACCCATCGGCGCTGCGGGCGCAACATGCCAGTAATCTGCTGGCTGGTAGTAAATGAGAATTGGCTTTGCGCCGCGCGAATAGACAATCCAGCAGTTCGGATGCTGGGTCAACGGCAGCCAGTACTTAAAATGCGGATTCGGGGCGAAATGATACGGCCGATCATCAAAATACTGAAAACGCTCTGATCCGCTCGGGATCAGCACGGTGTCAACACCAGCGCGGTCGAGCGCGCCGTCAAAATTGGCTTTTACTTGGGCCAAGTGGCTTGCATACAACGTTACGATCGCGTCCATGGGTCAGTTTCTAATTAAGGATGAGGTAGCCGCGATAGTACGCAAGATTGACGCTCACCACACGTAGCTAAGCGGCATACTTGTGGCCTCAGCCACCTAACAAGGAGTAACTAGATGAATTTGTTTGCCACATTATTGTCCGTCGTCGCAGCCGCACAAAGCGCGGACGCCTGCCCTTCGCTGCTTGAACAAAGCTTTCGCCCGCTCAGCTCAAAAGCCGCTGTGAAATTATGCGATGCGCACCCCAGGCAAGTACTGTTGGTGGTCAATACCGCCAGCAAATGCGGCTACACCACCCAATATGAAGGCCTTGAAAAGCTGCACGCGCAGCTTAACGGCAAAGGATTTTCGGTACTGGGCTTCCCGAGTAACGAGTTCGGCGGGCAAGAGCCCGGCACGGAAGAACAGATCAAAGAATTTTGCACGCTCACCTACGGCGTCAAATTCCCGATGTATGAAAAAACCTCGGTCAAAGGCGCTAGTGCAACGCCGTTTTACAAGAAGCTGGCGGCGGATGGCGGCGGCGAGCCGAAGTGGAATTTCCACAAATATTTAGTTGGGCGTGATGGCGTAGTCATCAAGGGCTACCCAAGCAGCGTCAAGCCAGATAGCCCAGAGCTATTGGCGGACATTCAAGCCGCGTTGGCGCAAAAATAGCCTTCGGTGAGTCTGCAAATGGCAAGTACTGACGAGCTAACCCGCGCCAAATATAAGAGCGCGCTGGCCCTTGTTGGATTTTTATTTATAAGCTATTCGGTAGCGGTGATTTCATCTACCTTCAGCCCCGGCGTGTGGTACGCCGGGTTAGTAAAACCGAGTTGGAACCCACCCAGCTGGCTGTTCGGGCCGGTTTGGACGCTGCTGTACGGCATGATCGCGGTAGCGGCGTGGCGAGTTTGGCGCGTCAAAGACAGTCAGCTAGCACTTGGCATGTGGGCGCTGCATTTGGTGCCCAATATGCTGTGGAGCTATTTCTTTTTCAGCGCGCACCGCATGGATTACGCGCTGGTGGACATCTCGTTTTTGTTGGTCGGCATTGTTGCAACGATGGGACTGTTCGCTCAGCGTGATCGCATTGCGGCGCTACTGCTGGTGCCTTATCTCGCGTGGGTTAGTTTTGCGACCCTTTTGAATTGGACTTTACTGCGGTTGAATTGGCAGGTGTAGATCGTTGTGAGTCTGTCTACTAGTAAAGCCTCAAGCTTAAGATCGAACTTAGCTTGAGGCCCCTAAGTTACAGCTTTAAGTTTGGCGACGGAATGACGAAATAGTCGGGCATTACCTCTCTGCAATCAAGCGCGAAATAGCAACACCAAAGCGCGAATCGAGCGATGCACTTTGATGGTCGGCGCCCGGCACAATTAATAGCTGCTTCATGGTGCTTGGCACATTGGCTGCAGCGAACAGCTTCGTTGACATCGCGGGTACCGTAGTTTGATCATTCGCACCCACGACAATCAGCACGGGCTCATCCAAAGTTGCCATCAGCGCAAGATTGCCTTTACCTTTTAAGCTGCCTTCGATAACGGCACGTCGAATCCAGATGCTGTCATCGACAAAACCCTGCACCCAGTCCTCAGCTGTCGTCGCGGAAGATTCCAGAATCAGCGCATCCGTCTTTCGTTGCTGCGCCACGGCACCCGCCACAAAACTTCCTAGCGAGTGACCATGCACGATAACCGGCATGCTTCGATAGGGCGCCAGCGCACGCGCGTAGTCGTAAACCGGCAGCGCATCGGATAATAAACCGTCGATTGAGGCCACGCCGGAAGATGCGCCGTAGCCGCGATAGTCGACAATCAGCACATCTACCGGCAACGAGGAATACTTCGCCAGAACATTGGCATAGCCTTTGCTCAAGACAAACGCGCTACCCGGAAAGTACAGCACGAGTGCCTTCGCATCGGCGCGGCTAAAAAGTGCGCCGTAAAGATTGGCGTCGCCGCGCGGAATATTAATTGACTGCGTTAGCCAGCCACCTTCTGGAACTAAGCTATCGGGCAAGGTAGTGCCTGCCTGTGGGTGAATAAATGTGTGCTCGTCGATGTGCGCAACACAGGCGCTTATCGAAATGGCAAGCGCGCAAACAAAAACTAGCCGTTTTAGGTTTGACATCAGGTTAGACTCCAGGTTGGTAATCCAGTAAGATAAATCGTTATACAGTCAAATATTTATATTTAGCAATATTTTATTATTGTTTTGCGATAATTTTTGAGGGCGCGATGCAACACCGTTCATTTTTTACTTTGCACGCACCCAGCGCTATTCGTTGGCTGCTCGGTGCTTTCTTGCTGATTCAGATCGGCTATTTCTGCTTGGCCTGGCTGTATTCCGGCCCGCTGGCGATTGGGCCTTGGACGATGCGCGTGCAGCCCGCTGATATGTCAATCGCGGCCGTACAGGCATTACCTAAACTACAACGATGGCTTGCAGCAGCACTGGCATCAATTAGTTTAGGGTTCTTGTGCTACGCCGCATTGCGCTTGCACCGCATGCTGCAATGCGTAGCGCAAGGCGCATTTTTTAGCCCGCAAACCATTTCGCATTGGCGCGCCTTCGCCGGCGCGATGCTGTTCTCGGTGCTGGCATCAATTCTGCAGCTGCCCTTGCGCGAGCTGTTGTTTCGCTTTTTCTGGGGCAATGGACCGTATCCACTAAAAATGAGCATTACTAGCCAAGACTTGCAGCTCGTTGTAATTTGTGGCGTGTTTTATTTAATAGCCGCGATCATGCAAGAAGGGCAGCGCTTAGCCGACGAAAACGCGGGCTTTATTTAACCGTGGCGATCATTATCAACTTAGATGTCATGCTGGCAAAGCGTAAACTGCGCTCCAAAGAACTGGCCGCTTTTGTCGGCATTACCGAGCAAAATCTATCGCTACTGAAATCCGGAAAAGTGCGCGGCATCCGGTTTTCAACGCTGGAGAAGATCTGCGAGCGGCTGGGCTGCCAGCCTGGAGACATTATGGAATGGCGCGCGGATCTAGCTGAGCTGCCCGACGCAAGCGCATCCACAGCGCAGGACATCCAATTTTCTTAAATAAAAAGCAATCGGGACCCGTCATTCGATATGCAACTTCCGTTAGCGTGCTTTGCTGGTGCGGCGCCGTGTAAAAACGCACCTCGATGAGCTCGGTTTTCGGGTCGAATGCATTGTAGCCATCGACAAAAACGATTGTTCTCACGTAATGCCTGGCAAAAGTGATAGTCCAAAAAAGACGAGGCCGCCCCAAGAGCACATCGGGCGAGCCGAGCGGTCATGGGGGGAGACGTACGCGAAGCCTGACAGCTTAGCGCGTAGCGCGTCAAGCCTCAGTACTACTACCGTTGTTTAAAACCGCTCATCAATCAGCCGAATCGGTTTTTGCCGCGTTTCAATTCCGGTGCGCAGGGCTAGCGCGCCGGGGCCCACTTGTACGATTTCAATTTCCACCCCTAGTCGTGCGCGCAGGATCGCTTTCGCTTGCTCTGCTAGCGAATTAGACGCTTCACGAATTTCTAGATGCACACTCATTTCATCGCGGTGCTGGGCATCGCGTTTGACCACACAGATGAACTCGCCGGTAAAGCCAAGCAACTCCGCCAGTAGCGGGCCAATTGCCTGCGGGAATACATTAATGCCGCGCAGTTTGACCATGTTATCGCTGCGGCCCAAGAAGCCCTGCATGCGCCGCAAATTCAGGCCTAGCGCCGATTCGCCAGTGGCAATCGCGGTGACGTCGTGCGTGTTAAAGCGAATTAGCGGGTAAAGATCATCTTTAAATAGCGTCGTGACGACTAAATCGCCCGACTCGCCATCTGGCACTGCAAGGCCTGAGTCAATGCCAAGCACCTCAACAAACTGCGCGTCTTCCATAATGTAGAGCCCGTCTTGATCGGGGCCTTCGGCGGCAATCGTGCCGGTATCGCCCACGCCATACCAGTCAAACACCTGCGCGCCGCCCCAGAGTGCGCTCATTTGTTCGCGGCTTTCACGGCCTAAATGCCCGCAAATCATCCGCACGGGAATATCGCGCCCGGGCTCTATGCCGTGCTCTTTTGCCACTTCGGCAAGCTTCTTTAAATAATCGGCAAAGCCAACCAGCACCGTGGCTTTGAAATCACGCATAACCTCAACTTGTTTTGCCGATCTTGTTTCCACTCCGGTGCCGGCCGACAAAAACACCGCACGAGTCCAGTGCAGCACGGCTTCGCGAACAAAGTGCCCGCCGTTAATAAGCCCGTGCCCGTAAACCGAATGCACCACATCACCCGCTTGCAAACCCTGTAGCTGATAGGCGCGCGCCAGCAATAAGTTCTGAATTTCCCTGCCTTTGGGGCCAAAAAATAGCGGCTGCGGCGTGCCGGTGGTGCCGCTGGTGGTGTGCATAACGAACGGTGGCGCGGTGCCGGCCGCGTAGCTTTCCAAGCCTAAGTAATCGCCAAACGGCGGGCTTAGCTCAAGCGATTGCATCAGCTCAGTTTTGCTAAACGTTGGCAGTTTCGGCAGATCCAATAGTGAACGTACATCACCCGGGCCTACACCCGCTGCACCCCACAAGCGCTGGTAGAACGGCATGCGCCATGCCCGCGCCAACAATTTTTTGAAGCGCTCGTTTTGCTCTTGCCAGAGCTGATCGCGGGTGATCTTCTTGAATTTCATCAAAAACGCATCGCCGAGCGGATACTCCAAGCGCAGCGCTTTGGCATCGAAATAGTCGAAATAGCAAGGTTCCATGGCGCGCTCAATTCTGGATGAGCGCGCATGATAGCCAAAATAGCGAATCGGGGTCCCAACCGCATTTGCGCCGGGTCGCCACGCTAAAATTCACACGCGTTCGACCAAGCTAAACGCAGGCTACGGCCTTATATCCTTTTATCCGGATAGAAAGATATAATCGCCGCGAGTTTCAAACTTCCCTTCAAAACCTCAACCGGAGCATCGCTCATGAACGCAGTTGTTAAAGAATTTATTGCACACGATTACAAAGTAGCTGACATGAAATTGGCCGATTGGGGCCGTAAAGAAATCGAAATTGCCGAGCATGAAATGCCGGGCTTGATGTCGATTCGTAAGAAATATGCCGCTTCCAAGCCGTTGAAAAACGTGCGCGTAACCGGTTCATTGCACATGACCATCCAAACCGCCGTGCTGATTGAAACGATGAAAGATTTGGGCGCAAACGTGCGCTGGGCTTCATGCAACATCTTCTCAACCCAAGATCACGCCGCCGCCGCGATTGCCGCAACCGGCACCCCTGTGTTTGCATGGAAAGGCGAAACGCTTGAGCAGTATTGGGATTGCACGCTAGATGCGATCACCTTCCCAGGCGGCAAAGGCCCAGAATTAGTCGTTGATGACGGCGGCGACGTCACGCTGCTGCTGCACAAAGGCGTAGAAATGGAGCGCGGTGATAAATGGTGCGAAAGCGCATCCGAAAGCCATGAAGAGCAAGTGATTAAGAACCTGCTGATCCGTTTGCGCAAAGAGCGTCCAGGCTATTTCACTAATGTGCTGAAAGATTGGAAAGGCGTGTCGGAAGAAACCACCACCGGCGTGCATCGTTTGCAGCTGATGTTGGATGCAGGCAAGCTGATGGTTCCAGCCATTAACGTCAATGATTCGGTCACCAAGTCGAAGTTCGACAATTTGTACGGCTGCCGCGAAAGCTTGGCCGATGGCCTCAAGCGCGCAATGGACGTGATGTTGGCCGGTAAAGTCGCAGTGGTTTGCGGCTACGGCGACGTAGGTAAAGGCTCGGCATTCTCGCTCAAAGGCTACGGCTGCCGCGTTGTGGTTACCGAAATCGATCCAATCAACGCGCTACAAGCAGCGATGGAAGGCTTTGAAGTCAAGACGGTAGAAGACACGCTTGGCATTGCTGACATCTATGTCACCACGACCGGCAATGTCGACGTAATCACAGTTGAGCACATGATGGCGATGAAAGATCAAGCCATCGTTTGCAACATCGGCCATTTCGACAACGAAATCCAAGTTGATGCGCTGAAAACCACCGCTGGCGTCAAGATCATTAACATCAAGCCGCAGGTCGACAAGTACGTTATGCCGAACGGCAACGCCATGTTCCTGCTCGCCGAAGGCCGCTTGGTAAACTTGGGCTGCGCAACCGGCCATCCGAGCTTCGTCATGTCGAATAGCTTCAGCAATCAAACGCTGGCGCAGATCGATTTGTGGGCCAACAAAGATAAGTACAGCGTCGGCCTGTACCGCTTACCGAAGAAGTTAGACGAAGAAGTGGCGGCGCTGCACTTGGAAAAAATCGGCGTCAAGTTGACCAAGCTGACCGCAAAACAAGCGGCTTACTTGCACGTTCCTGCAGAAGGCCCATTCAAGCCAGAGCACTATCGTTACTAGATTTGTCTGATTCACTTGAAAAACAAAAAAGCGCCGTTAGGCGCTTTTTTGTTGGGTTGAAAGCAACACAAACACCGCATCAAACACATGTTCATTCAGGCACAGGCTCTGATCGGCGCGGCACATCGGGCATGCCAGGCGCGCATCCGCCCAGCGCAACAAGTTTTTTGCCTGCTTGAACGCGTATAAACGTGCTGATTGCTTCGCGAAACAAATCCGCTTTATCCATGCCGGGGTCGGCTAACTCAAGTGCTTTTTGATACAACGCGTCGTCGATGCTGATAGTTGTAAGCATTTATCGTCCATCCTGAAGTATAAATAATGCGACGCTACATCGCATTGATTCGCGTGATGCGCCGAGATAAAAAAAACCAACCTACATCCGTTTTACAGTAACAATTGGGCCAGCAAAAGTAGAAAAGGAGCAACTATGTCAGATGCTAACTCAGCAACAACCTCAATTTCACTGCGCACCCGCCTACGTGAAAAATTACCTGAAATCATCATCGAAGCGACTTTCCTGGCGCTTGCCGTGCTGGTGGCTTTTGCAATCGACGCGTGGCGGGTTGAGCGCCAGCAAAAAAGTGATGCAGCGATTGCGGTTACTTCCATTCGCGCGGAGTTGAGAGAAAATCAGGCTTCGGTGAAGGATTCGCTGAGGGGATTGCAAACATCATTAGCTGCGATTGAGCCGCTTATTGCCAGCGAACAAAAGCCGCCAAAGGACAGTCGTATCAAAATCGGATTTGTGCTCGCTAAACTCTCGAGCGCCAGCTGGGCCATGGCGCAAAACAATCAGTCACTTATTCAAGTAGGCAGCAAGCAAAGCACCGAGTTTGCCAAGCTGTATGAGCTACAAGGCTGGTTTAACGACGGCCAACGCCGAATGTTGCACGTCATTGTTGAGCTATCTATTCACGATAGTGATGACTGGCCTGGTATGCGCCAGCATTTGCGCCGTGCTCAGATGGAGCTTGAGTTTTTAGCGTCGATTGCTGAAGAGCTGTTACAAGAATATGCGTTGGCTGTCGATCGGTGAAGGCGTAGAGGTCAGCCCATGCCCACTGCACACCTTTCTATTGATGTACTGCGCCGCTTTGCCATAACCCGCAGTCTGTTTAAACCCACGACCCTGCCTTTAGCTATTGCACGCTTGGGTTTCGTGCAGGCGGATCCGATTCGCGCACCGGCGCGCGCACAAGATTTGACGCTGCGGCATCGGGTGAAAAACTATGCCGCAGGGGATCTGGAGCGCCGTTACGGCGCTTTGGCGATTGAAGAGGATTTTTTCGTGAATTACGGTTTTGTGCCGCGCGCTGTGCGGGCACTGATGCACCCGCGCACACCGCGCAACGCGTGGACAGCAGAACGCGGAGCGCAGGCGAAGGCGGTGCTGGCTTACGTTCAAGCGCGCGGCGTGGTGCATCCGCGTGAGGTAGACGCGCATTTTGCGCATGGGCGCGTGCGCAACTGGTTTGGTGGCAGCTCGAACGCCAGCACGCAGCTGCTCGATGCCATGCATTACCTTGGCATGCTGCGCGTTGCCGGACGCGCCAGCGGCGTGCGCACCTATGCGCTGCCGGTGAATACTGCGGCACCTGTGCCGGAACTGGAACCTGCAGCGGCAATGGATGCGCTGGTCGATGTCATCGTGCATAAATACGCGCCGCTGCCTGAGCGCAGCTTGGGTGAATTAATCGGCATGCTTCGTAGCGCTACGCCGCAATGGGCTGCGCTGCGCACGGACGCATTTACGCGCGCCAAAGCACAGCTTGCTAGTGCAACGATTGATGGCGTGCGCTGGTATTGGCCGCAGGATGAAAACCCGTTGGCTGCTCGACATCAGCCGCCTGACGCGGTGCGCCTACTTGCGCCGTTTGATCCAGTGGTGTGGGATCGCCGCCGATTTGAGCTGTTCTGGGGCTGGGCCTATCGTTTTGAAGCCTACACTCCGGCTGCAAAGCGCATTCGCGGTTATTACGCGATGCCACTGCTGTGGCGTGATCAGGTGATCGGTTGGGGCAATCTTTCGCTTAGCGATGGCAAGCTGCTAGCTGACTTGGGCTATGTGGCTGGCAAACCGCCGATTGAGCCTGAGTTTGATCGCGCGCTGGAGGATGAGCTGGCGCGTATCGGGAGTTTTTTGCGGCCCAGCTAAGTTTTCCTAGCAGGATTGAATTTCACGCAAAAGACTTAGCCCCAGCTCAGATTGTGCCTGCATACTGAGTTCACGCGAATCGCCGTCCACGCTGTAATCCAGCGCTATCACGCAATCAGGCGCAGGTAGCAAACTGCCTCCATGTTCTGGCCATTCAATGAGCGCGAGCTGAGCATCGGCGAGCAGCTCATGCAGGCCCAAATTTACGAGTTCAAGCGGATCTTTCAAGCGATATAAATCGACATGCAGCAGCTGCATATCGCCCATTCGATAAGGTTCAATAAGCGCATAGCTCGGGCTTTTGATCGCCCCTTGCACACCCAAACCGCGCAATAGAGCGCGCGCAAATGTGCTTTTGCCGGCGCCTAGCGGCCCGCTCAGATGTAAGCTCAGCGGCGCTAGATCAAGCGCTTGCCAAGCCCGAAGTAGCGTGGCTGCAAACTCGACAGTGGCGTCAGTGTCAATCAGCTGGCAGGTGTAATCCTTCATGCTAATTGAGCCCCGGGAAATCGAGCACCTGAAAATTTAGCGCCAAACGCATTTCTGAGCCCAGCTCACTGGCGCGCATGCCGCGCTGACCGTTGCGATTCGCCAAGGCATCCGCCGCCTTTGAATGCGCCAACACGGCCTGCACGCAGGCTTGAAAGTGGCTTAGACCCAGCGCGGGTGCCTGCGCGATCAACGCGGCAATACAGCCGGTCAATACATCGCCCATGCCGCCAGCGGCCATGCCAGGATTGCCCAATCCGCACACTACCGGGGTTTGATCCGGCATACCAATCAACGTGCCTGCACCCTTGAGCACTACGATGCAGCGATAGCGCGCAACCAGTGCCGCCAGCGCGGCAAAACGATCGCGCTCAATATCCAGCGCTGTGCAATTCAGCAGCCGAGCCGCTTCACCCGGGTGCGGTGTGAGCACGCAGCGCTCATCGAATGCAGTCTGTGAACTATTGGTAGCCAACCAATTTAGCGCGTCCGCATCCAGCACTTTAGGCTTTGGGTCATGCACGAGCTGACGCATCAGACATTCGGCAAAATCAGCGGCACTACCAAACCCTGGCCCTAACGCTAGCACGCTGGCCAGAGCGATTCGCTTTGCCAGCAATGCCGAATCGCTCACATCGCTCACATCAAAACCCATCAGCTCTGGGCTGCGCACCAGCAGCGGCGCCACATGCAGCGCCCTTGTGCCCACGCTCACCAAGCCTGCACCTGCGTAAAGTGCCGCTTCGGCGGATAACAGCACTGCACCGCCCATGCCTTGTTCGCCACCGAGCACTAACACGTGGCCGTTTTTGCCTTTGTGGCTGTCGGCTGCGCGTTTTGGTAGGGCAATATCCGATGCAGCTAATAACTGGGCTACCGGAATGGCGCTCGCTAATAGCACTGTCGGCAAACTCAGCGCGTCCAGCGAGCATTCCCCAACATAGGCCCGCGCTGCGCCGGTGTGCAGTCCGGCTTTATGCACAACAAAACTCAGCGTGCAATCGGCCTGAAACACAGCATCACCGGTTTGCGCGCCAGTGTCAGAATTCAATCCACTTGGCACGTCGAGTGCCAATTTTCCGCAAGTCTGCTGATTTGCATGCGCGATCGCCGCAGCATAGGGTGGGCTGAGCGGCGCACTCAAGCCGATGCCAAACAAGGCATCGATAATGACGTCGCTAGACGAAGAACATTGCAGCTCGAGAAATTGCGCAAGCGGCAATATTGCGCCTAGCTCGGCCCAACGCTTCACATTATTGGCAGCGTCTGGGCTTTTGGAGTTGGGCTTGGTTTCAGCGAATAGCTTTACCGCTCGCCCCGCTTGCCGCAAATGTTGCGCGCACACATAGCCATCGCCGCCATTATTGCCCGGCCCACACAGCACGATAAATCGATCCGCGAGCGGCCAGCGTGATAATGCTAGGTTTGCCGCAGCTCGGCCCGCGCGTTCCATCAGCTCGGCGGATGCGATACCCTGCGCTTTCGCGCTTTGCACGTCTAAATCACGGGCTTGGGCTGAACTAAAAAGTGGGATCGGCATGCGCCGGAGTATAAACTGGCATGGCTTGAATAGCTTCGTCGGCTGCTTTTGTGAATAATGCGGGCCGGTCTGGACGTTTCCACACCTGGAACCTCCGAATAACCAAGGCTGTTTTGACTATGTCTGACCCCACTGACAGCACGATGCTAGATGAAGAAGATCTGATGGAGCTGGATCGGCTCTTGCAGCTATTGGAAAACGATGATGCGCTTAGCCTAGACGGTGCGCAGGGCTTGCTTTGCGCGCTGCTGGTCGGCCCAAAAGTGATTGAAGCGCAAGCATGGTTACCGGCGATTTTGGGCGAACATCCGGTGATGCCCGATGCCGAATCGGCTGAGCAGCTGGTACAAGCGCTGATCCAGCTCGCCGCTTCGATCGATCATGCGCTGGATTATCACGCGCTAGAGCCTATCTTTGCCGAACGCAATGATGATGAAGCAGGCACGGTGGAGGTAGACGTCGGCGGCTGGTGCCAAGGCTTTAGCATGGGGATCGATCTGCAATCGAGCGATTGGGAAGCGCAAATGCAGGCCGATTCCAGCTTAATTGAGCTGCTTTCACCGATTGTGGCGCTCGGCGTAGATGATGGGGTTTTTGCAGAGATTTTAGATCCAGAAATCGCCTCACTCAGCGATGCCGAACGCGAAGATTTAATGCGCGATTTACCCAGTCTGCTATTTGACGTGCGCGATTATTGGCGCACGCTGGCCAGCGATCTCGTCAAAAGCGCGCAGCTGCGGCAAGCCAAGCAATTGCATTAGCTACTTAACAAATTCAACTTTACCTAAACTTTTGAGCACGGCATGACCCTGGCATTTTATTGCGTACTGATCGCGGCCTTGATGCCGATTATGTGGACCGGCTACGCCAAGCTGACCGGCCCTGGTTTTAACAACCGCACGCCGCGCAACTACCAAGCCGGATTGACCGGCAAACCGCAGCGCGCGTACTGGGCGCATTTGAACTCATTTGAAGCGTTGCCGCCGTTCGCTGCGGCGGTCATTATTGCGCACCTAGCAGGAGGTCCGCGCGCGATCATTGACTACTTGGCGATTGCTTGGGTGGTGTTTCGGCTCATTTTTGGCCTGCTTTACATTGCCGATCAAGCCACGCTGAGATCGCTCGCTTGGATGGCGGCAACGGGCTGCTGGATTGCTATGTTTTTTGTTTGATAGGTCATGCATTCTAAAAAGAGCTCTGGACGTTTCGAGCGGACCGTAAAAGCTCTTTAAGAAATAACGCATAAAATGACAGTTGAACTTGTGGTGGCGTTAGACGAATTTAAGCGCTCCTGAAAATTATTTTCTCCGACAGGCACTACCGCAACTGCAAACTCATTTCCTTCAAAATCCCGCTGACAATCACGCGAATTTGCCGATGTTCACCGGCATAGCGTATTGCTGATTGCCCGGTTTCCATTTCGCCTGTCAAGCGCGCAGCGGCGGGTGTTATGGCGGCTAGCAACATGTCAAGTTGTTCATTCGCAAGTTTTTTTGGCACGCCTAAGGCCCCGGCAAATTCAATAATGTGTTGGCGGCGCAAGTCACCAAAATGGCTCGCTTCCGCCATTGCCGTTGATAGTTCCGCGTCGCCCCATTGCCCCGGTCGGGCGTAGCTGGTTGTGGACAGTAAATCGTAGTGTGGAGTCAGCACCACGCCGCCTGCGCCGACAAAAAACGAGAGATTTTTCAGATGCGCATCACCGTTGCCAATCAAGGCATTGAATACGCTCCAACGCAGTAGCGCGATCCTAGTTCGGGCTTTTTCGCGGCATTGCAACACCAGCTTTGCAAGTGTGGCAACACTGGCTTGTTGGTATTTGTATAAGCGGTCAATGGACAGTAGTTGACAAGCATCCAGTGTATGAAGTCGGCGCGGTACCTGTGACTGGTTAGCTTGCTTTCTATCAGGCACACGATCAAAACGCATCACGCCATAGACGGCTTCCGGCACGTAGCGCAAAAATACGTCAGGCACCGATAGCCCGACTGCACGGGCCAGCGTCATACAAAACCATTCATTGGCAGCAGAATGCGGATACAAATCCTGCTGAACATGGTCGGGTTTCAGCAGCACCGTTGAAGGCGTTACGCCGATCGGCTCAAAGAGCTGATCGCCTTGCAAAACAGCCAGCAGCTTATGCTGCGCACCCGCCATCGACATGCGTTTGGGCGCGTATGTGCTAAGTGCTTGGTTTGGCAGGCCGCGAATACGTTGCGAGAGCTCAGCATCAGAGAGCGGCTGTATGCCACTCTCAATGCGTAGCTCGTCAGTTGGCGCTCCTGGTTGTGTACTTGGGCGAATCAAAGTGAGCGCTCCAGCCGATTCCGCACCGTAGAAACTCAACAATGCGAAGGCGTCCGCCTGATCAATTTTCGCCGCGCTGGCTAGCAGCGCGCGGGCCATTTCCTCTGGCAATAGATTGTCGAAAAACCACTGCACGGGCCGCATCGAGCCGCCGTCGACAATGCTCTTTTGGGCGCGTTGCAGGCCAGGCGATAGATCGAAACCGCTTGAATCTGCTAACCAATGTTGATCGTAATCAAAGCGCCACTGCGCGCCAACATCGCTCAACACGCCAACCAACTGCGCGCCGAAATACACGTGTAGTGCCCGCGTTTGCACATGGCTGGAATTCGTGTTGTTTGACTGCCCGATTTGCGCATGCATTAAGGCAACTCTTGATCTGGGATGTCGACCGACAAGGTAATACCCAACTCATCCAGCAAGGCCAACACGCGCCCCAATTGCACGGTCGGTTTGCCTTTTTCGACATCAATCAAAAACACGTGGCTGGCGCCGATCAGCGCGGCCAAATCGGTTTGCCGAAGCTTCTGGCGCTTACGTTGCTCGCGAATGCATTGGCCCAAATCGGCGGCTGTACGTACGATCTGTTGCATGACTTTTCCTGATTCCAATTCCAAATCAAATAGCTATCGTGGCTTTCAGACTCCCAGACGTACTTCGGTGTCCTTGTTTTCGTCTTGATTTGGAGTTGAAATAAGATATAGCTTAGTTTCAGGCGAATGTGTGTCGAAAGTCAATGAAAAAGCAGCTATAACTTAGTTTTATCAAAATAAGCCACAGCTTATTTTTAATCTGAAATTAGACTATAAACATCATTAAATAAGCCATAATTTAGTTTTTCCAGCGAGCAGCCATGTTTTCGGGCGGCTTCGATTGAACACTTCAAAGGGCCTTGACTGGCGTTTCACCGGCAGCTGGCGGCAGAGTCACAATGTCCGTCGCTCAAAATGCATCGCGAACCTTGGGTTTGGTCTCAATTAGTTTAAAATCTGCGTGCGCGTACTTTAGGCTTGGTACAAGCTGTAGAGGCTTCAATTGAAAGCTAAAAGCGATCAGCAAAAGAAGAAATTCATGCATCGCGCCAGAGTTCTGATTTTCGATGTACAAGTGGAAAGCTATTTGATGCGAAAACAGCTGACGATTGGCGATGACGTGTCTTATCAATGCTTATGGATCCCGAAATGCAAGTGGTAACTGATCAAAAAGACCGAGTCAAACTAGGGAAATTGGCGCCAAAACCCGCGACGCCTGAAGAGTTAAAGACACGAAAACCGCCAACTCTACAACCAGCCAAACCCCAGCGCCCCAATCTGCCGCATGAGCTACCCACCCGCAAGCGCCACATCATCGTCAATGCCTGGCAAAAGCTGGCGGGCAAACCTGCAGACGGCCCCGAGCACGCGCGCTTTAGCGAACTCATCAAAAGCGCTCAGGCAACGCTAACGCAGCGCCGCGCGCGCATTCCCGCCATTGAGCTAGATGATGCACTGCCCATCAGCGCGTGCGCCAGCGAGCTGATCCTGGCTATGCAAACGCATCAGGTGATTATTGTGGCGGGCGAAACCGGCTCGGGTAAAAGCACGCAATTGCCCAAGCTAGCGCTGGCCGCGGGTTTGGGCGTGCGCGGGCTGATTGGCTGCACGCAGCCGCGCCGCATTGCCGCAAAAACCGTCGCCACGCGGGTAGCGGAAGAGCTTAAAAGCACGCTCGGCGGGCTGGTCGGCTATCAAGTTCGCTTTACCGAGCAGAGCAGCGAACAAACGCTGATTAAGTTTATGACCGACGGTATTTTGTTGGCTGAAACACAGTCAGATCGCTACTTATCAGCCTATGACACGCTGATTATTGATGAGGCGCACGAACGCTCACTCAACATTGATTTCCTGCTCGGCTTTGTTAAAAAGCTGCTGCAAAAGCGGCGCGATTTAAAGCTCATTATTACCAGCGCAACAATCGATACCGAGCGCTTTTCCAAGCACTTTGACAACGCGCCGGTGTTTCTGGTCGAAGGCCGCGGCTTTCCGGTCACGCTGCGCTATCGACCTATTGCTGGCGATGCCGAAGAACGCAGCGACCGCGCGTTACTAAGCGGGGTCATCAACGCCGTGCGTGAGCTCGATATCGAAGATCCGATGGCGGATATCCTGATATTTTTCCCCGGCGAGCGGGAAATCAACGATGCCAAACGCGCACTGGAAAAAGCCTCGTTTCGCTTGACTGAAGTGGTGCCGCTGTACGCCAAGCTATCCAGCGCGCAACAAGAACTGGTGTTCAAGCCGGGCGCGAAGCGGCGCTTGGTATTAGCTAGTAACGTTGCGGAAACGTCGATTACCGTGCCTAGAATTCGCGCAGTTATCGATACCGGTACCGCAAGAATCGCGCGCTATTCACCGCGCTCGAAGATTGAGCGCCTACACATTGAAGATATTTCCCAGGCTAGCGCGAATCAGCGTGCGGGCCGCTGCGGGCGCATCAGTGCCGGTATTTGCGTGCGGCTTTATGATGAAACCTCGTTCCAACTGCGGCCAGCATTTACTGATCCGGAAATATTGCGCAGCTCGCTCGCTGGCGTTTTGCTGCGCATGCTGCGACTGAATTTAGGTGATCCGCAGCTGTTCCCGTTTGTTGAGCCGCCCGACGAGCGCGCAATCAATGATGGCTTTTTAATTCTTCGCGAACTGGGCGCGATTACCGCCGAGCGCAAACTCAGCGATATTGGCCAGCAGATGGCAGAATTCCCGATTGACGTGCATTACGCCCGTATGTTGGTAGCCGCCAAGCTAACCCCGCAGCTTGAGCAAACGCTGGTACTCAGCGCCGGCCTATCGATCCAAGACCCGCGCGAACGGCCACTGGAAGCGCGTGAACAAGCGCAAGCCGCGCACGCGCTATTCGCTGATGAGCGCAGCGATTTTTTGAGCCTGCTCAACTTATGGGAAGCCTATCAGCACCAGCGCGTGGCGCTCAAACAAAGCCAGCTGCGCGATTGGGCAAAGCGTAGTTTCCTATCTTTTATGCGGCTGCGCGAATGGCAGGATTTGTATCAGCAGATTAAGGAGCGTGCGCGCGAACAGGGCTGGCAGGTTCCCGATGCGCATCCGCCAGCGCATTCAACTACGACTGCCAGCGCGCTTGCGCTGCCGGCTCGGCGCGTTAGCCTTCCGCAAAAAGGCAAAGCGCAGGCCGCGCCTGTTGAGCGCGATTGGTCGCGTGCGTCGGCCGCCGAACAGAAGCGGCATGCGCAGGCGTTGGGCTTGACAAGCTTGGCGCAAACTACGCCAAAAACCAGCGCAAACGCAGTCATCGCGGGCCCAGCAAGCAGCGATAAAAAAGCCAAAGAAGCCTACGCTGCGCTGCACAAAGTTCTGCTGAGCGCGCTGCTGACCCAGTGCGGTGAGCATGAGGAAAAAGGCCAGTACAGCGGCACGCGCAGCCGCAGCTTCCAAATATTTCCAGGCTCATCGGTGAAGGGCAATCCGCGCTGGATTATGGCCGACGCGCTGCTCGACACGCAAAAAGTGTGGGCCATGGGCGCGGCGCAAATTGAGCCGATTTGGCTGGAAGAGTTAGGCCAGCACTTGATTAAGCGGCGCCATTACGACCCGCACTGGGATGAGCAAAGCGGCTGCGCGCGCTGCTTTGAAGATCAAAATCTGCTTGGGCTTTTAGTAGTGCGCAAGCGCCGCGTGCTGTTTGAACCGATTGACAAAACTGCGGCGCGCACGCTGTTCTTATTTCACGCGATGGCGCGCGGCGAAACCAACGCGCCGCACCGCGTGCTGGCGCATAACGCGAAAGTGCGTCAGGAAGCAACCGATAAAGAGGACAAGCTGCGCACGCGCGGCCTGCTGAAAAATGATAGTGAGTTAGCTGATTGGTTTGCCAGCCGCATTCCCGAATCGATTTGCAGCGTGCCTGCACTGATGAACTGGCTGCGCACGCCTGAAGGCAAGCTGGCCGAGCCGAATTTGCGGCTTGAAGTGATGGATTTATTAAATTCCGATCAGCCCAAACTGCGCGAATTCCCGGATGAGCTGCACGCAGGTGGATTCAAGCTGCCACTGCGCTATCATTTTGATCCGTCATCGGAGTTGGACGGCGCCACCATTGCACTAAAATTAGAGCAACTCGGCGCCGTATCGGCCGCGCGCTTGAGCTGGCTGGTGCCTGGCCTGCGCGAAGAAAAAGTCGTCGCACTTATTAAAACGCTGCCGAAAAACTTGCGAAGATTAGTGGTGCCCGCGCCGGATTTTGCGCGCGCGTTTCTCGAAGCCTGCGAGCCGTCTGAGCTGTGGCTGCAAGATGTACTCGCCGCGTTTTTTAAGCGCATCAGCGGCGCTGAATTTAGCGCCAGCGATTTTGATCTGAGCCTGTTGCCCGCGCACTTGAACTTTCGAATTGAAGTGCTCGGCCCAGCCGGTGAAGTGCTGCGCGCCGCGCGCGATATCGAAGCCCTGCAGGCGGACTATCGCCAACAGGCGGCGGCGGCATTTACCGCCAAAGTCGGCGCGCTATATAACCGCACTGGGCTCAAGACCTGGCCGTTTGATCTACCCGCGCAGATCAAAAGTGATGACGGCAGCGCAGCATTTCCCGCACTTTTTGACGAATCCGAACACAGCGCCGGCTTGAAAGCCTTCGCCCAGCAGCACGAAGCCGACGCTGCACACGCAGGCGGCGCGCTCAGATTACTGCGCCTGCATTTGCCCGATGAGCTGCGCTATTGGCGCAAGCATATTGCGCTTAGTTCGGCATCGGTTTTGGCCTATGCAGCGGTCGATTCCAGTGAAAATTTGCGGATAGATTTAGTTGAAGCGGCCTTCTTGCAAGTCGCTGGCGTGGAGGCGCAAAGCGTGCGCACGCAAGCAGAATTTCAGCGGATGTCCGAACATGTGCGTGCGCAGCTGGGCCCGGTTTGCGGCGCGCGCAGCCAGCTCGTCAATGAGGCGCTAGAAAGCTACAGCGCGCTCAAGCGCAGACTAGTGCAGCCGGTCATTGGTTTTGCCAAAGCCAATTTTGACGACGTCACGCTTCAGTTGAACGGGCTGATTTTCAAAGGCTTCGCTCGGTGTATTACACTGCAGCAGCTGTCACATTATTCGCGATACTTCAAAGCGCTCGGCATTCGGTTGGATCGGCTATTTCATGATCCGGTCAAAGATCAAAGCAAAATGCTGGACGTATTGCCGTTCATGGACAAACTCAAAGCCACGCCAACGCTCAGTGATTCCAGATTTCGCTGGCTGCTCGAAGAATTTCGCGTTGCGGTTTTTGCGCCTGAACTAAAAACTGCCGAGCCCGTGAGCGCGAAGAAACTGCAGGCGGCGTTGGGTGTGGGTTAGCTTACATCGATGTTTGTGGCAACGCCAGGAGGGTACCCGGTCGTTCACCCATAAAACCCTCTCCCCAACCCCTTATCTCTTGAATCAAGAGTAGATTGGATGTCGAGAGCCGGCGTGCTCGACCGAACAGCCCTAGAACGAAACATTCGTGGGAGAGCATGCTCAACACGCCGGTATCTCGTCAACGCTCGAA
>JANOQN010000062.1:0-21823 GCA_031422315.1 Rhodanobacteraceae bacterium
GCGAAGCCAATTGGAGCCGGTCAAAAAAGTCGTTCGTATGTTGCGTCGACACAAAACGGGGCTATTGAACTACATCACGCATCGCATAACGAACGCGACGGCGGAGGGATTTAATTCGGCGATCCAAACCATCAAGGCCAACGCACGCGGGTTCCGATCTTTCGAAAACTATCGCATCCGAATCTTGTTCTTTTGCGGAAGGCTCGATCTCATGCCAGCCATTGGAAAATCACACTGAAATGTGCGAATGACCAGTAATTGAGCAGGGCCTCGTCCGCTCGATTCGGATACGTAGCTAACAACATTTCAGCCAACCGCAGTTAATTTGGCTGGTAGTTCCGCTCAACCTCGTCATCCCCGCGTAGGCGGGGATCCAATTCAGGTGTCAGCGTTTCCATCTACTTACATAACTCTTCGATCTCCGAGTTGTGTAACAACGAGAGCGCCGGAAGTTCAATGAGTCTGGATTCCCGCATTCGCGGGAATGACGATAAGGCATCAATAATTTAGATTGAGTTTTCTCGTTCTGATGTGCGCGACAACTCCAAATGCCAAAAAACCTGATAGCGGTAGAGCAACCAAATTGAATGTCGCGTTATTTAGTCCCTAAATAAAAACTCGAAAACGCCAGCCAATCGGCAAACTCATCAATCACCATGCTGGTGGGTTTGCCAGCGCCGTGACCGCCTCTAGTTTCAATCCGAATCAGCTGTGGGCTCTTGCCCTTGTAAGCGTGCTGCAGCTGCGCAATAAACTTGAAGCTGTGTGCAGGGTAGACGCGATCATCATGATCGCCGGTTAGCACCAGCGTCGGTGGATAGTCAATGCCAGCGCGCACATTGTGTAGCGGTGAATAGGCGTAAAGCGCTTTGAATTCGTCGGGGTTTTGCGGTGAGCCGTAGTCGCTTTCCCAGGCTTTGCCGATGGTGAACTCGTTAAAGCGCAGCATATCTAATACGCCAACCGCAGGAATCGCCGCGCCGAATAGCTCCGGGCGCTGCAGCATGGTCGCGGCGACCAACAAGCCGCCATTGCTGCGGCCATTGATGGCGATTTTCTTTTTCGACGTCATGCCTTCAGCGATCAGAAAGTCCGCAGCTGCTGCAAAATCATCGAATACGTTTTGCTTTTTTAGCTTGGTGCCCGCTTCATGCCACACTTCGCCGTATTCACCACCGCCGCGCAAATTTGCGACTGCCCAAATGCCGCCTTGTTCCACCCAGGCGATTACTGCCGGTGAAAATGAAGGCACCACGGGAATGTTAAAGCCGCCGTAGCCATACAATAAAACCGGCGTGTCGGCTGATTTGGGCTGGCCCTTTTTCTGGGTGATGAACATCGGAATTTTCGTGCCATCTTTGCTGGGGTAAAACACTTGCACGGTTTCAAACACGCCAGTGTCGAGCGCTAAGGTTGGCTTTTTGAAGCTGGTGGTTTGGTTGTTGCGCAGATCAAGCCGGAAGATTTCGTTCGGCTGAGTGAAGCTGCCAAACGAATAAAAAGTCTCAGTGCTGCTGGCTTTGCCGCCGAAACCATTTGCCGTACCAACGCCGGGAAGCGCAATCTCAGCAATCAACTTGCCCGTCAAATCAAAGCGCTTGACCACGCTTTTCGCATCGCTCAAATAGTTAGCAATCAAACTATTCCCGACTAGCGATACGCCTTGCAAGGTCGAATCGTTCTCTGCAATTACCGTGCGCCAGTCGGATTTTGCAGGCTTGTTTAAATCAACTGCAATCACCTGATACTTCGGGGAATTCAAGGTCGTGTGTAAGTAGAACGTGCTGCCTACATTGCCGATTACGTTGTAGGTATCTTCGAACTGATCGACCAGCTTGAGCCAAGTGTCGGGTTTTTCGACAGTTGATTGCACATGCAGCATATTGCGTTCGTCGGTGCCCATGCCGATCGTTCTGATTAGGTAAGCGCCGTCGTCACTCACGCTGATATTGGCGCTTTGGCCGGGCTTGTCCGGCTGATCGAATATCAAATTTGGCGGCGTTTTCTGGCCAAGCCTATGAAAGTAGACTTTTTGAAAGGTATTCGCTGCTTTCAGCAGGTTCTCGCCTTTAGGCTCATCAAAGCCGCCGTAGTAAAACCCGCTACTGTCATGTGCCCAATTTGCGCCGCTAAATTTGCTCCACGGCACTGAATCGTCTAAATCCTTACCGGTGCGGATGTCCCGGATTTTCCAGGTTTGCCAATCCGAACCGCCCGATGACACCGCATAAGCCAAATAGTGTCCGTTCGGGGAAATACTGAGCGCGTTCAACGCCAGCTTGCCATCTTCCGATAGCGTATTTGGATCCAGCAATACGACTGCCGTTTCGCCCAAAGTTTTCATCGTGTACAGCACGGATTGATCTTGCAGACCGTCGTTACGCGTATAGAACCAACGCCCGCCTTCGTTGAACGGCACGCCAAAGCGCTCGTAATTCCAAAGTTCAGTAAGGCGTTTTTTGAACTCAGCGCGCGCTGGAATGGCCTCCAACGTTTTGTTAGTCACCTCATTTTGCTGCTTAACCCAAGTAGCAGTTTCCGGGCTATCAATTTCCTCCAGCCAGCGATACGGATCAGCGACTTTGACTTCGCCATAGCTATCGGAGGTATTGCCGC
Source organism: Rhodanobacteraceae bacterium (assembly GCA_031422315.1). GTDB lineage: Bacteria > Pseudomonadota > Gammaproteobacteria > Xanthomonadales > SZUA-5 > JANNYA01. The sequence goes on from JANOQN010000062.1 coordinate 2,617, forward strand.
GCGGGCTGGTCGGGTAAGTCATGTTATGGGAGCAACCTGCGAGCAGAGCGGTAAAGGCGGCTAGAAAAGCGAATTTCTGACGCATAAAAATCCTTGTGTTGAAAAGTAAATCGTATTGTCGTGTGGGCCAAATTTTAGTCTAGTTGCTCGGCGTTATCGGCTTTCCATCATCCGCAATAAACTTGGGTCCATCGCCTGCAGTTTTCTCATAAACACCACCGCCTGCGCGTTTATATTGTGTGAATCCGCGCTCGGAGAAGTGTTTTTCTTTCAATAAATGCGCCTGACCTGAAATGCTGCGGGTGGCGGAAATGACGCGGCGGATTGCCATGCCGCAGCTAGGGCAAGCAGTAGCATCCGGCTCGCTCATTTTGGCGATGATTTCAATCGTGCCGCTGCAGCGCTGGCAAGCTTCGATAGGCTCGTATTCATACACTGGCATCGTCGAGCTCCGCTAATTCCATGGCTGATTCGCTAGTCTCAATCGGCTCGGCAAGCACTGGGCCGAGTTGAGCCAGCGGATTAATACGGTTCATGACTAGGCAGAAGAACTCCGCGGTGCGTTCGGTATCGTAAACCGCCGAATGCGCCTCGTTCGGGTCCCACTTTAAACCGGCCGCCATAACCAGCTTTGCTAGCACCGTTTGACCAAATAGCGCGCCGCCTAGACTGACGGTGTCAAACACGCTAAAGGGATGAAACGGGCTGCGTTTATTGCCGGTGCGTTTGATCGCTGCGTTGAGAAAATTCAAATCAAAATGCGCATTGTGGCCCACTAAAATTGCGCGTTTGCAGCCGCTGGCTTTGAGTGCAACGCGGATCGGCTTAAAGATGTGTTCAAGCGCTTCTTTTTCTTCCAGCGCGCCACGCAGCGGATTGTCGACATCAATGCCGGTAATTTCCAGTGACTGCGGGTCAATGTTCGCGCCGGGAAAAGGCATGATGTGCGTGGTAATCGTTTCCCCAACTGAAAATACGCCCTGCACGCACTTAATCGGCACGGCGGCAATTTCCAGCAATGCATCGCGATTTTGATCGAACCCGCCGGTTTCTAGATCGATGACTACCGGCAAATAGCCGCGAAAACGCCGCGACATCGGCACATTTGCATTTAACGACATAAAAAGTACGCACCCAAAACCGTAGATTATTCTGGCCCCGAGAATAGCGTAAATTAGCGGCCCTGCACCCAATGAGCAAAGCGCGCGCCATGAGCCCTGTAAGCCAAATTGAAATTCGCCCAGCGATCGAAGCCGATGTTCCGCTCATTCTCGAGTTTATTCGTGCGCTAGCAGAGTACGAAAAGCTATTGGATAAAGTCAGCGCGACTGAAGCCAAGCTACGTGCAACGCTGTTTTGCGAGCGCCCGGCTGCTGAAGCGCTGATAGCGTACGCGGGCGCAGAGCCGGTCGGTTTTGCGCTGTTTTTTCAGAATTACTCGACTTTCCTGGCGCAGCCCGGCGTTTATCTGGAGGATTTATTTGTTAAACCGAGCGCGCGCGGGCAAGGCGCTGGTTTGGCACTGATCCAAGCGGTGGCGAAAATTGCGCACGCTCGCGGGGGCGCTCGCCTTGATTGGGCCGTTTTAGATTGGAATGCGCCAGCCATTGAGTTTTACCATCGCATCGGCGCACAGCCGTTGGCAGACTGGACGACGCAGCGTTTGACCGGTGCGGCATTCGAAAAGATGGCGGGTGTGGGTTGAAATCAATTGTCTTAAAGCGCAAAATACCAAGTAATTATTCCATCTGATGGAAGATTTACTTGGAAAACGCACGTCAACTTCGGGCAATCATCGTGGAACGGCTGAGTTTTTCCCGGCGGTTGCCCTGCTTGGACCACGCCAATGTGGAAAAACCACGCTTGCACGCACACTAGTTGATTCTGACCCAGCGAACGCCGTTTATTTAGATTTGGAGCGCACGGAAGATCTTGCACTGCTCTCGGACGCCAGTCTGTTCCTGCGAACGCAACGGGGCAAACTCGTCGTTATTGACGAAGTGCAGCGCGCACCCGAGCTATTTTCACAGTTGCGTTCAGAAATTGATGAGCGGCGGCGCGTAGGCGAAAAAGCCGGGCATTTTTTGCTGCTGGGTTCGGCCTCGCGCGAGTTGCTGGCGCAATCGAGTGAATCGCTAGCCGGTCGAATTGATTATTTGGAGCTGACGCCCTTTCAGCTTCAAGAGTTGACGAGCCTTCAACGAACGGAGCGTTGGTTACGCGGTGGGTTTCCAGATAGTCTGTTAGCACCGAATGCAGCCATGAGCTATCAGTGGCGCCGCGCTTATTTGACGCAGGTTATCGAACGTGACGTTGCATTTTTTGCACCGCGATTGCCTGGCCCAACGCTCCGAAAGCTTTGGGCAATGTTGGCAAGTGATCAAGGCGGATTGATCAACAGTACAAAACTGGCGCAAAATCTTGGCGTAAGCGCACAGTCTATAAGCCGCTATCTATCACTGTTATGCGAGCTAATGCACGTTAGAGCACTTCAGCCCTGGCATGGCAACATCAGAAAACGCCTAACCAAATCTCCAAAGTATTATGTGCGCGATTGCGGCCTTTTACACGCGCTTCTGGATATCCAAACCGAAGCGCAGTTGCTACGCCACCCGATTATCGGGCAAAGCTTTGAGGGTTTTATTGTTGAGCAAATATGTAATCAGCTCGGACCCGATTGGCAATACAGTTTTTATCGCACGCAAAATAGCGCAGAAATTGACCTCATAGCCGAGCGCGGAGCGCATACGCTAGCGATAGAAATCAAACGTTCGTCAAAACCGGTCCCAAGCCAAGGATTTTACAGCGGCGCTGTCGATGTATTTGCAACGCAGCGACTCATCGTGCATGCGGGCGAACGCAGCTGGGATTTGGACGCAAATACGCGCGCTGTGCCGGTCGAAGCGCTCGTGCAAGAAATTGACGCAATATTGCAATGCAGCAACAGCTGAATTCAATATTACTTTGACGCTTTTAAAGGATTCCAAAAACACCTAAAAATGCCGAGTCAAAGCGAATCGCCAATCACCGCTAGCCATCAGCAGCATTAGTTGCCACACTTTACCGATGCGGACTAGTCTAAATTTATATCACCCGATCACCACCTTGCAGCGTTTACAAAAATTTGGCCGATTTTTGTCGAAACGCTTTTGGGATGATCAATGCTTTGAAGCCGCAGCGGCTTTGGCCTACACCACGATGCTCGCTATCGTGCCGCTGGGTGCAGTGAGCTTGTCGATCATGTCGGCGTTTCCGCAGTTTCAAGCCGCCAAACAGGCGTTGCTGGAGTTTATCTTTACCCAGTTTGTGCCGAGCGCCGGCAGCTCAATGAAAGGTTACATTGAGCCGCTGTTTGACCGCGCGAGTTCGCTAACGATTCCCGGCGTGATCGCGCTCATGGTGTCTGCCGTTTTGATGATGAATTCGATTGAGTCAGCGTTTAACCGCATTTGGCGCGCGCCGACTGAGCGCCCGCCACTGCAGCGTTTTGTAGTGTTCTGGGCCGCACTGACTCTGGGGCCAATGCTGCTGGGTGCCAGCTTGGTGATGAGCGGCTATTTGCGCACGCTACCGTTTTTCCACGGCGATACTGTCGAGCGCGAGTTTCTGCGCTTTATGCCTGCGTTGACGGCGTTTGTCGGGTTTACACTGAGCTATGTCATCGTGCCGCATCATGTTGTGCGCTGGCGCCACGCATTGGCTGGTGGGCTGTTTGCTACGGTGCTATTTGAAGCCGCCAAGCGCGGATTTGCCTGGTACATCGGCGCGTTTCCGGCCACTCAGCAAATCTATGATGCACTTTATTTGGTGCCGATTTTTATGCTGTGGCTGTATATTTTGTGGCTGATTGCGCTGTTTGGCGCGAGCTTGGCGTCCACGCTTGGCGCGTTTCGCTTTGAAGAAGGCGCGCCGGAAATTCCGCCGCAAGCTTGGCTGTTATATGCCATGCGGGTTTTGGGCCAGCTTAAAGCGGCACAGCTGCGCGGTGAAGGCTTGGATAATCAAGATTTAAAGCAGCGTATTCCTGGGCTTACCGATGATTTGTTACAGCGCTTTTTGGCTGATTTTGACGCGCTAAAAATGGTGACCCGCACTGAAATGGGGCGCTGGGTGCTGGTGCGTGATTTGCAAAGCGTCACGCTGCTGGATGTGTACCGAACCGGCAACTATCCACTGCCCACAGAACCCCCAGATCGCGGCGTGGGCGAGGCTTGGGAGCGGGAATTGCAGCAAAAGCTGAGCGGCTTAGCCGACGATACGCATCGCGTATTGCTTCAGCCGATAGCGCATTTTTTCCAAATCACCAAACGGGCAGAGGCTAAGGCCGCAGAGCCGCGCGCACAGGCATGAGCGCACCCAAATTGGACGCGTTCCAACAGCTTGAAGCACTAGTGCGCTGGCGCAGAGACGTGCGGCATTTTCAAAGCACGCCGGTTTCGGAAGAGTTGATTGAACGAGTCTGCCGTTTAGCAGATTTAGCCCCGAGCGTGGGCTTAAGCCAGCCTTGGCGCGTATTGAACGTGCGAAATCCAGCGCTACGCACTATTGTGCGCGCCAATTTTGAAGCTGCGAATCAGATGGCGCTGTCGCGGCAGCACGGCGAACAAGCTATGCAGTATGCACGCTTAAAACTGGCCGGGTTTGATCAAGCACCAGTGCAGCTGGCGGTTTTTTGTGATGCCAATCCAAGCCAAGGTAAAGCTTTAGGGCGCGGCACGATGCCAGAAACGCTCGCTTATTCCAGCGTGTGCATGATCCACACGCTGATGCTGGCCGCGCACGCCGAGGGTTTAGGCGTGGGCTGGGTGTCGATACTTGCGCCGGAACAGTTGACAAAAACGCTGCAAACGCCGCCGCACTGGCAGTTTATTGCGTATCTTTTGATTGGCTATCCGACTGAGTCATCTGAGCTGCCTGAGCTTATGCGCGCAGGCTGGGAACAGCGCAGTGATTTTTCTGAGCGTTGGCGAGTGACCTAGACTGACGGGCCACAGCATGGAGTGAATGGTCAGGCGTATGGTTCGATGTCTCACTTTAGGCCTGCTGGGCCCGCAAACACCTGGACGTACTTTCAACGCTCGGAAGCCTATGACAACGTCCCAGGGCAGTACTTTGGCGAAAGTATTGAAGTATCCGGCGAAACCATTATGGTTTCGGCTAGGGCACACAACAGCAATCGTGGTGCCGCATATCTTTTGTTTGACGGAATTTTGCTGAAAGATGGCTTTGAGAGTCTGTGAAATTTGCTTCCATCCATACGCGGCAAAATGTCTGTAATACCAACAAATTTACCAACAGTGAGGTAAGGAAATGCTCCAAAAGGCCATCACTCACGCACTAAAATTGTCAGAAATTTCCTACTGGATTCAGCGGACTGCATTTGCATTAACTAATCTGGCGCTTTTCTGACAGTCGCAGCCAACCTTTGACAATCCGGTAGACGCCCCAAATCCAAATGATGCCAAATGGGATCCACGCCACAAGCATGCCGAGCCCTAGCGTGAAAACAACGAAAAGCACAGTGAGCGCTGACCCCAAGAGTGCCCACCAAAAGCTGTGGATTAACCAGTCCATATGCGATCGCAAGTAAGTCCCGTTGACATCGTCACGTTTGACGTAAGCAATAATGACCCCGACCACCGCAAAAAGCCCTGCGCTTAGTAACCCAAGTGCGAAAAGCGCATACGTGACGTGTGTAGCCTGTATTGCTGATTCTTGCGGCGCGCAACCGCCAGCTGTGGATTGGATATCTAACATCGTTTGAACTCCGTGGGAGTTTCGCAAAAGCGAGGACTGTTGAGGAAGGCGGCTGATATGCTCAGGCTCAGGCTCGAACTAGTTCGTATTCCCGGCATTGATAATTGGCTGGGTATTACGCTCAGAGCACAGCACGACTAGCAAATTGCTGACCATTTGCGCTTTGCGCTCGTCGTTAAATTGCACTACACCGCGCTTATTAAGCTGATCGAGCGCCATTTCGACCATGCCGACTGCGCCTTCGACGATCTTTTGGCGCGCCGCAATAATCGCGCCGGCCTGCTGGCGCTGCAGCATGGCTTGGGCAATTTCGGGCGCGTATGCCAAGTGGGTAATTCGGGTGTCGAGCACTTTAACGCCGGCGGTGTGCAGCTTGCTTTGCACTTCTTCTTGCAACTTCTCGGCAATCTCATGGCTGTGGCTGCGCAAAGAAATTTGCTCTCCGTCGTGCTGATCGTAAGCGTAGCTGGTCGCTAAATTGCGCAGCGCTGATTCCGCTTGAATATGCACGAAGCTTTCATAATCATCGACTTGGAAGCAGGCCTTGGAGGCATCTTCGACCTGCCAAACCACTACCGCGCCGATCTCTATCGGCGAGCCGTCTAAATCATTGACCTTGAGTTTGGATGACTCAAAATTACGCACTCTAAGTGAAACTGCGCGTTTGGAGTAAAACGGATTTGCCCAGCGCAGCCCGGTATCGATCGATGTGCCCACATAGCTGCCAAAAAGCTGCAGCACCTTAACTTGATTGGGCTGGTTAATGAAAAAACCGATGCTTAGAAAGCCTAAAAACATCAAACCCGGAAAGCCAAACTGTGGGCGGCCCAGAAAAAATGCGACATAGATACAGCCGATGAGCGCGCCCAGCCACAGCAGCAAGCCAAACATGCCGGGTAGCGTGGCGATAATGTTGTCTTCAATTTTGTTTTGCATAGCATTTTCCAGATTTAAGAGAGGCAGCTAAAATTCAAAAAACTTCGATAGTCTATGCCGGTTTCGTGCTGCTATGGGCCTTCAATGCGCATAACTTCGTCTAGTTTGTCATAAGTGGCTTTGCGGGCTGTTGCCATACAAACGACCTGACCAGTATGCTGTGCGCTCGAACGCTGCGGCCACGCTGGCTGTTGCGGCACATTAATATGAGTAGAAACACGTGAAAGAAATCCCTGCATCTATCACTGGCGCTAAAGAAGGCGCTGAAACACGCCAACAGGTCGTCGATAACACGCTTTTGGTCAGCGCTAGCGCCAACGCGGAAACGCAGCTGCTCAGCATGCTGAGCAAACGCGCCGTGGATGCGGGCTGCAATTTACTGGAGGCACGGGTGTCGATCCTCGGGCGTGAAGTGTGCGTTTTACTACTGGCCGGCGGCCCGTGGGACGCGGTGGCGAAATTCGAAAACGCATTGACCAGATTTAGCCGAGAAGAGCAGATTTTGCTGCAAGTTAAGCGCACCGGAACGCGCACGCTGGCGGGTAATTCACTCCCTTACGCCATTGAAGTCATTGCTGCTGATCGCACCGGCGTTTTGCATTCGCTGGCTGATTTTTTCTCTAGGCGCGGCGTTTTGATTGAATCGCTCAGCTCAAGCCGATACAAAGCCGCGCAAACCGGCGCAGAGATGTTTTCCGCAACGCTGAGCATTGGCATTCCGACTAGCATGCATATTGCAGGGCTGCGCGATGATTTCTTGGAATTTTGTGATGCGCAAAATTTGGATGCGATTTTGGAACCGATTAAGGGTTAGGCCCTCTCCCCAACCCCCCCCAACCCCTCTCCCATAAAGGGAGAGGGGCTAAAACTGACTTCTGTCTCTGACCAAACCTCGAATAAGCTCCCCTCTCCCTTTATGGGGGGTTGGGGGAGAGGGTTTGGGTTTGGTTAGCGCATTACTGCTTAACACCACTTGACGAAGCTTCGACGGCTCCTGCGCTACAAGATTTTGATTTTGAAAGCTTTGGCGCTTTACTTCGGTCTATTCCCCATCAAAACTCAAAAGGAACGTTATGCGTCCGTTTTCACTAAAATCTGTGTTGGTTGGTTTGCTGTCTGCAACGCTTTTCGCTTCTCAATTGGCACTGGCCACGGCAACGCCTGCCGCGCCCAAGGGCTTTGAAAAAGCAACCTTTGCCGCCGGCTGTTTTTGGTGTGTCGAATCTGCATTCGAAGGCCTGCCGGGCGTAACTAGCGTGCTATCTGGCTATACCGGCGGGCAATCAAAAGATCCGACTTATGAGCAAACTTCCGAAGGCAACACTGGCCACGCGGAAGCCGTCGAAATTGTGTTTGACCCCAAGATCGTAACTTATGCCAAGCTGCTCGACATTTTTTGGGCCAATACCGATCCCACGGATTTGAACAAACAATTTTGTGATCGTGGTAGCCAGTATCGTAGTGCTGTTTTTAGCCACAATCCTGAGCAAGCCGCGCATGCAGCGGCAAGCAAAGCCAAGTGGCAAATTGATCCGCGCTTCGCTGGTAAAACTATTCATACCGAGCTGAATTTAGCCGGGGATTTTTACGCTGCTGAGGAATACCACCAAGATTACGCCGCCAGAAATCCAATTCGATATAAATACTATCGCTCTGGCTGCGGGCGCGATAAACAATTGAGGAAAGTGTGGGGCAGCGCACCGGCTGGGCACTAGGTTTAGAACGAATATCCTTTTAATTGGAGCTGGTTATGCAACGCCGACACATCATGCAGTACACGCTATTTGGAATTGGAACCGGAGCACTTTCCATGAATTTTTTTAGAAGTAGCCACGCGGCAGAGCCTGCCGCGAAATTTGAAGTTGAATTCACTAAAGATCAGTGGCGCGAAAAGCTGAGCCTTGAGCAATTTCGTGTTTTGCGCGAGCACGGCACGGAGCGCGCCGGTTCCAGCGCGCTCGACAAAGAAAAAAGAACCGGCGTGTTCCACTGCGCCGGTTGCGAGCTAGCACTGTTTGACGCTGCCACCAAATACGATTCCGGCACCGGTTGGCCAAGTTTCTTCAAACCAATTGAAAACGCGATTGGCACACAAGTTGATCGAAGCTTGTTTAGCGTGCGAACCGAAGTGCATTGCCGTCGCTGCGGCGGGCATTTGGGCCATGTATTTAATGACGGCCCTGCACCTACCGGCCTGCGCTATTGCATGAACGGCGTCGCCATGACCTTTACTGCCGCCGAATTGAAGTGAAATTACTCAAGCGCTGCTAGATTTTGCTAACCTCCACGCGGCGAGCGTTTTGCTCACCGCTTTACGGTTCACTAGGAGATCAACATGAGTAAATTTGACGAAGCCATCGCGCTTTATGAAAGTGAAATTAAGAAGCTAGGCTTGACCATTGATGCTGCGGTGCTGCGCGCAGTCGCCAAAAGTTTAGGACCATCGATTTACCGTGAAGATGCCTCCAAGGTATCGTTTTCAGATAAGACAGAAACTGATCGCGTGAAGAATAACTTCCTAATCGGCAAGCTGGGTTTAGTTGACGGCCCCGCGTTGGACAAAGCGCTTGCCGAATGCGGTGAAGTAATGGGCAAATCGAATAAAAATAAGTATCGGGCGATCGTCTACGCGCTATTAGCGACCAAGCTTGAGCAAACGGCACGCTACACGGCGCCGTAGCAGTTCACGCCTTTTTTTATAAGTTTGGATAGAGGTTTGGGCGGAGCTTTGAAATAAATGCGGCGCGTGCCGGGTCTAACGCCTGACACGCGTTTTTTTTCGCCCCACAAAACACCCCAAAGGACTCATCACATGCAAGCTCGTTTTTGTCTGAATTTTTGGTTTGCATTGAGCCTTTTACTAAGCGTGACTTTGCTGCCGGCTCAGGCCTTAGCAGCAGCGTTTGATCATCAGCACAATAGCTTTACCGCAGTGCTTAAACAGCATGTGCGCTGGAATGCCAAAGGCACGTCAACCGCCGTCAATTACGCTTCGCTAAAAGCCCAGCCCGCCGCGCTTAACGCCTACACCGCAAGTTTAAGCAAAGTGACCGCCACTGAGCTGGCAAGCTTTAGCAAAGCCCAGCGCCGCGCGTTTTTAATCAACACTTACAACGCCTTTACCCTGCAGCTGATATTGAGCAAATACCCCGATCTGAAGTCGATCAAAGATTTAGGCGGCGTGTTTAGCTCACCCTGGAAAAAAGCGTTTGTGCCACTGCTGGGCCGCACGATTTCCTTAGATGAAATTGAGCACACGCTGATTCGTGGTGCAAAGGATTTTGACGATCCGCGCATCCATTTCGCCGTCAATTGCGCCAGTATCGGCTGCCCAGCGCTGCGCGACGAGGCATTTACGGCTGACAAGCTCGACGCGCAGTTGCACGATCAATCCCAGCGCTTTTTGAAAGATCGTAGCCGCAATTATTTTGCTGCCGCAGAAAACACGCTGTACTTGTCGATGATTTTTAAGTGGTATGGCTCGGACTTTGAACGCGGCTTTCTAAATGCCAAATCGGTGCCGCAATTCGTTGCAAACTACGGCGCTTCGCTAGCATTGACAAAAGTTCAGCAGCAAGCCATCAAGGCAGGCAGCTTGGATTTGGAATATACCGAATACGATTGGATGTTGAATAAGTAAGTACCCGGATTCAACAATTTGGATTTGGGTGCGATTTAAATGCAACTTTCCCAAAAACGTTGTTAAAGATTTTTCAGACCGCCTGAAAAATTGGATTAATAGCCGGCAAAATCCGAAGCGAGAACTGATCCCAAAGCTATGCGTAGCTTTGCGAGCTCAGAACGGTTGTGCACTAATTCAACATGTTGCCACAATTCCTCTCGGTTCTCTTCGCATTCTTTCGCTAGTGTCATTCCTATCTCTTCAAGATGCTTCCCGCAAGATCTTCCAAGCGCTTCTGGCTCCGATGCAACACCAAGGAGGAATACGCGAGCTCTCAAATCAGTAGGAATTTGATTTTCCACAAAATATTTTCTGTCAAAACCCTCATTATCTAAATCAATCAACAAAATAACTCTGCGTTCAACATACTGGCGCATTCGTGGAACTTCGTTTTGTAAAAAGCGCGCAACCACATTACGCCACCCGCCTGCCGCGTGAAGAACCTGCATTTGCCGCGTACGGTTATTTAGTGCCAGCATAAAACCATTGACCAAGTCTATATTTGCGGAATCTTCAGGCAAAATAACGACGTGCAGCCTATATAAGTTTGAACTCATAAAGCAAGGTCACCGGCCAAAATTGAATCGATAAGGTCTGGTTTTTTTGGTAGCTCTGATAGTTTGCGAATTAGGCTTGGCTCAAGATGACTTTTTCGATCCATGACCCAGGTATTTTCAACTGAGAATTTGCGAATCGCTTCTTCATTGTGCGTAGTCATAATTATCTGGCCGCAATCCAAAAAAGATTTACGCAAATTCAATACGAAATAACCGACCTCAGGCATCGATAAATAATTATCCGGCTCATCCCAAAAACAAAACAGTGGCCCATAAGCTTTGTTTGCAGCTAAAACTATGGCGCACAAGAAAAAACATTTTTCACCATCAGAAAGGCGATCAAATCCTATCGAAAATCGAGCCTTATCTTTCATAAAGTGCACAATAATGCGTTTCGCATCTTTACCGATAGGCTCATTCTGTAACTCCGACATATCTGGCATCATGCCGTGAAGGTAGTCTTGAATATTGCCGTATGCAGCTGGGAATTGGCTCAGTAAGCCGGAAAACCAGTCACCCAGATTTGATGCATCAAAAAGTGGATTGAGCGTTTCATCGAAAGATTCGCCAGAAATTTTTTGCGGGATGGGTGCAAGCAAAACTATTTTCTGCAGCCAGGACTTAAATATACTTAGCGAGTCTCCCGTTTTCGGTTGAATAACGGGAAGCGCAACTAAATGCCAATCAACCATAAATTGACCTGCGGCGACCGTACTTGGCCGTCTTTCTTTGTGCAGAACTACTTTAGCTTGCGTTCTTGAATAAATCGCGGCTCCTGCAACTGATAGAGATTCTTCAAAAACGCTTAGTTCTTTGAACTTATTTTGCAGTTCAAGCGCCAATTGATAATGATAGAGATTTCCATCGAGTATCACTTCTATTTCGAAACGCATTGGCGTTTCATCGCGGCCGCAAGAAAAATCGTTAAAATTCACTAGCTGTCCAACGCGATTAACGCCACGTCCAATGCTTTGAAAAACCTTTAAAACCGATGCAATAGTTGATTTGCCAGCACCGTTTTTTCCGATCAATAGCGCTGATGATGCCGAGTCTATTTTAAACTCAAAATTTTCAAAGCAGCGGAAGTTATGAACATAGAGCCTTTGGATCACAATTAAATCCTTAAATTAAGAAAAACCTCTAGAGCCACACTACTTCAAGCTCTGCAATTTCATCGGCGCGGGCAAAACCGAGTTAATTGAAGCAGCCTCGTGCTGCATGGCTTCAATAATTTTATCGGCCAAGACTGAAAATTGCTCGCCATCTTTGGGCGCTTGCTTGCCAAATGCGCAGACCTGCAACTCGACTTTTTCACCCGCCACGTCAAACGGCCAAGCGAACGCCATATCGATTGCGTTTTGCAAACTAAGCTGATGGTCGTCGATTAAGTCAAGCCTGCGAACCAGCCAAAAGCGGCCGGCTTGGCCGCGTTCTAGCGCATCAGCGCCTGGAAACGCGCGTCGCAGCCGATCTAATGCGGCACACATGAGTTTGTCTACTTCGCTGGCGCTGTAAGCCTCTGCTAGAAGCTCGTGGTCCTGCACTTCAAGCAGTTCAACCAGCACGCTCTGGTGATGATTTTGTGCCCAAAAATAAGCCAAATCGAACCGGCGTGCCATCGTTTCAACACTAGCGATGGCATAGTGCTCGGATCCCACCGGAGTGAAATTTCGAATCAATCCAAACACCAAATCTTGGCGGCCTGGTCGCGGCAATCTTGAATTGACAATAGTCAGCTCAAAACTTCGGCCCGAGCGATCAACAAAACGCTCACGCTGCGCCGCTTCAGGGGCTAGCGCATTGATAATTTGCGCCGGTGATTCCCAGTGCGGGAACACCTCGGTGAGCTGGCGATTTAGTATTTCCTTTGGCAGCGCTTTGGCGAGGTGGCAAAAACTTTCATTGACTAATCGCAGCTTGCCCATGGAATCTTTGACGAACACTGGCTCAGGTAGGCGATTGAGTATGCGCTGGGTAACGCCAACGAAATCGCGCATTGAGCTTTCCGCGCGGAAAATTCGAACCACAGTCATAGCGGTTGCGGCAAAAATGCAAAGCATCGGCGCGGCTACTGGCAGCCAATAGCCTAAGCGATATGCCACATAAGTCACCAGCACCAGCGCACCGGACATGCCAATCCCAACTGCAAGCCACTGCCAAGGCCGAGCAATGGGTACCAGTAACCAGCACAACACAAAAATCCAGGCCACCAGCCAAGGCCATTTGAACCAGCCAGGCATCGAATGCAGCACCGGCCAATCCGTATTGACCGCAGCCAGCAGTGCGGCAATATTGTGCGCCGCTAAGTCAACATTGAAGGATACTTCAAAGCCTCGGCTAAAGAGTGACCATTGGAAAGGCATGGCAAATGTGCGCTCAAGATCGGCGTTGATCGCACCGATCAGCACGATTTTGCCGCGCAGGCGAGCCGGGTCAAACTGCCCACTTAAAACCTCGCTGTAGGAGATTAAATCCGTATCGGCAAAATGCGCCGTCGGGATTAAAAATCCGGTGCCGATATTGTCAGACGTATACTCCCCCATATGACTACGGGTTGGCACATGCGCTTTGCCATTGATGCTAATTGAGCCATCGGGATTGTTTTGCAATCGCGCGCTTTGCCCGCGATTGGCCAGATAGCGCTCCACCACCGCGAAATGAAGCGAGATTGGTCGTCTAATAGACGCATCTTTTGGCGGCGGTACCCAATTGTATAAAAAGCGCCGACTAATCCCGTCAGGATCAAGCGACACCGCGCCGCTATGCCCGCGCTGCCCCACCGCCAATTCGGGAATCTCAGCTCGCATGACCGGGCCTGACTGATAGCGCACGCCTTCAACCGCAAACACCCGCATATCGCCGGCTAAAATATCGCGCAGCGCTTGGGTTCCTGGCGGGCGTTTGGGTTCCGACTGAATATTAAGGCTGACGATTTCAGGGTCTGCTGCTAGCACTGCGCTGAGTACTTTGGCTTTGGTCTCGTCATTTTCGATGACGTCTAGTGAGTGCTTTTCCAAGTCCTCATCGGTATAGCCTACGATGACAATATTGCTGGGCGGTGTTTTCTTAGCAATGGTGGCGTTGTAAATATCCAAACTGCGAAGCGCCAAAAACTGCCCGAGCCCCGATGCATACAGCAAAAAACCAACCAGCAATGGCGTGATCGCAAGCCACGCAGCCGCACGCATTCGTCGCCAGTCAATTGCGGTGGCAGCGGCAGTATTTTGCGATTTCATGTCAATGGGGCGTGCAGCAAGTTAAAAGCTCAGGTAAATTCGGCGCACTGGCCAAGTGGCTGCCATCATAAACCAAGCGATATCGAAACATGGTTCCAATCTACACCCAGATTTATCGGCGCGCGCGCGCTTGAAAGTCAACTGGCTAAGCTCGCCTGCGGGGCTGTATCACGAGCGCTTCGATGCGCCTAGCCTGCATTGGGTTTTGCACGTACAAGATTTTGTGAATTTGAATTTGAGCACCACACTTGAAGAAATCCAGGTGTTAGACAGCTCCGTAATTTTGCTGGACGCCAATCGTGAAGTGAGCTGGCGCGTGCAAACGCAACTTGATCGCTTAGTTTTACAGCTGGACGCGCGTGAATATGCGCAGCTGATTGCCGCCATGCCGACCAGTGCACTGGCGCATGACCCAGTGTTGCCGAATTTTTCGGAGATTTTTCAAGCACAGGGCAACACCCGCACGGAGCGGGATTTTTTGCAGCCTTTTTGCGAAACCCTGCTCGCGCATTTGGCGCGCGCCGGCAAAAGCGCAAGCTCGGACGATAGCGGCGGAATGGATGCACTCAAGCTGCTGCGTGAGTTCGTCGACCAGCGCTTGGGCTACGATCTAAGCGTTGAAGATATGGCTAGGCATTTAGCGCTCAGCAAATTTCAGCTGCTGCGCGTCATGAAAAAAGAGGGTGATGCCACACCACAGCAGTTCTTGATTTCCAGGCGCATTGAGCGGGCAAAATCGCTGCTGAAAAAATCCGATGCCAGCTTAGTTGACATCGCCCTACAAACTGGATTCTCCAGCCAATCGCATCTTTCCAATACCTTCAAACAAGTGGTGGGCACTACGCCCAAAGGCTACCGAGAGGGTGATTTGGGCGATGGTTGAAACGCAATTCAAAATCAATTGATCGGCCAGTCACAATGAATTCGCTTTCAATTTAGGAGCCGTTTTGGCGAAAGCGGCGCAACTCAGAATCTATGGACCCTGCGACTACGCGCAGGGTGACGTCATTTTGTTAGCCAGCTTAAGTTAATGACATCGCAGCTAATAAATCTCCCCCAGCAAACACCGCAAGCTTCCGCCCGCTTTTTCAATTTCGTCAAGCTCAGCGGTCATCAACCGAAATCCTAACTTTTCGATGGCCAATCGATTGTGCTGGCTTATTCCATCCGCAGCGCGCGAGCTTAGCCAAAGCTGGCCGCGCCGACCTGCAATCGGTGAAAGCGCTATACAGTTGCCTGCAAAAGCGTTTTTTTCGGCTTCGGTGAGAACTACCGCGCTGTCTTGATAAAAATCAGCGATAGTTTGCGCGCATTCCGGGCTAGCAAAGCCACTCGGCGCCAGCACCACGCCCGCACCGGCCAAGGCACTCATGACCACATTGGTGTGATATTCACCCTCAGCCAGTTCAAAAACCAGGCTGTGCGTCAGCGCAAACGCTTCATGCATGGCATAGGCTCCGAGCAAATTGCAGCGCTCAGATAAACCGCAAAAGCCCAAACCACGCGCGCGATCAATCACCATTGAACCGGTTAATTCCGCTACCGAGCCAGCGCGCAGTGGGCTAAGCGGATAGCGCAGGACATCCCGAAAAAAACTGTGCAAATCTTGTCGCTCGGTTTCTTGCTGGCGAACGGGGTGGCGCATAGCACCGACTAAATACGCGCCTGCTCTAGTTGAGAACGCATTATTAGGAAACAAACCGTCCGGGCTGCTGGCATCGCCCGGGAACAGCAACACGGTTTGCCCGGCTTCGCGCAGTTTGCGGGCGAGCGCCAAAACTTGGCGCTTTGCACGACTGGCATCAATTGCCACATTCGCGCTCATGTAGCGGTTATCCAACGCCGATTGCTCAGCAATCGCAAACTGCTCTGGCAGCACCATAAACAGCGCGTTAGGGTAGCCAGAGGCTCTGCGTGGCGCGTCATCTAGACGCAGTTTAAGCCGCTTTGGAAACACGGTGACGTGTTCAGGGCTAGTCGAGCCATTTTGCCGCGCGGTTGTTTTCTTACTCATGGGTGCTTACTCACTCGGTGTTTGCTTGATTTGCGCCTGTATTATTATGACTACTTAAATAGCCCAATGACATAAAACAGCAGCGCGTCGCCTAAATAGTAAAAGGCAATCATCGTAATAATGCAGGCAATCCAACTGATCGCGACGACTGCGCCATCGCGCTCGATCAATGCAAGTGCCAAAATCGAAAGGGGTATCGCGAAAAAGAAGTTGGTCAGCGGTACTGGCAATGACAGCGCAATGCCCATCAAAAACACAATCAAGCCAGTGAACATATCGGCATGGCGGCTGGTAAATCGAGGAATGCGCGCGCGGATAATGCGTTCGAGCATTTTAAAGGTCGGCTGCACTTTTCTAGAAAACGCCGCAAGCGATTTGCGCTTTAATGAAAAATCACGCGCAACTTTCGGCAGCCACGGTTTCTCAAATCCGATCATCAACTGCACGCCGCACAAAACACACAGCGCGCCGGATACTGCGCCAATGCCAAACGCCACTGGAATATACGATGGCAGCACCGCCATCAGCAAAAATACGCCAAACGCGCGGCGTTGAAAGCGCTCAAGCAAGTCATCTAAGCGAATGAATTCACCCGCTTCAGGCGTATCGTCTAAAAACTCTTCCAATAGCGCCGCTATTCCGGGCGGCCGCACTGATGATTTTGAGCGCCCAAACATCGCTATTCTGCGTTGCGCGCGTGAACTACGCGGCTGATGAGGGCTTTATCGATGCGCGCGCCGTCCAAATCCAACACCTCAAATCGCCATGCGCGCCATTCAAACCAATCCCCCGGATTAGGAATGCGTCCAAATTCCGCCATGAGCAGCCCGGCTAGCGTATTGAACGAATGTTCTTCCTCATGCGGCAATTCCTGCACTTCCAAAAGCTCGCGCAAGTCCTCAAGCCCTAATTGCCCATCGACCAAATACGAGCCATCTTCGCGCTCAAAAATTTGCGAACTTTCACTGGAATTGGTTTGACTGCTGCTGCCAAGCACCGCGTGCAGCAAATCATTAAGCGTGACTAGCCCCTGCAAATCACCGTATTCATCGACAACAAAAGCCATGAAAACCGACTCTTCGCGCAGCTGCTCTACCAGATTGGGAGCCGACATTGATTCGGGCACGAAAATCGGCTTGCTGATATTAACGAACAGCGCTATTTCGCAGGTTCGGCCGATGTAATGTACCAAATGTTTGGTTTCTAGCACCCCAACTACGTCTTTATCGCTGCCGCACATCACTGGATATCTGGAAAACGGCGCATCGCGCATCGCGGCTAAATTTTCCTCAAGGCTTGCCTCAGTATCCAGCCATACCATGCGCGTACGCGGCGTCATAATGCTGGCTACGCTGCGATCACCCAGCGTCAGCACGCGATTGACCATGCTGCGCTCCACATGATCAATCACGCCGGCTTCCGCGCTTTCATCGACCAACATTTGAATTTCTTCTTCAGACACTTCACTGGCGCTGTGTTTGTCCAATCGCAGCATGCGCAAAATCACGGTGGACAGCCACACCAAAATTGCCGCAATTGGCGTCACCATGCGGGTTGCAAACAGCATCGGCACTGCAATGGCCTGGGCGATTTTCTCAGGCGCAATCAGCGCAATGCGCTTTGGAATCAGCTCACCAATCAAAATCGAGACGAATGTGACGCACGTTAACGTCAACATGAGCCCGACGGTTGCAGCGCTGTCACCAAACATGTTCCACACGCGAAATTGCGCCGCAACTGCCAAACCTATCCAACCAGCAACTAGCCCTGTAACCAACTCAAGCAGCGTAATGGCGATTTGAATGGTTGATAGAAACTTCTCTGGCTTTTCGGCAAGCTCTAGCGCTGCGCGTGCGCGCACGCTTTCTTTCGCCATCTGTTTGAGCTTGCTTTTCCGGGACGCGACCACGGCGAGCTCAGACAGTGAAAGCACACTGTTGACTAGCAGCAAGCCGCCAAGAATCAGCAGATTGCCACCTAGACTCAATGAGCTTAAAGCTTCAGTGCTTGCTATGGGATCCATGTTTGAAACCGCTGTGCTATCGAGGAAAAGCCAGCATTACAGGCGCTACAAATAGATACGCTCGACTAAACTTAGAAGCCCTTGATCTTAGCAGCACAGCGTCACCGCTTTGCAAGCGTGCGCGTTTTCGTTAAATCGGCTTCACTTCCCCATTTGCCAGCAACTGGACTATTCTCGGCGAATGTCATCACTCACACATTTATTGCGCGATCCGCGCGGCTTACTCGCGACGGGCTTAGGCTCCGGGCTAACACCCAAAGCGCCAGGCACTGCGGGAACGCTAGTTTGCTTGCCGATTTGGTATTTTCTCGGGCAAGGGCTTAATTTTCCTTCCTACTTAGCTGCGTTGGCACTGCTTTTTATTGCGGGGTGTTTTGCCTCAAGCTGGGTAATTCAGCAGATCAGCACCGACGACCCGGGCTGCGTGGTGGTCGATGAATGGGTCGGCATGGGCATTACTTGGATTCCGGTGGCCTATTGGCAGCAGCCGCACGCTACGCTTTTTTATCTGCTGCCCGCCTTCATCGCGTTTCGCGTGTGTGATATCTACAAATTTTGGCCTGCTAGCTGGGCTGACAAAAAGCTACACGGCGGCTTTGGCGCAATGCTGGATGATGCATTAGCCGGTATTTGGGGGGCGTTGATGCTGGCCTTTGCGCTCTATTTGTGGCCGATGGCGGGGATTTCTTGAGGTTGATACTGGGTCGTTCAGCTCAACCAACGCACCCTCTCCCCCAACCCCTCTTCCATAAAGGGAGAGGGGAGCACATCGTCGCTTTGGTAGGAGTTCGATGCAGGTTTATTTCAGATACGGTCTTAACCCTCAGTGTGAGTTGCCGGTTTTAGTCCCTCTCCCTTTATGGGAGAGCAATGGTTATTTTCAAGATGGCAAAAACCGATCTCATTGCCTTCATGGCTACCATTGACGCGGCCCTCGCGGGGGCCTTTTTGCGTCAATGTCCGCCGCTCCAGAAATTACGTAATGGGCTTTGATGCTGTTGC
>JANOQN010000063.1:0-1713 GCA_031422315.1 Rhodanobacteraceae bacterium
CATTCGATCGTGCATTTATCAAGCAAGCCAACGGCCTGACTGAATGCCGTGTTGAAAAGCCTTGATAGAGGAATATCTCGGAAAATGAACCTACTCGCCGAACTCCGCCGCCGCAACGTCATCCGCATGGCCGGGCTGTATTTGGTCGGCGCGTGGCTGATTACGCAAGTGGCGGGCACCATTTTGCCAATGTTCGATGCGCCTGATTGGGTGGCACGCACGGTGGTTGTCCTGCTGGCGATCGGGTTCATTCCCGCACTGGTCATTTCCTGGGTGTTTGAGCTGACGCCCGACGGCTTGCGGCGCGAGGACGAGGTTGCACTGGCTGAACCCAGCGATTCCACTGAACCCAGCACCGCGCGGCGCATGAATCAGATGATCGTGGTGGTGATGGCGCTGGCTTTGGGCTATTTTGCGTTTGACAAGTTTGTGCTGGTGCCGGGCCGAGAGAACGCATCGGAGGCATCCGCTAAAGTGAGCGAACCACCCGATTCGGCATTGGCGGTTAGGGCCAGCCAGCCAGACGCAGCGAAAGCCATCGACGCAAAATCCATCGCCGTGTTGGCTTTCGTCAATATGAGCGCCGACAAAAATAACGAGTACTTTTCCGACGGCGTGGCCGAGGAAATCCTCAACGCGCTGACAAAAATTGATGATTTAAAGGTCGCCGGCCGCACCTCGTCGTTCTACTTCAAAGGCCGCAACGAAACGATCAACACCATCGGCAGCACGCTTGGCGTCGCGCACGTATTGGAAGGCTCGGTGCGCAAACAAGGCGACAAGGTGCGCATCACCGCGCAGCTCATTCGTGCGAAAGATGGCTTTCATTTGTGGTCGGAAACCTATGATGGCGATTTGAAAGACGTGTTTGCGTTGCAGGAAAAAATAGCTCAAGCGATCGCTTTTTCAAGTTCTTCGGGGCCGCGCTTGCTCCAATGGAAACGACCTCGCAGATACAGTTGATACGCTTCGGTATTGCGGGTGCCGGCATTCACCAGCGCCGATTTTTGATTGCCCTGCAAAATAATCTGCAACTCGCCAGTGGTGGTGTTTTTCAAGCAAGCCATCGAAAAAGACCCGAACTACGCCTTGGCCTATAGTGGTTTGGCCGATACGCTGAATTGATTCCCAATAACAGTGATTTCAGAGCAAAGGAATATCGACCTCAAGCCAAGCAAGCGGCCCTCAAGGCGCTTGAGCTAGACCCGAACTTGGCTGAAGCCCACACCTCGCTGGCAAAAGTTCTTTTTGATTTTGATTTTGCAGGCGCGGAAAAATCATTCAAACGCGCCATCGAACTCAATCCAAATTATGCATCGGCGCATCAATGGTATGGCGAGCTGTTGTCGGTCAGCAGAAGGCATGACGAGGCAGTCAAAAAAGCAACAAAAGCCGTTGAACTCGATCCGTTCTCGATTGCTGGCAACAATAATGCGTCGATCTATTTGACGCGTGCCGGGCGATTTAACGAAGCGCTGTTACTACTAACGAAGTTCAATGAACTGATTCCGAATGAAGAACGCTTTCATCGGTTTGCCTTTTTGATTTATGCCGAACAAGGTAACCATGTTCAGCCTAGAAACCTCAGTTGGACGGACAAGAGTGTGCTTTTTTTTGGCGTCCCAGCGAGGCGAGAGGAGGCAGCATGCTCATTGCCTGCAACGACGAATCAACGAAGCTGGGGCGTCAAAAAAGAGTGCAATCTTGTTCGTA
>JANOQN010000064.1:0-215909 GCA_031422315.1 Rhodanobacteraceae bacterium
CTAGCTTTAAACGACGAGATTGCTTCACTGCGTTCGCAATGACGAATTTTGGGCGGTTCATGGAGAGCCTGTCGAAGGGCCACCTCGAACAGGCAGCGCACTATTTTGGTTCGAGGCTTCATGGTTCGCCCCTTCGTCAGGTTCAGGGCTCACCACGAACGGACGATTGTGGCGCATAGCACCCAAAAATAATCTATTCACTCATAGATGCTTTAGCCATTTACGGCGATGAGTTATTCATATAAAACAATCAGTTAGTTCATATAATTTTTCTGATAATCTATTCACTATGCATACCAATAACCCAATCCTTGCGCAACTGCGTGCCGCGCTGCAGGCCAACACCAGCCTGAGCGCCAAGCAGCTGCGTGTGCCGATAGGCTTGAGCCAGCCGAGCCTATCGCGCGCGCTTGGGCGGATGACGAGCGAGCTGGCGGTGATCGGTCGCGGCCCGCGCACGCGCTATGGCTTGCTGCGAAATGTGCGCGGCTTGGGTACGCGTTGGCCGATTTTCCGCATCGCCGAATCGGGCGCAGCCTCGCAATTCGGCGAGCTGCAGGCCCTACACCAGGGCGCGTTTTGGCTGCAATGTGAGCAGCGCTGTGATTGGCTGAGCGGCGAATTTCATGAGGGCATTTTTCCAGATTTTCCCTGGTTTTTGTCAGATTTACGTCCACAGGGTTTTCTTGGGCGCGCCTTGGCGCGCTATGCAGCACCGATCTTGCTATGTGACGCCGACCCGCGAAATTGGTCGGCGGATCTTTGCCTGCACGCGCTGTTGGCCTTTGGCAGCGATCTGAGCGGCGATATCGTCATCGGCAATGCAGCTTTAGAAGCGGCGCAACATTTGCTGCGGCTGCCGCAGACCGTCGAGGCATTTCCCGAGTTGGCAGCGCGCGCACTCAGCGGTGAAATCATGGGTTCATCAGCCGCCGGTGAGCAGCCGAAATTCAGCTGTAGTCTGCGCGGCCCGCAGGGTGAATTGGTTGCGAATCTGGTGAAGTTTTCGCCGCCAATGCACTCAGCATCTGGCCAGCGCTGGGCAGATTTATTGGCCGCTGAAGCCATCGCCGATCGGCTGTTAGGCGGCGCGAGCGCCACCGTGGATGTTGCAAATCGGCGGTTTTTAATGTCACCGCGTTTTGATCGTGTGGGCGCATCGGGGCGGCGCGGTTTGATCAGTCTTGGCGCAGTCGGCTCTTTTGATTTGAACGTGACGCCAAGGCGTGACTCCGCCTATTTTGGCGGCTTAGACAATTGGGCGCTGTGCGCTTTGCGCTTAGAGCAGGCCGGGTGGCTGAGCCAGGACGACGCCAACACTTTGCGACTACGCTATTTCTTCGGTCAGGCGATTGGCAATACCGATATGCATTTCGGCAATGCCAGCTTAGTGTTAACTCCAGAACTGCCAATGGCGCTCGCGCCCAGCTATGACATGCTGCCGATGATTTTCGCGCCGCTTGCCAATGGCGAAGTATTGGCGCGCAGCTTCAAACCGCCCGCCAGCAGCAACGACCTAATTCAGGCGAAAGCGCACGCATTGGCGAAGCAGTTTTGGCGGCATGTGGCACAAGACGCGCGCATCTCAGTTGAGTTCGCCAAGCTTGCACAGAGCCTGGCGTGAACTAGCGCACTTCAATCTCCACCGGCTGCTAAACCTCAACCGCGCAACACGAGCACCGCCCTACCGGAGACGGTTTGCAATATCCATTTACCATGCGATTTTCTCGCGCTATGGGGTGCTTGAATTCTGAACTTGGCGTTGCGCGGTCATAACTGCTCCAGATTTAAGGTGTTTATTTTTGCTTACTGATCTTCAAAGCCATCTCGTAAAATGCCATCAATTGCATCGGTGTCAGTGGCTGATTGATTCGTCAAAACCGGATCTTCAATCGTGCCATCGTCGGGCAAAGTCACAGCCGCCGTGGCGCGAATCACCAGTGGCGCAGGGGACACCACCACGCCCGATAGCGTGTAGATCAGCTGGCCGTTCGCAGGCAGCGTTTGCACTAGCGCATTGATATCCGATACGCCGCCTGCTTCTGGGCAAATCGCGCCGGCTACCGCTGTGCAGGTCCAGCGCACTTTGAACAATCCTGCTGGCAGTTGTGATCGTAAACGCACGCCGGGGGCAAAATCCGGGCCGCGATTGTTGAGCGTGAGCGTGTAGACCAAAACACCGTTTGCTTGATAGCTATTGACTTGATTAGTTAACGAAACATCTAGATCAGCCAACGCAAATACAAACGTGCTGGCGCTATTGCTGAAGCTGGCTAAATAGTTGCCGGTGCTGGGCGCAAAGCTAGCGGTGATGGTCTTGCTGCCAAAGCTGTTCCAGCTCAAATTGCAGCTGGTAGCGCTTGGGCTGCTATAGCTGCACGAACTGCTGCCGCTTGAGGTCAATGTCACGGTGCCATTCGGTGTGCCAGCGCCCGGTGCCAA
Source organism: Rhodanobacteraceae bacterium (assembly GCA_031422315.1). Taxonomy (GTDB): domain Bacteria; phylum Pseudomonadota; class Gammaproteobacteria; order Xanthomonadales; family SZUA-5; genus JANNYA01. The sequence goes on from JANOQN010000064.1 coordinate 2,443, forward strand.
TATGTTCAATGCGCCTGAAAATGCAATCGGCTGATTGATGCGCGAGCGGGCAGGGCCGCTTAAGCTCAATGACGTCGCAGCTGGATTCACCACAATCGTGCTGGCCGAACTGGTAGCGCCATTGCAAGGTCCGACACCGGCGTAGTTGGCAATCACGCTATAGCTAGCCACATCAAGCAGCGGCAAATTCAAGGTAGCGATGCCGGTGCCCGCCGCGCTGCCCGCAATCAGCGCCCCGCTGCCTAAGCTGCTTGCGCCATTGCTGAAGGTCACACTGCCGGTTGGGGTTGAACCGCAGGTGACGGTAGCTGTCAGCGTCGTCGCTTGGCCGTAGGTTAGCGCGCTCGGGCTAGCGGCGAGTGTGATGGTGGTGGCCGTAGCGTCATCATTTTGTATGGTGCCTTGGCCCACACCATCGTCAAAGCGCACCGGGTTGCTGCCAGCGCGCAAACTTAAATTGACTAGGAAGGTTTCATCCATTTCCACCGAGGTATCGCCGATGACCGGCACCGTGATGGTTTTGCTGCGATCGTTCAAATCAAAGTTCAAAAAGCCATTGGTGGCGGTATAGTCTGTGCCGCTCGTTGCACTGCCGGGCGCGGTGGCAAAGTCGATCTCGATGAAGGTGTTGCTGCCATTAGGCACGAGTGCATTGCTGCGTATTGGCGGCATCAAGTCATCGGATGCGGTCACCGTGAAAACAGCATTGACGGTGCCGTTGTTGCCTTCAAGTAGGGTCACATCGCTGACGTTAATTTTTGGCTGATCGTCGGGGCGGATGCCGCCGAAACCCTGCGGCCCAATTTGTACGTTTGCGCTGGGGCTGGATAAGTTCATGCGGAAGAATTCTTCGGATTCCCAGAAGCGATCCCCGACCACATTGACGCTCACTTGTTTGCTGGTTTCGCCGATCGCAAACGTCACTATTTGATCAATTGCTTGATAGTCATTGTTGGACACCATCGCCGAGGAATCCACCGAACGCAGCGTCACACTGTGCGGTACATCGGTGATTCCAGTTCGCGTGAGCGTGAAAACCATCGGCGTTAGCCCGCTATTGCCTTCGTTGAGTGCTTCATTGGCAATGGCTATCAGCGTGTCATCATCCAAAATCGTGCCGGTGGCCACCGCATTGCTAATTGTCGTGGTACCCGTTGTATTGTTGAGCGCGCTTAAATTTAGCTCGAAGGTTTCAGTGCTCTCGACCAGGTTGTCGCCGACAATCGTGACTGGAATGGTGGAGGTTAGCGCGCCGCCCGCAGTGAAGGTAATTACTTGCGGCGCGCCTGGATCGTAGTCGGTCGAGAGTGTTGCGCTAATCGAGGCTGAGCTGACCAGCACCGTGAATGCCGTCAAGTTATTGCTGCGGGTGATTGTAAAATTACGAACGAAATTGCTGGCGGTTTCGGTGACCGTTTCAGAAGCGATTGATACCGTGGCAGCGGCAGCCGCATCGGTGTCTAAAATCGTGCCGGTGCCGCTTGTGCCACTGGTGAAGCTCACATTGTTATATGTTTCTAGCGTGAATTGCTCGGTCGGCTCGGCGGTGGTATCGCCGACAATTTGTATCGTTACGTTAGTTGAGCGGAATTCAGGTGCCAAAATAACCGTCGAATCGGCGGCAATATAGTCACTTGAGCTGATTGCACTGCCATTTGCGGTGCGATAATTAATCGTGATTTGCCCAGCAAAACCGCCATTGATTTGCTCAGGCGCACGCGGCGGCGCGGTACTTGGATCTACTGCTGTCAAGGTAAAGCTCATGGCGGTGGTGCCTGGGCCATCGCCCTCGGTCACGCTAGCATTCGATACGTTAATCACTGGGATATCGTCATTGGAGATAATTCCAAAGCCAAAATCATCACTGATAACCAAACCGTTAGTCGGTGAACTCAATCGAATGCCGATACGCTCGGACTGTTCCCAGATGCGCTCGCCGATAATGGCTATTTGAATCGTTTTGCTCAATTCGCCGATGGCAAAACTGAGCGTTTGCGGATTGGGCGTCGGCAGGGTGTAGTCAGAGCCAGGCGTCGCATTTAGTGAGCCCGCAAATATAGTCGGCAGTACTTCCGCAGTAACTGTTTGCGCCGTGCCTGCACTAGTGCGAGTGACGGTAAACGTCATGGTGGTAGTGCCGCTATTGCCTTCGGCCTGCGTAATATCATTGATGCTTACAGTTGCCGCAGCTGAATCATCATCAATTATGGTGCCAACTGGATTGCCAGTCGGCAAATTGCAATCAAACGGCTCGCCAAAGATGTCCAGCTCGAAGGTTTCATTGGGTTCGACTAAAGCATCGCGAATAATGCTGACATTGACCACTGCGGTTTGGTTAGCGCCACTCAAATTAACTAGGTTGTTTGGCACATCGTCAAAATCCACCCCGCCGCCTTGGGCGTTGGCATTGACGAAGCTTTCATAGCCAAAATTGCAATCGCGCTGGGTTGGGCCGTCTAAGCTCAAGTTAAAGGTCATGGTGGTGACGCCGAGCCCGGTGCCTTCGGTAACGCTGGGGCTGTTCGCGAGCACGGTCGGCGAGGCATCATCGTTGGTAATCGTGCCTACTGCGGTGCTGGTGCCTAGCGTTGCGCCGGTCAAACCCGCTGTATTGAGGGTGACGTCGAAGCTTTCACTGAACTCAAAAGTGACGTCGCCACGCACCGGCACGGTGATGGTTCCACTGGTGCTGCCTGCAGCAATGTTGAATGCGACATTCGTTTGCGCAGCGTAATCATTGCCGCCCGCATTGCTGGTTCCGGCAAAGTTAGCGGGTGACCCACTGCTACCATCGCTAGTGGAAAACGTGCCGCTGACGCCGCCTGCAGGCGCGGGCGTGGTCAAGTTCAACGCGAAGCTCAAGTTAGTGTCGGTGCCGAGCACGTTGGCCTCGGCAATGCTGGCGCTGGTGATACTCAAAACCGGAAGCATAACGGCGGCTTCAGGTGTCGCCGCAATGCCCTGGAATACCCGGTTCGCGGTCGCGGTTGCAAGCAAGCTTGGCACGCCGCTGAGCGCTGCGTTAAAGCCACCACTCGGCAGGCTGCGAATCACGCCCACTCCACTCGAGCGGCCGGTGGCATAGAGCGTAGTGCCGATCCGGGTTAGCCCACGATAGGCGTCTGCGGCAACGCCGATGCTGTTAAGCGCGGCCCAGGTTGTGCCGTTAAAGCTGTGTTTTTGCAGCGCTGTGGCGTCATCGTTAGCCACCCAAAGCGTATCGAGCCCGGCTACACCGGCGTCAAGATCGGCGAAAACAAATTGAAATGGTGACGTGGTTGCGGTGGCAAAGCCCGGTAGATTAGTCGTGGTTTGCCCGGCCGTGGTCGGCAAACCTGTGCCAACGCTCGCCAAACGGAAGGGGGCGCTTCCGGTAGAGGTGAACAGCTGGCCGGCGAAAATCCCGACCGCGCGGGTGTTGGTTACCGACGTTGAAATTTGCGTGGTGGTGGTGAACGCGCCGGTAGTGCTCAGCAACCTTGTGCCGCCACTGGCAGAACCGCCGGTGCCGCCCATATAAATCGCGCTGGCGCTGTTAGCGGCCGCGCTGCGCACATTGCTAAGCGTAAAGCCATCGATAAAGCTGTTGCTAGTGTTAACGGTGCCGTCGGCGGCAATAATGGCGACGACGCGGTTGATGCTGGCCGCCGTTGCGATTGCCAGCGTTCCTGGCACTGCGTCATAACCCGCCACCACCAGCGCTTGGCCGTCCACCGTGCGGCTCATAAAGCCCTCCGATGTCGCCGTGCCGCTCAAGCAGATCGCATTGTTTGCGCCCGCATCGGCTGTCGGCAAAGCGATTGACTGCACCAAGCTGCCACTGGTGCTGTATTCATCGACAAAAATGGCCGTGCAGGCACTCGTAAGAGTAGCTGCACCATCACCAACCCGTAAAACCGCAAGATTGCCCGGCGTGAACGCCGCGCTCTGCGCTAATGAAGCAGCAAGCAGCGCAGCGCCGCCAAGCCAAAGTTTGCCAGCAAAATTCCGATGCTTTATCGCAATGTCAGCGCAGTACGGTTGCGATAGTGAAGCACTGGTGTTAAGCCGAGGCGATTGGCTTGAACCAATTTCGGATGCACAAATTCTAAATTTCATGGGGTTTCTCGGCAGGTTGATGCCGAATTTTAGCGAAATTATGTGACTTGCTTTGCACTCTCTGCAAAGTTTGGGTGCTGCACACTTGTAAACATTAGTCGGTCAAAGTCAAACCGTTACATTGTTAGCGTGCTAATTTTTCTGCCTGCACGCGGTTGCTCAACATTCGAATGGCAAGCTCGGCCTGCTGCCGCAATTCTGGCACCGCCACCGTTTCAAACAGCTCGCCAAAACGTCGCGCGCCGATTAACGCTAGCGAAATGTTATCCGCAGCAAGCAGACCAATATTGAGCGCGTTGGCTTTTAAAAGGCCCTGCTGCATGAGCGGCGCTAGCAGCGGATCCGGGCTGATGCCGTCTGAAAAACGCGCGCCCACGCAAAACAGCGTGAGCTGCCCGGCAGGCTGCAGCACGCCATTGATGGTAAGGAGCCCGTTTTGAGTTTTGACCCGGCCTTTTCTAAGTGAAACCAGCGGATCGGCCAGCACCGCCGCCAGCGTTTGTGGCGGCACGCGGTGCCGATGCCTGCCCCAAAAGCTGTAGGCACGTTTGACCAGCTTCAAACGTAGCGAGGCTGGCCAGCTCGTCCATACCGTATTCGTGTGGGGGCGCAGCGCATCAAGCAATGTGCGCCAGGGCTGAGTTTTTGCGGCGCGCCGCAGCGTGGCGACGACCGCTGCGGGTGACGTGCAGGCGTTCAGTTCAGCCAATATCGGTGCCAGCTGCAATGCGCAGAGTGGTTCGGATATCGCGTGTGGCAACGGCCAGTGCCCTGAGCTGGACACCACTTCAATTTCACCAGCATAGCCCAGCGCACGCAAACCGAGCACCATATCAACCGCCGTCAAGCCGCTGCCGACCAGCAAAACCTTGTCAGCTAATCGCTGCACGATTGCTGTGTTGGCAACTTCGTTAAACCACTGCCAGGCCTCGAATACGCCGGGTACATTCGCTGATGCACGCGAAAGCTGCGCAAGTGGGAAACCCGGTGCAACAATTAGCGCGTCGGCATCAAAGCTTTCACCAATTGTCGAAATTCGCCAGCCCTGCTGGGTTTTTTCAGCCCTAGCGGCGCGCAGATGAATTTGCTGCACGCGCGCATCCAGTGCATCAATACCCGACTGCATATAGGCGCCGAATTCCATGCGCGGCACAAATTCCTCCGGCTGCCAGCGGCCAGGGCGATTGCGCGCAAGCCAGTCGTGAAATCCCGAGGGCGCGCTTGGATCAAGCCCCATGAGTTTGGCTGGCACATTCAATAAATGCGCCGGGCAGCGGGTGTCATAGGCGGTGCCTAGGCTATTTGGATCAGCGCGAAACCACAAAATCTTATGGAATTCGTTTTGAGCGATCGCCTGCTGGCAGCTCATAAGGCCGGCAACGCCGCCGCCGATGATGGCTAGGGTTGCGACAATCGGTCCAATTTAACGTGCGAGCCAAAGTGCACTAATGGCTTGGAAGTTTTGCCAAACCCTAAATTTCGTCTTTGCGAGCGCAGCGAAGCAATCTCGCCTTTTATTTGAGGCGCGTTGAGATCGCCACGTCGCTGCGCTCCTCGCGATGACGAATTTTCCACCGCCTTGAATTGATTACGGACGTTACTCAAAGCCATCCTGAATCAGCTCCGCCGCAGGCCCGCCTTGAAACAAAATGCGATTGCTATCTGCTCTGGCGTCGCCGAGCTGATTGTCGCGCAGAGTAAAAGTTAGCGTGCGGCCATCGGCGCTTAAACTTGCAGGCAGCGTATTCCATTGAAAGCTGCTCGCGCTGCCCTGAGTGGCCGGGCCAAAGCTGCGGATCGTCATATTGCGCTGTAGGCCGCCATCAGGCAGATTCAAGCGAATCGTAGCTGCAGTGCAGCCAGCAATTTCAAAGCGAAATGCACCTAGCGCTTTGCGCTCAAATGCGGCATCGATGCCAAAGCTGGTTGCTGGTACCGACACTACGTCATACAGCTGATTGCAGCTGCCACCCACGCCTGTTGACGCCAGGATGTAATTGGTACGGCCCAGCGTAGATCGGCTCGCGCCCGTCAGCGCATTCGCGGCCACATTGGCTTGCTGCGCATCAGCGATGCCATCGCCATTGCCATCACCGGTGGGCGATGATGCGCCTTCCTCACCATTCGGTGCGCCATCGCCATCGCCATCTAGCACGCGGGTAAATTCTGCCAAGCCAAAGCGAGTGCCAGCATAAAGCGTGTTGCCTTTGAGTGCCAATGCCGTGGCAGATCCGGTGGGTAATCCAGCGCTAATTGAATTCCAGGTCAAGCCGCCATTTTCCGATACAAACACCGCGCCTGGATTGAGTGCGTTGCCGCCGCTGGAGGCATAAATGCGCAGCGTATTGTCTGGATCAATCAGAAGAGCACGAATATCTTGCCCAGCCAGTCCAGTGCCGGCTATCGCCCAGTTTAAACCTGCGTCGATGGATTTATACACATTACCGCTCGCTGCGCTGCTATCGAAAGGATTGCTGGCGGCATACAGGATGTTGCGATTGCTCGGATCAATCACCAGCGCCAGTACAGCGTGCGCCGAAGCGCTTGAGCCGGCGTAGCGCGGCAAACCCGTCGAGCGCTGTACCCAGGTAATGCCGCCATCAGTGCTTTTGAAAATGCCATTTGCCGCACTAGGGATATAGCCCGACGCTTCGTTATAAAAGCGTAGATAGGTTCCTACATACAGCGTATTGCCATCGACCGGATCGACCAGTAACGGCACTGGAATAGGGTAATCGGCTTGCGGAAAACCAAAAGAATCAATGCAGGTACCGCTTGGAAGCCCGTCAGTGCCTACCGCGCCGCTGGTACCGCTACCTGCGGTACTGATCGTATTCCAGTTTGACCCTGCATCCAGTGTGCGCCAAATGCGTGGAACGGTCAGGGTAACCGCACCGCCGATTGCGCTGCAATTGCCAGCGCCGCTCGCAGTCAGGTAAAGCTTGCTCCATAGCCCGCCTGATGTGATCAATTTATCAGGAACAATCGCGCGCACCGTTCCTAAATTACCCAATGCGATAGGGTTGGACGCCGCAGGTGGCGGCGCAAGCCCGGCAAAGCTCGTCAACGGGATCCAATTGGTTCCGCCATCCATACTTTTGTAAACCGGCGTGCCGCGCAGGCGCGGTTGGCGCTGCGGTGAAATATCACGGCCGCCGGCATACAGCACTTGATTTGCGCTAGCCGCCGTGTTGCTGTCTAACAAAATGGTACGAAACCAATCAGCATCAATCGTGTTGCCTGCATCAGCCCAGATTGCGCCCGCATTGGTGCTGCGATAAAAAGGGCGGCTTTGCCCTGCGCCATCGGAATAGCCCACGTAAAATGTATTGCTGGCGGCCAATGGGTTTAGCGCAATGGCGCGCACATTGACCGCGCGCACGCCGACATTTTGGCGCGTCCAGCTGGCACCAGCATCACTGCTGCGAAAAAAGCCATCGCCGGTGACAACATAGCGCACGTTGGAATCGCCGGGTTTGTTGCTGAGCGCAAACACTTCCAGCGGTGCGCTTGCGCCGGCGAAGGTCGGTGCGGTAGCGGAAAAAGTGAAGCTCAAGCCTGCATCGGTACTGCTTAACAATCCGCCACTCAATCCACCGGCTACGATCGTGCTGGCACTGGTGAACAAAAACCTAGACACCTGCGTTAGATTGCCGACGCCACTGCTCGGCAGGCTAAGCACGCTGTAGTTTGCGCCGGCATCGATGCTGCGAAAGTAATCTGATCCAAACCCAGTAATGAGCCCAGGCGTAACAGCGCTGTACTCCAAAGCCGACGCGCACGCGAAATAGCCAGCTGCAGTGCCCGTTATTGTGGCTGCAGTAAACGTGGCTCCAGAATCAACGCTGCGGTACATCGGCGCGCCTGCGTACGGCAGATCGCTTTCGTGGCAAGGCGCCACCGCCAAGCGGCTGGTATTGGTGGGGTCAACCGCAATTTTGCCCAGGTGAGCGGGCAGGGTAGCAGCACCGATGCGCGCCCAGGTGCTGCCCGCATCCGTGCTTTTAAACAGGCCATTGGAACGCGTACTAAGATACAGTGTGCTGCTTGCGCCCGGCGCAATGACCAAATCTTGCGGCGCGAAAAGTGGATCGGGCAGCGTTAAAACATTCACAGTAATCCAGGTATTGCCGCCATCGACGCTTTTACGCACCTTATCACTCGCCGCGTAAAGCACGTTTGCATCGGTTTGGCTAACCGCCAGCGCAACGGTAAAGCCAATATCGGCATTTGCTGCCAGCCTTGTCCAAGTCAGTCCGGCGTCGTCGCTGCGAAACAGCGCGTTGTTGGAACCAACGTAGACGCGATTCAAGTTAGCGGCGCTGGTTTGTAAAAACCGAAGCCCTCCGCCATCGGGGCCTGAGAGCGTCCACGCGGCATCGCCAGCGAATGCGTTGGCTGCAAGTACGCTTAAAACAATTCCGGATAGGTGGCTCATCAAGCTGCGCATAGGTTTCTCGTTTATTTTTAGTGCTGGGTTTGATCGACACGGATTATCTGTCGAATGATGAGCTTAGTTACGAGATTGCGAATACAAAACGACAGTCGACTGGGCTTTGATGTGAAAAAACCCCGAATTTGGGGTTTTAGGCGCGTCAATCTGCTGAATTGCGGTTTTTTCAATTTTTCGTTTCGATTCTTTGATTCGTAAACAACTCGGCGATGGGCGAGGGAGCTGTTCTAGGCAGAACAAAACCTACGGCGACTTCGCCTCAAACGGCACGCGCGCATTCAAATCAGCGCTGCCTTTAAGCAGCAGCTCAACCCGCAGCTGGGCGGAATCGAGCGCATTTTTGCAGGTCTCGTAAAGCGCCATGCCGTGCGCGAAGCTGTGAACGGTTTCATCAAGGCTCAATTCGCCCGCTTCTAGTTTGCCAATAAGGCCTTCAAGTTCGCCTAATGATTCTTCAAATTTCGCACTGGACTCAGGCCCTGAATGAGATCCAGAAACCAATTCAGATGTTTCGCTTTTCACTTTTGCACCCATTTGACTTTGCTCGATCAATGCTTCGTAAGCAAATCGCTTATAACCTAACTATATCTGAATCGGTAGGAAGCTGTCTACCACTAGTTAGTTTGCTTCCTCAAACCTCAGCTGACAGCTTCCCAGCGCATCAGCTAATCGCTGACTCATGGCCACGCCGACGACCGCTTCAATCTCAGCATCCGAGTGTGGCGCTAGTGTGACTAGCGGCAAGCGATTTCTCAAAAACGGCGGGATCGCCTGTTCTTGAAACAGCGTTTTAAGCGATTTGGACAAACCGCGCCCGGCGGGGCGCAGCACGGCGTCGCCTGCTCTAAAGCGCACGGATAGCACGATATTGGGTGGCGCAAGGCCCGCAGGCAAAATCGCCAAGAGCTGATCGCCACCCGGCAATCGCAGCGGCGTTTGCAAATCCCAGAGCTGCGAAAATTCGGCTCTAGCTTGATTTTCTGCGTCGCTAGCCTTGCGCGCAAAATACAGCAAATCACGATAGCGATGAAGGTAATGGTGATTTGCGATTGCCATCTCGCCACTTGCACAGGCCGCCATAGCCAGCACCAGCGCGCGCGCCGCCGCTGCATCGGGTAAGGTATTGCCCGGAAAATACAGACTTGCCCGTTCGCTCAGCCAGCTTTGCAGCATGTGAATATGCAAGCCCGATGGCTCGGCGCGCAGCAAGCGCAAATTAAGCACATTTGGATCAAGCGTAATGCAGCGCGCCAAAGCCTTTTCGGTGAAGCCCGCGATCAAATCACGATCTGCACGCGCTTGCGCGGCAAGCTGTACCAGCGTGCGATTCAATGCAGGCGCAATTTTGCGCAGTGCGGGCATCAGCTGGCGGCGCAGATTATTTCTCGGCGATTGCATTCGTAAATTGAGCGAATCTTCGCGCCATTGAAGCTGATGATGATTGGCATATTGCTCGATCTCAGCGCGGGAAACGCAAAGCCATGGCCTTGCGAGTCGATAGCGCGCTTGTCCATCCACATATTGAATGCGTTCGCTCGCCATCGCCGCTAGCCCGCGCGTACCCGCGCCGCGCAGCATGCGCAATAATACGGTTTCGGCTTGATCATCTTGCTGGTGCGCGGTCATGACCAGCGGCAGGCCTAATTCGTTCGGAAGCCTAGCGCTATCGGCGAGCGCAGCTAGCGCTTGATAGCGGGCAATACGCGCGCCGCCTTCTAGGCCAAAACCCGCATGAATATCCACGTTAATCCGGCTGCTATAAAACGCCACCCCCAGTTTGTTGGCATACGCTCGGCAAAAATCGGCCCAGTCGGCAGAATCGTCAAACAGCGCATGGTCGACGTGTAGCAGTGCCAGCTTTAGCCCGCGTGTTTTAGCGAACGCGGCTGCGGCATGTGCGAGCGCAAATGAATCGACGCCGCCGGAAATCGCTACTGAAAAACTGGCGGGCTTGTCGGCAAGCGCTTGCCAGAACTGGTTGAGCGCCGCTGAAAGCGGATCAAATTCCGGATTTTTCTTCGCACGCAAATGCTATGCCGCCTTTGCTTCGCCATAGCCGCGCAAACGGCGGTAGCGCTGATCTAACAATGCATCCAGCGGGATGGCTTTTAAGCGTAGTAGCTCAGCCTTGATGGCGGATTTTAAATTCGCACAAATTTTATCAAGGTCCCGATGCGCGCCGCCCAAAGGTTCCGGCACGATATGATCAATCAGCTTAAGTGATTTGAGCCGATCTGAAGTAATGCCCATGGCCTCGGCGGCATCTTTGGCGCGATCCGCGCTTTTCCACAAAATGCTGGCGCAGCCCTCTGGAGAAATGACCGAATAAGTCGCGTACTGCAGCATCAGCGTTACATCTGACACGCCAATCGCGAGCGCGCCCCCGGAGCCGCCTTCGCCAATCACACTGGCCACAATCGGCACCCGTAAATCGCTCAACACCAGCAAATTATGCGCAATCGCTTCGGATTGATTGCGCTCCTCAGCACCGATGCCGGGGTACGCGCCCGGCGTATCAATCAGCGTGAGCACCGGCAAGCCAAAGCGCTCGGCCATTTGCATAAGCCGTAGCGCTTTGCGATAGCCTTCAGGGCGTGGCATGGCGAAATTGCGCCGCACTTTTTGTTTGGTATCGCGGCCTTTTTGCTGGCCGATCACCATCACGGCAATTTCATCGAGCTTGGCTAGGCCGCCCACAATCGCTGCGTCATCCGAAAAGCTGCGATCGCCGGCTAGCTCGTGAAACTCGCTAAAGATTGCGCCGATGTAATCAAGCGCATGCGGGCGCAACGGGTGCCTGGATAGCTGGGTGACTTGCCAGGAAGTTAGATTGCTAAATATTTCCTGGGTTTTCGCGTTAATTTTCAGCTTGAGCTGGCCGCTTTCTTTTTCGATGTTGATAGCGCTGTCGTCACTTGCGCTTTTTAGCTCGGCCAGTTTGGCTTCTAACTCGGCAATCGGCTGTTCAAAATCTAGAAAATTCGGGTTCATTTTGCGGCTCCTGGTTACATCAATATGTTGGAAATATTCCAGTTCTTAATCGAGACGATTCCAAGGCGGCGACGCGAGGATCGACGAAGGCGTACTCAAGTACGTCTAGGAGACCGCAACGCACCAAAGCCTGAAGCGTTTTGATTAGGAATCGGAATTATAAGTTAGTTTCATTCGCATTCGGGATCGGCACCAGCAAATGCACCGCTAAACCATTCGGACTAGCCGCTTGAAAGCGCGCATAGCCACCAAGCGCCTTCATGCGCTGCTCCAAATTGAGCCGGCCGCGCCCGCGCGGGGTGCTGCCTTTATCGGGTAAATCGGCAATGCCCACGCCATTATCTTGCACAATGAATTCTAGTGCGCTGCCAGCCTCGCGCGCGCTAATCTGCACTTCGCTGGCTTTGGCGTGTTTGATCACGTTGACTAGCGCTTCTTGTAAGGCCCGAAAAATATTGAGCATGCGCCGGGGCGATAGCTTTAAGCCTTCCGGCAAATTCGCCGTGCGCCAAATTGAGTGCAAGCCAGCCGCCTTCAAGCGCGGCTCTAAACGCGATCGAAATTGCCCGAGCGCTTCGGCCAAATCCGCGCCGAAGCTGTCAATCGAATCCATCACCAAGCGCAAATCGGCAATCGCCTCAATCAGCGCTTGCTCCATCTGTTGACTGCTCATGCCGGAATGGCGCACGGCGGCTAGCAGCGAAACTAGTTGGCTGCCCGCACCATCATGCAAATCGGTAGCAAGCCGGTGTCGCTCTTCACTCAGCAGCTTTTCTTTTTCGAGCTGTCGACGCGCTTGAAATTGCTCCTCTAGCGCGCTGCTTTTTTCCAAGATTCGCCGATCTAGCAGCGCATTTTCTGCCTCAATTGCGCCTAGCAAATACAAAAATCGCTGCAATAGTGAATAGCCGAACACCACGACAATCGGCAGGATCGCGAGCTGTAGAATCGGCAGCGCCAGTTCGGTGCGCCAGCCTTGGCGGGTTCCGGTATCTAACACTGCGCAAGCCAAACCCAACAAGGCGGCGGATGCAAGCCAATAGGCATCATCACGGCGCACCGCTTTGGCATGCGCGAGCAGCAGCCAGCAAATGCGCAGCGATTGCACCAGTAAAACGATTGGCATCAGCACGCGCATAAAAAATTCGATCAAATTCGAGCCCAGGCTAGCGCTTGGGGCTACTACAGATAGGCTAATAAGCGCCGTTACCGCCAAAATGACTAGCCAGTCAATGCCGCGATCAAGCGCAGCGCGCGGAGTTTTTAGGCTGGCTAGCGAGCCAATTTGCTGCTGCAAAAAGCTATTAACGAACCGGCGAATGGCCAGCAGTGAAAACGCCAGCGCTATGGTGATGCCGGCGATCCAGCTTGCCCCCACGAACGGTGCCTGATACCAAACAAAGTGCCACAGATAAACCAGCCATAGCGCGACGCCGAGTGCAAACCAGCCGTAGATGGCCTCCTTCCGGCGGGAAATCCACAGCATGGCCGCGAACGCCGCCACAATCGCGGCGCACAGCGCGGCAACTTCAGTCAGCGTGACGCGAATGCGATAATGCTGATAGAAATGCGCTTCCAATTGATCACGAGGGCCAACCCACAAATCCCCCAGCACTAAACCCCGGTGCAGCGAAGGAGAAAACAGCGTAGCGCTGGCGTTTGGGCTGCGAAAATATAGCGCAACACTATTGCCACCGGCGTGCAGCAATTCAGGCGGCAAAAAAAACAAATAGCTTTGCCGCAAACCGGCATCATCTGCGCCAGGCAGCAGCCGCAGCTTTTCCATGCGCGCGCCGTTGACGATCAGCTCGACCGGCTGATTGACATAGCCAAGCCAGATCGCACTGGGCACCGGCGCGATCGCATCGATCACATACGTGGTGCGCAGCATAAGGTTGCTGTCGGTTGAGGACGCTTTGGCAAAGCGCAGTACGCCGTTTTTCGGTAGCTCAAATTGCTCGCCGAGATCATTTTGCAGGCTAACTAAATTTTGTGCGCCGGGCGGTACCTGCGGGTTGCTGAGCAGCCAGCCAAATACGCTGCCGAACAGTAAAAACACGCCTGCGCTGAGTAGGCCGGGTATGCGCATCGGGCGAATTTATTCGCGCAGCAGGCCAAGCTGGCGCGCTTCAAACAGTGCCTCGGTGCGCGAATGCACCGATAATTTTCGATAGATATCACGCACATAGCTGACCACCGTGCTGTACTTAAGTCCAAGCGTTTCCGCCACTTCATCGTGCCGCAGGCCTTTGGCGATCAGCTTTAAAATATCAACTTCACGCTCGCTCAGCGGATTGCTAACCGGTTCGCTCATCGGGCGAAAGCGCTTGAGTAAATGCACCGCAATCGCGGGTGAAATTGGCGCTTCGCCATCCAACACGCGCAGCGCGGCTTGGCCAATGGCTTCGGGCGATTCATCTTTTAGCAAATAACCGCTCGCACCCGCTTCTAACGCCCGTACCACGTGGGTTTCATCACCGAGCGATGAAATGACCAGCACTTCCGGGCGAGGTGTCATGCGTGAAGCGTAGGCGATCAGCTGCGTGCCTTCGCCATCGGGCAGCCCTAAATCCACCAGCAGCAGTTTGGGGTGATGTTTTTGCAGCGCCAACAGTCCGCTGGCGACGTTCTCAGCAAAGTAAACCGGCTGCAAAGCCGGGCAGCGCTGCAAAGCATCAAATAAATAGGCACGGGTTGCGGCATCATCTTCAACGAGTACAGTGGCCATCGGTTTTTCCTTGTTAATTGACACGATCAGAGTTGGTTGAATCAAGCTGGTACGGCGCCAATAGCGCCTGCACATGCGCGGTTATGCATTCACGCAGCGCGCTCAAGCTGTAGCCGCCTTCCAGCAGCGAAATTACTCGCCCACTTGCGCTCACACCGGCTTGCTGACACAGCTTTCGGGTCAGCCAAGCAAAGCTACCTGCATGCACATTCAAACCCGCGAGTGGGTCCAGCGCGTGCGCATCAAAACCTGCCGATATGATGATCAGCTCCGGTGCAAATGCCGCCAATTTGGGCAGCAGCTGGGTTTCCCAAACCTGCTGAAATTGTGCATCTCCGGCACCGGTTGGGATCGGTGCGTTGACAATATTGCCGCTATCGCCACGCTCGGCTGCCGCGCCACTGTAAGGATAAAGCGGCGCTTGATGGCTGGATAAGTACTGCACGCGCGGTTCATGCCAAAAAATATCCTGTGTGCCATTGCCATGATGGACGTCAAAATCCACCACGCTAACGCGCGCTAGACCCAGCTCCAGCGCTTGCGCCGCTACAATCGCTGCGGAGTTGAACAAGCAAAAACCCATCGCCTCGTTCGCACTGGCGTGGTGCCCAGGCGGGCGCACCGCACAAAAAGCCGTTTGATCACTACCCGCCATTAACGCATCTAATGCAGCTAAACCGGCACCCGCAGCGCGTAAAGCCGCGTTGATGGAGCCCGGACTAATACGCGTGTCACCGTCAATCGCGACCAATTCAGCGCAGCCTTGCAATGCCAGCAAGCGCTTGACGTGGCTCGGCGTGTGGACGTTCAAAAGCGCCGATTCGGGCGCGAATGGCGCATCAATGATCGGCAAATTCATCGCGGCCAACGCATCCCACGCTGCGCGCAAACGCTCTGGCGATTCTGGGTGGCCGTAACCGGGTTGATGTAAAAAGCAATCCGCGTGGGAAAAAACTAGCAAGTCTGCGCTCGGTTGAGGGTTTAGTTGGAGCTGATGGCGAGGCGCATCATAGCGTGAAAGCGAGGTGTTTTTGGGGATGTAAGCCTATTGAAGCTTTAATCACCGCAAAGCCCAATTTTAGCCACTCTCCCTTTACGGGGTACGGGTTGGGAAGAGCGTAAGCCGTTTGCACGACCAGGTTGATCCCTGCCCAATCATGCGCTCAAAATGCCTTTCGCCCTTCACGAATAAACCCAATAATCTCGTCCGTAGAGATACCTAAGTCGACGCTTTTAACATCAAGCGGAGATTTCCTGGCCTTTTCCGACTTAAGTACAAAAGTTTGGCCATCGTTTCGCCGAATACGAACCTCGCCAAGTTGGCAAGCTTGCTCGAGCAGAGAGGAAAGACTTTGCTGGGTTTCAAGATAGGTTTGCATGATTTCGTTTCACCTCTAAGACGTCTACTCCAGCCGCTTTAGCTGCGCGGATTAAGCCTGCATCCAGACTAAGCAAAGGGCATTTTTGGTTTATTGCGCAAGCAATGGTGTAGGAATCATAAGCATAGATGTTGAATTTAGCTGCCAGTTCTATCGCTTGAATCAAATCTATATCTGTCAAGGTTATTGGAATGTGTTTGAAAGTCTCAATTGCAGCTTTAGCCAACTCGAGGGTCACGCGCTGGCGCTTAAGCATTGCAGAAAAAGCGTTGCCGATTTCCCAATAAAGTGAGCGCGGAGCAAACAATTTCGCACCCTGGGATTGAAACACTAGTGATGCCTTTTCCGGCTCGTCTGCTATGACTGCAATAATAACGGACGTGTCTACGACGATATCAATCGCCAAATCCTTACACTATCCCCGCAACCTCGCCAACAACCCCATGAACCCGCGCCCTGATTGCAAACCTGAAATCGGCACGCCGCGCAGCTCAGCGCGTTTGGCGATGGCTTTATCAATGGCGGTGAACAAGCTTTGCTTATCAATCGGCTTGGTCAAATATGCATCACACCCGGAAAGCGCCGCTTGCACGCGCATGGCAGGTGCGGATTGGCTCGTTAACATAATGATGGTGGTGTCCAAACCGCTTTTGCCGGCGCGCACCTGTTTGCAGGCTTCTAAACCGTCCATACCGGGCATTACGACGTCCAAAACCACGATGTCAAAGCGCTCCGTTTGCAAGCGCTGTAGCGCTAACGCCGCACTTTCAACCGCCGTGCAATCGACATCCGCGCTCGAAAGCGCTTCAGTCACCTGCGCGCGCACCGCCGCGCTGTCGTCAACAATCAGCGCCTTCAAATCAAGCTTTTTTGCGGTGCCTAAAGTAGCGCTGGTATCGTTTAAATTGCTGACCGCAAAAGTTTGATTGCCTTTGCTGCGAAATAAACCTTCCAACGTGGTCAGCAATGCGCTAATACTGCCCGCATTGATGGGCGCAACCAAGCACAGCTGTTTTGGATTCGCATCGCTGAGCCGTTCAACGTATTGCACAATGGTTTTGCCGCTAGGCGCTTGCAAACCCGGCAAATGGCTAACAATCACCACATCCGCAGCGTCTGGCCTTTTAAGTTCAACGCGATTGGGCTGCGAAAGCGCTTGTGCTGCCAGTAAACCCATCAAACGACTGGCTAAATCGCCGGTAAAACCCAGCGTAGCAATGCTAATCGGCGTTCCGTTCATGCGCTGGCGTCCTTTAAAAGTTGTCAAACGCATATTACCGAATGCAATTTGTCGGCAAGTGGGTAAAAAGGAATCGAAACGTAAAAGTTTGGGTGAGGGAAATAATCGCACTCGCAAATTTTACGTGTGCGCGAATTAGCACCAATCAGCCGTAGCTAAGCTAGACTCGACTCAGTAACTGACCCAAGGAATACCCCATGAATTCAACACGGAAAGCAACGCTTACTATTTCCGCATGCTTTGCAGGCGCAATATTATTCGCCGCACCGATGCACGCACAAACCACGGTGCAAAGTTTTCCAGAAAGCGCTCGAGTGGTTTTACCGGCTTTGGATCGAGCCAAAGTCGCGGCTGAAGATCATCAAAACGCAAGCAAATCAGCGCGTTATCGCTATGCAGTGACGCATCTAATGCATGCCGAACAGGCGAAAAAGCTAAGTTTGGAAGGCGGGGTTTGGTCAACCAACAAAGAAAGCATGCTGGTTTGGCGTGCGCAAATTAGCGCACTTGCGGCGAAAACTATTGATATTCAACTAGAGCCATTTCGCCTGCCGCACAGCGCCACGTTAACGGTTTCAGGCGATTCCCAATTCGTAGGCGGTCAATTGCAGCCAGCGCAAATTCTAACTTTTAGCGATCAGCACAATAACTTGCAAGAAAGCCTGCCAACCGCTGCGCTGATGGGTGAAACGATTACGCTTGAATTGACAGTAGCTGCAAATGAGCGCGAGTTCGTTCGCCTCGGCGTTAAGTCAGTTAATCAGGGCTACCGAGGCTTTGACTACTCGCCTTCCGGCGCGGTGCCAAAAGCGGGCGGCTGCAATGTCGATACCATTTGCCCTCAAGGCAATCCATATCGGGATCAAATTCGATCGGTTGCGCGGTATAGCGCGGGTGGTGGGCTTTGTACGGGGACGCTTGTTAACAACACGGCTCAAAATCGATCACCTATTTTTTTGACAGCAAGGCATTGTTTGGACTCGCAATCAGAAGCTAATTCCGTCGTAGTTTTCTACAATTATCAAAGCAGCACCTGCAGAGCGCTCAGTGGTGGTGAAATCAGCTCGCCAAGCCCAAGTGGTTTGCCAACGCAAAGTGGCGCACAGCTATTAGCCAGTTCAGGGCGTTCTGATGTCACGCTGCTTAGACTCAATGGCGCTGTTCCTGCCGCTGCAAATGCGTTTTGGGCAGGCTGGGATAGGCGTGATGCTGCGCCGGCTTCTGCGGTTGCAATACATCATCCGGCTGGAGATGAGAAACGAATTAGCCTTGAGAACAATCCGGTACTGATCAGGAACACTACTTTTAATGTGGGTTCGATCTTACTGTCGCCCGGCACCGGTTTAGAGGTTACAAATTGGGATTCAGGCACCACCGAACAAGGCTCCTCCGGTAGCGCTCTTTTTACTCAGGACACAAAGAGAATAGTTGGCACGCTTTCCGGCGGCAGCGCGCAATGCAGCGGTACGAGTAACAATGGTCAATCAGATACCTACGGCCGCCTGTTTACCGGCTGGGAAGGCGAGGGGTCGTCGACTTCAAGACTGCGTGATCACCTTGATCCCAACGCAACATCGGTACAGACCTTAGATGGCCTAAACGTAACCCCCACCTGCACTGCCCCACAAGTCGATTTAACCGTAACTGGCCCATTGGAGGCGGGCACTGACACCGTTTATCGCGCGCAGATTAGCTTGGGTCAAGCGCCATACAAAGTGGAGTGGGAAATTGATGCCGATAGTTTGACCGATCGTAACGCGGGTGCCTCCACCACTGGCTTAGCGCAGCTGACGGTGCGCTACAACAAGCGCTTTAGCAACAATATTCGCGTCAAAGTAACTGACGCTTTGAACTGTGCGACCACGGTTACTCGAGCGGTTGATATTCGCGCGCCGTTACTGGTTCCTGAAACAGCTAGCACGCTGGCGCAAGTCTGTGGCGATGGCGACACCACTGTCGAGCCCGGTGAGCGTTGGCGCTTGAGTACCAATGTGCGAAATTCTGGCACGGTGAATACTTTAAACGCAGCGGCGCAGTTTAGCCAAAGTAGCGCCACACAAAATTTGAGCGCTGCCGATGCGTTTGGCTACCGGCACTCAGATAGCATTCGTGGCCAATGTGCGAATAGCTACGTTGATGTTAGTGCGGCACCGGTGCTGGCTTTGCAGCCATCAGGCCAATTTGATGCCGTCGATGATGGACGTACCAGCCCGATTGATTTGGGCACAACCATTGAAATTTACGGCGAATCCGTCAGCAAGATCATGATGAGTACCAATGGCTATGTAGTGCTGAATCCGGGTGCGGGCCTCTCAGGCGGTGATTTAAACGGTAATTGTGGATTGACGCCTGCCCGCGATGGCATAGGCAAGCGCTTGCAAGTATTTCACTCAGATTTGCGCGCAGGCGAACTGCGCGCAGGCTCGTTTGCTACGTGCCCAAGGCCAGCGGATGTAGCAAACGCAGACACCCGCTGTGTGGTACTAGAATGGCGCAACATGGACGTTTTAAACGGATCAGGTTTACCGCTCGGCGGCAATTTCGACATGCAAGCCATCTTGTACCCTGGCGCACGCGAGATTGTTTATCAATACCGACGCAATATTCCCGCTGCGGGCATTGCAGGCGCGGTGACTGGATTGCTCAACACAGGCGTTGGCAATCTTAACTACGCATGCCCCACAACAACAGGCGGCAGGCGCGTTGCTACCGATAGCGCAGTGTGCTTTTTCCACCCGGCTAGCCAACCCGTGCAAAATACGGCGGATGCACTCACGTTTGCTAAAAGCACCGCCAGTTTAGGCGCGATTGCAATCGGGCAAACAGCCGCCGCCAGCACCGAGTTCTTAGTCAGCAAAACCGCAAGCTGCGCCAGCACGGCGAACATCAATCTTTTGCCGGGCGTTGATGAGCGCTCAATCAGTGAAACCGGGCGAAGCTACGCCATTGCTATAGGCGCGGCGGGCAACTGCCAAGTCGCACCTAATTGCGCCGTGCCAGCCGCATCAGAATTTCGCGGCGGCTCGTTTTATAACTTCGTGCGCGGTGGCAATGGCTTAGTCGCGTTTACCATTCCGCGCACCGGCCAAGCGCCGTATTTTTTGGGCACTTGGTTCACTGGTGAAGCCAATCGCAATTCAACCTGGTATTCAATTGAGGGCGATTTGCGCGGCGATCAAGTGCGCGCGCCAATCGTCAAGCTGACCCGCAATGTCAATGCCGCCACGTTTACCGTCACGCGGGAAACGGTTGGCAGTGCGCAAATCAGTGTGGTTGACCGGGAAAATATGGTCATGAGCTATCAGTTTAACAGTGGCTTATCAGGCACCGATAAGTTAGTTCACTTACTAGCCGGGCGCACCGCTTCCGTGCCTGATTTGACCGCACACTATTTTCGATCCGGTGAAGGTGGCTGGGGCCAAACCTACGAGAGCTTCGTCGGCAGCGTACCCAGCATGTTTATTCTGAGCTACATTTACGATAGCGCAGGCCAGCCGCGCTGGGTGTTGGCGCAAGAGCCCGATTCGAACGTCGGTGATCTCAATGCGTTTTCCTATCAAGTACATTGCCCGAACTGCGCATGGATGGACATCAACCCAACCGCCACTAGTGCTGGCACGCAAAAGCGCACGTTAAAGCGCGATGTGTCCGGCCGGGGCACCGGGATTATCGATACTAATTTCAACTTGCTAGCACCGCTGAGCGGCAGTTGGCTACGCAGCAATCTGGATATCCAAGCGATTACGCCGTTGAATGCGGGGCCAAATTGAGGCAATTTTTGAAATTGCTAATTCACTTTCGATTACACTATCGTCATTCCCGCGCAGGCGGGAATCCAGACTCACCGAGCTTTCAGTGTGCTCATCAGGTAAAAAATGCGCTGATTTCGGCGCGCTAGGAGCGAGAAAGAAATTTTGACACCTGTTCTGGATCCCCGCATTCGCGAGGATGACGAGGTGGGGCGTAGTTGTCCGTCAAATCGAAGTCGGGTGTGTTGCCGAAGAATTGGGGACCAAACATTCGGTGTCGCTCGAGTGTCGAGTGTCACACAGTAGATCGGAATCCAGGTTCTCTGTTTGTCTCGATTGTCCAAGCGGATTCGGCCCCAACCTAAAGCCTCATTCAGTTTGGCGCAGCCATAGCCTGCCAACTACGTGTCAAAGCTCCAAAAAGGAGCAACGGTTCAAATTATGCCGGGTAGACTCCGGCCCATTCAATATAGAACAGCCCAGAGGCAGGACGCCCATGATCGAAAAATTACGCAATATCGCCATTATCGCGCACGTCGACCACGGCAAAACCACACTTGTGGACTGCCTGCTCAAGCAATCAAACACTTTTTCGCAACGCTTTGTTTCCAGCGAACGCATGATGGATTCCAACGATCTTGAGAAAGAACGTGGCATTACCATTTTGGCAAAAAACACCGCCATTGCGTGGCAGGATTACCGCATCAATATCGTTGACACCCCAGGCCACGCCGATTTCGGCGGCGAAGTCGAGCGCGTTTTGAGTATGGTCGATTCCGTGTTGTTGCTGGTTGATGCGGTCGACGGCCCAATGCCGCAAACGCGCTTTGTAACGCAAAAGGCGTTCCAAAAAGGCCTGAACCCAATCGTGGTTATCAATAAAGTTGATCGCCCTGGCGCGCGCCCGAGCTGGGTTGTCGATCAAACCTTTGATTTGTTTGACCGCTTAGGCGCAAACGACACGCAGCTCGACTTCCCAATCGTTTACGCCAGCGCGCTCATGGGCTACGCCGGCTTAGAAGACACCGTACGCGAAGGCGACATGACACCACTGTTTCAAACCATTGTGGATCGCGTCAAAGCTCCTCCGGTGGATGTCGATGGCGGTTTTCAGATGCAAATTTCGCAGCTCGATTTCTCCAACTACGTTGGCGTAATCGGCATTGGCCGCATCCAGCGCGGCACCGTGAAAACCAATCAGCAGATTGTTGTGATTGATCGCGAGGGCAATAAGCGCAACGGCAAGATCTTGCAGATTTTAGGCTTCATGGGATTAACCCGCATCGAAGTTCCCGAAGCACAGGCCGGTGATATCGTCGCCATCACCGGCGTAGAAAAGCTCAGCATTTCCGACACCATTTGCCACCCGGACTTCCCAGAAGCGCTACCGCAGCTGATGGTCGATGAGCCAACGATCAGCATCTATTTCTGCGTGAACAATTCACCGTTTGCTGGTAAAGAAGGCAAGTTCATGACCTCGCGCCAGATCCGCGATCGTTTGATGAAAGAAACGCAGACCAACGTCGCGCTGCGCGTAGAAGAAACCGAAGATCCAGACAAGTTCAAAGTCTCAGGCCGTGGCGAGCTGCATTTATCGATTCTAATCGAAACCATGCGCCGCGAAGGTTACGAAATGGCCCTCTCGCGCCCTGAAGTGATCACCAAAATCATCGACGGCGTAGTGTGCGAGCCGTTCGAGCAAGTCGTTGTCGATTTAGAAGAAGCCAATCAAGGCAGCGTGATTTCGCGCTTAAATGAGCGCAGCGGCTCAATGAAAAACATGGAAAACGATGGCAAAGGCCGAACGCGACTGGATTACTTGATGCCATCACGCGGACTGATCGGCTTCCAAACGGAGTTCAAAACAATCACCGGCGGCACCGGATTGCTGTTCCACGTGTTTGACCATTACGGCCCAGCGGTCAAAGGTTCAATTGCACCGCGCCCGAACGGCGTGATGATCTCAAACGGCACCGGCCCAACACCGGCTTACGCGCAATACAGCCTGCAAGAACGCGGCCGCTTGTTTGTGTCGCCAGGCGATGAAATATACGAAGGCCAATTGGTCGGCATCCACGCGAAAGATAATGATTTGACCGTAAACGCGCTCAAAGCCAAGCAGCTAACCAACTTTCGCGCGTCAGGCAAAGATGACGCGCTGGTTCTGACACCGCCAGTTCGTTTCTCGCTAGAGCAAAGCCTAGAATTCATCGCCGACGATGAGCTCTGCGAAGTCACGCCAGTGGCCATTCGCCTGCGTAAAAAGCACTTGACCGAAAACGCGCGCGTGCAGGCGGATCGCGGTAAGAAGTAGAAGGATTCTATATCGTCATTCCCGCGAAGGCGGGAATCCAGGTTCAGGGAGCTTCCAGTCAACTCGCGGATAAAAAAGCGCGCTATTTGCAGTTTGTTGTTTTTCTTGCGAATTTTTGACACCTGTACTGGATCCCCGCCTGCGCGGGGATGACGAGGAAAGCGAAATTTTTGGGGAGAAAA
The DNA here is from genome assembly GCA_031422315.1 of Rhodanobacteraceae bacterium. GTDB lineage: Bacteria > Pseudomonadota > Gammaproteobacteria > Xanthomonadales > SZUA-5 > JANNYA01. The sequence goes on from JANOQN010000064.1 coordinate 25,577, forward strand.
ACAAAGGTTAACGCTAATCAGGTCTGCTAAAATCACTTTATGAAACTAGCCCTTGAAACGATGCTGACGCTACAGCTCGAATCTTTGCTGCAGCGATTTGCGATCGGTGGCGCGATTGCCGCGAGCTTATTTTTAGCTGCTATTGCCTTGCAATTGGGTAGAGCAAAGGATTATCAGCGCGTCGATGCTTTAGTTGCTACCGATGCTTTCCAATGCTCGGTGTTGAAAGCACTGGTTGAATCTCACAATTTACAGGATCGCTGGGAAATCTATGTCCGACGAATGGCTTAAACCCGAGGACTTTGAGGCTTTCATCATTCGTCGTAAACAAGCATGGCGGCAAATTGCGCAGCAGATGACCTGGGAAGAAAAAATCGCTGCTATCGAGCGCATGTGGGCGCGTGATAAGTCACTCAAAGTTGCGCGAGAGGCGATTATCTGTGAGCGAAAAGTGGCAAATGCGACTATGCCGCCGTCCAGCTCGGCCTAGCCTGCTGCGCCAGCATCAGCATCAATCCAGAGAAAACGTCAAAATCTCGCGTGCCCATATCCTGGAATTCCACGCCAATCCGGTCGCCCCGCAAATGCGCAACCCGCGCTTTCGCTAGCAATTCGGGTGCGCCGGTCAGTGCCAGCTCTACGTCAATGGTCTCGCCGACCAAGAGCTCAGTGTCCACTGCGCGCATCAAAAGCGCACCATTGAGCGAGATATCGTAAATTTCGGAAGAAAATCTGCCGCGCGGGGTAATTATATGCACCGGCCCGTGGATCGGGTAGCGCTGCTGCTGTCGTCTTTCATCCATGCCGGAAGCCTAATTGAGTCTCAGTTTTTATTTGGTATTGATGCCCGAACGTTGCTCAAGAAACTGTGATGCTTGCCGCGAAAAGCGCACTAAAGCCCTTCCCAGCTATCCGACACTTTCACTTCATCAATCAGCGTACGAATTTTCAGCTTGCCCGCATCCAGCCACTGCCAAACCCGCGAACGCATTTTGCCGCAGTCACTGGTGTTAATCATTTCGTATAAGTAGGTGTTTGGCTCTCCCTTGCGAACCCAATTCAGCATTAGCGTGCGATTAAAGCTGTCCAGTCCCACTTCGGCGGCCCAGCCAGTAATCAGCTCATTATCCCAGTGGATACGGCCATCTTTATACGTTGCAGGAAAATCGCGGGTTTCCACGCGGCCGTCCGGCCAGGTGTAGATATTGGTTTGAAAGTATTCAAACGGACCGGAATCGGGAAAGCGACAAATCAAGCGCGAGCGATGTTCGTCGATCTTATTGCCATCGGCGTCGTAAGTGCGATACCAGCCTTCCCAAACGCCCTCGTGCCGGGCTAAGTTCGGCATAGCTTGTTTGATTTCGCTCATGTTTGATTTCCATCGTTTTCAATCTCTGAGATTCTAACAGCTAGCTTGCAATGGCATTAAGCGATCCACCAAAAAGTTTCAGTTGGATCGTCGAGCTGTTTTCGGCAAGCCTGATACCTGAAGGAAAAAGTGTGCCGAACACAGTTCGGCGATCCATTCAGTTCATAACTTGATTAATGACATGGCCGATAGAGGCAGGTTTTAAAAGCAACGTTTTATTCAATCACACCCGATCGCACCCAACCTTTTAAAACCTCAACGTACAGCAGACACCCGCATGTTAATCTTGCGCTTTATTGTCAAGGCTAAAATCCATGAATGCACAGTTAAAGCCCATTGAACCTTCAGAAGTACTAAATGACGAGCTGCGACGGCCGTTTGCGAACTCCAACAAAATTTATGTGCAAGGCTCCAGGCCGGATATCCAAGTGCCGATGCGTGAAGTGCAGCAATCGCAAACGCCGAAAATGTTCGGCAGCGAGCACAATCCGCCGATTGCGGTGTACGACACTTCAGGCGCATATACCGATCACAACATCGAGATTGATTTAATGCGCGGCCTGCCTGACGTGCGCGGTCCATGGATCAACGAGCGCGCTGATTTCGACATTATGCCCGGCCCCAGCTCGCATTTTGGGCAGGCTCGATTGGTTGATGCCAAAACTGCGAGCATTCGCTTTGCTGATCCGCCAAAACCCAAAATCGCCAAACCGGGCCGCAATCTGAGCCAAATGCACTACGCCCGCAAAGGTGAGATTACGCCGGAGATGGAGTTCGTCGCGATTCGGGAAAACCAGCGTATGGAACTAATGCTGGAAAAAAGCCTGCTGCGCCGCCACGCTGGGCAAAATTTTGGCGCGAATTTGCCTGAATTGATCACCCCTGAGTTTGTGCGCGCCGAAATTGCGCGCGGCCGAGCGATTATTCCAAACAATATCAACCACCCAGAATCCGAGCCAATGATTATCGGCCGCAATTTTTTGGTGAAGGTAAACGCCAATATTGGCAACTCGGCGGTCAGCAGCTCAATAGCCGAAGAAGTTGAAAAGCTAGTTTGGGCGATTCGCTGGGGCGCGGATACCGTTATGGATTTATCGACCGGTAAAAACATCCACGAAACCCGCGAATGGATTATGCGCAATTCGCCGGTGCCGATTGGTACGGTGCCTATCTATCAGGCGCTGGAAAAAGTCAACGGTAAAGCCGAAGATTTGACCTGGGAAATTTTCCGCGACACGCTGATCGAACAGGCAGAGCAGGGCGTTGATTACTTCACGATTCACGCCGGGGTTTTGTTGCGCTATGTGCCACTGACCGCCAAACGCATGACCGGCATTGTCAGCCGAGGCGGCTCGATTATGGCCAAGTGGTGCTTATCGCATCATAAAGAAAACTTCCTCTACACCCACTTTGAAGACATCTGCGAGATCATGAAAGCCTATGACGTGGCTTTCAGTTTGGGCGATGGCTTGCGCCCAGGTTCGATCGCCGATGCGAATGACGCTGCGCAGTTTGGCGAGCTAGAAACGCTCGGCGAGTTGACTAAAGTTGCTTGGCGGCACGATGTGCAAGTGATGATCGAAGGCCCAGGCCATGTGCCGATGCACTTGATTAAAGAGAACATGGACAAGCAGCTAGCCGTGTGTGATGAAGCGCCGTTCTACACGCTGGGGCCGCTGACCACCGATATTGCACCCGGCTACGATCACATCACCAGCGCAATAGGCGCGGCCATGATTGGCTGGTTCGGCACTGCAATGCTGTGTTACGTCACCCCAAAAGAGCATTTGGGCTTGCCGAATAAGCACGACGTGCGCGAAGGCATCGTCACCTACAAGCTGGCGGCGCACGCGGCTGACTTGGCCAAGGGCCACCCAACCGCGCAAATTCGTGATAACGCGCTCAGCAAAGCGCGCTTTGAATTTCGCTGGGACGACCAGTTTAATCTGAGCTTAGATCCTGACAAGTCAAAGGAATTTCATGATGAAACGCTGCCCAAAGATGCGCACAAAGTTGCGCACTTTTGCTCCATGTGCGGGCCGCATTTTTGCTCCATGAAAATCACTCAGGACGTGCGCGATTACGCCGCCGAAAAGGGCGTGAACGATGCGGAAGCCCTGGAAGCCGGCATGGCAGAAAAAGCGCAAGAATTTCTCAGCGCAGGCGCTGAATTGTACAAACCTGCGTAAGGAAATTAACGATGACCGATATCTCCGCAAATCAAATTTCCACGAGTCAGATTCCCACGAGTCAGATTCTCTGGAAGCCCAGCTCAGAGCGCCTTGAGACGGCCAATATCACGCGCTTTATGCGCTATCTGCAAAGCGAGCGCGGCGTAGATGTGCCGGATTATCCGGCGCTCTACGAATGGAGCGTGCAGCAAACGCAAGAATTTTGGATTAGCGTATGGGAGTTTTGCGGTATCCGCGCGCACGGTGAAATGGTGCCGGTGGTCATTAATGAAAACAAAATGCCGGGCGCGCAGTGGTTCCCGAACATTCGCTTGAACTTTGCCCAAAATTTGTTGCGTTTCAAGGATGAGCGCACCGCAATGGTCGGGATTGATGAGCTCGGGATTCGCAAAAGCACCAGCTATGGCGAGCTGCATGAAGCGGTGACCAGACTTGCCGCCAAGCTGCGCGAATTAGGCATCGGCCCAAATGATGTAGTGGCCGCGCTCATGCCAAACGTGCCAGAAACGCTGATTGCGATGCTGGCGTCGGTGAGCCTAGGCGCAGTGTGGACCAGCTGCTCGCCGGATTTTGGCGTGCAGGGTGTGCTAGATCGTTTTGGGCAAGTGCAGCCTAAATTGCTGATTACTACTGATGGCTATCGCTATGGCGGCAAAACCTTTGATAGCTTAAGTAAGGTCGCGGCCATTTTGCCGCAGCTGCCGAGCGTGCAGCACGTCATTGTAGCCGCGCATGTGTTGCCGCAGGCGCAAATTAATTTGGATGTGCTTGGCGCAAAAGCTGGCGTAGCGATGCATTTTACTGATGCCACGATTGCCGGCGTAGCGCTGCAATTTGCCGACATGCCGTTCAATCATCCGCTGTATATTTTGTATAGCTCTGGCACCACCGGCGTGCCCAAATGCATCGTGCATGGCGCAGGCGGCACGCTAATTCAACACCTCAAAGAGCTGGTGCTGCATTCGGATGTGCGGCGTGAAGATACGCTGATGTACTACACCACCTGCGGCTGGATGATGTGGAACTGGATGGCCAGCACGTTAGCCGTTGGTGCCACGTTGGTGCTGTTTGACGGCTCGCCCTCGTACCCAACGCCAGAAGTATTGTGGAATATTGTTGATACTGAGAACGTCAGCGTATTTGGCACTAGCGCGAAGTGGATATCTGCCAGCGAAAAGGCCGACATCAAGCCGATGCAAACGCACAAATTGAAAGCACTGCGCACGATTTTATCGACTGGCTCACCGCTGGGTGATGAAAGCTTTGACTATATTTACGCAAATGTAAAAGCGCGTGTGCTGCTGGCATCGATCTCAGGCGGCACGGATATCGTGTCGTGCTTTGCGCTCGGCTGCCCGATTTTACCGGTCATCAAAGGCGAGCTGCAGTGCCGAGGACTCGGCATGCGCGTCGAGATATTAGACGATGACGGCAGCCCAGTTCGCCAGCAGCAGGGCGAGTTAGCTTGTACGCGCGCATTCCCGGCAATGCCGGTTGCGTTTTTTAACGACGCCGACGGCAGCAAATATCGCACCGCCTATTTTGATAAGTTTCCGAACATCTGGTGCCATGGTGATCTAGCCACGCTGACTGCCAGCGGCGGCATCGTCATTCACGGGCGCTCGGACGCCACGCTCAATCCGGGCGGCGTGCGTATCGGCACTGCGGAAATCTATCGGCAAGTAGAGAAGCTGCCCGAAGTGCTGGAATCCATGGCGGTCGGGCAAGACTGGGATAACGATGTGCGGGTGATTCTCTTTGTACGGCTGCGAGAAGGCGTGCAGCTGGACGATGCAATGACCGCGAAAATCAAATCCACCATTCGCGCGAACACCACGCCGCGCCACGTGCCGGCAAAAATCATCGCCGTTCCTGATCTACCGCGCACTATGAGCGGCAAAATAACCGAACTAGCGGTGCGAAACGTAATCCACAATCGACTGGTCAAGAACACAGAGGCGCTCGCCAATCCGAACTCGCTGGCGTTTTTTAAGGATTTGGCTGAGTTGGGCATTTAGTAAAGCGCCCTGATTATTCTGTACAGCCCGCATGCGGAACTACCAAACTATGCCCAACGCGCTTGTTCCCCGATTAACCATACTACCGTGGGCACCGGAACGCGGGCGCGCTTTTCATGACATTAATGCAGCGTGGATCCACGAGATGTTCGTCCTGGAAGCGCACGATCGCGAGGTGTTGGAGGATCCGCAAACGCACATCATCGACTGCGGCGGCGATATCCTATTCGCTCAGCACCCCGAACTTGGCGTGATCGGGGCGTGTGCGTTGATGCCGACCGAAGATGGCGCGCTAGAACTGACCAAGATGGGCGTGCGGGCGAACCTGCGCGGATTGAAGGCGGGCGAGTTTTTGCTGAAGGCGGTGATTGCGCGGGCGATGGAAATGGATCGTTCGCCGCTGTTTTTGCTGACCAATGCGCGCTGCGCGCCAGCAATCCATCTTTATGAGAAGCTTGGTTTTTATCACGACGGTGGCATTCTCGCGCGGTATGGGTCAACTTATGCCCGCTGCAATGTGGCAATGCGTTATGGCGCCTTGCCAACAACGCCTGCAGGTCAAGAACAAAGCGGCGTCCAAGCGATTTGACGTGCAGACGCTTACTATTTTAGAGATTATAAATGAACCCTTATAGCCCATAGAGGATTTTCTAGCTCTTAAATGCATCATTATAAAATTGGTAGTAAATCATTTTAAAGACCATATAAAACTTGCTGACGCGTGGAATCCGGGCGGCAGCTCGACTAATCGCCATCAAATGAGTTTGAACGGCAAGCGCTGCGGATTAAATAAAGACGATTTGCTGAGCTTTGCGCGTTATGCAGGCTTCAAAAAAAAGCCTGCTGCAGCCGTGCTAACTGAGGTGCAAGCTGCGCTATCGCAGTGCCGTAATCAAAAGCCTGTTCGAAGGAATCGAAAATTGAAGTAGTAGTGGCCCAGGTTCGCGGCTAATGCGGGCGTTAGTGAACTTGATGCTCAGCGAATTAAAACAGCGCTGAGGACTTTGGGGTGAAGGTGTTGCGGCCCATCTTCTGCCCATAAAAGGAAGGCGAGTTTTTTTGGAGCTTCGGTCACCGACAGGTTTAGCTGTTGAAGAGATGTACATCCAAGCCATTGCCCTTGGCGTGGTACATGGCAGAGTCTGCCGCGCGCAAGTAGTCATCAGTCGTCGAGAATCCTGCTTGGCTACCAACCACGCCGATACTGGCACCGCTAATCACCGTGTATGCGCTCAGCTGGTACGGTGCAGCAAGCACCGCAGCAATATGTTTTGCTCTGGCGACTGCACCTATAAGATCAATCGATTCAAGCAGTACGGTAAATTCATCACCGCTCATGCGCGCAACCAGATCCGCTGCGCGCACGCTGGATTCGAGTCGGCGGGCAACCTGTTGCAATAGTTCGTCGCCTGCGTGGTGCCCTAGCGAATCGTTCACTGATTTAAACTGATTGAGATCTAACAGCATTACCGCAAACATGGTCGTCTCGGCTTGCGCGCGCAATGCGCCGTTTTTAAGTGGAGTGTCTCGTTGCTGCGCAATCGCGTGCTCGAAGCGATCTCTGAACAAAGGGCGGCCGGGCAAGTTAGTCAAAGGATCATAAGAACTGCCACGTTCTGCCAGATCACTAAAAGATCCCGCCATGCGCGTAGCCACTCCGCGCTCGAAATGGGCGACACCCCGCCAATTCACCCACAGCTTACGTCCGTCCGTGTGTTCGGCACGAAAATCGACTGAAAAATTTGGCGTGCTGCCAGATAAATGTTTGCGGTAAACCGCTTGCACGCGTTCGCGGTCATCTGGGTCGATCAGCTTTTCAAGAAAGCGCCAGCCGTTGCCATGCAAATTCTCGTGATTACTCAGCCCAACGATCTGTTGGAATCGCTGAGAAACATGCAAAACATCCGTTTGTAAATTCCAATCCCAGATGCCGTCATTGGATCCGCGCGCGGCAAGCACGTAGCGATTCTCAGATTGTACTAATTCAAGCTCGGTATGTTTTTGTTGGCTGACATCAATCATCAGGCCAATCATGCGATTGGAGCGCTCTGGCTCGACGATCACACGACACAAATCGCGCACCCAAATAAGCTTGCCGGATTTAGCAAAGAGCCGGTAACTCATCTCGTAGGCGTAACTTTTGGTCGCGCTGTATGCGGCTTCGTCGATTGCTAACGCGGCCGCAAAATCATCAGGATGCACATGCGCACGCCAAAAATTTGGGTCAGCGCGCCATTCCTCCACCGTGTAACCAAAAAGGCGTTCGACTTGCGGGCTCAAAAAGGTATTGCCAACGCCGAGCTCAGCTTCCCAAACCACGCCGTCAATCGTTTCGAGCAGGCGCAAAAAACGCTGGCGAATTTCGACCAATACTTGCTCTGTGACTTCGGCGATTTCAATCAACATGCCCTGACGACTGAGCACTCGATGATCCGCATCAGATTCCGCCTGAAGCTGCAAACGCACCCAGCGATAGTCACCGTTTGCGAAACGCAAGCGAAATACCGGCATGCCAGATCTTAATGTGCCTTTGTCATCGGGATGTACAAAATCGAGTAAAGACTGGCCGAGCGTCGCATGCAGCGGATGGCCTGTAAGCTTTTGCCAAGCCGGGTTTAAATAGCTGAGCACCCAATGCGCATCGGTCTGCACAACGACTTCGGGTAGCAACCGCAGCAGTTGCTCAAGCGATGTTGCATTTACCGACATAAGGCCAATCTTCGTTTCCTTCGCGCTTGCTCAGCAACTGTCCAATTTGGAAAACACAATACCATTGTCCAACTACGCATTCTCATGACAATTTTTAGCTGCGGATAAAATTCACGGATATTGTTTTTTGTTACTGCGTTTTTGCTCAACATCAGTTTAAATCGCAGCCAAGACCTTCCGAGCTATTACCGAACCTAATCTCTATGAAAAATCTACACCAGCCCGATTTATTTGGCACCGACTTACCGACCGCCCCGGAAAACTCAAGCGAGCCGCGTCAACCCGGCGCAGTTATGCTGATTGCCGTAGGTGCGGGCAGCCTCAATGCTCAACAGCGCACATTCAACAAGCTGAGCTTGGACATCGATGCTGAACGCGCAAAACTGCAGGAGTGGCAGGATTTTTCTATGACTTTGGGTTCAAAGTTCGAGCAGGAATACCACCCGGCGCAGGCGCAGCTTGAAGCCATGAAGCGCCGGTTCGTGATTCAGGCTGACATTGCCTTCCAGCAAAGTCTCGAAAAGGGCGGCAAGCGCTTAAACAAATCACGCAAGAACAAGCTGCAGGATTTAATTCTCGACATTATTGACGGACTTGACCCCATTCCTGGCGAAACTGCTGATGCCGAGCTGGACGCTATTTTTGAACGCTATGCGGGCTACAGCGCCGCCGAACACCGCGAAATTGAAATGATGGGCGTGGAAGCACTGCTAGCAGATGAGCTAGGCGTTGACGCCGTTCGCGGCCACAAAGCCGAGACTCTGGACGAGCTGCTGATGCACGCTCGCGAAAAAATCTTCTCTGAGGAAGCAAAAAAAGCTGAAAACCGTGAAAATCGCCGCGCCGAACGGCACGAAAAATCCGGTCGGATAAGTCCAGCAGCCGCGCAAAAAGCCCAGGCCGAGCGCGATATGAAGCAAACCGTGCGCGAAATTTACCGCAAACTAGCCAGCGAATTGCATCCCGACCGCGAATCCGATGCAGACGAACGCGCCCGAAAAACCGCGCTAATGCAACGTATCAACGCCGCTTATGAGGCGAATAATCTGCTTGATTTGCTGAATTTGCAGATGGAAGTCGCGCAATTGAGCGAGCATATGCTGTCGGCAATTCCTGCCGAGCGGCTGAAAAACTACATCAAAGTCATGCAAGAGCAGTTAAGAACATTGAAGAAAGAGTCGAAAGAAATATTGGATCGCTTCGCCGCCAGCTTCAATCTAGCGCGCTTCGAGCGCCCAAAAACAATTGCAGAAGCCCTGCAAATCTTCAGCGAAGAAGTCAATGAGATTAACCAAACAACCGCTGAGGTTGAATATGATTGCCGCGCAATTATCGATATTAACCAGCGTGATCGGTGTATTGATCGGCTGAGTTGAAGGCGCAATTCAACCTAGAAACGGCAGTTGGACGGAAAGAGTGTGTTTTTTTGGTGTGCTTTTTGGGTGTGTTTTTTGGGCATTCCAGCAACGCGTGATTGAGTTTGATTTCTCGCATCTCGCTCGGGAGGTCCGCATGTTCGCATCCAGCTTTCGCTAGAAGGTCATCAGCAAGATTTACATCGGCAACTTACTGCATGTGGCTTTACGACCGTTTGGGTTAATAGTTGCTCGTCAATCCCTAACATTGTTGACCGACCGCACATTTTAAAACACAGCGACGAGAGCCTTCACAGCTATCCAAAAAACGTTGTGGCAGTCTCGCGCCACTGCAAGCTTGATTTGAAGGAACCGTCCATGCGCCAACTATTTTTAAGTGCGAGTTTGCTGGTCAGCGCTCAAGCTAACGCCGATATCGAGCGCCCGATCGAACCCGCGCAAAACAATCTGCAGGTCAGCGCTAACGCGAGTTTTTCGCAAGTTGAAGCGCTGCACTCAATAGGCCTGTGTGCAAATGGCGATGAATTTCGCAGCGGCTTTGAGGTCAACGAATCTAGCAGCGGCCCGATCTCATTGTGGTCCAATCCGGCAACTTGGAACGGCGTGGTGCCAATCGCGGGGCAGGACGTAACAATCCCTGCGGGCAAGCGCGTGGTGCTGGATGTGCAAACGCCGATTTTAGGCCGAGTCAATGTCCAGGGTGAGCTGTTGGCATCACATCAAGCTGATGTGGCGCTGCAAGCCCAGTTAATCAGCGTCAGCGGCATTGGCAGCAAGCTCGGCATAGGCTGCGCGGCTCAGCGTTACGAGCGGCAAGCCCAAATCGTTCTGCATGGCGCCAATTTGACCAACGCACAAATCGCTCAAGGCATGAAGGGCCTGTTAGCCAGCGGCGGCGGGCGAATTGAGATGTTTGGCGAAGCGCGTTTGAGCTGGTCTCAGCTTGCCGCTAGCACTGCAGTTGGCGCCACAGTGTTGACACTCAAACAGCCTGCAAACGGCTGGCGCGCGAATGATCAGCTTATTGTCGCGCCGAGCGGGTTGGACGCGGAAGAATTCGATCTAGTTAAAATCGCTAGCGTCAACGGCGCGCAGGTCATGCTGCAAACGCCCATGCAATATCCGCACTGGGGCGTGCTGCAAAACTATGGCGGCAAATCGCTGGATCAGCGTGCAGCGGTCGGCTTGTTGACGCGTAATATTGTGATTCGCGGCGCTGGAGATGCCGATGCGCAAAAAATCGGCGCGCACGTGATGATCATGAATGCCAATGCGCAAATTGACGGTGTGGAGTTTCGCTCAGTCGGCCAAGCCGGCCACCCAGGGCGCTATCCATTTCACTGGCACTTATCGGGTGAGCGCCCGAACGATTTCATCCGCAATAGCGCAGTTCACAGCAGCTTTCAGCGCGCCATCGTCGTGCACCAAACCAATGGTGTGCTAGTGGAAAACAACGTCGCGTTCGATATTAAAAACCACGCCTATGTTTGGGCTGAAGACGGCAATGAAGTGCGTAATCGATTTTTGCGAAATTTGGGGGTATTCAATCGATCACCGCCCGAGCAAGATTTCGCTTTTCCCATTGACAGCGTAATTCTGGGCAATACCTCGCAAGCGGAGTTCCGCTCTGGCACATTTTGGGGCCGCAGTTTTAACGTGACGCTATCAGGCAATATCGCCGCCGGTTCAGTCGATGGCATGGGCTTTTTCTTTGACCGATTTTCAGGCGGTTTAGGTGATGATGAAGGCCGTGGTTTGGTGTTCACTGACAATATTGCGCACTCGCACTACCGCCCAGACGCCGCTGGCGTGGCTGGGGAGATTTACCCCGAGGCGACGTTCGGACACGGCTTGATGGTGACCACCAATGTGGGTGTTGAAGAGCATCAGTTCTTGCGCTACACCGGCTACAAAAACTATTCGGGCGCCTGGTTAGAAGATCGCCGCACGCGTTTGAAAGATGCCGTTTTGAGCGACAACGGCGCTGGCGCTGCGCTCTTGCGCGGCATTTTGGACGATGTTGTTATCGTCGGGCAAAGCGCCAACACCCTAGGCGGCGAAGCGCCGCGCATTGGCGGCTTTGGCACGGGCTTATCGGGCGCGGTGCATTTACCATCCTCACATGGCGGTGCGCGTGCGCCGAAAATATTGAACGTACAGGTGTTTAACCAGCGCGACGCGGCATTGACGTTCGACGTCGATGGCGTAGGGTATGGCACTGAAATAGTCAATCTGCGCCTGCAAAATACCGCGCAGCGTTTTGGCTATCAAGAAGCAAATTCATTTGAATATGGCTATGACTCGCTGACGATCGATGACCCAGAAGGCGCATTGCGCGATGGGCAAACGCCGACGCGCTGGTTCAAACGGCGCGATCAGCTAGTGACGCCAGAATGCACGGCATATCTGCACCCGACCCATGCGTTTGCCTGCCCACCGCAACAAAGCTTGACGCTGCGCTATGAAGAAGCGCCGAGCCGCTGGACCGTACTGACACAAGAAAGCGGCACGGTAATTGGCGTCGGCCAGCCCTGGTATTTCGACCGGGTCATGCCACAGCCCAATTTAGTAAGTTTGCTTGCTAATCAGCGCTATGACGTACTGTGGGAAGCGGATGCTTCGCGTCGGACTAAAGTGCTGAAATTAGATGACAGCGCGGGTAAGTGGCTTGAACTGTCTTGGCCTGCTTCTGCCGGCGCAATATCGGCGCGGCAAAATGATGTTCCAATGCAAGCTGCAGCCAATCTGCTGCAAATGCGCGCGGCAATAACGTCAAGCTATTTTTATGATGCCGCTACCGCGAGATTGCGAGTCAAGCTCGTCGGCGGCGCAGGCGAGCAGATTTACAGCATCGAAGCGAATTACGTGAACAGCTTGATTGGCGCGGCGCGCGCGCCAATTGCCGTCAATAATCTAGTTCCGGGCGTGACGGTGCAACGATTTAACGCAAGCCCACAAAGCCTGCGCAATGCAGCGCCAAGCTCAGCGCCAATTTCCAGCACGGCCAGCAGCGCGCCGATCATCAGCCGCCAAAACGTGCAAAGCTATATTCCCCAGGGCGCAGCAACCAGCGTCATTCAGGCCTACATCAATGCGCCAAACAGCGGCGTTTACACGCTCAGCGCTGCCGGCGCAGGCGGTAGCATTGATCTGTACATCGGCGATCGTTGGGTAACCGGATCACGCGGCAATCGCTACCCAGTAGTAGGCGAGCCCTCAACTCAATACCTGGAAGAATCCAACCGCTTTGCGCTACAGGCCGGCTGGCACAAAGTCACGATCGTCTACGTACGAGATGGCGACCAAATAGGCTTCGAACGCGCCTTAAGCCTGCGCTGGATGCAGCCCGGATCACAAACGATCAGCAATATCGCCGTGTTTCGCAATCCATGAGCGTGCCCGCACTAATGATTTGGGCAGCAAGCGCAATGACGCAGCCGCAAGCTAGTCAGCACAGTCATCACGCTAAAACTGCGCAATCTCAAAGCGCCGAACAAAGTGCCGAGCAGGGCCACGCGATGCACAGCGAACGGCCCAGCGTAATCACCCGCTGCACGCAAGGCAGCTTCGTCGAAGCCATCAACACCCTCAACGGCGCCAGCAAAGCCAACCTGTTGTTACAGCAATCCAACGATGCCAATGCAATTGCTGCCCGCAAAGAAGTGCAAGCGCTAGCGGTGATTGCACTAGGCCGCGCCAACGCCGAAGCACACTGCGCAAAAGGCCTAGATGCCAGCTATCAGGAAAGCTACCGAAAAGTGCTGCAAAACGCACTCAACCAAGCCCGCGCAGGGAATTTGCCAGAGCGGGCGATTGCGCAGGCGGAAAGCGCGTTGATTGTGGTGTCGAAGTTCCCTAGGGCAATGCCCTAGGATTACATTGTGCTACGGCATCATCATCACCGTAAGTGACACCGATTAATGAGATGCCACACCAACCCCTAAAACGCCATCAACCTAACCCGCTCCACCTGCGCCACATCCTTGCCGTTACTGACTTGCAAAAGCTTACAGCTGTGCGCCGCATTTAAAAAATTCACCAAATCCGTCCGGCCCATACCACTGCTGCGCTGCATTTCGGAAAGGCTAACCGCGTTGCGGGTCAGCAGCTTTGCTAACGCAAGATTGTTCGAGCTAAATGGCACCGAAAGCCTGGGCAATCGCTGCAATCGAAAGCGCTCCATCGATTCAACCTCAGGCAGCGCAACGCCATTACTCATTTGCACCACAACTCGCCAGCACAAATCCTCCAAAATTCGGGTTGGCAGTACGCGCTTGGCAATACTCCATTCCGAGCTGGCTTGGCCTATCCCGTGTTGCGTTTCCTGCACAGGCTGCATCGCCAAGCCAAAAATCTGTGCATCGCTCAACGCAGTGCAGTATTCATCGCTGACGTGGTTGAACATAATCGATTTGCCCGGCGCAAACCGCACATCCACAATGCCCCGGCCTTGCGGCTGGGTTAGATAGTTCAACAAATTTCCGCCCCGTTTCGCCACCGATGGGCTAGGCGCAGGCGCTTCACGCACTACCTGAAAATTTGCAACCGGCTGCGCCCGAAAAGCGCCGCCCTTCACCCGCTCAGCAATATCTTGCTTAAAAGCGCGCGCGCGCAAAATGCTGTCGCTAGCATTTAATACCTCTAATAGCGGGCGCGTTTGCACCGGCTTGCTCAAAGTCATAGCGAAACCGGTATTTTCCCGAGTGCTCAGCGCAATGGTAATCGAGTTCGAATCCTGCGCCTGCATCAGTGCTTTACGGCCCGCTTCGGTATCCGCATCAGCAATCACCACGCTCGGCCAAATCGAAGATTCCACCCAATTTGCAGCCAAATGCCGCTCAACCATCGCAATCATTGATTTAATCAACAATCGATCAAGGTTTTCCATGGCGGTAAGCTGATAGGAGCGGCTGTTTTGCATAATACTGGCGTAACGAAGAACCCGCATAACACCACAGCACTACCGCAAGGTAAAACGAAACGCCCTTAATTTGACAATTCCTTACTAAAAGCTCTTATAAGCCGCCTATCCGTTTATCGGCGCACCCGCGCCGCCCGTACGCAGCCACTAGCACTGGCAAAACCCCGCGCGTATTTTCCAATCACTGAAAATAGCGAAGAAAGGAGTGCTTGGATGAAAGCAGGGTTGTTCCAGCGGCGCAAACACGACAAGGGCTTCACACTCATCGAAATGCTTATCGCACTTGTGATTTTCGTTATTGCGCTTTTAGCCATTGGATTGTTACAGCTGCGCGGCATTGCGATGACGCGGGATGCAAATATGCGGACTACGGCTATATTTGCTGCGAGGTCTTTGGGGGAGGCGATTAGGGCGAATTATATGGCGGATTATACGCATACAGCCAGCAACGCTGCTCCAGCAGCAGTTGTTCGATGCGCCGTAACTCTCGGTAGAAATATCAGTTCGTTAAGTCCTTGCATTTGTTCCCGGCGCACTGCAGATATCAGCGACGCGTACGTATTAGCGACTAATCTGCCAAATCCGACATCAGGTGGAAAAATCGCAATAACAGCCCTGCCAATGCGCGCTGGGTCACCAACTGTTCCAACCAGTTTCTTGGCGCCGGCAAATTGCGACGCGCTTGAGGGGCAGGCTTATCAAGTAACAGTCAGATGGTCGGAAGGAACTGGGGCGATCGGTATTCAAGATCAAAGTGTGCAAGTGATGGTGATGCCATGAACGTATCGCGCAAAAACTTCGGTAAGGGATTTACGTTAATTGAATTGCTGGTTGCGGTTGTCGTAGGAACAATATTGCTGGGTGGCTTGATTCAAATTTTTGTTTTGACTAAAAACAACTACCGTGTTCAGCAAGGTCTAAACTATATGCAAGAAAACTTGCGGTTTGCAGCAGGTGAAGTCGGATATTCCGCGCGGATGGCTGGTTACTTTTTCACGATTGCTCAGCCAATTGAAGCGGCTGCCACTGGCCCTGCGCCGTCCGCAGTATTTGCTTCAACGTCAGGCAGCGGAAACGTGCAGCGATCCAGTGAACTGACGGTACTGCAGGGCACAGGTGCAAATCCAGGATGCGACTCGTTGTCTTGGACGGTAGGTTTGCAAGGATTTAACGGTGGCGCAACACCGCCAGCGTGTGTAGATGCAGGCAATTATGTCTTGGGAACTGATTCAATGATTGCGACGTATTTAAGGCCAGTTTTCGTTGGCCTTCCAGCGATCACCACGCCTGCATTTGCGCTTGGTGGGCCAGTGGCAGCAGCAACCCAAGCCGCTTCAACGGGCGATGTTATCCCAAGGGAGATATACGCAATCGTTTTCGACCCTGAAAGCAAAGGCGATGTGGCCGCAAAACAGGGTGGGTTGATTGGAACAGGGGCAGCGCTTGCAGGCTTTATGCCGCGCGCACTTTTCTATGACACATCGGAAACCTCTTTGATAGCCGCTAACGGTGTGGCGCCTGCAAACCTTATCAAGCGCGCAGCAGCCATGATGCCGATGCAAGCCGAGCTTTTTTATGTTCGTCCTTGTTCAGTCCTTGAAAACACGTCTGCGGTTTGCACGGTTACGTCAGACGGTGGTAACCCACAACCGACATTGATGCGCAGAAATTTACTTGGCGGCGCAGCAGGTGGTGGCGCAGATGAAGCCATCGTTTCAGGTATTGAGCAATTTCAGCTCGAATACCTCGCTACTGGATGTGCTGGCTATTTGAGCGCAGTCGATATTGCAGCCTGGACGGGTTGCCTTGAGCCCGCAAGAATTACAACTGCAACACAGCGTTGGCAGCGAGTTATTAGTGTTCGTGCGGCATTCGTAGCGCGTTCGAATGAACGCTCAAATGAGATAGACGCAGCTACCTATGTCCTCTCAACCGACACGCCTGCATACAATCCAGGCGCAATCCCAACGCTGAATCAACTGCCGCTTAATAACCGATATATCCGCCGTGTCATGGTTAATTTTTCGCAAACGCGAAATGCGGTTCGGCCGTTGCCGGCGCTTCCGCCCGCCCCCATTCCAGTAATTCCATAAGGGTTAACAAATGAATGTAAAACAGTCAGAAAAAGGATTTGCGCTTGTTACTGGCCTATTGATGCTTTTAGTTTTGACGCTACTCGCGACGGTTGTAATGCGAGGAACTACGCTCGAATTGGCGATGACTTCTGCAGTTACACGGCAGGAACAGTCGCTTTCACTTGCAGATTCAGCTCGAAGTTTAAGCCGCGAATTGTTGATTGCTTCAGTCGCTCGCAACCCTGCGTTACCAGGTGAAATTCGTAGCGGCGCAGTCGGCGGTAGACCAGGCAACGTTCCAAATTTCCTTGGAACCGTTTTGACTTGTTCGGGAGCTGGACAAGGTTTTTCTAATCCCCTCGGCGCAGCACCGCGCTTTGGCCGATTGGCCGGACCCGAAGATCAGCGCGGAATTAACGCGTTAGATGGCGATTCTGTTTCATTGAGAATTCAGACTCTAAATGCAAAGCCAGAGCATATAACGGCGCTTAATGAAGCCAGAACTGCTTGTGATGACGGAAAAATGGGCGTGGCCATTATCGATCTATCGAAAAAAATTGCCGAAGGTTCGGATGTTACCAATCCAGAAATTATTAAAACCGTTGCACTCGTAGGCATCGGTGAAGCGCTTGGCGGTGGATATTCAAAGGTCGTCACGATCTCAGATATTCAAATTAATACGAATTAACTTAACAATTTAATGTTGAGATGGCATTAATAGCCATAACTGCAAAAATGGAGCATTTTTATGAAAGCAAGCGTATTTGATAGTGCAAAAGTGATAGCGGCATGCGTCCTCGTTGGCAGCTTTTTGGCGCAGCCAGCTAACGCGGCGCTTTGCAAAATTTCGGCGACCAGTATGGCGAACTATACGCAATACCCGCTCTTTGAAAACCCGGTGGTTTCGCCCGTGTCCTTGTTAGTCTTGTCGATTGATCACCAGCTTTTTAACAAAGCATATACTGACTACACTAATCTTGATGCAGATGCAGCCATCGAAACAACATACGACGGGGAAGTAAAGTATTCCGGGTATTTCGGTACTGAAGTTTGTTATAAATACGTTACCAATAAGTTCGAAGCCTTTGCTTTAACGACCAATAGAAAGTGCACATCGGCATGGAGCGGTAATTTTTTAAACTGGGCTTCAATGACGCGTCTTGACGTGTTGCGGTGGACGCTTTACGGTGGCAACCGGAGCACAGACTCGGCAACTGAAACAGTGCTTGAGCGAGCGCACATTCCACAAGATGGGCACTCCTTCGTTAAGGTGTTCGCTGGCAACGCAACGGCCACGGTTGCAGACGTGACTCCTTACACAAGCACGGTTAGTTTTTGCAATACAACCTCTACAAATGAAGCGTCTGCCACGACTTTAGTTGCGCCTGTTATACAAGTTGCACTTGGCGCTTGGCCTGGCTGGACTCTTTTAGAGCGCTATCAATGCGACAGGGATACGCGCGGGTTTAATAGTAAAGGCGCACCTCTTGTAATTGATAAAGAACTAGTCGCTCGAGTGAAAGTATGCGACCCGGCTATTAAAGAAGATTTTTGTACAGAATACAAAAATGGCACTATTTCAAGTTTTAAACCAACCGGACTATTACAACAGTACGGCGAGGGCAACAACCCTATAGAGTTTGGCTTGATGTCAGGTAGTTATGATAAACCAAGATCAGGAGGTGTATTGCGATCCAAGATTGGCAAGATCACTGATGAAATAAATCAAAGTAACGGTACATTTATACTTCAAGGCAATGGAGACGCAGGCATTATCAATACCATTCGCCGAATTAGAATGAGCCAGTATTCGCGCGACGTTTGGCGAGATTGCAGCACCTTTCAAATAACGAATAACCTACTAAACGATGCCAGAGCTAGCGACAGAAAGTGCGCAATGTGGGGAAACCCGATTGCCGAGATCTATGCTGAAGCAGTCCGGTATCTCTCTGGAACCAAAGTGCCAACACCGGGCTTTGACGCCGACGATACTGCAAGCGGTGTAAGCGGGCCATATATTGTCGGTATGCCAAAAGAAAGTACGTGGGACGACCCATTGGAGAATCGCCCAATTTGCACGAAATGCAATATTGTGGTGTTGTCAACGGGTTTGAATTCTTTTGATAGAGACGAATTACCTGCTGTTCCAGTTGTTGGGGCAATAGGAACGGCGGTTGATCAAGTCGGAGCAAATGAGTCGATTATTGCCGGCACCACCAAGGTGTTGTCGGGGGGCATGCTGGCAAGCGGTTCCGCAGATGCGGTCACAAGCACGGGCGCAAGCTTTAGAGACTGTAGTGCTAAAACTTCCCTGGGGCTGTCTAAGCATACCGGAATATGTCCGGAGGTCGCTAGCTTACAAGGTGGCTATGACATTGCCGGAATCGCCTTCAAAGCCTATACCAACGATTTTCGGCCTGAAACGGCGAGGCCCGGCAGGCAATTCATAACGACCTACACTGTTGCCCTCGGTGAATCATTGCCAAAACTTGATTTCCCTGTTGGGGGGAAAATTATATCGGTTCTACCTTTCGCCCAGGCAACGGGAGGCACAGTGTTTATTCCCTCCGCCGCCAACCCTAGTCCACCACCAGCTTACATACCCCCCAATTTCTTATCCTCGAGTATTGTCAATTTTAGCATCGGTTTTCTAACTGGGCCGATAGCCACGGCTGACGCCGCGAATTGCCAAACTAATCCAAATACCACTATATGTAATTATTTCGGCGTCCGAACTGGTAATACTGCTACAGAAGGTAGCTACATTATCAATTGGGAAGACTCGACCTGGGGAAATGACTACGACCAGGACATAGTGCAGGTATTGAGTTATTGCATTGGCACCGCTTGCAATTCACTAGACTTTTGCAGAAATACCGACACGACTAGCTCTGCTGCTCCTGTGCCCCTAGCAAGTCGCGCATGTGGCGCAACACCCTCGTTTGATCCCAATAAACTATATTTGCGTTCTGAAATTGTGTCTACCGCATCTGGCGTGAAATTTCGCGCCGGCTGGATTACCGCCGGTAGCGATGAGCCAGGAACTGCCGCGCCTTTTCTCAGAACCGGCGCCAACTGTAACTTCCTCGTAACGGCTCCCGGGGACTTTAGATGCGGTAACGCTTGGACCGTACCCCAGGTTCGCGCTTACAGTGCAGGAACGGGGGCGGAATCACGATTGTTAGAGAACCCGTTGTTCTATGCAGCAAAATATGGTGGCTTTAATGATGCAGATACGCTTGTTCCGCCTGCAGCTAAAAACGGGTTGCCGAATACGAATTTTACAAATGTATTGGATAATCAAGAGTGGGATCGAGTTAATTTAAACGGCGACAGCACACCCGATGGCATACCTGATAACTATTTTCCTGTGCGCAATCCTGCGCAACTCAAAGAACAACTAGGCCGCGCGTTCGCCAGCATTGCTGCGTCAGCATCATCTGGCACGTCCGCTGCGGTAGTGTCTTCAACAGGCGAAGGCTCTGGTGCCGTGTTCCAAGCGACTTATGCGCGCGAATCTCAAAGAGAAAATGATACGTCTAATGTCATTAGATGGTCAGGAAGCGTTCGTGGTCTTTGGGTGACACCGGAAGGTAAGTTTGCCGAAGATACCAATTCAGACCCTGCGTTTTTAGTTGAGCCAAAATATGACGACGGCAGTGATTTGCCCATCACATTTGTGCAGAGAATCGTTGATAACAAAATTGTGACCAAAGCGGTTCGAAATGGCGTTGACATTAATTTAGACGAGATAGTTCCAATTTGGGACGCTGCGGTACAATTGTCTAGACCGACGGACACCAACCTTGCAACAAATCGCAACTATTCGAGCGCAACCCTTGCTCAAGAAAAACGGTATATTTTTACGTGGACCGACAACAACGAAGATGGCCTGGTCGACCAGGCAAACGAGCAGGTAGATTTCACTAGTAGTGTAATGACCACGCCAGCAAACACCCCGCTTATAAATGCTTGTGCCATTCCTGATACTCAATCTCTTATAAACCAAGAGCACACTCGGCTTGTAAATTGGATTCGCGGAATTGACCAGCCAGCCTTACCCGCTGTTATAAACCTCAATCCGCTACTCTCAATCCCTGCAGTGCCGGCTCTACGTTCACGTCGTTTCAACGTTGATGGAGACGGCACGCTTACTGCTGCAGGAACGGTTGAAACACATCGACTAGGCGACATCGTAAATTCATCACCGCTGGTTGTTGCCAAACCTGCATCTGCTTTTGATTTTCTCTATCGCGATGGCACATACACTCGTTTTGTCAACGAATACAGGTGCCGCCGTTCGGTTGTCTACGCAGGTGCGAACGATGGAATGTTGCACGCATTCAATGCAGGCTTTCGAACGCCCGAGGGGTTTAATTTGTCGCCACCAGCTGGCTGCTCGCCCGCGAGCGCAAAACAGCACTCTCTTGGGTCAGAGCTCTGGGGATACATCCCCGGCAACCTGTTACCCCACTTGCAGTGGTTAGCAGACCCTGATTACACCCACGTTTTTTATGTGGATGGAAATCCACAGTCTTTCGATGTAAAGGCATTTCCTGACACAGGGGCGGGTGGACGTCACCCAGGTGGTTGGGGAACGATTTTGGTTGTTCCATTTCGCTTAGGCGGTGGTGACATTTCTGTTGCAAACGCAACAGTACCGGGTGGCACTTCAAGAAGTGCTCCTGCTTACATAATTATGGACATAACGGATCCAGAAAGCCCACCTAAGCTAATTGCTGAGATTGTCTTGCCAGTTGACGTTGGTGCCGGTCAAAAGATTAGTTATAGCTTCGCCTCGCCAGCACTAGCGTTTGACATCGGTACTGGCAACGCATTCTCATACAAATTGATTTTTGGCACAGGCCCCACGGATATTTTGCCAGAGGTACACTCCAAACAGAAAGCGTCAATTTTTACCTACGAGCTTAAACTCAACGCGGGCCTCACAACGGTAACGCCATCGCTTGACTACAAAAATTTTGGTATTGCGAATTCGTTAGTGTCAGACATTAGTTCTGCCGATTTTGATTTTGGCGGCACAACTGACGCAGCTTATTTTGGAACGATTGAGGGCTTGCCGAGCACAGCGGCGGTTGGACCGAATGACGCAATGGAAGGAAGGCTTTATAAAATGCCGTTTGAGTCGACGAGTTCAACGCCAGGCCTAAGCGGGAATGCGCAGCCAGGGCTTGAATTTCAGTTTGACGCGCCAATTGTTTACTATACACCATCGCCGTTGATGCCCATTCAGGGGAAGCCAGGGCTCACTTTGACGAACAGGCGGTTGCCAGGAGTTCTGTTCGGAACGGGTCGAATGCTTTCTCAAGGTGATTTTAAGTCCCAGCGCGATACTGAGGGTGCGCTTTACATCTTAGACGATCCCAAATCCTTTGAAACCACTGTATTTTCGGGGCCTGTATTGACCAACACCAACGATTTTAGAACGCAAAACGGGCCTTTAGGCTTTAAGCGCTTGCTTCAAAAAGGCGAGCGTGGGTTTACCTCCCCAGCCGTTTTTCGTGGCATTGGGATTTTCACGACATTTGTGCCAGGTTTAGCGGACTGCGAAAACACGGGTACTGGCAGGTTGTTTCAGTTCAACTTTGCGAATGATGCGTCCAGTGCGCTTTTCGGTTCTGCTGGCGAATCCGTAACGCAGCTAGGAAGCGGATCGCCTTCAAATCCGCGCATCTTTGTATCGCCACCCCCGACGCCAAGATTTGATTCAAATGGAGTTCTCATACCTCCGCCACCGTCAGGAGTCACAATTATTACGCAGGATTCGTCAGGCGCACTCAATACCACTTCCAGTATCGCTAACGACTTCGACAGCTTCGGGGAACAAGCATGGTGGGAACCAAGGGAGGCAAATTAAATGAGCAACATCAGGAATCGTCGTACAGTTGGCTTTACGCTTATTGAAATGCTAATCGTTGTTGCAATCGTCGCGCTGCTGGCGGCGATTGCAATACCCAACTACCGTCAGTATGTGCTGCGTGGCTATCGAACAGAAGCGCGCAATATGCTGCTTGATGCTGCTGCGCGCCAAGAGCGGTTCCGGTACAACAGCCCTGGTTATGCCGATACTTTTGCCAAACTAGGGCTGCCTTTAGCTGTTACTTCTGAAAATGGCAAGTACACACTCTCATTCGATCCAGCGCCAGTTGACCCGTTTTTAACTTACAGCTTTAGGGCTACGCCCGCTGGTAATCAAACACCGGACAAATGCGGGTGGTTGGCTATTGACAACTTGGGGGTCAGAACTCAACAAAGCACTAACGTCGACGACCGCTGTTGGAGCAAGTGATATGAATATCAGGTTTGTTGCACGCGGTTTCACGCTTATTGAGCTTATGATCACGATTGCGATAGTCGCGATTCTGACGGCATTAGCATTACCTAGTTTTCAAAGCTTTATTCGGCGAAACGCGGTGGCATCAGAAGTAAATTTGCTTATTGGCTCACTTCAGACAGCACGAACATTAGCGCTCAGTGGTAGTTTTCAAGCAGGTGTTTGCCGAGCGGCGCTTGTAGCCGGCGTTCCCGAATGTGCCACCGCTGTAGGGCAGTACGATACAGGTCATGCGATTTTTACGATCAACCCATCCAAGCCTCCAGCGGTGCCTGGGCTTGTCACGGAGTTTAGGAGCTACGTTGAGCCATCGATCAATCGCCCAGTTGAAATGCTGGCTTCGACGCCTGCCCAAATAAACGTGGTTTTTGACAGGTTGGGTAGGATTGCTAATACGGGCGTTACCGGCGGCGTTCAGTTCACTGCTTGCTACAAAGGAACTGCTACTGCAGCCAGTTCAACAGCAGTAGTTCCGGGCGTAAGTATCTTTGTTGCGCGGTCTGGTCGAATCACCAGCGTCCCGATTGCGGCAGCCCAACCGTGTGTTCCAAATGACGCACGCGCTAGTTATTGAAAAATGGGTCAAGCTGACGGTTGAGGGGACCGATAAAACTAAGCGCGTAGCTATGAGTTGCGTTCTTAGTTAAAAGTTGATTCGACCAGTAAGCTTATTCCGCAACCTACCCCCGCATCACCGTAATCACCCGCCCACTCTCAGTTTTCGCGTGGCTTACTTGCATGCGCGCTTCCCACTCAGCCGGTTCTGCGCGCTGATCGAAAATCACTAAAAAACCATCCGGCAGATTCAACCGATTTAGATAGCGCTCGATCTGCACAAGGCCGTCTTTTTCTGGGTTTGCGCGATTCTCACGCCAGACTTTAACTTCTACTGCCATGCGCACGCTGTCATGCACGACCAGCAAATCCATGCGGCCGGAGCCAGCGGCGTATTCGCGTTCAATTCGGCCGGCGCCATTCACAACCCGCTGCAAGTACGCCATAAGTACCAGTGTCGGCGCGGCTTCGTGGTAGGCAATGGTTTTCATCATCGCCTCACCGTGTTCGCGCCAAAACGCGAAAAAGTTCGCCATGAATCGCTGCGGATTCATTTTACCGTCCGCGCCTTTCCAGGTGGTTTGGATCATTTCCGGATGCAAGCTATCAGCTGCGTTATCAGCTAATACTCTGGGCATTATTTCAGCATAGATCGCGTTGGCAGGCCGCAGGCCTTCAGCGTCTTGGCGAATCAAGCCTAGATCAAACAGATACTGCCGATCGGTGCTTTTAAAATCTAGGATTTGGCCGGTTAGCATGGGCTCAATCACCGAACGCACACGCGGCTCTTTGAGCTTGTCGCTTAGCTGGTCAAGGTGCGAATCATTACGCAAGATCAGTGCTTCGCGTGCGGCGCGCATTTTGGTTTCATCAATGATGACGGATCGATCGGTATTCTCTGGTGTTTTCCAAACCGCTTGCTCCGCGAGTGCGTTAACCAACCAAGGCTGACCCTGCGTAGCTATCCAAGCCACTTCGAGCGCTTCTGGGGTAAATGCTTGCCCGGTTGCGTCGGTGTGTTGCTGATAAAGCGCAGTCATTTCATCTCGGCTAAAATCCCCCAAGCGCAGCGACTCGGCTTTGATATTGAAGGCGCTGCCGCCGGTGATGATTTCACCGTTGCTCATCGTCATGCGGTAATCGCGTACGTCGCGTACGCCGCACAGCACGATGGATTGCGGGAAGTGTTTGGGGCGGTCTTGATAGCCTGAGCGAATTTGTCGCAGCAAACTGATCAGCGGCGTACCGATGAGCGCATCTACTTCATCCAGGAACAGCACCAGCGGGCGACTTGCTGATTGCGCGAGCACGCGCAAAGCCACTGAAAGTGAATCCAGCGCGCCCTGTTCCGAATAAAGCTTGGCAAATTTTGCCGCAAGACCTTCGATGCCGAGCGATACCTCAGCGCCATTGGCAAGTTTCGAAAGTATCGCGCGAACCGCCTCGCCCACATCATAATTTGCTGCCTGCGCGCCTTCAATGTTGGCATAAAGCGCGCAGTAGTCATTCCCGGCATTGAGATAGTCTCTCAGCGCAAGCAAACACGTTGTTTTGCCGGTTTGGCGCGGTGCGTGCAACACAAAAAAACGTTGCTGATCGATCAAATCGACAATAGCATCACTGCCTATCCGAACTAGCGGATCTAGCCCATAGTGAATCTTCGATACATTCGGGCCAGCGGTATTGAAGTGTTTTTCGCGCGTCCGAATACTGGGTTTTTCAGGCATTGATTGCATTTCCATCGATTCTCCTTTTTGGATCACCTTTGCGTATGGCTCGCGGTGATATTGCCGCATTCGATATTTGGCTTGCCGCAAGCCCAGCTGTGGCGCCGGAAGCGAGTGGCGAATTATAGGTTTGCAAGTCGCTAAATTGCTGGGTTTTCTTTGGCGACCTCCAGTCACTACCCCCGCGTCAACGTAATCATCAACCCACTTTCAATCTTAACCTGGCTTGTTTGCATGCGCGCTTCCCACTCAGTGGGTTCTGCGCGCTGGTCAAAGATCACCAAGAATCCATTTGGTAAATCGAGTCGATTTAGATAGCGCTCGATCTGCACTAGGTCGTCTTTTTCTGGATTCGGGATGCAAGCTATCAGCTGCAGCGTAAATGCCATTGACAGACCTTAAGCCGTCGCTGCCTTGACGAATCAATCCAAGATCAAATAGATATAGATATTGTCTGTCAGTGCTCGTTGAATCAAAAAGCTGGCCGGTCAACATGGGCTCAATCACCGCTCTCACGCGCGGTTCTTTTAATTTGTCGCTTAGCTGGTCAAGGTGCGAATCGCACTCAAACCTGTCACGCACCTGTGCGCATGCTCCTCGAGTGAAAAAACCGTTTTGTAGCTGAATTACTTATTGGGTGCGCGCTCTAGCAATTTTTTGCCTGAGCCGACGCACTTTGGCTGGTCTGTTTTAGCGTTGATGCGCTAAGCTCGGGCAACTTTGATTGATCTGGTTACGGGTATGGCTAGCGCGCCGGTTTTATGTATAGACGGCCCAAGTGGCTCAGGTAAAGGCACGATCAGCCGCGCTGTGGCGCGCACTTTAGGCTGGCATTTTTTGGACTCGGGCGCGCTTTATCGCGTTTTGGGGTTGGCGGCGGTGCAGCAAAATCTCGATTTGAGCGATGAAATCGCGCTCGAAGCGCTCGCAACTGATGCGCATATCCGCTTTTTTGAGCGCGAAATTGACGATCCTCGAGTTTTGTTAAACGATGTTGACGTCACTGAAGTTATTCGAACTGAAGCAGTTGCTGCCGCCGCCAGTCGAGTATCCGTGTTTGCCAAAGTGCGCGCAGCACTTTTGCAAAAGCAACGTGATCTTTGCCAGCCGCCCGGATTGGTGGCGGATGGCCGCGATATGGGCACGGTGGTGTTTCCACAGGCCGGTTTGAAGATTTTTCTTGAAGCAAGCGTAAACGAGCGCGCCCAGCGCCGCTATAAGCAGTTGTTACACAACGGAAATCCGGCTAGTCTGACCGACCTTCTGCAAGATTTGGCAGATCGCGATTTCAGGGATCGAACGCGCGCCGTAGCACCGTTAAAACCGGCAGATGACGCCATAGTGATTGATTCGACGCATATGTCGATTGAATCGGTGTTTTCTGCGGTGTTGGCTTACGCCAAACAGCGCGGATTTGTGCCAGAGCCTGATACCGCGTAAGCCCAAATTGCCGAAGGCCGCCGGTGCATTGCACCGATCTCTCAACCTAACCCGCGTGTTTTGCGCCTAATTGCGCAGAATGCACTCCTGGATACCCTAATGTCTGAAAATTTTGCTGAACTGTTTGAAGAATACGAGCGCGTAAGTAACCTTAAAGTAGGCGCCATCATTACCGGCGTCGTGGTTGCGATTCGCAACGACACCATCGTCATCAATGCAGGCTTAAAAAGCGAAGCGGTGCTTCCAATTGAGCACTTCCGTGATGCAAGCGGCCAGCTTGAAGTTAAAGTCGGCGATGAAGTCAAGGTTGCACTCGAATCTTTAGAAGACGGCACCGGCGAAACCAAACTCAGCCGTGAAAAAGCCAAGCGCGCCCTGGTCTGGGATGAGCTCGAAGGCATTCTCAATTCCGCTGGCAGCGTCATGGGTATCATTAGCGGCAAAGTCAAAGGCGGCTTTACGGTTGATATCAAAGATGTGCGCGCGTTCCTGCCCGGCTCGCTCGTGGATGTGCGCCCGGTGCGCGATCCGGTCTTCATTGAAGGCAAAGAAATTGAATTTAAAATCATCAAGCTGGATCGCAAGCGTAATAACGTCGTCGTAAGCCGACGCGCTGTGGTTGAAGGCGAATTCTCAGTTGAGCGCGAACAGCTGGTCGAAAAGCTGCAAGAAGGCGCGATCATGAAAGGCACGGTGAAGAACCTGACCGATTACGGCGCATTCGTCGACTTGGGCGGCATCGATGGCTTGCTGCACATTACCGACATGGCATGGAAGCGCGTTCGGCATCCTTCCGAAGTGGTCAATGTGGGCGACGAACTCGAAGTTCGCGTATTGCGCTTTGATAAAGATCGCAATCGCGTCAGCCTGGGCCTCAAGCAAATGGGTGAAGATCCCTGGGTCAACATCGCGCGCCGCTACCCAGCAACCACGCGCTCGATGGGCAAAGTCAGCAATGTAACCGAGTACGGCTGCTTTGTTGAATTAGAAGCCGGCGTTGAAGGTTTGGTACACGTATCCGAAATGGATTGGACCAATAAAAACGTCAACCCAAGCAAAGTCGTGCAGATCGGCGACGAAGTTGAAGTTGTGGTGTTGGACATTGACGAAGAGCGACGCCGTATCTCGCTCGGCATGAAGCAGTGCATGTCGAATCCGTGGGAAGCGTTCTCGGAAACCTTCAAGAAGGGCGATAAAGTGTCCGGCACGATTAAGTCGATCACCGATTTCGGTATCTTCATTGGTTTGGACGGTGGAATCGACGGCTTGGTGCATTTGTCCGATATTTCGTGGGCAGCGCCGGGCGAAGATTTGGTTCGCAATTACAAGAAAGGCGACAAGATGGAAGCGGTGGTGTTGGCCGTCGATCCAGAACGCGAGCGCATTTCATTAGGCCTGAAGCAAATGGAGCAAGACCCATTTAGCTCCTACCTTGCGATGAATCCAAAAGGTTCGATGGTGACCGGCAAAGTGCGCGAAGTTGACGCACGCGGCGCAACCATCGAATTAGGTGAGGGCATTGAAGGTTATTTGCGCGCTTCCGACATCGCCAAAGAGCGCATTGATGACGCCACGCTGCACCTGAAAGTAGGCCAAGACGTAGAAGCGAAGTTCATTGGTATGGATCGCAAAGGCCGCGTGTTGCAGCTGTCGATCCGCGCTAAAGACGAAGCCGACATGGCAGAAGTGCTCGACGAATATCAATCCGCCGCTGGCAGCACTAAGCTCGGCGCGCTGATGAAAGATTCGTTTAAGCGCTAATTCCACGTCGCTAATCCACGTCTGGCACTCTGATTTTGCTAATCTAGCGAGCAACGCTAATCACCCAGAATCAGAGCGCTGCTCTGGCCCTTTGAATACGCTCAGCGCGCATAATTTGCGCGCTGAGCCTTTAAGAACGACTCCGCCATGACGAAATCCGAACTAATCGCGACGTTGATCGGTAAACAACAACATCTTGGCAGCATGGATGTTGAGCTTGCGGTCAAGTCGATTTTGGACCAGCTAAGTGGTGCGCTTGAAGACGGCGGCCGCATTGAAATACGCGGTTTCGGCAGCTTCTCGATCTCATTTAGGCCGCCGCGGTTGGGTAGAAATCCAAAAACCGGCGCTGCGGTGTCCTTAGAAGGCAAAAGTGTGCCGCACTTCAAACCTGGCAAAGAATTACGCGATCGCGTCAATGCGAGCGCCGCAACAACGCCTATTTCGGCTGTACAGAGCGCCGACGAAGGAAGCGACTAGTGTTGCAATGGCTCTCGCGCGGGCTTTTGATCGTGGTTTCGCTGCTCGCAATTGCGTTTGGCGCGCTCAACGGCAGCTTCGTTGAGCTTGATTTGTTGATCGCCCAGTGGCGTTTGCCGCTTGGCGTTGCGCTACTCGGATTCTTGGTGCTCGGCGTACTGATAGGCGCATCGGCGCTGTATTTGGTCAGCGTGTTTCCACTTAAGCGTGAGTTGGCAAACCTCAAGCGACGCGCACAAACCCCAAGCTGAACTAGGTGGACTGGGCACTTACGCTGTTATTGCTGCCAGTCGCTTACTACAGCGGCTATCGCTTTGGCGTTAAAGACGGCCGCGAATTGGACGGCACCGCCAATACACCCGGTCAATCCCAGCAATCTGCGCATTATTTAGACGGGTTGAACTACTTGCTCAATGAAGAGCAAGACAAAGCGATCGCGCTGTTAGAGCAGCTACCCGACGAGCAAACCGAGCGCTTTGAAACGCAGCTTGCGCTCGGCAATTTGTTTCGCCGCCGTGGCGAGCTAGAACGCGCCATTCGCTTACACCAAAATCTGTCAACCCGGCCTTTGCTTAGCACCGATCAGCGTGCGCTCGCGCTTTCGGAACTAGGCGAAGATTTTATGCGGGCCGGCCTGTTAGATCGCGCGGAATCGCTTTATTTGGAGCTGATTGATATCGATCGCCCGACGCCGCGCACCTTGCGCGCTTTGATGAGCATTTACGAGCAAGAGCGTGATTGGGCAAAAGCTGCCAATGCTGCGGAAAAACTCGTCAAAACCGGTGATCTTGATGCCAGCCGCCAGCTGGCGCACTACCACTGCGAATCCGCCTGCGCCGCGCTCAAAATAGACGACATTAAAGCCGCCGCTGCTGAACTCGCCAAGGCTGAAAAAGCCAATCCAAACGCATTACGCAATCAGCTGCTTAGCGCTGCGCTGGCTTTAAAAGCTGTGCCGCCGGATGTTGCCGCCGCTGCGCAATATTTGAAAAACACCGTGGATAGCAACGCGCTTTTTGTTACCGAAGCGCTGCCTCTGCTGCGACAATTGGCAAGCGCTGAAAGCAAGGCAAATCCAGATAGACCACAAGCAAAATCACTGCTGCACTATTTCCAAAGCATCGAAAAAGGCAATGAAGCCACGCTCGAAAGCGCCCAGCTACTTCAAATTGAATCAGGCACTGCAGCGGCCCAAGAATTTCTAACAGCAAAGCTACGCGAAAAGCCCCAACTAAGATTGCTCGCCGCTTGGTTAGCGCTACAAGAGCAAGCTAGCGCACCCGATGAATCACTGAACTGGACTGCAAAAGCTATCGGTAGCGCGCTAGGCCCAGGTTTAACGCACCGCTGCGGTCACTGCGGCTTTGGTACGACTCAGCTGCACTGGCAGTGCCCCAGCTGTAGAAGCTGGGATACCTGTAAGCCGTTGGTTAGGGTTTAGTGACCCATTGAAAATTCTTTACTTAACCACCGAAACTGCGAAATTAGGATGTTCCGGGTTAACGATAAGCCGCTGGGTTCTGGGGTCAACCATGACGTCCATGGCTTCCATGGGAATGCAGCCGAGCAAGGCTTCGTCACCCAACACCAGCGCCTCAGTGGTGTACCAGCGGTTTTCAAACTCAATGGTGATTGGCGCGATTACCGGCACGCTTTTTACGCTGCCATCGGCGAGCGTAACGACGCGATGCCGCACTTCGGTCACATCAAAGCCAAGCTGCGTTGCTACGTTTTGCGGCACGCACATAAATAGCGCACCGGCATCGACGAGCGCGCGTACCGACACGCTTAGCGTGCTAGCAGCGGCGAGCCGATTTGCCGCGCGAATATCGGACTCGCGCGTTAGACACAAGTTTGCATAAGTTAAGCCCATAATCGCATCACCCAATTAGCGGATAAATAAATGAAAGTTCGAGCTCCAGTGTCGAACCTGATCATAAAATACCGCAAAACCAGCGAGCTTTGCATTGATTGCGATTATGACTTTGAAAAAGCAACTGAAACTACAAAGAGTAGGATGTGCAAAGGAGACTCAGCCCGCTGACACTCATGAGTGCAAAAGTGACCGTGGAATTCCTATCTTTAGGTCTTTGTGGTCCGCGCGCGCAGTCAAGGCCTACATGGTGTCGGTGTTCCAGGGTGCCAATTCGGAAATGTCCGGACAACTGGAGAAGGCGCTATTTATGGCTGTGTGAAGTGACAGGCAAAAGGAAGGCCTTCAACACATTCGGTGTGGAGTATCGTTAACGATGTAAGCGCTCAACCAACAGCCCTCAAGCAATTCCCTGCAACATCGGCACATATCTTCCCGTGTAGGCCATCAAATTGCCCTGGGCGACGGTAAAGTCATTGTAGCGATCCACATTCGGAAAAATCAGCGGAATATTTGTATCGTCAACGCCCATCCAGCGCGCTAGCGTGGCGGACATTTGCTCACTTGAGGTGGTTGGTAAATAGCGCCCGCTAGAGAAGCATTCGCCTTTTTCTGCATCAGGCGTCGCTGCGCTATCACTTTGATCACGCGAGATGCGTGGGTAGCGCCCGTAAATGCCGGAGCCACTCGCCGTGGCGGAATTGCGGGCCAAAAGTGCACCGCCGCCGGTATCGCCAGGCACTGCAGCGTTATTACCTTGCCCACCGCCGACGACAAATTGCACGCCGCCCCAGCCATGATCGGTGCCGTCGCCATTTGAGCTGATTGTGCGGCCAAACTCGGCGGCTGAAAACAGCAGCACTTCGTTGTGCATGCCAAGCGCCGCCAGCGCGCGATAAAACGTTTCTATGCAGTTCGATACGTTTTGTAGCAAACCCTGATGGCCGCCCCAAACGCCAGCTGCATTGGGTGCTGCAGCTGGAATCTGTCCGCTGTGGGTATCAAAGCCGCCGACATCGACGTAATAAACCTGCCGATTCGCTTGCACCAGCGGGCTATTTTTACTTGCATTCATCATGCGAATAACCTGCGCGAATTGATTGCCTAGATTAGTCGCCGGAAACGTTGTGCCAGAAGGGAGTGCGTTGTAAGCACCGCCTGTGCCAATCAGCGTGTTGACGCTCGCACCAATGCTGTATGAGCGCTCTAAAATATCACCGTACTCGTTGGTGAATGGGTGCGTAGAAGCTTCCGCCATGAGTTGATTAACCGCCTGGCGGCGCAGGCTCTCAAAATTATTGGTGCTGGTGCTGCTCAAACCACTCGGTGTTGGTGCGGGTGTGGTCGTATTGGTTGATATTCGATAGGGCTTGATCGGGGCGCCAGTTGAAGGTCTAGTCCCGACTAAAAAGCGCGGCTGGCCCGCTAAGGAAATGCAGGGCGGCAGGCCGGCCAATGCGCTGGAAGCATTGATTCGACCGGCCAAAAGCCCGCCCCAGCCTTCAGTTGATGCGGAGCTTGCGCTATTGCCGATATTCCAAAGCTGGGTTTGATCGCTGTGCGAAAAAAGCTGCGGTGGCCTGCGCCGTGCGTTGAAGGTGGCGCGCGTGACGGGCTCGACCAGCGGAGCAACGTTGGCAATAAATGCCAAGCGGCCTTGGTTGTAGAGATTTTGCATGCCGATGCAGGCGGGGTTTAGGCCAAATTCGACGCCTTCTAGCGGTAATGCGGCTGGCAGGGCACCACTCGTCGGTGAGAGTGGAATACCGAGCGCACTGGCATCGCCGAGATAGATGCCGCCACGCGCCGCCTCATATTCAGCGTGGCGCGCAGGATTGGTCGGGATCAGCATATTAAAGCTGTCATTGCCGCCGCTCATGTACAGGCAAACCAAGGCTTTGTAACCAGTAATGGTGCTCTGGGCGAGCGCGGCGTTGATCAAGCCAAACTGCGGTAAAACACCAACGGCGACGGCACCGGCAGCGCTAGCTGCGGACTGGCGTAAAAAGTCTCGGCGAGAGGTTGATTTATTGCTCATAGCAGGCTCCAGGGCTCAACGTTGCGTGTTGTATTCGGGCGAAATAGCAATAATGTGCAGTAAATACAGCGCTTTGCGTCGGCGATCATCTACCGTAGCGCCGAACGCTGCGGTTTGCCCCGGAATGGCACAGCGCACCAAGCGGTACAAAATGCCCTTCATGCCAGTGCCCACCCCGCCAGCGCCTAAGCCTGCAGCGCAGGTGCCCGAAAGATTCATCGTGCCGCTCATGCTGCCAGCCATCATGCGGGTATTAAACGCTTCAATTAGCGCAATATCATCGGTGAGCGGCAGTGCATCCAGGCTCGCGGGCGGTATGTAAGGTGAAGTTGGCGGGGTGGCGGAAAACGCGCTGTTGCAGTTGTTGTAGCCGTTACAAATTCGGCTCAACAGCTCATTACCGGTCAAAACGATAGACACTTCATTGATGATTTTTATCTCAGGGGATAGCAATCCGGCCGCGGCGATTGCACCGGGTTGCTGATAGCTAGGCTCATAAAAATTGAACACCGTTGGCGCGCCGAATGGGCGCTGTACAAAGGTATCTTGTGGATTAGTTGGGCCCCAAGTTCGATTGCTAATCTCGGGCATCACCGCGCCCATAGAACGCCAAATGGCCATCATTTTTAGCAAAGGCTCACGAGTTTTACCAAAATTGACCGGCGCTGTGCTGGCAAGTGCTTCCGAATCCAGCAGCACCGCGCGCACGGTGGCAGCCATATCACCGCGCAAGTTGCTCGTGCGAATCGGGCATTGCGCGAGCGGCGCGGTGGTTCCGCCAAATGTGCAAGCGACGCGCCTGATGTAGGCCGGGGTCGGGTTTGAGGTCACAAAGCGTTGGATCAGCTGCTGCGCGATGACGGCGCCCGTGTTCGGGTGGTTAAAAAGCAAGTCAACGATGTTGTCAACATTGCTTTCGCAATATTGCAAGCAAGCGGTGCGCGTGGTCGCTGGAATCGTGCTGACATTGGTGGCCGTTGAGTTGCAATTAGGAGGTGAAGGTTGCCCTGGCACAGTCGCAATTTCCGCGATATTGAGCAGCTCTGCACCGCCAATCACTATGCGTTTCGCCGGCGTAGGTTGCCCCAGCCCCAATGCAGGATCCCAAGGCGTGCCATTGCTCTGTCGGCCGGTATCGTTGTAACGCGGGTAGCACACCATCGGGCGGAAATAATCTTCGTGGCGTAAGCCTCGGAAAATGTTCGTGGTGCCGCTCACGTTCGCTGCACTGTCGTCCCTGGTGGGGTCATTAAAATAGCGCTGCGAAAACGTCGGTGATTCAAAACGGCAATCGGTTCCCGTGCAGGTAGTGCCGCCGCAATTGCGCAAAATGCTGGTGTCAGTGCCTGCAACTAGCGCGTTGCCGGTGCAGTCGTACGAAAGCCCGGTAAATGCCCGTGCAATGGCTGTTATCGTAGCGTTGTCGTAGGTTGGAATGGTATTTCCGCCAATCAGCACAGGGCTAAAATCCAAATTTCGCTCAATCAAGCCGATCGAAAACAGCTGCATGATTTCACGCGCATAGTTTTCATCTGGCGAAAGTGTGCCTTCAAACTTTCGATTTCGAAGTGATGTCAGCCAGCGCCCCATGGTCGGGCTGCGAGTAGCCTGTTGAAGCAGATCTCGGTAATTGCCAAAGGCGTTGCGCATGATGATGTCGTTCCATTCCGCAAGCATGAGCGGCTCGCCACTTAACGCATCGCCCTGGTCAGAAATTACAATAATCTGCGAGATAGCCCAGGCTAAACGCTGGCGCAATTGATCAGATTCGACTACTGCGCTGCGGTACCAATGCCGAATCCGATCATCCTGCCTGATTGAAACCTGCGCAGCCTGGGTCGATACAAACGTGCCCGCCAGCGCTTGCAGGGCAACACGCTGAAGCGTTATCGGGCGGCTGATTTGTTGATCAATCCATGCGCTGTAATTGCCCGCTCTAAGCAAGGCAATGTCAGCAGCCGTTGCGCCAAAAGTGGCGCGATTTAAAAATCGAGCGGCCTGTGCGTCGGTTTGCGCTCGGGCGGGCTCGAAGCCATCAGTGAACAGCACTTCTTGCGCATAGCTGGTGCTTGCGCTTAGTCCTAAAACAAGTGCCAGAACGGTGCGCTGGCAAGCTGAAAAAATTCGCGGCAGGTGCATAACAATCTCCAATCGGCGGGGGATAGTTTAACACTGGAAAATTGACACAGTTGTGATCTGATTCGCCAATGGCAGCGAAATGCGCGGAAATTGTGCCAGAGTCGAGTTGTTTTTAGTGCCCACCAAAAATGAATCGGTAGGCGCGCAACGCTAAGCGCGGTTTCGCGCGTGGCATTGCTTGTTAAACTGCGCGCTTTGAATGCGCCGGAAACCAATCCAAAATGCGGCTTACCGAGATAACCCCGATGATTTTGACCTTCAACTGCGATGCAAATATTGCTGCGTGTTTGAGCGATTTGGGCTTTGCTGAGCGCATTGTCGTGATTGATTCGGGCAGTACCGATCAAACCTTGGCGATTTGCGCCGCGAATCCAAAAGTCGAAGTCATTTACCGAAAATTTGATCACCACGCGGCACAGCGTGGCTTTGGTATTGCACAGGTGCAATCTGGATGGGTTATTTGTTTGGACTCCGACTATCGCCTAACGCCAGAATTTCTGCGCGAGTTAATCTTGCTGCCCGAGCCTGACCCAAACTCAGGTTACTTCGCCGAGTTTGGCTATTGCATTTTCGGCAAACCATTACGCGCATCGCTTTTGCCGGGCCGAGTTTTGCTAGCGCGCGCGAATGCACTGCGGGTGGAATCAGACGGCCATGCCGAGCGTTTTGGCGTGTCGGGCAGCGTCGGCAAGCTGACGCACCGCATTTTGCACGATGATCGCAAGCCGCTGGAGCGCTGGTTGCCTCGGCAGATTTTTTATGCGCGCATGGAAGCGAAAAAGCTGGCTGAAACGCCGAGTGCACAGCTGCGCTGGCAAGATCGAATTCGCAAGAAAATTGTGCTGGCGCCGCTTTTGATTGTTCCTTATGCCGTATTGATGAAAGGGCTCTGGCGCGAAGGCTGGCGCGGCTATTTCTATTTGGCTGAGCGCGTGATTGCCGAGTTGATTATCAGTTTGGCAGTGTTAGAGCTGCGCTATTTTAGCGATGCTGGCAACCCACAATGAGCCAGCATGATGTGCGCCCACGAGTCGCCCTGCAAAAATCAACCGGCTTTTTAGGTGCGCGCTTGGCCGAGTTTTTGCAAGCGAGTGAGTGCTTTGAAATCATTGCGCCGTTTCCTGATTCAGCACAGCCCATTGACACGCTATTGTTGAACGGCTGGGGCAGCGTGCCGAGCAGCAGCGCAGGCAAGCCGCAGACTGAAATCACCGATTCGGTGCTGCCGCTGCTGGAGTTTTTCGCCGAATTTGCAAGCGCAATGCCAAAACACGTTGTGTTCTTTTCCTCGGCCGGCGCGGTGTATGCGAACCAAAACGCAGGCAACGGCGCAGGTTCGCTTGATGAGTCCGCCGAGCTTTCGCCCAACTCGGCGTATGGTGCGGGCAAAATTGCCGCTGAAGCATTTTTGCGCGCAGAATCGGCGCGCCTGGGTTTTGCGCTGACGATTTTACGGATCACCAACGTTTATGGCCCGGGCCAAGCGATGCGCGCAGGTTTTGGCATTATTCCGGCGATCTACCAAACCATCGCCGATGGATCACAGATGTCGCTTTGGCCAAGCAGTAGGCAGCCGCGCGACTATTTGTACATTGACGACTTTTTGAGCGCTTTTTTGGCGCTATTGAGTGCGCCTTTGCCGATGCCTGGGCCGATGTCTAGCACGCGCGTTTTCAATTTAGGCTCAGGATTCAATGCCAGCGTGCCCGAATTGATTGCGCACGCTGAGTCAATCACGCAAAAGACCTGCAAAACCAATTTGGCACAGGCAAACCAGCGCGATAGTACGATCGCACTGCCAAGCTCGGCTGCGTTCCAGCGCGCGTTTGATTGGCATGCGAAGGTAGGATTGCAAGCAGGCATCGCGCGCACTTTTGCAGTTTTGGCGGGCGGATTGGGCTAGGCAACGCATTATCGTCATATTGGCGCAGGCGGGAACCCAGGCTCTCACCGAACTTTCTGCTAACTGCTAAGTGAAAAATGAAAAATGCATAGGTTCTGGCCGGAAAGAAACCCAAGTGAATTTTTGACACCTTTAACAAGGTTCTCGCATCCGTAGGCGAAGTTGTACCTAAAGGGTCTTGATAGACTGGCTTCTCAAAGAAAACGAGAAAAAACGAGTTGAGATGCGCTTTCAGAGTGGGCAAATTGCATTCGTCGAGTGAACGCTGAAAAGGACCGGCAAGTTATGTGCGTTGTTTAGCTTTTTACAGCTACGCGAAGCGAGACCATTGGTGCGTCACAAACCCGCGTTAGTCTTGCCCGGGACTGGGAAGTAATTAATCAATTTATAGGTTATTAACATGAAAGCAAAAAACTATCGCTTTGGCTTCGCGTTGGTGTTGGGCGTTGCTTTCACCCACGCCGACGCGCAAATCCAACGATTTGCCGACGCATCAATGCTGGAGCCTGAGTTAGAACAGCTTGCTCAGCGCGCGCCAAATCAGTTCAAGGCATTGACAGAACTCGGTGGCGAGCCTGATGACATTATCTTTGGTCAACGCGCCGGTAACTTCGAAAACGCGAATGCCGATACGCCAGCCAACGATCATCAGGCGGCACGATTCCTTACGCAAGCCACGTTCGGGCCCACGCTCAGCGACATGAATGTTGTTAAGTCGATTGGCTACACAGCGTGGATCAATCTCCAAATCGCACTCGCGCCAACGCTGCACCGGGTAGAGCTAGAAAACCTGGTCATTGCCCAGTTGCAATCGGGTACGGTGAGCGCCACGCAGGCGCGCGGCGCGCGCATGGAGCGTTGGTTCGCTTCAGCGATTGGCGGCTCGGATCAACTGCGCCAGCGCATGGCGTTCGCGCTATCACAAATATTGGTAGTTTCAGATGTTGGCCCTTTGCTCAAAGAGCCTTTGAGCGTTGCCGAGTACAGCGATATTTTGACGCGCCATAGTTTTGGCCGCTACCAAGATTTGTTGTCGGACGTAACCTACACCCCGATGATGGGTAGGTATTTAACGGCGCTGCGCAATCAAAAAACCGATTGGACGCTAGTGGGCAGCGTGCTAACGCCAAGCTTGGTGTCACCCGATGAAAACTTCGCGCGGGA
Source organism: Rhodanobacteraceae bacterium (assembly GCA_031422315.1). Taxonomy (GTDB): domain Bacteria; phylum Pseudomonadota; class Gammaproteobacteria; order Xanthomonadales; family SZUA-5; genus JANNYA01. Next base: position 63,672 of record JANOQN010000064.1, read on the forward strand.
AATTATGCAGCTGTTTTCGATCGGATTGATTCGCCGCAACCGCGACTTTAGCCCGGTTCTGTCTGGTGGCATACCGGTATCGACCTACACACAAGACATCATCACGCAGACTGCGCGCGCATTCACCGGTTTGACCTACAGCTGTAGCGCACCGGTGAATTACGGCGCATTTACGCTGAGCCACAACTGTGGTTGCACCGGTATCGCTTGTAATTTCTCAACCACCGCATTTTTCTCCACGCCGCCGCGCCGCCCGGGAACAGGCGGCGAAACCACGCCGCTGCTGCATCCAGACATTTATCGCCCGATGATGTGTAACCCGCGCTATGCCGACACCGGGCGCTCGCAAACCGCAGCCAACAATTATGCAGTGCTGCTAGCGCCAAATAATATCAAGTCCATTATTGGTGGTGTCACTATCCCACCTAGCCCAGTCGCCTGCTACAGCACAACACCCGCAGCAGATCAGCAGGCATGCGTGAACTATTGCACGGGCCAAGTTGACACGGTGGTCAGCACGCTCGCCAATCATCCGAATGTTGCGCCGTTTATGGCGCGTCAATTGATCCAGCGTTTTGTTAGCAGCAATCCGTCTGCGGCCTATATTGATCGCGTCGCAGCGGTTTTTGAGAATGATGGCCGCAATATACGCGGTAATTTGGGGGCGGTGATTCGCGCGATTTTGTTAGATACCGAAGCAAGATCAAACACGCCTACCAATAACTTTGGCAAACTGCGCGAGCCGCTGTTGCGGTTAACGGCCATCTGGCGTGCATTTGATGCTCAGCTCAGTAGTTCAGGCACGCTCGGCGTCTCGGCGATTGAGACTGCCTTTGTGCAGCGCCCGCTCGGCGCGTCCAGCGTGTTCAATTTCTACGAGCCCGATTTTCAACAGCCAGGCGAGATAGCTAATGCCGGTTTGTTTTCACCTGAGCTGCAAATCGTTGACGAGTCAACCGCGATCTCTGCGGCGGACGCGCTCTACACCTTTGTGTTTTCCGGTTACAACACAAATCCTGCGGCCAGCACCCCCTTTACTACGCCAAATAATCGGGCGTATTTACCGCCTGAAGCGATTGATCAGCTGCCAGAGTCGAATTCCGCCATGTTAGACGCGCTCAACACCAGATTATTGGCCGGCCAAATGCTGCCTCAAACGCGCACCACGCTGATGACCCTTTTGGATGTCGGCATGGCTACTGCTGACAAGCGTCGGCGGGCGCTGAGTGCCATTCATTTGATTGCAATGTCGCCCGAATTTGCCGTGCAACGCTAAAGAACAGGAGCCTGATATGTCCAAGCAATCCACTGAAAATCGCCGCCGCTTTTTAAATCAGCTCAGCGCTGCGTTCGCAGCGGGCAGCACCGCTAGCTTCTTGCCCCAGCTGATGTTGAGTTCCAAAGCTGCCGCTGCACCTTCAGCCAAGTTAGGCGGGCCGCATCGCGCGCTCGTGTGTGTTTACTTAGGCGGCGGTAACGATTCTTTTAACTGGCTTACGCCGCGAGATTCGCAAGCTACCGGTTCCCGCTATGATCGCTACCGGCTAGCGCGCGGTGGTGTTTTCAGCGGTGCCAATGCAAGTGGTTTAGCACTTGCTTTCAATGATTTATTGCCGATTAGCCCCAGCAACATGACTGAGAATTTTGGGTTGCACCCGGCTTGCGGAAATTTTAGTTTGACGAATGGCGGAGTAACCCAAAATCACTTAGGCATCCAAAGCTTGTTTAGTGCTGGAAAAGCGGCTTTTGTCTGCAATGCCGGAACCTTGGTTCGGCCCGTCTCGCGCGATGAGTACAACGCAGGCTCAGCGCGCCCCGCAGAATTGTTTTCACACAACAATCAAACCGCGCAATGGCAGATTGGGCAAAGCGCCATCAATGCGCAAAGCCAATATGGGTGGGGTGGCCGGATTATCAGTCAAGTCGCACCAGCCAATTTGCCCAATGGACTTTCCAACACGATTTCTGCAACTGGCCAGACGCGTTTTTTGCTAGGGAATGGCGTTACACCGTTTCAAGTGGCCAGCAACGGCGTCAATTTGTTAGATAACTATGCAACAACGGGCAGCAGCAATTTCCAGTCGCAGCGTCGCGCAGCGCTAAACACCCTGCTTGGCGATACCTACTCGCAGCCCTTTAGTAAAGAATACGCCTCGATTATGCGCCGCTCAATATCGGTGGGGGAGGACTTAGCAACCCGCTTAGCCGCCGCCAGCGGCAACCTCAGCACGCTGTTTCCCACTGAAAGCTCACTCGCTAGTCAATTGCAAATCGTGGCGCGGCTGATCAAGGTCAGTCGCAGCGCCTTGGCAGCGCAACGCCAAGTGTATTACGTCAGCTTTGGCAGCTTTGATTTGCACAATGGTATGTTTGAAGCCGGCCAGCCGGTTGCGACCAGCGGCCACGGCGCGCTGCTAACTGAGCTTAATCAAGCGGTCGGCGCATTTTGGGCTGCCATGAATGAAATCATCGCAGAAAATGATGTAACCCTAGTGACTATGAGCGATTTTGGCCGGACGCTTTCCAGCAACGGCGATGGTTCTGATCACGCCTGGGGCGGTAATTTGATGGTCATGGGTGGTGGCGTGCTGGGCAATAAGTTGTACGGAAGCTACCCACAGATGATCGTCAATAACAACGACAATGCACTCAAAGATTGGAGCTTCGCGCGCGGCCAATACATACCAACTACAGCGGTGGATCAAGTGGCTGCGACGCTCGCCAAATGGATGGGCGTAACCGACACCAATGCTATGAATACGATCTTTCCGAACCTGGACACCTTCGGCGTGCGGGATTTGGGGTTTTTGTCGGCTTAGTCTGCGCGCCTCAAACGCTGCAAAGCGCTCGACAAGCCCATTGCAGTGATAGATTTATTGATCTCCCTCAATTTTAAGCGTTAGTGGAATTAGGTGACCTATCCGCTTGCATCGCGTTTTCCGACGCGTTTACGCGTTATTCTGGGCGATCTTCGTTGCGAGCACCATTTTTGCCTGAGCATCTACCGCCGTGAACGCGCGTTGCAAAGCCTTGCTGTGGAGCAATGTCTGCCTAATTTTGGTGCTGACAGGCATTTCTTTGGGCATGCGGCAACCGCTGTTGCAGCAATTTTCGGTGCTGGAGCGCCAGATTATGGCTAAACAAATTAGCCATGTGGCCGACGCCATTGTGATGCACGCGGAACGTTTAGATACCCACGCCGTCGCAGAAGCAAGTTGGACGGAGATGCATGCTTACTTGGGCACGCGGGCCGCTAATGCTGATCCTGATTTTTACGCTGAGGGTTATTCTGACAGTGTCGGAACTTGGGAATACAACTTGCTCGGCCTTTTGGATCGCTGGGGAACGTGGCGGCATTTGGACTGGGTGAATGCACAAACGCAAAAGTTGCAGGTTGCACCGGCTAAAGTGCGTCAGCAGATCACTCAAGCACTGGAACTACAGCGTTTCCCTGCCGATCATGAGTCGACGCTCACTGGAAGCCGCCATATTTTTGTTATGTCGACGGCTTTGCAACCGCTTTTGCTAGCAACCCGTCCGGTACTAAAAAGTACAGGGCTAGGCCCGCGCCATGGCACAGTCGTGCTTGGAAAAGCGTTAGATAAAACTTTTCTCAACGAACTGGTACGAAATACCACGCTCACGGCCCAGCTGATTCCGGTTACGCCAAACCAGCGAACCGATCTGGCCGCCAAGCCTGGACAATTTTTAAAAAACGTCGGCGACATTCAAACCGTAGATCAACAATGGCTTGCCAGCGAGCTTCATTTGTTGGATGGCGAAGCGCAAGCAATCTATCGCTTGCGCTTAACCGCCCCGCGCCTTGAATATAGGCAGGGAAGGGCAATGCTTAATAACCTAACTGTCATCCTATTCGCGGTAGGGATTTCACTGGGTGCGGTAATCAGCTGGCTTTTAAACCGCAATTTCCGCCACCAGCAAACCCTGCAAGCATCACAGGCAGCGCTGCGTTTGACCAATCTTGAGTTAGAAAAATTGGCAAATCTTGACGGGCTTACACTATTGGCAAATCGGCGCGCGTTCGAAAACTACCTGCAGCAAGAATGGTCGCGCGCATTGCGCAATCAAACACCGCTAACATTGATTCTGTGTGACATTGATTACTTCAAACACTTTAACGACAGCTATGGGCACTTAGCCGGTGATGCGTGTTTAGTTCAGATAGCACATCGACTAAAGTGCGCGCTAAAACGACCTTCGGATTTGGCCGCGCGCTATGGCGGCGAAGAGTTTGCGATTATCTTGCCGGAAACCACGCTCGCCGGTGGAAAAATTGTTGCACAACATCTGCTTGAGCAAATCCAAGAGCTTAAAATAGAGCATCGAAATCCGACCGATCAAGATCAAGTGGCATTGCAAAAATCAGCGCCGTTGGACACGTTTGTGTCGTTGAGCTTTGGTGTGGCGTGCATTACCCCGCTTGCGCAAACCAGTTCCGATCTATTGATTGCGAAGAGTGATCAAAATTTGTATACCGCGAAAAACCTCGGTAGAAATCAGGTTGTTGCGGACTAGTTCGTGTGACGAGTGCGAATTTGCGGCGTTAGCGTGTTTCGATTGCTTGATGCCTTTTATACAGTCAACTGGTTTTCAATCAACGCACGCGTGCCCGGCAGTCGTGCAGCTTTGCCTTGTGCATTGAGAGCAGAAACCGCCTTTTGATCAAAGGAAACAAATATTTCCCCTCCGAGCCATTGGCCCTCGTAAGCGATGCCGCCACAAAATCACCGCCCATATCGATCAAAGCCCGTATCGGCAGGCATCTGGGTTCACGTTTATTGAAGTAAAAATCCAGAAATTTTGAGGTCGCCGGTTTTTCTTTGCTTTTTATTTATGAAAAGTGGATGTCCCGTGCCGCTCCCGTGCCGCTGCGCAAGCAAACGTTGCTGGTGACAGTCTAGGGCGAGGCCGTAGGAGGTGAACGCAACGTTTGACCCACGGCGTGCCCCTCAAACTCAAGCCAGTAACACCAGCTGCAACGTCGGTGCATATTTCAAGAATCCGCGATCAAAACTAACCAATGGCGCATTGACAGCAATGGCATGGGCGGCAATCCACGCGTCAACGGTGCCATCGCCAGTTAGACCAAATCGCGTACAAAGCCCCAGCGCGTGCTTGCTCAATTCTGGCGGAAGCGAATCGTTATGCGGCGCAATCGCGTTCAAAAACTGCGCTGCCAACGCAAGCGGTGCTGCCGGTAAGGGCCCAAGTTGCCTTGTTGCTAATCGCGTAAAGCTGATTTGCACACAATTCGGAATGCAAATACCTTGTCCAAGTTGAAGCGCTTCCTCAAGCCAGCGCCGAGCCACGAGATGCGTCGACATTTCGGCGCGAAATGCTGCAAGCAGCACATTGGTGTCAACGATCATCATGCACAGCAAGGCTAGCGGCTTGATCCTTTCCAAACTCAGCTTCTGCGGCGTGCATCAGCGCCAGAACATCTAAATCTCTCGCCGCGCCGCTGTCAAAGAGCGGCAAAGCGGCAACGCGGCGTGCAGCCAAATTCAGCCGGTTTTGCAGCGCCGATTCAATAAATCGGGTTAGGGTGATGCCTTCACGCGCTGCTGAGGCTTTCGCATCGCGATAGAGAATCGGGTCAATACGCAACGTAGTTTGCATGACAGATTACTTGCTTTTAAAAGACTTAAGTCTAGCGCTGCGCGGGTGTGCTCGCAACGGATTAGTAAGTGAACGGTGCGTGTCCCCGGCGCGCGCCGTGTTTTTGAAAAGCGAGTGTCCAGTTCTCGCGTGCAGTTCTCGCGCGTCGGCGTCTGCCGACTTTGGTCTCTTTCATGTGATCAGGCTAAGTGCACATATTGATGCCGTCAAGTATCATGAAAGCGTGGTTCGATCGCATGATTTTTTAAACACCAGACCAGCCAGATCGTTGGTAACCTGAGCAGCTAGGGAAGGATGAATCTATGAATACTGTCGTGATTGAACATGTCGCACTGAATGAATTACCCGCCGCCTGGCGCGCGCAGTTTCACGCGTCTAAAAATACCCGCGTGACCGTGCGGATCGAGGAGGAGGAAGCGGAGCCACAAACTGCGTCAGAACTGGCGCGCAATCCACTGTTTGGCATGTGGCAGGATCGTGAAGTAACTGCCGATGTCGCCGCGTATGTGCGCAAGCTGCGCGCACCACGCTATAACGTCGATGGCTCACGCGGGGATTGATGGATGTTGATTGATACCGATGTCTTGATCTGGATGACACGCGGTCATGCGGGCGCTGCAGCCAAGTTACAAACAATCACGCCTTGGCGTATCTCTGCGGTGACGTACATGGAACTGGCGCAGGGTTGCCGTAACAAGGAAGAACTGACGCGCATCAAAAAGGGGCTAGCCTTATGCCACACCGAGATTATGCCGGTCAGCGCTGCCATCTCAGATCGTGCGATGCAATTGATCGATGCCTATACGCTGTCGCACAGCGTGCAACTGGGCGATGCGCTCATTGCCGCTACTGCGCTGGAACATAACCTGACCGTCCTGACCGCCAATGTCAAACACTTCGGCGCTATCGAGGGCTGCGTATCGAGGCGTTTGTTCCCTAAGTGAGATTGTGACCCACGGGGTACACACGAGGCACAGAACCCACGCCTCAGATAAATCCGGCCCAAATCTGATATCCATTCAATTGGAGCACCGCGACACTACGCCCATGCACCATGCACCAATTGCGCCGCCAACTCGTCGACCCCACTCAAGCTGGAACGTTTCACTGCATAAACCGTTGCGTGCGCCGGTCTTGGCTGTGCGGCCTTGGATAAATACACCCACAAACGCTTCGAACATTGAAAATTCTGCTGAGCGAAAAAAACCGCAATTAGGCTATGATGGGCATGATGTATTTGATGCGGATGATGAATATGCGAACCACCATTGATTTGCCAGAGGCTAAACACCGTCAATTGAAGGCGATTTCGGCAAAACGCGGGATCAGCCTTGGCCAGTTGATTACTGAGCTATCCGATCTGGCGTTGCAGACCAACGTCGAGCCTGTTAACCAATCGACGCTGATGCCTAGCCCGCTGACCGGCTTGCTCACACTCAGCGTAGGGCGCTCGATATCGAGTGCAGAAGTAGCTGCACTCATGGAAACGACGTGATCTTGTTTGATGTGAACGTACTGATTGCCCTAGGTAGCCGGGATCATGAAAGCAAGGCCGCCGCCGAGCACTATTTTTGCGCCTTAACCGACACGTTCGCAACCTGCCCGATAACTCAGACCGGTTTTATACGGGTGCTTGCGCAAATTGATCGAACGCTGGCGCTAACGGACGGCGTCGCGGTGCTAGCTAGCATTTGCGCTAACCCCAGACATCGATTTATCGCCGACGATGTCAATGCGCTGGACTTACCATGGACATCTATCCGCGGGCATCGCCAAGTGACGGATGCTTACCTCGCCACACTGGCGCGAAAACATGGCGCGAAACTTGCTACTTTTGATCAAGCGCTTGCTGCAGTGCATCCAGAAGTTGCTATTTTGCTTTGAATTTCTTGGACGTCGACGTTGACGTTGGCACACCGGCGCGTGCACATGCCCGCACACAGATAAAGCGTCACTTTTTTGAAGCCCTTTAAGCTGGTTGCTCTCGTTTTTCCTCGTTTTCCCCAAACGCTAAATAATCCGACGCCGAATTCCGAGGCTCACCTTTGTCAGATTTATCCTACATTTTTCCCTGTCTTTAGGGGCTTAGGAAGGCAATCGCGACGCGCCAAACTTATCCAATGACCCAAGCGCGTCGCCACCTCGTAGACCCAAATCACGCAGGCACATTTCACTGCATCAACCGCTGTGTTCGGCGCTCTTGGCTTTGCGGTGAAGACGAATACACGCGTCAAAGTTTCGAACACCGCAAGCCCTGGGTAGAAAAACGCATCTTAGCGCTGGGCGAGATATTCGCTTGCGGCATTTATTCGTATGCAGTTATGAGCAACCATCTTCATTTGGTGGTTCACATGAGTCCACAAACATCAAAAGCCTGGACGCCTGACGAGGTCGCCCAACGCTGGGTGAAACTCTATCCAGCACACACTTCCGAGCTATCCGAGCAAAAAGCCGCCGCGATTGTTGAAAACCCAGGATTAGTCGCTGAATATCGATCCAGGTTGACCAATCTGTCGTGGTTAATGAAATCCCTCAGCGAACCAATCGCGCGCAAAGCCAATGCCGAAGATAAAGTCACTGGGCGGTTTTGGGAAGGCCGATTTAACTGTCAGGCACTGCTATCAGAAAAATCGATTTTGGCGGCGATGACTTACGTCGACTTAAACCCGGTGCGCGCCAATATCGCCAGCGGCATCAGCACGTCGCGTTACACCAGCATCAAAGCAAGGCATCTTGAGATTTTGCGCGATCAAAGCAGAGCTAGCGAGGCTTTGATGCCGCTGATCGGCGTAAAGTCGTTCAACGTGCCGACGCTGACGAATGCAGAATACATCGACTTGGTCGATTTCACCGGACGTGAATGGCACGAAGGTAAGCGCGGAAGAATTGAAGCCACTGAGCCAAAAGCACTTAGAAAGCTTGGGCTGGATAAAGATCATTGGACAATGCGTGTTAAAGGCATTGGCTCAGGTTATTGGCGTGTTGTGGGTGAACTTGAAGAGTTGATCGACAAGGCTAAGGAAATGGCACAGCGAACGTTGTTTGGGACTGGATTGGCTCGGATTTTGAGCAAGATTTAAGGGTTCATTCCAGTATTAGTTTCGCCGCGCTTGCGGCTGGGTCTGTTGGATTTAAGAAAACTCTATGAATGTCGCTTTAGGCTAAAAGATGAAAAACCAGCGATTTTAAGGCCGCTGGTTTTTTATTTGCTTTTTGTTTATGAAAAGCGGGTGTCCTGCGCCCTCTCCTGAAGATAAAGTCACGGGTCGATTTTGGGAAATGGCGCAGCGCACGCTGTTTGGTACGGGGTTGGCTCGGATTTTGAGCAAGATTTAGGGCAGCAGTGCAGCATTTTTATGGCCGCGATAGCGGCAGGGAGTGTTGAGTTAGAGAAACAATTATGAATTGCAATTTAAGATTTAAAATGAAAAACCAGCGGTTTTAACGCCGCTGGTTTTTATTTGCTTTTTATTTAGGAAAATTGGGTGTCCTGCGCTATTCCCCGCTTGGTTGCTTGAAAATTGAACCATCTCGATATTTCACGTTTGATGTCACTGATAATTAAACGAGAACAAACGAGTTGAATTGTGCATTGTTACAAGTTAAAAAAAGTCACCGAAGGAACATCTCCTTAGGTGTGGCAATTTAAGACGTAGTTCTCGCAACTATCAAATAATTGGAGTAAGTTATGATTCGATCAAATGAAGTAAGTCTCTCTAAAATCAGCGGTTTATTTTTGCTAGCATTCGCTGTCAGTACGGCACTAGGCCAAGACCGGAAAATGGGCCAAAATTACGTGGTCGAAACAGCTGGCTTGAATGCAGCTTTGACCGTAGCGAAAGCAAAAGGCAGCCAAGTAGTCTTTTTGGGTACAGAAATCCAAACGTTTTCGGGTGAATTTTTCTTTAGCAAACTTAATGAATCGGGTTCAAATCAGATCATCATAGTCGATGGTGGAGAGCAGAAGCCCGATTTGATGCTCAACCTTCTCGCGAAGGGAAACGTGATTATTTCTTTGGGGAATGCGAAAGTTGATAAAGTTAAAAGCGCTATGGGAATGCTTACTGATGTCGCTAGCACAGGAAAATTCACGAAAGCGCTTGATGACTACGATAATAATCAAACTTCGGCTTACGTATCTACCTGGATTGATGGAAAAGAGCACGAAAAAGTAACCGTCGAAACACCTGTTAATGCCTTTTATTTCTCACCTATTGGCGCGTATTATTTTAGCTCGGGCAGGGCGAGCATTCAAGAAGGACTGGTTGAATCAATTTCTTGGGCAGCCGACGTAGTTGCATCTAACAGACCACCGTTGTCAAAAGCGTACACTTTGGGAACTTGGGAGCTTAAACAAACTAGGATAAATACTTGTGAGGCTAAAAACCCTTGGGATACAACGAAAGTTTCAGGCACCAACACTTTTTCATATGGTTTGAACCAGCTCCAAGAAAACAATTCCAGTTATAACTATCTTGGAATCCAAACAACCAGCTCAATGTATCCTAATAGGAGCCGCGATAACCGCAATAAATCCAACAGAACTTCAGTTTTCGCCGCAAATCCTGTAAGCACTATTGATATTCATGATTATCAGCCCCGTCAAACAGCCGCGAGTTCGACAAACACCTACACCCTCGGAGTAAACTCTACTGGCGCTAGCGGCACTATGGCCGGAGGCTATACAATTACGAATGTCTTGATCAGTGATTATACAAAACTAGACCAAGAGATTGCTGATTGGAAGCACACGATAAGCAGAATTAGTTCTGACGAGGCAAAAAACACGCTGACTTTTGAGCCTGATGTGATTTTTAGAGCTGCTAACTCGGTTGTAAATCCTTGGACTGGAATAAGTTACGTAAACGTTGCTGAGTTTCAAAGTTACAACTACGCGGGGTTGTTGTACAGGACCAGCTCATGCTCAATTGGTTGGAATGGCTCCTGATGTAAATCATCATAGGACTGGTGTGTAATTTCAAATTTTTTTGGCCATGCTCATGCTCAACGCGCAGGATGCTCATGCTCAACGAACGCGCAGGACAACGAACGCGCAGGACATCCAGTGCGCCAAGCGAAGCTGGCGCACTGCAGGAGGTGCAGGACATCGAGAACGAACAGCACGGGACACCCGCTTTTCATAAATAAAAAGCAAATAAAAAGCCAGCGGCCTTAAAACCGCTGGTTTTTCATCTTCTAGCCTAAACCTGGATTCATAGCATTATCTAAAACTCAACGCCCCCAGCCGCAAGCGCGGCGAAACTAATACTGGAATGAACCCTTAAATCTTGCTCAAAATTCGAGCCAGTCCAGTTCCAAATAGCGTTCGCTGCGCCATTTCCTTAGCCTTGTCGATCAACTCTTCAAGTTAAAAGCACGGGACACCCGCTCCCGCTTTTAATAAACAAAAAGCAAATAAACAGCCATCGGACTTAAAATCGCTGGCTTTTCATCTTTTAGCCTCTTTCAGCCTAAAGCGACATTCATAGTGTTTTCTTAAACGCAACAGACCCAGCCGCAAGCGCGGCGAAACTAATGCTGAAATGAGCCCTTAAATCTTGCTTAAAATCCGAGCCAATCCCGTTCCAAATAGCGTGCGCTGCGCCATTTCCTTAGCCTTGTCGATCAACTCTTCAAGTTCACCCACAACACGCCAATAACCAGACCCAATGCCTTTAACGCGCGTCGTCCAATGGTCTTTATCGAGCCCAAGCTTTCTAAGTGCTTTTGGCTCAGTGGCTTCAATTCTTCCGCGCTTACCTTCGTGCCATTCGCGTCCGGTGAAATCGACCAAGTCAATGTATTCTGCATTCGTGAGCGTCGGCACGTTGAATGATTTGACACCAATCAGTGGCACCAATGGCGCGCTAGCGTTGCTTTGATCGCGCAAAATCTCAAGATGCCTTGATTTGATGCTGGTGTAACGCGACGTGCTGATGCCTTCTGCGATATTGGCGCGCACCGGGTTCAAATCAACGTACGTCATAGCCGCAAGAATCGATTTTTCCGACAGCAGCGCCTGACATTTAAATCGGCCCTCCCAAAATCGACCCGTGACTTTATCTTCAACATTCGCCCTGCGCGCAATCGGCTCGCTGAGTGACTTCATGAGCCACGACAAGTTAGTCAGACGGGATCGATATTCTGCAACGGCTTTTGAGTTATCAACAATTGCAGCTGCCTTTTGTGCACACAATTCGGGCGTGTGTGCTGGGTAGAGTTTCACCCAGCGCTCGGCGACCTCTTCATTGCTCCATGTGGATGAAGTTTCCGGGCTCATGTGCACCACCAGATGCAGGTGATTGCTCATCACCGCCCATGAGTAAATCCCGCAAGCAAAAATGCCGCCTAATTCTAAAATTCGTTGTTCAACCCATGATTTTCGATGGTCGAAAGACTTCTCGAGATACGTATCAATGCCACACAGCCAAGAGCGCCGAACACAGCGATTGATGCAGTGAAATGTGCCTGCGTGATTTGGGTCTACGAGATGGCGGCGGGCTTGGGTCATTGGATAAGTTTGGCGCGTCGCGATTGCCTTCCTAAGACCCAAATGACAGAAAGAAATGTAGGGCAATTCTGACAAAGGTTAGCCTCGGAATTCGGCGTCGGATTATTTAGCATTGGGGAAAACGAGGAAAAACGAGAGCAACTAGCGCGAGTTCTGCGTTCGCATTCGACACGCTAAAACGTGTGTGCAAGTTAAAGCGACCGCAGACGCCCATTTTCCGAGCACTTGTTTTGTCTGCCACTTTAATCAACCCTATAGGTTAATATGCCGCATGGAAAAACGTACGCCGCACTGCAAATTAGCTACCGTCAAAATTCTGATAGAGGAAGGCAAAGTTCGCATGACTTACGGTGCACTCGAAGGCGCGAAGCGGCTTGGGCTTGATCGGCGCGGCATCCTTGAAGTGCTGCTGACATTGGAATCTAGCGACTTCACCAAAAGTATGACGACCTATGCTGACCACACCATTTGGCAAGACGTTTACTGCCCGAAGAGTTCGGTTGGCGATATTTACCTCAAACTGACCGTTATTGAAGATGTGTTAGTTGTTTCGTTTAAGGAGCTATAGAAATGAAATGTCCTATGTGTGGCGCTGCGGAACTGATCCAAGATACGCGTGATCTTGCTTATTCTTACAAAGGTGAAAGCACCACGATTCTGGCGGTCACGGGTGATTTTTGTCCGGCGTGTTCCGAAGGGTTGTTAGATTCAGAACAATCTGATTATTTTAGTTCGGCAATTGGCGACTTCAATGCGCAAGTAGATGCTTCGATTGTAGACCCCAACTTTATTGCAAATGTTCGAAAAAAACTTGCACTTGATCAGCGTGAGGCCGCAAAAATTTTCGGCGGTGGAGTGAATGCCTTTTCACGCTACGAAACCGGCAAAACGAGGCCGTCACTTGCGCTTGTGAAACTGTTGAAGGTGCTGGATCGTCACCCGGATTTGTTGCAAGAAGTGAGAGCAGCTTAGATTTTTTAATCAGATTTGCTTGCGCTGGTCAAAACGCAAACCTGTGAAGCTATCGGGGCGCGGCACCGATCGACGGAAAAGCGCAGAAAATCCGCTATCGATCAGCTTATCAAGTTCACCCAAGACGCGCCGTTTGCGTGATGAGGTTCGACAAGTTGGCGGCGGGCTTGGGTCATGCACAAAGTTTGAACATGTTGGTGTTGCATTTGCATCGGGCTGGGCTGGGTTTGGGCTCAGATTTGTCTTGGTGTGGCCCCAGGTTATGTTGTATTTGCGAATTAGCCAAGTGCGGTCTACCATTAGCTAAGTCCACGAAGGATTCCCGCCAATGAACGTGAATGTGCTTGACGCCAAAACAAACCTATCGAAATTGATTCAGCGCGCTTTGAACGGTGAAGACATTGTGCTGGCTCGAAACGGCACGCCTGCGGTGCGATTGGTGCCGATCAGCACGCCAAAAATATTACGTCCGATGGGTTTGGGCAAAATCGAAGTCGACGATGACTTTCTTGCAAGATCGCTTGCGCCACTTTCAGCGGAAGCACTGAGCGCTTGGTATGACTGAAGTCTTGCTCGATACGCACGCGTTCATTTCGTTTGACTTAGCCCCAGAAAAACTTAGCCTGCGTGCACGCGCGCTCATTCAGAACCCGGAAACCGTGGTATTTGTTTCGCCGATGACCGCCTGGGAATTGGGAATCAAATTCGCACTTGGCAAGCTTCCCGAAGCACAAATGATGGTGCAGAAGTTTCATCAGAAACTGGCGCAATACCAGTTTCTGGAATTGGCTTTTACGTCATCAGATGCGTTGCGTGCAGCAAACCTTCCAGCACAGCACAAAGACCCTTTTGATCGGGCGCTTGCCGCGCAAGCGTTAGAACGAAATATTGCCATTGTTAGCGCCGATAGCGCGCTTGATTTGTTGGGTGTTAGTCGTTTTTGGTAGTGCCAAATCGGCAATGAAAACTGCGCGAAACAGACACTTTTAATTGGCCACTCCATTTGCTAGCTACACATATTTAGCCTGCGCAAACACTTGACGCAGCGGTAGTGATTCCTGCTACGCGTTTTTGACTTCGCCAAGGCTTAAAGATACCTAGCCGGTACAAAAGACACGCAGGCTGAGATACGCACTTTTAGACCTAACATTTTCAAGCTTTTAGAGCTGCCACGAGCAATCTAGTCGCTGCGGGCTGCAGCGTAAAAAGTTGATTTTTTGACCGACGGATAAGTTGTGACTTGAATTCGGCTACACATGATCAAATTCAAGGCGCGTGCAGTAAAGATCGTCGTCGATTTATATGGCCGCTTGAAACGCCGTTAATTCTTTTCGCCAGAATTCCTTCTTTACATTAAACCCCCGACCTGGCTCTGCCTTATCCCAAGCCTCATAAAGGGCAATGAATGCGTCAATAACATCCCTAAAATACGCTGGATTAACACCCTCAACAGCCCTCAACCGCGCCCATGCTTCTTCAAGAATCGGCTCCGAGCCCTTCAGCGAACCCGACGCCAACAGCGCTTTCCCATACTCGGTTAGGAAAACGCCCACACGATGGTCGCGCCTGTCCAGTGTGCTGCGCGCGCCTTCAGCGGCTTCGCGCGCCAAAGCGAGCGCTTCCGGCAATTCACCTTGTTCACGCAACAATTGCGAAAAAGCGCGCATGCACTCGAGGGTTGCTATTTTTCCCGGCACCTCGACACTGCGCAACACCGAAAGCGTTTTGCGATATTGCGCGGTCGACTCATTTCGTTTCCCTTGCAACTTTAGCAGCGCGGCGTAATGAGTTTCTGCCCACAAAGTACGAATGTCGTTAGCCCCAGACACTTTGCGCAACCCGGTCAGCGCTTGCGTTTGTGCTATTTCAGCTTCGGGTAAGCGTCCTTGCAATTGAAGCAGATGAGCGAAGTCGTCTAGCGAAGAAAAGGTTGTTGGCTCCTCCTTGCCCGCGATTCGCTGCCAAGATTCTGATATTTCCCCCCGAAGGGCTGCCGCTTGCTCTAGCTTTCCTTGTTCTTGTCTCAGTGTTGCTAGGAATCTAAGCGCCTGAGATAAACTTCGAAAGCCGTTATCGGGATTAGCGCGCCCGAGTTTAATGGCTTCCTGGAGTATTGCGTCAGCCTGACTTAAACGCCCGGTGTCTAAATAAACCTTGCCCAGATTTGCCTTCCACAACACCTCGACGTCCGCACTGTTCCCTATTTTAGGCGTTCTCTTTGCTACTAGACGTATCTCATCAAATGCTTTCTCAGCCTTGTCCAGTTGCCCGTGATTCATTAAAAAAGCACCGAAGTTACTCATTCGAGTTTGGGTGTCCTGATGCGAGCTTCCCAGTAATTTCCGATGGCCTGACATGTCTTTTTGAAAATAGTCTTCCGCTAGTTGAAACTTGTCTTGGGCTTCATAAACACGAGCCAACCATCCGAACGAACTGAGTGTATCTCGGTGATCATCGCCCAACAAACGGCGTTGCACGTTTAGCGCTTGCTCAAGCAACGCCTGCGCTGCAGCAAGCTCACCTAACCTAAACTTCACATTACCAAGAACGCTCATGGTCTTTAGTGTCGCAGAGTGATCTTCGCCCAATACAAGTCGTCGCCCGGCTAAAACCTCAGTAAAAAATGATTCTGCTTGACTGCTTTTACCTTGATAAAGGCTCATCCAGCCCAAAAAATTTAGCGCGTCTAGCGTTCTTGTGTCGCGCACACTCAATTGCGCGCGCAATTGTTCTGCTGAGTGCCGCAAATCAATTTCAGCTTCATCCATTCGGCCTTGGATCAATCTTAACTCGCCTCTTCGAGTTAACGAATCCAAATACCGTACGTCCTGCTTACCGAAAAGGCGCCGCCATTGCGCCAACGCAAGTTTTTGCGGCGCGGTAGCCTGCGACAACAAGCCCATGCGCCTTAACGCAATAGAGAGTGACTGCCACAGGCGTGCCTGTAACTGTGGATGCGTGGCGTAGTCTTTTTTCACCGTAGCCAGAGCAGGTTGGAAAAAATAGCGGTCAAGCTGACCTAGCGTTAAGTCAGTGAAATCTACCCCGACCAACAAATCCTCAATAGTCGTTTTTGCTTTTATCGTCGCCGATACATCTAGGCCGCGCTCCTCGCTGGATTGTTGAACTGCTTTGATCAGCGATTCCCGTAAACCAAGGCCCATGGAAGCGGGAACCAGAGACCCTAGCTGCTTAACTTGAAAATCTGCAGCAGCCTCCGCCTCCTCTGCGGCAACCCTAGCGCTTGCTAACGCACGATCAGCCCGCACAAGCCCCATTACCGCAGTAGTCGTGGTCAGCAGCAGCGCTATTGTCATCGCACTCCCCAGCGCCACCGCGGCCCAATTGCGCCGTACCATCTTCCCCATGCGGTAGCGCCACGTGATCGGCCTGGCCTCCACTGGGCGGTTGTCTAACCAGCGGCCCAAGTCTTTTTTCAATTCCAACACCGATGCATAGCGCGCATTAGGATCGCGTTCCAAACATTTGGCAACAATCCAAGCTAAGTCGGAACTTAGGGTTTGCTTCATCTGCGCAACCGTTAGTTTTCTGCGGGTGGCAATGTCGGATTCCACCTCAGCGTCCAAACTGACAAAGCGTTTGAGCAACGGCGGAGGCTCTTCTTGGCTTATGAGCTTGGACAGCTCGATTGGCGATTTAGCCGCCAGAACTTCCTCATCGTAGGGTGTTACGCCGGCAAGCAGCTCATAAAGCACGACACCCAGCGAATAGGTGTCAGTGCGGGTATCTAGCGCGACGATGTTGCCGCTGATTTGCTCTGGGCTGCTGTACGTGCGGGTGCCGACAAAGCTTCCTAACTGGGTGTGTGCGGTCAAGCTGCCCAGCTTGCGCTGCAAAGATTTGGCCACACCAAAGTCAATGATTTTCGCGGTCGCAGCTTGGCCCTGCGCGGTTTTGATCAGGATATTGCTGGGCTTTAAATCGCGGTGGATGATGCCTTTTTGGTGCGCGTGCAGCACGCCATCGCACACTTGTAGGAACAGCTCGATGCGCTGGCGAAAATCCAATTCGCGCTCATCGCAGTGCGCCGTGATCTCTAACCCTGGCACATATTCCATCGCGAAATAGGGCCGCCCAGATTGCGCCGCGCCGGCGTCATACACGCCGGCGATATTGACGTGATTCATTAATGCAAGTGCTTGGCGCTCGGCTTCAAAGCGCGCCAGTACGTCGCTTGTGTCCATACCCAATTTGATCAATTTAACCGCGACTTGGCGCTGCACTGGCTCACGCTGTTCGGCTAAATACACCGTGCCCATGCCGCCTTCGCCGAGTTTGTCGGTTAGGCGGTAGGGGCCAACGAATTTATCGAGCGCGGCAGCACGGACAGGAACTGGGCTTGGTTTCTCTGCCGCTCGACTTTCTGCCACCTGACTTTCTGCTTGCGTCGCGCCGCCGAGCAGCTGCTGATGCACCATTGTGGCGCTGGGGCGCTTTTGCTCAGTGTCCAAACATGCGGAAATGATCTTGCGCCATTCGGCTTTCGGGACGCGTGCTAGCGAAGCATCACAAGGTTCTGCGCTTAAATCACCGATGGCTACCTGTAAAAGTAGCGCGCCCAGGGCGTAAATGTCGTCGCCCATTGTCGGCGCTTGCGTGCCTTCGACAAAGCTTAAGCCCGCCGCAGTGATTTTCATGGGCGCTAATTTGCTGTGATCGCGCAAAGCGCCCAGATCGAAGGCGCTGAGTTTGAGCTGTGGCCCGGTTGCAGGATCGCCATCATCAAGCAACATACTGGCGCTGCTTAATTGCCCATGCACAACGCCGATTTCATGCATGCTGGCGACCGCCGCAGCCAAGGCAAACATCAATGTGGTTCGCTGCGGCAGTGACTGCGCCGCCAAACCACCGACGGCACTTGCCCATTCGCTCAAGCTGCCGTGCGTGCAATAGTCGCGCGCTAAAAAATACGGCGGTTCTTGCAATTGCCAATCGCGCACTAGAGCGAAATCTTTGCGCTCGCCCAAGCTTTCACTCAGGTAGCGCAACAGTGTGGTTTCGCGCTGTAAACGCCGCAAATGCGCTTCAGATCGGCAAAAGCTAAACACCTGCGGCGCGGTGCTTAGCTCGCTTGATTGCGCTAACCAGCTTTCACTGACTTCGGATTCACTTAAACGCCGCTGTAAACGCCAGCCTGGGCTGCCTACAATGGCATTGCCGGGCGCGAAAGCGGGTTGCTCAGGCAGCACTGGCTGCACGGCGGGCTGGCTCAGCTGGTAACCGCGCCTGGGAATCGTGCGAATGATCGGTTGCGATTCATCATGATCTAGTAGCGCCCGGCGCAGCGAGAAAATCTTATCGCTAACGCCCCGATCGCCCACCAAGTCATTGCCATCCCACACCACCAAGATAAAACTTGCGCGTGCGATAACCGCGCTAGGGTTGCTAGCAAGCAGTGCAAGCACTTCTAAATCCTTGCGCTGCAGATGGACAAGCTTGCCCTGCCAGCTGACATTGCCGGATACTGGGTCAATGACACGCCCTGCCAAGGCGTAAGGGTGATCTAAAAAGCGGTCTTGAATAGCCGGATAGCCATCGGGTATATCCAAAGTCGTGCTCCTTGCCTTTAAGTTCGATCTTGCCTCGCCGAGTGTATCAGGCACTCACTCAATTCAAAATCGATCCGCGGAATCGATCCACAGCCACCGCCAATCGCACCCGCTCAGGCACGACCGGCGCATCGCCAAACAGCGCGGCGGTCAACATCTCGCTTGCTAAAAAGCCGCTGCTAAAACCCTTGCTGCCGTGCGCTAAGCTGAGCCAAATTGCATCATTCATAGGGCCAATGATCGGCTTGCGATCCGCCGCTTGCGCGCGCATGCCGACCCAGCTTTGCTGGTGAAAGCGATTTAAATCGGCGCAATTGAGCAGCGCTTCGGCGCGAGTCAGTAAATCGTATCGCACGCGCTCATTGGCTTCGCTACGTTCTACGAAAGGCTCGAAACTATTACCGATTGCCAGCGCGCCAGGCCCGGGCAGCACGTTAAGCGCGCCGCAATAGCTATAATTGAGCACGCAAGCTGCTGGAGCTAATAGCTCAAGCTGGCCACAAATCGGGTCCATTGCGCCGGTCAGCTCGGGTAGCAGCAACTCTGCAGCACGCGCATTGCACACGTAAAGCGCATCGCAAGCGATCACTTCACTGGATTCGGCAAAGCTAATTTGAACCGCATCGGCCGAGATGCTAATCGCGTTTACTTCCGCGCCAAATCGTAAGTAAACTCCCAAATCCGTCAGCGCAGTCAGCAGCGCCTGCGCTAAAGCTTGTGAGTCAATTACAAAGCCTTCGTGCCAGGTGCTGCGGCCGTTTTTACGTAGCTCATGTACTGGCATAGCCTGCATCCACGGCGCGTTTTGCGCGCCGCGCAGCAGCGTCAACTGGCGGACTGCGGATCGAAAGCTGTGCGATTGCAGATTGAACTCGATGCTGTCTCTGGCGCCGGATGCGGGGTGCAGCAGCACCAACGGCGCGGCGCTAGTTGCCTGTAACGCGCCAGGACGGGCTTCGATGATGGTGATTGCAAGCGGCGCTGCGAGCTGCTTTGCCCGATTCGCCAGTACAAACGCAAGGCTTAAGCCGGCGATGCCGGCGCCAATAATCGCGACTTTTTTGGGCAATGCGGGTTTTTTTTGCATGCTCGCGGGTGCACAATTTGGGCGAAAGCGCGCGCAGGTAACCGGCTCACTAATTTGTTCGGAAACTAAGTTCGTTTGCAGGCCAAGCGCAATTAGCGTACTTCGCAAATAGGGTGATACTTCAGTGAGTATCATTGAGCCATCCGGTCTAAGCTGGCGCAATGCGGCAATTAATGTGGCTTTGAAAGCTTGCCCGGCGGCATCTACATCCAACAAATTTACGCCGCGTGCATCAATCACATCAGCTTGAATTTCTATCTCTACCAGCGCTTTCAACAGCGGGTAAAACACCAGCGTCAATCTGATTTTTGCATCGGTAAATTCAAATTGGTGCAGGCCGGGCAAGGGATCGCTTGGCCAGTCTGCTAGTAGCCCTGATTGCCAGCGGCTTATGCCTGGGCCATTTGACCAAAATTCGAGCAGCTCAGTGCGGCTTGGCGGCTCAGGTAGCACCGCAATATAGTTTAAACATTGAATTGGGTTATCCGATTGATTGGTTGCGGCTTGCCAAGCGCTAAGTACGCTGAAAAACGCGGCGCCGTGCCCAAAATTCAACGCTAAAACGGTGCTATTAGATGGGTTGCCGCTGCGAGCAAACCAAGTCGATTCAATGTGCAAATTGCTACTCAAGATTTTGCAATTGTTCTCGCATTTGTTCGACCAATACTTTCATGTCAACCGAAATTTGCGTGCTTCTGGCATCGGCGGATTTTGCGCCAAAGGTGTTGCATTCTCGGTGCAGCTCTTGCACTAAAAAATCCAAACGACGCCCGACCGGTTCGTTCAAGCCAAGCACGCGCTCGACTTCATCTAAGTGCACGCGCAAGCGATCCAGCTCCTCATCAACGTCCATTTTTTGCAGCGCCAGCATTAGCTCAGCTTCCAAACGACTTGGGTCTAGCTCAGCTTTTAGCTCGGCAAAGCGATTATTAAGTTTTTCTTTCAGCGCAGCGCGAATCTGCGGCATCAGCACCAGCGCGTGCTCGCGCAACGCGCGCAGGCCTAGCGCGCGATCTAGCAGCAGCTGCGCTAACTGGGTGCCTTCGCGGCGGCGGGCAGCGTCAAACTCGGTCAACAGCAGTCCAAGCTCAGACAAAAACAGTGCGCGCAGCGCTTCGGCGTCCAACTCTTGGCCTTGCATTACGCCTGGCCACATCAGCACTTCCGCCGTGCCCATCGGGCGCAGCTCGGGGTGCTTGTTGTGTAAATCGGAGGCTAAAGTAATTAGCTGCTCAACCAAGGCTTCATTGACAGCCAGAGAATTAGCGCCGGCTGCCGCTTTGAACTTGACGTACAAGTCAACCTTGCCGCGCTGAATAAGCTTCTGCGCACTCGCTCGCACCGCGGGCTCAAGCGCGCGAAATTCATCCGGCATTTTTGGGCTGAACTCAAAAAACCGGTGATTGACGCTTTTGATTTCCAGCCGCAAGCTGCCGGTCGTGTTGCTGAGTTCGCGGCTGGCGAACGCGGTCATACTGTTTGGCATGGTTGAACCTGTAGTCGATTGAACGCCCGCGAGTATGCGCCATGATCGGTTCGCCGCAAAGGCGCATAATCGGCGCTCGCTCTCCAACTCGATCACTATGACCGAAACTAACCCTGCGCCGATGCCTGAACTCGCCTTTTGGCAACAACCGACCTGGCTAAGCTTTGCCCAGCGTAGAGCCAGCGGGCGGCTGCCGCACGCACTGTTGATTGGCAGCCAGCCTGGCTTGGGCGGCGCGGCATTTGCGCGCATATTGGCGGGCAGCTTGATGTGTCATCAGCCGCTGAAAGATTTTCACGCTTGCGGGCACTGCAGAGGCTGCATGACGTATATCAACGCCAGCCACCCGGATTTTCGTGAGATTGTCGCGCTGGAAAAACGCGTCAGTATCGGCATTGACCAAATTCGCGAACTTTCGGCCGATATGTCGATGACGCCGCAAGCCGGCCCGCTACAAGTTTCCCTAATTGCACACGCCGAGCAAATGACCCATGCCGCCGCTAATGCGCTGCTAAAAACCCTTGAAGAGCCAAGTCCAAATACCATATTGCTGCTGCAAACCGAGCAGCCCGGCAAGTTGATTCCGACCATTTTGAGCCGCTGCCAGCGCCTGAATTTGACGGTGCCTGCGCGCACTGATGCGCTGGCGTGGCTCAATGCAAACGCCAGCGGAGCGGCAAGCTTGCGGGAAAGCGCGTTGGATTTAGCACTCGGCGCACCTGAATTGGCGCTTGCGATGATTGACGATGGGCGCGTCACAAGGTTCGTCAGCTTAGGCCAAGATTTGGCAGCGTTGCCGAGTAGCGCGGATAAGATTCGCCAGCAGTGGAGCGATAAAATCGGCGAATTTGTCAACCTGACCAGCGTTTGGTTGCGCACGCAAAGCGTGATGGCGGCAAGGTTGGGCGCGCGCGCACGGCTTTTGCACCTGAGCGCGCATCACCAAAGCTTGCAAAAATTACAGGGCTGGCAAGGCACCGGCGTTCGTCTGGATTTAGCACTGGCGGAGTGGCTGGCGCAGTTTGCGCTGGTGCCGCAAAACCTTGGTTGAGAAGCGCTATTTTTGTTATTGCACATAGATTGGTACTTATCGCTGGCCTAGTTTCGGTACCAGTTCACGCGCAGTTGGTATCCGTTGAGCCTCAGCGCACGCGTAAATCGGATTTAGTCATCGCACAAATGGTGCCTTCGCCATATCGAATTGAACCCCAAGCGCTGCGCGGAACCATCCGCTATCGCATTCGGCAGCCAATGGAGTTACCCATTCGCTGGCCCATTACCGGCGAGCAGCGAGTGCTGCCAGCACTCGGCGTTCGCGCATCGAATATTGTGGTTCTGGAAGTTTGCCGCACTTGCGGGGATGAGCCTGCGCCGACGCGCGCGCAGCTTCAAATGGCGCTGCAATCGAATCGCTGGGCAAATGCTAATGATGCCAAAATCGTCCAATTGGCAAAGCGCGCAAAAGTGCCGAGGCTGTCGGAACAGCGCGATTTTTTCCAAGACGAACCACGCCGGATAGGGCGCTACGGCGAACAAATGATCAACGTTATTCGCGCACATTTTTCCGAGTTAAGCGAAAGCACGCAAGCGCAAACCGCTTCGCAAGCGATACGCTCAAAGCGCGCCGATTGTGGCGAATTCGCCTTGGTTCTGGTAGCCATGGCTAGGGCGCGCGGCATACCCGCGCGCATCGCTGTTGGCATGAACTATAACGAGCAGGGCTACACCAAAACCCATCAATTTATTCCACACGTGTGGAGCCAACTGTGGGACGGCAAACGCTGGGTCAGCGTGGACGCGGCGATGTTGGAGTTCAACGCGGGCCATATTGCAATTGCCGTGGGAAATGGCGAGCCTGAAGATTTGGCAGCGAGCGTTGGCGCGCGCGCTGAGCTTGAGATTGAAACCGCAGGCGCAATTGCGAAATGACTGGGACTTAAGGGCAGAAAACCTCTGTTCGTGGTGCGCTTGTCGAACCATGAATCCATACTGCCGCTATTTGCCGGCGCTATTTGGGTTCGGGTGGTGCAATAAATTCAAGTTCTGGCGCATCAGCATCAAGCACTGGAAGAATGGGCAGTTCAGTCGAAGGGATAAACAACGCGTGGTCCGGGCGGCTTATGCCGCCGACGAAAATCTCTTCATAGAGCAATTCATCCGCAGCTTCGCCTTCAACCTGCTCCGCCAAGGCCTGTCCAGAAAACAATACCGCCGCTGCTATCGCCACGCCGTTTCGAAATTGGCGCTGATTGATTTTGCGATTGACGCTATACGCAACACATACTTTGCCGCTACAGCTTTGCAAGAACGCGGCGCGCTGCTCAGCCCGCATGCCATCTAGGTTATGCACTTGGCGATCACACAGTGTGCAATGGTTTTGACCATCACTGGGTAAGCGCTGAACGCGTGCAGGGCAGGGCGAATCAATTTTTGGAAACATCGCAAAACTCCGAAACTCGATGGCTAAAGTGTGCGCGCGAAAGTTAGCGCTGTAAATGATCGAACTTCAAGTTGCCAAAAACCAATGGCGTTATTGCCTCACTGCGTCCGAGACGACGAAACGCCGCCCCGCGCAATCGCATACCGATCCGCTGTTAAAGAATCGGAAATGCTGGCAGTTTTACTAGGCGTCAGCCTAATTTGCCTAAGTGCCGCCATGAGCAACGATTCGTTGACGAGCGCGTGCGGTCCTTTGCCTCGTACTACCCAAAGCTGCTGAGAACTTTGGAGCTGCAGCGTAGCCAGTTCATCAAGCAGCCAATCGATATCCGCTGCAGCGTGGAGTGGTGCTATCCAAATTTTCGCGCCAAACTTGGGGCCGGTGTTTGCAGTTTTTTGAGCCAGCTGCGCGCATCGCGCTCGTTCAAGCCTAGCCAAAGCGGGCCCTCTGTTCGTTGAAACTCTACCAGAATTCCTAAATCGCCCGCAGCCCTGCACTCGCTAACTGCAGCCATTTGGTCGCGCCGCTATCAAAGCGTACTTCAACGCGCAAATAGGCACCATGGCCTTCGGCGGAGATCAAAATGCCGTCGCCAAATAGCGGGTGGCGTACGCCGCCTCCGAGTTTGAACTGCTGGGGTGCATTTTGATTGCTATGGCCTGAGTGCCCCGCGGCGCGGCGCTTGGGGCGAATTTCATCAAGCAAGTTTTTCGGAATTTCGCTGATAAAACGCGAGCCGCGTTGAAATTGCAGCTGGCCGTAGCGGCGGCGGCTTTCCGCATAAGTCAATGTTAGCTGCTGGCGCGCCCGGGTAATGCCGACATAAGCTAAGCGACGTTCTTCTTCCAGCGCGCTGGCGCCATCGTCAACTGCGCGCTGGGTTGGGAACAGGCCTTCTTCTAAGCCAGATACGAATACCTGTGGAAACTCAAGGCCTTTGGCGGCGTGCAGGGTCATCAGCTGCACGGCATCTTCCCAGGGCTTGGACTGATGCTCACCCGCTTCTAATGCAGCGTAACCCAGAAAGCTCTGTAGTAGCGTGTTTGCTTCAGGCTCAGCATTTTCGCCAGGCGCGGCGGGGCCATCTTCGGGTTGCTCGAGCGGCGGCGGCTCAAATCGGCGCGCCACGCTGACTAACTCTTGCAAGTTTTCTGCGCGGCCTTCCTCAGCTTTTTCTTCGCGCTGGTAGTGCGCCAGCAGGTTTGATTTCTCCAACATGCGTTCAATCAGCGCGGGTAATTCCAGCGTTTTGCTTTGCTCGGTCAGCTCAACTACTAGCTCAATCAGCGCTTTAATGCCGGTTTTAGCTTTGCCGACAATTCGGGGCAGATCACCCGCCGTGGGCTCGTCAAACCCGTCAATATTTTGCGCAGCAGCGCCGGTAATGCTTTGCCAAAGCGACCAAGATCGCGCTTTTGCGTGCGCGCGCAGGCCTTCGAGCGTTTTTTCACCGACGCCGCGCGGCGGCACCGCCACGGCGCGTTCGAGCGCTACATCATCCAGCGGATTGGTAAGCAACCTAAGATAGGCGAGCGCGTCTTTGATTTCTGCGCGCTCAAAAAACCGCAGCCCGCCATACACGCGATACGCCATACCGCGCGCCATCAGCGCCTCTTCTAGGGCTCTTGATTGCATATTGCTGCGATATAAAATCGCGTGCGCGCGCCGATCTGCGCCGGTGTCTACATTGGCTTTAATCTTCTCGACGATATAGCGTGCTTCTTCTTGCTCATCATGCGCAGCGAACAGCGTTACTAGGCTCCCTTCGGGCTGGTCGGACCACAGCTCTTTGCCCATGCGCCCGCTGTTATTGGCGATCACCGCATTGGCAGCCGCCAAAATTGTGTTGCTCGAGCGATAGTTTTGCTCAAGCCGGATCGTGCTGACCTCAGGGTAGCGGGTAGCTGCGTAATCGCGTAAAAAGCGCTGCATGTTTTCGACGCGTGCGCCGCGCCACGAATAAATCGACTGATCATCATCACCGACCACAAATGCTTGGCCGCTCTCGCCAGTTAACAATTTGACCCAGGCATATTGTACGGTGTTGGTATCTTGAAACTCATCCACCAACACATGCGAAAAACGCTGCCGATAGTGCAGCAATAGCGCCTCATGATTCAGTAGCATTTCTTGGCAGCGCAATAAAAGCTCAGCAAAATCAACCGCATTGGCGCGCTGACAGGCGGCCTCGTAAGCGCGATAGATGTCGATTTGCATCGGCTCTTGCGGGTGATTGCCAACTTGTATTGAGCTAGGCCGCAAGCCCTCATCCTTCCAGGCGTTGATTAGCCACATTGAGCTTTTCGGCGGATATTGTTCGGCATCTAATTTCATATCGGCATGCACGCGCTTGAGCATGCGCAGCTGATCGTCGGCGTCCAAAATCTGAAAACCGGGCTCTAATCCAGCTTCTTTCGGGTGTAGCCGCAGCAGCTTATTGGCTAGCCCATGGAATGTGCCGACCCACAAACCCCGGTGCGGGGTATCCAGCAGCGTTTCCACCCGCGCGCGCATTTCAGCTGCGGCTTTATTGGTAAAGGTGACCGCTAAAATCGCATGCGGCCAAACTTTTTCCACCGTGCAAAGGTAAGCAATGCGCCGGGTCAGCACGCTGGTTTTGCCAGATCCAGCGCCGGCAAGTACCAAATAGTGCCCAGGCGGCGCAGCCACAGCTTCACGCTGGCGCGCGTTTAAGCCCTCCAGCAGTTCGCTAAAGTCCATCGGTAACGACTACCTTGCTAACTATCGCTGTGCTTCTGGTTTCTCAATAATTTCCGGAACTGCGCCTGCAGGTTTCGCCACTTCGGGTGGTGCGTGGCCGTTATCGACCCATTCGGTTTTGCCATCGGGAACGGCCAAGCTTGGATCCACCGCTGGGCGCTCTTTGCCTTCCGGCACTTCAAGAACCTTGACGGTTTGGGTGTTTTTATACGGGTCAGCCGGTAAAAAGCGCGCGCAGCCTGAGCTAAGCAGCACCGCGCCGATCACTAAACACAGTGCAGTGCGTGGGTAGGCAATATTCGCTGCGAATTGCGTAGATATAGTCATGAGTTACCTTAAGAAATAGTGCGGATTAGGCCGCTTGATGCATGAAGAGTTTAGCGTGCTGGCGCACCGCATTAAGCGCGTTTCGCAACGCTGGGTGATGCACGTCGGATAATGTGGTTAAGGGTAGCCGAAGCTCGGGCGTGCAAAGGTTAAGCTCAGCAAGCGCCCATTTGATCGGAATTGGGTTCGGCTCCAACGCTAAAGCGTCAAAAAGTGGTGCCAGTGCGGCATTGAGCTGTCTAGCTTCCGCTAAATTCGTACTGGAAAGCGTGAACAGATCGCTCATGTGGCGCGGCACTGCATTTGCCGCCACGCTAATCAGGCCCACTGCGCCGAGCTTAAATGCGTCTAACGCGGTCGGATCGTCACCACTCAGCACCGCAAAGTCTGCGCTTTGTAGCGCTAGCAGCGCGCGCATGCGGCCCATATTGGGCAGCGCTTCTTTAATGCCGATAATTTGCGGATGCACACACAAACGCGCCGTCGTGTCAGGCAACAAATCGCAACCCGTGCGGCTCGGTACGTTGTATAAAATGATAGGTAAATCTGCTAAATCGGCAAGCGTACTGTAGTGCCGATACAGGCCTTCGGCGGTAGGCCGCACGTAAGCTGGCGTTACGATAAGCGCAGCGTCTGCGCCGCAATCGCGCGCGATTTGGGTCAAACGCAGCGTTTTTTGAGTGTTGGGAAGCCCGGTTCCGGCGATCAGCCTAAAACTCACGGGTGCCTTAGCTGATACGATTTTGCGCGCCAATTCGAGCAGGCTGACGAACTCCGATTCTTCCAAAGCCGCCGATTCACCGGTGCTGCCCGCCACCACAATGCCCGCGCTGCCCGCCCAAATTTGGTACTGCACCAATTTTGAGAAAGCCGGCAAATCCAGCTCACCCGAGCTCAGAAACGGCGTTGCGATCGCGCAAATGCTGCCGCTATAAGGTTGTATCGCTGATTGCGTGGCTCGATCCAAAGTTTGCTCCTGTTTCACCGGGCTGGATAATAGCAGTGGAGTATTAGAGTGCGGAAAGGGGACGCAAATCTCACTTCACTTGACAGGCGTCATTTCAATCCATTAATTTAAACCTGTACGTACAGCGGAGAAGTTTATGGAATCCACTCTATCTTTGACCGAATTGCGCCAGCGATTGTTTGAACTGGCAGACCAAGTGATTGCGCACGGCGGTTCGATTGCGATTATGAGAAAAGGTGTGCGTTTGGTACTCAAGCGGGAAGAATCGCCCGAACCCTATTCGCGCCTCTCAAAGCTCAAAGTGCAAGAACTTGAAATCGGGCCACTGATTCGACCCGATGAATCGCCCGCAATTTGGCAGCCGTTTGTGCCTGAGCTGGGAATGGGGGTAGCCGAACCAACCGTTAGCTATGGCGTTCGGGAATTGCGATCAAATCGAGCCACGCGTGTCATCAAAGCCAAAAAGTAGGGTAAGTCATGATTGATAGCGCGATGCTTGACACTCACGTTGCCATCGCACTCTACAAAGGGCAGATAAGCGGTTTCTCCAAGCATGCAAAACGCCTGCTCGACAGTGCTGCGCTCAGTTTTTCGCCAATAGTTCGTTTTGAGATTGAGTTGCTGTTTGAAATTGGCAGGATTCGTGAAAGCGCTGACTCAGTGTGTGGATACCTTGCACGCGAATTGAATGTTCGCGAAAGCCCGGAATCCCTGCGTGAAATCGTCCCCTACGCGATGCGATTTGGCTTTTCGCGCGATCCTTTTGATCGCTTGATCATCGCTCACGCTGAGCTGCTGCGCGTTCCGCTGATCACTTTGGATGAGTTGCTTCTCGCAAAATTTCCGCGCGCAATATGCTGAGTGCGCGCAGGCCTGTACGCGTTAACTTGCCTCCAAAACCTCCGCCATCCTCGCAATACGCTCACTCGCAGTCTCATTACTCATGCTTTCGCGCAGGCGCTCAGCCCACAGTGGGAACGCCATCGGCGAAAGCCGTTTGCTGTCGATAATTCTTAGCGTTTGCCCGGCAATTTGATCGAGTGCAATTTGCAGCTGGCGCGCGCCGAGCTGCACCTCTAATACGTCACGATGGGTTTGTTCGAGCAAGATGTGACCAGCATCGTGCTGCGTTAGCGCATTGAACAGCAATCCAGCCGAAGCTTGTAGCTGGCGCGTGGATTTGACTTTGCCGGGTGGTGCTTGCAATAGCAATCCTGAGACTCTGGCGATCTCGCGAAAATGCCGACGCGCGAGCTCACCGGAGTTAATCGCCGCGAGTAAGTCTGCAATCAGGTTGGTTGGATTAAGTAGCTTGGTCAATGCAGCCTGACTGCAATCAAACGCAGTCTCTGCCAGCAGCTCGAAGCCATAATCATTGACCGCAAAGGAAAAGCTGTTGCGCTTGATTTGACTGGCGCGGTGCGCAATGAGCGCTGCCATGCCTTCATTGACTTGGCGTCCGCCAAACGGGTAGACAAATAGGTGCCAGCCCTCTTTGCTTTGCAGGCGCTCAATCAGCAGTTCGCCCAGTTTTGGGAGCGCGCTTTGCTCGGCCTGTGCGCGTAAGCTGGGCGCCAGCAGCGCGACTTCAGGCCCGTATTGCAGCTGCACGTTTTCAGCGCTGATCGTTTGCGGCATGCGCACCATCTGATCTAGCGTTTCACGCATCACGCCCGCGAGTTCGGTCGAGAGCGCCAGCTTGCCGCCGCTCCAGCGCGGTACCGTGGCATTTTGGCTTTTGGCTGGCACGACAAATGCCACCAGCTCATGGATGCGTTTGAGCTGCAATACGCGCCCGGAAAAAACAAACTGATCGCCTGGATTGAGCCTGGTGATAAAGCTCTCTTCGATCACGCCGACGTTCGCGCCGCCCTGCATGCGCACCTGCACCGCGCCGTTCGCCACGATTGTGCCGATACCATAGCGGTGCCGCTGTGCAATGGATTTAGATGGAACAGTGAACCATCCATCCGCATCAGCGCTGACGCGTTGAAATTCCGGGTAATTCGCTAAGGCATCGCCGCCAAACTGGATAAAACTTAGGATGCGATCAAAGCTGGCACGCTCAAGCTGCGCAAAGCTATAGGCGCTGCACACCTCTTCAAACATGGCGTTCTCAGCAAATCCAGTCCCGAGCGCAATCGTGACTAGGTGCTGCGCCAATACGTCCAGTGCTAGCATCGGCGGGCTACGTTGTTCGACGATTTTGCATTGCACGGCTACGCGTGCGGCATAAATCTCAAGTAATTCAAAAGCATGCGTCGGAATAAATTTAAGCTTGGACACTTGCCCGGGTGCATGGCCTGAGCGCCCGGCGCGCTGCAATAATCTGGCGATACCTTTGGGAGAGCCTAGCTGGATGCTTTGCTCAACATCGGAAAAATCCACGCCCAAATCCAGCGATGAGGTTGCCACCACGCACCTAAGTGCACCCGATTTCAGCCCCGCTTCCACGCCCGCGCGCACGTCACGATCGAGCGAACCGTGGTGTAAGCCTAGAATTTGCTCCGCATTGGGAATAACGGCGGCCAATGCCCGGTGCCAAAGCTCTGCCTGCGCCCTGGTGTTGGTAAATAGCAGCGTAGATTTTGCCTGGAAAATTGCTTGCACTACTTTTTCAAGCTGCTGCAAACCCATGTGCCCGGCTTTGGGAAAGCGCTCCAAACTGTCGGGCAGCAGCGTATCGATCTCTATTAACTTGTTGCTAGTGGCATGCACGACCATCGATTTCGCAGCGCCGATTTTTAAACTGCTCGATCCCATCAGAATCTGCTGCGCCTGCTCAAGATTGCCGAGCGTGGCAGATAAGCCCAGCACCCGTAAATCTTGATTAAGTAATCGCAATCTCGCCAAACAAAGCTCTAGCTGCACGCCGCGTTTAGAGCCGAGCAGCTCATGCCATTCATCCACCACAACGCCTTGTAAGTTAGCTAATTGCGCGGTGCTACTGGCGTAGGAAAGCAGCAAGGACAAACTTTCGGGCGTGGTAATCAGCACGTCAGGCAGCTGTTTTTTCTGTTTGGCGCGCTGGCTGCTGGTGGTATCTGACGTGCGCAATTCAATGCGCAGATGCAAGCCTAACTGCTGGCACACCTGTTCGATGCTTAAGCGAGTGTCCGCCGCCAGCGCACGCATCGGTGTTAGCCATAGCAGCGTGGTTTTCATGGCTGGGTTGGCCAGTCGCTCAAGAAGCGGCCCGCCGATCGCCGCAAGGGTTTTACCGCTGCCAGTTGGCGCGTGAAGTAGCAAGGAATTACCAGCTAGCCAGTGCTGCCAAATCTGCCGCTGAAATTCGGCGGTCTGCCAGCCTCGGGCAGTGAACCAAGCGGTGAGCTGCGTGAGTGCGGCTTGCGTTTGCGGCACTGTGACTCGCTGGTTTGGCTTTGGAATGGCAAACGGTAGCAAGGTGAGTGTGAAGAGCTCGCTGCCGGTGGAAGAGCTGGAAAACTAAGCGAGCGTCCACTGAAGCGATACCGGTGCGATCAGCCTCATACGCCAAAATGAGCCAGAATGCGCCAGAATGAGTCCCCAAAGCGAGTCGACCCGTAAAATCCCAAAGACAATCCATTCTAGAACTCAATAATAGAAATAGAACTTAGCGGCAGTCTGCAGCGTTCACACTCGGTTTTGCTAAACTCCGTCCGCTGACTCAAGTTCGACCGAAACTTTTTCTTGCACTGCCTGGAGCCCACTATTAGCACGCCTCTTTCCTCGGCCATGTTGAAGCCCGCACGCTTTGCCGATTGCGCCACGATTATCGCGCAGGCCGGCAAAGAGCTGTACGCGCTCGGCTGGACGCCTGCGACCAGCAGCAATTTTTCGATGCGTTTGGATGAAAATCATATTGCCATTACGGTGTCTGGCCGTCACAAAGGCCGCCTTACTCCCGATGACGTCATGGTGATTGATTTGAATGGCAAAGCAGTCGACACCAGCGCAAAGCCGTCGGCTGAAACGCTGCTGCACACACAGATTTATGCGCGATTTCCAGAAACCGGCGCGGTGTTGCACACGCATTCGCGCGCGCAGACGCTGGCTTCTAAACTGTTCGAGAAGCGCGGCGAAATTGTGTTTGAAGATTATGAACTGCTGAAAGCCTTCACCGGCCATAAAACCCACGATATGGCGATGCGGGTGCCGGTATTTCCGAACACGCAAGATATGCCGGCGTTGGCCAACGATATCAATGCATTTATTGATCGCCAGCCGATCACGCACGGTTATTTAATTGAAGGCCACGGTATTTATGCCTGGGGCACCAGCATGGATGAAGCGCGTCGACATTTGGACGCGTTTGAATTTCTGCTTCAATGCGAGCTGGAGTTATTAAAAATGAGGCGACCAGAATGAGTCGATTACGTATTTTTGATGTGCATGCACCCGCAGCGCCGCAGCGAGTTACCGAGCACGCTGACGACATAACCGCAGCGCTAGCACCCATCGGCGTGCGATTTAGCCGCTGGCAAACCGCTCAGAATTTGGCGCAAGGCACGGAGCCCGATGCGGTTTTGGCGGCCTATGAGCGCGAGATCAGCGCGCTCAAACTGTCCGGCGGCTACTCCAGTGTCGATGTGGTCAGCATGCATCCGGCGCACCCGAGTAAAGATGCGCTGCGCACTAAGTTTTTAGCCGAACACACGCACGCCGAGGATGAGATTCGCTTTTTTGTTGGCGGCTGCGGGCTGTTTACCATTCGCACGGAAACGCAAGTGTTTGAAGTCAAATGCGAAGCAAATGATCTAATTCACGTGCCGGCGGGCACAAGGCATTGGTTTGATATGGGCGCCGAGCCGTTTTTTATTGCGATTCGCATTTTTGGCAATCCAGAAGGCTGGGTCGCTAATTTTACTGGCGATGCCATTGCCGAGCGCTTTCCTAGACTGGAAGCTAGCTAATGTTCTCTATACGCACGTTGTTGTTTATTTTTTGCTCAACTGCCGCCGCGAATGCAAAGACCAGTGCACCGCTTGCTGAGGCAAAATCGGAGCCAGAGTTAGCAACCGTTCTGTTTGCCATTGATCAAACCGGCTACCTCAAGCTCACGCAAATCAAAGCCGACGTTAATGCCGCAGGCCCTGAAAATGTGTGGGTAGAGCTGGGTGATCAGCTGCTCGTACGGGCAAAGCCATCCGTTATTCAATCGCTTGCAGCCACGCTTAGCCCACAAACTCAGCTTGGCAACGCCAGCTTGAATGAGTTTGCCCTGCAAGCACGCGGCTGCGCCGCCGCGCCTGAATATGCGCTGCCGCCGATTGCAAAAGCCGGCCGATTTGCGTTAGTGCGTTTGCCGAAAGCCTTCGCGCCGATGCGCTACAGCAGCGAGCTGCAGCCGCTGCTCCCCAATGTTGCGGTAGCACGTGGCTCGAATAATTTGCCGAGCACGCCATTAACTAAAGGCACTGATCCTTTGGCGCGTTTCTTGGCGGATCGCATCAAAGCCGAGCGTTGGTTTACCGACATGGTTGCGCTGGACGGTTTTGATCGCTCGACATTCTCACCCACATTGAGTCAAGCGCGCAGCTGGATAGGTACGCGCTTCCAGTCCATGGGTTTAACGGTCAGTTTCCCAAGCTACAACTTCACTTTTCAAAGCCAAAGCTATCAAAACAACAATGTGCTTGGCTTTTATCAAGGCGTAGGCACACCCAATGAGTGGCTGGTGATTGGCGGACACTATGATTCTCGCACCATTAATATCCTTACTACTGCCATGACCCCGGGCGCTGAGGATAATGCCAGCGGCTGCGCCGGCGTGATTGAACTGGCGCGCGCGCTGACCAAAGTCAAACCGAATCGCAGCATCTTGTTCTTTTGCTATTCGGGGGAGGAGCAAAATCTGTTGGGCTCCAGAGCGCACGTCACGCAGCTGCAGCAATCTGGCGATATCAGCAAACTTAAGTTTTTCTTGACCATGGATATGATTGGCTTCAGTAGTGATAACGATTTTGACGTGCTTTTAGAATCTAATTCCTCGAATCAAGCCGTTTTGAATCAATTCGCGGCCGCGGCCGCCGGTTACGAGCCGCGCCTGCGGGTTTTGCAAGCGCTCAACCCATTTGGCTCTGATCACGTGCCGTATTTGCAAGCCGGAATTCCAGGGCTGCTGACGATTGAAAATGATTGGGATCCAAACGAACCGGGCGGCTACACGCACTACCACAAATCGACGGACACGCCCGCCAATATGACGAATTCACTGACCATGGGCGGCGCTATTTTGCGCATGAACGCGGCGGCGCTGAGTAACTACCTGGGCGGCGTATCGGCGAACTACGGCGATTTTGTTTTTGATGACGCGTTCGAATAGCGAGCAAGCGCTATGATTTTAGAAATCCATCCAGAAAATCCGCAGGCGCGCTTGGTGCAAAAAGTGCTGGATTGCCTAACGAGTGGCGGATTGTTGGTTTACCCAACCGATTCGACTTACGCCTTTGGTTGGCTGCCGAGCGCGAAAGCGCCGCAAGAGCGCGTCGCGCGTCTGCGCAAATTGACCGAAAAGCACCTGTACGCGATTGCCTGTAAAGACATCAAACAAGCTGCCGAATTCGGCAAAATGGATAACCGCGCATTCGCACTGATCAAGCGGCTAACGCCCGGCGCTTATACGTTCGTGCTGCCCGCCACCGCCCAACTTCCAAAACGCCTACACGAGCAAAAGCGCCGCACGATTGGCGTGCGTATTCCTGACAATCGAATCACGCAGGCTATTTTAGCGGGTCTGGACGAGCCACTGATGACCTCGTCAATCCCCAAACCTGCAGAACTCGATGAGTTTTACACGCACGAGGAATTGTTCGACTCAATCGAACACCAAGTTGATCTCATCGTCGACGGTGGCAGCTGCGGACACGAACCCACTACATTATTGGACTTGTGTGTGGATCCGTTTGAGGTTTTGCGGTTGGGGAAGGGTGAGGTTCCTTAGAAGGCGGGGCAGTTTCGGAAATTTGCGCAGTGGTTCCCCTCACCTCCAAATTTGCGGGCGTAGCGATGGAGCTTTTCGCGGCCGCAAACGGCTCCCTCTCCACGCCTGTAAACAAAAAATTAGTTCTACACCTGTCAGGAGGGTTGCCGGTTCGTAGTTTCGCGGCCCCTCATCCCCGCCTTCTCCCCGCACCAACATCGCGGTACCATTTAAATACGCGGGCGTGGAGAAGGAGTCGTTTGTGGTGTGCTTGAAATTCTTCTCGCGTCAAGAATCTTTGGAGCCAGTCGCCTTGCGCTTGCCCAACGGCACTTACGGCTAAGGGTATTGGGGCTGCCCGCCGAGTTCGTGTCTTGGGTTACCTTGAATAATTTGAAGGCTAATTTGGCGCTTCAGCCAAGGTCAAATCCCCATAAAGTAAAAGGGATTCTGAGTTTTGCTGGGTTCTTGATTGAACAGATCGAGCAGTTCTACCCGGGAAAATTGGGTTAGCGCTTGAAGTATCCAATTGATTTTTTTCTTAAAAATTAGTCTGATTAATATCAGTTCTCAGCAAACAATTTCTCAAACATTATCATGCGTCAATATTCACCGAACCTTTGAGCAACCTGGGTTCCCGCCTCTGCGGTAATCAATGCCATTACCTTAAACCGTTTTAGCAAAAGTGGCGCACGTCATTCTGCGCGCAGTTGCAGAATCCATGGACCCTGCGACTTCGCGCAGGGTGACGACATTTTGCTTGAGGGTTTAAGTTTGATAATTATAAATATCTATCAAGAGCAATATCGTGATTGAAGCAATCGAAAACGTTGATTTAACAGCAACCCACACTCCCCAACAGCAAGAAATCCCATTTGCGCGCGTGCGCGGCGAGGCGTTTTTTGAGCCGCCAAAAGATTTGTATATTCCGCCGGACGCTTTGGCCGTTATTTTAGATGCCTTTGAAGGCCCGCTAGATTTATTGCTGTATTTAATTCGCCGGCAGAATTTGGATATTTTAGATATTCCAATTGCTGAAATAACCCGCCAGTATATTGGCTACA
This sequence comes from Rhodanobacteraceae bacterium, assembly GCA_031422315.1. GTDB lineage: Bacteria > Pseudomonadota > Gammaproteobacteria > Xanthomonadales > SZUA-5 > JANNYA01. The sequence continues at coordinate 99,361 of JANOQN010000064.1, forward strand.
TTGATTTAATGCAGGATGAGCGCTTTGAATTGGCAGCTGAGTATTTAGTCATGGCGGCGATTTTGGCGGAGATTAAATCAAGGCTGCTGCTGCCCAGGCCGCCGGATGCCGAAGGCATTGAGGAAGATCCGCGTGCAGAACTTGTCCGGCGTTTGCAAGAATACGAGCGCTTCAAAAAAGCGGCGCAGGATATTGACGCACTTCCTCGGCTGGAGCGGGACTTTACGATCGCGCATGCGGAGGTGGCGGATCGCAAAACCACTGTGCTGCCACCCGAAGTTTCGCTGAAGGAGTTGTTGCTCAGCTTAAAAGAAGTCTTGCATCGGGCTGATCTTTTCACGCACCATCTCATTTCCCGCGAGCCGCTCAGCGTGCGCCAGCGCATGTCAGAGGTTTTGGCGATGTTAGCAAACGGCGAATTCCGTGAATTTAGCGCGCTGTTTGATGTCAGCCAGGGCCGGCGTGGAATCGTAGTTACCTTCCTTTCGATACTTGAGCTCTCTAAAGAAAGCCTCGTCGAAATTGTCCAAGAACAGCCCTTGGATCCGATCTATGTGCGCACGTTTCCTACGGGTTGAACCTATTGGGTGAGCGGCTCCACAAACTCAACTATTTGCTCCTACTCGAGTTAGCTTTCAATGCTGTTAACCGCATCTCATAAAACTTCGGATAAAACCGCCACACGCATTCACGGGCCAAGCACGCTTGTCTACTGAGTTGCTTATGGATTTTGATGGCTCAACCCCAGAGCCTAAATTACGCTTGATAGCGCTCAAGCCGATTGTTGAGGCGGCGATTTTTGCTTCACATCAGCCACTGACTTTGGAGCAGCTTGGCGATCTATTCGAAGAATCGCAGCGGCCTAGCCACACCGAATTGGCGCAAACTTTGGAAGCGTTAAACGCTGATTGCGAAATTCGCGGCGTTGAACTCGTTGAAGTGGCGAGCGGCTTTCGATTCCAAGTCAAATCGGCCGTGCATGCGCACATTTCAAGACTGTGGACAGAGCGGCAAAGTAAGTATTCGCGCGCACTATTGGAAACTTTAGCGTTGATCGCCTATCGCCAGCCAATCACCCGCGCGGAAATTGAAGCAGTGCGTGGCGTGGCAGTGTCATCGCACATTATTCGAACCTTAGAAGAGCGCGAGTGGATTCGTGTGGTCGGCCATCGTGAAGTGCCCGGCCGGCCGGCATTGTTTAGCACGACGCGCGCGTTTTTGGATTACTTCAAGCTGAAATCTTTGGAAGACTTGCCAACGCTGTCAGAAATTCGCGACTTTGAAAATGCCGAGCCTGAGTTTGATTTTGACGTGCAGAACCTTGCACTAGCAGCGCCTATCGAGGCGAGCGAGTCCTCGGTAATAGTAGAAACCTCCGAGGCGTCCGAGCACTTGCCACTCGCCACAGATTTGGCTTTGGCCGAAACCGCGCACCTAATCGATTCCCCCGATCCCACCGAAGACTCCGCAAACGCTGCGCCAGTCGAAGCACCCCAATCAGAAGACCCAAAGTGAATACATCCGTGAATCAAACGACCGAACTTAATACGCCGCAGCCAGGCAAAATGAAGCTCACGCTGCGGCGCGGTGGCGACCAGCCTGAGCTGCGTGAGCGCTTGCAAAAAGTGCTGGCAGGCAGCGGTTTAGGCGCACGGCGCGGTATTGAAGATCGTATTGCCGCAGGCGAAGTTCTACTAAACGGAGAAAAAGCTGAAGTCGGCGCTTCGGTAGGCGCGGGTGATCGCGTGTTGGTCGATGGCCGCACCTTTATTATCAAGGCGCAAGAAGGTGATTACGGCCGCGTGATTGTTTATAGCAAGCCGGATGGTGAAGTCACCACGCGGCATGATCAGGAAGGCCGTCCGACCGTATTTGATCGCTTGCCGCCGGTGCAAAGCGGGCGCTGGATCGTCATGGGCGATTTGGATATCAACACCCAAGGGCTATTGCTGTTTACCAGCAATGGTGAGTTAGCGAACAAAATCATGACGAGCGAAGAAACCTTCGCACGCGAATACGTTTGTCGAATTAAAGGCGCGGTGACCGATGAGATTTTGGCCCAACTGCAAGCCGGTGTAGCGATTGAACAGGGCAGCGCAGCATTTGAAGAAATCGCCAAAATGGAGCACACCGGCAACACCAACGAATGGTGGCGGGTGCGAATTCAAACTGGCGGCACCAAAGAAGTAAAAGCGTTGTGGGAAGCGGTTGGCTTGCAATTGAGCCGCTTGAAGCGCATTAGCTTTGGGCCGTTTCGATTACTGCCCGGCATGCGCCGCTGTGACGTGCGTGAGCTGCCTGAATCCGACGTGCTAGCGATGTGTCAGGATTTTGGCATCACGCAAATGCCGTCTTACTTGCAAGCCGAAGACGAACAGGCGCTCAAATTGCGCCGCAATCGCGATAGCGAGTTGGGCAAGAAGATTATTTTATCGGCCGGAAAAGCCGAAGGCTATTGGACCGGAGAGCGCGGCTATGGCGGTGCGAATGTCAAAGCCCAGCGCGTTTCAGGTGAATTTGATGTTGATCGTAACAAGCGCGATAAAAAAGCCCGCAAAGGCGTCAAAAAACTCAGCCATAAACAGGCGCAAATCGCGATCGGTGGTGATGGCTTACTAAGCCACGCACTTGAAGGCGGACAGCCAGGCCAAGACGCCCGCCGAGGCCCCAGCCGCAACGCCAAACATCGGCGCGGCGTGCGCCCGCCTATGCGCCCAAATGCTGGTAATGCGGCGCCGTTAGCCGCCGGCCAAGCGTTGGATGCGCCGGTCAAAGGCCGTCAGCGCAATCAGCCGCGCCAGCGCCCGCGTAATCAGCCAGCAGGCGAGCTGGTAGTTAATGCCAGCGATGTGACGCTGGATATTGGAACGGGCGATTCGGTCGCTGCGCGCCATGCACCGCGCGGCAATCATCCACGCGGCCCGCACGCAGGGCCAAGACCAGCGCGGCCACTAGGAAACGAACCCAGGCCCGCGCGCGGTCCGAAACCGCAGCACGGTAGAAATAAGCCTGAGGCAACGCCAGGGCTTTACGAGCCCAAAGAACGCGGCGGTAATGCGAGGCAAGATGACGACAATCTCGGCAATCGCTTTGGCAGTCAGCCAATGGGCGATGCGGCTGCGGCAAGGCTGCTTGAAAGAGCCGCGAATCCAACCGCGAACGCCAACCGGTTCCAAAACGCCGGTAAAGGCAAGCCCAAGCGGCAATTTTCCGGCCCGATGGATCACAGCTATGAAGGCAGCCAATCGTTCAATACCGACTTTGGTCACGATCATGATGACGACAGCGGCGGCGGCAATCGCTTTAATGTAGCCGAGACGGGCAATAGTGATCGCCAGCGTCCGGATCGAAACGGCAATAGCCAAGGCAATGGCAATAGTGTTGGCAATAATCGGGGCAGGCCACCGATGCCACCTCGGCACGGCCCAAGGCCACCACGCCCACCACATGTCGCAGCCGAACCGAGCAGCCAACCCAGCATGGCACAGCCTGGCCTTGTGCCACGCCCGGAAGGCGCAAAAAATCGCCGCAACAAGCGCCGAAAACGGCCCAGAAATCCTGCCAATGCCGCAAATTTTGCCAATGCTGCGAATAGCCCAAACGCTGCGAACAGTTTAGCGAGCAACACGCAGTTTTCTAACTCGCCCAATGAAGCGCGCCCACCGCGTGAGCCGAATGCTGCGCGTCCACCACGCGATCCAAACACTCCTCGACCGCAACGCAATCCAAATGCTGCGCGTCCGCCACGCGATCCAAACTTAGTTCAACCGCCACGCGATCCTAATATTGCTCAGCCTGCGCGCGATCCAAATTCTGCGCCGCAACGTCGTGACCCGAATGCTGCTCGTCCGCCACGTCCGCCGCGTGAGCCCAAAACCGCGCTTCCTGTGCAAGCATCGGCTCCGGTTCGCGAAACTCAACCAGCACCAGCGCCGATGCCAAGCGCCGATTCCGCGGCAAAAGCGCGTGCACCGCGCGCGCCCAAACAGCCGGCCGCACCTCGGCAGCCGCGCGCGGCAAAAGCTAGCCCGGCGCCAACGCCGAGCGCGCCGAGTGAATCCGCCGCGCCTGCTGCAAAATCCGCAGTGCGCAAGCCGCGTGCAAAAAGCCCAGCGCGCAAAGTAGTTACAACAGCACCATCGGAAGGCGCATGAGCCGCTTGCCGCTAACAGAACTATTTAGCGGAACCAAGCGGCTTGCGGAACCCAGTAACTCGGTTTACAGCACCGATTCTGGCGATTTGCGCAAGCAAGCCGCACAAACTAGCGCCGCCCTACCTGATGGCAAAACCATACGCATCCACCGCGAAAGTGGTGGCCGAGGCGGAAAAATCGTCAGTGTTATCAAAGGCCTGCCGCTCGACGCAAAAGCGCTCGAAGCGCTGTGCAGCACGCTCAAAAAACGCTGCGGCACCGGTGGCAGCGTGGTCAATGGCCATATAGAGATTCAAGGTGAGCAGCGCGAACTATTGGTCAAGCTGCTGCTTGAGGCTGGGTTTGTGGGTAAATTGGCGGGTGGGTAGGTGCTTCAGGTCGCTCGGAATAATAACTGTGATTTAATCAGTTAAATACTAATCAGTTATATTGCGGTTTTATACTCGCAAATTAGTAAATATGGAAATTTATGATAGATATGGAAAAAATTCGCGTGATTTATTTCCTTGGCCTTGTTGAATATATAAAAATGCGAATCGCGCTGACTCTTCAGAGAAAACTGGTCCTATTTTTTGTCATGGTGCCCGTTTTAATGGCGCTTACGCTCGTCTCAGTCTACGCTTATTACGGAATCAGTCTTGATGCCAAGGCATGGCGTTTGATGATAATGGGTTTTTTGTTTCCCGTTTTTTTTATTGCAGCGCCCACACTAATTTCTTACTACTCAAGCTTAGAATCCCTAAAGCCCATTACTTATGAATTTTCGGATTTAGGCATTCAAGCATCGACCGAGAATATTGAATTTACTCACAAATGGTCTGCAATAATTCGTATTGATAGAGCATTCGGCTTTTTGATGTTTTTCTTCAATAAAAGCTGTGCACACTTTATTCCGCTAAGGGCGCTGACGAATGAAACTGAAATTAACGCGATCGTGCAAATTGCCATAAAGAACGGCGCTCGTATTAAATAAGAACGAACAGAAGCCCCAATAGGGCGCAACAAGGTAGCCCAGGGCAACGCCATTAACTTAAGCAGTCTGCTTATAGGCCATTGGATAACGGTTTGATTTTCCTAGGGTTTTTTTGCGCGCTACGTGGCGATTCTTGCGCACTGCATGGATTTTTTTTCAACACGCGTTGCACCAATTTCTCCAGCGTTGCGGTTTCCGGCGCGAGTAGATATGCAACACATGCCGTAAGCAATGCATCGCGCGTCAACGCGTTGGTAGGCAGGGCGCCCACGTGCTCAGCTGCGGCGACTTGTTCGCCCAGCGCGTAGGGTTGCAGGCACCGGGCTGATTTGGCAAAGCAGCCAACGTCCAGCAATACAGAAAGCAGTGCGATGGGGTAAGCAATTTTGCCACCACGGCGCTTGGGCTGGCCACCAAAGTAACTGATCATGGTGGGAAGTTGTGGCAAGTTGAGGACCGAACCGTCAATGGCGAACACGCGGTGTCCGTGAAAATCGAGACCGGGTAAATCGGCATGGATTTGGGAAATGAGTCGATTATTGAGGGCCGAAAAGACGGTAACTGAGAGTCGGTGACGGGCTTTACAAAAAGCGGCGTCGGAAACGCAGGTAGGCGCGTCAAAAATGTGAAACAGGTTGTCAAGTTCGCGCTGATAGGCACCTTAGTGCTGGTTGAGAAAGTAGCTGACGACGTGGGCAAATGGGAGTTTGCGGTGGCGGGTAAAAGCAGCATCGGTCAGACAGTGTGTGCGGATGAAGTCAGGTTCGTTCAGACAATCAAGGAAAGACGATAAGCAAATATTGTTGGTAGGGCGATAAGCCCGTGTTGGGCGTCATTTTTGGGCCTTGGGTTGGTACTGAAAATAAGCCCTAATTATATGCTAACCTATTGAAAATAAAACATATTTATTAAGTTAATGGTGTTGCTGGTTTGGGAGGCCTCACATCAACATAGGTAACGCACCAAGTTCGAGCCCTTCGTGTGATTCGGTAAATGGCAGTTATCACTACCGAGAAGATTCTCCCCAGCTTAATGGCTCAATCTGGTTGTGTCCTTCCAGCTTGCCGTCAACAGCTGCGCACGAATTTGGCCATTTTCTTGGATTTCATTATATCGATACTCGGGATGATATTATGTATGAGAGACTGGTATTTCTGGCAGAAGCGTTCATTGGGAGCACGGAGCCGTTCTTTCGAAAATCTTGGGCAGAATGGGCAGATGAAAAAATGTACTCTAACAGATAGTGACTTAGTTACTTTTGAAAAAGCCAACCAACTAATTGCTGGGCGAGTGAGGAGTCTGGAGTTTGCTAATCCGAATATAATTACTATAGAGTCATTCATCGCGCCAGGATTCAGAATTGAAAATTACCCAAAATTATCTTACATAAGAACTCATTCTTTGGATCAATATAAATTAGGGAGTTGGTATTATATAGTTATTGAGCCATCCAACCAGATCGCTGATTTCGTCGTATGCGTTGAAGAAATACTAGCGGTGTCTGCTAGCCCGTTCGTAATTTCAATGGTTGAAAGTGTGGTTGCTAATCCGCCAAATATCACTCGAGTATACACGAACTATGAGATTGTTTTTTTTGCGCTTCTTTTTTTTCTATTTGGTTTATTGTTCCGTACTCGTCTTGGAAATTCACCGTAATAATCAAACAAGGCGATTTTTAAACTCAAATAGAAGCTTAAATTCGGTTCAAACTATCACTTCCATCCCAATCAACCTTAAATTTCCTACTTAAAAAAACTGTACCGTCCTCGTCTTTCTCATTCACTGTACTGTCCGTGTCTTTGTTGTTCAACGTTATTAATCAATCAAGGCGATTTTTAAACCCAGATCGAAACTAAAATCTGAGCCAAACGATCACTTCCACCTCAATCAACAATAAATTGCCTACTCAAAACCCCTTCGTGATTCCAAAAAACCACCAAATCCCACCAAAATTCCAAGCCAACTCGCGGAAAGCGCGCTGGCCGAGCTTTTTGTTGGAGTTTTGGGCGCAGCTTTTGCAGCTAGTCATCAGGCGGTTTTTCTCTGGCATCACTCCAATCCCAACCACACAGTACGCCACTCCACGCCGTGAACCATCGCGGCTTTTTGCGTTTTGGAAAGTTTGCTTGCACATTCCAAGCCATGTTCGGGGTTATGTTTCCAATTGTTTGATGCATTCCAATCGTATTGTAGAACCGCTTAAAATCCGTCATAACCTGCTGCAATTGCGTACGCCAGGCGATTTCAATTTGCTTAAGCGCGCGTTTGAAGGTTCCATAGAATCGCTCAATCCTGCGGTTTCGCCAGGGCTGGTGCGGCGCGCTGCGCTATGTTTGATGCCCAACTGATGCATCGCCAGCGCGAAATAGAGCGACCCGAAAGCGCCATCATTATCGGTTCGAAGCATTTTTGGTTTGCAGAACTTAATTATCAAATTACACAAAATTTGAATGGTTTTTGCCGCGCTTTTATTGGCAAATTTAAGCGTCAGATGCTTACTGCAGCCGTGATCAATCACGCCGAGCAGCGTGTGCGTCTCAGTTCTGATGCTGACATTCGTCCAATCCAGGCCAAGGCAATAAAACCGCGCAAATCGATGCCCTAGGCAGAACCACACGCTGGAATTACGATCAAAGCGTGCGCAGTTTAACCGGCACATTGCCCATGGGCCAAGTTGAAACCCAGCACTATTCAAGCACCGGTGAGCGCATCAAGCACACCAGCTTCAATGGCATCGACACCCAGTTCAGCTACGATAATTTGGGCCGAATGGACAAGATTACCTTCCCCAATAATCGAATCTTGGTGGGGAATCGATGAATATCTGTAATAATTCACCTCAGTCCACATCCGCGCATGAATTTAGGCACTTGTTAGGATTTGGTCATAATAATTTTAATCAACCCGGTCAAGTACCAAGTAAAATGGTACTATGCACTACGCATATGCTGTTGGTAGATCCGTTCAATGGTATCACCTCGCAATACCAGGTGGAATTTATGAGTAGAATTTTCATGTTGTCAATTTGCTGCGCTTTGAGTATTTCCTGCAGCCCAAGAAGTCCTGACGCCGCGGTAAGTTTTAAACTGGATGCTTTGAGCTTAGAGTCAAGTTTAAATTGTAGCAATTCACGAGGAATTTGGACTGAGCGAGTTAACTCAGAAATCGGAGTTTGTAATGAATTTACAATTGACGCCGATAATGAGTGTAGCGATAGTTCTCAATGCGAAGGTATTTGTGTCATTCCATTTTTAAACGAGGAGGCAGGGTCAGTCGCGACTGGAAAGTGCTCGAGGTTAGAATCTGGGTTCGGCCAATGTTTGCAAATAGTCATAAATGGCGTAGCTCAAAAATCAGTTTGTAATTAAATGCAATTGTACCGTTCTCGTCTTTTTCATTCACCGTCATAATCAATCAAGGCGATTTTTTAATTCAAATAGAGGCTAGAATCTGAGCCAAACCATCACTTCCACCTCAAACAACCTTAAATTGCTACTTAAAAATTCTTGCCGCTAAAAAAACGACTAAATCCCACCAAAAGGCCAAGCCAACTCGCGGACAGTGCGCTGGCCGGGCATTTTGTTGGAGTTTTGGGCGCAGCTTTTGCAGCTAGTCATCAAGCGGTTCTTCTCTGGCATCAGACCAATCCCAACCGCACAGACGCCATCCCACGCCATGAACCATTGCGGCGTTTTGCGTTTTGGAAACTGGGTTTGGCCATTCCACGCCATTTCTGGTTTCCGATGTTTTGATGCATTCGAACGCCGTTGTAGAAGATCTTAAAATACGTCACAACCTGCTGCAATTGCGCACGACAAGTGATTTCAATTTGGCGAATGGCGCGTTTGAAGGTGCCAAAGAATCGCTCAATTCGGCCATTTTGCCAGAGCTGATGCGGCGCACTGCGCTGATGTTTGATGCCCAGCTTGTGCATCGCCAGCGCGAAATAGATCGACATAAAAGCGCCATCATTTTCGGTTCGAAGCACTTTTGGTTTGCCGAATTTGTTGATCAAATTGCGCAGCGTTTAAATGAATTTTGCCGCACTTTTATCGGCAAATTTAAGTGTCAGAAGCTTTCGACTGCCGTGGTCGATCACACCAAGCAACGCATGCGTCTGCTTTTTGATACTGACATTTGTCCAATCCAGTGCTCAGGTTTGATTTGGTTTGCAATGTTTAGGCGGTTTCCGAAGCTGCTTGCGCAGTTGCAAAATGGCGTAGCGATTGTTTTTGCGAAGCTGGGTAACAAAGCTTTTGCTTACCGATTCCTCACGATAGGCAAAGCGGGCATTGAACTTTGCTACGATTCTGTCAAACGGCTTAAGCAAGAATCAGTATCCGGCAGCGCCAGTCAAGGCCGTAGTAGTGCCTGGACTTATGACGCGGTTGGTAATCGATTGACCGATTACACTACCGGGAACATATACAAGTATGTCACTTATGCCTACGACAATAATGATCGTTTGACACGAGAAACCGAGTGTTAGACTGGCATCGAAAGCTAAATTCCGTTCGATTGCCCGAAATAATGGACGCTTTAGATGCTGGTGGCAAAGTTACCCAATATTGTGAAAGTAAATGGAAAAAACTTTTGGATATTGGTAAGAGCGATCAACGGTATGCTTCTGTCCAAGTCTAAAGGATGTAAGTTTAAGAGCGCCTACACGGTATAACTTGAAATATTGAGCGTGAATATGTTTTCTGACATTGAGATTAAATGCGATATTTCCTTTGGTTTGCTTGAACTAGGAAATGCTGAGATTGCAAGTTTTATTCGGTATTACCGACCGCAAGTTAAAATTCAAAATGACGAGAAAATCTCTGTTGAGTTTAAGCATTTTTCAACTTCTGATAAATTTATCACGCTCGGAAAAACGTATCTCGTCACTATGACATTCGGCCCAAGTCAATTAATTTCTGAGCATTTCAAAAGCTCAATTGAGTCGATGATGCCGCAAGGAATGCAAATTGAATTGTTTGCACTTGACAAAAAAATTGCTACAGGTGTTTTACTTTCAACTGAACTGATTAAGCATTGGAAGCCGAAATTTGATTAACCTTTCAGACACTAATTTAATCCTTGAGTTCAAGAAACTCTTTATGAAAGATGTAGCGCGTGCATGCGCTATTGAAATTCCCGACGACTATCCAGTAGCGTACCAGTCAGTTCTTCGAGAGTTTGATGGCTTTCGTGAGAGACAAACAAATTTTATACCATTTGACTTCAAGCTTTTTTCGCATGCTTACTCCGTAGAGCACAAGGAGCACTTTGTGGAGATGTTTGATGAAGCGATTTATTTTAGAGATTTTATTTTTATTGGAAGTGATAACTACAAGAATGATATTGTGATTTTTCAAAACAACGGTAAAGAGATGGGGGTTTTAAGCGTTGATCATGAGTTAGGCAGAATTATTCCGATGGCACCGTCAATCTCTGGCTTCATTGGGTTTGTTATGGAATCCGCCATATGGAGAAAATTAAATAACGAGCGATCACAAGTTATTTCATCCGAGTGCGAGCGTATAGCAAGGAAGCATGGCATTAATTCTCAAAGCCGAATCTTTGGCGGTCTAGGAATTGAAAATGACGAATTTGTCAGTAAATACTTTTAGCTGACTAAATATTGGACTAATAAAGCCACCTAATGCACTTACCAAGAACCCTCCGAAAAATATTTGGTAATTTGGAAGTAAAGCCCGATTCTGTGTCCGGCTCTATTCCAATTCAACGCGACACTATTTGCCCGCAGGGTCGAGTGACTTCTGAAAAACGCACGCGATTGGTGGCCGGCGTAGCGCAGGACTTAATTACCCGCTATAAATATGATGCCAAGGGCAATCTAATTGAAACCACAGCCCCTGATGGCGTAACGACTAAAACAACCTACAACGCTATAGATAAAGTCGCCACCGAAACTGACCCCGAAAGCCGAATAACCCGCTACGAATACACCACGCGCGGCGAACCCAGCAAAGTCATTTACCCCGACGGCAGCTTTACCGAAACAACTTACGACCCTGATGGCAATACCACCAGCCAAAAGGATCGCTTAGGCCGTGAAACCAAAATGGTTTACGACGCAGTAAGTAGGCTTTTAGAAACCATCGAACCTGACACCACGCCAGCCAATGCAGCAGATAATCCAAGAACCCGAACAATCTACGATGCCGCCGGGCAAGTAACGGCGCAAATCGATGCCAAAGGCAATCGCACCGAGTTCAAGTACGATTTAGCAGGCAGGCAGATTGAAGTCAAAGATGCACTGGGTAATGTCATGACTACCCAATACGATGTCGCAGGCCAGCGCGTGAGCAGCACCGATGCACTGGGTCGTAAGATGCAGTACGTCTATGATTTAGCAGGCCGCATGGTAGAAACCATTTACCCCGATCCGATTGCTGAAGACGCTGATCTAGCCAATAACCCCAGGACCAAAGTAACGCTAGACCCAGGTGGCAGAAAAATTGGCGAAACCGACGAAATGGGTCGAATTACAAGATATCAGTACGATAAGTTAAGTCGGCTTATAACAGTTGTGCTGCCGAATCCAACAAGTGGCGCAAATCCTGAGCCTATCGATGGCGTATTTCCTGCCACAGCCGGCACACTCATCACCAAATACGAGTACGACGAGCAAGGCAATAAAACCGCCCAAATCGATGCCTTGGGCAGAACCACACGCTGGAACTACGATCAAAGCGGCCGCAATTTAACCCGCACATTGCCTATGGGCCAAGTTGAAACCCAGCATTACAGCGCAACCGGCGAGCGCACCAAACATACTAGTTTTAACGGTATCGATACCCAATTTAGCTATGATAATTTGGGTCGAATGGACAAAATCACCTTCCCTAATAATCGGGTCAGGCAATTTACCTACGACACTGCCGGTAGAACCACGCAAATCAATGATGGCGGGCAGATTTACCAGTTTTATTACGATGAACGTGATCGCTTAATTACTGCAACCGATCCCTACAGCCGCAGTCTCAATTATCAATACGATATCAACGGCAACCGCACTCAGGCTAAAACGGATAAGCAGCAGATTGATTTTACGTTTGATGAGTTGAATCGGCTGAAAGAGCTGACCGCTCAAGTGAATAACCAGCCGGGCCAGATTACAAAGTATGCTTATACCGAGGTAGGTTCAAGAGCTAGCCAAACCAATCCGAATGGCACGCAGGTTAGCTATCAATATGATCGACGCAACCGGCTGAAGAGCCTCATTCACCATGCAAGCCAAGCTGCAAATGCGGCGGTGCTTCTGAGTCTGAGTTACACAGTGGATGCCTCTGGGTTAAGAACGCAGATCAATGAAACGAGGCCCGGTGCAACGATTAGCGCACCGATTACCAGAAACACGAGCTATATCTACGATGGCGTCAAGCGACTCACTTCCGAAATAATAAGTGGTACAAACAGCCAGAACCGCAACAGTGCCTGGACGTATAACGCCGTGGGTAATCGATTAACCGAGCGCACCAGCGGCAATACGAATAAATATGTTGATTACACCTATGATAATAATGATCGATTAACCCGCGAAGTGATTAACGGTGGCAATCAGTTCAATAAGGAATATAGCTACGATCAAAACGGCAATACCGTGCAAATGAAGCAAGGAACCGCAATAACCAGCTATCGCTGGGATGAAGAAAACCGAATGATCGGTGCAACCATTGGCAATAAAACCATGAGCTACGCTTATGACGCAAATGGCATTAGGCGCAGCCAAGAAGTTACTGAAGGCAGCAATCGTACCCGCACGGAATATCTGATTGATCCGAATCAATCCTACGCGCAGGTTATCGAGGAATGGAATGCCAGCGGCGCAACAACCGGTGCAATGCCTGATGAAACCCTCGCGGTTAGCTTTGTATATGGCGATGATTTAATTAGTCAAACCATTGCAGCATTGGGAGCAGTGCCTGTGCAAACCAATGTGTATCACTACGATGGACTCGGCACCACGCGCGCGCTGAGTAATATGTCCGCAGCGATTACGGATCGCTATGCCTATACCGCATTTGGAGAAACGGATACGGCGGGTACGAGTGGGAATAACTCGGGAACAACACCAAACAGCTATCTTTATACGGGTGAGCAGAAAGATTCGAATTTGGGGCTCTATTATTTGAGAGCTAGGTATATGAATCCGGGGACTGGTGGGTTTATTAGTCAGGATTCGTATATGGGGAGTTCTCAGGATCCGACTAGTTTGCATAAATACCTTTATGCAAGTGCTAATCCGGTTATGGGGATTGATCCGAGTGGTAATTTCACCCTTGGACAAGTAATGGCAGTGAGTTCGGTCATTGGAGCTCTGTCTGGACTTGCAACAGGTGCTATAGCAGACGGTTGGCGCGGCGCGCTGTATGGTGCGGCATATGGTGCTGTAATCTCGCCAATCGTCACTGCAGGCGTTTTTCTTGGTGGTCCGCTGTTAGGCGCGGCGATTGGCGTATCAGAGGGAACAGGAATTGCAATTGCAGGGGCTGGTGCAACTCTAGTCTATTCAGCGGCTGGAATTCGGCAAGTCACTACTGCGCAGACAACTAGAGAAAAAGTTGCTGCAAGTGTTGGATTAGCAATTACTGCTGCTGGCGCGTTTCTAGGCGTGCGCGCTTATTACAACGTGCGTGCTGGGCGTGGCACCTTTACAAACAGAAATCCAAATGCAAACCCAGAAGAAATTGCTGTAGGTCGATGGATGGCTAATGCTCTGCGGTTAGACGTTATTGCTAAAGCGCCAGAAGGTGCAAGAGGCGCTGGAACGTCTGACTACCATATTGCATTTCGCGGACAATCTGTCGAACTGAAAAACATGACTGGAACGACTAGCGAGAGAAGCATGGCGAACAGAATTGGTTTAGCACAAAGCGAAAATGTGGTTGTGATAGTGAATAGAGGCCAAGTAAACGAGGCAGCAATGGCTAGTCGCGTATTCAACGGAGGCTCTTCAAAGAACAATATTCAGTTCATTTATGAAGATGGCAATGGTTATGTTGCTGGAAGCACTCATAATAGGGGTAAGTAATGGGGCGGGATGCGCATTTTCTGTTATCTGTCGACATAAATCCTCAAGATTTGCTAGATAAGTTAAATAACTTACATGAAATTACAGGGTTCAAGTCAATATGGCGGTTAGAGAAAATAGAAGAAGGTTTTTGTTATTTCGTAACCGATGGGTATTGGACTATTGTGCACAGAGATATTGGAGGTATTTACATCGGGTCGCCGATAAGGTGGAATTATTTCCTCGATAAATTTGAAACGCAGCTTTCCGTTATTGCTAAGTGCCTAAAAGCTCTTCAATGCGACGTTGCAATTGCCTATCCAGACTATGGGGCGTCGACAAAGTCGGATTTAGGTGATCTATTCTTTGAGTGGGAACCGTTCAAGAGTATCTATGAGCGGTCAAGTAGTTGTGGCAGGGTCACTAATATTGATGATGCTAAGATATTAGTCATCGATGAAAGGTTGTAGCGTACCGTCCTCGTCTTTCTCATTCACCTGCATAATCAACCAAGGTGTACCGTCCTCGTCTTTCTCGTTCACCGACATAATCAATCAAGGCGATTTTTAAACGCAGATCGACACTAAAATCTGAGCAAAACGATCACTTCCGCCTTAATCAACTAAAAATCACCCACTGAAAAACCCTTGTTGAACCTCAAAAACCATCAAATCCCACCAAATAGCCAAGCCAACTCGCGGACAGCGCGCTGGCCGGGCACTTTGTTGGAGATTTGGGTGCAGCTTCTGCAACTAGTCATCTGGCGGTTCTACTCCGGCATCAGTCCAGTCCCAACCACACAAAACACCATCCCTCGCAGTGAACCATCGCGGCGTTTTGTGTTTTGGAAAGCCTTTTTGGCCGTTCCAAGCCATGTTCGGGGTAACGTTTCCGATGTTTTGATGCATTCGAACGTGGTTGTAGAAGAACTTAAAATCCGTCACAACCTGCTGCAATTGTGTACGACAAGTAATTTCGATTTGCCGAATTGCGCGTTTGAAGGTGCCAAAGAATCGCTCAATCCGGCCATTTTGCCAAGGCTGGTACGGCGCGCTGCGTTGATGTTTGATGCCCAGTTTGTCCATCGCCAGCGCGAAATAGATCGACACAAAAGCGCCATCATTGTCGGTTTGAAGCATTTTGGGTTTGCCGAATTTGTCGATCAAAGTTCGCAGCGTTTGAATGATTTTTGCAGCGCTTTTATCAGCCAATTCAAGCGTCAACAGTTTTCGGCTACCGTGGTCGATCACGCCGATCAGCGTATGCGTTTGGGTTTTGATACTGACATTTGTCCAATCCAGTGCCCAGGTTTGATTGGGTTTGGAAGGGCTCGGAGGTTTCCTAAGCTGGTTACGCAGCTGCAAAATGGCGAAGTGTTTGTTTTTGCGAAGCTGCGCAACAAAGCTTTTGCTGACTGATTTGCCGCGATACACAAAGCGCGCGTTGAACAACGCCGCGATGGTTCGGCAACCGGCTTGGCTGCGCGTGATAGCCAGTAAGGGCAGGACTTCGGTACGGCAATTATTAAAAACGCTTCTGGTTTTTACACCTGAAAATTGAACTCCTCGTTGAGATCTGCTGAGTTAGCTTAGGCTGTGGTGTTTGTATTCAAAGGTTAAGACGCGAACCCCCAGCGCCCAGTTGAACTTGCCAGATTTGCCCCAACTTCGCCTGCTCCAGTTGATTTTGCGAGTCCAATCATGTCGAACACCCCAAACGTTACTGACCAAGCGTCCGAAACCGCCAAACCTGGCACTTTTGAGTTCCAAGCCGAAGTGCAGCGCGTTTTACAGCTGGTTATTCATTCGCTGTATTCGAACAAAGAAATTTTCATGCGGGAATTGGTGTCGAACAGCTCCGATGCGCTCGACAAACTGCGTTTTGAAAGCCTGACCAAGCCTGAAATTTTGGAAGGCGATGCCGACTATCGCATCGAGCTGTTAACCGATGAAGCCGCCAAGACGCTGACCATTCGCGATAACGGCATCGGCATGGACTATGACGAACTACTCGGCAATCTAGGTACGATTGCGCGTTCGGGCACGAAAAAGTTCCTAGAAAATTTAAGCCCAGAACAAAAAACCGATGCGAATTTGATTGGCCAGTTCGGCGTTGGGTTCTATTCGGCGTTTATTGTGGCGGGTAGCGTCAGCGTCACTTCGCGCAAAGCCGGGCAGGCTGCGGGCTGGCAATGGCGCAGCGAAGGCTTGGGGCAATTTAGCATTGAGCCGGCGTCGAACGTGGCGCGCGGCACCGAAATTGTGCTGACACTCAAAGAAGGCGAAGAAGAGTTCCTGCGCGGCTGGCGCATTGAAGGCTTGGTGTCGAAATATTCTGATCACATAGCCTTCCCGATCAAACTGCAAGTGTCATCACAGCCTGATAGTGACGACGCGGAAGACGGCGAGGAAACCAAAGAAGAATCCACTCCTAAACCCGCGGTGTTGAGCTGGAAAACCGTCAACCAAGCTTCAGCGCTGTGGACGCGTCCAAAAGCGGAATTGACTGACGCCGACTACAAACAATTCTTCGCGCATTTAGAACACAGCGGTGAACCGAGCACCTGGTCACATGCGAAAGTCGAAGGCTCACAAACCTACACGACGTTATTGTATCTGCCGAGCAAGCCGCCGTTCGATATGATGTTCGGCAATCGCGATGAGCGCAAAGGCCTGCGTTTGTACGTCAAGCGCGTTTTTATTATGGACGCCGCCGAGCAATTGCTGCCTAACTACCTGCGCTTTGTGCGCGGCGTGGTGGATTCCGATGATTTACCGCTGAATGTCAGCCGCGAATTGCTGCAAGACAACAAGCTGACCCAGGCGATTCGCGCCAGCTGCACCAAACGAGCGCTGGATATGTTGGACAAACTCGCAGGCGATGAAGATGCGAGCAAGTACGCCGATTTCTTCCAGCATTTCGGCTCGGTATTGAAAGAAGGCTTGAATGAGGACCACGCTAATCGCGAACGTATCGCCAAATTGCTACGCATAGATTCGACCAACTCGGATGCCAAAACCAGCCTGGACGAATACATCACTCGCATGCGGGTTGGCCAGGAAGATATCTACTACATCACCGCCGAAAGCCTGCTGGCCGCGAAAAATTCCCCGCATTTGGAAGCCTTCAAAGCCAAAGGCGTGGAAGTGTTGTTGATGCATGATCGCATTGACGAATGGGTCATGAGCTATTTGAATCAATACGCCGGCAAAAAAGTGATCAGCGTCGCCAAAGGGCAGATTTCCCTCGATGCCATTGTGCCACCCGAAGGCGCTGCGGAAATCAAGCATGAGCCACTCGCTGGCGCACTCGCAGAACGTATCAAGGCGGTGCTGGGTGAGCGCGTCAAAGAAGTTCGCGGTTCAACCCGATTGGCGGAATCAGCAGCCTGTTTAGTGGTGGACAATTACGATATGGCGCTGCACCTTCAACGCGTTATGCAAGCCGCCGGTCAGCCTTCACAAGGCAGCAAACCCGCGCTCGAACTCAACGCAACCCACGCGATCGTTAAAAAGCTAGATAGCACCCAAGACGACGCACAGTTCGCTGAGCTGGCTTTGTTGCTGTATGAGCAATCCGTGCTCAGCGAAGGCGGCCAGCTCGAAGATCCAAGCGGATTTGTCAAGCGAATCAATGGGTTGTTGTTGGGGGTTTGAGGGTTAGTGGGGTTTGGCGTTCGTCACGGGGCGTCAAACTTCAAGAATCACTTTATCGTCATTCCCGCGCAGGCGGGAATCCAGGTTCGCCGAACTTTCAGCCTTATCAAGGGAGTAAAACGCGCAGATTCTGGTATTTTGGAAGTAGATGGGAACGCTGACACTTGCTCTAAATCCGAGCCTGCGCTTGGCAATACGAAGCCGCCAGTAAAATCGTCAGCGTGCGAGGCCGAGGCTTATTCTGAGAAGCGTCGCGTGTGGATTGACCCAAGCAAAAGCATCGATGCAAATAGCGCAAAAAGAGCGAGAGTCGTTATTGCATTTACTTTAACCACTTGAGCAAGCGGTTGGCCTTGCCGCAGCCGCAGAAAATCGTTGTTCGAGTTTATATCTTTTAGATTTCGACCATCAGCACGTCGCAGGAAATCGCTGAGCACGTAAACACTAAGATTGGGGTCGACAGCACTGCGGGTTTCTATCTCACAGCTTGCTGATTGTCCGGGCAAAATCGGGCCTGCACTCAGGCCTCTCGAGCTACCGCTAAAGCAAGTTAGGCCAGGAGCATCATTACGACACGCGCCAGGAAAGTTAAGCAGCGTAGTGAAGTTGGGGCTATTCTCGAAGCAATAACCTATTCCGTAAGTTGAGACCGCATGAGGGCTTTCGTTTTGAAAGCGAATGCGGTAGCGATTGACCATGTTCGCGCCAACGGGTTGGCGGCTTAAAAGCTGCGCTTCAATGCTGATGTCAATCAGCGCGCCAATCGTCAGTCGAATCGGCGCTGCTTCTGCTTGTTCTGTGGGCCTCAAATACAAATCAACGTTGCCTGGATCGCTGAAAAGTTGTTCTATAAGGTAGCGGCATTGAATCTGCCCGCCTGCTGGAATCGCTGGAATGCTAAAACGCAGCTCTCGGGAATTGACAAGACCAATCGAAAACGGCAGCAAGCGCCAAGCACCACAGTCGCCGCCAAGTGGCGTAGCGCCGTATTCAACGCGGAATATGACCGAGCCGATATCGGCGCGCATTTCCGTTGCGGGGCTAGCCTCAGTGCCGACATTTCGAATAGTAAACTCACTCAAAACCGGCGTGCCAAATTCTACTTGCACGCGGACATCTGGGCTGCTCAATTGCCAATTGGCGAGCGCGCAAGTATGGAAACAAAGAAAGCAAAACGCGGCGAAAAGCTGGAGATTACTCATAAAGTGCGCTCTAAGCCCACTTCCGCGTACCAAAAACCACCAACAACATCAGACCGCACAGGCTAATTATGCCCAATGCTGAAATTGCTGGAACTTGCGTCGCTAGCGGTGTGGTAACGCCGCTCAATATGAAGTTTGTGGTTCCGACTAAGTCGATCCGGTTTGGGTCGAGAACAATTCGCCGATACAACTCAAGCCGGTAACTGCCAACAGGAAGCAAACCAATGTCATAGATTTGATTTCTAATAGGGTAGTTACATTGTGCAAAATCGTCAGTAGTTGCACCCAGAACCGTCATTTTTACAACGTTTTGACTAACTTCTAAAACTCGGTCGGTCGGTCCAATGGTTGCAAAAATATCGCACACTGCGGTTGAAACACGAACCGTGAGGAAGTCGGAGGTTGTGGCAGGAATCGGAACGATAATGGGTGCAGATATCGTGGCTCGGGCAAATTGGCAATAGCCAATCATAAAAATGGCTAATAGAAACCGGCAAGATGCGCTCATGTCTAGTCCTCAAAGCCATTCGCAAACAGATTGTCCTGCGGCGAGTCGCACTGAGGTGCAATTCCAGAACAAGGATCAGAGAACGCCATTCCAACCATTGGGAATTCTGTGGTATCACTGGAGCCATCGCCATCGTTCAAAACCATCTGGCAAACCGTCTTCGTCCGTATCGACGGTGTTGTAGGCATAACCTAGGATCAAACTACTCGTCCTCTTCCAAACGGAATTTGACGCCCGCTTGCAGTGCGCCTTCGAGTACGGTTTCCAGTAAGCGTAATTCTTCAACGGTAGCGCGTGGGCGTTTTAGGCAGGCTGGGTCGCTTTCAACGTAGCCGATGATTGCGCGGATGCTGTCTAAACCTTCGCTGGCATCGAACCATTCTTCGCCGGTGCCGCCGCCTTGGTAGTCAATCGCGCCCCAGCCTTCGTTTTCGGCAATATCTTGGAAATCTTCACTACTGCGATCGTTGCCGAAGACAAAATCATCGAGTGAGGTTACGCCGATTTCATTGGCTATTTCGTTTAGTTTTTCATGCGCTTTGGTGACGGTTTTTAGGCTGACAAAGGTATCAACGTCGTCGACTTCTTCTTGTAAAACAACAAAATAGGAGCTCATAGATTTTATGGGTTTTCACTAGATTAGAAATTTGTGGTGTCAAAACTAACCTGAAATCAGGCCGGTTCTGGGGTTTTGATACAGATAAAAACTATCGGGCTCGCCCATTAAGCGCGTCAAGTACAGGCAGGCTTCGCGAAAATACATATCGTTTGGCGAGAGCCTGGCATAGCTGCGATAGTTCCCGTTCGATGCAGTTTCTAGCCACCAACGTTGGTTTGACGCGCCGCCAGCACTATCAACCGCGAGTAGTGAGCCCAAGTTGGCGATTTTCAAGTAGGCGCGGAACATATTGAGCTGGGATTGGCTCAGTAATTTGCGCTCCTGGCTGATTAGCGTGCGGCTAGCGGGCTCGAATCGTTTGACAATCAGTTCAGCGCCGCTCGGCAATACTCGCACGCGCAGGCTACGGCCGCCTGCAGCGCCTTCGAAGACAAACCGATAGTGTTCACTATAGCGATAGCTGCCAGGAATGCGCTGCGCGGCTAGTGCTGCTAGCGAAGGCTCAGCGAGCAGAGCTAACCACTCGTTGGGCGTGGCCGCGAGTTCGCTGATCGAAGTAGGCGCTGCTGTCGGCACCTGTTGGGCGTTCGCCAAACTTGGGCCAAGCGCCAATCCCATGAGCAGACACGTCAACCGGTGCAATTGCACGAATTAAGCCTTTGGAAACAAGTGCTCAACCGCCGCGCGCTCTTCGCGCAGCTCTTTATCGGTGGCGCTCATGCGTTCACGTGAAAATTCATTGATCGCTAAGCCATGCACGATTTGGTACTGGCCGTTTGCACACGTGACGGGATAGCTATAAATCACGCCCGCCGGAATACCATAGCTGCCATCAGATGGAATGCCCATCGACACCCAATCACCCGCTGCCGTGCCCAGTGCCCAACTGCGCATATGATCAATTGCAGCAGAAGCTGCTGACGCCGCGCTGGACGCGCCGCGCGCTTTGATAATTGCTGCGCCGCGCTGCTGTACGGTTGGGATGAAGCTGGTTTTGACCCAATCGGCGTCAACTAAATTCAGCACCGGCATGCCGCCGCTGCTGGCGTGATGTACATCAGGATATTGCGTTGCACTGTGGTTGCCCCAAATCGTCATGCGTTGGAAATCGGTATTGTGCTTGCCGGTTTTTTCAGCCAGCTGGCTGAGCGCGCGGTTGTGATCCAAACGCGTCATAGCTGTAAACTGGCCGGGGTTAATGGATGGCGCATTTTGCTGGGCAATCAATGCGTTGGTGTTGGCTGGATTGCCGACCACCAGCACCTTTATATTGCGGCTAGCGTGATCGTTGATGGCTTTGCCTTGTACGGAAAAAATAGCCGAATTAGCTTCAAGCAAATCTTTGCGTTCCATACCTGGGCCGCGCGGGCGCGCGCCTACCAGTAATGCGTAGTCGGCATCTTTGAACGCAACATTTGGATCGTCAGTAACCACGACACCAGCAAGGGTAGGGAAGGCGCAATCGTTCAATTCCATCAACACGCCGCCAAGTTGTGGCAAGGCGGGAGTGATTTCCAATAGCTGCAAAATAATCGGCTGATCAGCGCCCAGCATATCGCCAGCAGCAATGCGGAAAATGAGTGAATAGCCAATCTGGCCAGCAGCGCCGGTAACAGTAACTCGAACAGGTGTTTTCATGAGCGATTCCTTGGGTAAGTTGAGTTTGGATGAGAATTATGCAGGATGACAATTATGTATACATCAGGAGAAGCGGTTCAAATTGATTTGAACGTTTCGAACTTGGCTTAAAATCTAGTAGCGCTATCTCGTCATTCCCGCGAAGGCGGGAATCCAGGCTCCCCTATGCGTTTGGCTAAGCCCTGACACCTGTACTGGATCCCCGCCTGCGCGGGGATGACGAATTATTCAACTACCGCGTGCGGCAACCTCCGCAATTTTTTTGAAGCTGCGTCTACTACTTTGGTTCCTAATTTTGGTCAGCAGTTTTAAGACTCCTGCGGGCCAGGCGTAAGTTCCTGACAAAACTCAACAAAGCGCCGCAAGCCTTCAGTCAGTTCGGCCGGTTTGCAAGTGTACGAAATACGCAAACTTTTGGGCTCACCAAAGGCCACGCCCGGCACGCAGGCAAGGCCTTTGCTTTCTAACAATTGATTGCAAAACGCCACGTCGTTATCGATCAGGACTTGGCCGTGGTATTTCCCAAATGCAAACGAAATATCCGGAAACGCATAAAACGCGCCTTGTGGCCTAGGGCAGGTAATGCCCGGCACTTTGCTAAATGCGGCCATGACTTCATCGCGCTTGATCGCAAATTCCGCGCATTTTTGCGCAGGAATATCCTGCGGGCCGCTCAATGCAGCGGTGCCAGCCGCATTGACGACTTCCGGTGCTGAGGTCAAATGATTGGAGTTGAGCGCCACTAAGGCTTTTGCGACTGACTCAGGCCCGACCATAAAGCCCATGCGCCAGCCTGGCATGCCATAGGTTTTCGATACCGAATCTAAGATTAAGATGCGATCTCTAAGCTCTGGCGCTAACACGGCTAAATGATTCCAGCCGACGTTATCGAACACCATTTGATTGTAGATATCGTCACTCAAAATCCAGCAGTTCGGCTTGCGTTTGAGCACTTCTGCCA
Source organism: Rhodanobacteraceae bacterium (assembly GCA_031422315.1). Taxonomy (GTDB): domain Bacteria; phylum Pseudomonadota; class Gammaproteobacteria; order Xanthomonadales; family SZUA-5; genus JANNYA01. The sequence goes on from JANOQN010000064.1 coordinate 122,094, forward strand.
ATGCTTGCACTTCCGCTTTGGTGTACACCATGCCGGTTGGGTTGGAGGGATTGTTGAAGATAAACAGCTTGGTGTCTGGCCCGATAGCGGCGTCAAGCTGGTCAGGCGTCAGCTTGTAATGTTGCGCGAGCCCGCAAGTTAGCAGCGTGATTTTTGCTCCCAAAATATTGGCAATATCGACATAGCTGGTCCAATACGGCGTTGGGATAATGACTTCATCGCCTTCGTTCAAAAACGCATACATGGCGTTGAACAATACAAACTTCGCGCCCATGCCAGTGACGACGTTTTTGCGCTCGTAGCCAGTGATGCCATTGCGGTTTAGATGCTGTAAATAGCTGTCCAAAAGCGCATCGGGCCCGCGATTGCTGCCGTATTGACCGCTATCGGTTTTTAAAGCAGCTGCAGCGGCGTCATACACATGCTGGCCGGGTAGAAAATTCGGCACGCCGATGGAAAAACTAATAATGTCGCGGCCCGCAGCTTTTAGTGCCTTGGCTTTTTCCGCGACCTGCATAATGGCGCTGGGAACTGCGCGGCTGGTTCGATCAGCAAGCTTTAACATGGCAGCGACTACTTATTGCCCAGCACAGCATTCCACTGCGCCAGTTTGGCGGCAACTTTAGGCTGTGAGAACAGTGAAGTGGTATCGCCTTCAATTTCGATGGAATTGATGCGATCGCCACCGCGAATGGCGTCGATTACTTTTTGCCCGTCACCTTGAACTTTACCAAAGACAGTATGTTTGCCATCCAGCCAAGCGGTTGGAATGTGGGTGATAAAGAACTGGCTACCATTCGTGCCTGGGCCTGCATTGGCCATCGACAGCACGCCGGGCGCGTCGTGTTTGTGGCTCGCTACGCACTCATCTTCAAATTTGTAGCCAGGGCCACCAGTGCCGGTGCCACTCGGGCAGCCGCCTTGCACCATAAAATCCGGAATGACGCGGTGAAAGGTCAAATTATTGTAGTAGCCACGCTGCGCGAGGTTGGCGAAGTTGGCAACGGTGATGGGCGCAACGTCGTCAAACAGCTTGATGGTTACGGTTCCGCGTGCGGTCGTGATTTTGGCGCTAAGGCTCATGTTGGGTATCCTGGTAAGAAATTGAAAACTAAGGTGAAGAAAACGAAGGTGAAAGGGTAAGTTGGAAAAGTGCAATCCGGGGCTGGATATTACCCGCTATTTGGGCTTACGCTAACCCCATTATCGACTTAGCGGGGGAGTAATCATGGCTAATTGGTTGGTGTGGTATCCCTGGGCCCTGGCTGGACTGGTGGTTTTGGCGCTGATGGCGCTGATGATGGTGTGGGTTAGCGCACGAACCAAGCGGCGCGAACTAGCTATCCGCGCGTTTTTAGACACCGCTGACGCGCTCGAACAAGATTTGCAGCTTTGCAAAAAGAAAATGCAAGGGATCGAGGCGTGGGTAGCCACTTTGCCTAGAGAGGATGTCCGGCGCGTCGGTTTTTCGCTCAATTCCGAAGCCAGCGTTCAAGAGGCGCTTAAATTACTGCTCAGCCAGCGCATTTGGCTGCGCGATCAGCACGAATCCGCCAGCTTAGATCAGCTCACCAACGCCAGCGCCAATTTAGATAAATCACGCGCGTCGCTGATCGAACACATGAACAAGCTAGAAAGCATGCGCATTGAGCTAGAGCGCGCGACTGATACGCTCGAAGACGCCTACCGAAGCCAAGATAAAATGCGCACAGCGGTGATTATTCAAGGCAGTACCAGTATTCACTGATTTGGATATACCAAAAGGTGCGAACCAAACTGGTGTGGGAGGTGGTTTTCCTAGGAAAACCAAAAAAGGGTCATTCGCCCTGAGCCTGTCGAAGGGCCACCTAGAACTGGAAGCGAATGATTTTCGTTTGAGACTTCATGGTTCGCCCGACGTCAAGCTCAGGGCTCACCACGAAAGGAGGATCACGCCTACGCCGAAAGTTAATCAAGTAATTAATAACTAGACAACCATCTAGTCAATAAGCTAGCATCCAAAAATGAGCTATGTAGCCGAACGCCGATTAGAAGAAAAAGAACGCCGCCGCGCCGATATTTTGGACGCGGCGGAGCGCATTTTTGCGCAAATGGGGCTGGACAGTGCTTCCATGGAAGATATTGCGCGGGAAGCTAGGCTCTCTCGCGCGCTGCTGTATGTGTACTTTCCGGATCGGCCTGCGCTGCATTTTGCGATTTGCGAGCGCGCGCTTAAATTGCTGGGTGAGCGTTTTGAAGCGGCCGCTGCAAGGCATGTGCGCGGATTGGAGAAGGTGGAATCAGTCGGGCGAGCCTACTTGGCGTTTTCGATGGAGTTCCCGCTATATTTTACGCTGTTGACGCGCTACGAATCACACCCATCGAACGAGATTGCGCCGGATTCAGCAGAGCAACGCTGTGTATTAGCGGGTGATCGCGTACACGGTATTTCCGCAGCTGCGGTGTCCATAGGCTTACAAGATGGCAGCATTCGCGCCGATGTGGGCGAGCCGTACTTGGTTGCCGTCACGCTCTGGGGCTTTATGCATGGCGTGATTCAACTGTCGATGAGCAAAGCGAATTTGCTGGCGCACGATGGCATTACTAGCCAGCAATTGCTGACGACGGCGATGGCCATGTGTGGTCGTGCGCTCAGTGCGAGCAACGTCACGCTGGAATCTGCCGCGTCGAAATCTTAACTGTCCTCTAGCCGTTCCTAAACTTTCCCAATACTTAAAACCAAACTAACCCTAAAAAATTTACCAAGAAACTAACATATGTCTAATAACTGGATTTTCGCAAAAACCTTATCCGCGTGTTTGTTGATTACTTTACCGTTTAGCGCCAGCGCGCAAAGCCTAGATCAACTGATTGAGCAAGCGCTGGCGCAAAACTTAAGCCTTAAAGCCACGCAAAGCGATGCGGGTGGCGCGCTGGCGGCATTGGATGCCGCACGGGCAGAGCGCTTACCGAGCTTAAAGTTTTCGACCCGCGCGCTTTTTAATGAAGGCGGCCGAGTCATCGAAATTCCGGTTGCTGATGCGCTCAATCCGGTTTACGCCACGCTGAATCGATTGAGCGCAGGTAGCAGTCAGCCGACGCAGTTCCCGCAAGTCGAAAATCCCTCGTTTAGCACCATTCGAGATCGCGAGTTTGACGCGCGATTGAGCTTGAGCACGCCGCTGTACGCGCCCGCGCTAGAAGCGGGTGTGCAGCGCGCGATTGCAGAACATCAAGGCGCTGAAGCATTGCAAGAGCTGGCCGCGCGCACGCTGATTCGCGATGTGCAGTTAGCTTACTTCAGCATCGGCCGCGCGCGTGCGAGCCGCGAAGTATTCAGTACCAGCGAGCGCGTATTGAATGAAAACGTACGGGTTAATCAAGCACTTTTAGACGCCGGAAGCGCCACGCGCGACAAACTGCTGCGCGCACAGGCCGAAGTGTTAGCCGCGCAGGATCGCACCCAGGGCGCGCGCGATGCGGAGAACTCAGCGCTGCGCTATCTCAATTTTTTGCGCGCCATGCCGCTCGATACCGCGCTGACGGGCGAGTTAGAAGCGCGCTTCCCGCAGGTTCGTTTGCGCAGTGCGAGCCAAATCGGTGCAGAAAATCCGCAGCGCAGTGCGCTGGCTTTTGCAGTATCAGCTGCGAATGCGGGCATCGCACAGGCCGAATCGCTCGGCAAACCCAGCATTGGTTTTGGCCTAGACGCCGGTACGCAGGGCGAAGATTTCGGCTTTGGCACGGGTAAAAACTTCGCCACTGCAGCGATTTCCTTAAACTGGACGCTGTTTGATTTCGGCACGATTTCAGCGAAAAAACGCGCGGCATCCGCAGTTCGGGATCGCCGTCAATTACAGCTCGATGAGCTAGACGCCGCACTCGCATTGCGCCAGCGCGAAGCGCAAGAAAAGCTCGCAAGCGCCATTTTGCGCACCCAAACCCAGGGCGCACGCTTACTAGCAGCGACAGAAAATTACCGAATCGCCGAAAAGCAGCGCGCGGCCGGCAGCTTGAGCCAGATCGAGTTTTTAGACGCCGAGCAAGCCAGCACCGGGGCGCAGTTGGCGGCGCAATCGGCGCGCTTTGAGCAGGCGATTGCAAGCGCCGAGCTGGAATTTGCCAGCGCAAGCTATCCGCTTTCAAGCAAGCGCATCAAATCAACGAATTCCCCTTCAACTAGCGCAATTTCGGAGTAGCAAGTCATGTTTTTACCCAAGAATTTTTACTTGATTGCGCTTTTTTCAGTTCTGGTTTTAGCGTGCAATAAAACGCCAGAACCCGCATCTGCGCCCGTAAAAGCGCCGCCGATTCCGGTTGAGCTTGCACCCGCCGTTATGGCGAGCGCCGATGGAACGATCAAAGCCAGCGGTTTATTGAGCGCAGCAGACGAAACCCGGCTCAGCTTTAAGATTGGCGGGCTAGTGAAATCCATCTCGGTTGAAGCAGGTGATTTAGTCTCTAAAGGCCAGCTGTTGGCCGAGCTGGACAATACCGAGATTGGCGCCAGCGTCGCGGGTGTGCAGGCGCAGCTGGACAAAGCACGGCGCGATTATCAGCGCGCACAAAAGTTATTTGCTGATGATGTCATCCCGAAAACGCAGCTTGACGATGCCGCGACGGCACTCACTTTGGCGCAGTCTGGAGCGAATTCGATCAACTTCAATCGCAGCTACGCGCGCATCAGCGCGGCGGCGGATGGCGTGGTGTTACGCACTTTTGTTGAAGCGCGTGAGATTGTCACGCCCGGTCAGCCGATTTTGGCGCTGGCGGGCAGCAGTGCGAACAAGCGGGTCAAAGTGGCGCTCAGTGATCGCGATGCGCTGCGAATTTCGCGCGGTGATGTCGCTCGTGTATTCCTTGATGCGCTACCAGGCCAAACATTTACTGGGCAGGTTGAAAACTTGGCAGGTGCCGCTAATGCCATGACCGGCTTGCTGGAAATCGAAGTTTCGTTTGTAGTGGCGGATGCGGCGCTGGCAGCGCGGCTGTCAAGCGGTTTAGTGGTGAATGTCGAAATTACCCCTAACCAAACGGATGCCAAGGCCGTATTGATGGTGCCGATTTCGGCGCTGCTAGAAGCGAATCAGCTGCAAGCGAGCGTGTTTGTAATTGCAGCAGATGCGCGTGCCAGCCGGCGCTTGATCGGGATTGGTGCGATGCACGGGCTTAATATTGAAGTGCTATCCGGCTTGAACGCGGGTGAAAACGTGGTGGTGCGCGGCGGCGCCTATTTAGATGATGGCCGCGCGGTAACGATCATTACGCCCATTGCACAAACGAGTGCAAACATTCCTGTGCAAGTGTCCGCAGTGCAGCCCGTTCCAGGAACCGCGCCATGAGCCTCGCGGGTTTTGCGGTCAAGCGCTATCAATTTACTTTGGTGCTGTTTGCGCTGTTGATTGCGCTTGGGGCTTTCTCGTTTAAAAACATTCCGCGCGCGGCTGATCCAAGTTTTCCGATCCCGGTCGTCGTGGTGGTGGCGGTGTATCCGGGCGCTGATCCTAAAGATATGGAAACGCTGGTCACCGATAAAATCGAGGACACGATTGCAGAGTTGGACGATGTAAAAACCATCTGGAGCGAAGTGCAGGACGGGCTTTCGGTGACGCGGGTCGAATTTTCTTGGGATGTACAGGCCGAGAAAAAATACGACGAAGCGATTCGCGAGCTCAACGCGCTGCGCCCGAGCTTGCCGAGCGGTTTGGTCGAATTTGCGATTCGAAAAGCGAATCCGAGCAACGTCAAAATCGTACAGTTTGCCCTGATTAGCGATGGCCCCAACGCTGCGTCGAATTTGGAAATGCGCAAACACGCGCAGCGGCTTGAAGAGCTGCTGGAAACTGTACCCGGCATCAAACAGGCAGAGTTTTGGGGCCTACCAAAAACTGAGTTGCAGGTCACTCTGGACCCCAAACGTATGCGTGCGGCAAATGTGTCAGTTGCGCGAATTATGGAAGCGGTGCGCTTGGAAGCGAGCAATGTACCGGGCGGCGCGGTCAGCATCGGTGATCGGCGTTTTAACCTGAAAACCTCGGGTGATTACGCTGGGCAAGAGGCCGTGGGAAATACCGTTATCACTGGCACCGCTGGGCAAATTGTGCGCCTGAAAGATGTCGCAAGCATTGCTTTTGCCGAAGCTGAGCGCACCGAACAGGCGCGCTTTAACGGCAAACGCGCGGTGTTTGTCGGCGCGAATCAAAAAGATGGGCAGAATATTTTTAAGGTGCGCGATTTGGTTGCCAAACGCGTCAAAGCGTTCGAACGGGAATTGCCAGATGGCGTAAAGCTGGAATGGGGCTTTGATCAGAGCGTCAATGTGGCGTACACGCTCGACTCTTTAGGCCGGGATTTTATGATCGCTATTGCCTTAGTTGCGCTGACGTTGATTCCGCTTGGTCTGCGTGCGGCGGGTGTGGTCATGGTGTCGATTCCGCTGAGCTTAGCGGTCGGGCTTGCTTGCATGTATTTCTTTGGCTTTAGCTTAAATGGGCTCTCGATTGCCGGTTTTGTCATTGCTTTAGGTTTGCTGGTGGATGATTCGATTGTGGTGGTGGAAAATATCGAACGCCACATGCGCGAAGGTAAGCCAGCGCGCGTTGCTGCGATTTTAGCAACTGATCAAATTAGTCTAGCTGTGGTCGGCTGCACCGCCACGCTGATTTTTGCGTTTCTACCACTCATGTTTTTACCGGAAGGCTCGGGCAAGTTCGTACGCAACATTCCAGCATCGGTGCTATCGACTGTAGTTGCCAGCTTGTTTGTCAGCTTGACGATTATTCCGTTTTTGGCCTCGCGCGTGCTCAAACCGCATGCCGATGCATCCGGTAATTTTGCGCTGCGCTGGCTGACCAATGCGATCCACACTATTTACACACCGCTGATGAAAATTGCGCTGCGCGCGCCGCGTAAAACGTTATTAGCTACCTTTGCATTATTTTTCGCATCTTTAGGCTTGGTGCCGCTTATTGGCTTTAGCTTATTTCCTCTGGCCGATACACCGCAGTTTTTAGTCACCGTTGATACACCCGATGGCAGCTCGGTCGATGAAACCAATCAAGCGCTAGCGAAAGCTGAGCGAATTGTGCTTGGCAATCCTGAAATAAAACACGTGTTCACCAATCTTGGGCGTGGCAACAAACAAATTTTCTATAACATTTTTCCGCGCGAAGCCGACGCCAGCTATGGCGAATTGTATGTCGAGCTTAAACAATACAGCCCAACGAAGACACCGGTTCTATTTGACGCCTTGCGCCGCGAACTCGCGAAAATTCCAGGCGCCAGCATTATGGTCAAACCGTTCGAGAACGGCCCGCCGATTGATGCGCCAATTGCAATTCGCATCTCCGGCCCAGACTTGGCGGTGCTTGGCAAGCTGGCGAAAGAAGTTGACGCGGTCATCACCTCAACCAACGGCGCACGTGATGTCAACAATCCATTGAAGCTTTCGCGCACTGATATTGATCTGCAAATCGACAGCACCAAAGCCGGGCTGTTAGGCGTGGCCAGCGCAGAGATTGATCGAAGCGTGCGGCTCGCGTTTGCCGGGTTGACGGCGGCTGAGTATCGCGATGATGATGGCGATGAATACCCGATTGTGCTGCGCTTGCCGATGCAAGATGGCCATCCGCGCCTGGATTTGCTCGAGCAAATTGAAGTAAATTCAGTGAACGGGCAGGCCATTTTATTGAAGCAATTTATCAATCCGGTTCTGAAAAGTTCGCCCTCACAAATTCAGCGCTACCAGCGTCAGCGCTCAGTGGTCATCACCGCCTACACGCAAACCGGCTTTAACACCGGGCAAGTCACCAATGAAATTATCACCAAGTTAGAAGCGATGAAATTTGCCAAGGGCTACACCTGGCGTGCTGCCGGTGAAGTTGAAAGCCGCGAAGACAGCTTCGCCGGCATAGGCTCGGCGATTTTGATCGCAGTTTTCGGTATTTTGGCGGTGCTGATTCTGGAATTTGGCTCGTTTAAAAGCACGCTCGTTGTTGCCGGAGTCATTCCGCTCGGCATCGTTGGCGGGCTAGCAGCGCTATTTTTGAGCGGCAATTCGCTGTCATTTACCGCTGCGATTGGCTTTATCGCGCTGGTTGGTATTGAGATTAAAAACTCCATTTTGTTAGTCGATTTCACTAACCAGCTCCGATCTCAAGGCGTACCGCTATTAGAAGCCATCGAGCGGGCAGGGGAAGTGCGTTTCTTGCCGATCTTACTGACCAGCTTGACCGCAATCGGCGGTTTACTGCCACTCGCGCTATCCAACGCCGCGCTGTATTCACCCATGGCATGGGTGTTGATAGGCGGGTTGGTGTCATCAACGTTGCTAGCGCGTTTGGTTACGCCGGTGATGTATTACTTACTGCCGCCGCCGATTGAAGAGGTTTAAGGGTAAGGGGATTGCGAGCACTTGCCTAAAAACGACAATGTCAAGAAAGCGCTCGAACTAGCACCGCTGTATCCCCAATCGGCCAAATCTCAGGCCAATCGCAATCAAGCTGCGTCGCGCTTGCCAGAATTGCTTCAAATGCTGCTCTGGTAATTTCGCGCGCACCGCGATCTTGTAAGTGTTGCGAGTACACTTGGCAATCCATCAGCACAAACCCCAATGCGCTGAGCCCAGTGCTCAGCGCCAAAAGCGCGGCTTTGCTGGCATTGCTGCGAATGCTAAACATGCTTTCGGCAAAAAATATCTTGCCGATCGCTAGCCCGTAAATTCCGGCAATGCGTTGATCTTGCTCGAAAACTTCAAGACAGTGGGCATAGCCTAAACCGTGCAGTTCAAACAGCGCGGACTGCAGCGCGCTGGTCAACCAAGTGCCAGCGCCGTCTCGCGGGGCCGCGCAACCGCGTAGTACACCCGAAAAATCCACATCGGATTTAATCTGCCAGTCACAGCTGCGCAGGGTGCGCAAGGTACGCGAATTGGCCTGCGCTTCTCCAGAAAAAAGCACGAGCCTGGGTGTTGGCGTCCACCACAGCGGTGGTTCGCCTTCATTAAACCAAGGAAATATGCCTTGACGATAGGCACTAATCAGCCATTCGGGTGTTAATTCACCGCCGGCCGCAAGCAAGCCGTTCGGTTGCTGCGCGGCATTTTTCGTGTCTGGAAACACGCCGGGCAGCGCAGGGTTTAACCAGGGCAATTTCATGGTGTGAGTCGATAGTTAAACAACTGGCACGATAGCTGCTATCTTTGCTTGTGACAATTCCACTACGCCTCGTGACGACTAAAAGTCCAATGCAGCTCAAGCGCCCAAGCCGTATGCCGGTCGATTGCGCTGTGCTGATGTCGCGCGCGGATGAAAGTTGGGCTAGCGCCGTACAAGATATTTCTGCAACGGGCGTGCTGGTCGCCAAACCCAGCGATTGGAACGGCTTACGGGGAGATCTATTCGTGTTGGATATGTTGTTCGGTGAAGAGTTAAACATCCACGTAGAAGCCCGCGTAGCTCGAATAACAAAGACAGAACTCGGCTTTGCATTTGCCCGCATTCCCTCTGACAAAGAATCTTTGCTTTGGAATTTGCTAGGCGGCTACGCCGATAGCCTTGAGCTTTGGAACTAGTCCTTAGGGAACCTCTAAAAACCCCATTTTCGTCGTGAATGCTCAAAGCTCGTAAAACAAATGTCGTTATATATCAACCATATACCGCCTCCATTTTTGTTATTCGCGGCTAGCTTGACTTAGTAATGAGGTTTTTAGATGTTCCCCGTAGTCAAATTTACTGAGTTAAAGAAGAAATTCTGCCCATTTGGGTGAGTTTGTGACGCGCTTTGGTCAAATTTCATGGCTTTTTGGCATCGCGCCTATTTTGCCCGCAACTCGCGTCGTAATATCTTGCCAACCGATGATTTCGGTAGCGCATCAATGAACTCGATAAACTTTGGCCGCTTGTAGGGCGTCAAGCTTTGCGCGCAGTGGCTGCGCAATGATTCAACGCTCAGTGATGGATCTTTGCGCACCACAACCGCTTTTACGGCCTCGCCCGCTGCGCCGTCCGGCACGCCAATTACTGCGCATTCCAGCACGCCGCTGTGCTGCGCCAACACCGCTTCAACTTCGTTTGGATACACATTAAATCCGGATACCAATATCAAGTCTTTTTTGCGATCAACAATAAAAAACTGCCCGTTGGCGTCCATGCGCGCGACATCGCCAGTTTTGAGCCAGCCATCGGGGGTTATGGTTTTCGCGGTATCTGCTGGGCGCTGCCAATAGCCCAGCATGACTTGCGGGCCTTTGATCCACAGCTCACCCTCTTCGCCTGCGGCGAGTGCCTTACCCGATTCATCGCACACGCGGGCATCAGTGCCGGGCAATGGCGGCCCGATCGCACCGCTGAAATTCTTGTTGTCAACCGCGTTCAACATACAAGCTGGCGAGGTTTCCGTCAGCCCATAGCCTTCGATCAAAGTAGCACCAGTGATGCTTTGCCAACGCTCGGCTACCGCGCGCTGCACCGCTGCGCCGCCGCCTACGCACAGTCGAATCGTCGAAAAATCAAGCTGCGCGAAGCCTTCGGTATTCATCAGGCCATTAAACAGCGTATTGACGCCGGTGATCACTGAGAAGCGGCTTTCCGCCAGCGTTCTGACAAACCCGCGCATATCACGCGGATCGGTAATTAAGATGTTGTGTGCACCGAGCCGCAGAAAAACCATGCAGTTTACGGTCAATGCAAAGATGTGGTAGAGCGGCAATGCGGTGATGACGGTTTCGCGCCCGGGCTTGATGCACGCCGCCAGCCAGCTACCGGCTTGCAGCATGTTCGAGACGATATTCCCGTGCGTGAGCATGGCGCCTTTGCTCACGCCAGTGGTGCCGCCGGTATATTGCAAAAAGGCAATGTCATTCAAGCTCAAATCAACGGGTGGCAAGCGATCCGCCGCCGCGCGCGCCAAGGCGGTGTTAAAACCTACCGAATCCGAAATATCAAAATCGGGAACTTGTTTGCGCTGATAGCGCACCACTAGGTTGACCAGCAAACCTTTGACAAATCCCAGCTGATCACCCACGCCGGTCGTGATCACGTGCTTGAGCGCGGTGGCGTCTTGTACGCTGGCTATCAAGTGCGCAACGTTTTCGATCACCACAATCGCTTCCGCGCCAGAGTCGGTAAGTTGATGCTGCAACTCAGGCGCGGTGTACATCGGGTTGATATTCACCACCACCAAGCCCGCGCGCAAAATGCCGAACATCGCAATCGGGTATTGCAGCGTATTGGGCAGCATCAGTGCCACGCGCGCGCCTTGAGGCAGCCGCAAGTGATTTTTTAGATAGCAGGCAAACTGATACGAAGCCAAATCAAGCTGGCGATAAGTCAAGCTGCGGCCCATGCAGCTAAACGCGGGCCGTGAACCGTAGCGCGCCAACGCTTCAGCAAATACATCACCGATGGAATGATATTGGCTGCTATCAATATCAGCGGCAACGCCATCTGGATAATGCGCTAGCCAAGGGCGAAAATTATTTGCAGTGCGCGGTTTGCTCATGGGTGTTTGCTCGCTGGAATCGATGCGAGTTAAGCATGCAATTGGGAATGCGACAAGATCAGAGGTGGATTGGTTGAAAGGTTGCCGAAAATTATTGAACACTCAGACGCTAACCCGAACGTTAGCAAAATTTAGATAAATTTTGCGATGGCCCTACCGCCCACGCGCAAAAATTTTATCCAAATCCGCGAGACGCCATTGCACCCAAGTGGGCCGGCCGTGATTGCACTGGCCGGAGCGTTCGGTGGCTTCCATATCCCGAAGGAGCGCGTTCATTTCTGCCAAGCCTAAGCGTCGATTCGCGCGCACTGAAGCGTGGCAGGCCATGCTGGACAGCACGTCATCACGCGCTTGTTGCAAGCTTGCGCTAGTGCCGTGCGTCAGTAAATCAGACAGCAAATCACGGGTAATCGCGTGCAAATCCAAATCTTGCAGCAGTGTTGGCACGCTGGTGATGCGAATCGATTCCGGCCCGGCGCGGTGTAGCTCAAAGCCCAATTCTCGTAGCGAATCCGCGTGCCGCTCAACTGCCGCCGCTTCGCGCTCGCTGACTTGCATTGATATCGGTACCAGCAAGCGCTGCACCCGCAAATCATGCTGCGCCAAGGCGGTTTTCATGCGTTCGAGCGTGATGCGCTCGTGCGCTGCGTGCATATCGACGATCACCATGCCGTGCGCGTTCTCCGCCAAAATGAAGGTGCCGTGCAGCTGCGCGAGTGCGAATCCGAGCGGGTTTGCTTGATCCCCAGCGGCTGATTCAGAACCCGCAATCGGCAAATATTCCACTTGCGGCTCAGCCACGCGCGACTCGCCGTAAGACTCGCCATATAGGGCGCCTAGCGCGTCCAGATTTGCCGGTGTGCCGGCTGAGCTGTGCTGATAGACATGCGCTGGCAGCGCCCAGTTTTGCTGCAGCGGAATGTGATTCGCGATTCCTCTTGCGGTGATGGCGAATGATGCATCGCTCGCGCTTTGCAGGCTCGGGGCAGGGATGCTGGAGTTCGCCAAACTCACCGAGTTTGCCGCAATTGACGCTGTCAGTCCGGCCCGCGTTTGCGCTAAAGCTTCATGCAGCGCCGAAAAAATCGCATCGTGTACCAATCGGCCATCTCGAAAGCGCACCTCGGTTTTTGCCGGATGTACGTTGACATCAACCCGAGTGGGGTCCAGCTCCAAAAACAGCACATAGCTTGGGTGGCGGCCGTGAAATAGCACGTCAGAGTAGGCTTGGCGAATCGCGTGCATGACGACTTTATCGCGCACTGGCCTAGCGTTGACGAAAAAATATTGCTGATCCGGCTGCGCTCTTGCCGCAGTCGGCAACCCCAAAAAGCCGTGCAACTTAAGCCCCGCTAATTCGACCGACAAGGGCAGGGCCTGAGTTTGGAAGTTTGCGCCAAACACGGCGCTCAAACGCTCGGCGTAAGGCGCTGGCTGGTCAAGTTCGCTGAGTAAATCAGCGCTACTTGCAGGCGGGCGATACCAGCGCTCTAGCTTGCCGTTATGGGTTAAGCGAAATTCAACCTGCGGATTCGCCAGCGCCAAAGTGCTCAGCAAATCTGCAATGTGACCAAACTCGGTTTTTTCGCTTTTTTGGAATTTGCGCCGCGCCGGCACGTTAAAGAACAGCTCACGCACATCAATTTCGGTGCCTTGCGGCATGGCGTGCGCCTCGATTGCTTCGGCGCGCCCAGAATCAGCCTGCACGCGCCAACCGTGCTGCGCATTTGCGGTGCGCGAGGCCAAACTAAAGCGTGAAACCGAGGCAATCGAAGGCAGCGCCTCACCGCGAAAGCCAAAGCTGCGCACGGCTTCCAAATCATCCAGCGAGCCAATCTTGCTGGTCGCGTGCCGCGTCAGCGCAAGCGCTAGCTCGCTTTGCAAAATGCCGCCGCCATTATCAGTAATGCGAATGCGCCTTGCGCCGCCGGCTTCGATATCGATATCGAGCTTGCTTGCACCGGCGTCCAGACTATTTTCCACCAACTCTTTCACCACTGAGGCGGCGCGCTCAACCACTTCACCGGCGGCAATTTGGTTGATTAACATTTCAGGCAACAATCGAATCGACACGCAGGAACTCAACAAGAAAAACGCCAGTCAGTATAAATGTAAAGTCCGCCTATCAACCCGAACCGGCGCTATGTCAAATGCGGCTGCTAGACTTCGGTCAATTCTAACCCTGGAGAAAACTATGATTTCTAAATCCTTACCCTTCTGCGCACTCGTCGCTATTGCTACCCTTGCAGCTGGCACCGTAGGCGCTGAAGGCACCAGTATTCGTCTAGATGTCGGCCGCAGCGACATCAAAGCGCTCGGTGTAGACGACAGCACCGCGATCGTCGGATTCACGCTCGGGCAAGTCATTACCGACAATATTCGCGCCGAGATAGGCTTTCGCGATCTCGGCGGTTTCACCGCTAAGCGCACTGGCACGGTTGCCGTGAATGAGCTTAATGCGGAAATGTTCGAGTTAGGCATTGCCGGCCAGTTTCCATTGACCGATGTGGTGCCCGGTTTTTACTTAGAAGCCCGCGTTGGCATGGGTTTTTTTGACGTCGATGGCAAGCGCCAAGGTGTATTAGCCAATCAAGCTTTGGGGCCTATTGAGCGCTACAAAGCTAGTGGCAATAAGCTGTATTACGGCGTAGGTGCGGGTTACCAAATGACTGATAGCTTCGCCATGGGTTTAAGCTTCGCCGAATATTCGGCCGAGCAAGAAATTGGCGCGGAAATAAAAGGTATTGATTTCCCAACGCTGTCGATTAATGCTACTTTTAGGTTTTGAGTGGTGCCCAACAAATGACAAATCTATTTGATTTAACTGGAAAAATCGCCCTTATAACCGGTGCCAGCCGCGGCATAGGCGCAGAAATAGCTAAATTATTTGCCGAACAGGGCGCGCACGTGATTGTTAGCAGTCGGAAAATTGCTGCGTGTGAGGAAATTGCCGCTGAAATTATTAAAGCGGGTCGCAAAGCGACCGCGAAAGCCGTGCATGTGGGTGATGTCGCGGCGATTAATGTGCTATTTGCTGAGTTAGACGGCTTGAATTTAACGCCCGATATTTTAGTCAATAACGCGGCCGCGAATCCTTATTTCGGCCCAATGTTGGATATGGATTTAGACGCTTTTACTAAAACTGTCGACGTGAATATTCGCGGATATTGGCTGATGATTCAACAGGCTGCCAAGCGTATGAAACCGGGCAGCAGTATTATTAATGTCGCTAGTGTCAATGGCGTGCGGCCAGCGCCAATGCAGGGCGTTTACTCTTTTAGCAAAGCAGCAATTATCTCCATGACGCAAGTATGGGCGCGGGAACTTGGCGCCGCCGGTATTCGTGTGAATGCGATTTTGCCGGGTTTAACCGATACTAAATTTGCCTCCGCGTTAACGCAAAACCCGGCGGTGCTTAAATCGATTATGCCCATGATTGCGCTTAATCGCATGGCGCAGCCGAATGAGATTGCCCCGGTAGCGCTGTATTTGGCATCTAATGCGTCAAGCTATGTGACGGGCGCATCACACGCGGTTGATGGTGGTTTTCTGGCTTGATCTGGTGCCTAATGCGGGCTTGATTTTTGACTCGCCTTGATCGTAATGACAAACATCCAAGTAGTGCTTAAACGCTGTATCTCGCCCCTCACCCTAGCCGCAATTGTTTTAGGGATTGCAGCCTGTAGCGATTCGGTAGAAGCGCCCGCAACGCCGCAAGCTAGCGTGTCAAGTGCTCCAACTACTGGCTGCGGCGCGAAAGCCATGCGCATCAGTGAAGTGCAGGGCGCAGCTGCGCTGAGCTCTCTAGCGGGCAGCACGGCTACCGTCGAAGCGGTGGTGACTAGCCCTTATTTGAGCACGGTTGGCGGCATTTTCGTGCAGGAAGAGCGCGATCATCGTGACGGTGATCCGGCCACCAGCGAAGGTTTGGTGATTTTGCTTGATCCGAGCAAAGTCGCAAAGCCAGGGGATTTGGTGCGCGTGACTGGACTTGTTACTGAATTTGGTGATGAGCCGGGCAAAAGCGTCACCGCTTTGAAGGATTTGACCGAATTTTTGAGCTGCGGCAGCGCGCCGATTCCGGCGGTTGCCAGCATCGAGCAGGCACCGGTAGTTTTGGCGGATTGGGAGCGCTTTGAAGCGATGCGCGTTACGCTAGATTTGCCTGTAACCGTCATACGAAATGATCGATTAGGGTCCGATGGTGAATTGCAGGTCAGCTTATCTGGACGGCAATTTCAGCCTACAGAAATTCACCCGCCTGGTGAAGATGCGCGCCGATTAAGTGAGGATAATCAGCGCAATAGATTGATATTGGACGACGGGCAAAATGCGCAATACCCTAAGAAAATCAGCTGGTTAGCGCAAGCGGTTACTCAAGAAACGCCATTTAGAATTGGCACACGCTTAGGCGAGGTTGAGGGCTTTTTTGACGAACGCGGTGGCAGCTATCGCGTACACGTGGCAAAGCCGCCCGTGGTTGAGCAAGCGCCGCGACCCAAATTGCCGCCGAGCGTCAAAGGCGAGCTGGAAATCATGTCTTTCAATCTGGAAAATTGGTTCAACGGCGATGGCAAAGGCGGCGGTTTTCCGACCAGCCGGGGCGCTGCGGATAAAGCCGGATTGCTGCGTCAGCGCGCCAAGCTAGTTGCGGCAATTGCGGCGAATGCGCCCGATATTGCTGCATTAATCGAAGTTGAGAATGATGGTGATCAGCCTAAAACGGCGCTCAGTGAGCTGGTTGACGCGCTAAACGCGCAAACTCAGCTCGGATATGCATCGGTAGTGCCCCCAGGTGCTGCGGCGAAGGCGCTAGATGCCAAACTCGGCGGCGATGAAATACGCGTAGCCATTATTTACCGCAAAACGAAAGTTCGTATTAAAGGCAACTCGGCGGCGCTAACTACCGGGCCGTTCGAGCGCTTAAATCGCCCGCCATTGGCACAAACATTCGAGCGGCTTGGCAAAGGAAAAGGCACTGGACAAGTCTTTACGCTGGTTGTCAATCATTGGAAAAGTAAAGGCGGCTGCGACCCAAGCAACACCGCTAACGTAGATCGCAATGATTCACAAGCCTGCTGGAACCCGGTGCGTGTTGAGGCAGCGCGCGCGATGATGGATTGGCTTAAAACGGATCCAACCGCCAGCGGCGATCCTGATCAGCTTGTGCTGGGTGATTTCAACGCTTATTCGCAAGAAGATCCGCTGCGCTTGATGGAAGAAGCCGGCTTTATGCATTTGGCAGAGGGCACCAGCAAAGCGCCAAGTTACAGCTACAGCTGGGACGGCAGTGTAGGCAGGCTAGATCATGCTTTCGCCTCAAAATCGCTAAAATCACAGGTCGCCGACGCCGATATTTGGCATATCAACGCAGATGAATATCCGGGCTTTGCCTACGCCGCGCCGTTGCTATCCGAGCCCGAACAGCAGGCGAGGGCGCTTGCCATTTCTGGCGCGCTGTATCGCAAACACAGCTTTCGCACCAGCGACCATGATCCTTTATTGGTCGGCTTGAATTTGGCTGCGGATGGTGTGGCGGCAGACGCGCCGAAGTAGCGGCATGCCATTCGAAAAATCTAAAATTGGTGTAAACATGAAGCCGTAACCAGTGTCGCACCACCGTCAAATCCCTTTGATAAATTTGTCTTATTCCGCCAAAACTACCTAAATGACAAAAAAACCTGTGAGCAAAAAAAAGCGTATTTACGTGTTGGACACCAATGTCTTGATGCATGACCCGGCGGCGCTGTTCCGCTTTGAAGAGCACGATGTACATTTGCCGCTGACTGTTCTGGAAGAGCTGGACGCGGCGAAAAAAGGCGCCTCGGAAGTATCCAGAAATGCCCGGCAAGTCAGCCGCTTCTTGAGCGAGCTGATTGAAAAAGCCACTACCGAACAGCTCAAGCTGGAGGGCATTCCGCTCAAGCGGCCCGATGCGCTCGATTTGGGCGGCAATAAGCCCACCGGCAAGCTGCGTATTCAACACACGCCAGAGCCACAGCAAAACTCGGGCGAATATGGCAACAAGCCAGATAATTTGATTTTGCAGGCGCTTTTACAAATTCAAAAGCGCCACCCTGAGCTGCACGCGGTGCTGGTCAGCAAAGATATCAACCTACGCATTAAAGCCGCGATTCAAGAGATCGATGCCGAAGATTATGAGAACGATCGCGCGCTGGATGATCTTTCGCTGCTCTACAGCGGCTTTAGCGCCATCAAAGCCAATTTTTGGGACGATCACCCAGAAATCGAATCTTGGATTGAAAAAGGCCACACGTTTTATCGGCTGAAGACCAAAGCGCACGAAAAATGGTACGTCAATCAGGGCCTGTATTTTGAAGGCGACGACAGCGTTGAGCTGCGCGTGATGGCGCTAGATGGCAAAAAAGCCACGCTAAAAATCATTGACGATTATCGTTCTACTCACGTGTGGGGCGTGCTGGCTAGGAATCGTGAGCAAAATTACGCGCTGAATTTGCTGATGGATCCGGACGTCGATTTCGTTAGCTTGTTAGGCACCGCGGGCACCGGTAAAACGCTATTGGCACTGGCCGCAGGGCTTGCGCAAACCATGGATCAGCATCGCTACCGGGAAATCATCGTGACCCGTGCCACCATTCCAGTCGGTGATGACATTGGCTTTTTACCCGGTACGGAAGAAGAAAAAATGACGCCATGGATGGGCGCGCTGGAAGATAACTTAGAAGTTCTGGCCGCCCCGCGCGATACCAACAGCTGGGCCAAAGCCGCTACCAATGATTTGCTCGCATCCAGAATCAAAATCCGCTCGCTGAGCTTCATGCGCGGCCGCACGTTTTTAAGCCGCTACATGATCATCGATGAAGCGCAAAATTTGACCCCTAAGCAAATGAAAACGCTGATTACCAGGGCAGGGCCGGGCAGTAAAATCATCTGCCTAGGCAACGTTGAGCAAATCGACACGCCGTATTTGACCGAAACGACGAGTGGACTGACTTATTGCGTGGATCGCTTCAAAGGCTGGGAACACAGCGGCCATGTGACGCTGCGCCGGGGCGAGCGTTCAAGACTCGCGGATTTTGCGTCTGAGGCTTTGTAGGATTCGCCCGCGAGTTTAAAGCAACCCTTTTAGACAAGTGGCAAGTTTGGTTGCTTGGATCAAAATTGTTATGTTATAACACCAAATCGCAACTTTCGATTTCTAACGTATGCAATTTCTACCGGTTACCGTTCTATCTGGCTTTCTGGGCGCAGGCAAAACCACGCTGCTCAATCACGTGCTGCGAAATCGCGATGGCAAGCGCGTGGCGGTGATCGTCAATGACATGAGCGAAATCAATATCGACGCGCAGCTGGTAAAAGACGGCGGCGCGGAGCTATCTCGAACGGAAGAAAAGCTCATCGAGTTCAGCAACGGCTGTATTTGCTGCACTCTGCGGGAAGATTTGCGCGATGAAGTCAAAAAGCTAGCGGCAGAGAATCGTTTTGACTACTTGCTGATCGAATCGACAGGTATTAGCGAGCCTATGCCGGTAGCGGCTACGTTCTCGGTGCGCGGTGAAGATGGCTTTGCGCTTTCAGATGTTGCGCGGCTCGACACTATGGTGACGGTGGTCGATGGCCTGAATTTTCTGAAGGATTTTGCCAGCAGCGACTACCTGCGTGATCGTGGCGAATCCGCCGGTGATGAAGATCGTCGTTCATTAGTCAACTTACTAAACGATCAAATTGAGTTTGCCGATGTGATCGTCATTTCAAAATGTGATCTGATTTCGGACAGTGATCGTGCCCGCATCGGCAGCATTCTAAAAGCACTCAACCGAGGCGCGGATTTAGTGTTTAGTACCGGCCAAGACACGCCGATGAAGCGCGTGCTCGGCACCGGTAGATTCGATTTTGTGAAAGCCCAGTTAGCGCCGGGCTGGATGCGGGAGCTGCGCGGTGAACATGCGCCGGAATCTGAAACCTACGGCTTTCAAAGCTTCGTGTATCGATCACAGCGGCCATTTCATCCAGCTCGCTTTTATCAGCTCATTCACTACGAATTTGACGGCGTGCTGCGTGCAAAAGGCTTTTTCTGGCTGGCATCGCGCATGGACTGGGTGGGCGAGCTTGCGCTGGTCGGCGCGGCGGTTGAGGCCAAAGCAGCCGGCCACTGGTTTGCAGCGCGCCATCGGGTGCGCGCTGGGCTGGTGGGTTCTACGGTGCCCGAAAAGCTGTTTGAGCACGCGCCGCTGCCACTGTCATACGCGGGCTGGGCACGCTTTAAGCTGCGCTTTTGGAGCGCACCGCTGCCCGATGCCAGTGAAGTGCCTGATCCGGATGAATACGCGGCAATGCGGGATTTATGGAGCGCCGACTATGGTGATCGTCGTCAGCAGCTGGCCATTATTGGCGTTGATTTGAACGAAGCGTTGATACGGGATCGCTTGAATCAGTGTTTGCTGACGGATGAAGAAATGGCGCTTGAACCTTCACGTTGGGTTGAGCTGGCTGACCCGTTTCCGGTGTGGCGTGCGCGAGTCGCGCTTGCAGAGTCAGATACGTGATGAAGTCGATCAAACTCAAAATTCTGATTTTAACTACAGCGCTGGTGCCGGCCGCAATTGTTTATGCCCAGCGAACCAGTGAAAACGCAATTACCCAAGCTGAAGATGGCTTTGGCACAAGCATTGTCCGCGTCCCAGCTGCCGCTGTTGGCTTTGTGCACTCTATGCAGGTGCAGCAGTTTTATTCGCCGGCAGTGGCGCGCAGTTTAAAATTCGCGGTGCTGTTGCCCCGCGCCTATGCTGAGTCTTCAAAGCGTTATCCAGTTTTATATCTACTACACGGACATACCGGCAATTACCGCTCGTGGATCACGTATGCCAAATTGCCGCTCAACACACCCGATAAGCTCGCCGCAATTGTCGTTTTAGTAGATGGCGGCAACAGTTTTTATACTAACTGGTACGGCGCAAGCGGAGAGCGTCCGCAGCGCTGGGGGGATATGCTCGTAAAGGATTTGATTCCACACGTGGATCAGCAGTACCGCACCCAAAATCAGCGCAGTGCGCGCTTTATTGGCGGTTTGTCGATGGGTGGATATGGCGCTATTTCGCTTGCCTTAAAACATCCTTCGATGTTTTCGTTTGCGTTTTCGAGCGCAGGTGCGCTTAGCTTTGCAAAGCATGCGGAAAAAGAGCTGAGTACCGATAAAGTCGATTGGAATCAGCCAGAGCGATGGTCAAAAGAGTCGAGGCCACTTGTCGATATCGAGGGTTTTGCAACGCAGCGCCAACGTACCCCGCGCGGCACCGTGTTTTCAACAAAAGCGCAGGCGAGTTCTGCCGATCCAGCGCAAATTTTAGCGAAGCTGTCGCCCGTGGATGCGCCCTACATTCACCTTGATGCCGGCACCGAGGATTCGCTGGCATCCGAAACACGCGCATTTGTAGAACATCTGCGTGCTGGCGGGTTCGCACATTCGTACTTAGAACTGGCGGGCGCGCATGAGGTGCCGTACTGGCAAAACGCATTTGCCCACACGCTGATCGTTTTACAGCGCCATCAGAATCAAGCACTTGCGGCTGACATCGAAAAATAACTGGCTAGTGCTCAACTTAATGCCCAGCTTCAAATTTTCTCGCTCAGCAAAGCAGCTGCTTTTTTGTTTCGCCGGCTTTTGTTTAGTAGCCTGTACGCCCGAAGCCTCAGAGCAAAGCCAGGCCAAGCCTATGCTGGATAACAAGCCCGCTGAACCTGCTGAAATACCGTCTAGCCGAGCACTTACCGAGGTAGTGCAAGTAGAGCCAGAAACAAAACCAGTCACAAAGCCCACAGCAGCTGAGGCGCTAGAAATCGACTGGCTCGATCTCATGTCAGATGCAGATCGCGATCGCCTAGAAAATGGCGATTGGATCGACGAAAGCGCCACCGAGACGCATCCAGGTAAGGAAGGTAGTTTTACTTCGGATATGGCCGAGCGCCAGATGAAGGGTTTTGCCGCTATTCCCGATTTTGACAATCAGCGCGTCAAGCTCGCGGGCTATTTTGTGCCGCTTGAGCAAGACGATAGCGGGCAGATTACCGACATCCTATTCGTGCCCTATTTCGGCGCCTGCATCCACGTGCCGCCGCCGCCGGCTAATCAAATTATTTACGCCAAGCTACGCGCGCCGCAATCGGACGTCAACATGTTTGAAGCCTACTGGTTGGAGGGCGTGCTGCTCGCAAAAACCAATCAAAGTGAACTTGCCGAGGCCGGATACACCATGAGTGAATCACACCTCTATCTCTGGAACTAATCGCTCTATTGAGCCAAATGTAAAGTTATAGTATAACGCTTTGCTTGCTCAAGCCGAACTGACTATGATCCTTTCAAATCGACCGTTTACCACGCTTGCCATCGCGCTCGCCGCCGCACTATCTAGCCCACTTTTAGCCAATCCTAATCCCAATCCTGAGCCTGAAGCGCTTGATTCCATCGTGGTGATTGGCAAGCAGCCTAAGCCAGATTCCGCAGGGCTAGCGGGCTCGGTCGATGTGATTGGACGTGATGAGTTAGCTAATGAACGCGTCGATGACACCATGGAGCTTTTCACCAAAGTGCCGGGCGTATACATCAGCCGCTACAACCAGGGTTTAATCAACACCGATATTGCAATTCGCGGGTTTGCTGGCGACGGTGAAACGCCGCACGCTAAGCTGCTGATTGACGGTATTCCAGGCAACTTGCACAACGGCTACAGTGAGTTAGACCAGCTTTTCCCGCTCAGCATTGAGTCGATCCAAGTTTACAAAGGCACCAGCGATCCCCGCGTGGGCTTGTTTAACATCGCGGGCAACTATCGCGTGCAGACGCGCCAAGACACAGACACTATGGAAGTGGATGCCAGCATAGGCAGCTATTCGGCGAAAGAATTGCAGGGCTATGCCGGAATCCAGAGCGGCGATTGGACGCAAAATTATTTCGCGGGCTACCGCGACGCTGAGGGCTATCGCGACGGCTCTGACCTGAAAAAAGCGGTCGCACACGCACGCTGGGCCTACGCATTGAGCGAGCAAACGTCAATCGCGCTGATTGCCAGAGGCTCGCGCTACGATTCATTTGCGCCGGGTTATTTGAGCGCTACGCAATCACGTTTAGCGCCGCGATCGCAGGCCAGCTATGCGCGCCTGGACGGTGGTGATAAATCAGTTAACGGCCTGAGCCTGCATGTGGATCATGCGCTTGGTGATGCGGTTGATTTCTCGGTAAAAGCCTACCTGCAAAACTACCAGCGCGAGCGCTGGGTGCGTTTTACCGAAGCCGGCAGTTTGCAAAATCGCTTTGACGATCAGGACCATACTGGGCTCATCGCCACTGTGTCCTATCAACTTAGCGATGCCTGGCTGCTGGAAGCGGGCGCTGATGCCGAGCAACAGGACGTTATCGAGCAGCGTTTTGGCACGGTCGGCTTTGCGCGCATTCGCAACACAGCCAATGTGCTGCGCGATCGCCGTTTTGAATTCGACACCAGCGGCGTGTTTTTACGCGCCGATTACAGCTATGAAGATCGCTTCGGCATCAATATCGGTTTGCGCGCTGATGATTTGGACGGTTACTATGTGCAATTTAGCGCCACTGGTGCGCCCTCTGCGCGCAGCATCTATGATTTTGGCGCTATCTTGCAGCCTAAAGCGAATCTATTTTTCAAAGTGGCTGAACCGCTGACGCTATTTGCCAACTACGGCCGCAGCTTTCAGCACCCGCTTAGCGCCGACGCGTTTACCAGCACTGATCGCAATGCACGCGACGTGTCAATCAACAACGGCTATGAGCTTGGCGGCAAGTGGCAGCCAAGTGAAGCCTTCAATATGCGGCTTTCGTTTTGGCAGCAAAAAGCGGCTGACGAATTTGTACTTGTTGATGGTACTGCACAAAACGTTGGCAAGACCGAGCGTAATGGTGTTGATCTGAGCGCTAGCATGCAATTGAGCGAACAGTTTTCGCTGTGGGCAAACTACACCACGGTAGACTCTGAAATCATCAAGCCGGCCAGCGCGCGTAACGCCTCTATTGGCAATGAGCTGCGCAGTATTCCCGATCACACTGGTTCGTTAGGCTTGAATTTTCAAGCATCCGAAGCGTGGAATTTACGCCTGCACTTAGATCGCCAGGGCGACTATTTTGTTAATGAGGCAAATCTGGGCGGGCAGTTTGGTGACTACAGTTTGCTGCATGCGAATATTGACTACTTGACTGAAATTGCTGGCGTAGCTACAAAATTTAGTTTGCAAGCTAATAACCTGACGGATCGCTATCACGAATACGTGTTCGATTTCAGCGCAAACGGCACCGATACTATTCATTCGCCAGGCGATGGCCGAAGCCTCAGCTTAAGCGCAGGCTTTAAGTTTTAATAACAGGCGATTGCAAGGTGAGCGCTATTGACACAACACTAGCCAGCACGCTGGTACAGATCGACAATCTGCACTTTTCCTATGGCAATCAAGCAGTGCTACACGGGGTGAATTTGTCGATTGCGCGCGGGCAGATTTATGCGATTTTGGGCGGCAATGGTGCTGGCAAATCCACTTTGCTAAAAATCATGCTCGGGCTACTTAATCCTGGCGCGGGCTCAGTGCATGTCAATGGCTTGTGCGTGCAGCGTAACGCTGAGGCGATCCGCGCGCAGATCGCCTACGTGCCTGAGCTAGTAGCGGTCTATCCACTGTTGAGCGGCATGGAAAACCTGCGCTATTTTTTGGCGCTATCAGGCCAAACAAAGCCTAATTCGGCTTCGCTGGAAGCTGCGCTGCACGCGGTGGGTTTAAGTGAGGCCGCGTGGCATCAGCGCAGCAGCGGCTATTCCAAAGGCATGCGGCAAAAACTGGTAATCGCTTTAGCGCTGGCGCGTAAAACGCCGCTGCTATTGCTGGATGAACCGAGCTCAGGGCTGGATCCTGCCGCTACCGCTGAGCTGCATCGACTGCTGCGCAGCCTGCAGCAGCGTGGCTTAAGCGTGGTGATGGTGACGCATGATTTACTTGCTGTGACTGAAATTGCGGATGCATTTTGCTTTCTACGCAAGGGCCAGGTTCTGCAAGAGTTTAGTCATATAAGCGGCGCGGATAGCTTTGGGCAGCTGCAACAGTTGCAGCAGCTTTATCGTATGGACGTGCTGGCTTGAGGCGCTCAGTAATTACCGCGATTGTCTACACCCAGTGGCAGCGCTGGCTGCGCGATCGTGCGGTGCTGAGCCTAGCTGTTTGCATGTCGGTGCTGCTGCTGTGCAGTGTTTGGCTAAGCGTACAGCATGCGAGATCCCAAGCCGAACAGCGCACGGTTATGCAAGCGGCGGCGCAGGCTGATTGGGATGCGCAGCCGGATCGACACCCGCATCGGGTCGTGCATTTTGGCGATTTTGTCTACAAGCCCGTGCAGTTTTTTGCGGGCTTTGATCCGGGCGTGGAACTATACGCAGGCTCGTCGGTGTATCTGGAAGGTCATCGGCAAAACAGCGCTAATTTTAGCGAAGCCTCGCAGTCGAGCTCGCTTCAGCAGTTTGGCGCGCTGTCGCCCGCATTTGTGCTGCAAACTCTGCTGCCGCTGCTGCTGATTTTTTTGGGGTTTTCCAGCATTAGCCAAGAGCGCGAAGCAGGACTTTTGACGCAGCTGCTGGCAAGCGGTGCCGCCAGCACCGAGCTGATAGTCGGCCAGTTTTTGGCGCTACTGAGTGCCGCTTTGATAGCGCTGATACCGCTTGTAGCGCTGGTTTTGTACGCTTGGGTTGGTTCGGCTGCTGACGCACTACGCGGCGCGGTTTTATTGCTCGGGTACGCGGCCTACGCCAGCATTTGCGCAGCGATTATTACCTGCGTGGCAAGCCAGGTGCGCAGCACGCACGCCGCGCTGATGGCCTGTTTGACGCTATGGGTGTTTGCCTGCGTTGCCGGGCCGCGCTTAGCCAGTCAATCCGCTAGCGCAGCGTTCGCAGCTCCGAACTGGGTGGAGATTGAAGTGGCGGCGGAAACTAAGCTCAAGCAGATTGGCGATAGTCATGATCCTAATGATCCATACTTCGCCGAGTTCAAGCGCCGGACGCTGGCCGAGCACGGCGTGGCGCGCGTGGAGGATTTGCCTTTCAACTACGGCGGCCTGCTCATGCAAGAAGGTGAACGCATGACGGCGGAGGTGTTCAACACGCTCAACACCGAGCTACAAGCGCAGTTTGCGGCACAAAATCAGCGCGTACGCAACGTTGCGTGGCTTAACCCGATGATGGCGCTCAGCGCGCTGTCAATGTCGGCCGCTGGCACCGATTACGCGCACCACGCGCACTTTTTGCGCGCCACCGAAGTGCGCCGTTTCGCTATGATTCAAGCGCTAAACAAAATCCATACCGAACACACCACTTTTGTCAGCGATAAAGATCAGCGCGTGAGCGCCAGCTTCTGGCAAAAAACCCCGCGCCCGGCTTATCAAGCGCCGGGCATAGGCATAGCGCAGCCGATACTGTTGCAAAGCGCGCTGATTTTGCTGGTGTGGCTCGCGCTGGCTTTAGGACTGCTGCGCTGGGCTGCGAATAGATTGGCGCGCGGGTAGTGGCGCTTTTTCGCTTCGAGCTGCTGATGCTACTGCGCGATCGCATGTGCGCTTTGGCGCTTATTTTTATGTTTCTGTGCAGCGCGTTTGCGATCCATCAGGGCAATCAAAGCATTGCTAAATTGAGCGCCGAGCGTGACCGGGTCAGCGCGCTGTTAGCTGCGCAAAATTCAGACCGTGCCAACGACATTCCAGAAGCGGGCGCAGACGCCGGTGATTTGGCTTACTACAGCTTTTACGCTGCCACCGACAGCAGCCACGCATGGAGCTTTATCGCGCTTGGCAATCGTAGCTTTGAGCCACCTGTGCAGCGCATTCGTATGCTCGGCTTGCAGGGCCAGCTTTATGATGGTCAGGTGCAAAACCCGGAAATCTCGGCAGTAGGCAGCTTCGATTTTGCCTTTATTGCCGTGTTTTTACTGCCGTTGCTGTGCATCGTGCTTGGCCACAACGTGCTCTCCAGCGAGCGCGAAACCGGGCGCTTAGCACTGCTGCAAGCCTGCGCAAAGCAGCTCAACACGCTCGCGCTGCGGCGCGCATGTGTGCGCGCGGGCTGCGCTTTTTTAGCGATATTTTTGCCGCTGCTGGGTTTTGCGATTTTCAAGCAGCTACCCGCCTTGCCGCTACTTTACGTAATGCTCGCACTGCTTGCTTACACAGCGTTTTGGACGTTCGCAGCGCTCTGGCTTGCGCCCGCGCATCGAAGCTCAGCGGTCAATGCGGTGCGTGGGCTAACGCTGTGGACCCTGCTGGTGCTGGTGCTGCCACAGCTGGGTCAAATGCTGATTAATCAGCTGATTCCGGTGCCGCAGGGCAAGCAAATTGCGCTCGCACATCGGCAAAGCGTAGCCAGCGCGTGGGATATTCCGAAGCACGATAGTTTCAAGGTTTTTTTTGGTGCGCATCCAGAATGGCAAAACACCGCGCCGGTGCTGGTGCGCTTTCATTGGAAGTGGTATTTCGCCTTTCATCACGCTGCGGATATGCAGCTCGCTAAAACCGTTGAAGACTTCGAGCAGCGCGTTCGCGAACGTCAGCGCGCGGCAGACGCGCTAGCGTTCCTGTCACCGTCGATTGCACTGCAAGCCGCGCTGGAAATAATCGCCGATAGCCGAATTGAGCGGGTGCTGGCAAAGCGCAAAGCGATTTTAGAATTCCACACCCAGCTTAGACGATATTTTTATCCGTACATTTTTGAAGAGCGCTTAATGACGCAGGTGGATTTTTTGAAGGCCCCGAAGTTTAATGTGGCACTGAAAAGGTAGAATTTTTGACTTCGCCAGATTCGCTTAATCTGCCGGCTGCTGCGCGATTTTGGCGTTGGCGGTTTCGTTTTGTAGCTGCGCAATGAAGGCGGCATTTTCAAATCGCAGTTCAATCATATCGAGTGCATCTTGCGAAAAATTTCGCGGTCAAACTCAGCCCAACGCAACGTCCTGGGTTTGGGCGGGTGGATTAAATGAAGCCCTGTCAGGACGATCAAATCGCTAACTTTTGGCCGCCCTGACAGGGCTGAAATTAAGGTGTTGTCTATACCCAGGGCATTGCCCCTGGACTGAATTCGGGCGCACCGTTGGCGCTCAAAACATCAAGGTGTTTCCTATGCCCAGGGCATTGCCTTGGGCTAAATTGGCGTTATCTAATTCGCAATCGAGAAACGAGCGGTGCTGTCGCTCAGGCGAGCGCCAACTTACGATCTACACGCGGCAGCGCAGCCTCAATCTGGGTGCCGCGCGGGCTTGCGCTGGTAATGCGCAGCACGCCGCCCAGCGCGGCGATGCGCGAGCGCATCGTTCCTAATCCTAGGCCCTGGTAAATCGCTGCCGATCCAGCGCGCGGGCTTTTCGTGGAACTCGTGATTCCGCGTCCATCATCAATGATGCGCAGCAATGCGATGCGATCGCTAACGCTAGCCGTGATCGTCACGTGGCGCGCATTGGCATGGCGAATCACATTCGATACCGCTTCCTGGCAAACGCGATAGAGGGCCTCTTCATGTGCAATTTCTTGCGCCACATAACCATCGAACTGCATTTTTAATGGCAGCGTTTCTGGAATCATGGATGGCAAAAGCCTCGCCAAGGCGCTGGTGAGCCCACCTTCGCGCAAGCGTTCCAAGCCCAGAAACGATTGCCCGGTGTTAGAGATTGCCAGGGAATCCACCGGCGTAAGTTCGCGCAGCAGGCTGCGCAATTCGGCAAATGCAGTTTGCGCCAGTTCGTGGATGCGCCCAGCGCGGCGCTCGCCCTCAAGCAGGTCACGCTTGTAGGTTTGCGGCAGCGTTTGTGTTAACAAGCTGATGGACGACACCAGCTGCGTCACGTTGTCATGTAATTCGCCTGCTAATCGATTTCGCTCGCGGCTTACGGCCAGCGCCCTGGTTTGCTCGTTAAGCCGTGCATTCGCAATTGCAAGGCCCAAATGATCAGCGATAATTTCCAAAGACTGCTGATCAAAATAGTCATATGGCGCGTTGCCTTCAACATTAATGACGCCCAATACGTTTTGGCCCTGTAATATAGGCACTGCAAGCTCGGCGCGCGGCGCTTTGACGCCGGGTGGATTGACATAGCGCGGGTCGTTAACGACATCATTGACCAGTTGCGATTTAGCTTCACGCGCGCAAGCACCCATAATCCCATAGCGAATATCAATTCGATCAACCTGATGGATGGCGATTTTGTAAGCGCCGCCACGAACCGCTACCACCAAAGTATCCGGTTGCGCTGGATCAATCAGCGGAATATCGACGCTTTCGAATTCCAGCAGCGCATGCATGGCATCAGCGGTGTTTTGCAAAATATAAGTCAGCTCACCACCGGTTTGAATAATCACGGCAACCTTGGCGATTAACGCAAAGCGCACGCTACGGCGGCGTTCCTCAAAGTGGCGCTGCGCGTTGTGAATGGCGATCGCGGCGTGGCGCGCAAATAGCTCAACCAAGCTCACATCGGATTTGGAAAAAACTCGAGGCGCCTTTGCGCCGATACCAAACACGCCGACCAGTACTTGGCGCCAAAGAATCGGCACGCCAATCACTTGATTGTCGCTTAGCTGTGGCAGGTTGATGCCGGGCAGATCACCATAGCGGCACATTACGGTACGGCCACTTGCAAGCACGCGCCCCGCTAAGCCCTGGCCCGCCTGCATTTCAGCGCCGAGTTCTTCCGCTGGCAATCGATAAAGCACCGCCGTGCGAACCACTTTTCGTGCGCCATCGTATAAGCCAATCGCGCCATCGTCCGCATTGATCAGCGTGCAGGCATGCTCCAAAATCAACGCCAGTAAATCATCAAGTTCAAGCTCGCTTGAAATGACCTCAATAATTTTCGTCAGGGCGTCGACATGTTGATGCGCGTCGAGGTGGTTTTGGGCGTCGCTTGTGGTAGTAACCTTCATTGCAAATCACAGCTGCCAGAATGGCTGAGTAGGCGCTAGTTTGCCACAGCGTTTGAAGCGCTGGCGCAGGTG
Source organism: Rhodanobacteraceae bacterium (assembly GCA_031422315.1). Taxonomy (GTDB): domain Bacteria; phylum Pseudomonadota; class Gammaproteobacteria; order Xanthomonadales; family SZUA-5; genus JANNYA01. The sequence continues at coordinate 151,591 of JANOQN010000064.1, forward strand.
ATTGGTTCAATGGATTAGCTGACGGGCTGGAGCATTCGCGCGCCGGTAACGGTCGATCTTGGCGCTCAGCGCGCTACCATTGCATGGCCCCGTCCACTGGCCAGGTAATACGTCATTCTGCGCGCAGTCGCAGAATCCATTTACCCTGCGACTACCCGCAGGGTGACGATATTTTGTTGCTAACTTAAGTTAATGAATTTGCCCCATTCGGGTCGACTGGGGAGATGTAGAAATTTTTCAGTGTCCAGTCTGGGCTGTTGGTAATTTTGATATCGCCTGCCATTGTGGCGCGTGTGCATATCGTGCTGAAGCAAACGCTTACGGCAAGCGCAGCTAATATTCTGATTTCAGAAGGAAATTCCTCAACGTTGGGTTGATTGATGGATGCGGATTTTGTTTGTTGTATTTTGCTACACGGCTTCCTCGTCATCTTCCCAATCAAAGGCGTCGGCTGCAGCTTGATCGCGATGCACTAAAACCGGCACCGCGCCGATGCGCACCAACACTTCTTGCGTCGTGCTGCCCAGCAGCAATTTTTTAACGCCGCGAAAGCCGTGCGAGCCCATAACAACCAGATCAGCGCCTTGTTTGTGCGCGGCTTCAGTGATGGCGCGCGCGGGAATTTTGTCAATAATGATTTCTGCGGTGCACGGTATTTTGGCTTTTTCCGCGAGTACTTGTACCGAACTAAGCGCGGCTTCGCCTTGCTCTTTTTCGTGCAGTTCGAACTGCTGTTGGTAGCTTTTTGGCATCAGCCCAATGCCACTGCTGCGAATAAAACGATGATACGGCGAAGCCACAAAGATCACGTAAATCGACGCTTGGCATAGCACTGCCAGCTCAATCGCAACTTTGGCACTGGCTAGTGCGATGGGTGAGCCATCGACAGGAATGAGGATTGTTTTAAACATGGAGTGCCTCGTGCGGGTGGTGAAAATTCAAGGTGTTTGATCAGCTTGCCATGCAAAAGCTTGCACTGCCAATAGATTGGCGCATTGACCTGGATCAATCGCTCGTACGCTAACGTACCCACTCTGCTTGCAGCCAAATTTTTTGCGTGTCGCGGGCAAAGCGATCAGCTTGATAATCCGCGATTTTGATCAACGCACTCCAGCCTTGCCCCAAATTCACTCCGAGTGCGGCGTTCAACTCAGTGCCAAACTTTACGCTGGATTCGCTTGCGCGATAGTCATGATAGGCCAGCGTCCAGTTGAGTTGATTTTGCAAACGCCCGCTGCCGAATTTGGCGTTTGCGCTCAAGTAGTAGTCTTGCAATCCCAGTGCGGGCGTGGTTACAAACTTATCAGCCCAGCCGTTGAAGGCATGTAAAGTTGCTAACGGTGTTTGCAGCGCGCTGGTGCCGTTGCCACCCAAACACTCATAGCCAAGCCGCAAGGTGATTCCGGCGTGTAGCAAACTCGGCTCGAGCAAAATGTAGCGATGGCTAAAGTTTGCTGGGTTGTTTTTGTAGCTGCGCTGTTGCGCCAATTCTGTGGTCAGCCCGAAGTTTGCTGGCAATACTTTAGTGCCGGCGTTCCAGCGCAGCCCAAGGGTTTGCGTAGAGGCGCTGGCTTGATTTTGATCGCGTAAAAAATAGCCGTAGCCCGTCAGTATGCCCAGCGTGCTGACGTAGGACGTATTTATCAGATGCGCAGCCAAATTTCGCTCGCGCGCTAGCTTATCGATTGCCGAATCGCCGTTCACTCGATGCACGCGATCAAGAAAGGCATAGCGCAGCGAGAGCGCGTCAGACAGATTTCGATCAATGCGCAAAGCGTCGAACGTTTGCTCATTGTGCCGCCAAGCCACGTTGCCAATGAAGCGCTGATTATCCAAAGCAATCGCATGGCGGCCCAGCACAAGGCTCGCACCCGCCATTTGCCAAGCCAACGCGGCTTGGTTGAGCTCCAACGCGCGCGCGTCTGCCACCACCGGATAGGCGGCTCTGCGATTGGCAGTCGAATTGAATGCACTGTTCAATTCCGCCACGCCTTCGCCTTCAATTTTTAGACTGACGCCAGCAAAGGCTTTTTGCCAACCCAGGCGTAAGCGCGCTGTGTTGGCGTGCGCAGCCAGCACCAAGGCATCGTCATCAACGAATTCAAAGCGATAGCGAAACGCCGCGTTCCAAATGCCAGCGCTGGCGGCTTTGGGTTCAATCTCACTCGCTGATGCTGTGCAGACGATTGCCAAGCACAAAAACACAAAGGTTCGATTGCTTCTCATGCCGTTGCCACCCAATTTTCGAAGAATGGCGCTAGCCTGCGCATTTAGCTTCAGGGCAACTTGATGTGAGTCAAAATAATGCGCAATCCGGCAAGGTTCGAGCGCTCATTTGGCTGCACTTGATCGAGATCAAGTGCAGCGTTAATTCAAGCTTCAAGCTGTGCTTCGATTCTCAACCACGGACCTTCGGAGCCCGCATATGCAAGCTAGCAAAGCCGCACTTATCACTCAAGTATTATCCGTCATATTCATAGCTGTCAGTCTAAGCGGCTGCGGCAATGAAGTGCTGCCTGATCCGGCCGTGCAGGCCGCACCTGCCATCGCGGCCATGGCTGCCGATACCGGTGGCTCTGCGAAAGGCGATTTTGGCCCGCCAGTGGGTGAACCCATTAAGGCAATCTTGACCAGTCCGCCAGAAGTGCCGCCTGCAACCTTGCGCACTAAACCGGCGAAAGTAATCGTTGAGCTTGAAGTGCGTGAGCTTGAGAAAGAAATATCTGAAGGCGTCAAATATACGTTTTGGACGTTTGGCGGTACTGTGCCCGGTAGTTTTATCCGCGTACGCCAAGGTGATACGGTTGAGTTTCATCTTAAAAATCACCCTGATTCCAAAATGCCGCACAACATCGATTTGCACGCGGTAACTGGCCCGGGCGGCGGCGCGGCATCAAGCTTCACCGCGCCCGGGCACGCGTCGCAATTTACTTTCAAAGCTTTGAACGCGGGGCTGTATGTGTATCACTGCGCGACTGCACCGGTCGGCATGCACGTGGCGAACGGCATGTATGGCTTGATCTTGATCGAGCCGCCAGAAGGCTTGGCTAAAGTTGATCGCGAGTATTACGTCATGCAGGGCGATTATTACACCGTCGGCAAATATCGCGAAAAAGGCTTGCAGTCTTTTGATATGCAAAAAGCGATTGATGAGAACCCAACCTACGTGCTGTTTAACGGCTCAGAAGGCGCATTGCTGGGTGATAACGCACTTAAGCTCAAGGTCGGCGAAACGGTGCGGATGTTTGTCGGCAATGGCGGGCCGAATTTGGTGTCTAGCTTTCATGTGATCGGCGAGATCTTCGACAAGGTGTACACCGAAGGCGGCTCGCGCTATCAGGAAAATGTGCAGACGACTTTGGTGCCCGCTGGCGGCTCGGCCATCGTTGAGTATCGCGCTGAAGTTCCAGGTACTGGCGTGATTGTTGATCATTCGATCTTCCGTGCGTTCAACAAAGGCGCGCTGGGCATGGTTAAGACGGAGGGGCCAGATAACCTAGCGGTTTACTCGGGTAAAGAGGTTGACTCGGTTTACTTGGGCGATAAGGCGGTTAGCGCCTTACCCGTCACAGCAGCGGCGGCAGCGGCGGCGAGCGGCACGCTTACGCTAGCGCAGCAAATCAGCGCCGGTGAAGCGCTCTATAACGGCACTTGCTCAGTGTGTCATCAAAGCAACGGCGCTGGGCTGGCGAATGTGTTTCCGCCGCTGGCTGCGTCTGACTATCTCAACGCGGATAAAAACCGCGCGATTGAAGTCGTGCTCAACGGGCTCAGTGGCAAGGTGATGGTCAATGCTATTGGCTATGATTCCATGATGCCACCGATGAGCCAGCTCAACGATGATGAGGTTGCGAACATTCTGAGCTTCGCCTTGAACAGCTGGGGCAATAAAGGTGGTCAGGTCAGCGCGGCTGAAGTGGCTAAAGTGCGCGCCCAAACCAAACGCCCAGAAGGCGCAGCGCACTAGTCATGAGAATGCTTGCGCAAATACTCGCATTAGTTTTGCTGCCGACTTTGGCGATCGCTGATGCGAAGTGGGTGGAGCTGCCAAGCGGCGCGTTCGCCTCGCTATTAAAGTACCCAGACAGTCAAGACCGCTTGCAAAAAGTGTCAGCGTTCGCGCTGATGAACGTGCCGGTCAGCAACGCGCAATTTTTGGAATTTGTTCAAGCTAATCCAAGCTGGCAGCGCAGCAATGCCGCCTGGGTATTTGCTGAGCCAGCGGCGTATTTGAGCCACTGGCGCTCAGATCTAACATTGGGTGCTAGCGTGCTGCCACAGCAGCCCGTGACGTTCGTCAGCTGGTTTGCCGCCAATGCCTACTGCCAAGCGCAAGGCGCGCGCTTACCCACTTGGAACGAGTGGGAATATGTGTCCGCCGCCGATCAAAGCCACGCCGATGCGCGCACTAACCCAGCTTGGCAGGCGGAAATTTTGAGCTGGTATGCCAAGCCGGCTAATACCGCGCTGGCCGACGTGGGCGCCAAGCCCGCAAATTATTACGGTGTAATGGACCTGCACGGGCTGGTGTGGGAATGGGTATCGGATTATTCGGCGATGCTGGTGTCAAGCGATAACCGCGAACAACAAGACGCCGACCAACAAAAGTTTTGCGGCGCCGGTGCGCTATCGATTGAGGATAAGCAAAGCTATGCCGTCATGATGCGGGTCGCGATGTTGTCCGCATTAGAAGGCGCTGATAGCACTTCAAGCCTTGGATTTCGCTGCGCCAGGGATATTCCTGCTGACACAACCTTGGGAAACCCATGACAACGAAAACGATTTTGATCTGGGCTTGTGCGGTGCTTTTTTCAATCACAAGTTCAAGTTTCGCCAAAAATACAGCAAGCGAAACCTTGCCGCCAAAAGATTCCATCTATCAGCTACAAAGCGAATTTATTGACCAAGATGGCCGCGCATTTAAGCTCAGCCAGCTGCAAGGCAAGCTGCAGCTGGTGGCGATGTTCTATACCTCATGCAAGTACATTTGCCCGCTGATTATCGACAGTGCACGTGGTATTGATAAGGCGCTCAGCAAAGCAGAAAGCGCGCATTTGCGGGTGCTGTTGATTAGCATGGATTCGGCGAGAGATGCGCCTTCGGTATTGAAAGCGGTGGCGCTCAAACGAAAGCTAGATCTGGCTCGCTGGCGCTTGGCACGCACCGATGCGCAAAGCGTATCCATGATCGCCGCGCTGCTGGGCGTGCGATTGCGGGCGCTCGAAGATGGCGAGTTCAATCACACCAGCGCGCTCGTTTTACTGGATGATGAGGGCCGAGTCTTGGCGCGCACCGAAAAGATGGGCGGCGTGCCGGATACGGAATTTCTCGCAGCGGTTAAGGCTGCGCTGGCCGCGCAGGTCAAGTCGAACTAGCTTGCCTTACTTGCTCTATCAGCTATCAAAAACGTTCGCCGCTGATTGGAATTTAAACGGTGCGCGCAACATCTCCCCAGCGTACCACCGCATTGCGGCCACGCTGTTTGGCAGAGTACAGCGCAAAATCGGCATCGCTTAGTATCTGCACTGCGGGGGTTTGCTCATCCGCACTAACAAAACGCTCGCCAATACTCATGCTAACTTGCAGCGCGCCATCTAGCGTCCAGACCGTTTGCTTAGCGACGTTTAGCCGCGCTTGACTCAATAAAAGCGCGCTTTCTTCAGACGTGCGGCCGGGCAGCAGCAGTAAAAATTCCTCACCACCAAAGCGTGCAATAACTGCATCGCTCGGCAGCGTGTTCATGATCGTTTGCGCCACTGATCGAAGCACCTCATCACCCACTGGGTGGCCATATCGATCATTGATGTTTTTGAAGTGATCCAAATCGATCATGCTAACCGACAGCTGCCGACCGCCCCGATCCAGAAGCATGGCATCGAGTGTGCTCAAGCCATAGCGTCGGTTAAATACGCCGGTCAACGGATCGGTAATTGAGGCGTGATAAAGCTCAGCGGACTTGGCTTTCAGGGTTTCATGCGCCTGAGTTAAATCACGATTGAGCGATTGCATTAAACGGTGCCGCCGCAAAAGTATGTAAAACAGCGCGCTTAGAATAATTACGCCACCAACGATCACCACAAACAAGCGCTGCTGATACCGCAAGCGAATGCTGGCAGCATTGTTGAGCGATTTAAGCGCGGCGTTTGACGCACGCTCCTCGCTCAAGATCAGCGCGTCCAGCCGCTGCTCGAACCGCAACGTGGCTTTTCCGCCCAGCACTTCATTGCGCATGCGATAGTGCTCGCGCCCGGCGCGCGCGGCGGCCAAATCATCACCCAGCGCGTTGTGAATGCGCTCTAGCATCGCGTGTACTTTAATCAAGCGTGGCCGATTGCGCTGTAGCTCATAGCCGCTTTGCGCCTGCATTACTTTTGCAAGCGCCGCTTTAGCATTGCCTTGGATAAGTGCGAGCTCGCCCTGGCGAAACTGTATGTGTGCGATCAGCGCAGACGACCCAGCCTGGCTAGCCAGCGCCAACGCGTTTTCATAGTCAGATTGCGCACCTACTAAATTGCTCAAGTTGAACTGATTTCGACCCGATTGCAGCATCGCCGAGCTGAGCTGTGCAAGCGTGCCTTCAGCCTTAATAATCGGCAATGCGGATTCAATTAACAGGCGCGTCGTTTCAGAATCTTGCACGCCGAAGTCATTTAAAAAACCGGCGTATTGGATTTGTGCACTGGCTATATCCAACAGCGTGCCGGCTTGCTTTGCTGATTCAACCGCGTCAATATTATTGTTGCGCGATTGCTCTGGAAGTTCGAGCTGTTCAAATAAAACTGCGATTTCACTTTGCACTTTCCATATTTTTCCAAGCTCCGGTCGCTTGCGAATTAAGTTCAACACACGCAGCTGGTAACTCAGCGCTTCGTAAAAATTTGCACGCCTGCGCTCTAAAGTCGCTAGCCGCCAGAGCACTTCAACTTCAACCGCTTGATCTTTTTCAGATTCTGCCCTTTCCAAAGCGGCCAGCCAGCGTGACCCGGCAAGCTCAATTTCACCGCTGCGATAGGCATCTTTGCCCAGCTGCACGAGATTTTGCAGAGATTGTGTGCGTTGAAAATCAGCTTGGCTTTCTGCCAAAGTTTCGCTCAATGCCCGCGTAGAAGTTGGCTGGGCCTGTATTTCCTGCTGGCTTGCTACTGGAATTGTGTCGCCGCTATCAGAAGGCAGCGACGCACCAGCAGCTGGCGAGTTTGCCAACAGCCCAGCTAACAAAAGTGCAATACGCCCCAGCTCGCTCATTTTGATCTTGGATCAAAAAATGTTGTCCTAAGCTGACACGCAGCAGCACGCCATGCAAGCAAATGAATGTTGCGTAAAAGCAAGGACCGTTCGTGGCGCCAAGTCTGTCCTAACTTGAGTTTGAATGGCATCCGATTCCACATCTTCAGCACCCTTCAACGCATCTCGCGCGGTAGCATAGCCGTAGACACCACTTTGGGAATCATTATGCGCCTATTGATCTCTTGCCTAACGCTGTTGCTATTGGGGGCCCCGCTCAGTGCACGCGCACCAAATTCAGAACCCACCGGCTCACAGCGTTATATCGTCAGCTTCGCCGCGCTTTCGGCAGTTGAGCAGGCGAAGCAGGCGCAGCCTAAAGCGCAGCGCGTTTCGCAAGAATTGAGTAAAACGCTGCACATTGCCATTGCCAAACAGCAATCGCTTCAGGTACAAGAATTTGCCAAAGTGCTCAAGCGAACCGTGGCTGTGCATCAGCGTGCAAGCTACCTCAGCAATATGGTCAGTCTGGATTTGAGCGCATCTGAGGCCGCGATTTTGCGCACCGAATCCGGCGTAGCGGCGGTTGAGCCTGATGGGCTTAGCTATCTGCATACTGATGCGGGGCCATTATTTGTGGGTGCGCCAGCGATTTGGAACCCGGGCGTTGGCACAGGCACTCGCGGAGAAGGCATTGTGGTTGGCATAGTCGATAGCGGGATTAATGCGCTGCACCCAAGTTTTGCCGACGTGGCGGCGGACGGGTTTAATCATAGTAATCCGCGCGGCGTGCGTTATGGACTGTGCAATAGCACTGCATCGGCGCGCTGTAACGACAAGCTGATCGGCATCTATGATTTTACCGATGAAGGCGCGAAAGATGGCGCAGATTTAGACGGCCACGGCACCCACGTTTCTGGCATTGCGGTGGGCAATAGCTTTACCGGCACGATTAACGGGCCGACGGTGGCGTTTCCGTTAGCCGTGTCAGGCGTTGCGCCGCGCGCCAATCTGATTTCCTACAAAGCCTGCGTAAAATCAGAAACCGGCCCGACTTCTTGCCCGTTTTCCGACACCATTGCCGCGCTCGATCAAGCCGCGCGTGATGGCGTAACGGTAATCAACTATTCGATAGGCGGCGATCCGCGCGATCCGTGGGCGGCGCTTAATTCCAGCGGCGCCAGCGATATCAAAGCGATGTTTAATGCGCGCGAAGCCGGCATTGTGGTAGTTGTGTCAGCCGGCAATGAAGGCCCAAATCCAGGCACGGTGCAATCCCCGGCGAATGCCCCGTGGGTGTTGGGCGTTGCGAATTTGACGCATGATCGGCGCTTTGTTAATGCCGTGTTGCCCAGCGCAGGTAGTATGGTTCCTGCCAGCTTGCAGGGCGTCGGGATTACTTCAGCGTTGGAGAATCGTGCGGTGGTGCTTGGCGAAGATTTTGGCTCGGCGCTGTGCGGGCGCGGCGAAGATTTAGCGATTCCACCGACCGGCGTTAGCAATCCATTTCCGGCAAATACTTTTAGTGGACAAATTGTGGTGTGTGATCGCGGCACGCAGGCGCGCGTCGCCAAAGGCTTTAACGTGCGCGCAGCGGGGGCTGGCGGCATGATTTTGTTGAACACCGCGGTGGAAGGCGAATCGATAGTGGCGGACGCGCATTTCGTACCGACCGTGCATTTGGGCTTTGCTCAAGCAGCGGCGGTGAAAGCCTGGGTTAGGGCAGGCGGCGCACGCGCCAGCATCAGCGGGCAATCCTCAGTTCGTGTGGCGAGTGCGGGCAATCAACTCAATAGTTCATCCTCACGCGGGCCAAATACGGGCGGCATCCTTAAGCCGGATTTAAGTGCGCCCGGCAGCGACATTTTATCGGCCGACTTGAGCGCAGGAATCACACCATTGACCGGCACTTCCATGGCCGCGCCGCACGTGGCTGGTGCAATTGCCCTTTTGAAAGCGGCAAATCCAAGCTGGGATGTGCAGCGGCTGGAAAGCGCGGTTCGAACCTCAGGTACGCGCGCGGTGGTGCGCAGCGCGGGTTTAATCGCAGGCAGTCATGAAGCCGGTAGCGGCACGTTGAACATTTCTAATGCGCGCGCCAGTGCGCTGTATTTTCCGCTGCCAAACGCGAGTTTTCGCGGCACTTCCAACGCCACGGCGGAGCGCGTCAATCTACCTTCGATGCGCAGTGATCGCTGTATTCCAGCCTGTAGCTTTGCCCGTAGCGTTGCGCTAATCGGCGCTGCGGGCGCAGGCAGCTGGTTGGCGCGCATTGAAGGCCCAGCGAATTTGACCAGCCGCATAACGCCGTCAAGCTTTAGCTTGCAAGGCAGTGCAGCGCAGAATCTACAGATCGACTTTGATACCGCGAACCCGCGTTTGGCAGGTCAACTACTCAGCGCGCAGATGATTTTAAGCAAAGCAGGGGAAGTTGATGTGCAGCTGCCGATCTCCTTAGCCGTGCCGATTTCAGCTAGCGGCGCGGTTCCAGAAGAATTCGTGTTGCAAGCGCCGAGCAGCAGCGGCAATGCCAGCATTGAGCTGCGTGATTTATCCGCTTTTCCGGCTGCTGCAGCCAGCTTGCCCGCATGGAGCAAGCTCAATGTGCAAAGTCAAACCGTCACGCCAGACAGCACGCCAAGTGATCCGCATGATGAACCTGGACGCATTTTTCAGCTGATCGAAGTGCCCGCAGGCACGCCTGCGCTGTATGTGACGTTGAACGGCGCCAGCGCTAGAGATGTTGACTTGTATGTCGGTCTAGACGCCGATCGCGATGGCAAAACCACCAACCGGGAAATCGAATGCCAAAGCGCAGGTCCGAGCACCTTTGAACGCTGTGTATTGACCAATCCGCGCGCTGGAAGCTATTGGATCATCGCGCAAAATAATGCGGGCAATTTATCGGGTGATCTACTAACGCTTGAATTTGCCGCGCTCAGCACAGGCACAAATTCCGCTCAGCGCAACGCTTACGCCAGCATGGCCGGGCAGCTGCCCGCCACGTTTGCATTTAAGGTTTTGCTGGCGTGGGAGCTGGGTGAAAGCAATCCGAATGATCGCTATATCGGCCAATTAGCATTGCGCACGGATGCCGGTTCGGTAGCGCCAGCCGCCACAACCTTAGTTCGGCTTGAGCGCGGAGCAGGCGCTGAAGTTCGCAGCGTTTTACGGCCTGGGCGTGTGCAGCGCTATGCGTTAGCCGCCAATATGCCGCTCAATCGGATCGGCGTTGACGTGCCGAGCAACGCGCAGAGCGTCACCATCAACGCCACCAGCAGCACGGCCATTTCGCTTGATTGGACGCTCGCTCAAGATGCCGAGCCGCAGCTTGAACAGGCGCAGGGTGTGGCGGTGCTAAGCGCGATTTCACAAGCTGCCAGCAACGCAAGCTTCTCATTAGTCAGCACCTTAGCTGCGCCGATTTTGCAGCCTGGCAAGCGTTATTATTTTACGTTGCGCAGCGGTGTGGCGAGCAGCGTTAGCGTCAATGTATCAGTGCTAGAAACCAGCTTAGCTAGTCCACTTGCCGCCGAGCTGTATTACAACCCAAAACGGTCAGGGCACGGCTTATTCGTAACCAGAGCTAGAGATGACGCGCAAGTCATCTGGTACACCTACGACAAAAACAATCAGCCGACGTGGTACTGGTTTTTCCCGAATGGATTATTCGCCGCCAACGCCAGTTCAATCAGCACCGGGCCATTGTTGCGCTACACCTGGGACGGCACGCGCGCCACCGCCGTTGAAGTCGGCAGAGCAACTTTGACCCGCACCGGCGTCAATCAAGTCAGCTGGAGCTACACGCTGATGGGTGAATCGGGTTCAGAATCCATGCTCATGCTCGATCAAAGCAACTGCCTGAGCCCAGGAATTGGCGCGGGCCCCGCTGTGCCTACCGACTTCACCGGCGCGTGGTACAACCCTGCAGAATCCGGCTGGGGCGCCAGCGTACATTTGCGTGAAGGTGCGGAATTTACTGGATTTTTCCTTTACGACGCACTCGGCGAACCGCGCTGGGTTTTGGCTTCGGAAAACCGCGCGATCTCAAATGTAGCGAACGCCGCGCGCGTGCCTATCTACCAACATGAAGGCTTTTGCCCAGGATGCACTTTCTTCGCGAACACACGCCGAGAAATAGGCAGCTACCAACTGCGCTTTGACCCCATCAGTCCAACCATTTCTGTGCGCGGCCAGATCGATTTGCGCGCGGGGTTTATCGCACCGCTGAGCGGACGGTTTGATCGCTCAGCGCCATTTGAACGATTGACTGGGGTGAAGGTGTGTCGGTGAGGTTAGATCAAAGTTCGAGAAACCTAGATCCCGCCTGCGCGAGAATGACGATACGGCTCGACTTTGCTAGCAGCTCAACCTCCCTCGTCATCCCCGCGCAGGCGGGGATCCAGTACAGTTGTCAGTGTCGCGCGGGTTTCAAAAGCACCGAAACCCGCGCAATTAACTCCAGCAACCTCACAGAAAGTTCGATGAGCCTGGATTCCCGCCTGCGCGGGAATGACGATAAGGAGCTAACAAAGTTCAATGAGCCTGGATTCCCGCTTGCGAGGGAAACACGATAAAATTGACAGCTCAATGCAATTTCGATGCTAGACTTTTTGCTTCACATTGATTTCATTAAGGCACGCCATGTCGACTGAGCGTATTGCGAGTATTTTGTTGCCGATTGCTTTGAGTGGTGCATTACTCGCCATAACCAGCGCGGCCCTCAGTTGCGACGTTCGGCACCGCTCAGCGAATCGAGCCGCTGTGAGCAGCGTGCCGGGCACGATATTGCACGAAACTACCTGTGTTGGCGGGCTAGCTGCGGGTTTCCCGTGCCGAAATGTTGATCTAGTTGGGCATTTGCCGCTGAGCGCGTTTGCGGTGCCGGGCTTACCGAATCCTGCGACCGGCTCGATGGTGTGGGGCTACACCGATGCACAAACCGGCCAGGAATATGCGCTGATGGGATTAAATAATTCGCTTGCGGTTGTGCGAATTGACGGGGCAGGTGGGGATTTGCAACTGATGGGCAGATTGCCAACGCATTCGGGCAATTCGATCTGGCGCGATGTGCGGGTTTACAAAGATCACGCTTTTATTGGATCAGATTCAAACGGGCCGCACGGCATTCAAGTGCTGGACTTGCGCGTGCTGAGAACCTTAGGGCAGGGCGCTCCGATTATTTTTTCTGAGGCAGCGCATTACAGCGGCGTACGAAATACGCACACGATTGCGATTAACGAAGCCTCTGGGTTTGCCTATCTGGCAGGTACAAACACCTGCAGTGGCGGCATCCATATTTTGGATATCCGAACGCCAACCGCGCCGGTGTTTGCCGGGTGTTTTAGTCAAGATGGCTACACCCATGAAACCCACTGTTGGAACTATCAAGGCCCAGATGCTGCACATACAGGCAAAGAAATCTGCTTGGCATCGGATGTAGATTCGCTATTGGTGGTTGATGCCAGCAATAAGGCGGCGCCGATTATTTTGTCGGCGATTAGCTATCCGGGCGTTGGCTATGTGCATCAAGCCTGGTTCACTGAGGATTTCCGCTACGCGCTACTAAATGATGAGTTAGACGAGCAAAATAGCGGGCAAAACGGCAAAACGTATGTGTTTGACTACAGTGATTTGGATGCGCCGGTGCTCAAAGGCGCACACACGCATCCGCGCCGAGCGATTGACCATAATTTGTATATCAAAAACAACTTTGTCTACGAAAGCAATTACACCTCGGGCCTTCGAATTTTGGCATTGACCAACTTAGCTTCTGCGCAGCTAACCGAAGTCGGTTTTTTTGACATATTCCCGGCCAACGACAATGCCGTGTTTGACGGCAACTGGGGCAACTATCCGTTTTTTGCGAGTGGGCGCGTGGCTTTGAGCGGCATTGATGAAGGGCTGTTTGTCGTTCGCCCGACCATCTGCACGCCGCCCGCACCGCCCCCATCGGTAACAGCTAGCCCAGCTGCGGCAAATCAGATCAATTTGAGCTGGGCCAGCACCGCTGGCGTCAACTATAACGTGCAGCGTGCTATCGGCGGATGTGGCGTGGGTGCTAGCCCAATGCAGACAATCGCAAGCGGGCTTTCAGTGGGCAGCTATATAGACAGCACGGCTTCTGGCGGCGTGACGCTTGGCTATCGTGTGCAAAGTTCCGACGCGAGCGGTACATGCGGCTTGAGCGCATCCAGTGCCTGCGTGGAAGTTACGGGATCAGGAGGCTGCTCCGCACCACCTAGGTTCAACGGCGTAGTGAGCGGCGCCAGCGCGGGCGCGAGCAGCTGCACTGCTAACTTAAGCTGGGTTCCGGCAGCCGCTAGCTGCGCTGATCCGCTGGCGTACACGATTTATCGAAGCGCGCAAAGCGTGTTTACGCCGAGTGCTGCGAATGCAGTCGCTGAAGTTACCGGTGCATCTGGTGCGAGCGTCGCTGCGCCTGACAGTGGGGAGTACAACTACATTGTGCGCGCAAAACATAGGCAAACCGGTGCTGAAGAAAGCAACTTGTTACAGGTCAATGTGCGCGCTGCTGGGCCTTTGGCTGATAGCAGTTATGTGACTGGCGCAGAGTTGGGTGATCCCATTTTATCGCGAGCCGAGCCGCTCGAGCGTACTACGCTCGCACCTAATCACGTGGGTTGGCATATCTCAGCTGTGCAAGCCCATACCGGCCAGCGCAGTTACGAATCCACTATCGGATCTAACTATTGCTTGAGCTTGAATACGCCTGAATTCACCTTGAGCCCTGCAGCACTCGGCCCTTCAGTGCTGTCGTTTTGGACCAAGCACGGCCTGCCTAGCACCGGGCGTGATGGCGGCACGGTAGAGATGTCGATTGACGGCGGCACTTGGCTTCCCGTACAAACAGGGCAGGCGCTGCCTGGAACGATAACGACGGCTGGAAATGCGTGTGGGTTACCGATTGGCAGGCCGGTTTTCAACGGTACGCAAAACAACTGGGGCCGATTTAGCGTTGATTTGAGCGCAGTTGCAGGCCAAAAAGTGCGTTTTAGATTTTTATTGGCTACCGGCAGCAATGTTTCCACAGCGTTGAGCGGATGGTTTATTGACGATGTAGAGTTAACGCACGCACAGCTTCCAGGATCATGCAGTGCCAATAACGATACGATCTTGCTTCAGGATGGCTTTGAGGGCTAGTGACTTGGTCAGGTATTGCCGCGTCTGCGAGGTGAGCTTGCCGATCCATGGACAGACCGTTCATGGTGAGCTTGTCGAACACATGAAGTCTTGAACTCTCAAAGCACGAGGCTTTGCCCTTCGCCAGGGCCAGGGCGAGCGGCGCTTCTCGCGAACTAATAATTTAAAAGGAACTTCATGAAATCAGAATCACCCGTAACCAAACCAGTTGCTAATGCACAAATGCGCTGGTTACCGAATTTAATTTTCGCCAGCCGCTGGTTACAAATGCCGCTTTATCTAGGTTTGATTCTGGCCCAAGGCGTGTATGTTTGGCATTTTTTCCTTGAGCTTTATCATCTAATTTTCGCGGCATTTGGCAGCCAGACCGATATTCAAGCGTTGGTGACCAGTATTGGGTACAAACCCGAAGTGCCACTAACGCACCTCAATGAAGTTGTCATAATGATGGTGGTTTTAGCACTGATTGATGTGGTCATGATTTCTAACTTATTGATTATGGTTATTATCGGGGGCTACGAAACATTCGTTAGTAGGATGAATCTGCAAAATCACCCAGATCAGCCCGAGTGGCTCAGCCATGTGAACGCATCCGTGTTAAAAGTTAAACTAGCAACCGCAATCATTGGCATTTCTTCAATTCATTTGCTGAAAACTTTTATTAATGCTGAAAGCTACAGTGATAAGGTGCTAATTTCGCAAACGGTTATTCACATTGTTTTCTTATTGAGTGCGATGTCGATTGCATATACAGATAAGCTTATGTCAGGCCGCGATCACAGCCTGAGAGTGATCGACGGACGCGCGCGAGATGATCATGGCTGAGCAAGCAGCGCAGCCACCGAGATTTATCAGTTTTGCTGACTTCTATCCTTATTATTTAGGCGAACATCAAAACAACAGTCTGCAAGCGGCTACATTTCATAGGTTCGGTTTGTGCTTTGGGTCTGGCTGTACGTGCGATCTTGACCTCAGAAGCCATGTATTTATTAGCAGCGTTGTTTTCTGGCTATGCATTTGCTTGGGTTGGCCATTTTTACTTTGAAAAAAATCGCCCCGCAACCTTTAAAAACCCGTTTTATAGCTTTGCAGCAGATTGGGTGATGTTCAAAGATGTTTTGATCGGTAAAATCCAATTTTAGATAGCTTCGGCAAATGCGATTACAATAGTAAAAATTTTAGGTTTAAGGATATCCACTTATGAGTATTAAATCGGACCGTTGGATTCGCCAAATGGCAGTCGAAAAATCAATGATTTCACCTTTCGCGCCTACGCAAATCCGCGAGCATCTAGGTCAAAAGATCATTTCTTATGGCACCTCCAGCTACGGCTATGACGTGCGCTGCGCAGATGAGTTTAAGGTGTTCACCAATATCAATTCAGTCACGGTGGACCCAAAAAACTTCGATCCAGCCTCGTTCGTGGACATCAAAAGCGATGTCTGCATCATTCCGCCGAATTCGTTTGCTTTGGCACGAACGATTGAATACTTCAAAATTCCGCGCAATGTATTAACGATTTGTCTTGGCAAAAGCACTTACGCGCGCTGCGGCATTATTGTCAATGTAACGCCGTTAGAACCCGAGTGGGAAGGCCACGTGACTTTGGAATTTTCTAACACCACGCCACTACCCGCAAAAATCTACGCTAACGAAGGCGTCGCGCAGTTTTTGTTTTTGGAAAGCGACGAAGTGTGTGAAACCAGCTACTTAGATCGCGCTGGAAAGTATCAAGGTCAGCGTGGGGTTACGTTGCCGAAGGCTTAGAGCAATCCGCGCTTTCGCAGGAATGTCAAGCAGCGTCTACGGCGCGATTGCATACCAGCCTAGGCAACGCCCAAAAAAATGGCGCTATGAAATTGCGCTAGGTTTAATGCGCGCGTCATTCATCCAGCCTACGCACGCAGCGGTTTAACATCCGGCCTTCATTTGCTCACCCAGGCACGTACTCCATGACGCAAGCAAGCCCACTCCATCAGCCGCATATTGCCCGTGATTTTAAAAGCCGCCATATTGGCCCATCGCCAAGCGATGTGCAGGCAATGCTTAAGGCCGTTGGCGCCGAAAGTATGGAGGCGCTCATGCAAGCCACCGTACCTGCCAGCATCCGCATGCCAGGCGCGCTGAGCAGCATGGGCGAAGCAAGATCGGAAGTGCAGGCTTTAGCTAGGCTGCGTGAGTTAGCTAACAAAAATCAAGTCATGACCTCAATGATCGGCCAGGGCTACCACGGCACGCACACGCCAGGCGTCATATTGCGCAATATTCTGGAAAACCCAGCCTGGTACACCGCCTACACGCCGTACCAGCCAGAAATTTCACAGGGCCGATTAGAAGCACTTCTAAACTTCCAAACTATGATTTGCGAGCTGACTGGACTTGATGTCGCGAACGCATCCTTGCTCGATGAATCAACCGCCGCCGCTGAAGCCATGGCAGTTGCGCAGCGCAGCGCAAAGCAAAAGTCGACCACGTTTTTCGTCGATGAAAACTGTCATCCGCAAACCATCGCGCTCCTACAAACCCGCGCTGAGCCACTCGGCTGGCAGCTGCTGATTGGCAATCCTGACACCGATTTGACAGCCGATTCCGTATTCGGCGCAATTTATCAATACCCAGGCAGCTTTGGTGACGTGCGTGACTACCGCGCGAGCGTGGCTAAGCTCAAAGCCGCAGGCGGCATTGCGATATTTGCAGCTGACCCGCTTGCACTAGCAATGCTGACTCCGCCCGGTGAACTAGGCGCGGATATTGCCATCGGCACCACGCAGCGCTTTGGCGTGCCAATGGGCTACGGCGGCCCGCACGCAGCGTACATGGCGGTAAAAGATTCGCTTAAGCGCGCCTTGCCGGGCCGATTGATTGGCGTGTCGATTGATTCGCGCGGACAGCCTGCGTATCGGCTTAGCTTGCAAACGCGCGAGCAGCATATTCGCCGTGAAAAGGCGACCTCGAACATTTGCACGGCTCAAGTATTATTGGCGGTGATGGCGTCGATGTACGCCGTTTATCACGGCCCAGAAGGCTTGAACGCGATTGCCAGAGACGTACACGCGAGCGCTGCCAAGCTCGCCGTCGGCTTGCGCAAGCTGGGTTTTGCGCCTGAGCAATCGGCTTTTTTCGATGCGTTTAGCGTCAAAGTCGGCGGCAAACAGGCTGAAATTGTGGCGCGTGCACTGGCCTCGAAGATCAATTTCCGCCTGATTGGCACGGATCGGCTTGGCATAACCGTCGATGAAACCACCACACCAGAGCACCTAGAAGCCGTCTGGCGCGCATTTGGCGGCGATATCAAAGCGGCGTCGATTGAAGCGGGTGCCGAAGGCGCATTGCCAAGCGCGCTAATTCGCCACGGCGCCTGTTTGAAGCATCCAATATTCTCCAAGTATCGCTCTGAAACGGAAATGCTGCGCTATATCCGCAAGCTTTCCGATCGCGATTTAGCATTGGATCGGGCAATGATTCCGCTAGGTTCCTGCACCATGAAGCTCAATGCCACGTCCGAGATGATTCCAGTCACTTGGCCCGAATTCGCTAACTTACATCCGCTTGCGCCGCTCAATCAGGCCACTGGCTATCTGGAGCTTATGGAAGATCTCAAGCGCTGGCTAGTTGAGATCACCGGCTATGACGCCGTAAGCTTGCAACCCAATTCCGGCGCGCAGGGCGAATACGCCGGGCTGCTCGCGATCCGCGGCTATCATCTATCCAGGGGCGATGTGCAGCGCAAAATCTGCTTGATTCCATCGTCCGCGCACGGCACCAATCCAGCTTCAGCACATATGGTTGGTATGGATGTCGTAGTGGTTAATTGCGATATCGAGGGCAATGTTGACTTAGCAGATTTGACCGCAAAAGCGCAGCTGCATTCAGCGAATTTAGCCGCGCTAATGGTGACGTATCCATCCACCCATGGCGTGTTTGAAGAGCATATCCGGGAAATTTGCGACGTCGTGCATTTACACGGCGGGCAAGTCTATATGGACGGCGCCAACATGAACGCGCAAGTTGGATTGAGCCAGCCTGGGCAATTTGGTGCGGACGTATCGCATTTGAATCTGCACAAGACCTTTTGCATTCCGCACGGCGGCGGCGGCCCGGGCGTTGGCCCGATTGGCGTCAAAGCACATCTCGCACCGTTTTTACCGGGCCATCCGGCACTTGATGGCAGCACCGCAAAAGTTGGCCCGGTATCCGGTGCGCCGTTTGGCTCGTCCGCTATTTTGCCCATCTCTTACGCCTATATTTTGATGATGGGCGGCGATGGCCTGCGCTACGCGACCGAGGTGGCGATTTTGTCAGCGAACTATATGGCAGTGCGCTTAGATCCGCACTTTCCGGTGCTGTACAAAAACCACAATGGCCGCGTCGCGCACGAATGTATTATCGATCCGCGCAAGTTTAAGGACGTCAATGGTGTCAGCGTGGATGATATTGCTAAGCGCTTGATCGACTATGGCTTTCACGCACCGACGATGAGCTTCCCGGTTGCTGGCACACTGATGATTGAGCCGACCGAATCAGAAGCTAAAGTCGAGATTGATCGTTTTTGCGATGCGATGATCGCGATTCGCTCTGAGATAGCCGAGATTGAAGCAGGCCGTATGACATCAGAGTCCAGCCCGCTCCGGCATGCGCCGCACACCGTGCATGATTTAGTCGATCCGAACTGGTCACGCGCCTATACGCGCGAACAGGCGGTGTTTCCAAGCGGCGTGGCGCGCACTGACAAATACTGGTGCCCAGTCGGGCGGGTGGACAACGTCTATGGTGATCGCAATTTGATTTGCACCTGCCCATCGCCTGAGGAATATCGAGAGCTAGCGGCTTGAGCGCTCGCAGTAGCCCGATCCTAACGCGATATTTAGTCAAAGAAATCCGCAGCGCTATGATCGGCGCTGCGCTTTTGCTGATTGTGGTGATTTTTAGCGGGCTGCTGACGGCGGTGCTGGACAAAATTGCGCGCGGTTCACTGCCCGCAACGTTGCTGTTTTCGCAAATGCTGCTGAGGGTGCCGCGCGCGCTGATTTTATTGCTGCCGCTCGCGGGCTTTTTAGGCGTCATTATGGCGTTCACCCGGCTGTATCGAGATTCGGAAATGGCGGTGCTGCGCGCGGCAGGCTTTTCTGAGCTAGGTTTATTGCGCCCGGTTTGGGTATTTGCACTCCCGTTAGCGCTGCTGCTGGCGGTGGTTTCACTCTACATTGCACCAACCGCGCAGCGCATTGCGATTGATCAAGTGCAGCTTGCGAATCGGCAAGTTGCGGTGGCGGGCTTGGAACCCGGCCGCTTTGTTGAGCTGCGCGGCGGCGCGGTGGTCTATGCCGGCGCACTTGAGCAAGAAAAAAGCTTCACCGACGTGTTCGTCGCGCGGGAAACCGAAGACGGCGAGCTGCAAGTCGTGCGCGCTGAGCGCGGCTTCGTTGGTAATCAGGGCGGCAATAGCGCGGCTGAATTAACCTTGCTCAACGGCGAACGCACGGCTGTCAATCTAACGAATAATGATAGCGAACGCGCATTTTTTGAACGCGCGCAAATTGCATTGCCAGAATCCTTGCAAAACCAAGACACCAGCTATTCGATTGATGATTTGCCAGTGCAGGATTTGCTAACCAATCGCGCTGGCCGAGCTGAGTTAGAAGGCCGAATTGGCGTACCGCTAATGCTGCTATTGCTGATGCTGATGGCGCCAGCGCTCGCCAGAAGCGCACCGAGGCAGGTTCGCTATGATCGTATCGTGATTGGCGTGTTACTGTATTTGGTTTATTCGCAAACGCTAGAACTGGCGAAAAAAAGTTTTGCGCTAGGCCGTACGCCCGATTGGCTTGGCACTTGGTGGGTACACGCGCTGTTCGCTATTGCATTGTTATTTGCTTATCGTCAGCAAATAGCGGCTTATTTTAGAACGCGTCAATTTTTGTCGCAGCTGCAACGCGCGTGATGAGCGCCAGCAGCCGGCTTGTTATTCGATCGGTCATTCCGATGGTGCTGGTCGCCTGGCTGGTGCTGATTGCGATCATGACGCTGCTGGAGCTAAAAGACCAGCTAGCCGCTAGCGAGAGTAAAGATATCAGCACCGTGCTGGGCATTATTTTACTGACCACACCGCGGCGCGCCTATGAATATTTCGTCTACTCAGCGGTAATCGGCAGCGCGATTGGTTTGGGCCAGCTAGCACAAAGCAGTGAGCTGATCGCGCTACGCGCGGTCGGCGTTTCCAAGCTTAAGATCGTTGGCTCGGCGCTGTTTGGCGTGTTTTTAGTCACGCTGGTAGCGTTTTTTATCGCGGAATTTTTGAGCGCGCCCGGCGAGCGGCGCGCGCAAGCGCTGGCCTCCGGTAATGCCGGACGCGATATAGGCGTAGGAAATAAAAGCGGGCTTTGGCTAAAAGACGGCAGCAGCTTTGTCAACGCGCGCCGAGCCGTATTGAGTGATTCTGGTAAACCAGTCGAGCTTTGGGATGTTCGATTATTGAATTTCGACGCCAAAGGCCACCTAATTGCGTTGACGCTCGCGCAAACCGCCACTTTTGAGAATGGCGGCTGGCTGCTTAAAAACATTACACGAGCGGGCTTGGATGGCGCACCGTCTAGCAAAGCGACCGAGCTGGCTTGGGTAACGGGTTTGCGCCCGGAGCAAATTGCTTCCCGCACGCTGCGGCCGGCGCGCCAATCGCTACAAGAGATTTGGTTGAATTTGAACTATGCGCGCGCCAATAATTTGGACTCACAAGGTTTTTCCGCCGCGCTCTGGCAGCGCTTGACGTTTCCGCTCTCGGTCTTGGCGCTCGCCTTGGCCACCACGCCGTTCGCATTTGCCTCGCTTCGAACTGGCGGCTTAGGGCGCAGCATTTTCGTAGGCATGATGCTAGCAGTAGTTTTTTTCGTGCTGCAAAAAATGATCGTCAGCCTGTTTGACACCTACGGCTGGAGCATGGCAATAGCATATTTTTTACCTGCATCATTGATCGCTGGATTTAGTTTTTGGCGATTGCAAAAAGATTAATTGCAATCCCGCTACTGTAAAGGGCGGTGATTACAGCCCAAACTTAAAATCCTGATTCGTTAGTCGCTTAGCCAGCTGTTTGGTGTCGGTAATTCCCTGTAAGTCGACGGTGTCGAGCGATGCAAATGTGGCAAATAAGCGCAGTTCAATAGCGTTTAGCTGAGTTAAATCGTCGGCTTGTGTGCAGGTAAATTGCAAGTTTACTTCGACATTTGTATGTGCAGAGCTGGCCTCGCCTGCGTGCTCACGGCTGTGCTCGGCGTCATCCGCGCCGCCATCTGATCGCGCCGCGCTGTTCGTCACAAGCGTGCAACCTGCGCTGGATGGCAATACTAGCCAGCTGCCTGATTTGAGCGTCGCTAGTGCTTTTTGCTCTGCGGCAATTTCCTCGGTAGATTTTGCCGCATATTCGAAGCCCCAAAAGCTTTCCGCTGGCGCGTACAGTGCAATTTCAAGCGCTGAATCAATAAGCGCGACGCTCATTTGTGCGGCGCCGTGTACATGTGCGGTTTGCCCCTGCGCAATTGTTGATCCTGCAACCACTAGACTTGCCCAAGCTAAAAGTTGACGCATAAAATTTCCTTTTGGCTGATAGAATTAATGGATAGAGACGCTACGACGCATTGCTTTGTTTCGTTATAAAGTAACGCAAGCTAGAGGTCAAACACTTGCAGTCGCAGCGTTTAGCGTTGACACTTCAACGCCACCAATCGGGAAAGTTATGAACGGGATTATCAAGGCATTATTGATAGCAACTGCGCTACTGCTATCTGGCTGCGCAACGGATATCCGCAGTAAGGCAGATCGCCTAGAAGCGACCATGCTCGGCTATGAACGCGCGGTGCGCTGGGGCAATATGGCCGAAGCGATGCAGTTTTTAGATCCAACTAGCGACGCTGCGATGGCCATGAAACCACTAGAGCTAGAGCGCTGGGCGCAATTTGACGTCAAAGGTTATCGCAAACAATCCGGCGCGCTTGTAGATGATGCAGGCATCGCGCGGCAAGCGGTTGAGATCGAGCTGCTTAATCGCCATACGCAAACGCCAAGAACAGTGCTGGATCGACAAGAGTGGAAGTTCGACAAAGAATCCGGACAATGGCGATTGATCAGCGGTTTACCGATTCTCCAACAGTCAAATAACTAATCAAAATCAGAGGCTCAGCATGATTCGAGTGGTGTTTAATCAAAAAGGCGGCGTTGGTAAAAGCACGATTACCAGCAATTTGGCGGCCATTTCCGCAGCCAGCGGGCAGTCGACTTTGCTGATCGACTTAGACGCGCAGGGTAATAGCTCGCATTACGTTTTAGGGCATGGAACGCAGCCTGAGCAAAGCGTAGCCGGGTTTTTTGCAGAAGCTTTGAATGGCCGCGCAAAAGCGTCAGAACCAGAGAGCTTTATAACGCCCAGCCCGTGGGAGAATTTATCGGTCATGGCGGCATCGCCAGAGCTGTCGGATTTACAAGGCAAGCTTGAAGCAAAATTGAAGATATTCAAGCTCAAAGAAGCGCTAGAAGTGCTGAAAAAAACCTATAAATCGATCTGGATTGATACGCCGCCAGCGCTGAATTTTTACTCGCTTTCTGCATTGATCGCGGCTGATCGCGTTTTGGTGCCGTTTGACTGCGATGATTTTTCCCGCCAAGCGCTGTACCGGCTTCTCGAAAACGTAGAAGAAATTCGCGCTGATCACAACAAGAAACTGAAAGTTGAGGGCATTGTGGTGAATCAGTTTTCTGCGCGTTCGAATTTGCCGCAGCGCGTAGTCGACGAGTTAAAAGCTGAAAAATTGCCGGTGTTGGAGCCGTATTTGTCGAGTTCGATTCGCATCAAGGAAAGCCACGAGCTGTGCAGGCCGCTGATTTATTTGGAGCCAGCTCACAAAGTGGCACAAGAATATATGGCGCTTTGGAAGGCGTTGAAGAAATAGCAAATTAACCTAATCTCGACAAACCAATTCGTTCAATGAACCAAAACACTTTTTCAAAGCAATGATAAATCCGCTGCATTGACAAACTTGCACCGCACCCCGAACATACGGCTCGTTCCAAGGGTGCAATGCCCTTAGATTTCGTTGGGGTATCGCCAAGTTGGTAAGGCAACGGATTTTGATTCCGTCATTCCTAGGTTCGAGTCCTAGTACCCCAGCCATTTATAGCGAACCCATTCATGACCGATTCGTTTTCTCCTGACAGCCTCATGCTGTTCGCCGGTAACGGCAACTTGCGCTTTGCGCAGACGATTTCCGCCTCGCTCAACGTTCCACTTGGCAGAGCCAACGTCAGCCGCTTTAGTGATGGCGAAGTGTCAGTCGAAATTTTAGAACACGTCCGCGGCCAGCGGGTATTCGTCATTCAGCCAACCTGCGCGCCGGCCGCTGATAACTTGATGGAGCTGCTGGTGATGGTCGATGCACTCAAGCGTGCTTCTGCGAGCAACGTAACGGCGGTGGTGCCGTACTTTGGCTATGCCCGGCAGGATCGTCGACCCCGCAATGCGCGCGTGCCAATTACCGCAAAAGTGGCGGCCAAAATGATCGAAGCGGTCGGCACTGATCGCGTTGTAACGGTCGAGCTGCATGCCGATCAAATCCAAGGTTTTTTTGATCGACCACTGGATAATTTGTATGCATCGCCGGTCATTTTGGCGGATATTTGGCGCCATCACGATACCGAAAATCTAGTGATCGTGTCACCCGATGTAGGCGGCGTGGTGCGCGCGCGTGCCATTGCAAAGCGCATGGACGATGCTGATTTGGCGATTATCGACAAACGCCGCCCGAAGGCGAACGAGTCAGTCGTAATGAATATCATCGGCGATGTGGAAGGCAAAACTTGTGTATTGATTGACGATATCGTTGACACCGCCGGTACGCTGTGTGCAGCCGCGGCCGCGTTGAAAGCGCAGGGTGCCTCGCGCGTGGTCGCGTATTGCGTGCATCCGGTATTTTCGGGCGCAGCAGTCAACAATATAGAAAAAAGCTTTATCGATGAAATGGTGGTAACGGACACGATTCCGCTGCGCAGCGACGCGGCTGCGTGCCGTAAAATTCGGGTTATTTCGATTACCGATATCGTGGCGGAAACGATACGCCGTATTGCTGATGGACAATCGGTTAGTTCGCTGTTTACCGATTAGGTAACGAACTAGTCGTTCTCACATAATTTATTTTGGATATTCGCGCAAATAAGGATTTTTTATGAGCTACGGCGCTGATCCAACATTAAATGAGCGGGCCACAGCTGTGCCCGCCAAAGTAAATGTACCAAGTTTGTCAGCTTTCAAAGCGCGCGCTGAAAAGCTAGCGATGATGACCGCGTATGATTTTACTTTTGCCAGTTTGTTAGATCGAATCGGTATGGATTTGCTACTGGTGGGTGATTCGCTTGGAATGGTGCTGCAAGGTGATGCTAGTACGATGGCCGTCACCACTGAACACATTGCCTACCACACCAAAGCGGTGGCGAAAGCGGCAAAACGCGCGCTGGTAATTGCCGATATGCCAGCGTTGAGCTACGCCACGCTAGAGCGCGCTTTGCAGACCAGTCAAACGTTGCTCGCTGCTGGCGCGCAAATGCTCAAGCTCGAAGGTGCGGGCCCGATGATCGACATCACCGCGCAGCTGTGCGCGCGTGACGTGCCGATTTGCGGGCATTTGGGCTTGACGCCGCAATCGCTGCATAAGCTTGGCGGCTTCAAAGTGCAGGCGCAGGGGAGCGCGGCCGCCGAGCAATTACTGCAAGACGCGCTCGCGCTGGAACGCGCAGGTATATCGCTGTTAGTGCTTGAATGCGTGCCATCTAGCGTTGCCAAGACAGTATCTAGCCAGCTGCGCATTCCCACGATTGGCATTGGCGCCGGTCCAGATTGCGATGGTCAAGTGCTGGTGCTGCACGATGCGCTGGGTTTAGGTACGCACCGGCGTCCGAAATTCGTGAAAAATTTCGCCGAAATGGCTAACCCCGAGCAAGCCTTACGAAACTACGTGCTTGAGGTTAAATCAGGCGCATTTCCAGGGCCCGAGCATCAGTATTAGCGAGGCAAAAATGCTGCAAAAAATCGAAACCCTAGACCAACTGCGTAGCTTTCGAGCCAGTATCCGCGCGAGTGAAAAATTGGCGTTAGTACCAACGATGGGCAATCTGCACGCCGGTCATATTGCGTTGATCACTTTGGCAAAACAGCATGCCAGCAAGGTTATCGCGAGTATTTTCGTCAATCCAAGCCAGTTTGGCCCAAATGAGGATTTCAGCGCCTATCCGCGCACTTTGGACGCGGATTGCTCGGCGCTTGCACAGGCGGGCTGTGATGCCGTGTTTGTGCCGAGTGTCGCGCTGATGTATCCGGGTTTAGCTGCCAGCAATGCACTAGCGGGGCAATCCGAGGCCACCAGTGTGCAGGTGAATGGCATCAGCGACATATTGTGCGGCGTGGTGCGCCCTGGGCATTTTCGCGGCGTCGCAACCGTGGTGGCGAAGCTTTTTAATCTGGTGCAGCCGGATGTGGCGGTATTTGGCCAAAAAGATTTCCAACAGCTGTTGGTGATCAAAACCATGGTGCGCGATTTGAATTTTCCGGTCGAGATCATTGGCGCGCCAACTGATCGAGAACCCAATGGCCTAGCGCGCAGCTCTAGAAATCAGTATCTCAGCGCCGATGAGCGCGATATCGCTCGTGTTATTTACGCCACACTGTTGCAAATGCGCCACAGTTTTGAAAGCGGCAAGCTGGTGCAGGATATTGAACGTGCAGCCTCGACAAGTTTAACCCAGGCCGGTTTAGTGCCCGATTACGCAACCTTGCGAGATGCGCAAACGCTTGATTATACTAACGAAAATTCAACAAACTGGGTTGCCCTTATCGCCGCGCGGCTCGGAAAAGCGCGCTTGATCGACAACCTGAGCTGGGCTGTTAAGCCTAGCTGAGCCCGAAAAAATAGTGTTGTTTTTTAGCTGAGGGCTGTTGTTTTTACGCAAAGCCTGTGGTATTTTTACCTCACTTGCAGCAACTACTCCGGTTGCATCAAGCGCAGGGCGCTTTAGGACACTT
This sequence comes from Rhodanobacteraceae bacterium, assembly GCA_031422315.1. Taxonomy (GTDB): domain Bacteria; phylum Pseudomonadota; class Gammaproteobacteria; order Xanthomonadales; family SZUA-5; genus JANNYA01. Next base: position 178,034 of record JANOQN010000064.1, read on the forward strand.
CTCCAACCTCGCTAGACTCAGTCTCGCGAGGTTTTTTCTTTTATGGGCCTCGCAAATTGCAGTGCTGCTAAAACCCGGATGTTGAACTTTTGGTAATCCGTTAGACTCAGCGCCATGAATAAACTTCGAATTGCCCTCTTGCGACGAATTAATCAAACCGTGTTTCACCCGCGCTTAGCGGTGGTTTTGCACGATCTCATCATGGTCGCCATCGCTTGGTACGTGGCGAAAGCGTTTCGTTTGAGTTTTGAGCCTAGTAGCCAGATGCAGGCGCTGCGCTGGTCTGAGCTGCTGTTGGTCGTGGTGCTGCAAGGTTTAGCGCTTGGTTGGACGGGTTTGTATCGCGGGCTTTGGCGCTTTGCTAGCCTGCCTGATCTTTACAATATTGCGCGTGGCGCGGCCTACGGCGCCGCTGCAGTCGCCTTAGCGCTGTTTTTGTTTGATCGTTTGAACAACACGCCGCGCATTGCGCTGCTGATTTTCCCGTTGATGCTGACCGCGCTTTTAGGCGCGCCACGGCTTTGCTATCGATTCTGGAAAGATCATCGCCTGGGCTTAAACGCTGGCAGTCAAGGCCAACGCGTATTGGTGCTCGGGGCGGGCAGGGCAGGCGAGCTGCTTGCGCGTGATTTACGAACCGCAGGGCAATATTGGCCGGTGGGCTTTTTAGATGACAACACCGCGCTGCGCGGCGCGCGTTTGCACGGCTTACCGGTGCTCGGCACGATTGCCGAGCTTAATGAAATTGCGCCAGAAGTAGCCGCTTCAATGGTTCTAATCGCCATGCCATCCATCAGTCGTGAGGCCATGCAGCGCGTTGTGACTATTTGTGAGGCTTCATCCTTGCCGTTTCGAATGGTGCCACGCTTACAAGATGTAGTTGCCGGGCGCTCACAGTTCAATGCGCTGAAAGAAGTTGCTATTGAAGATTTGCTAGGCCGGGAGCCGGTCAATTTAGACTGGACTTCGATTCGTAAGCAGCTCTCAGGCCGGCGCATATTAGTGACCGGAGGTGGCGGCTCGATTGGTGCGGAACTATGCCGCCAAGCTGCGCGTTTGGGTGCGAGTAGCGTAGCGATTTTTGAGCTTTCTGAGCTTAATTTGTATCAGATCGAACGCGAACTGCGCGGCGATTTCCCAGAGCTTGATTTGCAGATTTTTCTAGGCGATGTGGGTGATCAAGTCGCGTGCGAACACGTTTTAAACAGAGTGCGCCCGGAAGTCATCTTTCACGCTGCCGCTTATAAACACGTGCCAATTTTGCAAAACCAACTGCGCCAAGCCTTGAAAAATAACGCGCTCGGCACGTTCACGCTGGCGCAGGCTGCACGCGATATTGGCTGCGAATGCTTTGTACTGATCTCAACCGATAAAGCCGTCAATCCCGCCAACGTGCTGGGCGCTAGCAAACGCGTGGCTGAGTTGGCTTGCAGGCTGGTTGCGGGTGCAGGTGCAACGCGTTTTATCACCGTGCGCTTTGGCAATGTGCTCGAAAGCGCGGGCTCGGTGGTGCCGCTATTTCGCGAGCAAATTCGCGCAGGCGGCCCGGTAACCGTTACGCATCCGGAAGTAACGCGCTATTTCATGACGATTCCGGAAGCCTGTCAGCTGATTTTCCAAGCTGCTGTGCTGGGCAAAGGCGGGGAGATTTTCGCGCTCGATATGGGCGAACCGGTCGCGATTCGCTACCTAGCTGAGCAAATGATTCGCCTTGCCGGAAAAGAGCCAGGCCGGGAAATCCCGATTGTTTACACTGGCCTGCGCGAAGGTGAAAAGCTATTCGAAGAGCTATTTCACGAGCACGAAAACTACGATGAAACCGCACACGAAAAGATTTTTCTAGCTCGTCAGCGCGAGATCGACGCAAACGTGCTCACGGCGCTATTTGCCCGCATGCGCCAAGCCGTGCTTCGTTTTGATGAGATTGCCCTCGCCGCAATACTGCATGAAGTGGTTCCTGAGCTGGTGCAGGCCGAGCAAAATGAGGTTTTAGCAATTCGTCAGGTAGGATGAGGTTGCCGCTGTCTATTAGGGAATCTCGAAAACCTCATTTCTAAGTCAAGCTAATAGCGGCACGTTTGCGGGTAGTTTTGAAGCCAGCAATTCAAGGAGAAGTTGAGTTAGGCACTGCCCACATCAGCGTGTTTGGCGCAAACCCACTTGCTCGCAACCGAAACCACTAACGCCGAACCTCATGAATTCGCGCCAGAAGCGCCTGCGTAGAGCCATCAAACGCGTCCGCTTTTGCGTCAGTTTGCACCGAAGGCAACAGCGCGTTGGCAATGGTTTTGCCTAGCTCCACGCCCCACTGATCAAAACAGTTTACGCCCCACATCAGGCTTAAAATGTAGGTTTTATGCTCGTAAAGCGCCAATAGCTGGCCGAGCGCGCTGGGCGTTAGCGCATCCAGCAAAATCGTGCTGCTGGGGCGATTGCCGGGGAAGGTCTTTTGCCTTGCGAGTGCATCGGCGGGTGCGCCGCTCAGTTCGGTAATTTCTGCGCGTGCGGCGTCAAAACTTTTGCCGAGCAACAACGCAGAGCTTTGCGCCAGCAAATTCGCCAGCAGCACGTCGTGATTTTCCCGGTGCTTATGATCTGGGTTGATAACCCCGATAAAATCAATCGGAACAATTTGCGTGCCTTGATGCATCGCTTGGAAAAACGCGTGCTGCACATTGGTGCCTAAGCCGCCCCACACGACTGGCGAGCTGGAATGGAGCAGCGGTGCGCCAGTTGCGGTGACGCCTTTACCGTTCGATTCCATTTCGAGCTGCTGCAAAAATTCCGGAAACCTGGCTAAGCGCTCATCGTATGAAATAACCGCTTGAGTCGCATGGCCTAGCGTATTGCGATTGTGATAGCCCAGCAGCGCTAGCTGCACCGCTTGGTTTTGCGCGAGCGGCGCGCTGCGCACATGTTCGTCCACAAGATGCGCGCCCGCCAACAATGCCTCAAAATTAGCCCAGCCAAGCGCAATTGCGGCCGATAGCCCAACCGCGCTCCAAAGCGAATAGCGCCCACCGACGCTATCAAACATCGCTAGCACCGAACTGGCGCGAATTCCGAAAGCCACTGCGGCTGGCACATTTGCGCTAACCGCTAAAAAGTGCTGACCAATGTCGGCCTCAAGCACGCCGTTTTGTACAAGCCACGCGCGCGCAACCTGTGCGTTGAGTAAGGTTTCATGGGTGTTGAAGCTTTTGCTAGCGATAATAAACAGCGTTTTCGCAGCTGTTAATTTTGGCAACAGCGCGTGCAGCGCATAGCCATCAACGTTGGCGACAAAATGCGAGTTTAAAGCTGCGTTGCAGTGCGGCTTAAGCGCATCGACTACCAATCTTGGCCCTAAATCTGAGCCACCAATACCTAAATTGACGATGTCGGTAGGCTGCGCTAAGCCAACATCGCTTGCGCGCCCAGCATGAATCGCCTCGACTATCTTGCGCATATGTTGCTGAATTTGCTCGTTTTTATCAGCAAATGTAATCAAGTCAGCAGGCGCTTTAGCGCGCGGCGTGCGCAGCAGCCAGTGCAGCGCCGGGCGATTTTCTGAGGCGTTAACGACAGAACCATCAAACAAACGCGCCAATCCCGTCGGAACGAGTGTTTGCGCAAACGCCATCAAAGCTTGCTCGTCGGCGCTACTAAAATCTTGCTTTGACACGTCAATCCAGAGCGCGCCAAGGTTTGCGCTTAAACGCGCCGCGCGATTAGGTTCTTCATTAAAAAGCGCGCGAATGTCTCCTGGCGCACGCGCAACTGGCCGGGCTGATGGCGTCTTATTACTCATGAATTGCGATCCTTGTTCCGGGCTTGTTGCGAGGCGTTATGCGGCTTTCAACGCGGCACTTTGCTCTGGAATCGCGTCATTCGTGCGCGCAATGCGGTTATGGCCGTCCACGTAAACCAGCTTGGGCTTGAAGTGCACCAGCTCGGCTTCGGTGAAGCTGGCATAGGCCGCTATAATGATGATGTGGCCTGGCTGCGCGCGGTGCGCGGCGGCGCCGTTGATCGAAATCACGCCAGAGCCCGGCTCGCCGCGAATTGCGTAGGTCGAAAAGCGCTCGCCATTGGTGACGTTATAAATATCGATGGCTTCGTATTCGCGAATGCCAGAGGCATCCAATAAATGCGCATCAATCGCGCAAGAGCCTTCGTAGTGCAGTTCAGCCTGAGTCACAATCGCACGATGGATTTTGCCCTTCAGCATATTAAGCGTCATGATTTCTTTTCCATGAAATGAAGTTAAGGGGTATCCAAAAAGCGCGCAAGATGACAACGCGCGCGCTAAGAATAGACAATTGCGGTGGATTCGCAAAGTGCTAGGGTAGTTAGCTGAATGTATCGCTTCAAAATCAGCGAGAAGCTAAGGTTGGACGATATCTAAGGCTTCGCGTTGGGCCGTTGAGGTTGATTCTTGCCAAGGAAACATATGGTTTTTATCTGGCCAAAACAAGACAAGCGCACGAAACGGTTTGTCATCGTAAAAGCGAACCGCAGCGCCAAAGTACTCACGTAAGCACGCAAACCGAGCAACTTTAAAAATAATTTTGTAGCCGCTACCAATGACGTCTGGGTATTCTACGTCGGTGTGAAACGTAAAACCGCTTCGAATCATCTGCACACAATCGCTTAGAACTCCATGAGAGACCTTATTACTTAGGCCAAAAATCATGATTTCAGGGTGTTTAAAAGTCTCTTCGAGACCAATGCTGTAGGTAAAATGCGCGCCAGCCTCCCCTAATCTGGGATGCACCGAGAGGCATTGCCAGCCAAAAGTTTGAACGTCAGACTGAAGCCTATCCATGATTTTTGATCTACTCATGTTAGCCATTCACTGGACTTCGACGCTCTCCGAAAACGTCAAACCCTCATAAATCTGCGCCATGGAAATCTCCCCAGCTGGGCAATCTAGCTTGATATCCGCATCATCTACAAAACTCTCATGCCGCCAAGTTAAGCCATTGCGCCGGAAAAGCTCCACTCGGCGGGTGCTTTGCTCAATCAACAGATAATTTCGCAGCGTAGCTATTTTTTGATACGCCTGTAGTTTTTCAGTTCGATCAATGCGCGCAGTCGATTCACTCAGCACTTCGATCAGCAAACACGGCGCGGATTTGATCAGCGGATCAATATCCGATTTGTCGCAAACCACCATCACATCGGGGTAATAAATGGCATCGTCAGCGCGCAGTTTCATGTCGGCAATGAAACCACGGCAGCCCTGCGCTTGCAGCATCGGTAGAAGTAATGCCGCCAAAGCAAAGCAGATTTGTGCATGCCGCTCGCTCGCGCCCGCCATTGCAAACACTTGGCCGCCAAAAAATTCGTGTCGCAGCTTTGAATTAGCTTCGCCCTGAAGATATTCTTCAAGGCTGATTAGTTCCGGTTTACGTAAAGCACTCATATCGCTCAATCCTCAGTTTCACTTTTGCAGCGATTTGACTCGCGCGCTACCGAATCTTAGCACTGCGCGATTAGCCGAGATCAGGTCAAATGCAGCAATACCCCAGCGATGGTTGCAGTCATTAGCGTCGCTAAAGTACCACCCAGCACGGCGAGCAGGCCAAAGCGCGCTAAGTCAGGCTTGCGATCAGGTGCTAAGCCGCCGATGCCGCCAATTTGAATCGCGATCGAGGAAAAGTTGGCGAAGCCGCACAGTGCATATGTGGCAATTAAGCGCGCATCGGGAGAAAGCGCGTTTACGCCCTCACCAATTGGAATCGCTGCGAGTTGAAGATATGCGTAGAACTCATTAATAACCAATTTTTGCCCAATGAGTGAGCCGACTAAATTTGCGTCCTCCCATGGCACGCCAATGATGAAAGCAATCGGCGCCAACACATATCCAAAAATAATTTGCAAACTCAATTCGACCGGTTTAACCGAGCCATCAGCCAGCAAAGCAACGCCCAGCGCTGGCGCATCTGGCGTTAGCCAAGAATTGATTCCAGTAAAGCCGCCGATCCAGCCAAGCACGCCGTTAACTAGCGCAATAATCGCAATAAACGCGATCAACATTGCGGCAATATTGATCGCCAGCTTGACACCATCGGCCGCGCCGTTAGCGGCCGCTTCAATCACATTGCTGGACTCACGTTCAACATGTACCCGTACCTCTCCGCGCGTCAGCGGCTCGCCCATCTCTGGAATCAAGACCTTCGCCAGTACCAAGGTCGCTGGCGCGGCCATGATTGATGCGGCCAAAAAGTGCTTGGCATAAAGCGCTTGCTGCACAGGATCAGCGCCGCCTAACATCATGATATAAGTCGCCATTACGCCACCGGCAATGTGTGCCATGCCGCCGATCATCATCGTCAGCAGCTCAGATTCAGTCATTTTCGAAATATAAGGCCGCACCGTGAGTGGCGCTTCGGTTTGCCCGATAAATACGCTGGCGCACACGCTTGTGGTTTCTGCGCCCGATACCTTCATAACTTTGGTAATCGCCCAAGCCATGCCTCGGACAATTCCCTGCATAACGCCAAGGTGATACATGACTGCCATGAAAGCGGCAAAGAAAATAATGGTCGGCAATACTTGAAAGGCGAAGATAAACGGGTACTTGCTCAAATCCACCATATCGCCAAATACAAAACTAGAGCCTTCACGGGTGAACTCGGTCAAGCGCACGAAACCTTCGCCAAGTTTTTGAAACACATAGCCGCCCCAAGGCGTCAATAACACTAAGCAAGCAAACGCAATTTGCAGCGCAACGCCAGTGGCAACCAGTTGCCAGTTGATGTTTTTTCGATCCCTTGAAAACGCTACGGCAATGCCGATCAAAATTGCTAGGCCCAGCAGCCCCATTAAAATTCGCATTGCTTTCTCGTTGTGTCTAGTTTTGGATCGTTTAAGTGTATGGATTTGGTGAACACCATCCCAAGCGCGGAGCATAGCGATTTGACGCTACGGAGTCGACCAATGCTTTGCACTGTGTGCGATACGCTTTGCCGTGTACCATTCGGCCATGAATTTAACCGCTAACAACTCATTGAAAATCACAATTAATCAGCAAAGCCATGTGCTGCAATCAAGCACGCTCGGGTACAACGAAACGCTGCTCAAAACGCTGCATAAGCTGGGCTTGCAAGGCACCAAAGAAGGATGTGGCGATGGTGATTGCGGTGCCTGCACTGTGGCTTGGTGCGCGCCGCAAAAAACCTATGCCGATGATGATCACACTCTGCCCGCTCGCTATTTGGCGATCAATAGCTGCTTAGTGCCGACTGCGCAATTGGCCGGAAGCAGGGTTTTAACGGTCGAAGGCATTTCGCAGCTAAGCGCTGAGCCCGCCGCACTGCACCCGGTGCAGCAGGCGATGATCGACTGCGCAGGCTCGCAGTGCGGCTATTGCACTCCGGGCTTTGTTATGAGCCTTTTTTGCGACTATCACGCGAACAGCTTGAGCGATTTGAGCGTAGAAGGTAATCTGTGCCGCTGCACCGGCTACACCAGTATTCGCCAGGCGATTGAAAAGCTGAAGTTGCAGCAACCGAATCCGATTCCTCGTCATCCCCGCGCAGGCGGGGATCCAGGCAAGGTGTCAATACTCAATCAAACTGATAGCGAAGCCAGTGCAAACTCCCTGTTTCTACCAACGAGCTTGAGCGAAGCGCTCACACTCAAACAAACCAATCCCGACGCACTTTGGCTAGCCGGCGGCACCGATCTGGGACTAGCGTTTTCCCAATGTGGCGGCGCGACTAGGCATATCGCGCTGGATCAAATACCGGAGTTGCAGCGACTTGAGCTCACCGAGCGTGCGTTGCACATTGGCGGCGCAGTGCCGCTTGCCGGGCTTCTGGCGTTGCTAGAATCGCACAGCAGTTTCGAACCTATCACGCGCATGCTGCACTGGTTTGCCGCACGCCAAGTGCGTAACCGCGCCACCATTGGTGGCAATTTGGGTACGGCATCACCCATTGGCGATTTGCTGCCCGTATTGCTAGCTTTGGACGCGCAGATCGTTCTAGCTGGGCCCACGGGTGAGCGCACAGTTAATGCCGCTGATTACTTTTTGAGCTATCGAACAACCGAGTGCAAGCCAGATGAGCTAGTGCTGCGCGTGGACATTGCCAAACCAAAGCCGGGTTGCAACAGCCAGAGTTACAAAGTCGGCAAGCGCGGCAGTGACGATATCAGCATCGTGTCCAGCTGCTTCCAGCTTGGGGTTGACGCAAATAACCGAGTTGATTTTGCACGCTTGGCTTACGGCGGTGTGGCGGCGGTGCCAATTCGCGCAATCGCCGCTGAAAATGCGCTGATAGGGGTGTCTGCAACCGATGACTTGCTCGATATCGTCAAGCCGATTTTACTGAGCACATTACAGCCGCTCAGCGATTTTCGCGCCAATGCAGCCTATCGCCAGCAGTTGATCGTCAATCTGTTCGATAAATTTTTGCGCGAACAGCAAGCCAATTTGCATGGAGAAGTCCATGGATAAATCCAGCCCACACGAAAGCGCGCGCGGTCATGTGACTGGATCGGCGCGCTACTGTCATGATCTGCCCGCGCCAGCTGGCACGCTGATGTTGTATCCGGTCATGAGCCCACACGCGCACGCCGAGCTTTTGAGTATTGATACCGATGCCGCACGCATGGCCCCTGGCGTACACGCAGTGCTGACCGCCGCCGATATTCCAGGCGAAAATGACACTGGCCCGATTGTGCATGATGAGGTGCTGCTGCCGACGAATCGGATCAGCTTTCACAGCCAAGCGATTGCCTGGATTGCCGCTGAAACCGAGGCGCAGGCGCAATTCGCCGCCGGTTTGGTTACCACGAAAATGCAGGCGCTGCCTGCAATTTTGTCTATTGAAGCGGCGGAGGCGACGGGCAGTTTTCATGGTCAAACGCAAATCTTGAACAAAGGCGATGCCGCCGCTGCAATCGACGCAAGCACACATGTTGTGCAAGGTGAAGTGCGCTGCGGTGAACAAGATCACTTCTACTTGGAAACCCAGGCCAGCTTTGCCAGTGTTGATGGTGATGGACATATCAACGTGGTGTGCTCCACCCAACACCCCAGCGAAACGCAGCACATTGTCGCGCGCGTTTTGGGGCTGAAGTATCACCAAGTCAGCGTGACGTGCCTGCGTATGGGCGGCGGCTTTGGCGGCAAAGAAACCCAGGCGAACGGTTTTGCTGCGTTGGCTGCATTGGCTGCGGTAAAAACCGGGCGCGCGGTGAAAGTTAAGCTCAAACGCGAGCACGATATGAAGCTGACCGGCAAGCGGCACGCGTTTCGCATGCGCTACACATTGGGCTTTAGCACCGATGGATTGATTGCAGGTTTGCAAGCGGAGCTAATCGCCGACGCCGGTTGGAGCATGGACTTATCGCCACCCGTTTTGATGCGCGCGATGGTGCACGTCGATAACGCCTACTACTTGCCGGCAGTGGCGCTGACCGGAAAATTAGCGCGCACGAACAAAACCTCTGCCACCGCGTTTCGCGGCTTTGGTGGGCCGCAAGGCTTGCTGCTTGCGGAAGAATTGGTTGATCACGTCGCGCGATATTTGGACATGCCTGCAGAGCAAATTCGCGCGCGCAATTTTTATCGCAAAGGCGCAGAGATAACGCATTACGGTCAAGCGCTGACGGCCACTGATTTACCCGTGGGCGAGCCCAGCCGCATGAGCCGCATCTGGAATACTTTGCATCAGCAAGGCGATTACGCGCCCAGAAAAATCGCGGTGCAGCAGTTCAATCAGAACGCGAATAGCGCTAATAGTAAAAAGCGTGGGCTAGCGATGACGCCGGTCAAATTTGGCATCTCATTTAATAAGGTTCAGTACAATCAGGCCGGCGCGCTGGTTCTGATTTACGCCGATGGCAGCGTGCAGATCAATCATGGCGGCACCGAAATGGGCCAGGGTTTGCACACCAAGATGCGAACCGTGGCAGCGCGTGTGCTCGGCATATCTGAGCGGCATATTCGCGTGATGAATACCAGCACCGAAAAAGTGCCAAACACCTCGGCCACCGCAGCATCCTCGGGTGCGGATTTGAACGGTCAAGCGGTAAAAGCTGCCTGTGAGACGCTGCGTGAACGCTTACATGAGCAAACTCGATTACAACTCGGACTGGATGAGTCAGTTGATTTGCACTCGGCAGACGACGCGATTCACGCAAGCAACGGCACTAGCCTACGTTTCGCCGATGCCGTGCTCGCCGCTTACAACGCGCGCATTAATCTATCCGCCAGCGGTTTTTATGCCACGCCGGGCTTGAGCTGGAATATGCAAAGCAACACGGGCAGCCCGTTCTTTTACTTTTCCTACGGCGCGGCACTTTCGGAAGTGGAAGTTGACGGCTTGACTGGCGAATGGAAACTGCTGCGCGTCGATATCCTGCATGACGTCGGTGATTCGCTAAACCCGCAGATTGACAAAGGCCAAATTGAAGGCGCATTTGCACAAGGCTTGGGCTGGCTGACCATGGAAGAAGTGGTGTGGGATAGCGATGGCAAGCTGCGCACCTTCGCGCCCAGCACCTATAAAATTCCGACGATTTGCGAGATACCTAAAGAATTCAATACGCATTTACTGAGCAGCGCAACCCAGCCCGGCACCATCTTCGGCAGCAAAGCCGTTGGCGAGCCGCCACTGATGCTGGCGCTGTCGGTGCGCATGGCGATTAAGGATGCGATTGCGGCGTTTGCGGATGGTGCAACGCACCGCACGACCGAAATTGGCACTGTCTCTCGACATCCGCACGAAAGTTGCACCACTTCTCGTCATCCCCGCGAAAGCGGGGACCCAGGCACCTCGAACCCCGAAACGCTATCGAGCTCAAATTTGTGTCTATCAACGAACAATGAGCCCGAAAGCTCGCCGCACCTGGGTTCCCGCATTCGCGGGAATGACGGCAGGGAAATTCGAGAGAATGGCGAAATTAGCCATCGCACTAACGCCGAGCTTCGACTCGCCTGTCCCGCTACACCTGAAGCGATTTTGCGGGCCGTAATGAACATAACTACGAAAGTGTCTGTATAGGTAGCTGGGTGCAGATCGCTTTAAAGCTTAGCGACCGCAGCCCGCATAACCAGGCACATCTTTACCCAGCACAATGTCACGTCGCACACGCCACTGATTTTTTTGCCACTTAGGCACATCAATGCCAGAACCACCTGGCGCATTTTCCTGCGCTGCACGTTTTACAGCGCTGAGCATGGGGTCATCCGCGAACAGCGCATCGCCAACCCAATAGCTGCAACGATTTGGCTCAAGCACCTGCAGATGAATGTGCTGTGGTTCGCTGCCGCCTGGATAAGCACCGGGGCGTATCGTGGTGAAGGCAAAATGGCCGTTCGCATCGCTTTGTACCCAGGCGCGCAATCGCCCATGCGCTAATGCTTGCGCATTTTCAACCACAGCGCGCGGGTAAATCCCTTCTACGTTCGTTTGATGCGCATATACAACGATTCCAGCACGCGGCTGGCCTTGCATATCGCGTACGGTTCCGCTCAGCTGCAGCGCTACACCAGGCTCGCTTTGCGCTCCGATTCGCGCATGCGAGGCTATTTTGGAAGGCATTTGCACAAAGATGAGCGCACAGCCCTCGCAACCGCCGACGATTGGCACGGTGGCGTAGCTTTGCTGCGCATTTTCAGTTAGCTGCGGGCGGGCTGCACTGCTTGTGCTGAGCATGGGCTCGAGTGTTGGCTTGATAGTTGACTTTGGAGTATCCACCGCCTTAAAAACGAAGCGCGCAGGCGCGTCCAACACGCTAAAGACTTCGCCATTCCAAGCTGGCTCGATTTTTGCGCCAACAAGCGTGATGCACCCAGCCGCGTCGCTGCGCGCCCATCGCCATTGGGTGCTTGCACTATTTTTAAGCGCGATTAACGCGAGCGGACGTGGGCGCTCATCTAGCTGCAGGCAAACGCTCAAGCGATTCTTGGAAAGCTGGCTTAACACTATCTCGCTCGATAATTGATTCGGCGCCAACCAAAGTTTGCCGCGTGCGATGTCTGGATTGCTGCTTCGAACCGGATCTGCATACGTCGCTTGCAAGAAATCCAAGCTCCAGCGCGCATATTCAGGCGGATGCTGCAGCCAATCCGCATCCGATTGCAGCGGCGAAAATTTCAACACGGCGCGTCTTTGTACGAAAACATATGCAAGATTCACACCGAGCAGCTCAGCGCCAAATGCCTTGGACGCCGCTTGACGCGCTGCATCAGGCAACCATGCGACGCTGCTTAATTCAGAGCCCCGCAAGCTGTTCAATAAGTCTGCGCCAGGGCGAACGCCGGTAAAAATTAAGAAGCTACGAAAACCCGATTACCCGAGCAGTGGCAAGCGCGCACCCCGAACGCAGATGTGCATTTTGCAGAGCCCACCTTAGACGAGCAAATCGTACAGTCCAGCAGAACGCGGCCTAGCCAAGTCATTTCAAGATCCTGGCGGCGAAAATACTTCGGTTTGGCGGCCATTGCTGCGGCGCTGTGCTTTGTAACCATCGGCTTGTTTCAGCACCGCTTAAACTGGCGCCCAGGCACGCCGTGGCCAATCCAAGACGGCATGTTAAGCACGTGGCAGCCAGGCGCTGCTCTGAACACGCGCGCTGAGCAAACGCTGCAGCTTGATGTCGCTCGCATTGGGCAACTTACGTTAGCGCCAAGTACGCGCGTTACGCTGCTCGAAACACGCCGTGGCGCGCACCGCGTGCAGCTTGAGCAAGGCCAGCTTCGCGCAAAAATCTGGGCGCCACCGGGTTGGTTTGTGGTTTCTGGGGCGGGCTGGGAATTGGTGGATCTAGGCTGCGAATTTGAGCTTTTCAAGCAATCCGATGGTTCTGGAAGCGTACTGGTACACAGCGGTTGGATTGCTTATCGCACGCTCGGAAAAGAACTGCTGCTGCCCGCCGGTTTCGCGGCGCAGCTAGCCAAAAATGACATCGGGCGCCCACTGCGGCCTCAAGCGAGCGTTGAATTTCATGCGGCAATTGGGGCACTTGATCAGCAATTAGCGCACGATCCGCAAGTTGCCATCGCGCAGACCCTTACGCTGGCTAACCAAGTTGCCGCCACCGCACAAATTGCCGATGCCTACACCTTACTCAACATCTTGCAAACGCATCCGCAGCTTGCAGGGTCTAGGGTTTACGATCAGCTCGCCGAGTTTCTAAACTTGCCAATTGGTAGCGCACACCGCGAAGACTGGCGCACTGGGGATTTGAATGCCATCAATCTTTGGTGGAATGCATTCCCAGCGCAGCCTAAAGATTGGTGGGCAAATTGGCGTGATGCGTTTTGAGTGATGCGTGTCAAAATTGACTTAGATCGAGTCTGACTTGGCTCGGCCAGCCGCCAGTCCACGAAAAGCCCTATCAATCAGCAAAAAACAGCAGCTGACACACTAGCTGCACCAAACTCGCGCAAAATCTGCACTGGCCTGGTGCATTGCTTGCCGATTCACTGTTACAAATCGCCGAATACAGAATAAGATCAACATCTTGCAAAATGGCACGACTATTGTAAACGCCCGCGCAAACCCCTTCTCCATAGCGACGCCAATAACTTACTAAAACATTGCAATAATTTCGTCATCGCGAGGAGCCTAGCGACGTGCCGAGATCGTCTGCCGCGAGCAAAAACGAGATTGCTTCACTAGTTCGCAATGACGAAGCGGTATTTTTCTGCTTGATTTAATTATGTTGATCGCCTCCCACCTTCTCAACCACCTGGAATAAACCATGTCATACGCCAAATTTAAAAAGCTCGCCGACGATAACGGCATCAAATTCGTCGACATTCGTTTTGCCGACTTACTCGGTAAAGATCACCACGTCACCTTCCCGCTGCACGCCATTGATGAATCTACTTTTGAAGATGGCAAAATGTTCGACGGCAGCTCAATTGCCGGTTGGAAAGGCATCAACGAATCTGACATGGTGCTGCTGCCCGAGGCTGACAGCGCATTTATCGACCCGTTTATGGAAGAGCCTACCTTAGTGTTGCGCTGCGACGTGCTTGAACCTTCGACCATGCAAAGCTACAGCCGTTGCCCGCGCGGCATTGGCAAGCGCGCCGAAGCCTATGTCAAAGCATCCGGCATTGCTGATACCGCATTTTTCGGCCCAGAACCGGAGTTTTTCGTATTCGACAGTGTGCAAACCGAGGTTTCGATGGCCGGTTGCTCATATCAAATTGGCTCGAAAGAAGCGGCCTGGAGCAGTAACAAAGCCTACAAAGAAGATGGCGGCAACACGGGCCAGCGCCCAGGCATCAAGGGCGGCTATTTCCCAGTACCGCCAGTCGATTCGTTGCAAGATGTGCGCTCGGCAATGTGCTTAATTTTAGATTCGCTCGGCATTGAAGTCGAAGTGCATCATCACGAAGTGGCGACCGCCGGGCAATGCGAAATAGGCACTAAATTCAACACCTTAACCCGCAAAGCTGATGAGTTATTGATGCTGAAATACGTGGTGAAAAACGTCGCGTTTCAGCGCGGCTTTACCGCCACATTTATGCCGAAACCGATCGTGGGCGATAATGGCTCAGGCATGCACGTACATCAAAGCTTGGCAAAAGCCGGTAAGAACTTATTTGCCGGCGAAGGCTACGGTGGCTTGAGCAAGAACGCGCTGTATTACATCGGCGGCATTTTCAAACACGCCAGAGCAATTAACGCGTTCGCTAACTCCACCACCAACAGCTACAAGCGTTTGGTGCCGGGTTTTGAAGCGCCAGTGATGCTAGCTTACTCAGCGCGCAATCGCTCGGCCAGCTGCCGCATTCCGTGGGTGCCGAACCAAAAATCACGCCGCATTGAAATCCGCTTCCCTGATCCGGTGCAAACCGGCTATTTGACCTTCGCAGCGTTGTTAATGGCCGGGCTTGATGGCATCAAGAACAAGATCGATCCAGGCGCACCGATGGACAAAGATTTGTACGACCTGCCGCCGGAGGAAGAAAAAAACATCCCAACCGTATGCCATTCACTCGACATGGCGCTAGAAGCACTGGATAAAGACCGCGATTTCCTAAAAGCGGGCGGCGTGTTTAGCGACGATATGATTGACGGCTATATCGATTTAAAAATGAAAGAAGTCACCGCGCTGCGGATGCACACGCATCCGCTTGAAGTGCGCGATATTTTTGCGATTTAGCGTGTAATAAAGATGTTGCTAAAAAACGCCCGCTGTTCGCGGGCGTTTTTTATGGTGTGCCCAGCACAAAAAGCCCCACATTTGCGTGCTGCCGCCGACTAAGTCCGCCAAGATCCTCGCGTCAGAATGCAAATGTGGGCGGGTGAGGGTGTCGGAAAATACATCGAGCGGCACGTAAATCATCGACGTTAGTCCAATTAGGCGCAGCAGAAAATCATTGATGCGATCGCTTAAGTAATATGCGCTGATTAAGCCTGCAATTGCGCTGCCAAAGCCAAAGCCTAGACCGTATGAATTGCGCACGGAAAACACGCTAGCCAGGTTCAGCATCGTTGCGCCGATCACTCTTGAGCCCAAACCACTACACAAACATACCACCCGAGACCTCAATGCGCTGCGCATTGACCCAGCGATTACTCTCGGACAACAGGCTGGCAATTGCGGGTCCAATATCCTCTGGCACGCCGACGCGCCCGAGTGCGGTTTGGCTAGCAATGTACTGATTGAGTTCGGCGTTATCGCGCACTGCGCCGCCGCCAAAATCGGTTTCAATGGCGCCTGGCGCCAGTGTGTTGACCGCAATTCCACGCGCGCCGAGTTCTTTCGCCAAATAGCGCGTCAGCACTTCCATCGCACCTTTCATGGCGGCGTAGGCGCCGTAGCCCGGTATTACAAAACGGGTCAGTCCGGTGGAGATATTAACGACGCGCCCGCCGTCTGCGATGTGCGCCATCAGCGCTTGCGTCAAGAAGAACGGGCCTTTGAAGTGCGTCTGCATCAGCAGATCAAACTGTGCTTCGGTCGTTTGCGCAATCGGCGCATAAACGCCCATGCCGGCGTTGTTGACTAAAAAATCCAGCTGCGTGCGGCCAAAGTGTGCGCTCAAGGTCGCGTGTAGTTGGCTAACAAAATCAGCGACGCCATTGCTGCTGGCAAAATCCAGCGGCAGCGCTGCGGCTTTGCGTCCAAATGCCTGTACCTGCGCCACCACTTCATCTGCAGCGGCACGGTTGCTTTGATAAGTCACGATCACATCGGCGCCGGATTTCGCCAAGGCAATGGCGGTGGATCGGCCCAGGCCACGGCTGCCGCCGGTAATGAGTGCGAGTTTGTTGGATAGGTCAGTGTGCATGGTGGTTTCCTTTCAACTGTATATGGATGAGTTGCTGGGCATCGCTGGGGCTAGCGCTGCGGTCAGCACAGCGCTACTCTATTGAATCAGTAAGAACGCATAAAGCCGATTTATTAATATTAACTGTCTTCAATTTAAGAACAATGGACCGAATAGACCAATACCGAATTGCAGTTTGCCTGGCCCAATGCCGGAGTTTTACCGCCACCGCCGAGCGCCTAAGCCTATCCAAAGCGGTGGTGTCGAGCGCCGTGCGCAATCTGGAAGAACAGCTCGGCACACGATTGTTTCACCGCACCACGCGCAGCGTGCAGCTGACGCAAGACGGCAGTGCGCTAGTCGAACGTTGCAGCAGTTTGCTAAGCGATTTAGATGAACTGGACAGCGCATTTCGCCAAAATGTCACTTCGTTATCCGGGCGCTTACGCGTTGATATGCCAACCGGCGTGGCGCGCAATTTGGTGTTGCCACGCCTGCCGGAATTTCTGCGCGCGCATCCAGGCGTGAACATTGAGCTTAGCTGCACAGATCGTTTTGTCGATGTGGTGGCTGAAGGTTTCGATTGCGTGCTGCGCGTCGGCAATCTAAAAGATTCGAGTTTAGTTGCGCGCTTACTCGGGCATTTCGCAGTGCTCAATGTCGCCAGCCCTGATTACCTCGCGCGCTTTGGTACGCCGCACACGCTGGCCGATTTGGATGCGCATTTACTGGTGCATTACGTCGGCCAATTTGGCGTCAGCTTTGCCGATGGTTTCGAGTACTTTGATGGCTCGCGTTTTCAAATACGCGCGATGCGCGGCCAAATCATGGTGAACAATACCGATGCTTATTCCGCTGCATGTGTTGCAGGTTTGGGGATCACACAAATGCCTGTGGTCGGCGCCCGCCCGCTGATTAAAGCTGGAAAACTGATCGAAATATTGCCGGATTTGTGCTCCGAAGCGATGCCGGTGCATTTGGTCTACGCCAGTCGAAAACATCTGTCCAAACGCCTGCGGGTGTTGATGGATTGGCTGGCTGAGGTGCTTGGGCCTTGGGTGGATTGAGGCAAGTCTGGCGCTCATCTAATTTGTGTTTTCAAATTGTGACTTAGCAGTCATAATAAAGCGCGATGAGTGCAGCCGTGTAGTGAGTAAATTGATGTCTAAATTTTTGAAGTTGTTCCCCTCTGCACTCATCGCGATTGCCGCCGCATCATTCGCGGATTGGAGCCTCAGCATCGCATCTGCTCAAGTTCAAACTGAGATAAAAGCGCCCATCCACACCGCATTACACGCCAAAGAATGGCTTACTGCCAGCGCTTTGCCCGGAGTGCGTCAGCTCAAAGGTGAAGAAAGGCAGGCGCAAATCAAGCGGGTCACCGGCCAAATTGCTTACAACTTTGAAGATGCGGCAACACGCGTGATGTTTCATGACGGTGATTTAGTTGTGGACGGCAATTTGACCAATAACGAGCTGCTAATTGTCAGCGGCAATTTGACCATCAAAGGCAATTACCACGATTACCAAGACGGCATTGGCGTGCTGGTAGTGTTGGGCAACATGCAGGTCGACAGTCTTTATAGCTGGGGTGCGATTTCAGTCGAAAAGGACTTAAACGCGAGCGGCATGATTCTGACCGTCTATAACGATTTTACCTTTGAAGTGTCGGGCAAAGTCAACGCGCGGGCGCTGGTGATTTCTGACAAGAGTGCGGATTACACGCGCGGCGAGATCGAAGTGGTGCTTTCAGATAGCGACTCTGAAGAAACTGACAAGGCGATTGCCTATCGCACATTGTTGCCAGAGTTTTTTACTGGTACGAGCATCTTAGAGCCCAGTGCAGACGATGCGGATTGGTATTTGCGCTTTGACGATGGGCTGGGCGAAGCGCGCGTGACTGAGGAGGGCGAGTTTTTCCGTTCAACGCTAGGCGCTATCGATTTGCCTAAGCACATGCAAACTGCGATGGATCCAGAATCCAGCGTGAGCGCATTGAAGGCGTTAATCGGAAAGGATCCGCTGCTGACTCAGCTTATCGCGGCGCGCCCAAATTTACCGAAAGCGCTATACGCACCGCTGCAGGCGCAGGGGGATGCGATCGCTAATCAGTGGCTGGCGATTGTGGCGCCGAATCTGGTGTTGAAAGGCGCGAATGCGATGCGCTTAAGCCCAGCGCTTGCGGAAAAAGCGGTCGATAATCCGAGCACTGAAACCGCAGTGCTGGAGCGCATCGCCGCCGATGCTGACCCGGCTATTCGCATTGCGCTAACTAAGCGCGATGAGCTGCCCAATGCGTTAATCAATCAACTTGCGGCGGATCCAGATGCTGACGTGCGCGCGGCAGTTTTAAACAACGTTATGCTGGCAGCGGAACTAGACGGCAAAGCAATTGACGCGCGCCTCAGCGATGTACCAGCGGTGCTTGATGCGTTGGCGATCGCCAAACTCAATGCGGCGCAAATGCGTACGCTGTTGCCAAAACTTTCGCCCGCTGGGGTGTCTACGCTGGCCAGGCGCTTACAAAGTGAACGTTTTGACGGCTGGCCCTCAGCGCTCAAACCGGGTGAACACGACGCCATCGCCATCGCGATTTTAGATCGCCGCGTTGATACCAGCAGCTACAGACCCAGCTCGCCCGCATTTTTAGCCTTGAGCGCCGCAGAGCAGTTAAAACGATTTGATGCGCTAACATCGGCCAGAGTTTTGGAGCTTGACAGCGTGGCGAGTGGCACGCGCAGCTTGGCGCTGATGCAAAAGCTCTGGGCAATGGCGCAAACTCAATCACCCGATGGTAGGAGCCTAATTGCTTTGGGCGCAAAGCTTGCCGAGAACCCGCTGCTGCCTGAAACCATCGCACTTGAAATGGTGGCATATGCCAGCACGCTACCAAAGCCTGATCCAGATTCATACGAAGACAATCACTTCGACATGCTGGAGGATTTATTTGGCAATGATGATCTGGATCGACGCGACGGCAGCGGCCCGCTGCTGACCGACAAGCTGTTGGATGCAGGGGTAACACTTGCGCTCAAGCACCGGCTCGGCCCTGATGATGAATTCTTGCAGCCGCTGCTCAGCTGCTCAATTTCTAGCGAATTGATTGCTCGGCTCGATGTGCAATTTGGCAATAGCGAAGATTGGGCGCTGTCGAAAATTTCAATGCCGCGCGTCAATCGCGAACAACTACACTGCGGATTGACCCGCTGGTATGACGATTCGGATCTGCAGGCTGAACTGCGTGCGATTGCCAAATTGCCGGACGCAGGGTATTGGGATGCACTGGCGAAAGCGAAAGCACCGGAATTGCGGCAAGCGGCGGCAACAAGGCCAGAGCTCAGCGCGGCAACGCTGCAAAAACTTTTAAAGGACGAAAATGTCGATGTACGTCGTTACGCCAATGGCAATCCATTGGTAACGACTGCCCAGCGCATTGCGCTGCTCAAACTCGAAGACGATAACGCGTTGGTTTACGCCAAGCCCAGCGTAGAAGAACTGGATGCGCTGCTGCAAGCGCCGATCACCCGTAACAGGCGCTGGGTTATTTGGCGGCTGCGCGCGCAGGCGGGTTGGGTTTTGGAATAGCGGCATTGCGCCGCTCGGTTAGCTTTAGGATCGTCTTGATTTGGAAATGGAATGACCAGAGCGTGGCTAAGACGTCTCTGCAGCAATTTACTTTTTCGCCAACCGCAAACTCATCCAAAGCGCTACCAAGATAATCGGCACGGATAGCATCAGCCACATAAAACCCCACATTTGCGTCGTTCCACCGACTAATTCCGCCAAAATTCGGGCGTCGGAATGCAAATGCGGGCGGGCGAGGGTGTCGGAAAATATGTCGAGCGGCACGTAAATCATCGACGTCAATCCAATTAAGCGCAGCAAAAAATCATTGATGCGATCACTAAAGTAATAAGCAGAGACCAAGCCTGCAATTGCGCCGCCAAAGCCAAAGCTTAGACCGTATAAATTACGTACGAAAAACACGCTGAGCAGCGCCATGGAAAGCGCCAGCAAACCCATAATCCAGCGATCTGCGCGCGAATGGCTGGCGAGAACCAACAACAAAGCGCCGATCACCAGCGACCCTAAATAACCCGCCGTTACAATGGCAAATGCATTGCCGCCTTGCGAAAGCACGCTGCCACCCTGGTTCGGAATGATTTCCATGCGCAGCACACTTCCGCCGGTCAAGATTGCCGCGAGCGCGTGGCTGCCTTCGTGGAAAAATACCACCAGGATTTTCAACGGCGTCCAGATAGCAAAATTCCAGGTAAAAGCCAGTAGGGTGGCAATGCCAAGCAGTAAGCCAGCGTCTAACCACGGGTGCTCGGGCTGGTGGTTGATGGGTTTGCCCGAGGATTCATTGGCTGCAATTGACATTGTTGGCGTCCAGTTTTTTTGTTGTCAGCGGTTTTTGTTTAGGCAACTTGCGTTTTTGGTAGTAAGGGAAGCAGCTGAGCGCTAAGCTACCTGAAATCTTGGGTTGAACATTGCAAATATCAACATGCTCGTTAAAACCACTCGGCTAAACATGATGCAAAAGCTGGCCCTATTGCTGGCGAGTCTAACGCTGTTTGTGCAGCACGCCTATGCGCTGCGCGCGGGTGAGGCCATGACCAGCTATCACCTGCAAAATTGGTATTCCGATGAAGGTTTGCCGCATAACACCGTGCACAGCATTACTCAGTCTAGCGATGGCTATTTGTGGTTTGCCACTTGGAACGGGCTAGCGCGCTTTAACGGACGCAATTTCACTGCTTTCAATGCGGTGACTGAACCTAGTTTTACCTCCAGCGGCGTGCGCAGTGTGGTGGCCGGCTTAGATGGCGAAGTTTGGGCGGCGATGACAAGGTCGGGGCTACATCACTATAAAAATCGGCGCTGGAGTACGATTTCGTTGCCGCAAGATGCGCTGAGCATGAAGCTTGCGACACTTAAGTTTGATCGAAGTGGCCTGCTGTGGATAGGCAGCCAGGGCCAGGGTGTGTTGACTTACAACCCAAAAACGCTGCAATTCACACGGCCCCGGCCTGCGGCGGATTTTGGCGATACTTGGATTCAGAATTTCTATGAAGATACCGATGGCTCCATGTGGATCGCAGGCGCGCGCGGTTTGTTGCACTATCAAAATGGCCAGCTGCTGGCGCTGGGTAAAGCGCATGGCTTGAGCGAAGGCGCGTCAATTTTTAGTGTGCAGCGTGATTCGCGCGGCATTTTATGGGTCGGCGGTGAAACAGGCTTGTACCGACTGCGCAGCAGCGCACCCTCGGGCGCGGAAATGTTTGAGCCGGTGGGCATCGGGTTGAAAACTGCCGTGCAAACGATTAGTGAAGATAAAAACGGCAATGTCTGGGTTGGCACGCAAAGCGGCGGTCTGCTCAGGCTGCGCGACGATGGTACGTTTGATCGGCTGATGGCCTCGCGCGGGTTGGCCAATAATCGCGTCATGGCGCTGCACGAAGATCGCGAAGGAAGTTTGTGGGTCGGCACCAATGCCGGTTTGACGCGCTTGAGCGATTCGCCGTTTTTTCGAATTACCCGCCGTGATGGTTTGGACGATGAGTTCATCAGATCGATCTATCCAGCCAGAAATGAACAGGGTAAAGATGGTTCGGTCTGGATCGGCACCTCGCGCGGGCTGGGGGAGTTTAAGGATGGCAGCGTCAGTAAAATTCGTAATGCACCGATTTCCAACGCATCGATTACCAGCGTCATTGAAGATAGAACAGGCACGCTTTGGGTAGGAACCTACGATGCCGGTTTAAGCCGCCGAGTGGGTGGCCAGTGGCAAACCATGACGCGTGCAGATTCGGATTTGCCGAGCAATCAAGTGCGCGCTTTGTTGGAAGCAAAAGATGGCAGCATTTGGGTCGGTACTGCGCAAGGCGTGCTGCATATCAATGGCGCAGTTAGTAAAGTTTACACCACCGCTAGTGGCTTGCCGCGTGATTACACGCTGTCTTTAATGCAAGCCAGCGATGCCAGCATTTGGGTCGGCAGCGTCAATGGCTTTGCCGTGCTGAATGGCGATAAGGTTGCTACTTACCCAAGTTCAGAAAGCTTCCCAGCGGATGATGTTTTTCACATGCTGCAAGATGGTGCGGGCGTGGTTTGGCTGGCGACTGATCGCGGCCTAGTACGGTTTCGCGATGGCAAGTTTGATGCATACGGGCGCGCGCAGGGCCTACCGGATGAAACGCTGTTTGCGGTATCAGAAGATCGCAAAGGCAACTTTTGGCTATCGAGTAATTCTGGCTTAATGCGCCTGGCTAGGCGGGAAATCGAGCGCCTGGGTCGGTCAGAAATTTCGGCGATGCAAGTTGATCTATTCGGCCGCTCCGATGGCATGAGCGCCGCGCAAATTAATGGCGCATCGTTTCCTTCGACTAGCGTCGATAGCACCGGAAGGCTCTGGCTACCGACCGCCAGAGGCGTTACCGTGCTTGATCCTGCGCACTTAGCCACCGCCCAGCAAAAGCCGGTGCCGATTGTGTTGGAGAGCGTCAAGTTCGATCAGCAAGAGCAAACTATCGCCGAGCAAATCAACTTGCCGACGACTGTGCGCAGGTTGGAATTTGTGTTTGCCGGCTTGAGCTATTTGATGGCTGAGCGCATGCAAATTCGCTACAAGATGCACGGCTACGACAGTGATTGGATTACCGCAACCCCAGATGGCGCAGCGGTATATATGCGCTTGAAGCCAGGCACCTATCAGCTCGAAGCGCAGGCGGGCAATAGCCAGACGAGCTGGAGTGCGCCATTTAAAATACAGGTCAAGGTGGCTGCTAAATTCTATGAATACTGGGCGTTTTGGCCAGCGGTGGCGCTGCTTTCTGGATTGCTCGGCGTGGCGTTTAGTCGATCGCTGATTGCCGCGAAAGATCGGCGCCAGCGCGTGCTGGAAACCGAAGTAGCGCTGCGCACGACTGAGCTTCGCGATCGCAATCAGAATTTAGCCGCAGCAGACGTTGAAAAAACTGCGCTGCTTAAAACCATTCAAATGCAAGCCGAAGCGTTTGCGCGCCAAGCCCGAGAAGATGCATTGACGGGTTTGCCGAATCGGCGCTTTTTTGACTTGCGCTGTGCCGAGGCATTTTCGCGAGCGAAATCAAAGCTCAGCCCTCAGGGTAATCATTTAGTCGTAGCGATTGCGGATGTGGATCATTTTAAACAAGTCAACGATCGGTATTCGCACCAGGCCGGCGATCAAGTGCTCAAAGCCATTGCCGACACCGCCGCGAAAACAGTAGGCCCAGTTGGCATGGTGGCGCGTTTTGGCGGCGAAGAATTTGCGATTTTCTTCCATGATTTAAATCTCGAAGCAGCGGCCTCATTACTTCGACAGGTGTGTACCGACGTGCAAAATCTGCGCTTTTCAGAGCACCCTGATTTGCGCGTGTCGATCTCAATAGGCGTAACCGATTGCCCCGCTGCTGAAACCTATGAGCGCGCGCTGATGCATGCGGACGCGCTGCTATATCTTGCGAAAGCTGGCGGGCGTAATCAGGTGGTAAGTCGGTCAGGCTAATCCAGCTAATTGCCTTAAGCCCATCTCAGATTATTGCGAACAACGCGAACGGGCATTGAACGCAGATAACTCCTCGTCATTCCCGCGAAGGCGGGAACCAAGACTCACCGAAATTTCAGCGTGCTGGTGAGTATAAAAAATGCGAGTTTGGATAACTAAAAATCAGTGCGAATTTCTGACGCCTGCTCTGGGTCTCCGCTTACGCGGGGATAGCAACGAGGGTGTGAGCCGCCAGCAAATTTGACTGCACGTTTGGCCGAAAGATGGCTGATGCGCGCGCTTTCACTTGGCCTGCCACCAGAGTTGGGCTAAGGTAGCGAACTTGCTTCGTTGAGTTCGACTTATGAATTCCATCACCTGCGTTTACCCCGGCACTTTTGATCCGCTCACGAATGGACACATCGATTTGGTCGAGCGTGCAGCGCCTTTGTTCAAACGACTGGTGGTAGCGGTTGCCGCCAATCCGGGTAAGAATCCGCTGTTTAGTCTGGAACAACGCATGGCGTTAACTAAAAACGCGTTCGCGCATCTTGCGAATGTGGAGATCTTAGGATTTTCGACACTGCTGGCAGCTTTTGTACCCTCGATTGGTGGCCGTGTGGTGTTGCGCGGCTTGCGCGCGGTCAGCGATTTTGAGTTTGAATTTCAGCTGGCCAGCATGAATCGGCATTTGATGCCGAATGTGGAAACGATGTTTTTGACGCCGGCTGAGCGGCATAGCTTTATCTCCTCAACACTGGTGCGCGAAGTCGCGCGCTTGGGCGGTGATGTCAGTGAATTTGTGCACCCGCAAGTGGCCAAAGCGCTGCGAGATAAGTTCAGTGCTGAAGCGCCCATCAGCGCATGAAAATCCTACTCGCGCAGTGCAACTTTACCGTCGGTGATTTTGCCGTCAATGCACAGAAAATTCGAGCGATCTACGCGGCGCACGCGGATTCAGCGGATTTAGTCGTGTTCACCGAGCTGGCACTAAGCGGCTATTTTCCGATGGATTTGCTGAGCAAGTCGGATTTTTTGGCCGAGCAAGATCGCATGCTGGATTTGCTCAAAGCTGACACGCAGGGTCGCCACGCGGCCATGGTAGTTGGCTTTGTCGCGCGCAATACCGGCGTTGGCAAGCCAATTGCGAATGCGCTGGCCTTGCTGCACGGTGGTGACTTGCGCTTTAGCTATCACAAGCGTTTATTGCCGACCTACAATATTTTCGATGAGGCGCGCCATTTTGAACCGGGCGATGTGCCCGGCATCCATGAGTTTCGCGGCCTGCGGATTGGCTTTGCGATTTGCGAAGATTTATGGAACGACGAGCTGGATTTGGACTATGACGACATCCCGATTCGCGAGCTCAAACAGGCCGGCGCGCAGATCATTTTGGCGATCAATGCCAGCCCCAGCAATTTAAACAAACACGCTGAGCGGCTTATTCGATTTTCCGCAAGCGCCAAGCGGCACGAACTGGCGCTGATATCGGTCAACCAAGTCGGCGGCTATGATGAAATCGTGTTCGATGGCAACTCGTTTGCTTTTGACAACATGGGTGAGCAGCGCCTGCAAATGCCCGCCTTCAAAACGGCAACTTGTCTGCTGGAGCTTGATAGCCATGCGGCGATAACCCACGTGCAGACGGATTGCGAGCCAGTCATGGCTGCCGTACATCGCCAGCTTGAAGGCGCGCTGGGAACTTCCCAGCAAAGTGCTTTTTTCGATGCGCAAATCTCCCTGGGCCTAAAAGATTATTTGCGTAAATGCGGCTTCAGCAAAGTGGTGGTTGGCAGCTCGGGTGGTATTGATTCGGCGCTTACCCTTGCAATTGCCGCGCGCGCGCTCGGGCCTGAGAATGTGCTGGCGGTAACTATGCCGTCGCGCTATTCCTCCAGCGGTTCGGTAGATGATTCGATAGCGCTTTGCCGCAATTTGGGCGTTGAGCTGCGCACGACATCCATTGAGGCGCAGTTTGCCTTGGCGTGTGCCGACTTCACTGGCGCGCATGGCAGTGCGCCTTCACCGCTGACCCAGCAAAACATACAGGCGCGCTTGCGCGGGCGCATGCTGATGGAAGTCAGCAATCACTTCGGGCATTTGCTGCTCAGCACCGGCAATAAATCCGAGATGAGCGTCGGTTACGCAACACTCTATGGCGATATGAATGGTGGATTGAATCTCATTGGTGATCTTTACAAGCTGGACGTATTCGCGCTCTCGCGCTGGATCAATACACATGCAGGCCGAGTGCTTATTCCAACCGAAATCATCGACAAAGAACCCTCCGCCGAGCTGGCGCCCGATCAAAAAGACTCTGATTCACTGCCAACCTATCCGATTTTGGACGCGATTTTGCGGCTCGCGATTGAAGGCGGTGCGCTGCCTGCTAGTGAAGTGGCCACGCTGCGCGCTTTTTTAGCCAATGTGCCGATCAGCGAAGTCGAGCGCGTGCTGCGCATGATTACCAGAGCCGAATTCAAACGCCGCCAAGCCCCGCCGATAATCCGCTGCCAGCGCCGCGCGTTTGGTATCGGCTGGCGCATGCCGATTGCGCAACGCTTTGTACCAAGCGCGGAGGTTTTGTTGGGGCTACAGTGAAGGTTTGGCAGTTGAAATAAGTAAACTAACTAGGTGGGTGTTTATGAAATCAATGAGCGCAGTGTGCAATTCAAGACTTTATTTGTCGTTATTGCTAGGCATGTTAAGTACCGTGACATGGGCGGCGCGCCTGCCTGAATTGGCGCCAAGCTCAATCTTTCGCCTGCCCATAAACAGTGCGGCACTGCACCCAAACTCGCAGGCGATGATCGATCGAGTGACGGCGCTGGGTGGATTTGGATTTGGGCGCATGCAAATTGACTTTAGCTTTTATGTGCTCTATGCCGATGCCAATACGCCGTTGGTCAATATTGCCCCGATTCCAAACGACAAGGACCCCTATTTTTCCCCAGATTGCGAAGCGCTCGGCAGCGCAGTGCCATTGCCGAGTGGAGGTGCAATTGAAGGCGAAGCTGGCTACACCTGTGACGTTTTCAATGGCGACTGTCATTTACTTGTGGTGCGCGGCAACACGCTGTTCGAGAATTACCGCAGTAATGTGGTCGGTGGCGCGTTGCAATCCCAGTGCCTTGCGGTTTGGAGTTTGACCGGTGCTTACAGCCCCAAAGGCCGGGGTGAACATTGCACCAGCGCAGATGCCGCGGGTTTTCCAATTGCGCCGCTGCTGTTTAATGCGGACGACGTGGCAGCGCTGCAGGCTCTACCAAATAGCGATCTAGGCCACGCCATTCGATTTGTGATGCCGAACGCGCGCATGGCAAGTGATGCAAGCCTTGGCGGCGTTTTGGGCCGCTTGTATGTTCGGCCAGCAACGCACGCTGGCGGCCCGAGTGGGCCGGTCGATGCGATTCCTTATGGGTCTCGTTTACGATTAAAGCCAGGCTTTAACATCAGCGCTCACAACCCAGTAGCGCAGGTAGTGCTTCGCACATTGAAACGCTTTGGCATGGTGTTATCAGATGGTGGCAGCGTTGCATTGACAGCAGAAAATGATCGTTTTACGACTGCGAAGTGGGCCGATTTAGGCATTAGCTCCAGAACCTTTGATCAAGCCGTGCCTGCCAGCAAAGTCAATTTCAGCGATTTTGAAGTGATCGACACCGGCGCGCGAATCGCCGAAACCTATGATTGCGTTCGAGAGCCGCCGCCGAATGAAGGATTTCAGTTTGCCAATGGCTTTGAATCATAGTGAGCGCTTTGATGTAGCCGATGGGCGTGCCAAAGTGAAAGTCGTTGTGCCACAAATCCTCACGCAGCTCAATCTAGTTTTGGCTTGACTCACGTCCGCAAAGGGCAGCACCGCAATCGACGCTGCGGCTGGGGTTTTGGCGGCATCGGGTGCAACCACGGGCGCAGCAATCACTGCGGGAGTGTTACGCCCCGGCACCAGCACAAACTTATCAACCGCGAAATAGCCCAAAGCCCGCAGCGACTTGCACGGCCAGCCACGCACTCACCAGATACACCCCGGCCAAGCGGGACACGTTGCAGCGTTTCAGTTCGGCTGGGAAGTTCATGGCACGACTACAGGCAGATGCAGTGCAGCGCGGTTACGAAATCTAGTGTCGAAACTCAGCATCTGCGAACAGCCTTGCGCAGTCTCTTGGTGCAACGCATCCGCAAAATCTAAGCCCACGCGGAATTGATTAAGTGCTCGATTGAGCAGCTGATCATCGGCAAAACGCAGGTTGCGGATCGATAGCAAGGCTTCAAACGCAGCGACAATACGATCAGGCGCAAGAGCATAGGCGCCGCGTAACACCCATTCAAGCTCCAAAGCCACAGTGAGCGGAACAAAAAAAGCATCGCCAGTATCAATCCGTGCAGCAACGCGCTTTGCCTGCGCGGCATCGTCTCCGGTCACTAAGCGCACGAGTACATTGGTGTCGAGTGCGATCACAATTTACTGGCGAAACGAGCGGGATCCATATCCATCAGATTGATCTTTGGCCCAATGTAGCCCGTGACGCCAATACACGCTGCGGCGCTGAGTGTTTTGCGTTGTGGCTCTACCAGCAAGCGCAGATTGCCGCCGTCTTCGGTGACTTCTAACCTTGTTCCGGCAGAAATACCCAGGCGCGCACGCAATCTTGCAGGAATGACGACTTTACCTTTTTCAGAAACCGTAACAATCATGATGCTACTCGCCTTACTAGGGTAAGACGAGCTTAGCACTCAACTCAAAACCGAGCAATCCGAGGCAGCAAGCAAAATTGCTCTACGGTTTGCAGTAAGCTTTGCGCGAAGTGAGTGTGCGAACCGGGTATAACGCTGGGCTAGTTTCGCGTGGCGGCTGGCAGCGTAACCTGGCAATTCATTGATTCTACTAATTGCATAACTGAACCCTACACTGAATTGGGGTTTTGGGGTCTTGTGATAACCAATTGTTTTAAGGCAAAAGACTATGATTGATTGCCGATAACAATTTGCAAGTAGTATTTAAAATTAGCGATGATGGCGAGCTTGCTTTGGAAATACTTAAGTGTTGATACAAAACGCTTCACAGCCGAGCTGGCAAGACGAAAATATTTTTTTATTAGGATTCTCGTGCAACATAATTCAAAAATCTCTATAACGGAAAGAATTAGTATAGCGCTCAGCGTTTATTTTCTAATAGTCTGCGGCCCGTCGCTTCAGTTAGTTTTTCATTCTATAATAACAAGTACAGAGTCAACCTTGTACGATTCTGTCAATAACTCAAATTTGTTTCTCGGGCTTCCTTTCACAAACTGGATTTTTCCTAAAAATTATTGGGCTTTATCATGCTTGGCTCTTCTCTCGGTTTGGTTTTCAGTCCGACCTCTTCTAATGAAGCATATATTTTTCAGATTGGCGGTTGCTATCGCGCTATCACTGGTTATTTTTGATCTTTTCCAAGGTGGGCTGAATGATTTTTTAATAAATTTAACCTACAATCTTCTTGGTGGTTGCCTTGTAGCTCTTATAGTGGCTCTTTATTTGGATTGCCAAAAACATTTAATTTTTTTGGTCGCGTTAACATTTGCAGCTTCTCTAACTTTGTGGTTTGCTAATAATTTTTTTCTAGCCCTTACCCCCGTACATCTTAACCTAGCTTTTTCTCAAGCAAACAACTTTCAAACTGTCACAGACGCCAAAATAAACAATTTCAGATGGCTGAACTCTTTTTTCGAAACTCCTGATCAAGCGGTAGAGTGGCATGGCACGTCAAGCGACGTCGATCTAATTAAGTTTAACTCGGCAGACCAAGAAGTCAGAGTAGAGTTAAGGTTGCAAGAACATTGCATGCTGTTGCAAAATGATAAAGCTCTCGCAGATATTGCCAAAACACCAGTTATTTGGTCTAAAGTCTTTAGAGACCCGCTCGCCGTGAATTTTGGTGAGGGAGTTATTTTTATTGGAATAAAGCGATATGGGTCTAAAAGCTTCCATCCAATGCCCAAGTCTGGTAGCTTTGAGATAGAAAACGTCAATAGTATTTTTGATGTGAAAATACCTTCAAGCAATCAGAATCTTGTATTTAGAGGGGCTGGGCTTTCAATCGTCAAATATTTCACGATTGTTCTAACTGAAAATGCCGAATTCTCTAGAACTATTTCGTTTAAGGTAGGAGAAGAAAATTTCCCCTTTAAGTTTTTTATTGGTAATGACACAATGCTGAATGACAGCAATGGTTGCCAAACCATAGAGCTGCCACTATCTGCAACAACGCTGGTTCGCAGCCCTTTGGTATCGGGTTCCATTACATTGAGTTTTACGGACCCAAGCATACGGCAGTTAACCCAAAATGCCAGCACTGAAATTATAACTGGCTTAGGATCTTTTTCTGTACAAAGAAAGAAATTAAATGAGGTGTTTCAAAGCGGTAGCTTAGAACACTTTTCATTACAGTCCAAAGAAGCGAATTTAAGTATTAACGGGTTGAAGACTGAAGTTTCGAATGGTGTGCCCATAAACGCTCAGGGCGTTTTTCAAGCCAACGTAAACGATGATGTGATCTCTATCTCGGGCGATGCCATGATTCTTCTGGTGGATCAACGGCGTCATAACCAAACACGGTGGGAAAAAATGGGGGTAAGTTGGCAATGGCTTTTCGGGGGTCTTTTATTTGTAGCGTCGTTACTAGGGAGAAAATTTGAGTTGCAAAAAAGGCTTCATTCGCTTTTTTCAAGCTGAAAAAACTCAACTACACAGGTTAAGCGATTAAATAAAACTTTCGTTGCCACTGCTATCCGAGGCATAGGCGAGAAGACGGGCATCTGGCGCGATCGCAACACCACTATGTGGCTAAAGGTTGAAACTGATATGGCCTTGCCTACCAAACCATGGCGCGAAACACCTGGGCCGAACGATTCAATGGCCAACGGCCTGAGCCCATGAATACGCCCGAAAAAATGCAAAAAGTGATTGAAACGCAAATGGCTAGTACGGAAACAGCCGAGAAAATACTGCGCGCACGCGGCGTGCGTTTGCTATTTCTGCGCCCGCCTAGCAGCGGCGATTTCTACACCTTCGAAAGCCAGGCTTTTCGGCGTGAAAGCACCTTGGATGTGTTGATGGGCCGCACTTCGGCACAGGGCTTTTGCTTTGAGGACCACCCAGAATTTTAAGGATTGAACTTGCCGGAATGGTTGCATTTGTCGGCGGCGGATTTCAGCAATTTCACCCGCGCACTTTCCCCGATGGTGGAGCAAGCGTTTCGTGATACGGAGTCAGCTAATGCGTCTAAATGAGATAGCGGTTTTCGAACAGGGCACACTGGCTGAGCGCTTGATCTTTTCACGCTTAATAATCCGCATCAGCGCGGGAAACCGCGCGACTGGCAGGCGCTGCTGTAATACCAAAAATCGCTCACTGCCCCGGCTGGTAGCTTCTTTCCGTGTGGCCATCGAGCTGGTCACGGTAACAATACACATCGCGCAGGTTGCCGGTGGCGCTTTAGGCAAGATGCGGCTGAGAATCTTGTGTACTTCATACAGGGCGATGGTAGGCACTAGCTGTCGGTAGTGGTCTTCGATCGCCGCAGCAAACAAGTCTGCGCGTGGCGAATTCTGCAGGTACTCAATCCAGCTGGAAGAATTGACGAGGTGCATTAAAACTATCGGTCTGGCTCTTTCTCAGGCTCGATATCACCCAAATCATAGCCTGCAAGGATGCCGCGAAAAGCAATCATCGGCAGCTCCGCCGGGTAAAGTGACTTGCCCTTTGTTGGAAACGACTGCTTCAACGGATTGCATGACTTGCAAGCTGCCGAAATCAGCCCGCAGCCGAGCTACTGCGGCAGCCAGAAATGCCAAACGCTGTTCGGCTGTGACGCTGTCTTTCATTGCCAACGCTGGTTCGATGCTAAGCGAGACGGCTTTCATTTCTTCTCAAATCAGCTTGAACTAGATATTGAAATTGATGTGCGTGAGAGTCGAAAGCGCCAAATTGCTGGAAATCTAAGCCCAGAAAATTCTAGTCCACCCAGCGATTAGGTGACTGGATTCCCGCCAATAAAATGCTGGAATGACGAACTTGGGTCGGGGCGAGGCAGTTTCATGCTTTCAAACTTGCGAGTGGAAGCGTAGAGGTTCTGGCCCGCAATTGGCGCGCAGATTCCCACAGCTCAGCGCGCTTTCTCGATCACGGCGTCGAACAAGCCGAGCTTGGCATCGTTTTGGAAGTCTCCGAGACGGGTCTCGACATCAGCGACGCGCAGGCGCAGCGCACGCAGCACTTCGGGATCGCTGCGCAGCGCTTCGGCCGCAGCATCAATAGCGGCTGGCTCAAGTTCCAGCGTGCAGGGGTAATCGATGACGGTGTCGATGCCCTCGTACTGCCCGGGCAGGATGCTGCGGTCGCCGCAGCTGCGGGCGAGCTCGCGCTGCATAGTGTTAGGGACGCTCTGGCGGAAGATGTGGCGATAGCGTGATTCCATGCTTTCGCGCACTACGTTCTCGATCGTTCGCAGGCGGAAAATTGCGGCCGCCCCGCGCAGCAGGCGCTTATCGGTGATCAGGCCCAGGCTGCCGGTAGACACCAGCTCGTCGTAAGTGGTGCGGCGCCGATTGCCCTCGCGGTACTGCGTAGCTCGGTAGGCCGCCACCAGCAGGTCGTGGTTGGACAGCTAGGCGCCACCTTCAAGCGCCAGCACGGCGCGGTCAGCTGCATCGCGCACGTCGCTGAAGTAGGCGGGAATGAAATCAAACACCCAGCGCTCCGCAATGAGGTCAGTGCGCAGGCGCTCGGTGAACTCGGCCCCGCGCTGGCGGTTCTCGCGCTCCTGATTCCAGTTCGATACCTGCATACCGACGAACACACCCAGCACCACGATCAGGAAATCGATGCCAATCGCGGTCCAGTTTTGTGTGCGGATATGCTCGGCAACCCGCAGCAGGCGAGTGCGGCGCGGTGGGTCGGTTTCGGGGCTTGCTTCAGTCATTTAGGCCTCCTCACTCATAGCGGTAGTCTTTATTGGCATATTTGCGGCGGCACGGGCATGCGGGTCACGTTGCGGCATTTGAGTTCCGACAAAAAGCCCCTCATCGGAAGTTGCCCTCGTCATCGAACCCGGCTTTGTTCAACAAGCGGATGTAGCGTGGGTCTTTGCGATGCTCGTCATAGCGAACGCTGCGCAATTGCACAATCGGGTCCGCGCCGTTTGCGTGCTTCTTCAATAACTCCTCATAATTTTTGAATTGAGCATCAATGTCTTCAGGTTTCGAGCCGTGCAGCCGGACGGACACGAGCAGCTGAGCAAAGTCTTCGTCATCCAGTTCATTGCGAATCACCTGTAGCTGTGTTGGGTCGCGCAAGACGCGTACCGTCGCGCGCCGTATTCGCTGCACATCTTTTTTCGGATCCCAGGTGGAATCCTGCGCAATATAGGCCAATTCGGAAGAACGGATCTCATCCAACAGTTTTTCCGCCTCGTCCAAGCGCCGGGCACGAATGTAAGTACCGAAAAGAGTATCCGTAGTCATTTTCAGGTCGGGTGCCAGCGCGTACGCCGCTTGCCGGAATTCGATGGCCTCATCCAGTCGCAAAAGCTGCACTAACATATTGGACTTGCCATTCAGGTAAATCGGCACCAAAGGATCCAGCTCCACGGCTTTGCTGGCCGACGCCAGGGCTTCATCGTGGCGACCCATTGCACCAAACCATTCGGCATATTCGTGATGCAGTTCCGCGTCATTCGGTGCCAATTCCAAGGCGCGCTTAAAATACTGCTCTGCCTCCGCCCATCGCCATTGGAAAGTGTAAACCGACGCCAGCGCGGTGTACGCTTGCGGCAAATTCGGTGCCAGCGCCAGTGCTTGCTTAGCAGCCTGTTCGGCCTCACCCATGAAGGCAGGTGCATTGGCCTTGTCCGCCTCGGAAACATACCAGGGAAGCACCGCCAGGCTGTTGGCCAAACCCGCCCACGCGGGGGCGAACTTCGGATCCCGCTTCAGCGCTTCGCGATAAAGCTCGACGGATTTCTTAACGCCAGCACCGCGCGCCCGATGACCAGCACGCCCTTGCAAATAGAGCGCATACGCTTGTGGATCGCTGGAACGCTCGCTGACCAAAGCCGCATCGCCGCCCAAGCCCAGCGGCAACTCCAAGGCTTTGGCAATGGCGCCAGCCAGTTCGGCCTGCAGGTCAAACACGTTCTCCAGCTTGCGGTCGTAGGTTTCCGACCACAAATGAAAACCGCTATCGGCGCGCACGAGCTGCGCGGTGATGCGCAATTCATTACCCGCCTTGCGCACCGAACCTTCGAGCACATAGGCCACGCCTAGCAATTTGCCAATTTCGCGCACGTCTTTATTTTGCCCTTTCAGCGAAAACACCGAGGTGCGTGCGGTGACGGCCAGTTTCGGCACATTCGCCAGCGCGTTTAATATCTCCTCGGTCATGCCATCGGAAAAATACTCCTGCTCTTTGTCGGACGACATATTCACAAAGGGCATCACTGCGATGGAGTTGTCATTGACCACGGCTTGGGTAACGGCGATAGCTTGCGATTGCACGCTCAGCGCTGTACTTGCCACCAAAGCCGCATCGCGTTTTGGTGCCAACACGAACTTATCGACGCCGAAATAGCTCAAGCCCAACAGCAGCACGATGATAATCATGCGATTCATGCGCTGCGCGGTGCTGGGTTCAGTGGAGTCGATGGGCTCTGCGGGCGCCGCATCGTCTTCACGCCGCAAGCCGTCGGGCGTTAGCTCAAACACCCAGGAAATGATCAGCGCGGGAATAAAGCCGATTGCGAGCAGGATAACGACCGTGCGCGCCACCCAATCGGGTGCATCGAACATCGGCAAAATGGTGCCCGCGACTTGGGTGATTAGCCAGGCACCGACCAGATACAGCCCGGCCATGCGGATAACGTTGCGGCGTCGGAGTTCGGCGAAGAAGTTCATAGTTCAGCCTCGCGGGTCATAGCAGTCTGCTCGCCACACGCGCAATCAAGTCCATGCGCTCATGAAATATCGCGACGATCAACGCAGGCCCGTGATCACGAGGCAAACAAAAAATGTAATGACTCTGGCAATGGAGCATGCGCAGACCTGGGTAGAGCTCAGACAAATCTTTGCTATCACTGCCACCGCACGCCAGCCGCTCGATGCCGTTTTGCAATTGACGAACGTAAGTTACGACCTGATCCGGACCCCAGCGCTTTTGGGTGTAGCGGACTATTGCACGCAAATCTGCTGCTGCCGATTTGCTCAGCACATAAGCGGCGCTCACCGATCCTGGTCCACACTCAATTCTTCATCGACAATCTGCGCAATGCTCTGGGTGGAAATGCCACCCGACAAACCCTCGCCAATTCTTTGCGCGAGCAACGATTTCAAATCTCGCCAAGCCTGATCTTCAACCGCAGTGAGTGGAAACAGTCGCTCGATGGCATATTGCTTGATTGTTTTGCCTTGCAGGGCCGCCATAGCCTTTAAATTTTGGTGCTGCTGATCGTCAATATCGATGGTCAAGCGGCTCATAAGCGCTCCGGTAAAGTTGATTGCCTTGGAAAAACGTCACGCTAATGCGCGCCTGAGTTAAGCGATTCTCAGAGCAACACTAGCACAAATGTGGGTTTGTGCGTCTGCGGGAAGAACTGCCCTATTGAACGCTTGACACCGGCTTTGCGGCAGATTGCTCGCCCAACACAGCTCGGCGCTCAGAAGAGCATGTACTTCGGCTAAGTTTGGATCGGATACAACTATGATCACGCTCACTTCGGAAAGCCCATTCTGTTAAGTGGCTTCAAATACCGGCAATAACGTGGCAGCGACCTGCACAATCAGCCACGCCCCCGACCAGGTACAGCCCGGCCATGCGGATGACGTTGCGGCGGCGGAGTTCGGCAGGCAAGTTCATGGCAGTGGCGCCATACCAAGCTTGGCGCGCTCGATATTGATCAACGCGGTCATGCGAGCGTTCTGAGCTTTGAACTCCGGAACGTCGCGCAACTCGGCGAAAGCCGGATCGCGGTCGAGCAGTGGGTCGCGGACGCCCAGATCAATGGCCTGGGTCAGTGCCTTCAGCGCCGCAGCGCGCTCGTCGGCAAGTGCGAAAAAACGGGCCTCGGTCATGACAAACTCGCCGCTGGCATAGCCCTGCTCACGCCAAAAGTCCAGACGCCCCCGCCAGTTCGCCAGTGTTTCGGCCAAGCCTTTTTTGTCGCCGGTTGCCCGCTGCGCGGCGGCAATGGCTTCGAAGGGTCCCGATTCCGTGGGCCCGACGTCGGCATCCAGTGCTTTGATATCGCCCCAACGCTCGCGGTAAAGCGCCAGTGCCTCATCGAAGCGGCCGGCACCTGTCAGTGTGGTGAGCAGGGTTTCGCCAGCATCAAGATCGTCCGGCGTCGCCGCCAGCTGTTCACGCAAATCGGCGATAGCCTCGTCACTCCGGCCCAGCGCAAGCAGTGCCCGCGCCCTGAATGTGGGAATGCCTTGAAGCGACAGTACGCGGTCAAAATCGCCTACGCGGTAGTGGATCACCGCGTTCGCCAGCGGCGCCCAATTCGACCCGATGGCCAGCATTCGTGCGGCTGGAACGTGTGCATCAGCCAATTGGCCGCCGTCATACAGGTCGCTTCCTCGTGCCGCGAGACTCTGCTGATAGTCCGGAAAGGTACGCAGCAGGCGCGCGGTTACGGCTTGGGCTTCGGTCAACTTGCCGAGATCCCGCAGCCTGCCGCCAAGACTCACCAGATTGCCCACGTTGAGCGGATCAATCGCGTCCAGCCGTTGCCGCACCGCCAAGGATTCGCGCAGACGTCCGCTTCGCTCGAGCAGGATTGCCTGCCAGTGCAGTGCGTCCGGCAGATTCGGGTTCTGCGCCAGCGCTTTGGTCAGTGCCGCCTCAGCACGCGCGAAGTCGCGTTGATCTGTGAAGATCAAACCCTGCACCGCATGCGCTTCGGCCAACGTCGGATCCAGCGCCAGCGCCTTGTCCAGCAGGGGCCCTGCGATGGCAAGCGCCTGATCGAGCGGAATGTCGCCGTAGCCACCGCTCCCGCTTCGCAGGTGCAGCACCGTCTGCGCCAGCGCCGCCAGCGCCGGAGCATAGTTGGGATCGAACTTGAGCGCCTCTTCGAGCAAACCGCGCGCGGCTTCCAGCCCGCTGCGGGTGCGGCCCTGAATCAACGGCCGCGCTTGCAGGAATAACTCGTAAGCCGGCAGTGAGGCCGCCGCTTGTGCCACCGGCGCGGATTGGCCCGCAGCAAGCAAGTTGATTTTCAGCGCCTGCGCAATGGATGCCGCAATCTCGCTTTGGATCGCAAACACGTTTTCCAGCTTGCGGTCGTAGCTTTGCGACCACAGGTGCGAGCCGTCTTCGACCGAGATCAGCTGCGCGGAGATGCGCAAGTCGTTGCCCGCTTTGCGCACGCTGCCTTCCAGCAGATACGCCACGCCCAGCGTATTGCCGATGGTGCGCAGATCTTCGTTGCGGCCCTTGAACGCGAACGACGAGGTGCGGCCAATCACTTTGAGATCGCGAATTTGCGCCAGCAGGTTGAGGATTTCTTCCGACAAACCATCGGAGAAATATTCCTGATCTTTAGCTTGACTCATGTCGGCAAAGGGCAGCACGGCGATGGAGGCTGCGGCTGGGGTTTTGACGGGTTCGGGTGCCCAAGTTTGATTGGGGGCTAGCGCGGCAACCGCTGCCGCTGCGCCCCGCCCCGGCGCCAGCACGAACTTGTCAAGCGCAAAGTAGCCCAGCGCCAAGAGCAACACGACAATGATCATGCGATCCATCCGCCGCGCGGTTTGCGGGGCGACGGATTCCGTATTCGTCACTTCACTGTCGCGCTTCAAGCCATCCGACGTGAGTTCAAACACCCAGGAAACAACCAGCGCGGGAATAAAGCCAATCGCCAGCAGAGCAACCAGCGTTTTCATCATCCAGCCGGGTGCTTCAAATACCGGCAATAGTGTCGCGGCGACTTGCACAATCAGCCACGCACCGACCAGATACAGCCCGGCCATGCGGATGACGTTGCGGCGGCGGAGTTCGGCGAGTAGGTTCATTTTCCGAGATATTCCTCTATCAAGGCTTTTCAACACGGCATTCAGTCAGGCCGTTGGCTTGCTTGATAAATGCACGATCGAATG
>JANOQN010000065.1:0-71598 GCA_031422315.1 Rhodanobacteraceae bacterium
GTTTGGTTTTCGGTTTGATGCATTCGTTATTGCCTTGATTTCATCTGTGGCGCGACTGCTTTTTCCCCATCGCGGTAGGAACCTGCCTTACAGCAGGCCCCCCGCACAGATCCCGGCGGGCGCAACTTACGCACCGGGCTCCTGCCTTGGATGTTTGACGAGAAAGCGCATATTTGGCCACGGGTGCAGAATGCGCGGCATCGGAAGCCAGTCGGCGGCAAGCCGCTCGATGCGTTGCCACGTCATCTTGTCCTTTTGGCTACGCCGCTTTAGCGCGCGCCGCCATAAGTCCACTACGAAGTGACGAAAAGCGTCGAGGCGCCTTGAGTTGGTAGGTACCGCATGATATTGAAAATAGCCACCTACCACTTGGCCTAACCACTTCCCTTGCTCTGGAATTGTCCAGTGCCAGCGCTTGCGCAAAGTTTGTTTGACTTTGCGCAGCGCAGTACGCATCCGATCCCGTCGTGTGTGACGTTGCAGTTGGAAATTGCCATGACGATCCACGCTACTGATATGCGTGAAGCCTAAGAAGTTAAACGTCTCGGCTTTACGCTCCCCTTGCTGACGGCGATACGCATTCGCATATCGACCAAAAGCAATCAGTCGTGTTTTCTCTGGGTGCAGTTCTAGTCCAAACCTTTGCAGCCGCTCGCGCATTGCCGCCAAGAAGCGTTCTGCATCCTTTTGATACTGAAAACCCACCACAATGTCGTCGGCATAGCGAACCATCGTCACCTTGCCTGTCGCGTGTCGTCCTCGCCACTGATGTGCCCATAAATCGAACACATAGTGCAAGTACACATTCGCCAGCAAAGGTGAGATCACCGCGCCTTGCGGCGTGCCTTCGTTCGTTTCCTGATATTCCCCTGCGTCCATCACGCCCGCTTTGAGCCATTTCTGGATTAGCCTCAGTATCCGTGGATCGGTGATCCGGTGGGCCACGAACTGCATCAGCCAATCGTGATTTACCGTGTCAAAGAACTTCGATACATCCGCATCCAGTATCCAATTAACGTTGCGACTGCTGATTCCAACCGCTAATGCATCGAGCGCGTCATGCTGACCGCGCCCAGGCCGGAAACCATACGAAAACCCCAAAAAATCCTTCTCGTAAATCGCATTCAATACCTCGACCACGGCGCGCTGAACGATCTTGTCTTCCAGCGCCGCAATCCCAAGTGGCCGCAATTTTCCATCGGCTTTGGGTATGTACTTGCGTTTGGAAGGCAGTGCCCGATAGCCGCCACGGTGTAAGCGCTGGTGCAAATCTGCCAGTTGCTCTTCTTGAGTAGCTTCGTAGTCTTTCCACGTCACCCCATCAATCCCAGATGCTGCATCTCGCTTTAACCACGAAAATGCGAGCCCCAATACTTCAGGTGTGATGTAGTGCAGTAATGACGTAAATCGCTCTGTTTTATGGCTTTTTGCTCTCTCCCGTACACGATCCAATCGCTGGGACAAACTTTCCCGACTCAGCGTTCGGTGCTTGCTCGATTGACTCGTGTTCTCCTTGGCCCCAGGCCTTCGCTCCATCGTCTCCGCATTTGCTTGCGCAAACTTGTTCGCCGACTTCATCGCTACTATGCCCAAGTCTGACTTCTCCTGCCCGTGCATCATTGGCTTCGGCTCCTCGCCTTCCCAATGCGGACCGTTTGATTTACATCAACGCGGTCAGGCGGGAGATCTCCCGGCTCCCGTACAAAGCGCTTACCGACATGCCAGGGTCTGCGACCACGCTGGACTGCACCGACACTCGCGATCACGCGCCGTTGCATGCTGTCTTCCGCTGAGTAAAAAGCGTCGACATCCAGATTAAGGTTTTTATCGCGGCTCAATGGCTGGCCTATCGGCACCCCTGTCAACGCTTCGCGCTGCACCTCACGGTTCAACTCGCATGACTCGGGGACAAACATGGTTCGCTACTCCTTTTGTTGTGGGGGACTTTCACCCATTACGCTCTGCCGGTTTGTGCCGGCGCACCTACTCAAAGCCATTTTTAAATATGGCGTCGAGCTGCACGACTGGGCTTGCTGTTAGATAGGTTACTACCGTTGCGCTGGTGGCTGCAGCATTTAAGTCCACAGCGAAGGCAGACGAGGGGTCAGATGGGCTTTCAAATATCTTGTAGGCGGTAATTGCCGGCAGTCTTGGATCCGAAGTGGTGACTAAAATATTGTCTAAAATTCCGCTGACGCTAAACACCTCGCGCGTTGAGCTGATAATGTTGGAAAACAATGGTGAAAAATCGCGCATCACCCAGCCTGCGTAGCTGGCGTTTACCAGCGTCGATTGCGCAATCCCATGAGAGATGCCGCTGGTGCTGACACTTTGATCTTCGGTGTAGTACTGAAGATTGAAATTCGGTGTGCCCGGATCAATCAATCCGGCGCGGTCGATCACGCTGCCGTCCAGTAGGTTGATGAAGCGCACGGCGCCGAAAGGCGCTGTACTGCTGAAGGTGATTTTATTTTCAAAGCGCTGTGGCCCGCTAAGCCGCGCTTCGGAAACCCAAGAAATAGGGCCGTTGGGTCCGCTCACCGTGCCGGTAGAGCGCACCGTTTGGGTTTGCGCAATGAAGACAATCGAATCGCTTGAGCGAAATAATTCCACGGCACCACCAACCGCCCCAAGCTGCAAGAAGGGTATGAACCCGTCCACCAGGTCATAGTTTGACGTCACTGAGGGGATGGGGAACACCGCAGCAAAATTGGTTCCGCCGCCGTTTTCCACCGAGAGTTCAAATCTACCCGGGCCGCTGACGTTATTGTTTATCTGTATCGAGCCGGCAAACGCCGCATTGGGCATCAGGCAAAGCAGAGAAAGTGCGATCATTGTGGGGTGTTTCATGGCGTGCTCCGGCTGAAAGTCATTGGGTTGCGCAGAGGATTTGCCCTGCTCATCGACTT
The DNA here is from genome assembly GCA_031422315.1 of Rhodanobacteraceae bacterium. Classification (GTDB taxonomy): domain Bacteria; phylum Pseudomonadota; class Gammaproteobacteria; order Xanthomonadales; family SZUA-5; genus JANNYA01. Next base: position 2,910 of record JANOQN010000065.1, read on the forward strand.
GAACGAAATTTCCAGGCGTTTTGAACAGGCTCTCAGATAAAAGGTACAGTGATGTTTAGCTTGGAAATATTTGACTTTCTCGTTTGCCAAGGCAAACAAGTGTTTGATTGCCTCGTTTGCCAAGGCAAACAAGTTCGCTATGAAAATCGCTATGTCACCTAGCGCGCCGACGCCCGATGCGGAACTGTTCGAGTCGCTGTATGTGGAGCTAAAAGCCCGCGCCCAAAGTTTGCGCAGGCGTTTTGACGCACCCACGCTCAACACCACGGCCATCGTGCATGAGGCCTTCCTTAAGCTGGCAGAAAGCAAGCACCAAAGCGTTGATCGCGCACATTTGCTGCGCACCGCAGCGCTGGCTATGCGACAGATCCTGTTGGATCACGCGCGCGCATGGCAGGCACAAAAGCGCGGTGATCGAAAGCTTACGCACATCACGCTGACCGATCTGGAGCTGCAGGGCGAGAACGCGCCAGATCAGCTGTTCGAAATGCTTCAGGCATTGGATCGACTGCAGCAAGTCGATGCTCGCTGCCACGAAACCTTTTTACTGCGCACCTTCGCTGGCCTTTCTTTAGAAGAAATTGGGCAAATGCAGGGCGTGTCGCACATGACGTGTTCTAGAGATCACCAAACTGCACGTGCCTATTTGCTGAGTGCGATGGATCCGGGTTGAGGAATGCACTGACTGCTGACGACTCCTGCCTGTAATTGGCGCGCAGATTTCCACAGGACATTCAATGAACCGAGCTTCAAAGATTTTCACCTTCGCTTAGCAAGCAATTTTTCTGAGCGCGCCGGTTTTTGCCGCGATGGAGTCCGATGGCGTGGTAGCGGACGGGGCTGCATTAAGGACGACGTTATCGACGATTCGAATGATTGCTTGCCGGGCGGCACCCACGACCTCACGAGATCCCAGAAAGATCCGCCGACGCCTAGCAGCCCGACACCGACACCGACACAAACGCCAGCACCAACACCTGAAGACACACCGCAGACCCAACACGACGCGGGTGGCGACCCCGCCGCCGAAACGCCCGACTCGGCTGAGCCCGAAGCAGCTAGCGATGAAGGCAGTGAAGCCGCCGACGAAAGCGAAGAATCTGCAGACGAAAGCGAAGATTCGACCGCCGAGGGCGTAGGTTCCGATGAGGAAGATTCGACCGCCGACGGCTTAGGTTCCGATGACGAAGATTCAAACGACGAATTGCGAAAAAGAATTTCGAAGGATTACCGGCGGCGAGCAGCTGTGCGAAGGAACGCCTGAACAGATTCGCCAAAAAGAGCAGCGGCTCGACGGATGGCTCGACGACATGAAGCGTGTACGAGAACAGCAGCTCGCCTCATCGCTCGACGAGGAAAAGCGCCGTGCCGTCGCCGACCCTGTCACGCGGACCAAGCCTTTCCGAAACGTCGGAGCATCAGGTTTGTTCATAACGGCGGGTACCTCGCCGATTTTTACGTCTATTGGCAGTCGCCGTGTCGGCCGGGCAGTTGGGCTAGCGGGCGCAAAACTGGCGGCTCCGAATTTCTCGCCATCCTGAACTCTGCAACTAGCATAAAAATCCGAGCAACCAACATGAGTGGGATGGTGTGGGATTGATTTTTGAGCGCAACGAGTTGCAGCAGACTGGCGAGCGCTGTTTCAAGGTCTCTGGGAGCTCACTTAACCCTAAGGTGAGCGACTGTTAGGGCAGCGGCGGAGGAACACGCTGAACACGCACTAAGAAAAGCTTCGCGGTAAATCACCCACTTCGCACTGGTTTGCTTTGTGCTTCTCAAGGCTGTGCGGCCCTCGCTACTTTACTTCCGGATTCCAGCGCCATGGCACCGTTATCGACTAGCGCGCCGGTCAGCGCTTTCGGCGTGTGTTTGCTTTTGCGGGAACCAAAGATGTGTGAATACGCCCAAGTGAACTCAGCGCCCATCAAAAATATCTGCGCCGAGTAATACACCCACACTAGCAAAGCCACCAAAGATCCAGCAGCACCAAATGTGCTGCCGACGCCGCTGCTACCAATGTAAAAGCCGATCAGAAATTTGCCAATGGTAAATAGCACAGCGGTGATCGCCGCACCAATCCACACCTCGTCCCAGCGCACTCGTACCCTGGGCATAATTTTGTAGATCATGGCAAACATGCCGGTCGCCATGAAAAAACTGAAAATGAAATTGACGATATTCGCGGCAAATTCCCAGCCCGTGAATAGCGGCCCCCACCACCTGGTGGTTGCAGATAAAGCAGCGCTAAAAACCAAAGACACCATCAGTAAGAAGCCAATGCCCAGAATCATGCCAAATGAAAGCAAACGTGCACGGATCAAATTCCATAAACCACTGCCTTCCCGCACCGGAGCGCGCCAGATTCGGTCTAGTGAATCTTGCAATTCGCCAAATACAGACGTTGCCCCAATCAGCAACAAAACTACGCCTATAACGGTTGCGGTAATGCCCTGCGCAGGTTTATTGACGCTTTCGAGTAAAGACTGCACCGCTAGTGCACTTTGGGCGCCCAATAGGCTTTGCAATTGCCCGGTAATTTCGCCTCGCGCGGCCTCTTCGCCGAAAACCATTCCAGCAATCGAGATGACAATGAGCAATAGCGGCGCGATCGAAAACAAGCTGTAATAGGCCAAAGCTGCGCCCATACTCTGCGCATAGTCATCGCTCCAAGATGATAATGCGGTTTTGACCAGCACCCAGGTTTCTTCAATGGTTATTTTTATTCTCTGCCTGTGCTTACTCACTACAAAATCCTGTGCGGCTGCGCGCTAGGTGGCGCAATAAAACTACTACTTGGCGGTTGCTGTCTGTGCGCAAAGGAACTTTGGGTCGACGGCGCGTAGCAACTCTTGTAACCGAGCTGATCAGTCAAGCTGTCAATCTCACCGCGCGCATTGAATGACCACCACCGCAATCGTGCTGGCATCATCAAAAACGACCGACTGCGGTAGGCCGCGCTGATAGCTATCGAGCGTGGTTTTCTTGGCGCCGCTGGCGTCGAAAACTTCTTTGACCAAACCCGCTTGCGCGCCGGTGCTGTAGTAGTTGCGCTGCTGCATGAGCTTGTTAAACGCAAAGCGAAAGATAGGTAAGGCGGTAGCGGCATCATATCCCGTCGTCTCAACTACATCGCTGCCGACGGTGACAAATTGCAGCTGGCCAATGACCCATATCGCCGTATCGTCGTAATAGCTCATGCTTTCCGTACGGCTAAAACCTAAGCTGCTGGCTCTGGTAGCGTTGGTCGCCCTGGCATAAGCATCAAAGCTATCCGCCGTCCAGTCAAACGTCGCGCCATCGCGTGCGATGCGGTGGCTGCGCTTTGGGCGCTGATACTCGGATACAAAGCCATCGCCACGATTGCGTAGGCTCCTACCCATCGGCGTGGCGAAGCTTTGCCCGATTTACCCTAGCTGATAGCCGGTGGTTTCCACTTGCAGAATGTTGGTTTCACTGCTGCCACGCTCGACGCTGGTCAGCTTGCCTTCGTTATATCGATAGCTGTTGCCAAATTTATAGCGCCGATAATCATTATCTGGCCCTTGCACCACGGCGGTTACCGAGCTCGCGCAGCTATTGAATACGCAGACCGGCTCAGCGCAGGTCAAGCTGTTGCAAGTAGGGCAAAAACTAGAGTCGACGCCCACAAACGCTTTTTCCGCTTTTTGGCTAAAAAGTTATTTTCCGTTAATTGACGAATCTAAAGAAGCTATTTTATTCAATTTTCGATGCCTTCATTACCGACGAAGCCCCCAACCACAATAGCTGTCCGCACCATCAAGCCTTCAACTTCGCCAAAATACTCGCCCTGGCCTCTCGCAGGATCGAATCTCGATCAATGCCCTCAAGAATTTCACTGACCACGCGCTTGGGGCCAAGTTCGCCCCAGCTTTTGCCGTTTTGCAAGTAGCGCTCGGCGGCGCGTCCGGTCAGTGTAGTAGCGTAATAGGCCAGTGCGCCTTGGGCACCGGCGGTTAGCGCAGTTGACAGGCCCACGCTCAAACCTTTCAATGCGCTGGCGACCAGATGAACGCCCCAAATTGCGCCCATCAGCACCGCTAGCTGCGCACAAATGGTGCCGATTAGCTGGCCGGCTTCGGTTTTAGTCAGCGGCAAGCCATACACGCGGCTCAAATGCAGCACCAGTGCAATATCAATGCCGGCAGCCGCTAATAAATCAGCAATCGGAATCGGGTTGAGCCCCACCGCAACGCCTTTGGTTAGGCTGTAGGTATGCACCAGCTTAGCCGCCACATCGGCCCTAATTTCAACCATGCGCAAGCCAAGCCGATCGGTCATGGCGCTCGCCATCAAGCTGGCATTGAGCGCTGAAATCGCGCGCCCATCGCGCCCGAGTAGCGCATTCAGGCTATCCGTTAGTGCCGACAAATCGGGTGCCAGCACGCGGCGCTCCTCGAATTCTTTGCCGTTTGCATCTACGCGAATGACAATCCGTGCGCGCGGTTTGGCCGACACGCTCAACACACGATCAGGGCCAAGCAAGCCCTGCACGCGTTCGCGTAATCGATTAAGTAGATCGGTTTTTTCTGATTCGGTATAGCGATCAGATTTATTTAATACCAACACCAGCGGCCGTACAGGATCGATCAGCGTTTTCAGCGCGCTAAGCTCGGTTTCAGTGATATCACCTTCCACGACAAAGATCACCAAATCGACTCTTTGCGCCGCTGAAAACGCGCTCATTTCACGCGCTTCGCCGCCTAGCTCATCAATACCTGGCGTATCGATCAAATGCAGCATGCCCGCTTGGGTTGACTGCCATACTTCTTGCTCAGCGCGCGTGGTGGTGCCGTGTAGCACGCCAACGGTGAACTCATCACGCCCCAAAAGACCGTTCAACAGCGCACTTTTGCCAACGCTGACACGCCCAAAAACCGCGATGTGGATTTCATCATTGCGAAGCTTAGCCAGCGTGCGCGCCAGCTCAGCGAATTCGGGCTGCATCAGCTCGCGTACCTCCACTGGAATCTCTGGATCATCCAGCAGCCTGCTCAGGCTTAATAATGCGCGCTGGCGTGGATCATCGACACTCGCGTTCGCTGCGCTGCTCATTTGCCAAGGCTCATTCATGCAGTTAGCGCCCTATTTTCTTGCCGGTTTGAATTCAGGGTCAAGCGCGGCTTCAACTTCAATCCACAGTTCAACCTCATCGCCAATCATTTCGCTTGCGTAGTCCATACCAAAACTCGATCGTTTAAGCGTGCCGCGCGCAGAAAACCCAATCATGGCGCGCGGCAGCATCGGGTGCATGCCTGATTTATTCAGCGTGTAATCTAGCGTGATTTTGCGTTGCGCGCCCAAAATCGTAATGAGCGCATCGAATTGGCCTTTGTTGGCCTCACTGGAACGCACCTCGGTCGATTTGAACAAGATTGACTTGAATCGTTTGACGTTGAAATAGCGTTTGCCTTGCATGGCTTTGTTCCATGCAGCATCGCCGAAATCGATTTTGCTGGCGTCGATTTCCACCTCAACCCGCGAACGCTCAGGCGCGACAGAATCCCACCAGAGCTTGCCAGTGGGCCGAAGCGCTTGCCCGATTGATCTGGAAAATCCAGCGTGCTTAACTAGAAAAACGACGCGCGTGTGCACCGGATCAATCCGATAGCGGCGCAGTTCCGCGCTGACCGGGAGTGTAACGATCGTCACCAGCAACATCAGCGCAATCAACTGACAAATTTGGCTAAATTTTAGGGTTTTCATGGTTTACCGGGTGCTAGAGCATGCGCATACGGTAGCATTCGCGCCTTCCCTTTGCTGATTGACACGATAACTATGGCCGGAGCTAGCCTTTTTGCATTACTAGATGACATTGCCACGCTGCTGGATGATGTCGCCATTCTTTCCAAAGTCGCTGCGAAAAAAACCGCTGGCGTGCTGGGCGATGATTTAGCACTTAACGCCAACCAAGTCGCAGGCGTTGCCGCTGAGCGCGAATTGCCGGTGGTATGGGCGGTGGCGGTAGGCTCATTTAAGAACAAAGCCATTTTGGTGCCCACCGCACTGGCGATTAGCGCATTTTTGCCCTGGCTAGTTATTCCACTATTGATGATTGGCGGCGCCTATCTGTGCTTTGAAGGCGTAGAAAAATTAGCGCACAAATATCTACACGCGCCCGCCGAAGATGCCGCCGAACATGCCGCACAGCTCAAGGCCATTGCCGATGAAAACGTCGATATGGTGGCATTCGAAAAAGATAAAATTAAGGGCGCAATTCGCACTGACTTTATTTTATCAGCCGAAATTTTGGTGATTACGCTGGGCACTGTCAAAACGCAGCCGTTTTTATCGCAAGTCATGGTGCTGGTGGTCATTGCGATTGTGATGACGGTAGGCGTGTATGGACTCGTGGCAGGCATAGTCAAACTTGACGATGTCGGGCTTTGGCTGACGAAAAAACCTTCGCAAGCCATGCAAGCGTTTGGGCGCGGTCTGCTTCGGGCAGCGCCGCTATTGATGAAGTTCCTATCGATTGCCGGCACCGCCGCGATGTTCTTAGTCGGCGGCAGTATTTTGCTGCACGGTATTCCCGGCGCTGAAGTTTGGTTGCATCATATTGAAAGCTACTTCACAGCCATTCCAGGCGGCAAACTCACCGCTGGACTGTTGGTTGAAGGCATCGTCGGCTTTATCGCCGGAGTGATCTGCTTGTTAGGCTTTTTGGGTGTGCAAAAATTACGGGGTAAGGCGGCGCATTGAGTGCCTGGGGTTGGGCCGAAGATTGCTGCTGGGAAAAACGCAGATATCGCCCCACCTCTTCATCCCCGCGAAGGCGGGGACCCAGTACAGGTGTCAGAAATTCGCTCGGCTTTTGTTAGCCTTAAAATTTGCGCAATTTGTCCAGCGAGCGCGCCGATAGATCAAGGCACCTGGGTTCCCGACTTCGCGGGAATGACGAGGTAGCCCATCGTTCAACGCCCTAAAACCTCCACACATTCGGCGTGTACTTAATCGTATTCGCCTGTACTTCGGTAATTCGATTCAATGCAGCTTGCGTGCTGCCTACATTATTGCGGCTCATCCAGCCCGCTGCTGCACCGGCGGCCTGCCCTATTGCGAATTCTTCGGGTTGTAGGCGCGTCGATGTCGATGCCCAAAACGATTGCGCGATAGTTTTGCCAGCTACCAATAGGTTCTCAGTGCTTACGTTGGTCAACGCACGAAACGGAATGTAGTACGGGTAAGGATGCACCACCGCTGGCGTGCCGGCAGCGCCGGTACAGGCGGTCGATTTAATTGGGTGAATGTCGAGCGGATAGTTCGCCAGCGCTACTTTATCGGCAAATACTTTGCCAGTTTTGCTGGCAACCGTTTCAGGCTTGAAATCGCTGGATGTCAGTTTGAAATTACCCAAACCCACACTACGGCGGGTCGAGCGTAAATACGGAAAGCGCGTCAAACCCGAAAACGTGCCGGTGATTTCCGTACCGATGGTGATGCGCGCGGCGGAGCTTGCCGGGGTGCGCGCTTTCATCCAGTAGTACCAGCCGATCGCGTGTTTTTCAGATTCCGCAAGCGCGGTTAAGTCCAAGCCACCGGCCCAGCCTTGCGTGGCTTCAGCTTGACTGGCCGCTTTGGATTTGAACAGCGTGCGGTACGGATAATCGTTGCCGGTAGTCCAATTTTGCAGGCTGATATTGTTGGCTAAATCTGCAACCTTGTATTCGGTGGTGAAATTACCGCCGCCAACAATTAGCGAGCCAGCAGGGTTATGCACCCGACGGTACGCCCAAATCTGCGACCAAGTAAAGCTTCTGCCTGCACTATTCGTATCAAATGCATAGTGATTCGGGAATGGCACGGTCCAATTCGGCGCGTTCTCAATCGCCGCACCGGAGGTGCCTTTGTACTTCATAAAAAACGGAAACACGATCGCTTGGCCGCAGGCTTCATTGGTGCTCATGCTGGCTTCGTTATTGCCAGTTTCAGTGCCGACCAAATAGCTTGATCCGGAAGTAGCCAGCACATCGCCAAACTCACTCGCGTCGATAACCACCAGCCCGCGCATGCGCGCCGTAATCGTCAACACGGATTTGGTCCAGCGGCGTGAATTAACCGGGCTATACCAATCGCTAACATCACTCGATAGCGTGGCATCGAAGCCATCCATGGTGGTGGCCGGGGTTGCGATGCGCTGGGTCGCGATCACGCTGGTGATTTTGCGAACCACTGGCTGGCCGGCGGCGGACGTTACAGCAGTATTGGATTTGCGCACGACGGTGTTGTAAATCACCCGCAAATTGGGCGTGTTGGCGAGCGCCGGGGTTATGAAATCGCGCAGCAAATTTTTATCGGTGCTGGCGTTAAAACTTGAATTGAGCGGCAAGAAGCAATCATCAAAACCTGCCACCCAGCAATTGCCGTTAGTACCACCCGCGCCGCCCAACTGACGCAGCCAATCGCGCAAAATAGGCGGCTGATTCTCATAAATCTTATCGACATCGCCCGACTTCACCAGCGCGTGCGCCGCAGTTGGTTTATCGGCGGTGTGCCACGCATGATCAATTGCTGGCGTGTTGAGCAGCTGCCCACCGGCCTGATTAAAGGGTTCAAGCAGGCAGGTAAATGCGCCATCTTTTGCACTGGTTAGCGCAGCGGACAGCGCGGCGGTGCTGCCACCGGCGATTACGACATCACACTGCACGGTTTCGGCGGTTTGCGCGTAAGCGCTTGAGCTTAAAACTGCGGCGATAAGTAAAACGGCGGGCTTTTGCATATTGATTTCACTTGCGTTGAGAGTGCGGCAAGTGTCCAGGCTTGCAAGCGCGCCGTCTTACAGAATCGGCGCGCGGCGTTTCAAAATCGGCGCAAGTAAATGCTCTAACTTAGCTTGCGGTTCAGGGCTATTTTCTGTTTTTTGTTCTAGCTTGTCAGTTGCACTCTCATTTCACCGGTGTTTGCACACACTTACAAGCTGTGCGCGGATAAACTCCTGGTCTCCAGCGTACACGGGTTAGCGAATCAAATGACCGCACATATCAACAAATGGCTCGCCATTGCGTTAGCACTTTCAATACAAACTGCCCATGCAGGCGGCGCCTTTCCAGCGCTGACTTGCGATGCGTTACCTTCTGGACCCATTACGCCGAACGTCAGTTTTGCAAGCGATATTTTTCCACTGTTGACCGATAACTGCGCAGGCGGCTGTGGCTATGCTTCGTGCATTAACTGCCACGCTGGGCCGGCAACCGCGCAAAACCGACTCATCGTTAACGGCGGCAGCGTTGATCTGACGGCATTGACGCTGCTGGATTTAAATCGCGATTGGGTTGTGCCGATTGATCCGCGCCGCTCAAGGCTGTATGCGCACATCAATTGCAGCGCTACCGGTGGTGGCGTTTGGCGTATGCCGCTGATCGGCAATGCCGTGCAGCTGGCTAGGCAAGCGCTTATTTTTGATTGGATCAATCAAGGCGCGCGCGCAGATTTTGATAGCCAGCCTATTAGCGATGTGGTGTTTCGCGATAGCTTGGAGTCAATCCGCCGATAGCGCAATGACTTACTAGTTTGATTTGCTAAACTGATGATTCTTTCATAGCCTTTTTGGACCCAAAACATGAGCCTGCAGCAGGTTAGCACCGGGCGCGACGCGCCGAACGATATCAACGTCGTGATCGAAATTCCGCTCAACGGTGAAGCGGTCAAATATGAAGTCGACAAAGAAACCGGCGCAATTTTCGTCGATCGCGTGCTCAACACGGCCATGCGCTATCCGGTGAATTATGGCTACGTACCCAAAACCTTATGTGGCGATGGTGATCCGGTTGACGTATTAGTCGTCATGCCGATACCCTTAATTCCAGGCTCAGTGGTGCGCTGCCGCCCAATTGGCGCACTCAAAATGATCGACGACGCCGGTGAGGACGTAAAAGTGCTAGCGGTGCCGATTAATAAAGTTACTGAACTCTATGCGCAGGTTGATTCCATGCGTCAGTTACCGCCGAATTTACTGGATCAAATCCAGCACTTTTTCCAGCACTACAAAGATTTGGAGAAAGGCAAATGGGTCAAAATTGACGGCTGGGTTGGCCCGGAAGAAGCGAAAAAAGAAATTATCGAAGCTATTGAGCGCTTTAAAAATGCGCCTGATAAGCCGAATTATTGAGCCAATCGCTTTCTAAGCTAAGGTCTTTGCCTCGACGTCAGGAGAGACTGCACCAGTTTGTATCGCGCCAACTACCGCTACCGCATTGCCAAACAGCGCTCCATAAAGCGCTTTTCGGTATTCAAAACTGCGGTCAAAAACGGCTTGGCACCATCTAGCTTTACAAACGCCGCAAAACCGCGCTCTAAAAACGCTTGCAGAGCGCCCAAGCCCGCCATTTTGGCTGGCCATTTGCACATTTGCAGCAGCTTGTACATCAGCGGAATTTTAACCACGCGGGCTAGTTCGCGGCCTAGCTTCAAAATTCGGGCTAACTGATAGCGGCGCGCACCGCTGAGCTCGGTTTTTTGATAGGCAGCGGCGTACATTTCTTGAGTGATTACGCCAGTGCTTGGCAAGTGCGTCAGCATTTCTAAATCCAGTTCATGGCTGAGCGCGTTAAGCTCAACTGCGCGCCCAACGGTTTCCAAAACCTGGGTGGGTAGCAACTTAACCATAATCGGGTAAATGCGCTCAACATCCTGATCGCGCTTGGAAAAATCCTGATCACCGTAGAGCTCGTTCAAGAAAAAATCGCAAGCGGCATCATTTTTTGGCAGGCGCCGGAGCGCGTCATAATCTTGCACTAAGCGCTGCGCTTGAAAGCGCTGCAATTCCTTCAAACGCGGATCATGATTGCGCACATCGGATGGATCTCGCACGCGCCGATTGCGCTCAAGCTGAAATTTTAGGCTGGCAGCGCCACCCGCGCGCGTATGTAGTTTGCTGGGCAGTGTTGGCATGCTTAGTCCTTACGGGCAAATAGCCACATAGAGCCGATCAGCGTCAAAAGCCCCGCCAAAATGCTCAATGAAATGCGATTCGCAAATGGCAACTGGATGGCTGCGACCACGACGTTTTGCACGGCTGAATTATTGGTCAAATTCAAATCGTTGCTCGTGCTGATCAGTGTGGAGCTAATCACAGTGGAGCCAATTCCCGCGCCGCTTAAGGTGATCACACAGACGATGCGCGATTGCGCGGGCAGCGCGCCGATCGTCCAAACCAAGCTATTGCCTTGCAGAGCCGCGCCGCAGTTGCTGTTTTGAAATGCTAGCGGAAACGCAATGCTTGATGCCACCTGCACGCCCGCTGCCGCAAGTGCTGCGTCAGAATTCCGCACTTCCAAGCTGAGCGTTACGGTTTCGCCGATGCCAATTTGGGTGCGGCTTAGCGTTTGCGTCAATGCCAAATCCGGGCCGGCGGCCTGCACGAATTCAATGTAACGGCCTTGCACGTCAGCCACCACGGTGCGCACCAGTGCGCCTGTGCTGCGATCTAACTCGAACACGCCTGCACCCGTGGTAGTCAACACATTGCCATTTGTCAGCTCATACACGCCGCGATAGCCGCCGGTGCTGGCGTTATCTAAGCGTGAAATTTGCTGCCCGGTTGGAGTAAATTCGAATACGCCATCGGCATTCACGCCAAAGCCTGCAACTAAAATATTGCCGTTACGCGCCTGCGCGATTTGCTGGGCAAAGCTGCCTGCGATGGCGAAATCAGCGATAAATTGCCCAGTGGCCGAAAGCCTGACAACTTTACCGCCGTTCGAGCTTGATACTAAGTATTCGCCCGCCAACAGGGGCGGTGCATCACGCGGAATGCGAAACACATCAAACGGCGAGGTAAAACCCGCAATGGCGTTGGAGGCACTTAACGGCGTTAGCTGCGCGCCCGTAACGCTGTTAAATCGAGCGACTGCATTAATATTGCCGCCCGAACCTACTGTCACCAATAAATCGCCGTTGCTAGCGTAGCCCATACCGCGATTGTTATCTAAAATCGCAGGGTTCAAGCCGCCAACGGGTGCTAGCGCGCCGAGATATGTACCTGAGGCCAGGCTGTATTGCTGAATCAAATCATTGACCTGATCGCTGATATAAATGCGGGTAAAATCTGGGCTGAGCAACGCGTTGATTGGGGTAGACAAGTTAACCGCATCGGGCGGTACAAAATTACTATCGACCAACGCGCCGGTGTCAGGATCAAATGCCATGACTCGGTTATTTCGTGAATCTGGAATCAGCAATAGCCCGCGCGCGGGCAAAATTGCCAGCGCAGCTTGGCGCGCCAATGCGTCTGGCAGTGCAAGTTCAGCTCGTGCCTGAGTGCGCGCGCCGCTGAGTTCGGAGTCGGTCGCTTGCTGGGCTTGAGTCAACGTCGATAAGCAAATTGCCGTTGCTAGCAAAAATAGGGGTGTTTTCACGCAGAATCCCGTTAATCAATGAGGTCGCAGTTTATCTCAAGCTGATACTTGTTCGCTTGTTCAGGCGCAAATTAGCGGCGCTCAGCCATATTGCGGGTTGAATATTTTAATTGAGGGCATCCAAATGGGTATTTCGCTATCACCGGCCGCAATCGCGCGTGTGCAGCAGTTCACCGCGCAAGACGCTAATGCGCTGGGGCTGCGTTTTGGCGTCAAGAAAATGGGCTGTTCGGGCTGGGCCTATGAAGTGGATGTCGCAGTTGATGCGCGCCTGCAAGATCAAGTGTTTGACTGCGAAGGCGTGAAAGTATTCGTCGACGAAGCTAGCCTAGCGATTGTCGATGGCACTGAAATAGACTTCCAACGCCAGGGCTTGAACTCAAATTTCGTTTTCAAAAACCCACGCATGACCGCGGCTTGCGGCTGCGGCGAGAGTTTTTCGGTGGATCGCGAGGCGATCTAGGGGGCACTTCGTTTTCCCTGAGCTCGCGCACCAAAATAGGCTAAACAGGACCGTTCGTGGTGAGCTTGTCGTCCGTTTTGGTGAGCTTATCGAACCATGAAGCCTCAAACAATTAAGTGCGGGCGAACGGTATCAAGGGCGCACTATTTCGTCTAAATGCAAACTACTTTTTACATTTAGTCGAACTATTTGTGAGTCCAGGCTATTTTTGAGCGCGAATTATGGCGATGGGTCTTGGCCGATGCATTGCAGCTGGCAGCTAGGCCAAGCAATAAAGCCCGCAATTTAGCACCGCAAGTTTGGTGCTAAAACCGCCGCTTTCGCAATCGCTAGGCAGCAATCTTCGGGCTATACTTCGCGCACTTTCACCAGCGCTACACAGCGGCTAACTCTGTGTGGCTTGACTCATGCAACGCAAAAAGGACTGCTCAAATGGCACCGACTGCACCGATTGACACCATCGTTGAACAGCTAAAGGGCGCGGTTTCAGCGCCTAAATTAAGCGAAACGGAAGCTTTTGTGCGCACGCTTTACGCACATACGCCTAACGAGGAATTAGCGGAAAAAACCAGCAAGCACTGGTCAGAATTAGCGCTGTCATTGATGAAGTTTTGGCGCGAACGCAAGTTAGGCGAAGCTAAAGTTCGGGTGTTTAACCCGAATCGGGATGAGCATGGGTGGGAATCGAGCCACACGGTGATTCAAGTGGTGAATGACGACATGCCTTTTTTAGTGGATTCAACGGCAATTGCAATCCAAAACCACAAGCTGATGTCACATCTAATAATTCACCCAGTGCTTATGCCAAGCCGAGATCCGGGCGGCAATCTGCTCGATTTTAACGGCTCAGATCCCAGCAAGCGCGAGTCGATCATGCATTTTGAGGTTGATCGCATTGCCGACGCGAGTGCGATTGCTGCGCTACGCACTGATGTGCAAGCCGCAGTGGCCGCCGTACGCGCCTGTGTCATGGATTTCAAGGCGATGAAAGCCAAAGCGATCAGCATCGCCGAGGAGCTGAAAACCCGCAAAACCCCGCATGATGCGGAAACCGTAGCCGAAACTTCCGAGTATTTGCGCTGGATTGCCGGTGATCAATTTACCTTTTTAGGCTACCGGGAATATCGCGCGGCTAAGCAAGACGGGCGTGAGGTTCTGCAATCAGTGCCTGGCTCTGGCCTGGGAATTTTGCGCTCTGAAGAGGCCAAACCCTCATCACGCCCTACCGCGCATTTAGCCGCGCGCGATTTAGAAGGCAATGAAAAACCGAGCATTGCTGTGCTGAGTAAAACCAATGCGCGCTCGATTGTGCATCACGCCGGCTACATGGATTACATCGGGATTTTGGCGTTTGATGAGGCCGGCGTCGCGGTTTCAGAGCAGCGCTTTTTAGGGCTGTACACATCAAGCGCCATCACCACGCACCCGTGGGAAGTGCCACTAATCCGCAAAAAAATTACCGAGGTGCAAGCGCGCGCCGGCTTAAACCCTACCGGCCATAGCGGCAAGGCACTGCTCCACGTATTAGAAGGCCTACCACGTGATGAGCTGCACCAAGCCAGCGTGGAAGAGCTGACCGATTTAGCGGTTGGAATTTTGAACCTGCAAGAGCGCCAGCGCAGCAAGCTATTTGTGCGGCGGGATCGTTTTGGCCGCTCGATTTCTTGCCTGGTATTTATTCCGCGTGATCGCATGAACACCGAGATTCGCGAACGCGTCGAAGGCATGCTCAAACGCGCGCTACATGGCGAACGGCTCGATTCCAGCGTACAGATGTCCGAAAGCGCTTTGGCGCGCCTGCACATTGTGGTGCGGCCAAAAGTGGGCGAAAAACCGCCGATTGAATTGACTGAACTGCAAGCCAAGCTGACCCAAATCGTACGCAACTGGCAAGACGAGCTGCGCGATACCTTGATTCAACGACACGGCGAAGAAAAAGGCCTGCGCATGGCGCAAAAATACGGCCGCGCGCTGCCCGCAGGCTACATTGAAGCCAGCACGCCGTTTGTTGCGGCCAACGATGTCGAGCTGGCGGCTGCATTGAAATCTACCGACGATATCAAGTTGTCCTTATATCGAAATCGCAAAAAATCTGAAGGTACGCTGCGCTTTAAGCTATTCAAATACAACAATACGATTGCCCTGAGCGATGCCCTGCCCTTGCTGGAAAACATGGGTTTGCGGGTGCTGAGTGAACACCCGTATGAAATGGCGCTCGCCGGTGAAAACATCTGGATCCAAGACTTTGAAGCGGAAGTTAGCGGTGATACGCATATTGATGTCGAAGCCCTGAAAGACAGCTTTTCGCAAGCTTTCGAGCAAGCCTGGCGCGGCGAAGTTGAGAATGATGGCTTCAATAAGCTGGTGCTAGGCGCTGGCTTAAATGCAAGGCAAGTGTCGATTTTGCGCGCATTTTGCAAATATTTGCTGCAAACCAAACTGGCCTTTTCGCAAAGCTATATCGAGCAGGCGCTAAATGCGCACCCGCTGATTGCGCGGCTGCTGGTGGAGTTTTTTGAAGCCAAGTTTGATCCAGCGCGCGATGCCGTTAGCAAGTCCGCGCTTGACGCCGCGCGCAAGCAGCTTAAAGTCGATTTGGATTCATTGATTAATGAAACGCAGCTCAAAAATCATCCAGAACTTGTCACCAAGCTGGTCGCCGCGCGATCGGAAGCCAGAGCTAAACAAACCGAAGCGGCGCATCAGGCGATTCAAAACATACTCAATGACGTGCAATCACTGGATGAAGATCGCATCTTGCGCGCGTTTTTACAGCTGATTGATGCTAGCTTGCGCACCAATGCCTTCCAAAGCGATGAAGATGGCAAAACTAAGGCTGCGATCAGCTTTAAGCTCAACAGCAGCAAAGTGCCTGAGCTGCCCAAGCCGGTTCCGTATCGGGAGATTTTTGTGTACTCGCCGCGCGTGGAAGGCGTGCATTTGCGCTTTGGCAAAGTGGCGCGCGGTGGCTTGCGCTGGTCCGATCGCAAAGAAGATTTCCGCACCGAAGTTCTGGGCTTAGTGAAGGCGCAGCAGGTCAAAAATACGGTGATCGTGCCGGTTGGCGCGAAGGGCGGTTTTTACGTCAAGCGCCCGGCACCAGCGAGCGATCGCGACGCAGTACTCGCTGAAGGTATCGCCTGCTATCGGATTTTTATTGCTAGCTTGCTGGACATCACCGATAACGTGGTTTCCGGCAGATTGGTAGCGCCAGCGAATTTGATTCGCCACGATGAAGACGATCCATACTTGGTAGTAGCCGCTGATAAAGGCACCGCGACCTTCTCCGACATTGCCAATGCAATCAGCCTAGATTACGGGCACTGGCTGGGGGATGCTTTTGCGTCAGGCGGCAGTAAAGGCTATGACCATAAAAAAATGGGCATCACCGCCAAAGGCGGCTGGGAAAGCGTTAAACGGCACTTTCGTGAACTCGGCAAAGACTGCCAAACCGAGGCGTTTAGCTGCGTCGGCATCGGCGATATGTCGGGCGATGTATTCGGCAACGGCATGCTTTTATCGCGCAAAATCAAATTGTTAGCGGCTTTTGATCATCGGCATTTCTTTATTGATCCAAGCCCTGATTGTGAAATCAGCTTTGTAGAGCGCGAACGCATGTTCAATCTGCCGCGCTCCAGCTGGGCGGATTACGATAAATCGCTGATTAGTGCAGGCGGCGGCATTTTTCCGCGTTCGGCGAAAACAATTCCGCTATCGACCGAACTCAAAGCCGTGCTCGGAATTGACGAAGACATCAGCGAATTTTCCCCTAATCAGCTGATGCAAGCGATATTAAAAGCGCCGGTTGAGCTGTTGTGGAATGGCGGCATTGGCACCTACGTCAAATCCGAGAAAGAAAGCCACGCCGACGTCGGTGATCGCGCCAATAACGCGATTCGCGTCAACGGACGCGAGCTGCGCTGCAAAGTGGTCGGTGAAGGCGGCAATTTGGGCTTCACCCAGCTTGGCCGAGTTGAGTTTGCGCTCGCAGGCGGCTTACTCAACACCGATTTTATTGACAACTCGGCCGGCGTTGACACCTCTGATCATGAAGTCAACATCAAAATTCTATTGAACGAAGCGCAAAGTGCGGGCGAGCTCGATAGCAAAGCGCGCGACGAGCTTTTGGTTTCCATGACCGATGAAGTCGGTGAAATGGTGATCTACGATAACTATCGGCAAAATTTAGCGGTTTCCTTGATGCAGGCTTTTGGTGCCAGCCGCTTGGGCGCCAAGCAACACTTTATCCGCACTTTAGAAAGCCAGGGTTTGTTAGATCGCACAATCGAGTTTTTGCCCTCTGAAGAAGAATTTGCTGAGCGAAAAGCCCGCCGCATTGGCTTAACGCGGCCAGAGCTATCTACGCTGCTTTCGTATGCCAAGCTGGTGTTGTACCAACAGCTGCTCGATTCGGATGTGCCGGAAGATCCGTACCTGAAAGGCGAGTTAGCGCTGTATTTCCCAAGCGTGCTGCGCGAAAAATATGCCAGCGCGATGGAGCGGCACCGCCTAAAGCGCGAAATTATTGCCACGCAAGTCACCAATTCAGTCGTCAATCGTATGGGCAGTACGTTTGTGATGCGCATGCAAGAAGATACCGGCGCCACACCCGCAAAAGTCGCAAAGGCCTTTACGATTGCCAGAGACGTTACCCAGGCGCGCATTTGGTGGGCGGATTTGGACGATCTCAACAGCCAAGTGCCCGGCAAAAGCCAACTCGATGCGCACGTCAAGATTTGGAATTTGCTGCGTAACTTGACGCGCTGGCTGCTTAATCTTCCGGGCGGACTGACCGATATTGCCGCGCTAGTCAGCAAATATAGCGAAGGCACCAGCGCGCTACTCGCCTGTTTGGAGCGTGTACTACCCAACACCCAGCTTAAACGCATCGCTGAGGAAGCTAAGGATTATCAAGAGCAAGGCTTTAGCGCACCGCTTTCGCAAACCATTGCTCGGCTCAACCCAATGGCGGCCGCGTTTGATGTCATTGAAGTGGCGAGCCGGCATGGCTGCGCTATCGAGCGTGCTGCGAAAGTCTATTTTGATCTGGGCGATGCGCTGCATTTGAAATGGCTGCAAGATCAAATCGAAAAACTCCCGGTCGAAGGCCGCTGGCATGCAAACGCGCGCGGCGTGATGCGCGATGAACTTTTCGCGCAGCACCGCGCATTAGCCTCACAGCTATTAGCCAGCGCCGAAAAACTGAGCGATGCCACCGTCGTACCGAACTGGCTCAGCAGCGCACAAAGCGATTTAACTTACACGCTGAATATGTTCAATGAAATGCGAGCCAGCGCACAGATGGATTACGCCACCATGAGCGTTGCTATACGCCGCTTAGCGCAGTTGGTGAGTGCGGGGAATTCGAGCGCATAGCAATGTGTTGACCGCTGGCACGGTTGGAAAATCATGCCAGCGGCTGAAGCACAAATGTCACGTTTGGTTTTTCGGTGTGACTATGCCTGCGGTTCGCTGTTACGTTCTCCCTGATTTCAATGAGTGCATTGCGGCGAAAGCGAAGATCCAAAATAAGTCAAGCGGTCGAGGCATTTAGGTTCCCGACTTCGCGTGAATAATGAGATAGCGCAGCGGTTTAATCGTTGAAATGATAAAAAAACTATATTTCTGAGAATTATTTGATGTTGAGCCTATGTTGAACTCCGCGCGCTGGCGCACGCTGATTGCAGAAGTACGATTGGTTGGCGGCAGCAGCCTTAAAACGATACCGCTGATCTTCTTTTTTATGTTGATCAGCGTATTTTTAGAATTATCGGGCGTGATTTTAATCGCGCCATTTGTTGGCTTGTTGATGGGCAACTCGCTGTCGATGCTGCCAGCGCCGATATTATCGTTTTTGGGATCAGATCCACTAAAAACGGTCGGCATACTCATTGTAGTGGTGTATTTAACCAAAGCCATCGCTACCTTGATTTTACAAGGCACTATTACTCGGATGTCTGAAACCATTCGCGGCAATGTGATGACCCGGCTACTCGATGCTTACCAACACCGGCCATACCGCATACATCTTGAACAGCCAAGTAGTGATTTGATCAATCGTTTGCTTTGGTATTCAAACGCTTTTGCGACCGGGTTTGTCGGCGCTACGCTACGGTTTTTAAGCGATGCTTTGGTGTTCTTAGTCATCAGCGTGACAATTGCGCTGGCAAACCCAAAAGCCATGCTGTTGCTTGGAACTGTTTTAGTTTTGGTGTTTACGTTCGTGCAGTTTTATATTAAAGATAGGCTCGCCCGCGCCTCCGCGATACAAGCTCGTATGACCAGTGAAGTCATGCATTCGAGCACACAAGCGCTAGCTGGCCTGCGCGAGGTGCGTATTTTAGGCTGCGAATCCTATTTTCTAGCGCGCCTAACGGCAGCTTGTCGGGGACTAGTCGAGGGCAGCCGTCAACAAACCGTGCTGACCATGATTCCGCGTCAGTCAATTGAATTTACAATGGTCACCTTTATTGTCGTGTTGGTATTTCTAAGCCGCTATTTAAACGCTGATGATCCTAATTTGTTGCCGTTTTTAGGGCTCATGGGCGCTGCTGCGATTCGGCTAATGCCAGCAAGCACGTCTTTACTGACCAGCTTTAATCAAGTTCGTAGCAATCGATTTGCAGTTGGGGCGCTAGCGCGGGATTTATCACAGCGAGGCGAAAGTACTACCGGCGTACCTCAGCTCAATCAATTGTTGCCGGCCACTAAAAGTCAGTTAAAAGTAAAGCGAGTGCCGTTCGCAAACCTCTCTGTGCGCGGCATTTCATTTGCCTACAGCAGCAAAGCACCCAACGTAATTGATAACCTGAGCTTCGATATCAAAGCCGGTGAAACGGTTGGATTAGTCGGCAATTCCGGCGCCGGGAAAAGCACATTGGCGGATTTGCTGCTCGGTTTTTTAGAGCCTACGCACGGGGAAATCTACATCAACGGCAGCAGCCTAAAAGCAGGCGGTGTCACGGCGATGGCGCATTGGCAATCGATGGTCGCCTATATTCCGCAGCAATCTTATTTAACCGACGACACCTTGCGCCGCAATGTGGCGCTCGGTGTGCACGATGAAGAAATTGACGATGCGGCGGTGATAAAAGCCTTAGAAGATGCGCAGCTCGGCGCCGTACTGCGGCAACTTCCCAATGGCTTGGATACCGAGCTGGGTGAGCGCGGCGTGCGGTTTTCCGGCGGGCAGCGCCAGCGCGTGTCGATTGCTAGAGCGCTATATCACGACCGGGAATTCTTGGTGCTAGATGAAGCCACCAGCGCACTGGATGTAGAGACTGAGCGTGAAATCGTCGAAACCATACGCGCGCTTTCTGGCCGAAAAACAATCTTGCTGATTGCGCATCGTGAAACCACCCTCGCCGTCTGTAGCCGATTGCTAAGGCTAGGGGCGCAGCAAAAAACGCCGATGGAAATACCGGTAGTTGATGCCAAAGCGGCACCGCAGTAGCCATTAAATCTCGCAATGCCTGAACGCGTAGAACTTTCAGAACTACCGAGCACGCTGAAATCTGAGCGGTTAAGACTTCGGGCATTTCATCCTCGCGATGCCGCGCAGCTGGCTAAACTCGCCGGGGTTTATTCGGTCGCCAGATACACACTCGGCATTCCGCTGCCATATTCAACGGCGGCAGCGAAAGCCTGGATTGACGCCTTGCCAGCTCGGCGCGCGCAAGGCATCGAGCAAATCTATGCGATCAGTATGGCGGATTCGACTGTGCTAGGCGCGATTAGCCTAGCGATCGAGGCCGAACATCGCCGCATTGAAATCGGCTACTGGATAGGCGAGCCCTCGCGCGGCAATGGCTTTGCTAGGGAAGCGCTACGCGCGCTGCTGCCGGAGATTTTTAACGCCGGATATTCGCGGGTTTATGCGCTGACTTTCCTTGAAAATCTTGCGTCAATGCGGCTTTTGCGTGAGCTTGGATTTACCCGTGAAGGTACGCTGCGCCAGCATATCGTTAAATGGGATGAGCCAATGGACGTCATCTGTTTCGGCATGAGCGCAGCGCGCGCTAAGCGCTGCGGACTCATAGAGAAAGGCTTATAAACCCAAAAGCGCGCGCTCGGCGGCTTTGAAAACGTCAGGTGATAGTTTGACGTTTATGGTCGCAAGATTTTGTTCTAACTGTTCGAGTTTGGACGCGCCTAAAATCACTGTGCTCACGTTCGGATTGCGCAAACACCACGCCACGCCGAGCTGTGCTAGCGGCACCCCAGCCTCTTTGGCAACGGCAGCAAGCCGCTGAATTTGTTGGAATTTTTGCATTTTTGTTTCGCCCATGGCAAAGCCTTGTAGCCATTCTAGGCCCGGCAAACCAAAGCGATAGTTTTCGTCAAATTTCTCAAAGCTTGAGTATTTGCCAGATAGCAGTCCAGAAGCCAAAGGCGACCAAATTGTGGTGCCCAATCCCTGCGTACTTTGATAGAGCGGCAGATACTCGTTTTCGACGCGTTCTCTAGCCAGCAAGTTGTATTGTGGCTGCTCCATCATGGGCCCGATTAGGTGATTTTTTACGGCAAATTCTTGCGCCGCCAAAATATCTTTCGCCGCCCATTCTGATGTGCCCCAGTAAAGCACTTTGCCCTGCATGATCAGCTGATGCATGCTCCAGGCGATCTCTTCAATGCCTACTTCAGGATCAGGCCGGTGGCAAAAATACAGGTCAAGATAATCAACCCGCAAGCGCACTAATGCTTGATGACAGGCTTCAATAATATGTTTACGGCTCAAGCCTTTTTGCGTCGGCTTGGCTTTTTCCGCGCTGCCAAAAAACACCTTGGATGAGACGCACCAAGAATCACGGCTATAGCCTAGCTGCTGCAATGCCTCGCCCATGAGATTCTCAGCTTCACCATTCGCATAGCCTTCGGCATTGTCAAAAAAATTGACACCAGCGCCGTAAGCCACACTCAATAGCTCTTTAACCTGTACCAGCCCAAGCTGGCGCCCAAAAGTAATCCATGCGCCAAACGATAGTGCAGAGAGTTTTAGCCCAGTTTTGCCGAGTCGACGATATTCCATTTGAAGCTCCTTAAATTGGGGAGAAAAAGTACTGATGTTAAACACGATAATTTCTTCAAGTCGTCCAAAGTATCTACCGTATCGCGTGTGTTTTACACCCCTTGATTGGGCCGGAGTTTTAGCTTGCTTTCCGTGCGCCAGTGTACTTGTCGAATTTTCAACGCGCTTTCCGCGCCAGCAATTAGCGCTAGTAATAAATAGCTCAAACCGCAGTATCCGCATTCGAAAAGCGCCAAATCAGGTAAATCGTGGCAGTGACTGCCACCCAAAATAGCAGCCCAATAAGCGTTGCCGCATCATCCGATACGACGTTTGCTTTGCGCGCAAACGAATATTTTCGGCTTTTTCCATAGCGCTTACGGCCTTGCACCACAAACGGCTCAACTTGATAGCGTCCCAACGTAACAATTGGCACCACCACATATCCTGTCAGATAGCCCGCCACGTACAAAATGAGTTCAAGGATTGGCCACAAAATCAGCTCAGCGAGTGCGCTCCCGGGCACTAATTTAGGATCCGTGTTGGACTGCTCAATACCCATCTTTTTCTAGGCTGCGCACACTGAGCGCTGCCAGAAATACAGATCAAAACCCTGCTCCTTATAACTGGCATGGCGATTTGCATGATCGCTTTTAATCAGGGCAGGGCTTATTCGTGAGCTATCCTTATTCAGGCATCAGCGACCAACCGCTGCATGCCCCTGGGCCCTGGTTCTAGCCTTGCACGCAGACCCGCCGACTCGAATGCCTCACACGCCACCTCAGGCCGTAACTTTAGCTTGGGGTAGCTGCTCACCTTGGTGGCCCACTTCCCTTCTAGCCGCTCAAGCAAGATGTCGTGAACCTGGATATGGTTCGGGTGTTCCTCCAAGAAGCACGTGAGGATGCGATCATCGTCGGCCCGCACCGGAATGAAACGGCTGTCCCCGCTCGGCGGCTTAGTATAGTCTCGAAAGGTAGCAACGAATCGCCCGCCGGGCTCCAAACTCTCGGCGACGCTCTGGGCCAGCAAGCATACCGATTCGACGCTCTCAAGGTGTGTGAGCGTGTCTCCCATACAAACGATGAGTCGCGGCTTGAACTCGCAAGGTAAAAGCGCAGGAAAAGACAATAGATCCGCGCACTTGACGTCAATGGGAAGCGATTCGGCGAGCCTGGAGAGTTCAGCCAGAAGAAGCTCTGATGAGTCGATGGCGAGGACTTGATATCCAGCTCGAGCAAGAGGGATGCTGTGCATCCCAAAGCCCGCACCCAGATCTACGGCTAGACCAAGCCCAGGCACGAGGCCAAGCAGGTCAGACTCGCCAACATTGATGGCTGCGGAGACACCGCCTGCCATCCAAATATAGATAGGAGCCAAGTGACTTGAGTAGTGCTCGTGGACAGTGGTCATGCGGTTTCTGATGCCTAACGTTTAATTCAGCCGACAGGCGGCCCGAGCGTTGATGATAGCTCGATATCGCAAAAGATCGCAGAGTTGGCCTTCGACTTTCAGTTATGCCACAAATGCCCTTGGTACCTAGCGCGCTTTGTCGTGCTCAAGCTGATTCAGCAGTTCCGCAATATGCGATTTTAACGTATCCCGCGTCGCTGCATAGTTGATGGAAGCGGGCGGAACATCTGCCCATTGATAGGATTTCACTGAAGCACTAGAGACAGTCGAGGGCAAAGCAACACCAATGAGAACTGCGTGGCTTGAAGACCTGTAGTCTGCGGATGTTATTGCAGTGGGATGAAAGCGAGAGACATCAAATCCTTCGGCGCTTAACCCGGCAAAAATTGCTGGTGGGGCAGTATCAGAATCTATCGCGGTTCCGCGCGAGATCGCCCAGTATGGGAGGTTACGATTCGACGCGATTTCATTGAAATACGTAGCAGCCATTAAGCTCTTCACGTTTCCATGCTGACAGAGAAAAACAATCTGCGACTGCCCAGAATCAGTGCGCGTAGGCGCTGCAGAGCAAGCCGTAAGTATAAAAGTAATTGCAAACGTGAGCGCCACAAATAGCCTTTGAAAACGCATTGCCTTATCTCCTAGAGGTTGTAGAACAAGTTAACAAGCCGCAGTTCGCCGAATGCCAAATTGCCGACTTGATTAACTAATCACCAACGATCACCCATAAATCATATGAGTCCAATAGGCCAACCGCGCACTCACAAATAACAGGCTGATGCTTAAAACTGCGGGTATTGCGTACCGACGAGGCTCAACACGCGCCTTGTAGCCCAAAACACAGCAGTAAAGTGCTGAAAAAGCGGATATACCCGCTAACGCATTTAGCAACCTTAATAATGATAATTCAGTAATCGGTATCAAAGGTGATTCGCGAAATTCCGGCGGTCCAGGCTCCAATGCAAACAACGCGAAGAAGTCGAAAACAAACTGCATGTTGGTTTCAGTTAGGTATAGACCGTTGCTAAAAGCCAAATTTGCGCGATACCAAAAAAGGAATGAAACCACGAGAAATAAGTAGCTTAGAAAACCCAATCTCGCTTGTTTTTGCATGACTGTCCTAACGATCTGCTAAGCCGACGCCACGCGATAGCGTTCGGTGAAACCAACTACTCAAACCCATTCGCAAAACTATAGTCCGAAGCCGTTTGCGCCAACCGCGTACCAGTCAAACGCGCGGCAAGCGCAGACTGGCGATTCGGAAGTGCGCTACCCCAGTTGGGCACATCAATAGTGGGTACCGGATTACCGAGCGCTACTGGAACTGCCGGCGGCGCAGGGTTATCCGAGTTGTGTTGGCCGACCACAATCACGTGCCCAGCGGCTTGCGCTATGCCGACCAACTTGGTGTTATCGCCGCCCAAACCCGTTACTTGATTCCAGGCGCCCACCACCAATGAGCTATAGCGCAAGCTGGCTAAATCCGGCGAATAGACCCGCACGAACTGGTTCCAGGCGCTGGGCACGAACGGCGTTAGGTTTGGCCTGGGCATGGTTTGGAACGCATCGGTTGTGGTGACGGTGCGGCGCCCGGCGCACATCACTGCAATGCTGCCATCAGTTAGGATGCTGATTTCGCCGCTAAACCCGGCATCCGCGCCGCAGCGCGTGGTGTTCAAATCAGGCCAGCCGCCATTTGGGTTTGGCCAACCGCCGAGCAAACCATCAGGATGTGCTGCGCCAAAATTTGTGCTGCCATCAACCAGTTCGCCCAAGTAACTGGCAGCGCGAACGCGACCATCTAGCCCATAACTTGCTAGCCAGCTCAAATGAATATTGCCATTCGTGCCGGAGAAGGATTTTTGAAAGCCGACTAAACCCGGCGATGCGGCAATCTGATCACCCTTCCAAAAATTAATGGTGTTATTGCCGTGCGTGCGTGCCAAAACTACAAGCCGATCGTTGGTGTGATCAAGCGCCAGCCCGTCAACATATTGATCGGGTGAGGAATTCGCTGCCGTCTCTTGATAAAGCCGATCCCACCACTTCAAGCTGCCATCAGCGCGCATGGCGACGATTGCCGGTTCAAAATCTGGATTGCCGCCTGGCAGCGTGCTTTTGGTGCTGTAGCCAAAGTAGATATCGTTATTGCGCCGATCCACTGTAATCGCACCGACGCGCTGCGTTTGCGGGCCTTGGGAGTTGTAACCCGTGTAGCCTGGGCCTGTGGTTAAACAAGTATTAGTGCCGCTCAGCGCGCAAGCGCTGGCGAAAAAATAATCATCAGGAAAGCGGCCTTTTCGACCGGTATTGCCGTTCGCATCGATGCTAGTGGAATCGAAATCAGACTGTGTAAGGCTGCGTAAACTGCCGCGCCGGCTGGCTTTCATGACCACCGCGCTGTAAGCCAATGCCGGTGTGCCGTTGTAGCTGCTGGCGGGTGTGCCGTCCCATTCGGTGTCCGATATCGTCCAGTGCGCGTGCCAATTATTGACGACATCGGGCCCGCCGGTAGCAGTTAAGCGCTGAATCGCGTGCCAATCGTTGGCGAAATAATTGCCCAGCGCGTACACCACTTTGCCATCGCCACCGACGTCCCAAGGCTGGCGCTCTTTATTATCGCCGCTGGCGCGCACGTTGACTAAAAAGCTCAGCGCCGATGGCACCGTGCCTACGAAATTGCCATTGAGCTTGGCCAAATAGTAACCGTTAGTTACCGCACCATCTCGGCTGCCCGAAATATAAATGCTGCCAGTCGCCTGACCCGGCACTTCGGTGCTGCGGATTTTGAAGACATCGCGCACACTGCCCGCCGGGAAATGCACGACGCGCAAAATTTGCCCTAAATCGGCGCTCACTTGCAAAACAAATCCGATTTGCCCTGGCGCGCTTGAATCCGCACCAGTTGCGGCGATGGCGACGCGTGGCACGCCTGCCGCAATCCAATCTAAATTTTGCGCCTGCCCGGCGATCAGTAGCGTGCCATCCGATAGCGCATGAACGTCATTAAAGCGCTCTTGGCTATCGTTACCGGCGTAAAACACGCGATTAGCGGCACTGGTAAATTCGCTAATGCTCGCGAACATAATGATCGACATCCAGAAAATACTTCGCATGGCAACTCTTGCTTAGTTTGACGGCAGAAAGCTTGATCAAAACACAGTTAATTTTCTGTGATTTGAGCCCGCACAAATCAGCATCTTGCACATTTATTTTTTCAATGTCACCCAAAGCACATTGGCGCAAATTAGACTTGCGCTACTCACCAAACACGACTTACTCGGAGCACGCAATGGCATTCAATCTGCAAGTTAATGGTAAAACCGAAATCATCGACGCGGATGCCGCTATGCCGTTGCTCTGGGTGCTGCGAGATACGCTCAAACTTACCGGCACCAAATACGGCTGCGGTATTGCTCAATGCGGTGCGTGCACGGTGCTAGTTGACGGCATACCGATGCGATCTTGCATCACCCCAGCCAGCGCGCTGGTCGGACAGAAAATCAGCACCATTGAAGGCGCGAACAGTGCGGCCTCAGGGGCTCTGCAAAGCGCGTGGCAGGCGCTAAACGTGCCGCAATGTGGCTATTGCCAAAGCGGGCAAATATTAAGCGCTACAGCGTTACTGGCTCAGAATAAAGCGCCTAGCGACGCGGAAATTGACGCCGCCATGGCGGGCAATCTATGCCGCTGCGCAACTTACGGGCGCATACGTGCAGGTATCAAACAAGCCGCAGCGACGCTGGTTTAACGATGAGAGCCAAAAAAATGCCTAAGTTTAAATCCGAGGATAGCGTGAAAAAGAATTTAATGACCATTCGTGCTGAGCTTGTCGAAGCAGGTAGCGTTAGGCTTCGAGATGCAAAAGCTTGTGTAATCGAAGGTTGCCGCTCTGCCCTTCGACAGGCTCAGGGCGAACGAGTTTGTCGTAATCACTTTATATCTTTTTTGACCGAGTCGACATTCTTAAGGAAACCTCATGTTCAATGAAAAACAAATCGCGCGGTTTAGGAGTACTGACTCCGCTGCTTTGAAATCCACCGAATCGACACGCCCCACCTTGCTCGCAAGGCGCGACTTTTTATTCGCCAGCGCACTGATCGGCAGCACCTTGATCATTGGCTGCAAATCCTCACCCGCCACGGATAGCACAGCTGAGGCCGCCAAAGCGCTGCCTGTACCCATCAATCCTTTTGATGCTTACATTGGCATTCAAGCGAACGGCAAAGTCATGGTTTACTCCAGCCAGTTTGAGATGGGGCAAGGCGTATATCACGGGCTGGCTACGCTGGTCGCTGAAGAAATGCAGATTGATGTGGCGGGCATCCAAGTTGAAGGCCGCGCGGGCAATCCAGCGTTCTATGGTAATCCGATGATGGGCGGCGCATTTCAACTCACGGGTGGCTCATCCAGCATGCCCGGCTCGTGGGAGCGCTATCGAAAAGCCGGCGCAATGGCAAGAACCTTACTACTATCGGCGGCTGCGAAAAAACTCACAGTACCAGTAAGCGAGCTTGCTATTGATCAGGGCAATATCTTGCATAGCAGCACTGGCACGCGCCTGCACTTCGGCGAAGTGGTGAGCGAAGCTGCCGCGTTGTCTTTAGATTTTGAAGTGCCGTTAAAAGCAATCGCCGACTGGACTCAAATCGGCAAGGATCAGCGTTTTCGCGTTGACGGCGGCGCGAAAACCAACGGCGCGCAGCGCTACACGATTGATATCGATCTACCCGGCATGCTGAGCGCCGCCATTTTGCATTCGCCAAAATTTGGCGGCAAGCTCGTTAGCTTTGATGCAGCTGACAGCTTGAAGATTTCAGGCGTACTGGAGGTGGTGAAAATATCGCGCGGCGTAGCGGTAGTTGCAGAGAATTATTGGGCTGCGATGCAAGGCTTGGCGGTGTTAAAAGCTACCTGGGACGACAGCAATGCCGAAAGCCGATCTAGCGCGCAAATTTTTGCTGATTTCGACAAGCTCGCGAACTTACCTGGCACCGTGGCCAAAACCGCGGGTGACGCCAGCAAAGCGCTCAAATCTGCGGCAAAAAGTATCAGCGCGACCTATCACTTTCCTTATCTTGCGCACGCTGCAATGGAGCCGCTCAACGCGGTGGTCCACAAATCAGGCGATGAGCTGCATATTTATGGTGGCCTGCAAATGCCGGACATGGTCAAAAGCGTATGCGCAAGTATTTGCGCGGTACCGCCGGAGCAAGTCAAACTGTTTGTGATGCAATCTGGCGGTGGCTTTGGTCGGCGCGCGGTAGCCGATTGCGATGTATTTGCCGAAGCAGCCGAAATTGCCAATGCGCTTAAATTTCGCGCACCGATTAAAGTGCAATGGACCCGCGAAAACGATATGCGCGGCGGCCGCTATCGGCCATTGCATGTGCATCAAGTCAAAGTCGGCATTGATGCTTCGAAAAAAGTGAGCGGCTGGCAGCATCATATTGTTGGGCAGTCCATTCTTTCAGGCACGCCGTTTGAAGCCATGTTGAAAAACGGCGTCGATGAAAGCATGACCGAGGGCGTACACAATAGTCCTTATCAGCTAGCTGATTTCGAGCTGCATATAACGCACCCGGTGTCGCCAATTCCAGTGCTATGGTGGCGTTCGGTCGGGCATACCCACACCGCCTACGTTATGGAAACTATGATCGATGAAATCGCACAGCTAACCGACGTTGACCCAGTTGCGCTGCGCCTGCAATTACTGCCCAAAGCGGCACGCGAACGCGGCGTTTTACAATTGGCCGCCGATAAAGCGGATTGGGCCAGTCCGCCCGCGCCAGGACGCTTTCGCGGCATTGCCGTGCATTCGAGTTTTGGCAGCTTTGTCGCGACGGTTGCGGAAGTTAGTAAAGCAGCGGATGGCAGCATTAAAGTCGAGCGCTGCGTGGTGGCATCGGATTGCGGCGTGGTGATCAACCCCGATATTGTGCGCGCGCAGCTTGAAGGCGGCACTGGTTTTGGGCTCAGCGCATTCTTGGGCGAGCAATTGACTATCGAAAATGGCGCGGCGGTCGAAGGCAATTTCGATGCCTACCGAACCTTGCGCATGGATGCCATGCCGATCATTGAAACGCATTTATTTGCTTCCACCGAATCACCCACCGGCATTGGCGAATGTGCGGTGCCAACCATTGCACCCGCCGTGGCAAACGCCATTTTCAAAGCCACAGGTAAGCGCATTCGAACGCTGCCGTTTTTGCAGGCGTAGGTAGATGAGTTGTGGCGGCAAGCAAGCGCCTTTGCGTGCTGATTTCCATCGTTAGCTATTGGGAGCCACTGAAATAGCGCCGCTTGATTTCTACACGCAGCGCTATTTGGCCGGCACGCCTTGCGCGCTCGTTACGCTGCTCAACATTGACGGCTCTGCACCTAGGCGAGTCGGCACGCAAATCGCTGTTAGCCCAGATTCGCACTGTGGTTCGCTCTCGGGCGGCTGTTTAGATGCGGCGGTACACATGGAAGCTCGCGCGGCGTTAGAAGCTGGCCGCAATAGTCGACTAGCGCTGGGTGAGCGCTCCGAGATCATCGATTTGCGCCTGCCCTGTGGCAGCACGCTGCTGCTACAAATCGATACTGCACTTACCGCAAAAGTCAGCGAAGCGATTGTTAACGCTCGAAAAAATCGCCAACCGATCACGCTTGCTTGGAATGAGCCAGCGCAGGGCGCGCAGCTTTTAAGCGCTGCCAGCACACCCAACTATCAACATCGCTACCTACCCGCGCTTAAGCTCTGTGTTGTTGGCGCCGAACCCATGCTGTCAATTTTTTTACGCATTGTACGGGCTGCCAACGTGGAGGTAATCGCGTACAGCCAAAAGTTAGCTAACTCAGTAACTCCGGATGGCCTTGGCATTTTAGATTGGACTAATAGCTTGCAAGGAAATCAGCCAAGCTTGATGCTGGATGCCTACACGGCAGCCTTGACGCTATTGCATGAGCACGAATTCGAGCTGCCATTTCTATCTGCCGCATTGCAAAGCGACGCGTTTTGGGTCGGTGCGATGGGCAGCCAAAAAGCGCACCGCGCGCGCTGCGTAGCATTAGCCGAACGGGCCGTTGCCAGCGCCTTGATCCAAACGCTGCATGGCCCGGTAGGCATACAAGGCCAAAGTTTAGCTAAAACGCCCGAACTGATTGCGTTGGCGATTTTGCTGGAGATTTTGACTGCCTATGAGCAGCTTTATTAGCGCGAACTTTGCCGCCGTAGTGTTGGCGGCCGGTAGCTCATCACGCTTAGGGCAGCCCAAAGCGCTGCTGCGCTGGCAAGGCGAAACTTTGCTAGCACGGGCCCTGCAGCTCGCACAAATTGGCAAGCCTTCCGCCTGCCTGCTGGCAATCGGCCACAATGCCGATTCACTCTGGCGCACCTGGCAGCAAGACGTCAGCAATAGATTACTGTCTCAACACATTCAACGCATGGATGTAGTGGATTGGCAGCTCGGTATGGGCGCTTCGCTGCAAGCGGCAGTGCGCGCCGTTAATGCGCGCGCTGAAGTTAACGGTTTGCTGGTGCTATTGGTTGATCAGTACCGAATTGAGCCCGAATTTATCGGCGCGCTCGTCCAGCGCTGGCGCGCGCAGCCTGATTTTGCCGCCTGCGCGGGCTATCCCGATGTTCAACACGAATCTCCAGCTACGCAAAATGTTCTGGGTGCGCCAGCCATTTTGCCGCGCAGCTGGTTTAGCGAAATACTCAGGCTGCCAGCCGTTGATGTCGGCGCGCGTGAACTACTGCGCTCGAGAAACGACGTCAACGCACTGGCGATACCAGCGCCGGGGGATGTGGATTCGCTGGGTGATTTGGGTGGGTTTAGCGCAAACTGATGTGCCGTTGCATTTTTAAATTCAACGCCAACGGCGTTATGCCTTCAGCCGAGCCACCCGAATGAAATGAGGCTTGTGCTGGACGAAACCGCGTTGCGGTTTAAATTAACTATGCTCGATAACAAGGGTAGCCTTCGGCAACCCTAGCCTTAAGGCAAAAGCCCGCCCAGCTTGAACTGAGATATTCAGCTTGCCTATCGCGCAGCGTTTTGTACCGAGTACTGACGTTGTCTGACTGCAATTGAGTGACTCAGCCCCGTGCCTAAGAGACGTGTTGATTTTGAATTGGCTCCATCCACTTTTGATAGTGTCACCGCAACGCCATCAATTGCGCTGAGGTTTGTCAGAATAAGCGGGCACACTATTCCATGCCTTGGACTTTCGCTCACCCTGCCATCATGCTGCCGCTGCGGCAATGTTTCCCCCAACCGATTTTTTTCACAGCAGCGATCTTTGGCAGCTTGATGCCTGATTTCAACTACTACCTTGACACCCGCGTGCCAGCCATGTTCGGTTGGGGCAGCCATAGCCTAGTTGGCAGTGCGCTTTTGGCCTGTAGCCTTGGATTGCTGTGTTTGGCGCTGGTGATGTGGAGCGCAGCAATCTTGTGTGCACCGTTGCCAAACCCGCATCGAGGCAAAGTGTTTGCGACGCTGCAATCGCTGCAATGGCCCAGCACTTTGTTTACTTGGCTGGCGCTATTCGCATGTTTGATACTGGGCGCTTGGAGCCACGTGTTTTGGGACGCTTGGACGCACCGCACAGGTTATTTTTCTCAGCTTTTAAGCCTGCATCAGGTGATCTATGGCACTCCGATTTTTCGTTGGTTACAGCACGCGAGTACTGTGTTTGGTTGTGCGGCGTTAGCCTATGTTTATAGTCAAAGCAAACCAAGTACGAACCAATTCGAAGGGCCAGCTTTGCGCGAGGCTATTTTTTGGTCAAAGGGATATGGCTTCATCTTGCTAGTGGCAATCACCACGATTGCAGCTGCCGCATTAGGTTGGAGTGACGCCATGCGCGCCGAATCAGTCTATTTTTGGCGTGTGTTCTATTTTCGCTCAGCCGTTGCTGGCACGCAGATATTAGGAGTGCTTTGGCTGGTTTGCGGAGCGCTTCGGTTATGGCAGGAAAAGTAAGCTTCCTAGCCGAACCCGCATTAGCCGTTGCATTTTGTTACACAGAAGCGTGAGCCCTAAGCCCTGGATTTACTGCTTTAAGCGCTAACACCCAAACTTGGAACACTCATGATTCGCCAAATCTTTGCGCTTGCTTTGCTTTACACAAGTCAATCGCTGTGGGGGGCGACCTACGTAGTCGACACCACGATCGACAACACTTCAACGCTGTTTTTACAATGCACCGCCGCGCCGAATAACTGCTCACTGCGGGGCGCCGTCCAAAAAGCCAACGCCAATCCTGGGCCGGATGTCATTGAATTCAACGTACCCGCAATCGATGATGCAGGCTGCGATTCGGTTAGTGGCGGCTGCCGCTTCAACCTGTCAGGCATGCCACTTAGCGTCTCTGAAGCCGTCAGCTTTGATGGCTATACGCAGCCCGGCGCGCAGGCCAATACGATTCCGGCGAGCCAAGGTGAAATGAATGCGTCTTTGAAGATAGAGCTTCTAAACGGCGGTGGCTCGGCAATCTTGGTTGCGCAGCAAAATGGGGGATTGATCGATGGATTATTGTCGGTGCAAGGGCTGATTTTTGGCGTACATACCAACGCGATCGGGGCGACGAATCTTCGCAGCCTTACCGTACATGGCTGCTGGTTTAATTCGGCGTTAAACGGCCAGGTGGTCGACGGTGGCGGCTCGCTAACTTATGTCACCAATGGCGATTCGGGCACCCCGTATATTGTCCGAATCGGCGGTCTGCTACCCGAACAGCGAAACTGGTTTCCCAATGGCAATGTCAATCTAACCCCGCGTGCTTCTTTCAATCAATCGCCCACGTTCGATATGCGAATTGAAGGCAATCTTTTCGGGGCAGCCCGCGATGCTATGACATCCGCTAGCGCAGCAGCGTTTCGATTCTATTCTGGGATTTCTTTTAGCCCACCGCCTGCCCCAAATTCGCTGCTGTTGATTGGCGGAACTGATCCAAACGCCCGCAATATTTTTGCCGGGATAGGCTATGGAATCGTCGGCGGCGGAGTAAATAACAACGTCGCAATTGTCAAAATCCAAGGCAATTACTTTGGCGTCGGAAAGGATGGCGTGACATCGATTCCGCTGCAATTCGGAGTCGACGCTGAGGGCGCAACTGTGGGTGGTCAAGCGCTAGGCGAAGGCAATCTTTTCGTGGGGAATCCATCGTTAGTCAAAGCAGCTTCAAAAGGCGTGACTAGCCCTGGACGTATGCGCGTGTTGGGCAATCGATTTCGCAACCACCTTGAGTGCGCGCTTTGTAATCCTGAGGAAGGTAGCACTTTCCTGCGCCCCAATGATCCAGGTGATGCAGATGCCTATGGATTCACCGGAAACACCCTACAAAACTATCCAGAAATTACCGCCGTTAGCCAAAACGGTGCGCAGTTAAGCGTTACCTATCGCGTCACTACCGCCTCTACAAATGCCGTGTATCCGCTTGATATTGAGTTTTACAAAGCGGCTGGCTGGGAAGGCGAGGAAATTCTGGGACGCGATGTTTACAGCACGCCGGAGCTTGAAAAAACCGTTGTGCTGACCATCCCGGCGGGCACTTCGTTCAACGCGGCAAGCGATATGGTGTTGGCAAGCACCAACGCCGCCGCGCCTTTAGGTGGCTTCAGCCGGTTTAGCTGGCACCCTATCGTGTTGACATTTTTGGGCAACGCGCCGCTGTCGTTAAACACGCCCACCAGCGTTCGCGTACGTGCACAATCGATTTGGAGCCCGTACACGCCGCGCGGCCAAGTCAGCATTGATTTTGGCGGCTTAGGCGGTGGAACGCCCTGCACGCTGAATTTACAGCCCACGGCAAACCCCGGCGTTGCCGAAGGCAACTGCCAAATAACGGCAACTTCGATTCCTTTTAGCGGCATCTCGCAGCTGACTGCCAGCTTTCGCGTGCAAACCGGCATTCCCTTCGGCGGTGAAGATGGCCGAGTTGCCATCGCCATGCGAAATGCAGCGGTAATTCAAGACAACCTTTTTTGCCACGGTTTTGAAGATAATTCGAACGGTACTTGTAGGCCGTTGCCGTAGGGTTTTGAACCGTTGCGCTCAATCTTGCGTTGGCAGGTTTAACGTTTCAGCGTCAGAATCCGTTCGGGATTTTCAATTTGTTGAATACCGCGAAATACGTCAATTCTTACTTATGGCCGCGCTATGCTATTTTACTAGCGCTATTTTCCGGAGGAAGTCATGTCAACGGTATCCAAGATGATCACGCTTTCCCAGCACCAGGATGGTTGGATTAAAGCCCAAATCACTGCTGGAAACTACACCAGTGACAGCGAGTTTATTCACGCGCTGATACGCCGGGATCAAGAGCGGGTTGCGGAAATCGAGGCAATTCAAACGGCGCTCATCGTAGGTGAAAACAGTGGCCAAGCCGTTTCATTCGACGTGTCCGCATTTAAGCAACGGATGCGCGCTGAGCTTGGCTGAGTTTCGCCTAGCACCCGCTGCAGAACGCGATCTCGAAAGCATCTGGCGTTACACCCAGTCACGTTGGGGCACCAACCAGGCTGATCGCTACACCGATTGCTTGGTGAACGCTTTTTCTAAGTGGGCGAATTCGCCCACTTCAGCCGCTCGATGCGAGCATATCCGAGCCGGATACCGCAGAGGTAATGTGGAGAGCCATGTAGTTTACTTCCTAACCATGGACTACGGCATTAGCATCGTTCGCGTGCTGCACAATCGAATGGATCCGGCTTGGCATTTATAGGCAGTAGCGTGCAATCAAAATACTGACTTCGAGATAAAGCACGTCAAGCCACCCATCAAACCCTCACCTCTAACTCTCTAGCCAGCCACAGCTTGGCATACAGCCAATCGCGCTTTGCAGTAGCCGGGGAAATCGCGAGCGCTTCGGCTGCTTCCTCTAATGACAGGCCAGCAAAGGCGCGCAGCTCGGCTAGCTTGGCGGCGCGTGGATCGTGTTCGTGCAGCCGAGTTAATGCGCTATCAAGTGCCAGCACATCGAAGGGGTTGCTGGCTTCGCTTGCATCTAAACCGCTAAGCGTGACGCGCTCACCCGCTGCGCGCTTGTCTGCTTTTTTAGCAAGCGCATAGTTCACCAAAATGTGCCGCATGGATTTACCCACCAGCGCTAAAAAATGCTGCCGCTGCGCCGGCACCACTGCGCCCTGCAGCTTGAGCCAGGCTTCGTGTACTAATGCGGTAGGCGAAAGCGTGTGATTGCGGCGCTCAGCGCTCAGGTGCTTTCGGGCAATGTGTTTGAGCTGCTCGTATACCGCTGGCAACATCAAATCAGCATTGGGCTCTGCATCGGCAGCCATCTGATTTTCTTGCTGCGGTGGTTCGGTCATGGCGCGTTTTTCCCTTTGGCGATTTGTTGCGCTTCCAGCAGTAGCGCCTGCGCTTTTTTAATCGGCGGCGCGTCCATGCCATACACCGCCTGCAAGCTTGTAATCACCGATGGTAATTCTTGCAGGACGCGCTCAGGCTTGCCTTGCGCTAGCCACAGCTTTGCGCGCTCGGCGGTCATTTCCAACAAGGATGGATTGTCAGCACCGTATGCCACCGGTGCGTCTGCAGCAGCGCGCTCCAGCAGTTTTTCAGCAGCGGCAAGCTCGCCACGTGCTAGCAGCAGCAAGCCATAGCGATGCCGCGCCGGAATCATCGTCCAAGCGTCCTTTTCGCGGCCGCTGTTGATAATTTCAAGGAAATTGCGCTCGGCTTCAGCGATTAAACCCGCCTGCCACTGCGCGGTGGCAAGCCAGCCCTGTGCGTAGTAACCAACGTCGCTGTTTTTATGCGCATCAAATGCCAGCTGCAGCGGTGCAAGCGCTTCATTTTCCCGATTAGCTTTAATCAATGCCACGCCTAACGCGACTCGCGAATATAAAAGCTCAATGTGCTCAGGCTTATAAAGCTGTAGATCAACCGCTAGAGATTTTTCTAGCGCAATAATCGCAGGGCTGTATTGATGCATGCCCATATACAGCACGCCCAAACGCGAGTAAGCACCGCTGACATCTGGGTGAATATCGCCCTTTTGCGCAAGCGCGCTTTGCAACAGCTGCTGCGCAAGCGGAATGTGCTTAAGCCCCGCCTTGCGCCATTTCACCACCACGCTCAGGTAAGCACGCGCGGCCGCATCTAATGCCTGCTGATCGCCCTGCTTTTCAAGCCGCGCCAAGGTCGCTTCAAACTGCGCTAGCGAAGGCTCAATTTGCAGCTGCATCTGCAAGATATGTGCGCGAAACAGCTCAGCCTGAGTTTTTTCCGATGCGCTCAGATACGGATTAACCAGTGCAGGCGAATCAAATTGCGCCAAAAACGCCTCAGGCGTCAGCTTATTAACGTGTTGTACGGATTGCCACTGCGCTTGCAGTGCGAACAGCTCCGAGCTAGCGCGAAGCTCAGCGTCTGGCTCGGCGATTCGGGCAAGCGCGGCGTTTGCGCGTTTAGACAGCATCAGCGCATCATCGGCGCGATCCAGTGCAAGCATCGCGCGCCCTAGCGTAATGTCCACCCGCGCGGCTACTGCTGGATCGGCTGGCATCTGGTAGTTGGCTTTCAATGCGGGCTCGATGACTCCCAAAACCGTCGGCGTTTTGCCTTTGGCCTGCGCTGGGTCAATGGCGGTCAGCAATCGATCTAAAAACTGCGTGACCGCTTGCGATTCCTCAGATTTACGCACCGCAATCACCCGCTGACGCGCCTCTTGCTGCGCGGCAATAAACGCCCAGCTGGCGCCGCCCAGAATGCTCGCGAGTGAGATCGCCGCCGCTGTACACAATGCAAGATTGCGGCGCACGAATTTCTTAGCAGCGACCCATTTGCTGGGCGCAATCGCCAAAATCGGCCGATGCGCCAACACATTTTGCAAATCTGCTGCCAGCGCATCCACGCTGCTGTAGCGCGCTTCCGGGGCTTTTTCCAACGCTTTTAGGATGATGGTTTCTAGATCACCGCGAATCAGCTTGCGAAATTGCGGCCAAAGCGCGCCGAGCGGGCTTTGCGCAAGCTTTGAAGGCGGCGTAGGCTCGGTTTGCACCGCCGCAAAGGCGAGCTCAGACGGGAATGTGGTGTTTTGCCCGTACGGCATTTGCCCGGTTAGCAGCTCGTATAAAATCAGCCCAAGCGCATAAACATCGGTTGCGGTGCTGACCGGCAGGCCTTGAACTTGCTCCGGTGTGGCGTAGCGTGGCGTAAAAAAGCGCTGTTCTGGCTGAGTGGCAAGCGCGGGTTGGGCATCAACATCCAGCGCTTTGGCGATACCAAAATCCAGCAGCTTAAGCACGCCATCACGCCGGACCAGCACATTGGATGGCTTTAAATCGCGGTGTACGATCAGCTTGCGGTGCGCATATGCCACCGCATCGCAGAGCTGCAAAAAGATCCGAATGCGCGCTTTAAAGTCCAGATTTTCGACAAAATTATCCAGCGGTACGCCATCGACCCATTCCATCACGAAATAGGGCCGGCTTTCGCTATCCAAGCCCGCATCAAACAAGCGCGCGATATTGAGGTGATCCAGCTGCGCGAG
The DNA here is from genome assembly GCA_031422315.1 of Rhodanobacteraceae bacterium. GTDB lineage: Bacteria > Pseudomonadota > Gammaproteobacteria > Xanthomonadales > SZUA-5 > JANNYA01. Next base: position 40,675 of record JANOQN010000065.1, read on the forward strand.
CGCGTGCTGCTCCTGGCGAAAGCGCAGCAGCGCGTGCGCGTGGCGAACCCCAACGCTTAAGCATTTGATCGCTGCGCGGCCACGAAATGCACCATCGTTGCGCTCCGCTAAAAAAACCTCACCCATGCCGCCTTTGCCGATGAGCTCCAGCAGCTTCCAGGGCCCGATTTGATCGCCCTGCGCCACGCTATCGGAAGCTTCCGCTTGCTCAAGTGCGGCCTGCGCCTGCTGTAGGGCTGGCGCTGCGGTCTGGGTTTCCCGTGCGTGCAAGAGTAGCGAAGCCAATTCGGCTTTTTCCTCAGGCGTAGCGTCAAGCGCTGCAATAGCCGCTTGCCACTGCGCTGGCGCAAGTGCCAGCAGCGCCTCCAGATTGGATTTCAATACGGCCTGATTGATATCGGACATCACGGTGCTCAAAAAAGCCGAACTAGATCATAGCAAACAGGTGTAGCAAGGACTTTCTCTCGCGAGGCGGCGATGGGAGACATCATCAGAGAACCTCCAAAAAACCCTACACAAACAGCATCTTCAAACCAATCAAAATCAATATGATGCCGCCCAATAGTTCAGCCTTGTTCTCAAGCTGGGTGCCGCTTTTTTCGCCAACAAAAACGCCGATATAGCTCAACACACAGGTGGTGATGCCAATTACAAGGCACGCAATGAGCGCATTGACGCTCAGCAAGTTCAAAACAAAGCCCGCTGCCATCGCATCGATACTAGTTGCTACGGTCAGTACCAACATGACCTGATGCGTAATATGTTTTAACTCGTCTTCAATGCCGGCGCGCAATGACTCGTAAATCATTTTGGCACCCAATGTTGCTAGCAAGGTAAAAGCGACCCACGGCGCATAGGCCGCAACCCAGCCTAAAACGCCCTTCCCTGCCCAATAGCCAATCAGCGGCATCAAAGCTTGAAACAGCCCAAAATAGCCAGCGGCCATCAGCGCCAATTTTTTCGAGTCTTTCTTTTGCTTCGCGCCTAGGCCTATTGAGATGGTGAAAGCGTCCATGCTTAGAGCAACTGCAAGTAAAAATACTTCTAACATTTAAGCGCCTTGAATTAGCAACATTAGAAGCATGCACTAGCCAGCCAACAAAAAACCCGCCAGAAGCGGGTTTTTTGTTGCACACCAGCTAATTAAACTTTATGGCGCGCTTTCAAAGCCATCTTTGAAATCGCCGTTCGCACACTGATTTGAAAAGATGCACCTGACCCATTCAGGCCGATCAATAAACGGATTGCGATTGCCTTGGCTGGTGAACACGATGCCGTTGCGCTCGACTTCACGCGCATCGGGTGGATCTTGCTCGTGCCATGCAAGTAACACCGATTTCAGGCCCATGTAAGCCGGTGATGTGCTAGTAATAACGATTTGACTGGCGTCATCAGTCACAATTAAATCTGGCTCATTCTGGCCGTTGGTTCCACCATGCACGCCGCCTTCATAGCGCAAATCCATGTACAAAATAGCGCGCGCCATATCGCCTTTGCGTTTGTTCCACACTTCAAAACGACCAGTGTTGCCATCCGGTCCAAACACCCAGTTGCTATTGCCCGGATAAACGCCAGTGCCACCACCTTGGTTCGCGTTGATATCAGTCGCTTTTTCTGCGCACTGCGCTGGAATTGCGCAGTTGCCGTAGGGCTTATTGCCACGATCTGAGTTGTATTGTTTATCGGATAAATACAGCATGTGGCAGTCGGTGTAAGGTGGGTTAGGAAGCCCTAAATTTCCGGTTGGGCTGCCAAAACCTAGTGAATTTGGCCAGGTATGTTCGCGGTTATATCGCCCCGGTGTTACCGTGCCGTTATCGCGATCAGTAACTTTGGCAAAGCTCTGGTTTTTATACACATCCAACACGCGCGTGGCGTTGTCAGGATTGCTATCAGCAGCCTCCAAAATCGTCCAAGCGTCAAAATAGCTAAACACTGCGTGGTCGTCGATTAAGTTGTGCAGATTGCTTCGTAAGAGTGCGCTATCGGCGGCAATGGCTGGCGTTATGGCGCTGTAGTAATTCGCAGCGGAGGGCGTGGTGGTGAACTGGAAGCTAAAATTCGCGCCCATCGGGGTTGGCGTGCCGTCTTGATCGCTGACATTGGCGGCAATAACGGTAAAGGAGCAGAGCTCCCCGTTTTGCAAATTGGCAGCCGGGTCAACCACATACGAACTTGGACCGCCAGTCACGACGGCAGCTAAATTATTACCGCTTTGTGCGCAGCTCAACGTGTACCAAGTGCCGGTAGCGGTGACAGGCTCGCTAAAGTTGACCGTGACATTACTGGTGAGTGAAACGCCGGTTGCGCCATTTCCGGGCGCTGTGCTCGTAACAATCGGCGCGGTATCGTTTGCAACCGTAAAATTGACCAGCACATTGGCAGCCATCGCATCTGGCGTGCCGTCTTGATCTAAAACATTGGCAGCAACAATCGTCAACGTGCAGGTTTCGCCAAACGCAAATGCCGGGCTAGGTGCCAGCGTAAACGTGCCCGGCCCACCGGTGACAACTGCGGTATGCGCGCCGCTGACGGCACAGGAAATCGTAAACCAATTGCCGGTTACGGTTACCGCTTCGCTAAAACTGACGCTTAAATTGCTGTTGAACGCTACACCGGTCGCGTTATTTGCCGGGCTGGTAGCGTTAACCGTAGGTGGCACGTCGGTCGCTGAGCCGCCAATGCTGATATCGTCGATGCCTATGTATTCGTCATTCATCGGCGCATTGCTGGTCATAATTCGAAGCTGCACTAGCGCTTGATTTTCCACCGCAACCGGCAAAGTGATCGATACCGGCGTTACGAGCGTTGCTAAGCTAGGCCCACTAGAGGCATCTGCAACAAAGGCCGCTGGGATATTAGTGAACACGCCGGTACTGCCCAAGCGATACTGCAATGCTACAGGTTGAATGACGTTATCAACAGAATCATCAAGATCGCGCAGAACATAGCTCATGGGGATTGATGCGCGCCCTAAGGTATTGATACTGATCAATAAATACGGCGCATCGGCAGTACCGCTACCTTGAAAACCGACAACCGCCGTCGGTTCCAATTCGGCAATGCCGCCGGATGGCAGTAACCCAGGTGCGCCTAATTGATTCGCCAAAACATTTGCGACTGGCGCAGCATCTTCCAAGAGTATGGTTTGCGGATCTGTACCGGTGCCACCGGTCAAAGCATCACCGCGCGCACCCACAATACCTGGCACGCCACTCCAATCATTGTCAGCAAAAATCAGTGCCGGATTGCTCCAGTTTTGATTAAACGGCAGCGTTTGCGGCGTAGTGTCGGCGTAGGCTGCGGTGCTTATTAAGCTCAGCAAGGCTGTGCATAAAATAGTTCTAATTGTCATTGATATTTTCGTCGTGGTTTTGGAGTGGCGGCATTCTAATGCACGGAGGTTACTGATTTGTGATCCGAACTTGGCTTTTGCGCTCGCAAGCAAGTTAGCCCGAAATCGATGCAAGCAGCTCGAAGCTACTTGTCCAGCAGGCGATTAAATACGGGTGTCACCAAACTTCGTCGGTTCTCGTCAAAATTCACACCTCAATCGATTAAGCTTGCGGGCCTTGCCAAATCTCGGCAATCGTTGATATTTGTATTTATGACCGCAGCTCGCTTTCGAACCTTGATTTGGATTTATGTTGCCGTCACCGTAGCGCTGATCGCATCTATGTTTTTCCCGACTCACTCGGATGCGCTTTTGGCGGCCTATGAAGAAGAGCCGCCGACTTGGCTGATAAGCACCGTTTGGGTCATGCTTCCCTTGGCGATTGGACTTCTATTTGCTTGGCTGATTGGCCTTGTCGGTTTGTTTTTTTTCAAGAATTGGGCGCGTTCGCTATCAATGTGGGTAACGTTGCTGGGCCTAGCCAGCCACCCTTTTATCGGCCCGTCGCTTTATTCAGCCCTAGAAAGCACCTTTTTGGAGGCGTCGGCGCTAATTTGGGGCGCAATTCTCGCGCTCTCGTATTACTCAGGGGTAAGTGTTCGGTTTGAGAAACAGCCTAGCACTGTTGCTTCTTCCGAGCCTTTACCGCGAACAGAATTTCAACAGTGGCCACCTTGAGTAAAGAGCACATTGCCAGCGCATTGATGATTTCATTTTGGTTTGTCGGCTCCGCATTTGCTTTCAGCAATGCGGGTATTGATTTGCTCAGCTTCGTGATCGCGCTTTACATTGCTGCTGCGTGGATCGTCGTCCGTGTAGGATTTTCGTTGTGGCAACAAATGCTTGGGAAACGGTTGGATCGCCCTTGGCGATTCCGGCTCTTAGAGGCAGCCTGCATTGCTTTGCCGCTGGTACTTGCAGACGTTGGCGTGTTTTCTTTGATTCGCTTCACGCTAAGCGAGCCTGCGCTTTTAGATTATGCAAAAAACGTTCGCGCTAGAAAAATTGATATGGCGTTTGAATTTCGCCATTCACCGCGCAACGTCGGGCTGTATACCGTCACAGTGACTGATTTGCTGTCAGATGGCACCGTTAGAGTCATTACCTCAAGGGCTGGCATGTTCGATAATGCTGGCTTTGCTCATACGGTCGATGGCGCTCCGCCTGAGCAATATCAGAACCGTTATCGGCCTATTTATCGGGAGTGGTGGCACTGGACACAGAAATGGTGAGCTAGCGCCGTTGGCTCTGCGCTTCATTTGGTGTGTCCTTGGAGCGCACGATATCAAAATTGCGATTCGCCAAATCAATTGCTAAAGCGCAAATCCCTCGGGGTTGAGAATGGCGCTAACAATGAGGTTGCTATTTAGAATGATCGTTCTAGGCTTCGTCAGAATCACTGTTGTTTGGAATCAATAAATACGCAGGCCGCCAATACTTTGTCACCGCGAACAACACCCGACATAATTTAGTTGGATGACGAGTTGTAAATTTCGATCCACTCGTTTCAGCTCGCTGATGATTGGCGCTAACCGGGTTTTTGGGGCCATTTCTACTTCTCTAAAACCTTCCTCTTATACTCCGACCAAGTCGTCGCATTGGGCTGCACCCATTCTTTCGGTGCGCCTAGATACTCCGGTGCAGTTTTCTCGATATAGGCTTTGAAATCGGGGGCAATATCGGCAAAACTGTCGACTTTGCGGCCCCAGGCGGAGAACATCAGTGAACCCGGACGTTTGCCCATACGCATCCACGGTAACCAAGGGCTGGTGCGGCTCCAGGATATTTGCACGGGCACGCTGGTGAGTTCGGGATTGGCGAAGTCGGCGAGTTTGCCGAAAAAGCCAAAATGTTCGGAGCCAGCGTAGATCTTGTTGCCGACTACATCCGGGTATTTTTTCACGTCAATTGGGTTCGGATAGGCGAGCGGTACATCGAACCCCATTTGCACATCGGGGCCCTGCACTTTAAAAGGCATCGGGTAAACCTTGCCTTCGGCGGATTTGCGGCCAAAGTTTTGATTGACCGGATCGTTTTGTACGTGAAACACCACGTTGAGCTTTTTGCTGTACGGGTTTTGCCAAGTGTCTAGGATGGCGTTGGTTGTAGGGTCGCGGTAAATCGCGTATTCGCGGGTCAGCATACGCCAGGAGCCATCAGCCTGCTTTTCCATGCGTGACACGTTAAAGCCTTCAAAGCCGAAGATGCGCTTGGGCGCTTCGTTAGCAAATACGGCAAACACGCTGCCGGACCAGTGCATGAGGCTATCTTTTCCAGCGGTGTCGCCGCGCATGCGGATGAAAGCTTCGATATTAGTGGTAGGGTCATCTAACGAATACGCCTTGCCGGTTTTGCTGTCACTTTCATGATCATGGGCGCTGGCGCTAGTGCAACAACCGATGACTAGAGCGGTAAATAGAATTTTGCGAAAGGTGCTGAGCATGGTTAGCGTTCCTGGGTGATCGAATGGATGAGTTAAGGCGTTTTGACGATTTTGAGTTCGGTAACAGCAGCGTTTTTTGGCGGGGTTTTAAGCGCCAGGATTTGCCACGTTGCGCCATCTGGACCGGTGAAAACAAAGCTGCGTTCGCCGAATTCATTGTCTTGCAGCGCGCTCGGCTTTAGCTTATTGCGCTTAACCGCCGCGTAAAGTGCGTCGAGTTTATCGGTATAAAGCGAATGCAGCGTGATGCCCAGCTCGCCAACGCGCTGGTGTTTTGCTCGATTTGCCCGCACATCGCGCGGGGCGAAAAATTTGAGTTTGCCGCAGATGTTATTCGGGGAAACAAAGCCGCGATAATAATGCGAGCCGCCATCTGGCATGCCGAACACTTTTTTAGGGCCCTCGAGCCAATCGCCATCCAACACGCCGTCGTTTTCCGCTTTGAAGCCGAGCACGTCTTGGTAATAGTTGGTTGAGCTTTTAATATCAGTGTTGATAAAAAAATCGTGGTGGGTAAATTCGCTTCCCTGCAATGCGCTGTTCGGATTGACGGTGCCGTAGCCCGGAATGGTGTAGCCATAGCGCTGGAAAAATACGTGGTTGAACCATTCGCCATAGACGCCCGATTCCCGCACGCCAACGCGCCGGTTCTGCAAATCTGGCGTGCCGGTAGTGAGCTTGAACAAATCCGCAAATACCGGTGCGATCGGCAGCCAAGCTTGCGCGGCGGCCCTTGCATCGGTAAAAACATCATCCACTCGAACAATGTCGCTGGTCATCATGACTGCCAAACGCTGTCCGATGGTTTCTGGCGGCGCATAGCCAACGCCTGGCCCAATCGGCTTAGCCCACATCAACACGCGCAGCAGGCCATGACTGTCAATGCCGCCGTTTTGCATGCGAATCGCGGTGAGCGCAGAATTTACCCCGTAAATGCGTTTGGCTTGACTCGCACTCAAGCTGGCGCGCTGGATTTCCTTGAAGCCAAACAGCTCAAAGTGCTGCACGATGGCGGCTTCATTCGCGTAGCCCTGGCTATCTGGCTTGCCTAAATCAGGAGCGAATTGATCAACGCCGACCATGACTTCATAAACGCCACTAATGCCGGTGTCAGGTGGTGGCGCTTTGGGCGCATCAACAGCCAGCGCGAGCGTGCTTGCCATGCAAAACAGCAGGCCGATGAGCCAGTAATTCAACCGTGCGATGGGTGCAATTCGCATAGGAATAACGCCTTGATAGTGAAGCCGCATGCTCGCTTGTCAGTTTGAATGCGTCAATCTGCAAAACTGTAGAGAATGTGCAAATGACCGGTTTTTCTGGCTGTGGAATAGCAGGCTGGCTTGAAAAATCGCTCGCCCCCAGTTACGGCTGCGCAGAAATAACCTTTTCAATCCAATCTTTGTAATGGCTAAGGCGCACATTGCAAGTGAATTGGCCATAGCGCCCGGGCGTCCTAACAGCGCTTTGTGGATCTGCCCAAGATGTTAGTCCAGCCAACAACCAATCGTTCTTCTGAGCTTTGATGAGAATTGGCCCACCGCTGTCACCGCTTCCTGACCCGCCCTCAAGCGGCAGGGCGCCCGAGGACTTATCGAACCTATAGCAAAACCATCGATCATGGGCGCTGGTGACTTTGTTGTACGCACGGCGAAGCTTAGTGCGGTGGGAACTACTAAACCCATACCCAGTGACGCCGTTACCGGTAGCGCCTTTTCCGATGATCTTGACGATTTGGCCGAATTCGGCTTCGCTCTTGTAAACCGCGACAGCAGATACGTCATTAACGGGCTGCGCCAGTTTTAGCAGTGCGATGTCATCTGAGGACGCTAGCTGTGCCCTAAAAAGCGTCCAATCCCAAGTCTCCAGCGCATAATCAAGCAGTTCTTGCGGCGGCTTTTGATAGCCAGGGTGTATCACGATACGCTCAACCTCTCTGGCTTTCCCGTTAAGCGTTATCTGCTTAATTTCAGATTGCCAGGTGATCGCATGAGCGGCGGTAATAACCCACTGCGGAGCAATCAGAACACCATGGCCTTCGCTGGGCAGATCAACAAGCGCAAGAAACTCAGACGCTGGAACAAGGTATTTTGAGTCAGCAACGTCATGTCGAATGACAATCGCGCTTGCGTTGAAAGACACCGCGAGCAGTGCGGGCATTAAGAGTCGGTGCATGGGCGATTCCTTTGGTAGTGGCTTTGAGGGCTAACAACCAAAGTAATGCGCCAATTCGCTAGAAGCAAGGATTGAATTCAGTACGTCCACGGTGCTAGTGAGCTTTTCCTATACTTTAGGCGTTTCTTCGCCCAAGACCCCAACGTTCGCGCTAAGCCGACGCCGCGCGGCAGATTTCATTTGAAACACTAAACGATTTCGGCAGCGGGTTACAGCCAAACGTTAGCGCTTGCATGTGTGCGCTCCGAAACGTTTTGATGCGCTGAACTTTAAGTGCCGGAAAAGTTACTGCGAAGCCGGTTTCGGCGCAAGCCGCTAAACCAACTTTCAAAGCAGGCAAAGTGCGCCCTATGGTTCAGCAAGAATGTCATGACGGCCGATATCGCGAGGTACGGCTTGGCTGATCTTGACTAGGATGTGGTGGCTACCGTGTATGCGGTTGACCAGCCAACCTGCGGCCTTGAGCTTCATGATGGCTTCTTTGTCTGTTATGGGCCTCAGGATGTGTAGGGAGCGATCTAATCTCACTGTTGATTTTTTGCAGAATGGGCAGCACTTCCCCAGCCGGTGAGTGCAAAACGCGGCTTATCAACAAAAGCCGGAACCGCGCTCACCGCTTGCGGTTTGGGTACGCGAAACAGTGCCATGGCATTAAAGCTCGGCGTAAACGCGCGCTCGATGTGGCCGTCAGCGTCGATAAACTGCAAGATTCCGCCAAAGTCAGCGCGCCAGTTTTGCGTCAAATTGATGACAAAAGCCGCACGCCGCAAACCGGGTGCATGGCTGTGATCGTGCCCAGTCAAAAAGTGCCCGGCACGATAGCGCGATAGCTGTAAGTCAGTGTCTTCCAGATCGCCTATTTGGGTGATTTGCTTCAGAAGCGCGATAAACGCTGCACTGCGCACGGATTGCAGTGCTTGCGCCAATATCGGATCGGTTAGCAGCCCCATGCGCGCCCGATCATCTAGCGGATAGCGCTCATACAAATACTGAAAACCCGAACGGGCTTGCGCGTGCACCATGGCAAGAAACGCTTCGGATTTATCCACGGGCAGTTCGCTCATGGCTTTGGCGTCAAATGCTTTATGTGCATCGCCAATTCGCGTGACTAAATTCCACTCAGTCCAGGACTGCGCGCGCGCCAGCACGGCCTTAGCGAATTCAGTGGACAGCACATTGGGCACCAGCACATAGCCGTTGCGGCAAAACGATTGCGCCAGTTGCTCAATGTCTGTTCGGTGCGCCAGCGTGCAGCTTGATTCCAAATTTTATCCTGCCTAGTCAATCAAAAGAGCGTTAACAGCGCGTCGCTCGTTGAAGCGTGCCGAAAACGAAGATATCCAGATCCAGCGCTCACTTTTGGCGACGGCAAATTTGCGTGCGCTGGGCTATTCGCATCGGTCGCAGGCGAAAGTGCTTCTGATTGGTGCAGGCGGATTGAGATCAGCAGCGGCACAGCCAGCAAGTTTTGCTACCAAACAAAACGGTCGTTCGCGCGCGCGGGCACGATGGTTTCAAAGCCGTCTTTAAACTCAAGCGGCACCTCAGCCGATTCAGGCACAGGCGAAATACCGCGAAACGCTTTGTTCGGGCCAGCATTGACGACACTGGCAAACAAAATTGCTGGCGCTACGTTGTAGCCCGCGGTGTCAATCCCGACCACGATGTTTGCGCCATCAGATACGGTGGCCAATGCGACGCCAGTTCCGTTAACATTGCGACCGATCAGGCTGCGCGGATTTAGTAATGGACCGGCTGGCTGGGCAATGGTGGTTACCGTGCCCGTGAGCGTCCAAGTGCCGCCAACGAGGGACCACTTTTGCACGCTATCGGTTGCACCATCGTCCGCGATATAGGCAGTATCAACACCGCCGACAGTAGCATCGAGATCAGCAAACACAAAACCATAAAAAGACGGACCGCCAATCGTCGGAAATCCAGCAATCGAGGTCATTACCTGACCGGAAGTAGTCGGCAACCCAGTGCCAACTTGAACAAGCCTAGAAAAAACTGCGCCACTGGCATGCGATACCAATAAATTTCCGCGAACGATGTCGATTTGGCGAAGATTGGTAATCGTGGTCGAAATTTCCGTGGACGTGGTTTGCCCTAAGGTAGCATGGCGAACACCGCCAGTGCCGCCAACGGCCCAAAACCCGGTGCCGTCAGTAACTGCGCTGCGCGCGTTAAAACCGTTTGCGAAATCCGTCAATGCCGTGCTCGTATCAATTACACCTGCGCTAGATACCCGAGCAATGACGCGCGGAACGGTAGTTGAGGCGGTACCGCTTATCGTTCCCACGCCGGTTGGCACTAAATTACGTGCATAGCAGGTAAGCGCTAAATACTCACCGTTTGGACTGCGCGTCATCAAGCCTTCGGATGTGGCCGTACCGCTGGCGACGCACTGGCGTTGTAAATCGCCATCCGCAGCAATCGTGGGCATCGCAATGGATTGCACCAGCGTGGCACCACCCGCCTGAGAAATGCTGTATTCATCCAAAAACACGGCATTTCCGGTGGGCACGAGCAGCTCGGTTCCATCGCTGACTCGGTAAACGACCAAATTGCCTGGCGTAAAGGCGGCTGCAGCTGCCTGTGTGCTAGCGAAAACGCCAGAGGCTACAGTGAAGGCTAAAGCGATTTTTGAAACTTGAAGCATGTGAAACTCCGGTAGTAAGTTAGCGGCGCAAAATAGTCGCAGATCATAACTTGCGCAAACGCACCCGCAAAGGAATCCGTAGAAACGAAAAAAGAAAACGTAAATAGGTAGCCACCAACAATTCCCAAGAAGTTGGCTAGCGGTCAACGGCGGCTTTTAGGGGAACCTCAAAAAACCTCACTACTAAGTCAAGCTAGGCGAGAATGACAAATATTGTGGCTGTACATGGTTGATATCTTGAGCTTTGAGCCTCACGACGAAAATGGGGTTTTAGAGGTTCGCTAAGGTTTATCGTAGCGACTCTACCTCCGCTTCCGTCAATGCCCGCCACCTGCCCTTCGCTAAATTCCCCAAAATTAACGGGCCGATTTGCACGCGAATCAGCCGCAACACCTCAGCACCGATGGCCGCACACATGCGGCGCAGTTGGCGATTTTTGCCTTCGATTAATGTGCATTCTAGCCAACAGGTTTTGCCGCCGCTGCGTAAAATATGCACGGCTGCCGCGGACAAGCGCTCACCCGCGTCATCAATACCCGCGCGCAGCTGCGCCAACTCATTTTCGTTAGGCACTTTGCTAATCTGCACGTGATAGATTTTTGGCAATACGCGCGCGGGTTCGGTAATGCCAGCGGCCCAGACGGAATCATTGCTCATCAGCAGCAGGCCTTCTGAAGCTTGATCTAATCGTCCAACGGCTGATAGGTGCGGCACGGCTAGCTCATCAAACAGCGCACGCACGGTGCTTCTGCCGCGCTCATCGGCATTGCTGCAGATCAAGCCGCGCGGTTTATTGAGCGCGAAATACACGCGCTCGACAATTAACGCCTGAGTTTGCGCGTCAATTTGGATGTCTGCAGCTGGATCGGTGCGGCTTTCAGGATCACGCACGGGTTTGCCTGCCACGCTAACTCGGCCCGCACGAATTAGCGCCTCCGCTTGGGATCTAGAGCAAAGGCCGCGCTTGCTCATGACTCTAGCTAGGCCGTGGGATTGTTGCATTTGGCGTTTTACCTTTTCTAACAAGCGCGAAGCATGCCCAGTGACTACACTTGGTATTCGATATTGTAGAGGCCGTTGATGAAACCGCAAATGCTTAAAGCAGCGAATTGCCCCTGCGGCGGCCTAAGCTATCAAAGCTGCTGCGCGCCAATCCATGCTGGCGCACCTGCGCGCACTGCCGAGCAACTGATGCGCTCACGCTACTGCGCCTACGTCATGCAGCTGGAAGCGTATTTACTAGCGACTTGGCATGAAAGCCACAGGCCCGAAGTGATCGAATTTGATGCGCGCACGCGCTGGTTGGGTTTGAGCGTGTTGGCGCATGCAGAAACTGAAAACAGCGCGCAGGTGGAGTTCGTCGCGCGTTATGCTGAAGGTGGTAGACGGGCGCAGCGCTTGCATGAAGTCAGCCGATTTGCGCGGGTAGATTCGCATTGGTTTTATGTGGATGGAATTGTCGATTGAAAATAGTCAATCACTTTAGAATGGTTACAATCAAATACTGTTAAAGCGAATACCTATCCATGGCAACTGACTTAAGCTTCGTCCAATACGTCTGCGAGCAAACCGGCTTGCAGGCGCTGACTTATAAGAAAATGTTCGGCGAATACGCACTCTATCTGGATGGCAAGGTAGTCGCGCTGATTTGCGACAATCAAGTGTTTCTTAAGCCTACGGCTGAAGCTCGGGCGATGTTGAGCAATGTTGTTGAAGCATCGCCGTACCCAGGTGCCAAGCCCAGCTTGCGGCTCGGTGATGAGTTGGATGATCGTGATTTGCTCAAACGCTTGTTAGAAACTACCGCGCTGGCACTACCCGCTGCAAAACCCAAACCCAGCCCACGCAAACCCAAATCCAGCTCGGTTTAGTCATTTGTTCGTTAAGCAAGCAACACCTAAAAGCAAGTCAAAAAGGCTTAATGGTTGTGCATCTGTACTTTCAACGCCAGAATGCAGGCCGTGATTGACCGAGTAGCACTATGCATACCGTAAAACCCAAAATCCCACTGGCCTTGAAGCTGCTATTCACCGCTTTTATGGCGATATTAGTGCCGGTCTATTGGAAAAACTACGGACCAAGCAATTTTCTATATTTTTGCGATGTTGCGCTGTTTTTTACCCTAGCTGCCGTTTGGACTGAAAAACCGCTGCTGGCCGCAATGCCGGCAGTCGGCATTATGCTGCCGCAATTGCTGTGGTGCGCGGACTTTATCGGCAGTGCGATTGGTGCGCCGATTACCGGCATGACGAACTATATGTTTGAGGACAAGCTATCGCTATTTACTCGCGGACTGTCGTTCTTTCATTTTTGGCTGCCGCTACTGCTCATCTACTTGGTATGGAAGCTAGGCTACGATCGTCGCGCGTTTAAAGCCTGGACGCTGATGGCCTGGGTGCTATTGATTGTTTGCTATTTTATTTCCCCCGCGCCGCCGACGGATAACCCAAATTTGCCGGTCAATATTAATTATGTCTACGGCTGGAATGATCAGGGCCCGCAAATGCTCATGGCGCGCCCGCTTTGGCTGTTGAGTTTGATGATTGCGCTGCCAGTACTGCTATTTTGGCCGACACACTGGGCGCTGCAACGGCTGTTTCCTGACAAAAATCGCGGCGCAAAGCTAATTCCAATGAAGTTTTAGCATCGAGTGGAATCAAAATCGGAGTATTCGGCAGTTTTATTTGCGCCATCTAGAATTCAACGGAATTTCATTTTCAGCCCCCGAAATAAGTTATAAACAATTGATTGTTATAGCTATTTTTCATTGGACCAGCGAAAACTGGTGACCCGCTAAATGGCTTTTCGGGCAAGCCAGATGCGAAATAGCGCCGCTTTTTGGATGTTTGACTAGCGGCTCGCCACAATTTGGTTATCCTTGCGCCCGGCTGATCAAGGCAAGTCTACGCGCCAGTGCTTCATATCGAGCGTTGGACGCGCGTGCATTTTTCGTACGTCAACCGCCAATGATCCGCATTACGAATTCGAATTTTGAGGCATACGCCATTGAGTAAAACGCTATGAGTAAAAAGCTACTGATTGTGGAATCACCCACGAAAGTCAAAACCATCGGCAAGCTGCTGGGCAAGGATTACACCGTGCTCGCCTCGTTTGGACATGTACGTGATTTGCCTTCCAAAGATGGCTCGGTGGACGTCAATAATGATTTTCAGATGGCGTATCAGATTATTGACCGCAACGCCAAGCACGTCGATCAAATCGCTAAAGCGGCGCGCGATTGCGATGAAATTCTGCTGGCGACCGACTTAGATCGCGAGGGTGAAGCAATCAGCTGGCATATCGCGGAAATTTTGCGCGGCAAAAAGCTGTTGAAAGATAAAATCATCCGCCGTGTCACGTTTTCTGAAATCACCCCACGCGCGATTAAAGAGGCGATTGCCAAGCCGCGCGAGCTGGCGATGAACTTGGTGAATGCGCAGCAGGCAAGGCGTGCGCTGGATTATTTAGTCGGCTTTAATCTCTCGCCGCTGCTGTGGCGCAAAGTGCAGCCCGGGCTTTCCGCAGGGCGCGTGCAAAGCCCAGCGCTGCGCATGATTGTCGAGCGTGAAGAAGAAATCGAGCGCTTTATTGCGCGCGAGTATTGGACGATTGATGCCGGGCTGAATCAGCACGGCGGCGCATTCAAAGCCAAGCTGACGCACTACCAAGGCGAAAAACTCGACCAGTTCGAGCTTAACAATGAAGATATTGCCGGGCGTGTGCGCTCTGAGCTTTTAGGCTTCGCCATGCGCCAAGGCACAGGGCCGCTCGGCGCGCTAAAAGTCACTGACATTCAGCGCAAAGATCGGCAGCGCAGGCCATCCGCGCCGTTTACCACCTCGACCATGCAGCAAGAGGCTTCGCGCAAGCTCGGCTTTGGCGCGCAGCGCACGATGCGGGTTGCGCAATCGCTGTACGAGGGCGCGCAAACTGGTGAGGGCCAAGTCGGCCTGATTACCTATATGCGTACTGATTCGGTATCTATTAGCCAGGACGCGTTGGTGGAGCTGCGCCAATTGATCAGTCAGCAGTTCGGGCCGAATTTGCTGCCGCCTGCGGCAGTCGAATACAAAAACAAAAGCAAAAACGCGCAAGAAGCGCATGAAGCCATACGCCCTAGCTCGGCGTTTCGAACGCCCGCATCGCTGCGACAGTATTTGAATGCCGACGAGTACGCGCTGTATGAGCTGATTTGGAAGCGCACGGTGGCGTGTCAGATGAAGCCTGCGACGCTCAATACCGTAAGCGTTGATTTTGAATGCGGGCGCGGCAATATCTTTCGCGCCAGTGGTTCGACCATCGTTGAACCGGGGTTTTTGTTAGTTTACGAAGAAGGTCGTGATGCCAAATCGGAGGATGACGATAACAGCTCACTGCTGCCGGTTTTCACGCTAGGCGATAAAGTACCGCTGGAAACGCTAGTAGCGGATCAGCACTTTACCGAGCCACCGCCGCGCTTTAATGAAGCCACGCTGGTCAAAGCGATGGAAGAGATTGGCATCGGCCGCCCGAGTACCTACGCCACGATTATTCAAGTATTGCTGGCAAGAGAATATGTCACGCTGGACAGCAAGCGCTTCTATCCGACTGATATTGGCCGCGTTGTGTCGAACTTTCTATCCGGTCACTTTACCCAATACGTGGATTATGACTTCACCGCCAAGCTTGAAGATGAGCTTGATGCAGTTGCGCGCGGCGAGCAAGATTACGTGCCAGTACTGCGCCGCTTCTGGGAGCCGTTCAAAAAATTAGTTGATGAAAAATCCGAAAGCGTGACCCGCGCGGAAGTATCGAATGCCAGAGTGATCGGCGTGCATCCAGAAAGCGGCAAGGAAATGAGCGTGCGGCTCGGCCGCTTCGGGCCGTTCGCGCAAATTGGCACCAAAGATGACGAAGACAAGCCTAAATTCGCTTCATTGCGCCCCGGCCAGCGCATGGATTCGATCACCTTTGATGAGGCACTTAAGTTGTTCGATCTGCCGCGCAAGCTCGGGCTCGATCATCAGGACCGCGAAATTACCATTGCAATCGGCCGCTTTGGCCCGTTTGCGAAAGTCGGCACGATGTTTGTGTCGCTGCCAAAAGAAGATGATCCGTATGAAGTGACGCAGGAACGCGCGATTGAAATCATCAAAGCCAAAGAGCAGATGTTGGCGGAGCGGGTTATCAAAACCTTTAACGATGGCGCGATCCAAGTCTTGAAAGGCAAATATGGTCCGTACGTTACCGATGGCGAACGTAACGGCAAGATCGCCAAAGATATGGAACCTAACGATTTAACGCTTGAAGACTGCATTGCATCGCTAGCGGCAGCGCCGAAAAACAAAGCGAAAGGAAGAGCGGCATCCGCCAAGGGCGCCACTGAACGTGCCAAACGTGAAGTTGCGCGTCAGCGCGGCAAAACTAAAGCGCCAGCGAAAAAGGCAGCGGCTAAGAAAGTAGCCAGCAGCAAAACTGCCAAAGCGAAAGTGAAATCAGAAACTGCCAAGCTGCTCAGTAACGATGAAATCAACGCGATTGAGTCGAAAAAGGCGGCAGTGAAAAAGCCCGCTGCAAAGAAGAAACCAGCAGTGAAGAAAAAAGCGGCAGCGAAAAAAGGCGCAGCTAAATCTGCCGCTAGCAAAAAAACCACCAAGGCCATTGTTGACGCGAGCTAGAAGGCCCCGTGTTTGATAGCCACTGCCATCTTGACGCGCCTGAGTTTGACGCTGACCGCGCGCAGGTTTTAGCGCGCGCGAAAGCCGCTGGCGTGCATGCGTTAGTCTTGCCAGCAATTCGCGCGGAGGATTTTATAGCGCTGGCGGATTTGTGCGCGACCGATGCGAATCTGGCCTTCGCGCTTGGCCTGCATCCGATCTGTTTGGCACAGCACCGGCCTGCGCACTTAGTTGAGCTAGCTAACTATTTACGTAGCGGCATTGGTAATCAGCGCGCCTGCGCCGTCGGCGAATGCGGGCTGGATTATTTTTTGCCAGAGTTAGATCCCACGCTGCAAATGCACTATTTTGAAGCGCAGCTGCGCTTGGCGCGCGAGTTCGATTTGCCGGTGATCGTCCATGCGCGGCGCGCGCATGACGCAGTTATCCATGGTTTGCGCCGATTTGGCATCACCAAAGGCGTGGTTCACAGCTTTGCTGGCAGTGAAGTGCAGGCTAGCGCGCTGTTCAAAATGGGCATCCACTTAGGCATTGGTGGGCCGGTGACTTATCCACGCGCGCAGCGTCTGCGTAGCATCGTCCAAAACATGCCAATTGAGTATTTGCTACTTGAAACCGATGCGCCGGATCAACCGCTAATGGGTCGGCAAGGCGCGCGCAATGAGCCTGCATATCTGACCGAAGTGGCGAACTGCATTGCGCAGCTGCGCGGCGTGGCGCTGGCCGAGCTTGTCCAGCTGACTGACGCCAACAGTGCCAAGCTTTTTCATCTACAAGGCAACGCTGCCGCTTGAATACCGCGTTACAAAACCAGCGCGCACAGGCCATGCTGTTGATGCACTTTTGCGTGCTGCTGTGGGGCTTCACTGCGATTTTAGGCAAAGTCATTAGCATCTCTGCGCTCAATTTAGTGCTGTGGCGGGTGTTTCTAGCCGGGCTTTGCCTTTACGGCTACATGTGGCTGCGCGGCCAGAGAATCGCCAAGCTTGACGCTAGATTGCACGGCAAAATCTTTATCACCGGCGCACTTATCGGGCTGCACTGGGTGGCGTTTTACGGCTCGGTCAAGCTGGCGAATGCGTCTATCGGCGTGCTGTGCATGTGCTGCGCGCCAATTTTTAGTGCTCTGTTAACGCCGCTTTTTGAGCGTACGAAAATCCGCTGGGGCGATTTTTGGATCGCACTCGCGGTGTTGCCCGGCATGTTGGCGGTCGTGGGCGGCGTGGAATCACGATTTTATGCGGGTATCACGCTTGGCATTCTGGCGGCGCTGTTGGTAGCGGCGTTTGGACTAATGAATAAACAGCTGGTCGAACGGGTTGATGTGCTACAGCTGAGTATTTTGCAAATGCTGAGCGCGGGTTTACTGCTGCTAGTGCCAGCGCTACTCAGCGGCTTTGCCCTGCCAACCGAATCGGACTGGCCGATTTTGCTGCTGTTTGCAGTGCTGTGTACCGCCATGCCGTTCGTCTGGGCGGCTAGCGCGCTGAAATACTTAAGCGCCTTTAGCGCGCAATTCGCGATTAACTTAGAACCGGTTTACGGCATAGTGTTCGCCGCACTTTTATTAGGTGAAACCAGCGAGCTGAGCCTGCAATTTTATCTTGGCGCGATAGGTATTTTATTGGCGGTGGCATTGCAAGGATTCTTACAGCTTAAGCGGCCAGTGCGCGCGGAAGTTCAGGCTATCGCACAGCCATGAGCACACCCCAATTCCTAGCCGGTCAAACGCTGGTTTTGCTACCCAGCCTAAAGGCCGCACTGGCGGCGCAGCCAAGCTTGGTAATTACACCGTCGCGCGCGCTGAAGTATCAGATGCCGCCAGAAAAACTGCCCGCATGTTTGGGCTACCCACTTTCACTCGCTGCAATCAAATTGGCCAGCGTTAAAGCCGATCAAACGATTAACACATTAGCCGCAGGCAATTTTTGCTGCGCCGATCTTGCTCAGCTGCGCGTTGAGGTGAATGGCATACGTGCGCTCGCCATCGGCAATATCGCCATGACCGAAATACAAGACGCCCAAATTAGCGCCCTGTTGAATAGCCACTTTGACGAACTTGGCATGCGCCTGCACCGATTGGGCGCAGCGCAGTATGTGCTCGAATTGCCCGCTGACGTGCAAGGTCCGACTGCGCTAGCGCCCTCTGAGCTTATCGGTAGCGCCATCAGCGGCCAGCTGCCTGAGCCAGCGCGCTGGCGCATGCTGCTCAATGAAAGCCAAATGCTATTGGCGCAAACGCCCATGCCTAGCGCGAATAGCCTGTGGTTTTACGGTGCGGAAAAGCCAAAGCAAAGCGCTGGAAATCTTGTGCCAGTAAAACTTACAGCGCCTTCAAATGATCCACTGCTGCTGGGTCTACAAACATTGAGTCAAGCCAGCACTAGTTCGCAATCGCTCGCCATTTTTGATTACCGCAGCCCGCGAACGGCGCAGCAAGCATTGCCATCCAAGCCACTTTGGCTAAGCTTTGATAGCAGCGAGCTTTTTTACGTTGATCGATTTGATTCGCTCAAATTTTGGCGCAAAAAACGCGGTTTCGACGGCGAGCGCAGCCATGCGCCGCTCTAGCACTGCACCGCGCGTTGAGCGCCGCAAATTACCCGCAGATTTTGATGCGAATTGCTATGCCATGCCCGCCATTTTGGCGCGCATCCACGCCGCACGCGCGGGTGATCCATCCGCTAGCTTGACGCTTAAACACCTACTTGCGCCCGCCAATTTGAGCGGCTTAAACGCTGCGGTAATCGCGTTGGCCGATGCGATAGCTTGCCAGCGCGCCATTGTCGTGGTCGGGGATTTTGATGCCGATGGTGCCACCGGCACTGCCGTTGCGGTACGCGGTTTGCGGCTTTTGGGCGCAAGCAATATCGCGTTTAAAGTGCCAAATCGCTTTACCCACGGCTATGGCTTAAGCCCAAGTTTGGTTGATGAGATTGCCCCTGAATTTGCCGGCGCATTGTTATTGACGGTCGATCAAGGCACCACCAGCGTGGCTGGCGTAGCGCGCGCAAATGCGCTGAATTTAGCCGTGGTGATTAGTGATCATCATTTGCCCGGTAACGAACTGCCCGCCGCATTAGCGATCGTGAACCCAAATCTGGACGGCGATGCATTCGCTTCAAAAAGCCTTTGCGGCGTCGGTACGGTTTTCTATTTGCTGCTGGCCTTGCGCGCACACTTTCGTGCATTAGGAAACTACCAAAGCAAGCCTGAGCCTAATTTGGGTGAGCTATTGGATTTAGTAGCGCTTGGCACAGTAGCCGATTTAGTACCGCTGGATTACAACAATCGTATATTGGTCGAACAAGGCTTAAAACGCATGCGCGCGGGCGCTGCCTGTATGGGCCTGCGCGCGCTTCTGAGCGTGTCGAAAGTGGATATTAAGAACGTCAATGCGGCTGATTTAGCCTTTAGAATTGCACCGCGTTTAAACGCTGCGGGCCGCTTGGATGACATGGCAGTTGGCATTGAATGTTTGCTGACCGATGACCCAAGCCAGGCGCGCGCCTTTGCCGAAACGCTGAGCGACTTGAACCGCGAGCGCCGCGAAATCCAAGAGACCATGCAAGCTCAAGCGCTGAGCTTAGTCGAGAACATTAATGCCAAACGCGCCGCCGTGCCTGCGGGCAGCGCAAGCGATGCAGTGCTGATTGTAGAAGACACCGAGTTTCACCAAGGCGTGGTGGGTTTAGTGGCAAGCAAGCTAGTCGAGCGCTATCACCGCCCCGCGCTTGCGTTCGCACCGAGCGATGATGGCTGGCGCGGCTCCGCCCGGTCTATTCCTGGTCTACATTTGCGCGATGTGTTGGCCGACATCGATGCGCAGTATCCGGGCTTGATCGTCAAGTTCGGCGGCCACGCGATGGCAGCCGGCTTGACCGTCAGCCACAGCGAATTTGCGCGCTTCAAAAAGCTAGCACCGGCGGCGTTTAGCGCCAGGCTGAGCCCTGAATTACTCGAACAAATCGTGCTGACCGATGGCCCGCTGCTGCGCAGTGAATTTAATCTCAATCTAGCGCAGCACATACGCCTCGGCGGCCCTTGGGGGCAAAGCTATCCAGAGCCGCTGTTTGAAGTCGACGCCGAAATCCTAGAAGCGAGTCGCATCAATGGCCGCCACCTGCGGCTGCGGCTGAACTGGCAGCAAAGCGTCGTGCCTGCTATGTGGTTCAACACTGAGTTAGAACCTAGTGAACTACCTAAGCAAGCCAGGCTGCTGGCGCAAGTTGAATTGGATGAGTATCAGGGGCTTTACAGTGCACGGTTGTTGGTTCGGTATTTGCGGGTGGACTAGTTTAATTTGAGTCATTCTTTTGCAACGAAAAGCGAACCAAACTGATGCTTTTCTGCTGAGCAATTCAAAAGGACGTGGAAACCAAATTTAGTGGTTTCAAGTTTTCAGCCACTTGGAGGAACGAATGACCCTTCAGCAGAGTCGAAGAGCTTTCGGCGTTCTCGCTGTTGGCAGCACGCGCAGATTGTGGCTATTTGATAGTGCATGGAAATGCTGACACCTGCACTGGATCCCCGCCTTCGCGGGGATGACGAGGGGTAACATGCCCCCAGAAAAATCGACTGCGCGATACACCGAAGTATTGCTTCTGCAAGCACCCCTTACCCTACTCCGAATTCGCCACTCCATGCTGCACATGCGCGCTGGCGATATTATTGAGCGCCGCTGAAGTGACGTGTTTGTTTTGATCGTCAAAGAAAATATCTGCCCCAAAGGCTTGTAAGAAAGGCCATTTATCGCGCCCGCCGAGAAAAAACGCCTCATCTATACGGATACCCCAATCGCGTAGCGTGAGGATCACGCGCTTGTGCGCTGGCGCCGATCGCGCGGTGACAAGCGCGGTGCGCACTGGCGATTCGCCGGCCGGAAACGCGGCTTGAATATGCTGTAAAGCCCACAGGATGTTCTTGAACGGGCCGCCCAACAGTGGCGTTTGCGCTAAGGCGCGTTCGCTGGCATGGAATTCATCCAAGCCTTGTTCGCGCGAGACTTTTTCGGCTTCATCGCTAAATAACACCGCGTCGCCATCAAAGGCAATCCGCAGCTCGGTATTGCCGGTTTCTTTTGCGCTACCCGGCAAAATCCGTGCGGCGGCAAAGCCGGCGTTGAGCGCGGCTTTGGCATCGGAGTTATGCGCGGACAAAAACAAATCCGCGCCAAACGCTTCAATGTAGCGATGCGGCGGCGCGCCGTTGGTAAAGGCCGCGCGCACAATATCCAAGCCGTAGTGTTCAATCGAATTGAAAATGCGCAGCCCGCTATCGCCAGAATTTCGCGACAGCAGCAATACTTCAATCGCCAGATGCGCGCGCGATGGGTTGCTTTTCAAAAGCAGATTGAGCGCGAGCAATTTTTTGACCAGCGGAAACGCCATGCCCGGATTAAGCACGTCGTTCTCATGCTGCATTTGATAGCGCGTATAGGCATCTAAGCCTTCACTTTCATAGAGTTGATGCGCTTGATCTAGATCAAATAGTGCGCGCGACGAAATCGCTAGCGCTAGAGTGCGCGGCGCATTTTCTAAGTTTGGCTCAGCCAAGTCGGTGCTAGTTATCATGGTGCCAGCGTAGCAAATTCAGCGCGCAACAACGTCTCTATTTACTTGTTTGCCAAGCCAAACAAGATTCGGATCGCCGCTTCAATCTGATCAATCGGCATACACGGCGCGCCAGCGTTTTTTCCGCAGATTTGCACTGGCGCGAATGGAATATGCACGAACAGCGTTTGCATATTGGGATAGCGCGCATCCCGCAGCTGGCAAAGCTGAAAGTAAAGCGCGTTACACACAAAGGCCCCGGCGCTCAGCGAAGCTTGGGCTGGAATATGCGCCTCAGTAAGCGCGATCAGCGCCGCACTTATCGGAAAATTACTAAAGTAGGCAGGCGGCGCAGCCTCATCAAGCCTGCCGATCGCTGGCTTTAACCCGGCATTGTCAGCTATGCGCGGATCAACAAAATTCAGCGCGACGCGCTCCAGTGCGATGTTACTACTACCACCGGATTGACCGATCGCAATCACCAAATCAGGCATAAGCTGTTGAATGCGGGGCGCCAACACAGCCATTGCACCGGTAAATTCAACCGGTAAGCGCTGCACGTGAACATTTGCGCCGGCTATCGCTAATCCGTCAAAACGTTTTGCGGCATCCCAAGATGGATTACATCGCTCACCATCGAAGGGCTCAAAACCAGTCAACAATACCGTGCGCATTTTCGTGTGCAGATCTTCGATACAAACTTTCGATACGAACCTAATAACTACGCGGCATTCGGCCGGCAATCAAAAATCACCATGGTTTTACCCGCTGCAGCAATTCGTCCTTCGGCTTCAAGCTGCTTTAGCACTCGTCCAACCATCTCACGCGAGCAGCCGACAATTCGGCTGATTTCCTGACGCGAAACCCGAATTTGAGTGCCTTTTGGGTGCGTCATGGCGTCTGGTTCGCTGCATAAATCCACCAAGGTCGAGGCAATCCGGCTAGTCACATCCATAAAGGCTAGTCGCGACACCTTGCGTGAGGTATGCAGCAACCGTTTAGTCAGCTGCGTACCGATCATAAATAAAATGCGTGGCGCTTGCTCCTTGAGCGTGGTGTCAAACAGATTAAACAGGCGCTCGTAGCTAATTTCTGCTAGCTCACACGGAGATCTCGTGCGCACCATGACTTCGCGTTTTTCTGGCTCCATAAAAATGCCCATCTCACCGATAAAATCACCGGCATTGACGTAAGCCAAAATCAACTCGCGGCCGTCCTCATCCTCGGTCATGACCGCAAGTGAGCCCTCAATCACATAATATAGCGTGTTGGCGATATCGCCG
The DNA here is from genome assembly GCA_031422315.1 of Rhodanobacteraceae bacterium. Lineage (GTDB taxonomy): Bacteria > Pseudomonadota > Gammaproteobacteria > Xanthomonadales > SZUA-5 > JANNYA01. Next base: position 63,838 of record JANOQN010000065.1, read on the forward strand.
GGGCGGATAATGGGTGCCTTGCTCGGATATTTTCGGCGGTGGCATTCTTGTAAAAACGTCTCAATATGATGCGGCTGCGGCGCCATTGGCCGAACCTCAGCCAGCTTGCGGATTTCGGCCTGAAGCGCATAGCGCAGGAGTGGCTTTGGGGCTTTAGCAATCGTCATATCAAATTTATCTGCGCTTATCTTTGAAGCCCTACTTTTTAACAAAATGCAGGTGCTTTGTGCAGCATTTGTTTCACTAAATCGCTGATTTTGCGAAATTAATCGGCGCTAAAGCCACGAATGCGCGACTACAGCGCCCAACATGGCCCAGCAAGCATGAATTTCATTTTTCTTTGACGATATCACTCTGTGAAGACTCAGCCTCATTCACTTCAGGCGGAGCGAATTCTTCCCAAAAAAACCATTCGCCACCGCGCTGATACAGCTTAAACATGCTGCTGCCGCGCGCTTCAAACACTTTATAGCCAATGCGCACTTCGCTTTGATCAGGCGCATTGCCAGCGCTCACGATAATGCTGCCCAGCAGATTATCGATGTTCAAATCGTAGGCTTTGGTGATTCCTTTAATCGCTTGCAGCGCAAAATTAAGCTTGGCGACCCTTGCATCGTCGCTTAACTTGGCCCAATCCGAGGCGCTTTTGACGTTGGCCGCGCGAAATGCGCTCACCAATGCATTGATCGCCGATTTAGCGCGTTTTTCATCGCTAAAGTCGGTGCGCGCGGCCCAGCTTTTCAATGCGTTTAGCACCTCTCTTGCGCTCGCAAGCTGTTCCGGGCTCAGCTTTTCGTTTGCATCTTGAGTGCCAAGCTCCTCAAGCAGGCTGTCGGCAATCCCGGCGAACATTCCAGAATACATCGGCAATTGCGCTAAATGCGGCTGTATCTGCGTAAACAACCGATCAGCGGCATCCGGCGCCAGCAAATCAGCGAAGTCAGTTGCGAAGCGCTGGTTGGATTCTGGCGTGTCTACAAATGAACTCGCCAGTTCTTTGCACAGATCAAGATATTCCTCGGGCGTAGTACCCAGCAGCATGGCGGCTTTGACGTCATTGCGTTTGATCGCGCTAACCCAGCCGGAAACAGTTTGTTCTGCGGTGAAAGCGGTTGCAAGTGCGCTCGTCATGCAAAACGTAGCGGCCCATGCGCAGCTAACGAAAAGCTGGCGCAGGTGAGCAAACTTTTTAAGAATCATGATTTAAACCTTTTTGTTGAACTCAAACTTGAGTGATTGCCGCTATTCTAAGGCCAATGTGATAGCCGTGAGCCCTTCCATGAAATTTATCGTATTTGCTTTTACATCCTTCGTTGCAATGTCGATCGCGTCTACTGAATTGGCGCAGAGCGAACGCCCAGCCCGGTTAGCCGCGAACACCGCACAACCGGCAGTCGACTCTGATTTAAAACCGAACGGCAATAGCGTGGCAACAACACGGCAATTGGATGAATCAGAACAAATCGCACTTGAGCTTGCCGCATGGGCCCGGCCGCTAGCTTTGGACTTGAGCGCCAGTAGCCACGATGTGGACCGCGCTTTAGGCTTTGGCTTGCACAAAATATTGGCGCTAACCGATGCAGAACGCGTCACACGCTCAGAGGCTTCTGCAGATCGAAGAAAAATACTCGAGCGCATAGCCACTTTAGACGACACCGCGCGCAGCGAATTACTAGCGCCACGCACGTCTGCAGCCGCCAAAATGCTTTACCTAGGCGTTATTTGCACCTTGCCCGAATCGAAAATTTGCGCTGAAATCCTGGCCATGAACCCAATGCAAGGCAAGGAAGCTAACAACGCGTTCGTAGTCATCGCACTTCTTGGGCACCAGGGACGGCTAGTTCAGCAAAAGCAATATGAAAACCAAATGCAACCGCCAGATCGAAGCAATCGAGAGGCAACTAAAAAGTTCTATCAAGAACTTCGCGAAAAGAGCAAGGCCGATGAGAAGGCTCAGCTTGAACAGGTCAAACGTGATTTGTCGATTGCATTACTCTGGGATGATTTTGGTTTGATTTACAAAGATAGAATCCGCCGCGCCGTGAAAAGTCGGCCTGTTCCAGATGCCTTGCTGGCGCGCTTGGGGCCTAAATTTGCAATGGTAGCGAAGTTTTTTCCGCAAGAAGATTTGGCCGCAGCAGCAGGCGGCAACTTGATAGTCATGCTCAGTAACAACCCAATTTCGAACTACAAATTGCGGGACAAAGCACTGAAAGTGCCAATGCAGCGCGTGGCGAACATGATCATGAGCAATCCCAAATCGTCCATGACGAGCGTGAGCGCGGCGGCTACAATTATCGAAGATCATCCAGCATTCAAACGCTTGGGTACGTATAAGGACATTGATAAAACCAAGGTCATGTCAGCCGAGCTATTAATCACCATCGATTGGATTGGACTGCGCCCGGTGTTGGTAAAAGCAATCACGCAGGGCGACGTTGCCGCGATAGATGATTTATATGCCTGGGCAGATCGCGCAGTTGCGAAGATCCCTGATAAAACCGCTGGACGACTCGAACTAGAAGCCGCCGAGCAAAAAGCCGAGCGAGCGCGCTGGGAAGCGATAAATTCAGCAAGGGAAAAGGCGTTCACCGAGATCAATCAGGCCTGCACAAAAGAATCAAAAGCGCTAAAAGCAGAGGGCATTATTAAGAGTGACAAACAAGCGAAAATACTGCTTGAAACGTGCATCGAGAAAGGCAACGCCGATGCGCTGCGAACGCAGTTTGATTCTGCAACAAGCGAACCAATCAGCAAACCAACGCCCCAACCCGCCATTGATGTTCGATATGACGCAAAAACCACCGATGCACAGCTAAAACAACTCAATGCGTCTATCCAGGCACAGCCTAAACGTAGTGCGGCTGCAACGAAAAAAGATTGACGCCGCACTGCGAATCTAACCAATCTGACTCGCAGTGCGACGCAATTATTAAAACTACTTTGCTGCGACTGCTTTCTCAAGCTTGCGCTTGCTGGGCTGCCAGCGGCCTTCGCTGAAGCTCAACTCCAACTCATGGCTAAGCGGAACACCAAACACTGTCACACTGCTGCGCACGGTGGCTTCAGTGCCCTGTACTTTTAGCGTTTGCACGCGTACGGATTCCAAGATTTGATCAACCGGCAAGTTGTACACCTGCGCGGCCTGCTTGAGGGCAAGTAACACTTGATCAGCACGCTGCGTGGCTTGCTCAAAACTCAGAGCTTTGGCATCGTCTAAGCTGCGTATGCCGGAATTTTTCGCGGTGATTACGCCAATGCGAATGACTTTACGCATCAAATCACTGCTTAAAAAATCTGTGCTACCAGCCCACTTTTGCACTTCCGGCACCAAGGCTTGTAACGCGGCGCGCTCAGCTTCGCTCAAAGATTCGTCCTGCTTGGCGAGCGCCATTTGCATTGCGCCAAAACCCATCAGCAGTGCGCCAGCCATTTGCGGCCGGTTTTTCACCAGCTCGGGCTCGATTTCTTGCATCAGCGCGTTTTCTGCATCGGGTGCCAGCAGTTTTCCAAAGCTCTCGGCGAATTCTTTGCGATCATGTTCGCCAATCGGTGCGCTGCGTGCGAATTCGTATTTGGCGCGCAGCGCGCCATAGCCGGCTTGATCCGTCGCGCTACGCAGCAGCGCTTGCACATCGTTACTTTGAAGTGCGCGAATGTGCGACATGATTTGCTGCGCAGGATCAGGCTGAGCCACTGACGCGATTTGCGGTGTTCGCTCGGCTTGCACTGGCGCGGCAACGCCTGCTGTGCTCATCAGCGCAAGCGAAAGCGAAAGACTCAAGGCTAAGCGGTGAGCGGTGTGATTGATTTTGCTGGTCATAACGTTCTCCAATAAACTGCGGTGCGCAGCATGGATAGTGTTTTACATGACCAACACACCGGCACAGTGCCAGGCGTCATATAGGGCTTTGGTCATGACTTTGTGATTAGGGACTAAGGAAAATTGCTTGTGGATTTACAAGACTAGCGAGGGGGCGTCGGCTAATGGGATTTCCGGGTCTAACTGAGCCGCCAATTCGAGCCCCGCTTAAGCGAACTCGCGCTAGAATGCGCCAGCCGCAAAAGTCCAGCCCTTAAACCAAGCCATTTCAGTGAAATCTACCCCGTGAATACTGCTGTAAAACCTAAACGTACGCTCAGTGCGAAATCCAAGCTGCACCTGCGGGAATCAGGCTTTGTACTGCTATTTCCGATTGCGCTGTATTTGCTGTTGTCGCTTTTGAGCTACGTAGGCACTGATCCTAGCTATTCACACGTGGCTGCGAGTGGGCCTGTGGCCAATTTAGGCGGCAAAGTCGGCGCGTATTTGAGTGATTTGCTGTTTTATTTACTGGGCTATCCGGCGTATTTGATTCCGCTGCTGCTCGGTATTTGGGCCTGGAAGCTGTTGCGCACGCCCGCTGAAAGCAATACCACAACCGGTGATTTCGAGCCGCTGCTTCGGGCAGTTGGCGTGATTATTTTGCTGCTTTCCGGCAGTGCACTGTTTGCGCTGCGGGGCGGCGGCGCGCATTTGCCAGCTGGTGCTGGCGGTTTGATGGGTAATTTGCTCAGCAGTTTGATCAAACCCGGGCTTGGCATTGGCGCGGCCAGCATGTTCACGCTAGCGCTGAGTTTTGTCGGGCTGACTTTAGCGACCGGCATGAGCTGGCTAGGCGCTATGGACAAAACCGGCGACTGGGTCATCAAGCTATTTGGCGGGCTCAAACGTGCCCAGCACGCTTCGAAGAAAATCAGTGCGCAGCTACAAGACACCGCAAGCGAATGGCGCGAGCAGCAGCAGACCAAGCAGGCCCGCACTGAGCGCTCGGAAGCGCGAAAAGCCAATCCACTTTCACAGCCTAATCGCACGCCGCCGACGATCGTCGAAACGCCTACAACTCCGGTGCAAATGGAAAAAAGCCAGCGTGCAGAAAAGGAAGTGCAGCTGCAGCTGTTTGATTCGATCCCAACGGGCGATTTGCCTCCACTATCGCTGCTGGATGATCCACCGCCACAGCACGTCGGCTACACGCCAGAAGAACTCACGCAGCTCAGCCGATTACTAGAAATCAAACTCAAAGAATTCCGCATCGACGCGCAGGTCATGAATGTGTTCCCAGGACCCGTCATCACCCGCTTTGAAGTGCAGCCCGCACCCGGAATTCGCGCTAGCCAAATATCTAGCTTGGATCGGGATATTGCACGCGGGCTTTCCAAAACCAGCGTGCGCGTGGTGGAAGTAATTGCCGGGAAAACCTTCGTTGGCCTGGAAGTGCCGAACGTAAAACGAGAAATCGTTTACTTAAGCGAAATTTTGCGCTCGGTGGCGTACGACAAAATGAGTTCGCCACTCACTTTGGCGCTCGGCAAAGATATTGGCGGCAAACCTTCGGTGGTCGATATCCAAAAGATGCCGCACTTGCTGGTGGCGGGAACGACTGGTTCGGGTAAGTCAGTGGCGCTCAATGCCATGATTTTAAGCTTGCTCTACAAAGCGCGCGCCGATGAAGTGCGTATGATTATGATCGACCCGAAAATGCTAGAACTCAGTGTTTACGATGGCATTCCGCACTTGCTGACACCGGTAGTGACGGATATGAAAGAGGCCGCCAACGCCCTTAGATGGTGCGTGGCGGAAATGGAGCGGCGCTACAAGCTGATGGCGGCGATGGGCGTGCGTAATTTGGCCGGTTTTAATCGCAAAGTGCGGGACGCCAATGAATCCGGCCAGCCGATTATTGACCCGATCTTCAACCCCGCGAAAGCTGCCGAAGGTGAAACCGCGCAGCCGCTTGAAGTTATGCCCTACATCGTGGTGGTGATCGACGAATTTGCTGACATGATGATGATTGTCGGCAAAAAAGTCGAAGAGCTGATTGCCAGGTTGGCACAAAAAGCAAGAGCCGCCGGTGTGCATTTGATTCTGGCAACCCAGCGCCCCAGTGTAGATGTGATTACCGGCCTAATTAAAGCCAATATTCCAACCCGAATCGCTTTTCAAGTGTCGAGCAAAATCGACTCGCGCACGATTTTGGATCAATCCGGCGCGGAAACGCTGCTCGGGCACGGCGACATGCTGTATTTGCCACCCGGTAACGCCATCCCTGAGCGCGTACACGGCGCGTTTGTCGACGATCACGAAGTCCACAAAGTCGTGGCGTATTTGAAGCAGCACCACGGCCGGCCGAACTATATCGACGGGTTGTTGGATGATGTGCAAGATTTAGGCGACGGCCGCGTCGTCAACGAATCTGGACTGCCAGAAAACAGCGGCGGCGAAAGCGATGCAATGTACGATCAAGCCGTGCGCATCGTCACGGAATCACGCAAAGCCAGCATATCCTCAGTGCAGCGGCGACTAAAAATCGGCTACAACCGAGCCGCTCGCTTGATTGAAGAAATGGAAACCGCCGGCATCGTCAGCAGCCAAAATCATCAAGGCAATCGAGAAGTACTGGCACCGCCACCGCCGTCGAGGTGATTAAAAAATCCAAGCCGAAAGGCGCGCAACAAGGTAGCCCAAGGCAACGCCCTGGGTTTAGTAAACCTCACAAATCTAAGCCCAAAGGGCGAAACAATCAGCAATTGCTGCGACGCAAATAAGTTGTTGCGCCCTTTCAGGGCTTGAGTCTATTTTGCTTGTGATCCCCGGGGCGTTGCCCCGGGCTACCTTGTTTTGCCCCTTTGGGGCGGAAAATTAGCACCGCAAGATTGATGCGGGTTCATCTAGAGAAACGGGCAAAGCGCAATTTGGGGCAACCCTTATCTCTTGAATCAAGAGTAGATTGGATGTCGAGAGCCGGCGTGCTCGACCGAACAGCCCTAGAACGAAACATTCGTGGGAGAGCATGCTCAACACGCCGGTATCTCGTCAACGCTCGAACCATTGCTGGATTACAGGTCGGTATTGTCTGACCTCGATTCAATCGCAGATAAGGCTGAGCTAGGCGAGTGTCTCTCGACCCGTGCAGTTTACTGCGAATTGGAGAGTGAAATGAGCAACTTAGTTGGGATTGGCATTGACGTGAGCAAAGCGTTTTTGGACGTCGTGATTTATGGACAAAAGCGTAGCCGCAGATTTACAAATGAAGCAGACGGTTTTGTCTTGCTTTTCGCATGGCTGAAAGTCGAATTAGGAGATGCCTATATCTTGATGGCGCGGGCGCTCGTTGAAGCTACAGGCGGTTATGAGGAGGCATTGCTAGATGCCCTTGTGGACGCGCAAATCTGGGTGTGTCAAATCAATCCACGGCAAGTGCGAGATTTTGCAAAGTCGACTGGACAGTTGGCAAAAACCGATAGCGTCGATGCACTGATGTTGGCTGAAATGGCGCAACTATTCCATCCTCGGCTACGTCAATATCGGAAACTTGTAGCGTGGCGAAAAGCCACTTTCCGCAGCAATCAAGACGAACGTTGCAACGCAAACTGGCTGCGCTCACCAAATCGGGCGAATTGATCGCCCATGGTGCGGGCCGCGCTGCGCGCTATGGGCTCTCGCAAAACCAGGCTGACAGCTCGCAACGTGTAACCGGCAGCCACCTCGAGCAGCCCTTCCCAGACTTTATCATAAAAACCGCAGTTGACCCCAAGCGAATGACACGCAAAGCTATGCAGGTCAGGGCTTTGCGCCCGAAAGTGGAGATCACCCAATGGGTGAGTCAAAAAGGCGGCAAGAAATTGCACTTAGGCAAGATTGCGATCCGATGTTGGTCGACACACCGGGCGGACGTATTCACGTGCAATGGGATCACAGCGCGAGCGCGACGCCGAACG
>JANOQN010000066.1:0-169080 GCA_031422315.1 Rhodanobacteraceae bacterium
CGTTTTGCCCGTTTGGCGTGGCGCGTGCAACACAAAGTAGCGCCATTGCTCGATGAGTGACTGAATCGCTTTGCTGTCGATGCGTACCAATGGATCAAGTCCATAATGCATATCAGCAATGTTCGGCCCTGCGGTATTAAAATGTTTTTCCATATCTTCCCCCTCTCGGATCACGCAGAGCAATCCAAGGTTTGGCGCAAAGCGTGGCGCGAGAGCCCTCCTACAAGGCTGATTCGCGCCTGCTAAGCCTAACCGATTCGACACGCCAAGTGCGCTATGAAACACACTAACGGGCGAGCCAACTAAAAATCGTGGTCGAGTCGGCTTTCATCAAGTATTGGGCCACGAGCAACGATTGCAGTACCACTGTAGCGCTCATTCCAAACAGCCTCTTGTTTTTCGATTAGCTCAAAAGCGCTGTTAAAGCCGTCTTCTTCTTCACTAAAACTATCTCCGTTTTCACAGCGTGATTCCCACATCATTAGTCGGGATAAAGGCAGTTCATCAAGTGCCTCACAATAGCGTTCGAGCACGGGGTCATGTGCGACTAGCGCCCAGTAAAGCGCACTGCGCTCTGGTAGTGTCAGTTCAAACTTTTCGAAATCCTCAAATTCACCATCCATCCACCAATCTGCCTGGTATGGTTTGTCGGGCTCTGGCTCCGCCGTATGCTCATCGTAACTTTCATAGCGATACAGCTTTTTCCCAAAATGGGCTAAATCAGATAGGTGATAGATGCAATCATCGCCAAGCGAAAAAACGGGCGGCGTGTAATCCACGGTGTAAGTTAGGAATTTAATTTTCACGATGAAATAATTCACGCACTTCGTCCCAGCGCTTATCAACGCCAGGTGGCCGCATAATATCGCGCAAATTGCAAAGAAATTGCTCGTTCGCGGACAACCAGCTGAGGAGTACCGCGTCTAATTCGTGCGCGCGGGGCGCAACCGCGTGGGTCACTTCTCGAATCTCCGCAATCCGCTTGTGGACGCCGCCAGCCGCGTCAGGGCCCCCACAGTCGAGTAGGGTGTTTAACGCGTTAAGCTGAGGGTTGAATAGATTTTTAAGCCGCTCTTGCTCAAACTCCAAATACAAATTTGCTATTTTGCTGTTTAGCTCAAAGATGAGCGCACGCTGCCTCAGGAACAACCAGGCCACCTGCATGACAATTCCAGCAATGATGCCGAACACCACCGCCCATTCAGTATAATTCACTGTATCAAACCCCTCGGTACAGCAGCTGTACGCGCAAACAGCCGGCACACCCCTTCTGCTTTCGAATCCGCATCAACGAACTGGCCCAGAACGATTGACCAGCGCTGGCGCTGCAGGTACGCCGAGCGAAACCAGCTGTTTTGCGGCGCAGCGTCTGGCAAGGTCACATTCCCTGCGTCCAACACCGTGTCATACAAATCCGCGCCCCATAGCGGCTTGTTTGAATTCTGGCGCAGCTGTAAGCGTTTTTCGGCGTTTTCTGGATGCGGCGATAGCCAACCTAGGGCGGAAGCAAACACGTCATCCTGACCACCATGGCCGTGCCAACGCCTGTCGCAGGTTTGATCGGGCAGGTACTGACCATGATCGGACGCATACAGCAGCACCGATGGACGCTTATCCTGGCCCAGGCGTTCAATTAGCGCATGCAATACCGCATCCGTTTGAATAATTGAATCATCGTAATCATCAGATTCAGCACCCTGACCCGGAGTAGCCCACGCATTGGCTCGGTGGTTTGATTGGCCCATTCCAAGCTTATTCTGCCCCAGCGGTATGCGTTCTGCGTAGCGATAATGTGACCCCATTAAATGCACAACGATGAACAGCCTATCCGGATTCTGTGTGAGCGCGGACTCAAACGGTGCAACCAAATCTCGATCATAGGTACCCGCTGTTTCATGACTGGCCCAGTTGATAAAATTCTGCGTGTGCGACTCTTGGGCATAGCCTGAAATTTGTACGTCATGCACGCCAGCGGTAGCCTGATTGCTGAGCCAGTACGTGCGGAAACCCGCTTCTTTGTAAGCCTGTACGATGCTCGGCTCATGCCACGTCGATGCTGATAGCCTTCGCGTCAACATAATCGGCACGCTGTCGGCAGTGGCAACGGCGGGCGCTGCGTAATTGTCCAGCCAGATAACGTCCGACTTGCTCAGCAGTGGATTGGTGTGCCGAGCGTAGCCACCGAGCTGCCAACGATGCGCCGCTGAACTTTCGCCAATGACCAGCACAACGATGCGCGGATCCGCCGGCGCGTGCGCGCCAAATTGAAATGCCTTGGCCTGCGCGGCCCAAATTCGCTTTTGCAGCCGTTCCCGGTGAAATGCCAGCAAGCGAATGGGCAAGCCCCAAGGCCACACCGGTTCAAACGTGCGCGCACGCAGGCTTACGACGTCGCGCCACGCGGATTGAACTTCCCAGGGTGTAGACAGCCAAATAATGCACCACAGCGCGCCAGCGCCACCCGCAAATGTCATCAGCGATTGCCGCCTTGCAATGCGCGGCAAAATCGGATGGGCGCGCAGCTGCCATGCGCTCCACACGCACGAAACCATAAGGCCAAACGTGATCGCCACCCACCCCCAGGCCATGCGCATTACGTTGGAGACTTCGGAACCATCCGAACCTAGCAATATCGTCAGCGTGTGGCTATTGAGCTGCGCTTTGTGCGTGATTAGCAGCCAGTGCTGCACCGCTTGAATTGGCCACAACAGCGCCAGCAGGATTGCAATGGGCCACCAGCGCCCAAGCGCGGCAAACCCCGCCGCCGCCACCAGCCACGACAGCGTGGTAAACCAGCCCAACATGCCCGAGCCGGCGTAGCCCGGAATTGACAGCACGGTGGCCACTGATATTGCTATTTGCAAACTTAAAGAAACAACCAAAAGCGCCAGCGCCGTGGCGTTGGCTGTCAATTTCAACGTAGTACTCACTGAAGTATTTCGGTCAGGCGCGCTAAATTGATCTTAGCGCCAGGTAGAGCATTCACCGATTGGGATTGCGTGAAATGAATTTGTTCTGCGGAACTAAAAACACCCTGTTCCAGCCGATGAATATCGACCGACCGATAGGTCGGATCAATAATCCAATATTCCTGCACCCCATGCGTTTCATAGAGGTGAAGTTTGGTCACGCGGTCATGGTTTGGATTACTTGGCGACAATATCTCGATAACAAAAATCGGCGCACCAGTCAGGCATATACCGTTTAGGCCATCGCGATTCGCGACCAAAATATCCGGCTGCACAACCGTCGTTGCATTGTCGGGTGACTCCGAAGGCTTTGGGAATCGGACATCAAAAGGCGCACACAACAAACGGAGCCGCTTAGCGTCGATAACGCTATTAAGCTGTACAACTAATTCAATGAGTATGACTTGGTGATTTTCTGAAGGCGCTGCCATTTCGAACAAAATTCCATCGAGGAGTTCGTACCGCTTTCCGTCCTCTGCCATGGCCGCATAGTCGGCATAGGTCAAAAGTCGGTTCGTTCGCACGTTAGTCATTCACGCCCCCAAGTAAACGCGATCCCAAACGTGACGACCCTTGGGCAGCGCTTCGAACTCCTACATTCAGCATGCGCATGAACAAAGTTTAGCGGATTTCCTTGAATTCGGCTTTTAGGCATTTGCTAAGAATCTCCAAGCGCTAAAAGTTTGCGCATTCGAGCTTGTTCATTCACATCGCGTGTGCCTAAAACGATTGAATTCCAACCCATTGCCTCTGCATCGTTTATTTTGTGACCGCTAAACTCATCCCGGAGCATTAGCGGTTTCGCTGTCTTCGCAAATAGCGCGTGCGCATTGCTCGCGCCTCTCTCAAGCGCAGCTTCTAATTCTTCTGGACTGCCTTTAACGTATTCTTTCACTAGCTCTAGAAAATCTCGGGTTCGGCTCTTTACTCCGTCGATTATTTCAATAGTCTGGTTTGAGTTTGGCTTGTCGTGAGCATGAGCATGCATCGCGCTACTGTTGGGCTTAATAGTGGTCATTGAACCTCCGTACTGGAACTGGCGGGCGAAAAAGACGGCGTACTATCAGGATAGACCAGCGGCGATTTCAACGACAAAAGCAAGTGCCCGATTCTTACGACGCCGTGATGAATGCGTATGCTTTCGAAATAACCTGCGGGGTCGACCCCTCTGTGAGGCATCGTGTGATTTATAAATTGCCTAATCATTTCTTGACTAGCCGTCTCAGTTTCGTGAGCGACTAAACCCTTCAGAAACAGAATTGTTCGATACTCAAATCCCGAGATCGCTATGCAAACAACGAGCAATGCACCAAGGCCGAAATAAATTACCTCCGGACGTTCGCTATCGTTTGCCATCACCATGCACACCCAGCAAATCGGCATCCAAAACCAAACTGCGTAAAGGCGTACCCAGCTCATCCAATTCATGGTGTCGATTCCTTAGCTGCATTACCCGAGAGCGCCTTAAACTCAAGTTCTGTGCGCTCAAATGCACCGCGTTCTGCAAACACCGTCAAAGCAGTAAAGCCTCTACCGCACCTTACATAAACAAATTTCTCGTCTGCCGAGTAGCGCGATTGCATGACACCCAAAGGCTTGCAAAAATCGCGCAGACGTTCGTATTCATCATTCGAAATTTCGCCATACTCAGTTTTGCACCCGGTCAAACACACCATGTTTTTGTCAAACGAACGGATCGTGTTTAAGCCTAGCTGTTTTTGAAACATCCAGCTTGGCATGGTCTCCCAATTTGCGAAAACATAGGCGTGCGCTAAACACAGCAATGCGATGGCAATCGCGCTAACCATAACAATGCCAACCAACGCTTTGAGTGAGTAGGGGAAGAGCGCTGTAATCACCACCGCTATCATCAAAACTATTCCCATTTCCGGCGCAGTTCCTCGGACCCATGAGAGGTACAGATGCATAATCCAAAAGATACTCGCTGCAAGACAAATATTGATTGCGTTGAATTTTTCGTAAGCGTCCGTGGCAATTTCCGAAGCAGCGCCTTCGCTAACGTCTTGGCTATGACTCATTGTTAGTTTCCTCCAGTTTCTGAGTTCTTAAGTCCATAGCGGAAAAACAAAAGCCCACTTTGTTCAATCCGAACGCGCCCAGATTGCCCTTGAAACTCATTAAACGGCGCTTGCACGAATACCGGCAATGAATCGCCACGCAAAAAATACCCGGTTTCCCATTCCTCGCATTCAATGCGCACATGCATTGCGTGCCCAATATCCGCCACATGCACTGACAAACCGCACACAACAGCATGTGCGGTTTGCTGGGCGCGCGCTTCGGCCATCAACTCCGGCATCACCGCGTTTAGCTCGGCACTCGCCCAGGGAATCCGCAGTTCAAACTGCAATGTCGATTTACCAAGCGCCGCCAATTGATGCTCAGCGTGCAAGTCAAAAGTATAGGGTTCACGGCTTGCGGCGATCATGGCTTTGATCCTAGAGCAGCTTCTTTTTGTTGCTTCACAATTTCACTGTCGATGCGCGCTTTGTCTGCGTCAATGATGACTTGTCGACATTCAGACAGTTGCTTATGTAGGTCATGTTTAGTGATAACCCACGTCGCTCCTTCGACATATTGCGCGATTTTTGGGCATTCAGTAATTGCGTCAACAATGGCAGATTTAGAAGCCGGATTTTGAGGGCCGAAATAGTAAAAACCGACGCAAATTGTTATGAAAGCAAGGACGACGCTCAACGGTGCAACTGCACGCAAGAATTCCTCGGACTCAGTTGGTAAGATCATGGTATTGCCCTCCTAATGTTCTTAATTGCCGCTCTCCGGCGTAGGTGTGTCGACGACATCAAAATGCAAACCGCACACCATTTCATGTGCGATTTGCGGACTCCCTTATGCAATCAATGCCGCCTTACCGTCGTCGGACTTTCCGGCTCCAACATGCCGAGCAGCTGCTGATGGAATTCCTCCAGCATATCGAGCGATTCACCGACGCTCATCGCCGATTTGCCCCTGCGCGCTTGAATATGCGCGGCAGTCAATGTGGTCGCGATACCCCAGGTATCGAATGTGGTTTTTTTGTCGTCTTTGCTCATAAAAATACACCCCAAGTTGGTGTTGATGGTGGGCCTCCTACAGCCCATGCTACTTATGCAACTGAATCAGATTCACCCGGTTCGTTGCGCTCTTTGGACTTGTAAGCCACGCCATCGACGCGCCCAATATCAAGCCCAATATGTTCTGCACGCAGCAAAGTTTCAGCGACTTTCTCACCGGCTTTGTTCGTCCAGGAATTATCTAACAGCGTGCCAATCGCAATAATCGGCGCACCTTTTTTCAGGTATTTGCATGCTTCACCCAGCTTGTTCCACGCTTCCACCGTCACCCACAGCGTGTTCGCAATTTCCCAATCTTCAGACGCGCTCTTGCGATACGTATTGGTGGCAATTCGAAACTTGGCTTTTGTGGATTTACTGTCACCCCGGCTAATCAAACCAATTTCAGGATCAGCACCCACGTTGCCCACAATCGTCGTCGTCGCGCTCATGCGCACTCCTCAAAATACTCCGGATGCACTTGCGCACCCACGTCATACAGTAAGTCGATCACCTCTTTACGCATGCTGCGCAGTGTGCGCAGGGTCAATAGCAAGGCACGCATGTGGGAGTAAAACAGCTCAAACAGCGGCAGCTCGTGCTCAGGAATATGCTGCATCATGTCGTCAGTCACCCGCATCGTTGCTCGGTTTTTGCGTTGACGCCACTGTAGGTTTTTCAAATCTTTCATCGACTCACGCTGTGTATTCGTGCGAATGATTTGGATGTTCAGCGTGTAGGGCCACGAAGTAGCTAGTGACGCTTTTGAATAGCGCATCATCACCTCATCCAAATCATCAGTCAACGCATCCAACTTGGCTTTAATGCGCTCAGCCTCAAGCAGCAGGCTATCGCGGTTTCCGGTTTGCATGAGCTGGTTAGAAATCTCACCCAGGTTAATCGAGCGGCAATGCTCCATAAGTCGCTCACCTTCCTCAAAGGCTTCGACGATGGCAGCTGGCGCACCAAACAGCGTCATGACTTCACGCCGCGTTTGTAATGCGATGGCCGCAGCGAGCCCGACAGCACGTCACGCGCCTGAGTTACGTCCATGAGGGTGGGCGCAATGCGCTTGAGCGCCACCGTGGCTTCCTGCGAAATTTTGAGCGCCTCTGGATGGTGTGCAGGGTCAAGCAGCTGCTTACGCCGCAGCGCAGCCACTGCAGGGCGGCGCAAGATTGAAGCGCACTTGGCCAAACCATCAAATATCCGTCGGTTCGCGTTCGACAAGTCCCAAATCAGCGCCATAGCGTTACGATGGGTCAAGATGGCCGTGGCTTCTAAGGTCAGCACATGTCGCACCACTTCATCAAATTTAAGCAGCGATTGCACCAATCGCCAGCCGTAGGGCGAGCCAAAACCAATCTCCAGGGTGACTGGCGCAACGCTCATCATCGGCGTAGCCACTAAACCTGATGCAGCCTGCTGCGCAAGCAGTGTTTCTACCAGCAGCTTTTTCTCAGCGTACTGCGTTTCGATATGGGTTAGCTCAGCTTCTAGCCATAGCAGAACCGCATCCGCCAGCGGATTATCGTCAGCCGTCATCACCCAGATTCGAAACGAAGCCGCACAGGCGTTCATCACCCCATTGGCTCCTCGGGTCACGGCTCCAATCTGATTCGTGGTAGGCGGCCTGCCGTTCCAGAGATCAAACGCGATGCGGGTTTGCAGGGTCAGCGTTGCATCTTTGGTTCGAAGTGCTTTGGGACTGATATTTGGGCTAATGGATACTTCTGGGGCAGCGATAGTCACTGACACCTCCTGTTGCAATAGTTGAATGTTGATTCAGCGCCTGAAGTCGCACGCCGCTCCCCCTTACCCTTAAAGGAAAAAGGATAAAAGGAAAGGAATCCTTTAAAGGAGGCTGGAAAAGTTTTGCACCGTATAGATTCGGTGGTTTTAATGGGTTGTCGACCGGGTGCACAAAACGAACCAGCTTCCTCACCGCCTGATTTTTGTCGAATGTCTCAATGTATACCGGGTATACAAATCCCTCGTTGTCGACCGAGTCGACGAATACCACCACAAAACGAACCAGCTTCCTCACCGCCTGATGTTTGTCGAATGTCTCAATGTATACCGGGTATACAAATCCCTCGTTGTCGACCGAGTCGACGAATACCACCACAAAAGGAACTAGGTTCCTCACCGCCTGATGTTTGTCGAATGTCTCAATGTATACCGGGTATACAAATCCTTCGTTGTTGAGCGAGTCGACGAATGCCACAAAAGGATCCACGTTCACGAAGTCCCCTCAG
Organism: Rhodanobacteraceae bacterium; assembly: GCA_031422315.1. Taxonomy (GTDB): domain Bacteria; phylum Pseudomonadota; class Gammaproteobacteria; order Xanthomonadales; family SZUA-5; genus JANNYA01. The sequence continues at coordinate 8,302 of JANOQN010000066.1, forward strand.
CAACAAACGATTCTGAAAATTGCGCACGCATCATTTGATTCCAATCCGCAAACTTCATTTCGCTGGCAGGCGCACTAGCAACACTCGGCTTCGCAACCGTAATTTGCCGAGCCTTACGAATACGATCACCCGCTTCTGTGACTACAAACTTCCCAGCCATCGCCCTAACAATGCAACCGCGCAAATACGCAGTCGGCACTCGAGCGCCACCCGTTCGCATTATCGCTGCACATTCATCCAATATCGCTTGTGCCAGCTCATCATCACCCAGCATTGCAAGGTCAGATGAAAACGTTTTCTGCGTGCTTTCCAAAATCTCCGCAGGCCAAATGAGCGCAAGTTCGCGCGCGCCTTGCGCGGTAGTAGTAGAGTTACTATTACTACTACTACGGCGCGCATGGGGCGGTAAAAATTCTTTACTGCCCGTTTCATCGGCTTTTACCGGTAGTAAAAATTCTTTACTGCCATTTTGCTTAGGCGGTAAAATTTCTTTACTGCTAGGCGGTAAAAATTCTTTACTACCGGGCAGTAAAATTTCTTTACTGCCAGCGGTTTCGTCAATCCAGCCATTGCGAACAGCCACAATTCGGGCCAATTTCCCAACCGTATCGGCTTGGCCTACATATTGCATCACCGTCGCTTCCCAGCTTTTATCGCGCGGGCCGCGCAATTGCGGTGCATCAAAAAGCGCGTAGGACGATTGCAAAATCCATCCCTCATCATTGACTTGCTTGGTCACCCGCACATAGGAGGCCAATTCCAGCAATTTGAGCGACCGTGAAACCGTCGGCCGCGATAGGCCGGCCGCCTCGCATAGGTAATCGTAAGTCGGGTGTACCGGCACGCCCACGCGCGAAACGGTTGCCCGCAGCACCAGCCACAGTACTTTGGCTTGGGGCGTCAAATCTTTATCGAAGATCAAGCCGGAAGGAACGCTGGTATGCCACGTGCCATGAAAGGCAACCCCAAGCGTTGGGCTTTCCGTGGTCATCGAACCACAGCCCAGAGTGATGTGATCGAATACATAGGATATTGCTGCGCAACATGCAGCAAACGCTCAGCACGCGGCAGCTCTGAAAGCGCCGCCCAGGCTTGGCGAATGGTGTCTTGTGTGGGTGCTTCAATTTGCAGCGGTCTGCCGGTGTTGGCAGGCAGCGCCTGGACTTGGCGCTGTACGCGAATTTCGCGTTCTGAAAGCCCTAAAAACATCTTGATGAGCTCATTGCTCGCACCGCGTGCTAGATATTCGCGCGTGATGTGCCCTAAATCATAAAGCCCTGCTAAGCGCTCGCGCTCAAGCGTTAGCGAAAAAATCGGTTTGCTGGCCGCGATCGCTAAATCGTCGTCGTCCAATCGAGTAATGCGATCTACGCAGCCATCGGTTAGCCCAAGCCCGCGCAGTTCTTTGCGCGTGCCAAGATTGTCCGTTTTCAGGCTGGTATAAATCAGCCGTAGTAAATCGTGCGATATGCTCATGGCCATTCCTCATCATTTCGGCGTTCTTGGGCTGCGTCGGGTGCGACAATGTGGGTAAATCGTTTTGGGTATATACGGGCAATGTTTTGCGCGGCGGCCACCAGCGCAATGCGCGCATCACTCAGCAGCTCCATAGGGGCTAATTCGCCGTTCGTGCGCAGGCAATACACGTACTGGTGCGTACCCCAAGCGTTATCGCCAAACAACATGTAGGAGTGGCTCATAGCAGCATGCGGTAAGCGTGCAATCGCCGATTTGATCGCGTTTAGCTTCGGGTCTTGTTCCGTCATTGCACGGCGCCAAATGCTGTTCGCTGGCATGCGTTCAATCACTTCGGGTAAAAATTGCCCAGTAATGCCGGCGAGAAAATTAAAGGCGTGTGCACCATACTGCGTGGTAGGGGAGGGGTTAGGCTTATCCCAATCGGGCGGCGCGTACGGCTCCAAGTAAAAGCCCACGCCTTGATCCCAATCGACCACTAAATTGCGTAAGTTGCTGTTATCGCAAATAAAGCGCACCAGCTGCCGTACCAGCCCATAGGGATCATCATGGTTGATGCCCATAGCCACGATCTGCCGCAGAACCTCTCGCGGCGTATAGGGCATCAGGCGGCGCTCTGGATCAGGATCAACCACAGTTGGCCGATGCTGTGCATTGCCATTTTCATCGAGCGGCTGCTCTAGCTGGGCTCGCAAACGCTCAAAGTTCGCTGCCATCGCCGCTGCGCTATCTGATTTGGCTGGTTCGCGCTTAGGCTCGTAAGGCGCGCTCGGCGCAGGCACTGCCGCTAGCACGCTACTCACTTGGGCTTGGATAGCCTGAGCGTCTGCCTTTGGATTGCGCCCCATAAACTCCACTGCGCGATTCAGCGCAGCTTGCGACCACTGCAAATGCATACATGCCGCGTTGGAAGCAACGCGTAAAAGCGCATCGCCATCAAAGCGCACCTTAGTACCCACTTGGCTATCGTAAGCCGCCAAACCGAGGTGAATGCGATCCTCAAGCCCTGGCTTGCCAAATAGCTCAGCTAAACGGTCGTATGCCACCCAGCGGGGTTTCAAGTCGCGAATTATGTTGCGCGATAGGCTAACCCGAAAGGAATATCGTTCAAAAACAGTGGTTGCAAAAATATAGAAGTAGTGAGTAATGCGTTGAACAGTGAGTCCAAACGTCGATGCTTTTTGCACAAACCCATCAACACTTAATAGGCTCGCGCCTGAAAGTTCTCTGTGAAGCTCCACCATTGCTCGTGCCGTGTCCCAAAAACACATATCACCGCGCTGGGTATTTTCGATAATGTGATTCGTGCGTAAGCCGGCTTCGTTTGTGTAGGCTTGAATCACACACCGCACTGTTTTAAAGCGTTTATCCCCGGTTTCCTGCCAAAGCTCCTTGATCGCATTGAGCCGCGTACCACCGCCAAACGACAGCGTGTAGTGCTCCTCGCCTGGTCGCTTAACCACGTAAAACAGCACTTTCCCGAGCCCTTCAGCCGCCAAGCCCTCTTTAATCGCGCCGTACTGCTCATTAAGCAAAGTACGCGGGTTGTGCTCGTAAACGCGTATGTCATCCACCGCCAGCGTCGTGAATTTATCGTGCTGGGGCGTCTCGTTTTCTGGATCTGACATTGCGTCTCCGGGCTGGGTGAAATTGGCGCTTTCGCCGAACAAAGCCGCAACCGAATAGTCAATCTTGGTTTTGCCTTTATGTTTGGTTATTGGCGTAGGCGCGTTCTTAGCGGTCATAGGCTTGCTCCAAAAGGGTCTTGGCAGTAATCGCATCGTCTAACAAATGCGCGACCCGCCCATGCAGGTGCGGCAGCACTTCCCACACCAGCTGGTGCAGGTGCCAGCTCGCGCTTTTTTGGTCATCCAGATGCTTCATAGGCTCATGCCGATGCACGGGTCTGCAACCTGTGGCGGCCTCGGTGTAGGCTTTCGCTTGAGGAATCACCGTGCTGCACAGCGAAATTCGCCCGCGTGATTGTGTAAACATGTGCCGCATGGCTTCGCTAATCATGCGGGCGTCGGTGGTGCGGGTTTGTTTCCACACTATTCCCTTGCAAGGCAGGGTCGCCACACGATGGTTCGGCGCGCCCTTCGCATAGCGTGCTAGCAGCCGCTGTAAATCGTCAATCTGTCGAATTGAAACCGTTTCCGGCAGGATGGGCGATAAAATTAAATCTGCCGGCACTACCGCGATGTCTTGGATTAACCCAGTTGCGCCTTGGGTATCAATAATCACCAAGTCGTACAAATCACCGTTTTGGATCTCGCGAATCGCCTGTTCCAGCGCGAATTCTGGCTGAAAAGCGCCGCGCAAATCGTCAACCGTGGTCTGAAGCTTCGCATCCGCCACGATAACGTCCAAGCCGTTTATTGTGGTTGAAGATATGCATTGCGCAGAGATGTCCCGGTCAGTTAAAACATGGCTAATCCCGTAAGGCGCCTTATCAGCCAGCGGGAAGAATTTGCTTAACGAAATCTGAGGGTCGCAATCGATCAACAGCACCCGTTGGCCCAAATCCGCTGCCAATGCACCCAAGTTCGCGGCTAGCGTAGATTTTCCTACGCCGCCCTTGGTGTTCAATATGCTCACGGTATAAGCCGCACCCGAGCTGGTATTTCTTGTCATCCTATTCCCCTTAGAAGCCGCCCTACACGGCGTTTAGAGGGAAATACGATTTGGTGGGCCCACACGGACTTGAACCGTGAACCTACGGATTATGAGTCCGGCGCTCTAACCAATTGAGCTATGGGCCCTGAAACGTAAACAGTCGATCAAAGCCTTGTCGGTCTTTGACGCCACGCGTTTATCAGCACAACAGTTTAACAGCAGTTGATTAAAAAGTTGGCCGTAGAACGCGTCTAGATTCATGCAGGAATTGTAAACTCGCAGCGCTCGCGCAGGTTGCGCAATCAGTTGGAACAATAATTATGGTTGGAATGCAGATTGTAGAAGGCAGTTATGCGAGCGCGGCTAATGCGAATTTTAGAATTGCGCTGTTGGCATCACGTTTTAACGAGTTAGTCGTTAAAGAGCTCATTTCAGGCGCGCATGATTGGCTGATCCGTACGGGCGTGCAATTTGGGAACATAACGGTTGTGCGAGTGCCTGGCGCTTTTGAGTTAGCGCATATTGCTAGGGAAATCGCGCTTTCCGGCAAAGTGGATGGCATAGTTGCGCTAGGTTGCATTATTCGGGGGGATACTGCGCATTTCGAATTCGTCGCGCAGGCCGCCAATGCTGGTTTGCAGCAAGTTAGCGTGGCTACTTCCGTACCGGTGAGTTTTGGCGTGTTAACGGTGGAAAATCTTGACCAAGCGCTTGCTCGCGCGGGAAGTAAAGCAGGCAATAAAGGCGCAGAGGCGGCGCAAGCAATGTTGGAAGTTTTGAATTTGAAGCTAGCGCTCAAGGCTTGGGGCCAAGAATGAGTGCTCACTCAAAAAAACCAAATAAGCCTGGGCCGTTTGCAGAACGCGCCCGCGCGCGAAAGCGGGCAATGCAAGCCTTGTATCAGTGGCAAATGACGGGGCAAAGCGCTCGCACCATCGCTGAACAGTTCTTTGAAGAACAAAACATGGACACCACTGACGTGGACTACTTCACTGAGTTGCTGACGGGCGTGGAGTCAGACGTTGTTGCGATAGATGAAGGATTAACGCCGCTATTAGACCGGCCGATAGCCCAAGTAGATCCTATTGAAAGGGCTATTTTGAGGCTTGCTAGCTTCGAATTGCGGTCTCGATTGGATGTGCCATTTCGGGTTGTGTTGAACGAAGCTATTGATTTAGCTAAAGAATTTGGGGCGGAAGGTGGTCACAGTTACGTCAACGGCGTGTTGGACAAAGCCGCGAGTTTGTGGCGACCGATTGAGCACGAGCTGAAGCCATCGTGAAGCTATTGTGCGGATCAGAGCGTTAGCTTAGGAACTTTTGGCTAGCTTAACTCGCCCAAGCGACTTGCGCGGTACGTTAAGCGAAACCGGCATGTCGAACATTTCTCGCTCGCAACCCTTGACCTACGTTGTGCATTTGGACACAATGAGGCCATCGCTGATTAGGCGATGCATCTATTTTGAGCGGTCAAAAGCCTAGCTCGCAGCAAAGGAAGTAATTTATGCAAATGAAAACATCACGTAAGTCTTTTTGGCAGTCTCTTACCGCACTTATCAGTGTGACGCTTATCGTTGGAACAGGTTCTGCACAGACGGTCACTATTGATTCTGCGGCTGCGTTGAATCTTCGCACCAGCTTGGATGGTTCGGGCTTGGCTTTGAGTTCAATAAGTATTGATCCGCTGACGGGTAATGCGCAGGTCAGCACTACCAGTAATATTTCATCGTGTTCCGGTGGTGGTCAACCGCCTGCAAGGTCGGTATCGGTGAATGCGCCTCAAACCGCGGCCGTTAGCAGTGCAATCACCGTGAGCTGGCAAGCAAACAACTTTACTGGAACGACCACTTGTTCGGTCTCATTAAACGCAGGAAGTGCAGTGCCTGCGAGCGGCTGGTCTGGCACCGGGCTGCCTTATCCAGCTACCTCAAGCCTGTCAGTTACGCTCAATGCGTCACAACCTGCTAGTTATTCCTTTAGAGTGGACTGCTCTGATGGACAAGGCGCGACAGGTAGCGCCGTAACCTCGGTCCAAACGCCTGGCGTCGGATGTACTGATCCAGACATAGGCAAATGGCGTGGCGTAGCACTTTCACCGCCTGGTAATCCGCGAATTTGGGAAACCACTTTTGTAACGGGTGGGCAAACGTTTGTACCGTTTCCAGGTGTTTCGAATACACAGTTCTCGTCTGGCCTCGGAGCAAATTCCTATGACTCTATGCGATTTACGATTCCTGTCAATGCGCCTGTCGGTGCTCGGTACGATGTTAGCAATTTTGTATCAACGCAATCAGGCGAAGGCGTTTTAGCGGGTAGCGTTTCTGAGTGCCAAGGCGACTTTCGCGAAAGCGTTCTTACGAACTCGACGACTAGAAGGTTTTGTATTTCTACAGCCGGGGTTGGTGGCGTTGCAATTGGCACGGTAGTTGATGCTGGACCTGGCCCGTACAACGTTGAGACCTGCGAGGTGGTTCGAGGAAGAAACTATTTCTTTAACACCACTTTTGGAACAACCTTTGCCCCAGGAAATGGCGCTTACTGTGGCCCTGCCCAGCAAGGCGAGCAGTGCATTTACAAGCTTGAATCTAGAAATTCTCGCCGGTAATTGAGATTTTGAATATGGTGCGAGTATTTGTTGTAATTGTTGCGACTGTGGCACTGGGTGGCGGTTTGCGCGCCCAGGCGCTTGATACGGATCGAAACCTGGTTCTTGCGACCCGTGGTGATGCCACGGTTCGCATGGTTGATGTTGACACAATGCTGCTAGGGGCTAAGCCAGAGCAGCGTCCAGAAATTGTTTCTACAGCGGCGCGAGTTGAGCAGCTTCTAGATTCCAGGCTGTTAGCGGTGCAACTAGTCAACAGAGGCCGCGCACAAAAGCTTGATCATGATCCAGAGGTGCAACGCCGATTGGCTATAGCAACTGAGAAGGCGTTAGGGGAAATTATTCTTGACGTGTTAGTTGACAAGGCTGATGCTGGCGACTTAGAAGCACTTGCAAAAGAATCGTATGCGGCTAAGAAATCCAGTTTTGTACAGCCAGAGAGCTGGACTGTCCGTCATCTGCTCGTTAAGCCAGTGGAAGGGGAGGATGAACCTACCTTCAAAGCGCGAGCTACTGTGATTTACGATCAAGCACTTGCCAAGCCTGCTGACTTTGAGGCGCTCGTTAAAGTAAAGTCAGAAGATCCCTCAGTAGGCCAAAATGAAGGCGCATTTACACTGGGCCGCGATAGTGAATTTGTTCCAGAATTCTTAGAGGCTTCTTTCAAGCTGACGACTTCACTTCAATTTGCGCCGCTCACGAAAACTCAGTTTGGCTACCACGTTATTCAACTATTAGAGAAATCAGAACAACAGCAGCTTAGCTACGAAAGAGTTCGCTCTCAGCTCATTAGCTCGTTAAACGAGAGTTTCCGTGATCGGGTTAAATCCGAAATGCTTTCCGACCTACGCTCAGCCGACCCTAAATACATCGAAGAAAACATCCGCAAACTGGTTGTTCGTTACGATCCTCCGCCACAATCAAGTGCGCTTAACGTGGACACGGCAGTGCCCAGTTCAGTGCCCGCCTCTGGCGCACCCAAATAGCCAATGCCATTTGATTTCAGTTTGGCTGCGTGAGCCCGCAATCAACGCGCTTGTTCACGCAGTTTTTTATGCGGGACATCAAAAATAGATACCTAGGCAGCCTTAGCGGGCTGGCCTGGGTTTTTTTGCACCCCGTTTTACTGCTGACGATGTACACGTTTTTGATAGCGGGCGTTTTGAAAGCGCGCATTCCGGGTTTAACGGATGCACAGTGGCTGCCGTTTGTAGCGCTCGGACTGTGGCCTTGGATGTGTTTTTCTGAAGGCTTGCAGCGCGCAACTTCTGCGGTGATCGAGCACGCGGGTTTGCTTGGCAAAGTAGCGCTGCCTACCGAATTATTAGTTGCGGCTTCGGTTTGCGCGACGTTCTCACTACATGTAATGGGTTTAGTTGCCGCATTGATTGTGTTGGCGCTGTTTGGCTACCCGATCAATCTATGGAATTTGCCTTGGCTTTTGTTGATGCTGGTTTTACTACTGGGCTTTACACTGGGCGCATCGTGGATTGCAGCGGGCTTGCAAGTTTACATGCGCGACGTTGGGCAATTGCTCGGCCAAGCTTTAAGTTTTGCGTTTTTCTTGACGCCTATTTTGTATTCGGCGCACATGATGCCGGAGTCATTACGATTTGTTTTTACGATTAATCCGCTGAGCTTTTACTGTGATACCGCGCGTGCCTTGATGTTGGAAGGCTGGACCGCACAGCCAAGCGGCGCGCTTTGGGTGGCAGTTTTGATTGTAGTCGTGATTTTATTCGTCGGTTTTAATCTGTTTAAAAGGCTGGCTCGGCATTTTGAGGACTTTTTGTGAATTCCCCGAGCCAAGGCCAGCCTCATAGCGATTTTTTAATTCAAGCCAAAAATCTGGTCAAGCAATATCCGAAAGTGACGCGAGTGCGCGATCGTATGCGCGCCATGAGTCAGCTGCTGATTCGTGGAAAGCTGAATCCAGCGCTTGCCAGCACCGTGATCGACAATATTTCCTTAGAGGTAAGGCGCGGCGAATCGGTTGCCATTATTGGAGAGAATGGCGCCGGTAAGTCCACGCTGCTTAAATTGTTGACTGGGGTTTTGCATCCTTCCAGCGGTAGTCTGCAGGTCAATGGCAGTATTGGTGCACTCCTTGAACTGGGCGCGGGCTTTCATGCGGAATATACTGGCCGTGAGAATCTCGAGTTAGCCGGCACGCTGTGCGGCTTTAGCCGCCACGAGCTTAAAGCAAAAACTGAAGAAATCATTGCGTTCGCCGATATTGGTCGTTATTTAGACGAGCCAATCAAACACTATTCCAGCGGCATGGTAGTGCGCCTGGGTTTTGCGCTATTGGCCGCGCAGCGCCCGGATTTACTGATCACCGATGAAGTGCTGGCGGTAGGTGATGAGAGTTTTCAAAAAAAGTGCGTGCGCTGGATTGAGGATTACCTTAATCAAGGCGGCACGCTTTTGCTGGTTTCGCACAGCATGTATCACGTGCAAAAGCTCTGCCGGAAAGCGATTTGGCTGCAGCGTGGTAAGTCAGTCGCTTATGGCGATGTATTTGACGTATCGCAGCAGTATTTGGCCTTTCACGAGCGCAAAACTGCGGCAGAAGTAACGGTCGAGAAAACCGAAAATTCAGCGCATTATCAAGTTCGACAAGTATTGCTGAATGGCGCTGAGCACGGCGAAGTAGTCCTGCAAAGCGGCGATGGCCTAGCAATTGCGGTAACGCTGTACGCGCCCTGTGAGCGCTCGCCGGTGGTGTTGATTGGCATTGTGCGCGCAGATGGCACGCCGATTTATGGCGTGACTTCCGAAAACGATGGCGTGCAGCTGACTGCGCTGAGCAAAACGGATTATCAAACCACGCTGCACTTCCCGGCGTTAATGCTGCTGCCTGGCCAATACGTGTTGCGCACGCACGCGCTAGATCCTGAAGGCTTGCGGCTGTTTGATACCGTGCATCGTGAATTCACTGTGCGCGGTGAAAGCCGAGAATTTGGACTTGTTCGGCTTGCGCATCATTGGCGTAGCCCAAACGACGCTTGAGCTAGCAGCTGTGCATACCGTTGACATCATTGTTCCGATTTTTAATGCCTCTGGCGAAGTGCGTGCCTGTTTAGCAGCGCTTGATAGCAGCGGATTGCCAGATGGAACCACAATTTGGCTGATGGATGATGCGTCGAGTGATCCGAGCATCGCGAAAATCTTGCGAGATTTTCAGCGCAGCTGTGAATTTAAAACGTACATAGTGCGGCAGCCGAAAAACTTAGGTTTTGTCGGCAATGTTAACGATGCACTCGCGCGCAGCCAATGCGATGTCGTGCTGCTCAACAGCGACACCCTAGTCACGCAGGGCTGGTTGCAGGCAATCATGCAAAGCGCAGCGCGCCATCCAAAAGCGGCTTCCATCACACCGTTTTCGAACAATGCAGAAATTTGTTCGTTTCCTATGCTGTGCGTAAATCATCTAGTGCCGGAAAATCTGGTGGCGCTCGCGCAAGCATGTGAAAACAACGCACCCGATGAGGTTGAGTTGCCGACTGGTGTTGGCTTTTGCATGTATATGCGCCGCGCGGCTATAGATCAAATCGGCAATTTTGACGCGGTAACTTTCGGCAAAGGCTATGGGGAAGAAAACGACTGGTGCGTGCGCGCCAAAGCCTGGGGCTGGACAAATTTGCTGTGCAATCGCGCCTATGTCGCGCATGTGGGCGGCCGCTCTTTTGCATCGGTGCCAGATGTGGATTCTGCCCTGCAGGCAAAGCGCGGCAATGGCGGGCGCTTGCTGGCACGCTATCCGCATTACGATATCGAGGTACAGCGATTTATCGCAGCAGATCCGCCTAAAGCTGCACGCGCTACATTACAAGCTGCTCTTAACCATATAAGTAATTGATTGCTAAGAAGATTCAAGTAATTTCAGATTCGAATTCAGGCGCTATTTTTATGACAAGTCAAACTTCAGTCGAACAGCCGGCGCTGGCCTTTACTGGCGAACGTTTCACGCCCGAATGCGTGCGCGAGATGTATTACGAGCACTATGCTCGCTACGCCATGGCGGCATCAATCATGCGCCAATTTACCGCGCGAACTGGCCGCAAACCGCGCGTGTTGGATGCTGCATGCGGAGAGGGTTACGGTAGCGCAATGCTCGCGCCGCTTGCGGATTCGGTGCTGGGTTTAGATGTGGACCCGCAAGCGATTGCACACGCGCAGACGCGCTACAGTCAAGGCAATCTGTCGTTTCAACTAGCCGATGTGGCCGCGCTTGCAACTGAAATTGGCAGCTTTGATATCATCACGAGCTTCGAGACGCTCGAGCATTTGCACGCGCACGATGACATGCTGGCGGGTTTCAAAAAGGCGCTGACGCCTGACGGATTACTGTTGCTGTCCTCACCGGATAAACATGCCTACACCGATTTGACCGGCTATCAAAATCCATTTCACGTGCGCGAGCTGTATCGGCATGAGTTTGAAACGCTGCTTTATCGCTATTTCAGTTCGTTCCGACTATTTGGACAGCGATTGCTGTTTCAATCCGCGATTTGGGATTTGGCAACGCCGAACTGGCGTGCTTTGGCCCAAACCAGTCAGCAGGCGCAGCTTGTTCCAAGCTTGGATTATCTGCCGGTTTATTTTATTGCCCTGACCGGCAATAACCCGGAAATTGTCGCGGCGCACGCGGGCCAACTGCATTTGTTTGGCGATAAATCCGAGTCAATTTATAGCCATTACAATAGTGAAATTCGCAATGGCATTTTCGCAGGTGCGCGGATAGCGGATATGCAGGCGCAAATCAACTTACTGAAAACTGAGCTTGACGCCGCTCGTGCGAAGCAGGCTGGGTAGCGTCAGATTCAACAATATCCGTTCCCTACGCCTTTAACCGCGACCGCCACCGCATCATGCGGGTGCAGACTCTCTAAGTGCGTCGCCTGTACTTTGAAATCAACAAAGCGTGGATAGAGATCCAGCCACGCAGCCACTTTGCGCACGGCATCTTCGACGAACATTGGGTTTCGCCCGTTTAATTCGGCAAATGCCTGCTCATCGACGCGCTTGACCGCAGTTTGCACTGGCGTGCTTAGCTGGGTTTCGATTGCACCAATGAGCGCACTGATCAGCCCGTACAGCTGGCTACCGTCGGGATCCGAATCATTCAACAATGCATCGCTAAGTTTGAGTGTGACTTTAAGCTCTGAGCGCTGCGCGTGCGGCGTGGCGATGATGGCGTCGCTGCGCCCAAGCCAAGCTTCAACCGCTTGTGTTTCAAGCTGATGCGTTCCATCAAAGTGCGCCTGAAAATTCTGCTGGATAGATTGGCGTGCTAGCGCAGCAGAACAAGGGCAAGTCGAGGAATACAGCACATCGAACGCCAACTCTACCGTGCAACGCTCGCCCAAATTCGCGGTGATTGAAACCGGGTAATGCCGCCAGCCGGAGCGATCACTTTTGAGTGCCACGCGCCGCACAGGCAGTAGGAAATCCAAAGTCAGCTTGACGCGCTGGCTCAGGTTTTCTTGCGATTCTCGAAGCTCAGTCAGCCAAACCGGCAACACGGACAAGCTTAGCGCCTGCGCGTTGAGCCGCTCATCCAACAAAGCATAAAGCCTAGACATGTGAATGCCGCGCGCGCCCGCGCTATCTAAGCTAACTAACAAATCGGCTTTAGTTAGCAGCTGTAAACGCCCGATTTGCAGCATCGCTTCAATGCGCCGCATGCCCGCCCAGGCGAGTGTGCGTGGATGTTGCGGTTTGGCTTGGTGCGCGCTGTCGTTCGGGCTTGCGGCGGCTTTCAAACTAACTTCACTCATTCAACTATCTCATTCAAGCAAATTATTCAACCGTCACGCTTTTCGCCAAATTGCGCGGCTGATCTACATCGGTACCGCGCAACACCGCGACATGGTAAGCCAGCAGTTGAAGCGGTACAGTGAAAACAATCGGCGCAATAAACGCGCCGCAGGCGGGCAGGGCGAGCAGGTGTTTGGCATCATCTTGCATGCTCTGGGCAACGTCGGCATCGGCCAGCACGAACATCTCGCCACCGCGCGCACGCACTTCTTGCAGATTGCTTTTGAGCTTTTCTAACAGGCGATCATTCGGCGCGACTGCCACCACCGGCATGTCTTTATCAACCAGCGCCAACGGCCCGTGTTTAAGCTCGCCCGCCGGATAAGCTTCAGCGTGGATGTAGGAGATTTCTTTGAGCTTGAGCGCGCCTTCCAATGCAATCGGAAAGTGCATGCCGCGCCCTAAAAACAGCGCGTGCTGCTTGCCGGCAAAGGCTTCTGCCCACTGCTTGATTTGCGGTTCTAGTTTGAGCGTTTCGCCCAGTAAATGTGGCAGTGTTTCGAGTTCTGCGACCCGACTTGCGTACAGCAACGGATCCAGCCCGTGAAAGCGCGAAAGCTCCAATGAGAACAGCGCAAATGCCACGAGTTGTGTCAAAAACGCTTTGGTTGAAGCCACGCCAATTTCAGGCCCAGCGCGTGTCATTAGTACCAGATCACTTTCTCGAACCAGTGAGCTCTCCGGCACGTTGCAAATCGCAAGACGCGCCAAATAATTACGCTGCTTGGCGAGCTTGAGCGCCTCAAGCGTGTCGGTGGTTTCACCTGATTGGCTGACACTGACGAAAAGTGTGTCAGGATAAACCGCACCTTCTCGGTAGCGATACTCGCTGGCAATTTCGACCGAACAGGGCAAGCCGCTCATCGCCTCAATCCAGTAGCGCGCCACCAAACCCGCGTGATAGCTTGACCCGCAAGCGACAATCTGAACCGCTTTTGCACTGGCCAGCCACGTTTTGGCATTTACGCCAAAAATCTCGGTCAAAATACGCCCACCCGCGATTCGTCCTTCTAGCGTTTCCGCCACGGCGGATGGTTGCTCCATAATTTCTTTAAGCATGTAGTGCCGGTATTCGCCGCGCTCGACCGCGTTCGCTGACAACGTAGTGCGCTTGACCACTCGGGTGACCGCGACGCGCTCGCGGTCATACACTTGATACGTACCCTGGCGCAGGTCAACAAAGTCGCCCTCTTCAAGATAGATAAACTGCGCAGTTTCATTCAATAGGGCAAACACGTCTGAGGCCAAAAAATTACCCTCAGCGCTGATGCCGACAATCAGCGGTGAGCCCGACCGTGCGCCGATTACTCGGCCCGGTTCACGCGCGCAAATCACCGCGATCGCATACGCGCCATGAAAGCGTTGCACCGCCGTTTGCACTGCCGCCAGTAAATCCAAGCCGCGCGCGAGCTGCAGATGCTCAATTAAATGCACGATTACCTCGGTATCGGTTTGCGAGGTGAACTCAAAACCTAAAGCCGTCAATTCGGCGCGCAGCTCAGCATGATTTTCAATAATGCCGTTATGTACCACGCTAGTTAGTCCTGAAACATGCGGGTGCGCATTTACGGTGTTCGGCGCGCCGTGCGTAGCCCAGCGCGTGTGTGCAATGCCAGTATTGCCGGCCAGCGGATTGGCGGCCAATTCAGCTTCCAAATCCCGCACCTTGCCCTTCGCGCGCGCGCGTTGCAAACCTGAGACCGTCAAAAGGCTAACGCCCGCAGAGTCATAACCCCGGTATTCCAGCGCTTTTAAGCCGTTCACCAATATTCCCGTCACATCATTAGGCGCGGTTGCTGCAACGATTCCACACATCTCATGTATTCCTAATTAATCCGTCAAGAAGAAATGGTAGCGCGCGCACGCATTAAAAGGGTTGCGCCAGTGCGATTGCCAGTGTTTTGCCTTTTTATGGTCTCTAGCGCCAAATTGCGCTTGTCTCTTTGACTAACGCATGGCGAATTTCAACTTTAGACCTAAGCAGCTCCCATGGCCGCATCGTGCTTGATCCGCGCAATTAGGGCGTTCAAGCCATTTTTACGCGACATTGATAGGTTTGAGCCCAGCCCAATGCCCTCAATAAATCTGACTTCCGCACTTGCAATAGCTGCACAGTTTTGCTCATCAAACACCTGTAAAGCCAGAGCGATCAAGCCAGAAACAATGCTGGAATCGCTAATCGCGTGAATTTTTAAGCGTTGCTCGATCACTTGAGTGACGATAAAAACCTGGCTCTGGCAGCCCTTGAGCAAATGTTCGGCAGTGCGATATTGCTCTGGAAAACCGCGCAAATTTTTTCCTAGATCAATCAGATACTGATAGCGCTCGGACCAATCCGAAAACATCGCAAAATCGTCAACTATTTGCTGTTGGCGAGTGTTTATGTCGGTGTGGGGGTGAGTCGCCTCAATCGCAAGCGCAGCGTTATTCTCAATCAACTAGCAAGACACCCTAAAGATCTTGCTGATAGCGCACATACGGCACGCGATCTTCAAAATCGGCTTCATCACGCAGATTTGGGCCAAGCCCGGTGCGCGGCTTCGTAACGGTAGCTTTCGCGCCCATGCTCAACACGCCTTGCCAAGGCGTGCGCCAGGTCAAGCCCCAATCAACGCTGCCAAATAGCGAGCGTGCGCCGGGAATGTCTAAAATTTGGGTGGAAAATGACGTGCCAAATGCGCCGCGCATCCAGTCAAACCGCACTTCGCCCATGCGAAGGCCTGAGCTTTGCGGCGCGGTGATTTCATTGACCGAAAGACCCAATCCAAACTGCCCAGCGCGGGTGTTGGTAAGCCCATCCAGCGCTAAACCACGGCTTGGCCCCATCGCTGTTGGCCAAGGCAAATAAGGATTCAAGATTTGCTGATAGGTTGAATCGCCCGCGCGCAGAGCCAGTGAAACTTGGCTGTCATTAAAGCGATAAGCGCCGCCAAGGCTGAGCTGGCCTGCATTTTCTCCGCGTGCCAGCACGCTTGATAGCGGCTTGCAATCAAGCCCTGAGGTGCCCGCGCTGCACACCGGCGTAAGTGCGAAACTGGAATTTGCTTGGGCGGCTTCTGCACCTAGCGTTAGGCCGGGTACTGTGGAAAAACTAGCGCCAATTTTGTACAAATTAACGCGGTACGGTAGGCCATCTTCAATATCGGAAACCCGTGCGAGGCCCATCAATAAAGGTGTCGCAGAGTTTTTCGCGGCCGAATCAGACAGCATAACTACCGGCACCCAAGCTTCATCCGGTGCTTGATCTAAGCTCAAGCCAATCGATGGCTTTAATAGCGCTGGTGCACCGCTGGCTTGCGCGCGCGCACCGCTTGGGGCGAATAGCCCGAAGGATGCAACAACAATGCTGGCGAAGAGTGATTTCATAGCGGCGATTATGGGTTGGGAATCCGATCAGCTTGGTGGGAGAGTTTAGTCCTAATTCTCGGCTATTTCTATGCGCTAGCGGACAAAACTGAATCAAACCATAGATTTGCGCAGTTTTACGTGCGAATTCGTAGTTCTAACCACGTTTTAACCTAGGTGCTTGGTCGAACGAATATGTGCGGAGAAGTTCCGTGACGCTAATCCTCGTTAATTAGGCGCCAGATAAGCCAAACACTTGAGCTCGATCGCAATCGGCGCAGGCAGCGCGGTTATGCCAAGCGTGGTTCTGCACGGCCCGTCTGAACTGAAATATTGCGACCATATTTGATTGTAAATCGCAAAATCACGCTGCATATCGGTCAAATAAACCGTGATGTCCACCAACTGTTCCCAATTAGCGCCACTGCCTTCGAGTACCGCTTTCACATTGGCAAAAACGCTGTGGCACTGCGCCGCAATATCGTAGCTCAGTAAACCGCCATCCGCGCCATACTGATTACCCGGAATAGCGTTGCTGCCCGCCATGCGCGGCCCAATGCCCGACAGCCACAAAAAATCACCGACGCGCTTGGCGTGCGGGTATTTGCCGACCGGTTTAGGTGCTTGCTGTTCGGTCAATGCGATACTGACGGGTGTGGATTGATGCACGGGTTTGGCCTTGGTTCTCGGAAAATTCAGTGACGAGCGACGAGTGTATCCACAGTTAAAACATGTTAGTTGATTAGATTCAACAGTCAAAGCGCCAACTTAACCCGCAGAGATTCCCTAAACGTTCGCCCAGAATGCAGCGTCATCCCGAATTTGAGCCGCAATTTATAGCGCCCAGACAGGCAAGCTTCAACGCTCTCGATTGCGCCAAAGCGCACGATGGCGGTGCGGTGGATGCGTATGAACTGCTGCGGGTCGAAATTCGACTCAAACCACGCCAGTGGCCGGCGCATGACAAATTCTCGCGCGCCCACATGGATCGATACGTAATTTCCATGCGCAATAAGGCTGTCAATACTGCTGGCCTCTGTCAAATGCATGCGCCGGCCCATTGGCAAGGAAATCTGCGTTACGAAACGGCTGTCTTCTGATTTACTAACTGGTTTACTTTCGTGCAGTAACTGGATTTGCGCTGACGCGCGCGCAATCGCTTGGCCTAGGCGTTCAGCGCTCACCGGTTTTAGTACGTAGTCGATGGCAGCAACCTCAAACGCTTTGACGGCATGCTGCGAATAGGCCGTGACAAAAATGACGTATGGCTGCGGCGCAGGCAGCAATTTAAGCAGTGTAAAGCCGTCAATTTCCGGCATTTCAATGTCTAGCAACAGCACTTCACAAGCAAGCGGCCGTTCGGCCTGCAATAGCTGCTGCGCGGAGGCAAATTCACCGGCAAGCTGCACGCCCGGAATTTCGCCAAGCAGCCGACACAGGCGCTGGCGAGCAAGCGGCTCATCATCAACCAGCATGACACGAAGAACGTTCATGGCGCCGCTTCATCCGCTGGGTTTGCAGCCGTTTGCCATGGGATCTCGATGACAACGGTCACGCCATCAAGCCTTGACGCTTGCTCAGCTTGATTGACTGGCTCGACCGGTCGAAAACTAGATAATTCAAGCCGAAAATCATTGCCATAGAGCTGCGCTAAACGCTGCCGGGTATTGCTTAAACCAAAGCCAGATTCGATTGCAGCGCTAGCGAGCTCCTTTTGCGACTCAGGCGCGCCGCTATCGGCAATATCAATGCGCAGTCTTTGTCCGACGCGCTCGGCTGAAATACGCACGAGCCCTGGCGCATGGCGTTTGGCAATCGCATGCACAATCGCGTTCTCAACCAGCGGCTGTAAAATCATGACCGGCACCTGTGCTGCGATGCAATCAGGCTGGATTTCCCAGCGCACTAGCAAGCGCTCGGCAAGGCGAATTTTTTCGATGCTCAAATAGTGCTTCAGCAATTCAAGCTCGTCGGCTAAGGCATTGGTATGCGATGGCTGCGCGGCTAAACTTTTGCGCAGCAATTGCGCGAGTGAGTCGATCATGCGATCAGCCGCATGGGCGTCCACGTGCACTAGCTCGGCGATGGAGTTCAGCGCGTTGAACAAAAAGTGCGGATTTAGCTGCGCCGAAAGCGCGTCAAGCTGGGCTTTACTGAGTTCGGATTGCAGCTGCGCAAGGCGAATTTGCGCGTGCTTGGCCCGCTCAAAATAAACCAAGCCGTGTGTGCTGCCGATCAGCATCGCCACCATCAACAAATTGTTCTGCGCGCTGTCGATCAGCACTTTTGAAAAAGTCGGCAAAACTGCATACCAATGCAAAATGGGATTGCAAAAATAAACAAATAGCGCGCGCAAAAAAACCACGCCAGCAATTGCGACCATCAATCGAAATAGCAGGTGAACCGCGTGTACATTATCAAGCGGAAATCGCTCGGCCAGCGCCCAAAACCCCATCGTTACCGGCACCCAAAACAGCGAGCCGCCTACGCCTAAATTCAGCGCATGCCAGCTTGCAGCTTGGCCGGTTTGCCTGAGCATTTCGCTGATTTGACTGGCATACATCAGCCCAACCAGCAGCCAGACCAGCGTGCAGGCAAGCCAAGCTTTGTAGGATTTAATCATCTGCGTATTTTAGCGGAGCCATCAAAGTAAAAACCGCCCGTCGCAGATCAATTCGAGCAGTTCGCCCCAACAAGGTTGCAGCGTGGTACAAATTTTAGTTTTCTATGGATTCTGGCTTGCAGATTCGAGCCGCCAAAGGAATCCACTTGAGCGCATCAAACAACCGACAATCCTCACTTTTGCCCAAGGCTTTGCTGCTGCTGCGCATTGTCATGCCGGTTTTTTTTATTGCACATGCCGCAGTGCGCGTTGGCACCGGCAGCATTCCCCAGTTTGGCGCATTTTTAGGTAGCCTAGGTTTTCCTATGCCGCTACAAATTGTCTGGCTAATTACAATTTATGAACTCACAGCTGGCACATTGATCGCGCTCGGGCTTTGGGTGCGTTGGTTGGTACCAGGTTTGATGTGCATTGCCACCGGCGGTATCATCCTGATCCATCGGCATCACGGCTGGTTTGTCGGCGAACACGGCACCGGCGGCATGGAATACGCGGTGTGTTTGTTAATGGGTTTGCTGGTGTTGCAAGCGCACGCTTTGGATCAGCGCGTGGAGTCTTCAGCGCGCTGAATGATATCGCAGATATAAACGCCGGACTACAAAACCCGCACCGCCAAAATGCCTTCAATCGCTTGAATTTGCTCGACAACTTCCGCGCCGACGCTTTGCTCAACATCCACGACGTTGTAGGCGTAGTCGCCCTTTGAGGCATTTTGCATTTGCACAATATTGAGTGACGCCGCACCTAAAACATGCGAAAGCTGGCCGATCATGTTCGGCACATTGCGATTGATAACGCAAACGCGTGCATGCCCGGCTCTTGCCAACTGTACGCTTGGAAAGTTGACCGAATTACTGATGTTGCCGTTCTCCAAAAACGCGCGCACCTGATCGACCACCATGACTGCGCAATTTTCCTCGGCTTCTAACGTGGATGCGCCCAAATGCGGAAAGCTCAGCGCTCTGGGGTGATCAAGCAGCGTGTGGCTTGGAAAATCGCTGACGTATCGGCTTAGCGCGCCAGAATCTAGGCCGGCGCGAACGGCCGCCTCGTCAACGATGGCTTCACGAGAAAAATTTAACAACGTAGCGCCTTTTTTGATCGAGGCGAGCGAGCTTTCGTTGAACAAGCCTTTGGTGGCCGGCATCAGCGGCACATGGAAGCTGACAAAATCCGAGTTTTGGTAAAGTTCCGTCACTGATCCTGCTTTGCCGACTTCTGAGCTCAAGCTCCACGCGCCTTCCACCGTCATGTGTGGATCGAACCCCAAAACCCGCATGCCAAGCGCCAGCGCCGCGTTTGCTACTTTGACGCCGATTGCGCCCAAGCCAATCACGCCTAAAGTTTTTCCCGCCAGTTCACCGCCAACAAAATTCTTTTTCGACGCCTCTACATGTGCATCTAGATCCGCGCGCTTTGGGTCGAGCGTGCGCACGAACTGCTTAGCTTCGGCTAAATTGCGTACGCTCATCAGCATGCCTGCAAGTACAAGCTCTTTGACTGCATTGGCGTTCGCGCCGGGCGTGTTGAACACCACAATGCCGCGCTTGCTCATCGCTTCTACCGGGATATTGTTGGTGCCAGCACCAGCGCGGCCAATTGCACGGATGCTCGCGGGCAGCTCGGCTTTGTGTAAATCGGCTGAGCGCAGCAAAAGCGCATCGGGCGCGCTGGCTTGATCGTCAATCGCATATTGCGCGGTTGGGAATCGGCTTAGGCCGAGTTTGCTGATGGCGTTTAGGGTTTTAATGGTGAACATATTTATCCTGGGGTTTTAAAATATTGATTTATTGTCTAAAACGCTGCTGGGTCGATTCTGTGGTCGGTTTTGACTTATCGTCATTCGCGCGCAGGCGGGAATCCAGGTTCTATATCCGTTCGGCTAATCGTTGACACCTGTTCCTGGATCCCCGCCTTCGCGGGGATGACGTTCAAAGCAGGTTGGCGACCTGCGCCAACAGAGGCTATGTTTTCAACTCAGCAATTCAGACCGCAGCCAATCAAGCCTTCTTAGCAAACTCTTTCATATAGTCAACCAAAATTTCGACCGATTTTAGGCTTACTGCGTTGTAAATGGACGCACGCATACCGCCAACATCACGATGGCCTTTTAAACCCATCAAGCCCTGCGCTTCGGCGCCTTTTAAGAAAGCGGCATCCATGCTGGCATCCGGCAATACAAATGGCACGTTCATACGCGAGCGGTAAGGCAGGTCAACGGGATTTTTGTAGAAACCCGAATCGTCGATGGTTTTGTATAAAAGCGCCGATTTCGCGATGTTTTTGACCTCAATCGTCGCCAATCCACCGTTTTTAAGCAACCAATCGAATACTAAGCCAGCAATGTACCAGCCGTAGGTCGGTGGGGTGTTGAGCATTGAGCCATTTTCAGCGTGTTTGGCGTAATTGAATATTGCAGGTAATTTACGCGGCTGGCGCGCCAATAAATCATCGCGAATTATCATGACCAATATTCCGCTTGGCCCGATATTTTTTTGTGCGCCGGCATAGATAATTCCATACTGACTAACATCAATTGGGCGGGATAATAAATTGGATGACATATCCGCAACAATTGGTGCCTGCAAGCTGGGCATATCAAACATCTCAACGCCGTGAATGGTTTCATTCGGTGTCACGTGTACAAATGCCGCGTCAGGCGTTAAATTCCAAGTGCTAAATTCTGGCACAGTAATGTAGTTTTTCACATCTGCTGCGACGTGGGTTTTAATTAAGCTCGACGCTTCTTTGATCGCTTTTTGGCCCCATGCGCCGGTGATTACGTAGTCGCCGGTTTGCTCAGGGCTGGCGATATTCATCGGAATTTGCGCGAAATGTGTAGTCGCGCCGCCTTGCAAAAACAAGACTTGATAGTTTGAGGGTACACCGAGCAGCGCGCGCAAACTCGATTCAGCCTTTTGCGCTAAATCAACGAATTTCTTATCGCGATGGCTAATTTCCATCACGGATGCGCCAACGCCCTGCCAATCCATCTGCTCGGCCTGGGCTTGCAGCAAAACTTCTTCCGGCAGCGCGGCTGGGCCAGCGCTAAAGTTGTGAATACGCATTGAAGTCCTTGTTATTTTGAAAAATTTACGCGGCCGCGCTGCGCGAGTCTAAGATAACCCGCTAGAGCTTTACTTCGGAAGGAATACGTTTGCTAATTAAAGTGTCTAATTCAGCTACACCTGCCAGCTCAGAAATTGCCACTGAGTCGGTGTACTTGGCGCGCAGGCAGATTGTGCAAAGCCTAAGCCTAGCTACAATCGGGCTCATCTCAAATGGGGCTGAGGCAGCGGTAGGCGTGCCCAGCTGGCTAGCGAATCATAAAAAGCGGCCCGAGTTCGATCTGGTCGATGAAAAAACCACTTGGGCCGATGCCACCACGTACAACAATTACTACGAATTTGGCACTGCGAAAACCGACCCCGCTCGCAACAGCGGCGCGTTCAAACCCTGGCCATGGCAAGTCGAAATTTCCGGCGAATGCGAACGGCCTGGCAAAATCGATCTCGAAGCAATGCTGCGGCTTATCCCGCAAGAAGAGCGCGTATATCGACACCGCTGCGTCGAAGCGTGGTCAATGGTGCTGCCTTGGGTGGGTTTTTCACTTTCACAGCTTTTATCGCGCTTTTTGCCAACCAGCCGTGCCAAATATGTCGTATTCACCACGCTTTACGACAAGCGCCGAATGCCTGGCCAGCGCTACGACAGCATCGATTGGCCTTACCAAGAAGCGCTACGCATTGACGAAGCCATGCATCCGCTTGCCATGCTGGTGACGGGTTTGTACGGGCGGCTGCTGCCGAATCAGAACGGCGCGCCGCTGCGGCTGATCGTGCCCTGGAAGTATGGCTTTAAAGGCATTAAAGCCATAGTCCGGATCGAATTCGTAGAAAGCATGCCGCAAACCAGCTGGAATACGATGCAGGGTTTGGAATATGGGTTTTACGGCAACGTCAATCCTACTGTTGCGCATCCGCGTTGGTCACAAACCAGCGAACGCCGAATTGCTGGCGCGAGCAACTCGCTATTCAAAACTGAGCGCATCAATACGCTGATGTTCAACGGTTATGCCGATGCAGTAGCTCCGCTGTATGCGGGCATGGATTTGCGTGTGGATTATTGAGAATTGATGGTTATTCGAGCGACTAAGGAAACAGCAGACGCTTAGTCCACTGACCATTCTCAATTTCATAGCGCGTTCGCTCATGCAGGCGAAACGGCGCGCCAAACCAAGTTTCCATCATGTCTGGCAGCACTCGAAATCCGCTCCAATGCGGCGGCCTGGGAATGAGTCCATCGCCAAACTGCTGCTCGAAATCCGCCACGCGCTGCAAAAGCGTGCTGCGCGCGTCAAGCGTTTGCGATTGCGTTGATGCCCACGCGCCAATTTGGCTGCCGCGTGGGCGAGTTTGAAAGTAGGCATCGGCCTCACTTTCGCTGACCGGCTCCACCATGCCTTCAACCTTGAATTGCACTTGATGCCGCAGCGTTTTCCATAAAAACAGCAGCGCCGCGCGCGGGTGCTGGGCAAGCTGCTGGCCTTTGCTACTCAGGGTGTTGGTATAGAACACAAAGCCGCGTTCATCTTGCTCTTTCAGCAGTACCGTTCTGGCGCTAATTCGACCTGAGCTATCTGAAGTCGCTAAGGTCATGGCAGTAGGCTCAGGATCTCCAGCATCTTTCGCTTCTTGCAATAGCACAGCAAAAGCGGCCATCGCTTCCTGCATCAATTTTGGATGTTCAATCACGCCGAAATTCCCCAAGGCTTGATAATCACCAGCGCCACAATCGCAATCAAAAACGCCGCCGGTATTTCATTAAATAGCCGCAGCCAAGTTGTTGATCGCTTAAACGTGCCAGCCGCGATGGATTTCATCAAGATTCCGCAGTAAATAAAATAACCAAATTGCAGTGCGACCAACGTTAGCTTGGCATGCATCCACGGGGCTTTGATGTAGATCGGCACCGCTGCTAAAAAGTACAGCATGCCAAACAGCAGCATTAAGCCAAACGCCGTGTGCCCCAGCAAATAAGTGCGGCGCTCCCAGTTTTCAAACTTTTTGCGCGTCTCGCTATCTTGAATTTCAAGGTGGTAAACAAACAGCCGAGGCAGCATAAACAGCACCGCATACCAGGTGACGACGAAAACAATGTGAAGCGTTTTAAACCAGAGCATGGTGATCCTTTTGTTGGCTGTAGCGACGAATGCAATTAAAACTGATGGTATTACCCATTCACCACCTCCGCATAGTAAGGATTTTCCCCTGCGCTGTGATTTGTGGCGTCGCGCACCGCTTTGAGCTCTGGCACGCGGCTAAGCAATGTTTTTTCGACGCCTTGTTTGAGCGTCACGTCCTTCATGCCGCAGCCTTGGCAGCCGCCGCCGAATTGCAAAACGGCGGTCATTTCAGCGTCAATTTCCAACAGGCTGACCTTACCGCCGTGGCTCGCAACTTGCGGGTTGATTTCCGACTCAATAATGTAAGTCACCCGATCAATCAGCGATGCATCTGTGCCTGGGTTTTGTAATTTCAAGCGCGGCGCTTTGATGGTCAACTGGCCACCGCCGGTTTGAGCCTGATAGCTGACCTCAGTTTGCTGCAAATACGGTACGCTGAGTTTGTCGATCACGACGTTAAATTCTTTGAATTCAACCACGTAGTCATCAGCGGTGATTTCTTCAGGCTCACAAAATTCCAATCGGCAATCGCCCGTTGCGCTGCCCGGGGCAATCGCGCGCATGCGCACGCACAGGCCGTCGATATCTTGCGCGGCAATTAACTGCACCAAATAGCTGAGTGCAGCATCATCAAAGTGAATCATTATTTGTATCCAAAACTAAACCGTCCGCTATCATGCCGAGCTGCGCGGCATTTTGCCGTGATCGACGCGCGATTGTTCATCTCAAGCGCGCCGATATCCGATCTAGCTGCGCCCGATCAACCACTTAAGAGCACGCTCATGACGTTCAACGAACTTACCTCATCTCATTGCGCGCCACTGCGCGGTACTCAGCATCAGTTATCCGAATCGCAAATCACCGATTACCTGCAAATCCTGCCGAGCTGGAGCTTGCTAAATGGTGAAATCGTGCGGGAATTTCGCTTCGCTAACTATTATGAGTCCATCGCCTTTGTTAATGCGCTGGCGTTTATTGCGCATGCACAGGATCACCACCCGGAGCTTTCAGTGCACTTTAACCGCGTGCAGGTGCGCTTTAGCACGCACGATGTCAGCGGTATTTCACGCAACGATATGATTTGCGCGGCGAAAGTCAGCGCGCTTTTGCCACACGCTTAATTATGCGGCTTAGTTTGCCGATTGATTGGCGCTTCTGGTGCGCACTGCTGATGTGCCCGCTGCTGCTGACGCTATTGGGGATTGAACGGCACGCTGCCTGGTTAGATGCGGGTACTGCGCATGTCAAATCCTCGCTTATTGCAGGTATTCACCCAAGCTCGTTTTATTTTACTGATCGATCCCAGCTTATCGGCGCAAAAGCAGATGGCGCTAAGCTGACGCTTTCACCGCAGGGCGGGTTTTTAGTGCAGCCAACCAGTGAACACATCAGCTTTAGTTTGGCGCTCAAACAGCCGATAAATCCTAAAGATGTAGCGGAAATGATTTTGCATATTGATCACCCAGCGCCAGCATTTCAGTTTGCACTGGTGCTGCAAGAAGGGGCCGCTGAATCCGCTGCCAGCCCGGCCTGGATTTCTGAGCTCATAAGCCGTGACACCAGCAAGCTCGATTTGACGCGCGCGATTTTCACGCGAAATGGCAGCCAGGGCGGCGAGGCGCGCAGCTGGACGAGCCTGCCCACCAGCCACTATCTGC
This sequence comes from Rhodanobacteraceae bacterium, assembly GCA_031422315.1. Taxonomy (GTDB): domain Bacteria; phylum Pseudomonadota; class Gammaproteobacteria; order Xanthomonadales; family SZUA-5; genus JANNYA01. The sequence continues at coordinate 33,632 of JANOQN010000066.1, forward strand.
GGTTGTATGTGCATGTGCCAACGCGCGCATCGTTTGGCTTGAAATCGCTGTGGTTTCGCCTTGATGCGAATGGAATCAAGCGCTTGCGAGCGGAGATAAAACCTGCTGAATTTGCGAACTTTGGCGCGCTCGCGCCTGCGGCGCTGCTTGTCGTCATGATGCTTTGGACGCTCTCGGTGCTGCCGGTGTGGCGCGGTTTAGCGGCGCGCAGCGCCAGTGCACCGATTGGTTTGGCAGTGCTAGTTTTTTTGCCCGGCTTTGTGTTGCTGAGCTTTGCTTGGGGGTTTTCCATGCCCGGCCCATTTGATTTGAATTGGCCTGATGCGTGGGTTGATGTTCAAGCTAGCCTGAGGGAATTTAGATTTAGCAAGGTGCTGCTAAGCCAACTGCTCGGCATTGCGTGGTTGCTAGCTGCATTGCTGTTAGCCCTTCGCTATGCCCTGATCAGCGGGCCGATTAGCCCGGATCTGCCTGCGAAAATTCAAAATCAATTAACGCTTATCGCGGCGTTGGCAGGCGCTGCGGTGATACTCATTGCTGCAGGGTTGCCTGAAAACTTGCCCAATTTGGCGCGCTTATTGGGCTATTTAGGCTTTGCGTTAGTCCAGCAATTCTTGTTACAGCGCGTTGTGTTGCGGGCTTTACTAGATTCCTTTAGTCAGCACTTTGCAATTTTGCTCGCCGCGCTTATGTTCGCGCTGTGGCACAGCCCTAACACCACGCTGATGCTGACTTGTTTTGTGGGTGCGCTGTACGCCTGTGGTTTGAGCGTGCGCGGCGTCGACTGGCGCAGGCTAGCGCTGTTGCACGCGCTGCTGGGCACGTTGCTGGTCATGTGTTTTCCAACTGACGTGCTTAAAAATGCCGAAATTGGCAGTCGGCATTTTACTTTGGCGGCGAGTGAGCGCTAAGGGGCTAGAAGGCTATGAAGGCCTCGCCTTCGCGCCCATTCGGCCATTGCTTTGGACTTTTCGTTGCTATTTGCCTCTAGGCCTGCGATTACACCGCGCTGATCAGACTCAGGCCGATTCTGACTAACCTTCCATTTTCCAACCAACGAAGTGATCGGGATTTCAATGCCCACAATGGCGCTCAGCAGTTGTTCGGTGAATTCTTGCGGTGCGTCGCTTACTTTCCAAGGTTGCGGCTGATGTTGTTCATGGCTATTGGTAAGCTGGTTTATATGTTCTAACAACCAACCACGATCCTCGATTGCGCGCGGCATGCCATGCGCATGCACGACGACATAATTCCATGTCGGAACCGCCTTGCCGTGCGCGTGCTTACTTGGATACCAAGACGGCGTGATGTAGCTTTCGGCGCCTTGGAAAATGATCAGCGAATTGTGCACTTTGGAAAAGCTATGCCAAGCAGGATTGGCGCGCGCGACATGACCGACCAGCGTGCCTAATTCACCGCGATTAGGATCAATCAAAAACGGAATATGGTTCGCAGTTAGACCTTCGTCGCTCTGGATAACCCAAGCGCCCAGGGGATGCGCGCAGATAAGTTCGTGCAGAACATTAGTGTTAACTTCTTCAAAGTGCTTTGGCTGGTACATGTTGATTCCTCAGGCGGCAGAGTTTTGGGTTTGGTCGAAGTCCAGCTAAGCAAACATTTCAGCGATCAGACCATCCAAGGTCTTAGCCTCAATGCCGGGCGCAAGCACAGTTAGCTTTGGGTTCGAGCGCGTATCGCCATGTACCAGTACTGCGCGTGTGGGCGTGTCTTTGAACGCCAAAGCGAGCTGTTGCAGCGGTTTGGTCATGGCAGGAATTGGCGTACTAGATGTCTTGACTTCAATGAGATAGGTTTGCCCGCGATGTGGAACAATGAAGTCGACTTCTAAGCCTTGCTGATCGCGAAAAAAATACAGCTCACGCCGATAGCCGCGATTAATCAGCGCTTTAGCCAACTCGCAGGCAACAATGCCCTCGGTAATCGCACCTAAAAACGGCGAGCGCAGCAGCTCAGCTTGGCTTTGAATACCTAAAAGATGACATGCCAGGCCAGAATCACACAAATAGATTTTGGGCGATTTGATAATGCGCTTGCCTAAGTTTGAAAAATACGGCGGAACGATCAACAGCAAGCCCGTGGTTTCCAGAACGTTAAGCCACTCGCTAATCGCCGGCACTGTTAATCCAAGCGGCGCAGCAAAGTCAGATCGGTTCAAAACCTGGCCATGTCTAGTTGCCACGAGCGATAAAAATCGCCTAAAGGTACTTAGATTACGAACATTCAAAACTGCGCGCACATCACGCTCTAAATAGGTTTGGATGTAGGACGCGAACCAGATGCTACGGGCAGCAGGGCGTGCAAGCACCTCAGGGAAGCCGCCATAAAGCGCTGAGACGCGTGTCGATTCTTCCCGCGCGATTGGCATTAGCTGAAAAACAGCGGCGCGCCCAGCCATCGATTCGCTTACACCCTGCATGAGCGGCGCTTCTTGCGATCCGGTTAAAAACCACTGCCCAGTTTTTCGCGGCGCAGCGTCAATTCGCGTACGGATGTAGGCAAACAGCTCGGGCGCGTTTTGAATTTCATCCAAAATAACTGGCAATTTAAGGCTGTCGATGAAACTTCTAGCATCGCTTCTAATGCGTAGCAATACATCCGGATCTTCTAGCAGCACATAGTTCGCACGCGGCAGAAGCTTCTTCAATAGGTAAGATTTTCCGCAGCGCCTGGGACCAGTCAAAACGACCGCCGAGAAGTTTTTTGCCGCCAAGCTGAGCTGCATTGTTAAGGTTCTGTCGATTAGTTTCATTTGAGTAATTTAAACTATCACTTTAAATAACTCAATGCTCAACGCAAATACGCTTGGCAAATCAATCGAAAAACCGCGCCAGCATTTTTGCCATCAGTTTGGCCTTGAAACTCTGCGCAGGCGACAACCCAACACGTGCCAGCAAAGTATGGTGCTCGGATTTTGGCGGTGCGCTAACAAGGCTGGACAGTGCAGTTAGAATCGTGCCGAATCGACTTGCAGTAGCAGCTTTTAAGCGCGCCAGCGCAGATAACAGCTTAAGTTCGCTAGCATCAAAATCCGAGCCAAAAGGATAGCGGGCAAATTGCCCGGCCGCTTGAAATGGCGCTAGCGCAGCGGCTAAGCGTGCTGGCGTGTTGTGCTGCCAATGGTCGGGCGCAGTAAAATCAGCGCCTAGTTTTCCTTCAGCTTTTGCGTGCTGAATTAACTCGCTTTGGAAGCGCGCATCGGTTATCGCAAGCAGACGTTTGACTACTTCCTCATCCGATTGCCCACGCAAATCGGCAACCCCATATTCGCTGATCACAATATCGCGCAAATGCCGTGGAATTGTGCAGTGAGCGTAGTTCCAAACGATGTTTGAGCGTGCCTTTTCCGGGTGTTTACCTTCCCGCACCGAACGCAGCATCAAGACTGAGCGGCCGTTTGGAATCGCGTGCGCCATCGCGACAAAATTGTATTGCCCGCCCACACCGCTGACCACGCGCGCATCGGCCAAGCCATCCGAAACGGCCGCACCGCCGAGCGTTTGCATCATGCACGTATTGAAAAAACGCGCCTCACTGCGCTGCGCTCTATCCAGCGCTTCGCGGCCGCCATAAAGCTCATTGATGAAGCTGACGCGCGTCATGCATAAGCCCTCAAAATCATCGCTACTCAATGTGTTTAGCCATTGATAAAGCGGTTTAGCACCTAAGTAAAATGCGCCATGCAAATAGCGCCCACCTCGCAGCGTTCGGCCCTGCATCTGTCTTGTCAGCGCAGCGCGATTGTTCGCATCAAGCAAATCTGCGCCGCTTTGGCTGCTATCAGAAAACTGCAATACGCCATCATGTAGTCGGCAGTCTTGCGCGAGCCAGCCAAAGCGTATCAACCAATCCAGGCTCGGCTGATCAAGCTGAGTTTCAATGATCTCAGCTTCAACTAAGCGCGCCAACGTGAGTTGATCTGCGCGCGCTTCCAAAATCCCCTGATTTAATAGCGTTTGCAGCTTGACATCATCAAACACGCGGCGCTTGAGTATTTTTGCTTGCCGAAGGTGCATAAAACCATCCATGACCATCTCGCTGGCACCATACAACCCGTGCTCAAATTCGGATTCACCGCCTTGCTTGGCAAGCGCTGCGCTGATTGGCACGCTGCGCACCGCCGCCAATGCTCGGCGATAGTCAGCGTTGTTGTCCTGGCGTTGAATCAATGCATAGACCAAAGCGTCGGATAGCGCGCCGATTCCAATTTGTAACGTGCCGCCATCCTTGACTAAGGCGCTGGCATGCAGGCCAATGGCAAACTCATGCGGCGCGACGGGCTCTCGCGGCAGCGCAAACAAAACGTGTGGGCTAGCCTCCAACAACAGATCGGCGAAGCTTAAATCGACTTCGGCATCGTTCCCTAAAAAGGGCAAGTTTGGATGCACGGCGCAAACCATCAGTGGCCGGTTCTGCCCTGCTGCGGCGAAGGCGTCCAGCGCATCCAAGGTTACATCCGGATTGCAAGACAGGCTCAATTTATCGCCGCGCCGCGCCACCAAATGCAAAATCACATTGACGCCCAGCGCCAGCAATTCACGCGCCACGTGGGTGTAGTTCAAGCTGATGTAATCACGCTGCGCACGATCGTTTTTCAGCATGCTGCCGGATTGAAAATAGAACTCGTGCACGCGGATGCGTTCGCACAGCGTGTGATTTTTCTGCTGCCGCACATAATCCAGCACCGGGTAATCCGCGCCAAACTGGCGCTCAATGAAGGGCCCTGCAAACGCGGCTTCCAAGTTAATTTCGCCAGACTTTGTGCGCGCAACCGCTGGCACATCCAGAGATAGCGCGGTAACGATAGTCAGGAAAAGCGATGCATCGCTAGTCACGCGTGCGGTCAGGGCGTTGATCAGCTCATTCGGTTTGCCCAAGCCCAGCGGCAAAGCGGCAACGATTTTCGGGCCTGCGATCGCAACAATGCGCTCAACGACGTCACTTAAACTGCTGTAGTTTGGGTCCATCCGCGCACCGGTTTTAGAACTCTAAGGCGGCTGAGTTTACACTTTGATGTCGTCGAACTATCACCCCCGCACATCTGCAAACGTCAAATCAAAACGCGCAAGATACTTGCGCAGGCGATCCGCATCGTTGGTGGAGGCTTTTACCGCGCGGCTGGCTTGGAATAGCGTGCGGCCGGCGGCAGATGCAGTTTGGCTGGCGCGACAGACTCGCACCACGTCGATCAACTGCGCCCTATCAAAACGATCCAGCTGCGCTAGTCCTGCGCCTAGCAGCGCACCAAGATCGACGTCTTCGGCTGCTATAGAGCGATCTTTCGCGGTGGCGTTTTTCCACAAATGGCGCAAGCGCTGTAGCTCGCCATCTACGACGATGACGGTGATTCGCCCGCTTTCGGCGAGCGTCGCCATGCGCGTAATGGACGCGCCCAGATCGCGAAAATTGCCGGGCCAAAGCGCAGTATCGCTTGTGGCGAATTGCAAGTAGCGGGCGCGCGCTTCACGGTTAAATTGCACGCGCTCGCCACCGGCTGCGGCAAAGCGAGCCAATTCGAAATCCAGATTGGGTTCGATATCTTCACTTCGATCTTTTAGGCTGGGCAAATCGAAGGTCCACAGATTCAAGCGAGCGAACAAGTCATCACGAAACCGACCTTCGAGTACGGCTGCACCCAAATCACGGTTGGTGCCGGCAATCAGCTGAAAATTACTGCTGACATCTTTATCGCTGCCCATCGGTGGAAAGCGCTTCTCTTCAATTGCACGCAGCAGCATTGCTTGCTCATCAAGCCCTAGTTCGCCAATCTCATCTAGGAACAAAAGGCCGCCGTCGGCGCTGCGCAAATAGCCCAAGCGCTCATGTTGCGCGCCGGTGTAGGCGCCGCGCACGTGGCCGAATAGCGCGCTGGCCGCGCCATCACCGCGCAGCGTAGCGCAGTTGACCTCAATCAATGCGCCGCTAAGCTGTTGGCGCTGCTTTTTCAACGCATAAATATTGCTGGCAAGTTTGCTTTTGCCGGCGCCCGTTGGGCCCATCAACAATATAGGCGCTTTGGATTTCGCTGCGACGCGCTCGATTTGTTCGATCATCAAATTAAACGCCGCGCTGCGGGTGGCAATGCCGGATTTTAGAAAGGTCGCGGTGTCAGCGCGCTCGCGTGCGAAGCGCTGAGCAATCACGTCGTAGCGCGCCAAATCCAAGTCGATAAAATCATAGCTGCCCGACGCGCCAGATTTTTGTTTGCGCGGCGGCGCAGTTTGCAACAAGCGCGCCGGAATGTAGCGCGCTTCAGTCAACAAAAACCAACAAATCTGCGCTACGTGGCTGCCGGTGGTGATGTGTACCAAATAATCTTCGTGCTCCGTATCAAACGGGTAGGCTTTGGCAAAATCGTACAGCGTCGTGTAAACGCCCTCAAAATCCCACGGATCTGCCAAATGCATATCGTGAGTAATGACCTTTGTTTGAGGGCTTAGCTGCAGCAAATCGGCTTTGACCAGTTCGGCCAAATTTTTGAAGCGGCGCTCATCCACCAAAAGATCGATCCGATCCGGCACAAAATCATCAAACATGCCTAGACTTACCGTGGGGCGCCAGCGTTCCCAGCGCCCGCCGCTGCTGCCGGTGTCAAGCTGGGTTCCTAGAAATCCGAGTACTACCGTACGTTTTTTAGCGTTTGCCATAGTTGATCCAGAAAGATAAACACGATTCTCTGAGATCATAATTGAGTTGAGCCGGTTTTGTACTGTTTGGGTAATATTGAGTGAATACAACGGTTTATGATTTCGCGCTTGCTTGGCACGGAATCTGATAACACGCAAAGTACGTGGAACCGATCAAATGTGTGTATTCGTCACCCCCGCGTTGCACTTGCACTAAATTTTTTACAGGAAAATTGAAAATGAAAACCGAATCCCTAAACTACGAAGCCATCAATGCTGCACCTGGCAGCGTTGAGATCAAAATGTGGACGCGCGGCGTGCCGGTCGAGGATGAGGCGCGCCGCCAGCTTGCGCATTTGGCTAAGCTGCCGTTTGTGTGGCCGCATGTGGCAGTAATGCCTGACGTGCATGTGGGCATTGGCGCGACGGTAGGTTCCGTACTACCTACGCAGGGCGCGATTGTGCCGGCTGCGGTTGGCGTAGATATTGGTTGCGGCATGATGGCGGCGCGTACGTCATTAAAAGCACGCGATTTGCCGGATAATTTGTTCGGTGTGCGCGCTGCAATAGAAAGCGCCGTGCCGCACGGGCGCACGGTAACGCGGGGCGGGCGCGATAAAGGCTCGTGGGAAAACGCACCAGATTTGGCAAACGCTGCGTGGGCAAACTTGCAGGGCGATTTCGCGCAGATTTGCGAGCTGCACCCGCGCTTAAAGAACACCAACAACCTTTCGCATCTGGGTACTTTGGGCACCGGTAACCATTTTGTCGAACTGTGTTTGGATGAAGCCGATTGCGTGTGGATGATGCTGCATTCGGGCTCGCGCGGCGTCGGCAATGCCATCGGCACGCATTTTATTGCGCTCGCGCAGGATGATATGCGCGCGCATATTGCTAACTTGCCGCACCGCGATCTGGCGTATTTTCAAGAGGGCTCGGCGCATTTCGATGAGTATGTGTTTGCGGTCGACTGGGCGCAGCGTTTTGCCAAGGCGAATCGCGAAATCATGATGCAAAACGCACTGGGCGCATTGGCAAAAGTGGTGCCAAAAGCGTTCACCATCGACGCGCATGCCGTTAACTGCCACCATAACTATGTGCAGCGCGAAACCCATTTTGGCGAATCGCTGTTGGTAACGCGCAAAGGTGCAGTGAGCGCGCAGCGCGGCGAGCTGGGCATTATTCCGGGCAGCATGGGCGCAAAGAGCTTTATTGTACGCGGGCTAGGAAATGCGGAGGCACTGTGTTCGTGTTCACACGGCGCAGGCCGGGTGATGAGCCGCACGAAAGCCAAGCAGCTGATCAGCGTGCAGGATCATATTAAAGCGACGGCGCATGTTGAATGCCGTAAAGATGCCAATGTGGTGGATGAATCGCCCGCCGCATACAAGTCCATCGATGCAGTCATGGCGGCGCAGCAGGATTTGGTAGAAATCGTGCACACCTTGCGGCAAGTGGTGTGTGTTAAAGGATAGGGATAGTTGTGAAAACAGAGCTAGTAATCGATGGATCGCAAGGCGAGGGCGGTGGGCAGATTTTGCGCACCGCGCTTTCGCTTGCGATATTGCAGGGGCGCTCGGTGCGGATTGAGCGCATCCGCGCAGGTAGAAGTAAGCCTGGGTTGCAGCGCCAGCATTTGACCTGCGTGAATGCCGCGCAGGCGATCAGCAATGCCGTGGTTGAGGGTGCGCATATTGGCTCAACCTGCGTGCAATTCACGCCGCGCGAACCGGTCTATCGCGAGCACCATTTTCAAATCGGCACGGCAGGCAGCACGATGCTAGTGCTGCAGACGATCTTGCCGCCGCTGTTGGCAGCCAAAACGCCATGCCGCATTGGTATTGAAGGCGGAACGCACAATATGTTGGCGCCGACGGCCTGCTTTATTGAGCGCTGCTTTCTTCCCGTCCTAACGAAAATGGGTGCGAAAGTCGCGCTTAGCGTCGAGCGCATTGGATTGTTTCCCGCCGGTGGTGGGCGGGTTGTGCTTGATATCGAGCCCGCTGCGCTTGCGCCCTTGCTGTTGCTCGAACGCGGAGCGGCAAAGGGTATCGGCGCGCTTGCATTGGTGGCTGGCGTGCCGGAATCGGTCGCTACGCGCGAGCTAGCGGCAGTAGCTAAGCATTTTAACGTGCCGCTCGATCAATTGACCCAGCAAAACTTAGAAGGTACCGGTCCTGGCAATGTGCTTTCCGTGTGGGCGGAATTTGAAAATGCCTGTGGACTTAGCGTGGCGCACGGCGCACGCGGGGTTGCGTCTGAGCAAGTGGCTAAGCGCGCTTGCAATGATTTAGCGCGCTATTTGCACAGCGAAGCGCCTGTCTGTGAATACCTAGCCGATCAGCTACTGCTACCGATAGTGCTTGCGGGCAAAGGTAGCTTCATAACGAACTGCATCACTGAGCATCTGCGTACTAACATGGCGGTGATTGACCAGTTTGATGCGGGTCGGTTTATGCTTAGTGAGTTATCTAAGCATGCTTGGCGTGTGGATTATGGTGGGTAGGTTGACCCGATTTAAATGTGCAGCAAAGTCGTCGCTTGTACTAAAAATTGCCGAAATAAAGCCCCAACGTGGCGTAAGGCGATAGCCCAGCTGATGCTGTAGTTTTGTGCGGTCACACTTAGGTTTAATGCGACGCTTTGACCCTCTCCCCAACCCCTCTCCCATAAAGGGACTAAACTTGCAGCTGACGCCCAGAGGCTAAACTTGCAATTGACACTAACCGAAGCTCAAAAAAACTCCCCTCTCCCTTGATGGGAGAGGGGTTAGCTGATGAGCTTGGGTTCAATTGCTCGGACACGGGCAATAGCTTTGCGAAGGATTAATGTGCATATCAAAACGCGGATAGTCACTGATCTGAAAGCCTTGGTTAAAACTGCCGCCGCTGTGTTCAATTAAGCGGATGACCGCGTCCATCGCCATTCGCAATGCGGGTTCGGTCCAGCCGCCTTCGACGCTGTAGCTTTCCCCAGCAAAATAGAGCCCAGAGCCGCTAGCGCATTCTTGATTATAAGTTAGCAAACTATAATTCAGGCTCCAATTGCGCTGCCGATACAGCTTGGCGCAGCCGTTGTACCCTGGCATTCTAGACCACTGCATGATGCTGGGCTGGCTGGCATCGACATACTGACTGATCTTTTCGCCCAGCGTAGACACTGTTATGTCATCTAACTTGTCCAGTACTTTTTGCGCAAGCGCGGCATCAGAATACGGCCAGAGTTTGACGGCGTCATCCTCCCAGGTGTAGCTCGCTAACAAAACGCCGGGTTTGCTGTCGTCCCACACGACCCCGTAGGCATCTTGCACGAAGGTGTCGGTCACGATGATTTGCGGAATTTTGCTGCCGGTTTGCCAATAATTTTGCTTGAGCGGGAAGAACACTTTAGCGCTGGCAATTAAATGCTGCTCGGCCTGTGCGGTTTGCACTAGCAATGGCAGCTGATCCAAATTAAAGCCGCTGACTTTTAGCTCGATATCGTTCGACCAGATTGGGGACGTGCAAATTACATAGTCATAATGGCGCTGACTGCCAGGCTGATTCGGATTGGCCTTGAGTGTTAAGGTGATGCCACTGGCGTTTTTTTCGATTGCGCAAATCAGGCTCGACAAATACAGCCCAACTTCACCATCCACCTGCGCTTGCCGTAGCGACTTGCTTTGCCCGGGCGCGGGCACAAAATAAAGCCATTCAACTAAGCTTTGAATGCCTTGATACATCGGCGCGCCAAGCCGCCTGCCAGCGCTATCGACCATGCCGGTGTAGCCATACCAGGGCAAGGTCTCGGCGTTTTGCAATCCAATCAACGACTGCAAGTTGGTATTGAAACCAAACATCACGCAGCGAATAAACCACAGCGCGCCGATCTCGTAAAACGCGCCCCAGCTGCCATCGCCCGCGCCGATGGTGTAAAACAGCTGCGCTTCGGATTCGCTCATCGCAAATCCGCCGAGCCAGCCGCTGCCATCGTCTTGATTAATTTCTGCGCTATACACCAAATCGCTAAAACTCATCTTGTCGTAAAAGCCAGCCAGCTTGCCCCAATAGGTCGACCAATCGGCGCCCCGATAGCGGGTTTGCATGGTATTAGTGAAGAAGCTAATAAAGCGATTCACTTTGAGCCAAACTTGTTTAAGTTCAGGCGTTGGCGGCGCGCTACCCGCTTCGTTGTAGGTCCAAATATCCATTTTCGGCGTTGGATAGTAGCCACCGCTAGGGCCAAAGCCTTGATTGAGGAAAATGCCGGTATTTCCCGGTGCCGCGCCTGGATTTGGAAATGGCGCGGTAATCGCGTTCGCCTCGGCAATCATGAAGTAATCCAGCAGGGAATTTTTCTGCCCTGGTTTGGCGAAAAAAGGAAAGCGCATTGCGCCCATTTCCATCGCGGTCGGCCCGCTGCTTGGCAGCGTGTAGTGCCGCCCGCAAAGGCGATCACTGGCTTCAAAAATATCAACTTGATAGCCAGCGCGATAAAGCTCGCGCGCCGCGCTCATCCCAGCAGCGCCAGCGCCAATGATCGCAACCGTAATACCGTTGCGCGGCGCTTGCCCGATTGCTTTCTGCGCATTTTTGGCAAGCGCAAGTAGCTTGTAATAGTCGAAACGAAAATCTGCAGGGTTGGGAAACTCAGGTAGCCAGTCATCTGGGCTGTGGGGTGACTCAGACACAGAAACATTCATCACTGGACGCATGGCGTTCTCCTTGGCTTATAGATTGGCTGTAACAAATTGCACGATAGTGCAGTGCAAATTAACGCAAAAATCTGCAGAATTGCGCGAAATTCAGGCTTTCATCCTAATTCTTAGGTTTGGAATGTAAATAACCGCAGATTTTTGTCGATAAAAGTGCTAAGGCGAAACCAGCTGCGGCTGCGGCACATTTGTTAACATGGCGAACTTCAAAATTTGGCTGCTGCTGCAATTGTGATCAACCTGCCTGGCTATAAAGTTCACAGCGAAGTACACACGGGGCGATCGTCCACGGTGTATCGCGGTGTGCGCGTTAGCGATCAGCTGCCGGTTGTACTTAAGGTGCTGCGCAATCCTTATCCAACCGCGAGTGAGCTAGAACGTTACCGGCGTGAACATCAGGTATCCACCCAGCATCAGTTGGTGTTTGCAGTACCAATTTTGGCGCTAGAGCGCTTGGAACATCGCTTAGCGCTGATCTATCCAGATGATGGCTCAGTGTCGCTTAAGCGCCAATTCGCAGGCCAACCGTTAGAGCCGGTGAACTGGTTACAAATCAGCTTGCAAATTTGTGATGCGCTGGAGGAATTGCATAATTTTGGCTGGGTGCATTGCGATATCAATCCGTCGAATATTTTGATTCAGCGAGAAAGTGGCAAGGTAAAGTTGACTGATTTGGAGCTTTGCGGCGTGCCCGAGCGCGGTGAACTGGTGCTGGGCACATTAGCCTACATGGCCCCGGAGCAAACCGGGCGCACGCACTTAGATGTTGATGCGCGAAGTGATCTTTACGCCTTAGGTGCTACCCTGTTTGAGCTTGCCACCGCGCGGCAGGTGTTCCCAGATCTGGATGAAGCGAGCCTGCTGCATGCGCAGCTGGCCACCGTGCCACCGATGATTGATCAGCTCAATCAGAATTTCCCGGCTGCGCTTGCGCTCATCGTGGCCAAGTTGCTGGCAAAGGCGCCCGCTGATCGGTATCAAAGCGCGCGCGGTTTGCGCTTTGATCTGGAGGAAGCGCGTCAAAGGCTTGCGTTGGGTAGATTGGATCCTTTTAAGTTAGGCAGCCGCGATCGTGTTTTAGGGTTGCGCGCAACAGCGGAGCTTTTCGGACGCGATGCAGCGCTTGCAACGCTGCGGCAGAGCTTCGAAAATGCTGCAAATGGCTCGCGAGCTTGGGTACATATCGAAGGGCCAGCGGGCTCAGGTAAAACTGCGTTGTTTGAGCGATTTGCGCAATCGTTAGCTAGTGATCAAACCCCGGCAAGCGGGCGCGGTGATCAGCTTTCTACCGCAGTGCCGTATGCCTCAGTAGCGCGCGCTTTGCAAGGCTTGATGAATTGCTGGTTAGCCTTGCCCGATGATACGCTCGAGGATCTAAAAATAGCGCTGAAGCAGGCGCTTGGCATCAATGCAACCGTTATTGCAGCCTTAGTCCCTGATTTGCGCAAGCTGCTTGGACCATTGCCACCGTTGTTGCCACTTGGAGCAAGCGCTGAGCAGGCGCGCTTTCAATTGGCTATGCATGCTTTTGTGCGCACGGCCATTGCCGAGCAGCAGCCGCTGATTTTGCACTTAGATGATCTGCATTGGGCAGACCCTGCCAGCCTAGATTTTTTAAAGCGTTTATTGAGTGCCGATTTTAAACACTTGTTGCTTGTGACGGTTGCTCGCTCTGAACACGCGAGCAGCCTGCGCGAATGGTTAGCGCAACTTGATAGCGTAGGTGTGCAGCCCGAAAAAATTGTGCTGGGCGATTTAGTTGCGGAAGAGATTTCATTGTTGGTCAAGGCCAGCGTCGGCCAATTAGCGGGTGGCGCACACAGCGAAGCGGTACTGGTTAGTGCCATTTTGCGAAAAACCTTGGGCAATCCGTTTTTCGTGCGGCAGTTTATGTTAAGCCTGGTTGATTCGAATGTGTTGACACCCGGGCAAACCGGTTGGGAACTTGATGTACAAGCTTTGTCGCATCAAAACCTAACCGATAATGTGCTGCAGTTTTTAGATCGCAAATTGAACCAGTTGCCTGCGAGCTGGCAAGCCATACTTTTGCAATGCGCATGCATCGGTTCTCGTGTTGATCTAACAACGCTGAGGCGATTGAGCGAACTTGAAACCGATATGGCTGAGCAAAGCAGCGCATTAGCACAATTGCTTAGAGAGGGTGTTTTAGTACAGCTAAGCGAGGTTGAGCTGGCGTTTGTTCACGAGCGTATTCGAGAAGCCTGTTTAGCCAGTGCAAAAACACGTGATCGCCTGCTAATCCATCGAAGTATCGGGGAAATTTGGCGAATTGATTGGCAAGCGCAGGCTGATTCCCGTTCGATTTTCGATGTTGTGAATCAACTTAACTTAGCAGCTACTTTGCTGCACAGTGAAGCGGAACAAGGTGAGCTTGCTGAACTGAATATCCAAGCGGCTGAGCTTGCGCGCTCGCAAACTGCCTATGAAGCCTCCTTACAATATGCGGGCCACGCGGTTAGTTTGCTACCATTTTCGATCTATCAAGAACAGCCACTAGTAGCGCTTAAAACGCATGTGCTTCTTGCTGAGGCGCAGGCCAGCGCGGGACAATTACAAGCGGCGGTGCAGGTGTTCCAGCATGCGCTAGCGCTAGCACCGAACGAAGATGCCAAAGCGCATGTGTTAGATAGGCTAGCGAGCGCATTGCAAAGCTCGGGCGATGCCGCTGGGGCACTAACTGAGGTGCAAAATGCGATGGCGCTGCTGGGCGAGAGCTTGAGTTTCGAAGGCCCGGGCCATCCACAAGAATCGGCTGAGTTGATGCAAAATCTGGCGCAAGATGATGTGATTGATCGCCTGCAACACCTGCCGTTGGCATCGGGCAGAGCGGCGCAAATTGGGGCGCTTTTTGATAAAGCCGTGATTGGCGTTTATTTCAGCCGGCCTGAAGCTTTGGGCTACGTTACCGCGCGCAGCGTAAGCCACGTTTTGCAAACCGGGTTGACGCCAGAGGCCGGGGTTTCAATAGGCTGGTGGTCAATGGTGCTTTGTATGCAGGGCCAGCACGCGCTTGCCAGCCGATACGCGGTGATTGCGGAGCAGTCGCAAAAGAGATTTCAGAACGACTACTACGGCGGCGCGGCGCTGATGTTGGCGCATGCGATGTCATTGTGCTGGACGATCCCGTATCAAGAAAATTATGAAGGCGCTGAGCGGGCTTATCAGCTGTGTCATCAAAGCGGCAATTTGCAGTTTGCCAGCTACGCGTTGATCGTTAAACACATCTCAGCGGTGGCTGAGGGCGCCGATTTCGTCAAAATGTTAGAGACGGCGGAGCGCTGGCGCGACTATTGTGATCGCTACGTGCCACTTGAATTAGGCCAAGCCAAAATTCGCTGTTTTGCGCTGCGCCAACTGATGGGTCAGCAGCCCGAGCCGCTTGATTGTGAAGCCATTGTGCTAGCTTATGAAGCGCAGAAAAACGGCACCGACGTGTGCGAGTCATTGACTGAAATGGCGCGCCTTGAGCTGCTATTTGGCCGCTATGAGGCAGCACTTGCGCTAGCCGAGCGCGCTGCCCCGATGTTTGCTGCGGGTGCAGCGGGCAGCTTGTTGCTGAACTATTTGCACCACGTTATTTTGGCAGTTGCTAGCGCTCGAGTGGCAAGTCATTCCGAAACCCGGCGTGCAGAATTGCTGCTGCAATACGCGAGTAGTGCGCAGGTTGTTGAGCAGCTAAGTTCGCTCAGTACGCGGAATTTTTCAGCCTATCAGGCTTGGGTTAGCGCAGAAGGCTTGATTGTCAACGGTGAAAGTGATGCTGCGGTTAGCGCACTTTTACAGGGCATCGCGCATGCGCAAAAATTCGGATATCACCTAATTCAAGGCAAAATGACGGCGGTTGTTGCCGAGTGCTTTCGCGCGCAGGGCCGCAGTTTTGCGGGTGCGATGGAGCAAGATGCGCAGCAGCTTTACGCGCGTGCCAACGCGTTCGGGCTAACCCGGCAAATGCCGCAGCGCGGTTCTGCAACCGTTGCAGAGCGGCGCTTTGCGAGTTCGGATTTTTCCACGGGCACGCCGACCACGGGTGGATCACAAGTCGACTTGGTAACGGTGCTGAAAGCCAATGAAGCCATCGTCGCGGAGCTTGATTTTGATCAGCTGGTGTTGCGCTTGCTTAGAATCGCAGTTGAAAACGCGGGTGCGCAGCGCGGCGTACTAGCACTACGCAGCCGTGATCGCTTGATGATTGAAGCGGATTCAGTTGACGGCCGGGTGAGTGAGCGCGTCGGGCGAAGTTTGCGCTGCCCAGATTCGCTGTTGAATTACGTTGCGCGCACCCAGCTTTCAGTAGTGTGGGACGATGGCGTGCAGGGCAGTCAATTTCGTGATGATCCTTACTTTCAACGCAATATCGTTCGTGCAGCGCTCTGCCTGCCACTGCTTCGCAAAGGCGAACTAACCGGCGTGATTTACCTAGAAAACAACTTAGTGCCTGGCGTGTTTAGTCGGCATCGATTAGAGATGCTCAACATGTTGCTCGGACAAGCCACGATTGCGATTGAAAACGCCGCGCTGTATCAAGAACAGCGCCAATACGCGCAAAACTTGGAGCAGCGCGTACGTGAGCGCACACTTGAGCTTGAAAACGCCAATCGCGCGCTCGCACGCTTAGCAGAAATCGACGGGTTGACACAAATTAGCAACCGGCGCAGCTTTGATGAGTACGCACACCGGTTATTGGCGCAAAGCAAACCCATCGCGCTGATTCTGGGCGATGTAGACGATTTCAAGCGCTACAACGATCGCTACGGGCACGCCGCTGGCGATGAAGTGCTGCGTCGCGTCGGCGCGAGTTTGCGCAGCTTAGATGTGCCAGACGGTGCATTGGTGGCGCGCTATGGCGGCGAGGAGTTCGCGATTTTACTTACTGTTGCTGATTTGAATCTAGCCCTTGAAGTGGGGCATCGTTGGCTTAGCAATGTGCTGGCATTAGCGATCGAGCATGCCGATTCTAGAGCGAAGCCGTTGGTTTCGCTCAGCGTGGGTGTGGCGCTGAGTGCGCCGGTGCAATCTGACAGTCCTGAGCTTTCCAAGCAGCTATTAACGTTGATTGAGCAGGCCGATGCGGCGCTCTATCGCGCTAAACATGCAGGGCGTGCGCGGGTGATGCAATAAGGAGCGTCTCATTATTGATGCCTACGAATAAATTCGTCTATCGTTAAGCGTAAATTTGCACTTTGGGCTATTAAGTACAAGCTATACTGTTGGCCCGTCACGAAGGAGCCGCACATGCGCCCGCAAATTAGAAATTCAGCGACTAAATTTCAATCCGTAGCGCGCAAGGCAATATGCGTAGCATTTTTGTTTGCTACGCAACTTGCCCTTGCTCAAGCCGACAATACTGAGCTTAGCCGGGTTGACTTGGCCTTCAGTCCAAGCATCGTACAGGCTGGTGTGCCAAATACGATTACCGTGAGCGGCGTTTGGCACAACGGCTGCTCACCACGAAGCGCTAAACTGGTGGAAAGCCCGTTTAAGGTGTTGATCACCCTCCAGCTGCCGCCTGCTGAGACCATTTGTGGTCAAGCGTTGCAGGCGTATAAAGTTGTTGTGCCAGTAAAAACGTTTGAATTTGTCGGTAGCTACGATTTACAGGTCATCACCTCAGAAGGCGGACTGCTCGAAGCAAAAACCTTCGCAGTGCAGGGCGCAGCGCAGTTTTTTAGCGAATTTAATGTGTCTGGCGGTTGGTATGAGCGCAGCACGAGTGGTTCAGGTCTGATGCTGAGCCACAAACGCGCGGGTGCCAGCGATCAGCTTTGGGGCACGTGGCACAACTACACCGATGCCGGCAAGCCGAACTGGTATTCCTTGCAAGGCGGGCGCTGGAACACGCCCCAAATGTTCGTCGGCGATGTCTATGAAACGAGCGCAAATCCATCCGCATGTACGCTGGAATTTCCAGGTGACCCAAACTGCCCAATTCCGTTCAAGCCCGTAAGGTTTGCTCAAATTCGCAAAGTCGGTACTTACTCAATTGGCTTTACCAGAGTCAACTCTGCAGATTTGATCATGCGGCTTGACGCAGGTGGGCTGGTGACTCGGATTATTCGATTAGAGCGAATTCAGTAAAATCGGCGCGAGTTTTTGGCTTCAAAAGTGCTTCGCGTTAGCTCGAGGCGCTTTTATCTCAGGGCGATAAAGCGTCCCCTTGTTTCGGCGGCGCTAGCCAAAATGTGCAAGCAATGCCAGCCAGCACGACCGCCAAACGCATGGTATTGCCCAACCAACCCCCTATCGCGTTCTGACCTAGGTCAAAAACGAGCCACAGGCTATTGAGCCCAACATGCATAAAAATCGGCGGCCAAAGATTGTAATTCCAACGTACAAATAGCCAGCCAAACAATATGCCGCCTGCTGCGGTGATAGCAATGACACCCGCCGCGGAGCCTAAATCCGAACCTTGCCAAATATGCACGGCGCCAAAAAACGCAGCAGGGCAAAGGCAAGCCGCAATAAATGGCCATCGACAAATCCGCATCAGAATGCCAATCGCTAATCCGCGATAGAAGAACTCTTCAGTCATAGGCCCGGCTACTGATTTCCAAAGCACGTCAGCGGTTTCGAATCCCTGTGCGATGGGTGCTGTAGTAAGACATATCAGCAATACAGGTAAAAAAATAATTGCTGCCCAAAGCAGTGGCCGCTTGATCGGTGCTAGCACGCCACTAAGCGCTATCAAGGTTTTCGGGTGGCAAGCTGCGGCTATGGAAACCGCAATCAGCATAAAAGCAATATCACTTAACGTCGCGAGAAGCGAGCGCATGTACGGGAAATATTCGTTCACAAACGCAAAGCGCATGACGTTGCCGCTAAAACATGAATAAAGTAGCGCAGCCATCACAGCTGTGGCGACAATATGCCGGTTGGTTGAAATGCTTGCGTGCGTTTTTCTTGCGTCCATCGTGCCTAGCTCGTTAAATCCAATACCGTACCTTAGCTAATTAACTGGCGCTTGCATTGAAGATATCGGACATGAACAACTAATCGTGACACCCGCAATACTTAAGATGGAGCCAGGGCCGGCCGATTTGGCGCCTTTTCTGGTAGGTTTTGTGCATCGTGATGATTTTCAGGGTGGAAGCGTCGTGCGTCTTTTGCCAGAAGTGCGCTGCTCAATCCAAATCATGCTGGCCGATCCGCTTTGGCTGCGCGCAGCCAATTCCGGTGCCTGCTGGGTTAAAGTTCCGCGCGTGTCACTTTGGTGGCCCAAATACGATTGGTGTTATGGATTTTCAAAGCGCCATATTGTGGCGTACGCGGTCGCATTGACACCCGGAGCGCTGAAACGGTTGACCGGTTTACCAATCAGTGCGGGTGTTAACTCGGTGCAAGCGCTGAGTCAATTCAGCGCTCAGCTTTGTGAAAAGTTAGATCCAAGGCCCTCAGAAAGTTTTGATGTGTGGCGCGCTCGGGCGATTATTAATCTGCGCGCATTTTTCACTGCCTCAGGACCAGTCGAGGATGCACTATTGCAGGCCGCAACTGTTCTCAGCACCGGCGATGGCACCGTCGTCGCCAACGCTGCCAAAGCGGTTGGCTATTCTCAAAGGCAGTTCCAGCGCGTGTTTAAGGACCTCTATGGCGTGTCGCCCAAACACTACCAGCGCGCCATTCGTGTTGACCGAATGGTGCGGCAAATGCACCTAAACGCCTGGGAAAAAGACGACTTTGATGGTGCAATCACCTTTGCCGATCAGCCCCACGCCATTCGTGAATTCCGTGCGCTGACTGGCATGACGCCGCGCCAGTATGCTTTAGCAAAGCGTAGCAACGATGCAACGTTAAGGTCAGTCCCAGTTCAAGGAATAGCTCCGCCGGAAGCCGAGCTGGACTAATCCTTGATTTCCTCGATCGTGGTGTTGCCGTTGGTGTAAACGCAAATGTCGGCTGCAATACGTAAGGACTTTTCCACGATCATGCGCGGGCTAAAATCGGTGTTTTCAAACAGCGCTTTTGCAGCTGATAGCGCATAGTTACCGCCAGAACCAATAGCAATCAAGCCTTGCTCAGGCTCTAATACATCGCCGTTGCCAGTTAAAATCAAGCTGGCGTGTTTATCGGCCACCGCGAGCATGGCTTCCAGGCGCGCAAGCCGGCGCTCAGTGCGCCAATCCTTTGCTAGCTCTACAGCCGCGCGAACCAAATGGCCGGAGTGTTTTTCGAGCTTGGTTTCAAACAGCTCAAACAGCGTGAAGGCATCCGCAGTTGCGCCCGCAAATCCCGCAATTACATCGCCTTTGCCGAGCCGGCGAACCTTGCGCGCATTGCCTTTGATGATGGTAGGCCCAAGCGATACCTGCCCATCGCCGCCAATAACCACGTTTGCGCCGCGCCGGACCGAGACGATGGTGGTGCCGTGAAATTGTTCCATGAGTTTTAACCTTGGCTGCGCATGTTTGATTGGGATTGAAGATGCGGGCGGGCCTTGGCAATTCAACCGGCTGTTTGTGATCCGCGTAGAGTAATTTAAACGATGCGATTTGAGCGGACCACGTTCTAGAGTAAAAACCCAAATAAAATCATTAGCTTACTGAATAATAAACAGGATTGTGAAGGCAATGTGCGCCACTCAAAGCTAGTGCCAATGTTCTATCGCTCGGCCCTATCTTGGCCGTATCGACAGCGCATCAACGCAGGCTGCTCGATCAAGCAGCATCTGCGCCAGTGGCGTTTATGCATCCTCGTCGTTATCGAAAACAAAAATGGAGTCCATCATGGCCGCTCGCAAAATCAACACCACCCCGAAATCTACCCTCAAATCAAACGTTAAAAGCCTTTCAAAGAAAGTCAGCAAAAACGTCAACCTGCAAAGCAATGATGCGCGCGACACTGCACGTGATCTTTGGTTAGCCTCCATGGGCGTTGCTGCCCGCGTTCGTACCCAAGGCGAACAGCTGATTGGCAAAGTCATCTCCGGCGGTATGGATTTTCGTAAAGATGCTACCAAACTGGTTAGCAACGTAACCGGCGACGTGCAAGAGCAAGCGAACGGCTTTTTGGCGCAGGTTAAAGGCGCAACGGCTGCAAACTTGAACTGGGCGTCCGGCAAAATGGAAGCATCCATGGGTAAAGTGCTTGGCCGTTTGGGCGTGCCGTCCAAATCCGAAGTACAAGAGCTGAGCCGCCGCGTTAGCGATCTGCAAAAGCAAGTCAAAGCGATGAAAAAAGCAGCTTAACTGGCATCCATTGCCGAAAGGCAGGCTAAAAAACCGCAGCTTGATTCGCTGCGGTTTTTTTTCGCCTTGAAATTGCGAGAGAGATTGGGTTTGTGAAATGGCTAAAGTGTAGGCTAGGCTAAAAATTTCCTGAAGCAAATGCATGAATTCGCAAGAGTTGCTTGTTCTAACGCCCGGAAAAAGCTATATATCTACGGATAACGTTTCGCTGGATTGCGAAGCACGATTTTCATGGATTGAATAGAGGTGATGTATGGCGCGAGTATGCCAAATTACGGGCAAACGTCCGCAAGTCGGAAACAACGTTTCCCACGCGAATAACCGAACCAAACGCCGTTTTCTGCCTAATTTACAGTGGCATCGCTTTTGGGTTGCGTCAGAAAACCGCTTCATCCGCATGCGCGTAAGCACTGCGGCAATGCGAACCATAGACAAGAACGGTATTGATTCCGTACTGGCTGACCTGCGTGCGCAGGTTGGCAAAGCTTAGTAACCACCTGGAGCACACCGATGCGCGATAAAATCAAGCTAGTTTCCTCGGCTGGTACCGGCCATTTCTACACCACCGACAAAAACAAAAAAACGACGCCTAACAAGCTCGAGTTCAAAAAATTCGATCCAGTTGCTCGCAAGCACGTCATCTACAAAGAATACAAGATCAAGTAATTGATCCGACCTAGTTTGCCAAATAGGAAAACCGCAGCTTAGTCTGCGGTTTTTTTTTTGGTGTGCGGAAAATCTTTGGCCTCCATCACGATGCGCTTCGAGGCGCAGTTCTTACTCTTGCTCCGGTGTGGGCTTGCCAGAATAAAGACCAATAATTGTTGCTAGAAAATCTCCACTGTTGGGTTCGCGCGCGGCACGATCAAGATGTATATCTGCGGCAATTTGCGCGCCGTTCGACGGGGTTTTGGTGACCCACCGGCTGCTATTTCCGGCAAGCTTTAGCGCGTAGCTAGCGTCAGCGGTGTAAAGGTCAATCTGATCGCGCGGCATGCCGCGCGCATGCAACACTTGAGTGGCGGCAACTGCTGGCGTGCGAAATATAAGTCCTTGATGCGCAGCACGGCAATTTTGCCTTGGACTCACTAAATCGCGCAGCGAAATCGGAATATCCAGCTGTTGCGCCAGCTGTGGCAACGCGCCTTTGGGCAAATCCGAAGCGCCGAAAACAAACATAGGCACTCTTGCGAATGCTGATTCGCTGTAACGCGCGACTTCCTCGCTGCGCATCGGCGTCATAGCACGATGATCGCCGGTGATGAGTAAAATACCTTTCTCGAAAAAACCTGAGTTTGCGAGCGATTGATAGAAATCCACCAAGCTACTGTCTAACTTGGCGAATGCTTGCGCCTCATCGTGCGCGCCTGTTTCACGAATCAAAAAAGGCTGATGTGTGCCAACCGTGAGCAATGCTGCGGCAAACGCTTGATTTGCAGAAATCTCATTCGAGCGCCATTGATTAAAACGCGCGAACAGCTGTGAATCATCTGCAGCATTGAACAATGCACGCGGTTTGTCAGCATAAAATGGCGCTTCAGAACCCTCAAAATGGGAGAATTGCATCTGTTTAAGCCAGCTTTGTTTGTCGACAAAACTGAGTGTGCCAGTGGTAAAAAACGCGCTAAGCAAGCCCGAATCGTTCGCGGCTTTGGCAAAGCCAAGCGCAGGATCAGCAAAGCCTGTGAATGCGTCCATGCTGGAGTAACGATTAAATCCAGGTATTGGTGTTCTGCCCCCAAGCGCCGCAATCATGCCGCCGTCAGTGGTGAAGCCGTTCGCATAGAAATTCTCGAACCACGTGCCATGCTGGCGCGCCAATGCATCAAGCTTCGGAACAAAGCTGGCCTTGGCGGCATAATTATCAGAATGGTAGCTAGATAGCGATTCTACCAGCACCAAAATCACCGAGCGCGCTTTTCCTTGACCTGTAGTGCAAATAGGGGCGGGCGCAGCTAGCGTTTTTTGCTGGTTTAAAAACTCCGAGCTATACGGTGCATTCATTTGTTGGCTTAGATTGAGCTCGACCCAGTTTTGATAGGCGTCAGCATGCACGTAACCTGGAAATTGATTGCGCGCCAAACCCGCGCCTGACGCGATCAGGATGGCAATGGCTAATCCGACGAAAGCTATGGCGCGCGGCAGCGCAGCATTGCGCCACACACCGATTCCGATAATGATAAAGCCCAGAAGCAAAGTCACGGCGCCGACCATGTGTGTGAGCGAAAACGATTTCCTGGCAATGACGGAAATCGCGTCAAATTCATGGCGATATTTAAACAGATCAGCAATCATCAGACGCTGCGATAGCAGCTTAAATACAGCCAGATCAGCCAACAGTAGCGTGAGCAAAATCAGTATTGGCACGACAAGCAAAACCCGAATTAATCGGCTTTTAATACTTATCAACAGTGTTAAATAGCCAAGAATAGCAGCCAACAGCGTTAAATCATGCGCGAGCGCGGGCTTGTAAAAACAGGCGTTGCAGCCAACGATTGCTGAATAAGTCGCGTCTGCCATCTGCGCACGAATGAGCGCGTAAGCTGCGAAAAATAGGCAAATCAACATCAACGCAGTGATGCCCCAA
This sequence comes from Rhodanobacteraceae bacterium, assembly GCA_031422315.1. GTDB lineage: Bacteria > Pseudomonadota > Gammaproteobacteria > Xanthomonadales > SZUA-5 > JANNYA01. Next base: position 56,759 of record JANOQN010000066.1, read on the forward strand.
CGAGAACCACTTGGGCTGGTGCGGGCTGCGATTACTGGCATCAGTTACTCAAATTCAAATACAAGCCCGCAACCTTAAGCGTTTGCAAGGCATTACGCATCTGCAAATTGCAGGCAAAGATTTTTCTGCTCAAAAAAAAGGCGCGTAGGCGCCTTTTTTTCTTAAGCAAAGCGCCTAATTACGCGCTTAGTTAAGTGGCACGCCCAAATCTTCTTTGATACGGGCTGCTTTACCAGTCAAATCGCGCAGATAGTAAAGCTTGGCGGAGCGAACTTTACCACGGCGTTTGATCTGTACCGATTCAATGGCAGGCGCGTAATACGGAAATACGCGTTCAACTTTGACGCCGTGCGAGTTCTTCAATACGGTGAACGAGGAGTTAAATCCGCGATCACGGCGGGCGATTACGACGCCTTCATAGGCCTGGACGCGCTCGCGCGTGCCCTCTTTGACCTTAACGCTAACAACAACCGTATCGCCGGGGCGAAAGTTCGGCAGAGCGCGCGTCATCATTTCTTTTTCGAGTGTCTGAATAATATTCATGGCGTTCCTTGCCGGTCGGGGTGCTAATCGTTAGCCGAGAAGTATAGCCATTGACTGTGCGAAAGTGCCAGCATGGCGGACAACTGCAAGGCTCGACAAGGGATTTTGTTAAGGAAACATCTGACTGAGCCGTAGTTTGGCTAACTTATCCAGCCTAGATTTGGATAACAGAGTGAATTCACATGCGGCTAACGGCATACTTGCGCGCCGTTTCCCCAACTATCAGGAGTTCTTCATGTCAGACGTCGTCATTGTCGCCGCTCAGCGCACCGCAATTGGTTCATTCAATGGCGCGTTTAGCGCAGTAAGCGCACCCACCTTAGGCGCGCAGGCCATAAAAGGCGCTATGGACGCCGCCAAAGTGGACGTGAATAGTGTGGATGAAGTGCTGATGGGCTGCGTTTTGCCCGCAGGCGTTGGGCAAGCGCCCGCCCGTCAAGCCGCGATGGGCGCAGGTTTAGCGCTGCACACACCGTGCACCACGATAAGCAAAGTGTGCGGTTCGGGTATGCGAGCGATCATGTCGGGGTTCGATGCAATCAAAGCGGGCTCTGCCAGCGTGGTAGTTGCCGGTGGCATGGAATCTATGACCAACGCACCGTATTTGTTGCCGAAAGCGCGCTCCGGCTATCGCTATGGTCACGGCGAAGTGTTGGATCACATGGCGCTGGATGGTTTACAAAACGCTGCAGATCGCCGTGCTATGGGAGAATTTGGCGAAATGTGCGCCGATAAAGAATCGTTTTCGAGAGCTGATCAAGATGCGTTTGCTACCCAAAGCGTGCAGCGCGCGCAGGCTGCATTAGCATCCGGCGCGTTCACGGCAGAAGTTGTTCCCGTCACGGTTGCCGGTAGAAAAGGCGATGTCATCGTCGCCGGCGATGAAGAACCAGGCAATTGTGACATCAGTAAAATCACCACGCTTAAGCCAGCGTTTAAGAAAGATGGCTCAGTCACCGCGGCCAGTTCGAGCAAAATTTCCGATGGTGCAGCCGCTTTAGTGTTGATGAGCGCCGAGCATGCAAAGGCCAGCGGCACCATCGCACTGGCAAAAGTTGTTGCGCATGCCAACCATGCACAGGCGCCCGAATGGTTCACCACGGCCCCAATCGGCGCGATTGAAAAAGTCGTCAAAAAAGCCGGCTGGACTATGCAAGGTGTTGATTTATTTGAAATAAATGAAGCATTTGCCGTAGTTACCATGGCTGCAATCAAAGGCTTGGCGCTTGATCCGGCGAAGGTCAATGTTAATGGCGGCGCTTGCGCTTTGGGGCACCCGATTGGGGCGTCTGGCGCGCGCATCGTGGTAACACTGATTCATGCACTGCGCGCCCGCGGACTTAAACGCGGCGTGGCTAGCCTTTGCATTGGCGGTGGTGAGGCTACTGCCTTAGCGGTAGAACTCGTATAGAATCCGCGCTCGAATAAACACGTAAGATTTGGCCCGTTAGTCTTGGCGGGCAGTTTTTTTTACTGTGTGCGTTTTGCACACCCACTTGTCGTTAACGTCTGGAGCTTCTCATGAACCTAAATAAACTCGTACTCGCTGCCGCTATGGCCGCTGCACTCGCCGCTTGCGGTGATTCCACCACTGAAGCACCTGTTGCTGCTGCGCCTGCAACAGAAATTGCAGCCCCAGTAGTTGATGCTGCTGCTGACGCTGCTAAAGCCGCTGGCGATATGGCCGCTGCTGCCGGCACGATGGCAACCGACGCTGGCGCTGCTGCTGGCACGATGGCAACCGATGCAGCTGCTGCTGCTGGCACCATGGCTGCTGATGCTGGCGCTGCCGCTGGCACGATGGCAACTGACGCCGCTGCTGCTGCTGGCACGATGGCAACTGACGCCGCCGCTGCTGCTGGCACAATGGCAACCGACGCAGCTGCCGCTGGCGCCGCTGCTGCAACCGCAACCGTTGACGCAGCTGCTACCGCAGTTGACGCCGCCGCTGCACCAGCTGCAATGGAAGAAAAGAAGTAAATCGATAGCTTTAAATTCGATTGAAAAAAGAGCCCGCAAGGGCTCTTTTTTTTGCCTTGGATTTCCACGGGCGGGCAACAAACATGCAAATTGCGATTGCCACCGTGCAACCCTACGAAGACAATCACGTATGGAAATGATCACATCCCTAAGCGGCATTGCCGCAATGAGAAAGCGCCCCGGCATGTATGTAGGCGACACCGAAAGCGCTGCTGCATTACATCAATTACTGTGGGAAGTGCTTAGTAACTGCGTCGACCAATATGCCGCTGGTGCATGCAATACGGTTTGGCTTGAATTTGGCGAAGGTAATCGCGCGACGATTCGTGATGATGGCCCCGGCTTTGTCGATGATGTGTTTGACGATGTGCCCATTTTGACGCACGCAGCGACGAATTTACACGATACCGCGAGCCTGACCGGGCACGCGCCGCATGATCATCTGAGTCCTATTTCGGTCGGCTTGGTAGTCGTATCGGCGTTTTCAACTGAAGCTACGATTGAAACCGTGCGTGATGGGAGCAAGCGCGGCATATCGCTGGCACAAGGGAAAATTACTCAGCCGGAACGGCGCGAACAGGGTCAATTTGATTCTGGAACAAGCATCAGTTTCGTGCCAGATACACAGATTTTCGGCGCACGGCAATTTGATTTGGTAGAAGTATTGCCGCGTTTGCGTGAAATTGCCGCGCTAAATCCAGGCTTGAAAATTCAGCTAATTGATCGACGGCAGCTGGAAATGTTTGCGCCTGACGGACTCGCTGCGCTTTTGCCAATCGACAATGTAGGAGGCCCGATTTTTAGTTTGAATCAAGTCATTGAACACCATGCCGGGCAAATCGGCGCCCAGCTGCGACAGGCCAAGCTTAGTGTCGTGCTACGACTTCAACGTTGGCGAAATGAACCTTCGATTCGCTGCTTTGCCAATCAGCTAGTTTGTCTTGATGGCCCACACCGTCAAGGGCTGATCCTTGGACTCAAGCGTCCCATTGCCAAGTTGATTGGCACTGAGTCAGATATCGAACTGTGTGGGTTTGATGCCATCGTACGCTTGCAGCTCGCCGATCCAAAGTATCGATCACCAACCAAAGACATATTGAGTGCGCCAGAATATCAACTGCCAATAGCGAACGCGGTAGAAAATGCGTTTACCGATTGGCTGAATTTGCATCCTGAGCTACTGGGTAAGCTTCATGAGCCATGAAAGCCGATCACAAAACGCCTGCAGGAACGTTTTCGTCATATCCCGCAAACGATCGATTTGGCCGACGAGCTGATCGCACAACGACGCGCTGAAGCTGCCAAAGAATCAGAGCAATAGTGCCAATTGGTCTTGATCCTTGTCAGCAAATTACTTGCCGCCTATTGCCAAAACCTAACCCAAGCAGCCTAAACTCCAGCCAATTTTAAAGTGGGATGCAGGCATGATTACATCAACTTACCGCTGTACTGCGGCGTTAGCTTTGTTTTGCGCGTTGGCTGCACCGGTTCAATCCGAAGATAAACCCCCGGTGTGGGACGTCAACGCGCCGCGCGGCAAAACCACGCAGGTCAAGTTCAACACCACGGAAGGCACTTGGCTAGATGTGGACGTAGCGCCAGATGGCAAAACCCTCGCCTTTTCAATGATGGGCGATATTTATACGCTGCCCATTTCGGGCGGCAATGCCAAGCGCATTTTTAGCGGCAAGGGATTTGAAGTGCAGCCGCGTTTTTCACCCGATGGCAAACGCATCAGCTTTACCTCAGATCGCGCTGGGGGTGACAATATCTGGACTGCGAATATCGATGGCAGCGAATTGCAGCAAGTCACCAAGGAAAGCTTCCGCCTGCTCAATAATGCGGAATTTTCTTCTGATGGTGAATATCTGATCGCGCGCAAACATTTCACCTCCGGTCGCAGTTTGGGCGCAGGGGAAATGTGGTTGTATCACAAAACCGGCGGTGAGGGCCTTAAGCTCACTACCCGTAAAAATGATCAGCAAGATGCTGGCCAACCAGCAATATCCCCAAATGGGCGCTATGTATATTTCAGTGAGGACACCAGCGCGGGCGGCGCTTTTGCTTACAACAAAGATCCGCACGATACGATTTATGTGATACGCCGGCTTGACCGTGAAACCGGCGAGCTGACCGAATTGATCGACATCCAGGGCGGTGCGATTGCACCAACGCCATCACCCGATGGCAAAAGCCTAGCGTTCGTGCGACGAGTTCGGGAAAAAACCACGCTACACGTGATGGATTTGGAATCCGGCGCCATGCGCTTGGTGTGGGATGGCCCAGATGGCAAAGGCATGAGCCACGATCAGCAAGAAGCCTGGGCGATTTTTGGGCCGTATCCAAATATGTCGTTTACCCCAGATTCCGCGTCAATCGTGCTGTGGAGCACCGGCAAACTGTGGCGCGTGCCACTTGTTCCCGCGCCCGATTCGGTTTCCGGCGCATCGCTTGCGGTGGAAATACCGTTCAGCGCTGAAGTAAGTCAAACATTGGATCAGCCGGTCCGCGCGACGCATCGCATTGATCAGGACGAATCCTTCGCGCCCAAATTGATTCGCGATGTAGCGACCAGCCCGGATGGTCAAACGCTGATTTTTCATGCGGTTGGCGTGCTGTGGAAAAAAACGCTGCCGAATGGCGCGCCGGTTCGCCTCAGTGATGCAGCAGACGTGTTTGAGTACAGCCCGAGCTTCAGCCCGGATGGCAATTCCGTCGTCTATACCAGCTGGTCTGATGTCACGATGGGCAGCTTGCGAACAATTGAGCTAGCCACCAATGTGGTTCGCACGCTGACGACTCAACCCGCTGTTTACGCCAGCCCGAGCTACAGCAAAGATGGCAAGCAGCTAGTGTTTGCCATCAACGCTGGCGGTAATTTGATTGATTTTCGCTACGGGCAATTGGGCGGCGTTTACACCATGCCGGCTGCGGGCGGGGCGATGCTGAGAGTAGCGAAATCGGGCAGCCAGCCCATGTTTGATGCCAGCGGTGCGCGCGTTTTGTATTTGACCGGCGGCGGCTTAGATAAAAAACTCATGAGCGTTGGACTAGCCGGTGAAGAGCCGCGCACGGTATTCAATCTCAAATACGCCGATTTTGCGGTGCCAAGCCCGGATGGCAAGTTCATTGCCTTCACTGAATTATTCGACGCGTATGTTGCGCCAATGCCTGCCACTGGCGCGGCAATCGACTTGAGCCGCGATACCAAAGCGCTGCCAGTTGCTAAAGTCAGCCATGATGTCGGCAGCTATTTGCACTGGTCGGCGGACAGTTCGGCGCTGCATTGGATGGTCGGGAGGCGCTATTTCACTCGTGCCTTGAATGAAACGCTGGCGTTTTTGCCGAACGCCCCGAAAACGCCGACAAAAGCGAAGGATTTGCCCGGCATTGATGTGGGTTTGAGTGTGCCGCTGGATCAGCCTAAAGCGGCTGATACTGTCGCGTTTACTAATGCGCGCATCATCACGATGAAAGGCAAGGAAGTGATCGAATGCGGCACGGTTCTGGTGCAAGGTGCGAAAATCATTGCAGTCGGTGCCAATGTTGACGTGCCAACCGGCGCGCGCGTGATTGATGTGGCCGGTAAAACAATCATGCCTGGCATTGTCGATGCGCATGCGCACGCGAATCACTTTCACAACGGCCCGAGCGCGCAGGCGAACTGGACTTACTACGCGAATTTGGCCTTCGGCATTACCACCATGCACGACCCAAGCGCCAACACCCAAGAAGTGTTTAGCCAATCCGAGCTGGTCAAAGCCGGGCGCAACGTTGGCCCGCGCGTATTTTCCACCGGCACGATTTTGTACGGCGCTGATGGCGATTTCAAAGCCGAAATTAACTCGCTTGATGATGCCAGAGCGCATTTACGCCGCCTAAAAGCGCAAGGCGCGTGGAGCGTAAAAAGCTACAACCAGCCGCGCCGCGATCAACGCCAGCAAATCAACCAGGCCGCACGCGAGCTGGGCATGACAGTAGTGATGGAAGGCGGCAGCACCTACAACCATAATTTGACGATGATTTTGGACGGCTCCACCGGCATCGAACACAATCTGCCCGTCGCACCGCTCTACAAAGATGTGATCGACACCTGGAAAGCCACCGACGTGCGCAACACGCCAACGTTGGTAGTGAACTACGGCGGCCTGAACGGCGAATATTGGTTCTACGAGCGCGACAAAATCTGGGAAAACAAAAAGCTGCTGCAATTTTTCCCGCGTGAAACGCTTGATGCGCGCAGCATCCGCCGGCAAGTAACACCAGAGTGGGATTACTACCATATCGAAGTCAGCAAAGCGGTCAAATCCTTAAGTGATGCCGGTATCGGCATTCAAGTCGGCGGCCACGGCCAGCTGCAGGGGCTTGCGCCGCACTGGGAAATTTGGATGCTCGCCCAAGGCGGCATGAGCCCGCACGACGCGCTCAAAGCCGCCACTATCAATGGCGCGGATTATCTTGGCTTAAGTCAAGATATCGGCAGCATTGAGCCCGGAAAACTGGCCGACTTAATCGTGCTGAATACCAATCCGCTCGAGAATATCCGCGCCACCGCCGACAGCAAGTACGTGATGGTCAACGGCCGCCTGTTCGACGCCGACACCATGAGCGAAATCGGCGGGTTAGCGCGCGCCAAACCTGAGTTCTACTGGCAGCGCCATGGCGGCGTGGCGGGCAAAGCGCTGCAGCAGCTGATGGGGCCAACAGCGGTTTGTCATTGTCCGAAGGGGCATTGAGGGTTTAGTTTTCTGATGCGCGCTCAAGGCAGCGATTTTTTATTGAGGTGCTAAATTTGCCTCGTCATCTCCGCGAAGGCGGGGATGCAAGCGTGCCGCCAAACAGCAGCGTGTCAACAAGTTTCAGGATATAGGCGATTGCGCGCATGAGTTAGTTCGACGCGCCTTCGGCGGGGCACGCGCCTAAGTGCTGCAAATTTATCGAACTGCTGCGCGCGCGAAACGGGCGAGCGATCAGCGAGTCACTAAACTGATAGCGAAAAACTGCGCCAGTGCTGCCAACAAAAGTAATCGTGCCTTGGTCCAAATTGAGGTGTTTTGCGTGGGTTTACGCACCAACGCGCCGCCTAATACACGGTAGATCACCACCGGCGATATGCCCGCTTGCGCATTGATTGGAATCGTTCCCGATATCGCCAGCCAATGCTGCGTTGAGTTGTTGTTCGGCTCGCCCGCATCGTATGTAAACCAGCCGTCGAAAAAATTACCCGGCAAGGTTTCGCTTGCAGATTTGACATTAAACATAAAGCCTTGATTGATCAAAAGTTTGCGGCGACGCATACCAAGAACCGGTTTGATTGCCAGCAAAACCGTTGCGCGCTGGCCTAGCATCGCGCCCGGGCTCCGTTGCAGCCGCATCCGTTTGGCAGGGTGCCCAGCCACCGGTTAAGCGCGATAGCGGCAGTACGCCGCGGATGCCGAAGCCGTCAGCTTCGGTATCGTCGAATTTGAATTCCAAAGTGGCATTGTTGCAGTCAAAAATCGTGCGTTGCGTTTTAACCCAATAAATCAATGTGACCCGAATCGCCGGAACATACCTCGCCAATAACGTGCGATGCCATGCCGCAGGACGATAAGCCTTTAACAATTCTTTTTGAAACTGCGCGAGGAACACTTATCAGTAACCCTCCTGACACTTCAGAATCAAAAAAAACTGATTCCATTAGCGGAGTTAACTTGGTATGTAACTTGACGTGAGGCAAAACATACTCAATGTTATGTTCCATTTGACGTGAGTTTCCGGGATTGAGGTGGTATCGGACACTTCCGTAGATTGGAACCTGTGATGCTGATATTTTACAGGCAGTATCGCTTGCATACATAATATTGTACAAATGGCCGAGCAAGCCATATCCAGTGACATCTGTGCAAGCATTGACGACATTATTGGAAAGAAATTGGGCGGCTTTCATATTTGAATGTAACATTCCTTGAAGAACATCTTCGTGGTCTTTTTCAGCTAATCGGTCTGACTTCCATCGACCAATTGCCACGCTTGTTCCAAGGGGTTTAGTCACGATAAGAATGTCACCCGGTTGCGCACTTCTTTTATGTAAAGCCCGCCCGGGCATCGGTTCACCAAAAGCCGAAAAGCCTAAATAGAAATCAGATTGGTCGGTCAAAGTGTGGCCACCTACCAAAACAGCGCCTTCTGAAGAGAGCTCCTCAACCGCACCAGAAAGCGCTTCTACTGCTTCAGTTGAAGCCGCCGACATGCCAGTAGGTATCCCTAAAAAGCATAGTGCAAACCTTGGTACGCCTCCGCTAGCATACAGGTCGCTTAAAACGTGAAGGGCAGTTACTCTTCCAAAGTCCCTAGGGCTTATGGTCATGGGTAAGACTACATCAACAGTGCTCAAAAATGTCTGATTCCCAATTTCAAATACTCCACAATCTGGAAAGTCTTTGGACATGCCCTGCATTAAAGCTGCGCCTTGCAAGGCGCCTACAGCGCCCAGCAGTTCTCGTAGCTGCAATGCAGGTGCTTTTTTGGAGCAGCCACCGTCATGAGCCAAATCTATGAATCGCATTAGGCAGATTTGCTATTAAGTGAAATATTTCTAATTGCTTCCCATTCAACTTGAGTTGGCGCGCTGGCTCTTTGCCATTCGCTTTCAAATAAGCACTGGAATGCGTTTTTAAACCCCCATTTTTTGGAAGGGACGCCTTGGAACACTAATAATGGTGTGTCTAAGCTTTCGCCATAGCCATCCTGTTGATAATGACCAACAATGCACTCCTTTGAGTCCAAAATTATCAACCGAAGCGTCGCCACATGCTTATAAGTACGAACTTCAAAACGTTGATTCTCTTGCAATGCACTATCCATATATTTTTTCAAAGTGACAAGACTTTCTGCGTTTTCTTTGGCCTTCTTGAAATTCTTTTCTTCGGCAGTGCTGTGCAAGTATATTGGGCATGATGTTAAAAAACGAACGCAGCCACCATTCGCATGAATTTGCCTGAATTTTTCACGAGCTTTCTGTTCTGAGATGCCATGCGTCCATTTTCCACAACCATTTCCCATCACAGCTAGGTCGTTAATCTCAATGCGTTCGAAGATTTTTACGGGCATGTACTCTGAAAAGGAGTTTTTTTCGAAAAAGTCGACCAAGTCTGTTTTATCAGTAATTTTCGCCCAACGGCTAAGTGGTTCCAATGTCAAATTATGTAGCTTCAATCGACGCTGATTGAGTACCACTTTAGCTAGGACAAACAAAACGATTAACGCAACGACCAATCCGCCAATTACCCGCCAACTTAGTGCCGTAAAGTAATTGGAAAAGGACGCTGCTAATGCCAGGTACACGCCGAAGGCCTTGTCAGAAGTGACCCAAGCAAACCTTTTCGCAGCTTTAGCAGCTGAATAGCTATCAGACGTTTCGGGCATCATTTCCCCCAATCAAAATATTCGGCATTTACCTAGAAAAGTACCTTAACAAAGCTAAGGCAGAGATCTCTTCACGAATTTCACCGTTGATCGCCATAGCTTTAGCTTCTTCAGTTGAGAACCATGCAACCGATATATCTTCGCCTTCACTAAGTTCTGCTTTTTCGATTTGGAGATTGGTTGCCAAAAGGAAATGGCGATTGAATCGAACAGTTGCATCGGGCGTCGTGGTTGAAAGGTATTGCCATGATTTTGCAACTACCCCTGTTTCTTCTCTCAACTCACGCGCAGCAGCCTCCAAAATTGGTTCATCTGGAAAGTCCAGTTTTCCACCGGGCAGTCTCCAATCAAAACCCTGCAACTCATGACGAAACTCTCGGGTCAGCAAAATCTTCCCTGCTGCGTTTTGTGCAATTGTTCGAGTACCATCAATGCGCCAGACGTATTCAAAGGTTCGGAACTTTCCTGGTTCAACCTCGACTGACTCATGAAATGCAGAAAAATGTATACCCTGCCATACCGGCTTCATAGACGTTACCTAATAAATTTATAAAATTCAAACTCGTCAGATGGTAGCCGAATCGGGCTTGGCCTGGCAATTAGCTGTGTTAGCTTTCCGAACTTGTAACGGTTCGGATGAAAAACAAGTTGAGCTAGTCGGAACACACCCGTTTGTCAGTAATGATTCACTAGGTATCAAAAATCTGCTCGACAAAAAGCCGTCTTCCGAAAAAAAACACGCTAGATTTTTTCTTACGTTAAAAAGCATGATTTTTATCTTTAAAATGTGTGGCTGTAAACGCTTGCGCCACTCAATCACTTGGCAAAAATACTAGACGCGCTAGTATGCTCAGCTCAAACGAGTTGGATGACTTCGATAATATCACTCGACGCAAAGCCTTTGTCATTGGTGAGAAAGAACGAACTTACAGCTGGCTAAGCTGGCGGTCGCGTAATGCAGCGCGTCAACCAATTTTATATTGTGCTTAGGTGCAAGCTCAGCGGCCAGCTGGCTTCAATCTCGTGCTCAGAATCGCCCTAAAGGCCCCGTCCGCTGCCAGAAAATCGCGCTTACCCTCAGTGCGTTTGCTAGGAATAAGCATCAAAACCCCGTTACCCAAACTAACTCAATCAGATCGTTAGTACTGACTTGGTTTTTCAGCCGCCATTCTTGCAAAACTTCGGCTGGGATGGTGAGTTGGCCTTTTTCTCTAAGTTTGATTTTGGAACACGCCGCTGATCCGTGAGAATTCTCAAAGACAATCTCTACTCAAGAAACCAGGGAAAAGCAATTAAACACGAAAAACCAAGTCCCGCGTGCGGTGGTTCCGGTAAATCGCAAATCGTAAAAGCCATTTTCTTGGCTGCTTTCGCTTGATCCTTCACCTGGTGCGGGCAGCACGAATCGCTCAACAACGCAGGCTCGATTCGGTATTTAATTCTAACGGGGGACGAAACCCAATCTCGAACTAATTCCGGTGGTCTGCGCCGCTTCGCGGCTGCGACACACCGACTACCTTCAGCGATCCCTGCGGGATCGCTGTGCCCGAGTTTTAACCATGCTTTTGTTAGTACTCGACCACGCCCTTGGAAAGGCGAATGGTGACCGACCTCTTATGCTTCGACCCGCAAGCATAGGGGCGCGACTGCGATTCGAACTACTTCGCCGCCACTACCGGCTTAAGAAACTTTAGCGTCATACGGTCAGATTCGCCGATCGCATCGTATTTTGTACGATCAAACTTTGGATCGTTGGCGTCTGCGCCTTCACTGTAGGGGCGCGTACGTGCGGTCGGCTGTAGGGTCCACACGCCGAAAGGATGATCTTTGGTATCGGCTGGATTGGCGTTGATTTCTGAGCTGGCTTCCAGCACGAATCCGGCCTTTTCGGCCAATGCGACTACGCTTGATTGCATCACATAGCCCGAGCTTGTGCCTTTCAGCGTGTCGTCCGCCGGCGTGCCTTCGTTAGCGCGGTGCTGTTCGATGGCTAAAATGCCTCCTGGCTTTAGCGCTTGGAAAAAATCCGCGAACATTTTGTCGGCAACTTTGCCGTTGATCCATCCGTGTACTGAGCGCGCTGACATGATGAAGTCAAAACTCTCGCTGGGAAGCGGCGCTGATTTTGCGCCAAAGTTGACCAGATTGACGCTGCCATATACCTCTGGCTTGCCAGCAAAACGAGCGGCAAATGCCTCGCGGGATTTTTTCGCGGTTGCAGGCAACTCTGGGTTGCCTAAATCAGCTGCGGTGGCGTTAAAGGTGCCGCCGTTGGCATGCGCGAACGGGGCAAGAATCTCGGTCCACCAGCCACCACCGGGTTGAACTTCAAGAATGTTCATGCCGGGCGCCAAACCCCAAAATTCTAACGTAGCTAATGGATGGCGCGCGCTGTCGCGGCTTTTATCTTCCGCTGTTCGCCAAGCGCCATCAATCGCTGCGGCGATCAATGTCGGCGCTGCTGTTTGCACGGGAATGGCTGGGCTTTCGCTGGATTTGGGGGCGTCAACGTTGGGTGCGGTATGCGTGGCAGGTTCTGGGCTGGTAGCAACGGGTGACTCGGGTGCGTCTCCGCAGGCCATCAAACTGATGGCGCAAAAACTAATTAAAAAACGACGAGCATGCATGGCAAATACCTCTAATGTGAGTGCGGGGGTTTTTAGTCAATGAAGCGTGCAGCAAAGTTCGGCTGATTCGCAAGCCGCGTAGGATTACGCCAGCATCCGTGAAATACAAGTGCAAAGCGATTGCTCGATTTGCCTCAATTTGTTAGTTTGAAATTTTCGGGGTATGCCATCAAGCTATTTTTTCTGACCTTTTTTGCGGCGGCGGCTTTGCAGGCTACTGAGCCGAGCAAACAGATCGCCCATAACGTCGCCACAGCTAGCGAACTCGCCGCTCGTTGCGATGCGCTGGCTGCGCACCCATTTGACATTACCAAGCCCGCCAACGTTGCAGGTGTGGATTTCTACGATTTGAATGCCGAAACAGCGCTGCTAGCTTGTCAGGCCGCTTTTGCCAATAACCCAACACCGCGTTTGCAGTTCCAGCTTGCGCGCGCGTTGGAGGCCAATAAATTGGTTGACTTAGCACGCGCAGGTTTTTTAGCAGCAGCCGAACAAGGCCACCGCCGCGCGATGTTTTCTTTGGGCTACAGCTATTGGGACGATGAAATAGGCAGCTATAAGCCCGAAAAAGCGCTGCCCTGGTTTACCAAGGCGGCTGAAGCTGGTGAAACCGATGCCATGTTTAATATCGCCTCGGCCCACTTGAACGGCATTGTTGTCAAAAAAAGCAAAGCGCAAGCGCTGGTTTGGTTCAAAAAGTCCGCGCAAAACGGTGACGAAGAAGCGCTGGCTTGGGTTGAGATGTTGGAATCGGAGTTGGCAGAGTAGGGTGCGCAAATCGTGCCTCTCGTCATCCACGCGAAGGCGGGGATCCAGTACAGGTGTCAAAAACTTGTTAGGGTTTTAAAAGCACCGAACTATTGGCGTTTTTACATTGATAAGCACGCTGAAAGTTCGGTGAGCCTGGATTCCCGCCTATGTGGGAATGACGATGTAGCAACCGAAAGCAAATTGGTCAGCTCAAATTTGGCAGCTTCAAGCGCTAAAAATTCGCCGAATCCAACGCATTTTGCTGCAAACGTTGGCGGATGCGTTCAATTCGGGCGCGGTTGACGCCAAAATCGCGAATTCCGATCCGAGATTTCGAGTGAAAATGCACGGTGCCGCTGGAATCAAGCGCGAATCGGGCGTCGTCTGGGAAGCGGAAAATTGCGGTTCTAAAAGTCACGTCAATCCGGCCTTTGCTTTCAAACGCGACCTGGACATTGGTTTCCGCGCGAATCGCAGCTGCTAAATCGGCCTGCATGGCAGGCAGTGAACCTTGAATGGTTATGGCTTCTGCGCCAAGTTCTGGCTCTGTATTTAGCGAGCTTACGCAGTTTTGCTCAGATGATTGGCATGCTTTGATTGCAAGGCCAATTCCGAATCCGTAGGGCTTTGGTGCGACGTAAATGTACGCAAATGCAACCGTCAAGCCCAACAAAACGGCCGCGCCAATGGCCCACGCTTTGATTGAAGCATGCGGTGCCTGCGAAGCGTCAGCAGGCACTGGCTAGTCCAACGTGGTTACTTGTTCTCTTCACCCGACATAGCCGGAAGTAAGTCATACATTTTTTCCGCGCTTTTTACCAAACCGCGCCGTTCTTGCGCGTTAAGCGGGGCAACCAGTGAATTGAGCGTGGCCCAATAATCCGGCAGCAGACGATCAAGCAGTTTACGGCCTTTTTTGGTGAGTTCAAGGCGCAGCGCGCGGCCATCGGTGGCGTGCGGTTTGCGCTCGACAAAGCCGTCTTTCTCAAGATTATCAATCAAGCCGGTAATCGTCGGTCGGCGAACGCCGAGTCTTCTGGCGATTTGCGCAGGTTTTGGGGCTTCAGGCAGCGCTGGATTGCCGCTGTAGGCTGCAATCGTCAGCATCATGTTGAACTTGCCGCTGCTGATGTTGTGCTGGCGAAATTGCCGATCCAGCATGGATAGCGTGGCATCAGCGCCGCGCAGGAACATCAAACCCGTCTCAACGGCGGCCAAATCAACGCCAGCGGGCGCGGTTAGTTTGGCGAGTTCAATTTCTATGTCGACCGAAAGGTCGAGTACTTCAGCATCGGTATTGCTCATCTTTCGTCACCTATGGAATCCTTGTAAGGTGCTTAAGCATAACTGATATGAAGCCTAACTAAAAGTAGCTTTAAGAACTTTTCCTAAGTTATTGATTTAAATAACTCTGGCTCATCTTTAGCTTGGAAAATTTGGCTACTTCTGCCGAAACGTGATGCGACCTTTGCTCAAATCATACGGCGTCATTTCGACTTTTACTTTATCGCCGGTCAAAATTCGAATGTAGTTTTTGCGCATGCGGCCTGAAATATGCGCGGTAATGCTATGGCCGTTTTCCAACTGGACCCGAAACATGGTGTTAGGAAGCGTCTCGGTTACGATACCGTCCATTTCTAGCTGATCGTCTTTTGGCATGTGCTCTACTGAAGTTAAAAGGTCGCTAAGTGTGACACTTGCAGGGCTTTGAAAGGGTTTGCCTCGGCGCTGTAGTTAGTCTTTGTCAAGTTAGCGTGCTTTAACGGCGACTTTTACTTCGCCGGAGCTTGCCGCAATTGCGGCTAGCGCACCGGCTTTTTGGATAATGCTGCGGTGATCCTTCAAATCGCGGGTTAAGCGATCCAGCAAAAAACGCTGATCCAAGCGGCCTTGGCTGGCTAAGGTTATGCGCAGCGCGGTGCCAAAGCTTTGAAACAATAATCCGTAGGCGATCGCGTGTAGCGCGCCGCCGCCCAGTGTGCCTAGCCCGGGAAAGGCTTTGGCGGCATTGCCTGCAATCGCCAAAGCTAGCGTGACAGAGCCTTTCAGTCGGCCGCCAACCAATTTGAGCAGGTCATCCGCATCAATTTCGCGCAGTTTGACTTCATAAAGCGCGGCGATTTCCTTGCTCATGGCCACCGCAAGCGCGCCCTGGATAATCAAATCACTGGCCGGCGCAATTGCGGCCATCGCCCCGGCAATCGCGCGGCGGGTGTAAATAATGACCAGCTGTGCAGATTGGCTTTCGCGAACGGCGATTTCAGCGTCCGATAACTTGAGCTCTAGCGCCTGTAACACCGCACGTTCGCGCCTGGGCTCGAGTTTTGCGGCGCCTTGCTGCGCAAGCTGGCATAAGCGCGCTTTTAGTGGTGCCAAGTTAGCCGCAACGCTGCGCGGGCGCACTTCAATGCGGCCATCGGCATGTTCAACTTGCACCGTTTCTTGATAGCCCGCACTCACTGGAATGATATCTGCGCCATCAAATTTGCGTTTGAGTGCCACCAAAAGCAACGCGCGTTCGCTCGCGTCAAAGCGATCCACTTTATTGAGCAGCATCAACATCGGTTTATCAAAGGCTTTCAGCCATTCCCATTCCCCGGCTTGCGCCCGGCTCAAATCGCCGTTCACCACCAGCGCCACCACATGCGCGCGCAGTGCTTCTTCGCGCGCCACGATCGCCCGGTCGGCGGCGTTGACTTCGTTCGTTCCTGGCACGTCAGCCAGCGTCACTATCAGATCATCAAGCTGAGTTTGATATAGCGCCACTTCTGTCGTGGTGCCTCCGCGCGCGTCAATCTTCAATGGCGTGCCGCTCAGTGCCTGAATTAGGCTCGATTTGCCGGTGCTAATCTCACCGAACAGAGCGACATACAGCTCGCCGCTGGTTTTGCGGCGATCTAGCTCGTCAAACTCGGCGTTCAAAATCGCTTGTTCGGGCTGCGCAATGTCAATAGTTGAATTGTCAGATGGCGTTAGCGCTGCATGTTGATCAAGCGCCATTGCGCGCTGGCGCAGCGTGTCACGATCTAGCGTGTGGTTGGATTTCGGCTTTTTCGCCATCGCCGGGCGCAGTAGCCGCCAAACCAGCCAAATCACCGCAAATGTCAGCAAGAAAAGCGCCAAAGCCAGCGGCACGGCTAGCCAAATTGGCAGGTTTTGCATGCGCTGATGAATCGATAGCGCGGTATCGGTCAGCTGAATCAGCGTCAGCGCAAGCCCGCCTAGAACGATAAAAACTACCGCTGCAAGCAGCCAGCGTAAGGGCGTGGCGGGGCGATCAAACAGCATAAAGTGCCGATTGAGTTAGATTGACGCGATACTTGTTTGCCTTGGCAAACAAGAAAACCAAATACTTATGCGGCAAGCTGAGCGGCATCGCGCGGCAGCAACGTTAATACGTCAAAACCGCTATCGGTGACGGCGATCGTGTGCTCCCATTGCGCCGAAAGCGACTTATCTTTGGTCACCACCGTCCAGCCATCGGGAAGCAAGCGAACTTGCCTGGAACCAGCATTGACCATTGGTTCGATCGTAAACGTCATGCCGGGAACCAGCGGCACGTTGGTTTTTGCGTCATCGTAATGCAGCACTTGCGGATCTTCATGATAAATCTTGCCGATGCCATGCCCGCAATATTCGCGCACCACTGAAAAACGTTGCGCTTCGACCAATTTTTGAATCGCTCGGCCCACATCGCGCAAATTCGCGCCCGGGCGTACCGTGCGAATGCCAGCCCACATCGCATCAAACGTCACATCAACTAATCGACGCGCCAAAACCGAAGGTTCGCCCGCGTAATACATGCGGCTGGTGTCGCCGTGATAGCCGTTTTTAATGACTGTCACGTCAATATTCACAATATCGCCCTTTTGCAGCACTTTCGAGCCCGGAATGCCGTGGCAAACCACGTGATTGACCGACGAGCAAATCGTTTTCGGAAAATCTTTGTAGCCCAAATTGGCCGGAATCGCTTTTTGATGATCGACAATAAAATCGTGGCAGCGTTTGTCAAGCGCGTCGGTAGTAACCCCGGGCACGACAAACTCTTCAATCATTTCAAGCACTTGCGCAGCAAGCCGGCCCGCTTCGCGCATGGCTTCAATTTGCTCTTTACTCTTAATCGTGATGTTCAAATGCGAAATCCTGGCATTAGCCTCTAACAGGCTCGAAAGCTTAGCAAATCTTGCTTGAATTCTTGGTGGATTGGAACGTTTTCGAGAGTGCAAAGCTGTTTAGCTTTCGGCCCGAATTGGCGCCAATCGTTCTTCCACGCAGTAAACCTTGAAGTGAGAGTCAGTGGCTAGACCAAAAGGCCCTATCTATTCAAATCCGCATAAAACGGGTCTAACGCCGCGCAAAGGGCTTCGCGCTCCGGCTTGGTTAGCGCGCGCATGCCTTGATTGGAGTACAGATCGGCATGCAAATCTGCTTGCTTTAGCGCGGTTGTGGCTTCAAGGACTCGGCTTCCTTCAACTTGGGAGTTAGCAGAAACGTCTAAAGGGCGTAGTGCCGTGAGGATCATACCGCCGAGATTGACTTTTTCGGTTTCGGGCGTGCTGTCCCACTTGGGGTCGCACAGGGCAATTTTTGCCGCCAAACCGTTCCATTTTGATTCTTCCAATTGATTGTGGCTCAGCACTGCGCGCGCAATTGGCAGTGCGCTTTGCATCCCTTGTGTGCCGCAGCGTGCGCCATGGTGTATCGGTGTAGATCCGAAATCGTTTGGCGCGCTGCGTTGGCTCATTAAATACATTAGCGCACCGCCCGCATCGGTGGGTTTTTGCTTGCCGCGCTTTTGGTCTTCCGCGCTTGGCGCAGGAAAATATTTGACGTAATCGTGGTGATGGTGCTCAACCTGATCGCTATAGCCCGATGTGAGCAGTGCCTGCCCCCAAGCCGGATATTTGCTCCGAATGGTTCGATCAATATTGACAACGTGCTTGACGCGTTCTGGAATCCGCATGCTGCCTTCAAATACTTCGGTAAAGCGAACGGGTTCGAGCCCTGGCGCGATAACGCTCGCATCGCCTGGCACCCAGTTTGGGCTCGGCGCGGTGGTGTGAACTTTGCCGTTTTCGTCGGTGCGCAAGTTGAACGAGGTCTGGCAAATGCCTTCATATCCGCTGGTAGGCTCGACCCAGCTGAGCGACACCAATGCGCCGACTATCGGAACGTTTTTTTCTGGATCGAATAGCTGCAAGTTCAGCTCCAATGGCTTGCGATCTGCGTTGGGCTTGTCGAAACAAACGTTATTGAATTCGTATCGGCAGGGTTTAGTGAGTTCGCCAATCACTGGCACCAACGCGAACAACACTAGAAGCACCAGCGCAGCGCCTGCTTCTTTTAGCTGCTGTTTTCTGGCGTTGGCATTGTATACGGGTCCGCTCCAGAAGCAAAACGCCGCCGCAAGCACTGCAAGCTGTCCAATGATCAGCGCAAACAGTGCTCCTTCGCGCGCTATTTTCTCCCATTCTGAAAGTGCCATTACCAATATCAGCACACTTGGCAGCAACGCAATTCCACCGCCATGATGGCTTCCGATCGCGAGAAACCAAGCCGCAGCTGACGCCGCAAAAAAAGCGCGTAAAATCAACGGCATGGTTGCGTGTCGATTGCTGCTGCTTTTGGCGATTACGCGCACCACCAGCAATCCGAGGCAGGTCAAAATCAGCAAAACAATCGTCATTGCGCCTTCCATATCAACCCCCTGAACTTTCCGATGCGCGAATGTAGTCTGAAACAAGGTGGCCGTGAACCAAATAACCTGCGGCTAAAATAGCGCCATACGCTGATGTTTCGCGTCGCATAAACCTGTACCAGGAATTCATTTGTTAGTTTATTTAGACTTAATTTTTGACGTATCCCTAAATCATGGGTATTTTCGGCAAGTTGTTTCGCCCGGGCTTCACAATTGGGAATCTCTAAAATCTCATTTTCGTAGTGATGCCTCGTTGCTCAAGAAAAAAATGTCGTTATATATCAGTTATATACCGCCTTCATTTTTGTCATTCGCGTCTAGCTTGACTTATGAAATGAGGTTTTTAGAGGTTCCCTATGATCTATCAACCCGAAATTGATTCGACCCGCAGAGCGCGTCGCCAAGCCACGCGCAGAGCGCATGGCGAGCAGCGTATTGAGCGGCATTGGCGCGAGCGCCCCCAGCATGCGCCGCTGTTCAAGCGAGTGCTCCGAACGGCGCAGCAAGGTTTAAGTTCCGCGAGCGATTTTTTTGCTAGCGCACTGGCGCAATTAAATTTAGCCAAGCTTGCTCAGCAAGGTGGCTCCAAGCTGCAAGCCGCTGCGGCAAAAGCACCCGCATCGCTTTGGTTGGCACTCGCGATTTTGGCGATCTTGCCCTTCACTACCGGCTTGCGTAGCGTCGCCCCGCAAACGCTTAATTCCTCCATTCAACTGCCCTCTGCATCGGCTACGCTGCTCAGCGCACCGATAGAAGCCAGTAGTAGCGAAAGCTACGTGCCGGGTCTGAATGATGATCAATGGCAGCTTGAAGTCGTCAAGAAAAATGAAACCGTCGGCGAGATTTTTTCCAGACTAGGACTCTCTGCTACCGAATTGCACCGCGTGCTGAGCTTTAGCGAAAATACCGCCAAGCTCGCTAAAGTATTTCCGGGCGAGCAAATTGCGTTTCAGATTAGCGACGGGCAATTGCAAGCGCTGCAGTTTGACGCCAACGAGAAAGAGCGTGTGCTCATCAAGCTGGATGGCGAAAAGCTTACCGAGAAACTGATCGCGCGCTCGCTGGAAACCAGAGTCAGCTACGCCAGCGCTACGATTCGAAGTTCACTGTTTGGCGATGGCAGCAAAGCCGATATGTCGCAGCGGCTCATTTTTCGGATGGCTGAATTATTCAATTATGACATTGATTTTGCTCAAGATTTACAGCCAGGCGATAGTTTTGCGGTAGTGTATGAGCAGGTCTATCGAGATGGCGAACGCCTGCGAGATGGCGAAATATTAGCGGCAACCTTCGTCAATCAAGGCAAGCGCTATGAAATTTTTAGACATATCAGCGATAACGGACAAGTCGACTATTTAGGCGTTGACGGCCGCAGCCGCAAGAAAGCCTTTATTCGCACGCCGGTTGACTTTACCCGCATCACATCGCTGTTCTCGCCAAATCGTAAGCACCCAATTTTGGGGCGCATGCGCCGCCATATGGGCGTCGATTACGCCGCACCAACCGGCACGCCGATCAAAACATCGGGCAACGGTGTCATCAAAACGATTGGCTGGATGAATGGCTACGGCAATACCGTGATCGTGGCGCACAAAGGCGGCATCGAAACGCTGTACGGCCACATGTCACGCTTTCCCAAGGGCCTCAAACGCGGTGATCGCGTCAAACAAAGCGACCTGATCGGCTACGTCGGCAGCACCGGGCTATCGTCCGGCCCGCATTTGCACTACGAATTTCGCATCGGCGGCACGCACCGCGACCCACTCAGCGTCGACTTGCCGATTGCCGATCCACTCTCCAGCAAAGAATTGGCGCAGTTCAAACGCACGCTCGACCCACTTGTCGCGCAGCTGCGTTTGATGGAAGCCGCGCACGTCGCCAAAGCGCCGAGATCGGTGCCGCTTCGATCCATTGACGGTTGATCGCAGCGTCGATATTGCCCTGAACTTTAAGCTGCGAGCCGTCATCCCCGCGAAGGCGGCGAGCCATTACAGGTGTCAACATTCTCTTGTGCGCTTACAGCGCCCCAAAGCTTTTGTTTGCGGCGTTGACGGAATCTCTTTCGCCTTCACGTCTGACATCTTTCATGGCCGAGATGCACTATGACCCTTTACCTCGGCCTTATGTCCGGCACCAGCGTCGACGGCATTGATGCAGCGATCATCCAATGCAGTGAAACCTATCCACTGCAAGTGCTTTACACCTGCAGCTTCGAATACCCAAATTCTTGGCGCAGCTTCGTGCTGGCACTAGGTCAAGGCCAAAAAAACGTCGATCTTGATGAATTGGGCCGCTGCGATGTGGCTCTGGGTCAAGAATTCGCCCGCTGCGCACTGGCTTTGATCGAGCAAGCAGGTCTTAAACCAGCTGACATTCGCGCCATCGGCAGCCACGGCCAAACTATTCGGCACCGCCCAAACGGCCCGCATCCGTTTACCTTGCAAATTGGCTGCCCACATGTGATTGCCGAGCGCACCGGCATTTGCACGATCGCCGATTTTCGCCGCCGCGATATCGCCGCAGGCGGGCAGGGCGCGCCGCTGGTGCCGGCTTTTCACGCCGCTGCATTCGCTAGCGCAAAACATGTCGCAGTATTGAATTTAGGCGGCATTGCTAACGTCACGTTGATTGATGGCGCAAATGTACAAGGGTTCGACACCGGGCCTGCAAACGCAATCTTAGATGCGCACATGCAAACGTTGGGTCGCCAGACTAGCGATATCGACGGCGCATTGGCCGCCAGCGGTCAAATTGATCAAACCAGCCTAAGGAAATTGCTTAGCGACGCTTATTTAGCTAAAGCCGCACCCAAAAGCACCGGGCGCGAGCATTTCAACTTAGCTTGGGCTTATCAAATCGCGCCCGAATTAGCGGCCAATAGCGCAGCAGATCGACAAGCCACTCTCACCGAACTCTCCGCGCGCAGCGCCGCCAACGTTCTGCGTGAATTTGGCGCGCCTGATAACTACGTTTGCGGCGGAGGCGTCCACAACCACTACTTAATGCAGCGCATCAGCGCCCAGTTAGCGCCGAATCAGCGCCTGCAGTCGACGGCGTTGCGCGGTTTACACCCTGATTTCGTGGAAGCCGCCGCGTTTGCCTGGCTCGCGCAGCAGGCGCTCGAGCACAAGCCGGGCAATTTGATGCAAGTGACGGGTGCGAAGGGTTTGCGGGTGTTGGGGGCGATTTGTTTGGCGTAAGTTGGGGTTTTAGATTTCCTAAGGCGTTGCCAGGTCGGCTTACCACAGCGCTCGGCCGCACAAACGCTTCCTTCGATGCCATTTCGTACGCTGAACTGATTGATGATGACGAGTCGACGCTTAGGCCGACACTTGCTGCAGCAACGCTCCACGCGCGTTAGTATTCCAGGTTCAACAATGCACTACTTTTGGAGGGTCAAATGGTCCGTTTTGCATCAATCGTGATGAGCGTTTTAGTGGCATCGCCCGCCTTGGCTTTTGATAAGTCTGGTGTTCGAGAATGCGATGAGTTTTTGGCTAAGTTCGAAGTTTGTTTGGCTAAAATGGACAGCAAAAATCGCGAGAGTTACCAAGAGGTGTTTGACAGTTTCGAGGAGCAATGGAAGGAGCTTGCAACGGATGATCAAGTTCGCTCAATGCTTCCACAGACCTGCGAGGCGGACAACGAATCGCTTGCTGAAACACTAACAAAAGACTTCGGCTGCGAATTCTAGCCTCGTTGAATTCAATTGCGATTCGCCACGTTCTTGCTGTGCGAAGCGCGCAAGTTAGCTGAATTCAAAGTTAGGTGTTTATGGGCAAACCTAAACAGGCGACTGTAACCGCAAGTTTTTGCGACGAGATTGAAAGCTTACTAGCGAATGAGTTGCGACTTGGCAACGTCATTGCCCAGAAACCCTATATCGCTAACTGGCCGGCAAGCGGTTCAATTTTTGCTTCACTTGAACATGACTTTAAACTGCCAAAGAAAGATTTCCCTGCAAACGTGCACCTGTCGATTTGCAATGACGCGCACTATGGTTGGTACCACGAGGCTGAATGCACTGTCCACAAGCACCTGCTTGTGGCGGGTTCGCCAAAGCCAGGGTTGCCTATGTGGGTAAAGGCCCAACATCAATTTGTAGGCCGATCCCGCTACTCGGCACTCGAATTTGTGGCAGCTCTTCAAGTGTCTCCGACGAGTAGCGGGGGGCGGCTGAATTTAATCGATTTGCGTCCTGCCATTAACTTAAGCCGTTTTGGCGAAAGTGGCGCACGTCATTCTGCGCGCAGTCGCAGAATCCATGGACCCTGCGACTACGCGCAGGCTGACGACAATTTGGTTGCTAGCTTAAGTTATTGCTAGCTTAAGTTAATGACATTGCTGCGAGGGGAGCGGGTCTAATTGAAGCACTCATTGGTGCAGCGGTTGGTAGGCTTACCATTGTGACGACGCGATTCACTCGCGGTAAGCGTTGGTTGTATTGGATTTTGGCGATTAATACATCGAACGAAATTAATCATAAGCCGACTTAAAGCGCACTTCGCTGTTGGCTAATAAACAACTCGGCGAGCCGATTGGCGTGGGGGGAGATTTCCTCCAAACTCTGGCCGCTTTTGTTAGCCATGAGTGAAATGACCAGTCCAAACTCTGGGTAGATCGCGAAGTAGGAGAGACTGCCAACCGCAGTGCCGTGATGGCTGTACATGCGCGTGCGCAGCGTATCGTTAGATAATTTTTGTCATCGGTGTAGCGCCAGCCCAGGGCGTAGCCTTGCTCGTTGGCACTGCCGTCACTCAGATGCTGTACTTGAATCAGCAGATCGCGCGTTGGGGCGCTAAACAGGCTTGCGTTTAACATCGCTTGCCCAATTAACAGCAGATCTGAAGGTGTCGAAATCATGCCACCACTTGGCCATTTAATGCTGTTATTGACAGGATATGCCGTTTTATAGCGGCCCTCTTGCACATCATAAAACTGCACACGATTTGGCCTGCGCTGCTGGGTGTCGGGGCCGCTATCGCGCATGGCAAGTGGATCGAAAACCGCTTTTTGCACATATCTCATATAGTCCATTTCGGAAACAGCCTCTACAGCTGCGCCGGCCAAGTTGGTGCCAAAGCTAGAATAGGCGAATTGACTGCCGGGTTTGAACAGCAACGCATCATCAGCGAAAACGGACAGGCCAGCGCGTGCAGTGCTGCCAAATTCCCGACGATTGAACTGTTCCCAGATCGGAAAACAAAGGCAAACGCCATAGTCGCGCACGCCTGCGGTGTGGCTAATCGCTTGGCGAGTAGTAAGCGCTCCAAGCGTTTCACTAATTTCTGGCAAATAAGTCCGCAGTGGCGCATCTAAATCAATTCTGCCCTGATCCAACAGCGTGCCAAGCGCCATTGAGTTTATCGCTTTAGATGTGCTGCCCAAGCGAAAACTAGCGTCAATCGTGGCGGGCAATTGAAGTTCAATATCGGCCCAACCGATAGCGCTAGCCCAAACTCTGCGACCTGCGACAAACACCGCCGCTGAAACCGCAGGTGCCCGCATTGCCTCTATCGTTGCGCGTAGTTCGGCGTCTGCTGCTGTAGCAGTCGCTGACCACGCTGGATCTACGAATCCTCGTTGCAAGGGTGCGGCGCTAGGCAAGTCTTGCCAGCCGCTGCCCCACGTTATTACATAGTCGAACATGCGATATAGACAGGCGAATAAAGCCAGTATTGCCAGCATCAGCAGTACGCGGCACAAAGTGCGAGTAGAGGACGTTCTTGAAATTGCGCTAGACATAAAATTCCCGAAAGATTGAGTTAGCGAGACTGGGTGGGCTGAGGTAGTTGATTGATGCTCAGATTTGCTGGATCACGCCAGAAAAATACGTCATCCACGCGTTTATTGAAAAACCAGGCAAGCCGCATGGCTAGCTCCAATGAGGGCGCGTAGTGCCCGCCTTCCAGTGCGACGATGGTTTGGCGCGTGATACCCACCGCGCGTGCCAAAGCATCTTGTGAAAGTTCGCCGTGATCAAAGCGCAAGCGACGCAAATAGTTGCCAATCGGCGTGCCGCTCATGGGCCCGGCGCTTCGGCAGACTGATGACGCTGCTGATCACGAGCATAGACGTAAAGCTGACGGGCACTTGCGCTCACGCAACTCAACATCAGTGCACCAATCAATAGATGTGCGATGAGCGGTTGCGACATTTGCCTAGTGCTTGCGCCGATACCAAAACCAAGCAGGAGCACCAACAAAATGAGTGCTATCACCAAACTATAATAGGCCCACTGCGTTCCTTGTGCTGCGATTAGGCTGTCACGTTCGTCCTGGCGTGGCTCTGGATCGCGCGCGACCCACCACGCCACTGCGCCACCTAGAACAAGCGTCCAGTTATCACCCGTAAGTGCCTGTGTTTGTAGCGATTGCAGCTGCATTTTTGCGCCAATTTGCCAAAGCATGCCGAGCAAATGTCCGCCGATAATTGCGGTGCTGGCAAGCCCGATCCAAAGACTGCGTTCGGGCGAACCAGGTGCCGCTAACTTTAAGCCTAACCAGTACCATCTTGCGCTCAATGCACCTAACAGCATCAGCGCAAATCCAAAAATGCCGGGTCGAATAGGCCAGTCGAGTGTTTTTAGCGTCAATGCCCAGCCAATGAAAAGTGCGCTGATGCCAACACTTGCAATACGCACTATGGGTGAAAGATGCATGTATAACTAACCAGATATTATGTCTGGTAAACCATACATTGTGAGTTTGGTTAAGTCAACTGACCTAAGGGCATACCGGCAGCACTGCAAAGATGTGGAATTTTGTTGTTTCATCAAAGCTAATTCGCAGCAGGTGATGCGCCTTTTGAATTGGCTTGCATATTGCTTGGCATCGCCGAAATACTGACGATTGTGCCGCCAATGAGTGATTTAGGCGTGGCGTTAGGAATTGGACAGATTGTTTGGTTTGGCTAGCTTGGCAGTTTGCTGCTGGCGGGTCGAATTTAACCGAACTAAAATTGTACTAAGGCGACTCACTAAACGCCTGCAACTCCGCATCATTCAACTTCGCTACCGGATAGCGCAAATAATGTTGGTCAAAATAACCCGTGCGCTCATAGAAAAAGTTCAGGCGCGCAGCTGCCGATGCGGCGAATGCTGGGTCAGCTAATTTGGCGTCAAATTCAGCTTGTAATGCTGGATCGGCGCTCAGCATCTCACGCGCTTTGGCTTCTAGCACGCGCGGCTCGGCGTATTCGGTGCGGCTCATAAAGCCATCGCCAAGCCCAATGCGCACGAGTGAGTCAGGTGCCAGCGGTTCGAGCAAATTCGCAATCAACTGCGCGCGCGCTTGGTTAACCCGCACTAACACGCTGCCGGCGGGGAAATCCAACGCCTCAACGACGGCGCGGGCGCTAAGGCTATCCACCCGCACGCGGCCTTCGAAGGGTTTGGCCGCATAAAGCACGTCACTAAATCGATAAGTGCTGGCGGACTGGAGCGTGTGCGGCGCGCTGGTGGTTTGCATTTGCACGCCGTGGCGCGCAAGCAATTCGATCGCGCTGTGCCACTGGCGCGGGATCAAATAGGCCGAAGGCAGCGTCACCGTTAGTGTGGGCTCAAGTTCATTAAAGTAAGGCACCGTCCAAGTTTGCGGTTTGCTTTGATCGTAGCGCGTCCACAGGCCACCGCTGACATCGCTGCGGGTTTTTCCGTAGGCAAAACCTTTGAAGCTAAAATCAACCGTTTTGTCCGTCACTTTGAAATCGAGCGCCACTTTCCTGCCGGTCGAGCCATTCGCGCTGTCTTGATCGGCCTGGCCCACAGCATCCAGCAGCGATTTGGGATCGCCGCCGATGCTGGTAACAAGCTCGCGCAAGAAGGCTTCATTGACCCGTACGCGGGTTTTGAAATCTTTCATCATGTGGGTTTCAAGCAGCAGCGCTGGCCGATTGACCGCAACGCCAAAACCCGCCGAATAGCGCGGCGGCGAGTAGTTATTGACGATCCCCGCTTTGATATCGTCTGGCACTTTCAAATCCACATACGGTGCCAGCATAAAGCCGCGTTTTTCAGTATTTGGCAGCACTGAATCCGTCCAAGTTTTCGTTTGCCAAGCGGCGATTGCTGGATGCACCGCGCTGCTGGTTTCAAAATGATAGGTCATCTGGTACTGATAATCCGAGCCATCGGTGTTATGCATATCGACCAATAAACTGGGGTTCCAGGCCTGCCACTGCGCCAGCCAAGCGCGCATTTCCGGCGCTTCGGCTTTGATGAAATCACGATTGAGATTGAGGTTTTGCGCAGTAGAGCGCCAGCCCATCTCATTCGGTCCGTTCTGATTGATGCGGCTAAACTGGCTAAAGCGCTCATGCCCATCGAGATTGAAAATCGGAATCAGCAGCAGAATTACGGCCTCTAACGCGGCTTTTTGCTTGGCTTCAATGAGCCATTCACGGCTGAGTGCCATCAGCACATCTTTGCCTTCGTTTTCGCCCGCATGAATGCAGGCTTGAATCAGCAGCACTGGCTTACCAGATGCTTTCGCCGCGCCGGGCGTGAATTCACCACCACTGGCAATCACAAAGGCAAACTGTTTGCGCCCCTGCGGGCTGGTGCCAAACTCAATCAGCTGCGCTCTATCACTGGCTGCATCCAGCCTGTTGAAGTAGTCATACGTTTCAGCATAGCGCGGCGTTTGGGTAAAGTTTGAGCGCTCAGCCAGCGTGCGCCAGTCAGCTTTGATAGGCGGCGATAGCGCGAAGGTTGCAGATAGAAATGTCGCGATTAGCATGGCTCAGAACTCGTAATTTTATGAGTTTGGAGATTGCCACAGAATTGCGGTTGCCAAGAAAAATTCTGAGTCAAGCGGCGATTCAAAGCTTTTCAGTCAAGGCTGAGCGCAACCGTTACCGATTCGTTACCCAATCTCCCGTCAAATAAAGCGCATGGCAAGCTAACATCAGGCGGATACGTTCATACACTTATTCGCTAGAGAATCATGAAACCCCAAAATTTCCGACCTCACTTTCTTTTTGCTGCGGCAGCTTTGATCTTGCTTCAAGCACTCTGCGCTGCACCGGCGTTCGCCTGCGGCTATGGCACCAGCCAGCAAGACTGTATGCATCAACAGCGTGATCAAGCTGCACGAGAGCAGGCTGACCAATTTCATCGCCAGCAAGCAGAGCAGCAACAGCAGCAACAGCAGCAACAATATCAGCAGCAGGACCAGCAAACCTACGATGCTGCATCGCAAGCGCGGCAACGCGCCAGCAAAAATTGGGTCACTAGCACTATGGCGGTGGCTTATCACGTCGATGCCAATGATGTGTGGGCAATATGGGATTCGCGAGAATCTGAGGCTGAAACCAGTCAGTTAGCGATTGCCGCCTGCATCAAAGTTATGGGTAACGGCTGCCAAGAAGCCATTCGTAGCAGCGGCGGCAGCGTTGCAATCGCGCTTGATCAAAGCGGCTGGCTAGCTTGGCAGTGGGCTGAAAATTTTTCTGACGCCAAGCGCGAGCTCGAGGAATACTGCGCCACGTCTGGCTTGCAGTGCCGAATTTTACATGAGTGGAGCACTAATCATTGGCAGGAATCAGCTGACGGCCCACGCGAAAATCGCCAGAAGCAGCACAGCCCAATGGCTGCGCCTGGATTGATCAAACAACACGCGATGATCGCGTGGCCGGAAAAGGGTTTTGCGCCCGAATGGTTTGGCAAAACTTGGCTGCTCACCGGTGGCGTAGGATTTGAAGCATCTAAAAAGAAATTGCTTGAGCGCTGTGAGGCACAAACTAAGGTCACCTGTATTACCTCTCAAGCGCAGAGCGATGGCGTCATTGTGCAATACCGCGCCGGTGCGGGCAGCATTTACTGGGCCAATGCCGATAGTGAGCTTGCTGTGCGAAAACGCATGGCGCACCATTGTGCGGAACTCGATTTGCCCTGTAGCGTAGTGGAATATTTTGACGCGGGTTCACCGCGATTTGCCGTGATTGATGGCGAAGCCGCCGTTACCGATCGCAGCTATTTGGCAGTAGCTTGGCCGAAAAACGCCGAGCCAAAATGGAACAATGCTGCTGTGGTCATCGGCGCGGCTTCGCTCGATGTTGCCAAGCAGCAAGCGATTTCACATTGTGAAAAAGAAAGCGGTGCAGCGTGCGTATTGATCGGTGAAGTTGATCAAGGCTATCGAAATTTTCTTGCGCTTTACACCGATGAAAAAGCCACGCTGCGTTATTACCAAGATGACACTAAGGCGGGCATTGCGCGCATGGTTAAGGAAGATTGCGAAGCCGCCAAAGTGTCCTGTATTGAACTTCGTACGTTTGACGCGTTGAAGGCGCAGACGGTGGTGATGTCAAGGAAACCCTAAACCAACTAGACTAGCTTGCTAACGATTTGAACGCTGTTTGCGAAAGTTCATCATTAAAAATACCGCGTAGGGTCCACTACTCCAGCTGTTTCAAAGCCTTTGCGGCGCAGCACGCAGGCGTCACAATCACCGCAGGCACGGCCATCGCTGTCGGCCTGATAGCAGCTGACGGTGCCGGCAAAATCAACCCCTAATCGCACGCCTTCGCGCACAATGTCGGCTTTGCTCATCGCAATCAGCGGCGCGCGAATGCGCAACGCGCCGCCTTGAATACCGGCTTTGGTTGCCACATTCGCGAGCTTTTCAAACTCGGCTATAAAAGCTGGGCGGCAATCGGGGTAGCCGGAAAAATCTACTGCGTTAACGCCGGTAAAAATCTCTCTTGCGCCTAATACTTCTGCGTAGCCGAGTGCAATTGCCAGCATGATGGTGTTGCGCGCGGGTACGTAAGTAACTGGAATTTCTGGGTGCTCTGGCGCCGTTTCGTACACGGCATGGTGAGGCACGGCAATATCGTCTTGAGTAAGTGCCGAGCCGCCCAGTGAGCGCAAATCAACGCTCACGCATTTAAACGACACCGCGCCAAGCGTACGTGCATTGCGCTCGGCGCTGAGCAGCTCAGATCGGTGCCGCTGCTGATAATCAATTGCAAGTGCATGGCAGGAGTAGCCCATGGTGCGCGCCATGGCCAGCGTGACGGCGGAATCCATGCCGCCTGAGACTAAAATGACTGCGCTAGGCGCGCTGCTTGGCGTCAAAATCAGGTGCTCCAAATAATCGAACTAGAACTTTATCTAAGAAATCGAGCTAACCGCAAACGCGGTTGCGGCCAGCGGATTTTGCTTCATACAATTTAAAATCCGCCACCCGCAAAAAGTCAGATGGAATTTGCATCACCGGCTGCAAAATCGCCACGCCAAAGCTAGCGGTAACCGTTGCAAGTTCGGCTTTTGCATCGCCCTCATGACTAGCCGGGCGCAATTCGTGCTGGATTGCCCCGGCTTTTTTACGCCAAATTTCCGCGATGGCGATGGCGTCAATCAGATTGGTGTCAGGCAGCAAAAAACCAAATTCCTCACCGCCCAAACGTCCGGCGCTCGCATTGACTGGCAATGCCAGCGCTACCGCTTCGGTAAATGCGCGCAGCACTTCATCACCCGACAAATGCCCGTAGCGATCATTGATCGGCTTAAAATGATCCAAATCGGCTATTACCAGCGCCAAGCTTTGATTTAAGCGGCGCGCCTCAGCCATTTCTTGCAGGATTTGCTGCAAAAACTGCCGCCGATTCGAAAGTCGGGTCAGTTCATCCAGCACCGCCAAATCGACCAGCTGCTTTTGGTAATCCGCCTCTACACTGCCTTCATCAAAAAACTTAAACACGCTATCGCCGACTTTAATGCGGTCAGCATCGTGCAACACGATTTTATCGATTGCCACGCCATTGACGAAAGTTTTGTTGGTCGAGCCTAAATCCTCAATCACAAATCGGCCCAAATCCCGATAGAGCCTACAGTGCGTTCGCGAAACTCCCGCGCTCGGAATCGTAATGTCCGCCTCAGTCGAGCGCCCAATCGTAATCGGCGCATCCGAAAATTCCACCCGCACACCCAGCAGCGGCCCGGCAATAGCCACCAAACACGCAGGTTCCAGGCCCTGGCGTTCGGCAAACTCCATCGGCGTCAATTTTTCCGTGACTTTGGTGCGAACGCGCATTGCAACTCTGAGGTAACTCGTCTGGCGTGAAGTGTAGCAGCAAGGGCGGCGAGCGGTTCAAGCTGAGCGCAGCCCGAAACAAAATGCTTCAACTCATCGATTCACTGATTTTGCTGGCGCTTACGCTCTACCTCGTCATCCCCGCGCAGGCGAGGATCCAGAGCAGGTGTCAGCGTTTTTACGCACTTTCAAAGTGCCATGAACTGCGCATTTTTACGCTCATGAGCAAACCCAAAGCTCGGGGAGCCTGGATTCCCGCCTGCGCGGGAATGACGATATCGCTTTTAGCGATTCAAACTAATGTGGCGAGTTTGAAAACATTTTCTTGCGCGAGCATGCGCTTTTATTCGGCAATCCATTTCCAACGACACCCAATTGACTTAATCTGACGCGCTGGAAACTACGCAATGCCAACAATGACAAATAATGAAGGCCACTCAGGCCGCGCCGCAATCACCCCGTTTTGGTACCAATTGCGCCAAGTCTGGCTGTATCCGCTCAAACAAGGCCCACTTATCGTCATCGCGATTGCTGCCAGCTTGAGTACGTTCGCAGCGCTGTTTGCGCCGTTTTTGTTGGTCAAGCTGATGATTTTGGCGTATGTCTATCGCTACGGCTCGGCAATTTTGGTGCACACCGCCAGTGGCGAGCAAGAACCGCCAGAGCAAATGATGAGCTTCGAAGACAACAGCGGCTGGGATCAGATCAAATTATTGGCGGCTTTCTTATTGATTGGCATTATCGCCGTGTTGGCACTGCCGCAGCCATTTCCGTGGCTGGTGTTGATCTTGCTGTTTTGTGGCTATCCGGCCGCTTGCATGCTGGTGGCGATGAATCACGGCGGTGTGATAGCCGCGCTGAATCCGCTTAAATGGCTGGAAGGTGCTTTTCGGATTGGCTGGCCTTACCTTGCGATTGTAGGACTGACTTTGGCCTTCGGGTTTTCTCAGGAATATTTAGAGCGCTACCTCACCTTTTTGCCGCTGCTGCTGCGCGAGTTTTTAACCTCAGCGTTAGGCTATTACTTTGCCTTGGGTAGTTTCTACTTGCTGGGCTATGCGGTGTATCAATTTCAGGAAGAACTGGGCGTTGCTAAACCATCATCGACAAGCGCCAAATTGCAGCTTTTGCCGGCACGTGTGGACCCTGATCAAGCGTTGCTCGATGAATGCGCGGCGCTGGTTCAATCTGGAAGTGTGGACGAAGCGGCACGGCGCATTGGGCGCCAGCTGAAGTTCACCGGTGGTACGTTTGCAGTGCATGAGCGCTATCGCAAACTATTGTCTGTGCTGGGCGATAACGCTGCCCTGAGTGAGCATGCGCAGCAGTGGTTAGCGGTTTTGTTGGCGCAGGAAAAATCGCAAGAGGCAGTCAATTTGTATTTAGAGCAGCTGAAGCTAGAACCTGAATTCCTACCGAAAGACGCTGACATCTGGCTGCCTCTGGGCACAGCACTGAGCGGTATCCGCCCGGATGTCGCCATTTTGTTGCTGCGTAAATTTGGGCAAAGTTTTCCGCGCAGCAAACACGTTGCGAAGCACTGGCTGTTAGCTGCGCAAATCTGGGTCGGCAAAAAACGCGACTACGCTGCAGGCTGCAAAATGCTGGCTGATATTCGCGTGCAATATCCCGATGCAAATTGCATTGAGGAGCTGAGCAAGCAAGAGGCCGAGTGGTTGCAAGCGCAGCGAGTATAAATTAGTGGAACAGGATCAAACGTAAGCTATGCTGATATTGCCGCTGCATCGCCCGCTAACCCGGCAAACGCTGCCGTGGGTGACTTTGGCATTGATTGTGTTCAACTGCTTGGTCTATTTTGCATTTCAGCTGCCAAGCTTGGCACGCCAAGAAAAAGCCGTGCAATTTGCCGCTGACAGCGGGCTTGCGCAGGCGCAATGGCCGCTTTTTTTGGAATTTGCGCTGGACAAAGAATCGGCGCAGCAGCGCGATTTTATCAACCAAGTGCCAACGCCCGAACGCTGGCATTCGGGTGCAGTAGCTATGATGCAGCTGGCAAGCACATTTCAAGCCGAGCTTCAACGTAAGCCGCCCGCCTTTGAAAATGCGGACGAGCGCGATACTTATCTGCGCGCGAACGCAGAATTTCAACAGCGCTGGAAGCAGGCCAGCTTTACCGAGCAACATGCGCAAAAGTTTGGCGACTTTAGCCTTTGGAATATGTTTAGCGCGACATTTCTGCACGGTAGCTTGGATCATTTGTTCTTCAACATGTTGTTCTTGCTGATTGTTGGGCTATTAGTTGAAAACGCGATGGCGCGCCCGGCGTATTTAGCGCTGTATTTGCTGGCTGGCCTGGGTGGCAGCCTAGCCAGCGCATTTTGGAATCGTGATGCCTTTGGCATGGGTTTGGGTGCCTCCGGCGCAATCGCCGGCATCATGGGCGCGTTGCCGGTGCTGTGGGGCCTGCAAAAAATGCGGGTGTTTTATTGGATCGGATTTTTCTTCGACTTCATCAAGGTTCCAGCAGTCATTTTGTTGCCGCTTTGGCTGGGTAAAGAGCTGTATTCCATGTGGGCGCATCCGGATGCAGGTATTGGTTTTGATGCGCATGCCGGTGGCATGGCGACCGGCGCGCTGCTGGCGTGGTTGGCAGTGCGTTTGGCGTGGCATAAGCCGGAATTCATTCAAGAAATGGTTGCGCCTGAACTTGCACAGCTTACGAGCAAATTGAGTGGCGCGCCCGAATCGCGCTTGGCTAACGCAACTGCCAACGCCGCAAAATTTGTCGGCTTGAGTGCTGCAAATAGTGAATCGGTTGATCTTGTCGATCTGCGCACACGCGGCATGCAAGCGTTGGGGCAATTGGATTTAGCGCTCGCGCAAAAATTGTTGCTGGAGCTGTCGTGGCGATTGCCAAAAGATGTCGATGCGCAAATTGCCGCGCTGCGTGCAACGCTGTTCAAACAAAATGTCGAGGCCGCACGCGCACCGCTGCAGCGCGCTTTGCATTGCGAACTTAGTCAATCCGATTACGTCAGGTTGGCCGAATTGATGCCCAAATGCCCGCAAGAAATCTGGCCAGTTTTAGCCGCTGATCGTTGGTTTGAAGCCGCTGAGGCTTGGGCGATGCAGACCGATGTCCGCTGCGCGTATCCGGCGTTCCAGCGCTATTGGCGCGCGCGTGAAAGTGTGGCGATTGAAACCGCGCGTTTACGTGCGCTAGTTGGACAGATGGTTAAATTGCTGCCTGATGAAAGCAATGCGCGTGTTGCACTTATGGCGTTGTTGAGCTGACTGAGTTCAGCTGTCGATGATCGATTGCACGCAGTGGAATCTCTGAGCTCAAATGTGGTTGCCTCGCAATCTCGTTGTATGCACCCAGACCTGAATTCATAAGAATGCAAGCGGCTATTAAGCGTAACTGGATAGCTAACTTTCGTACTGGCGATCCAAGGAAAAGTGCTACAGAATCCAGCACGCCTACGGAATATAAAATGCTCGACGAATTCAACACCAACATGCACGCCATCGTTGGCGATCACGACGTGATACTTATCACGCTCGATACCCTGCGCTTTGATGCGGCCGAAAACGCCTTCGAGCAAGGCAAATTGCCGGTGCTTAGCCGCTTTTTACCGCGCGCTGGATTTGCACGCAGGCATACGCCAGCTAGCTTTACGTTTGCGGCGCATCAGGCGTTTCTAGCGGGTTTTCTTCCCACGCCCGCGCGCCCGAGCCCGATGGGTAAAGCGCATCCAAGATTGTTCGCACTGGCATTTCCAGGCAGCGAAAGCACCACCTCGCACACCTATGTTTTTAGCCACGGTGCAAATTTGCCGGAAGCATTCGCGCATATTGGCTATCGCAGTATTTGCATCGGCGGCGTTGGTTTTTTCAATAAAGCGAACCCCTTGGGAAGCGTGCTGCCAAATATGTTTCGAGAATCCTATTGGCGTGATGAATTTGGCGTGGCACACAAAGATTCAGCGGATGCCCAAGTCGCGCAGGCCTGCACATTGCTGGGCGAAAGCGAGCAACGCATCTTTATGCTGTTGAACCTGTCGGCCATTCATCAACCCAATGGCCACTATTTGCCTGATCGCTTGCCTACACAAAAGGATGATTTGGCCACCCATGAGGCCGCATTGAGCTATGTGGACGGTGCGTTGGCACCGCTGTTTGACGCGCTTGCCGCACGTGGCCCGGCGTTCGTGATGGTTTGCTCAGATCATGGAACTGCCTATGGTGAAGATGGCTATTTCGGGCATCGGCATGCGCACCCCGTGGTTATGGATGTGCCTTACGCGCATTTTGTGGTGCCCAAAGCATGACGCCGGCAGAGAGGCCTACAGCAACAACCGACGCGCTAACTTCGCTAAAGCACTATCTTGCGCAAGGCTATTGCTCGTACACCTACGCCTACCCGCATAAAAGCGCGTATCGCAGCCTAGTGCCGCCCGTGGCATTGGATCAACTCTGGCAGCCAGAGCCGCGCAACGATCTTTTTTTGTACATACACATTCCGTTTTGCCATTATCGCTGCGGCTTTTGCAATCTTTTCGCTTTAGGTGCGCCTAAAGCAGAGCTGGTCAAAGGATTTTTGAGCAGTTTGGCGCGCCAGATCAAAGCGACTGCGCAATCATTGGGCCCGCACTGCATCACCCGAATGGCAATAGGCGGCGGCACGCCTAGCTATCTTGACGTACCGCAGTTTGAGGAATTGATGGGGTGTTTACACCGCCATTTCAACCTCGCAGCGCCAACCTGCAACTTCGGGCTTGAAGTGGCGCCTGACAGCGCCACACCCGAGCGTCTGCGCAGCTATAAGGCCGCTGGCGTTACCCGAATCAGCATGGGCGTGCAAAGTTTTGTCGATAATGAGATGGATGCTTTGGCAAGGCCGCGCCAGCGCGATGCGGTGTTGCGCGCGGTGCAATCGACCCGTGAGCTAGATTTCGACGTGCTTAATTTGGACTTGATCTATGGCATTGAAGGGCAAACCGAGCAAAGTTTTGGCTCAAGCCTGGACAGCGTTTTGGCGCTCAGGCCCGATGAGCTGTATCTGTATCCGCTCTATGTTCGACAACTGACTGGATTAGCAAAAGCCAAGCGAACCCACGGATTGACGCAACGGGCGGCGCTTTATCGCGCGGGCACGGCAGGGTTGCATTCAGCGGGCTACGCGCAATCGTCCATGCGGATGTTTCGCAGCAACACACAGTTAGTTAACGAAGCATTCGCATGTCAGACGCTCGGCACCGTCGGGCTCGGGGTGGGCGCACGTTCGTATACGCGCGGCCTGCATTATTCGGAGGAATACGCGGTCAGCCGAAGTGCATCGCAGGCGATTTTGCAGGCGTATAACGAACGCACAGAAAAAGAGTTCGCTAGCGCGCGCTTTGGTTTTGTATTGGACGCATCCGAGCAGCGTCGCCGATTTCTGCTGCAATCGCTGCTGATGTGGCCGGGCGTTGATCTGCAAGCCTACGCAGCCTGCTTCGGCCAAAGTGTCACCAATGATTTTCCCGAACTTGCATGCCTGATTGAATTGTCACTCGCGCACGTGGATCAGCAGTATTTCGCCTTGACTGCGGCCGGTATGGCGAATGCGGATGCGATTGGACCCTGGTTGTACTCGGATGTGGTTCGTAGCCAGAGCGAAGCTTATGACTGGCGCTGAACTTAACCTGCTGTATCGCGGTGATCTATCCAGCTGCAACTACGATTGCGGCTACTGCCCGTTTGCCAAGCGGATTGATAGCAAGCTCATCACCGCGCAAGATCGTGCCGGCCTCGCGCGCTTTGTGGCTTGGTGCGAAAAGGCTCACTTTGATTTGCGCATTCTGTTTACGCCCTGGGGCGAAGCCTTGGTGCGCGAACACTATCGCGATGCATTTGTGCGTCTGTCCCACATGACCAACGTGCTCGAACTTGGCATTCAAACCAATTTATCGCGCGAGCCAAGCTGGCTAGCATCCGCGCACAAAGCCAATATCAATCTGTGGTGCACCTATCACCCGAGTCAAACGAAACGCACGCACTTTTTGCGCCGAATCGAGCAGCTTGTGCAGCTGGGCATCGGCTTTAGTGTGGGCATGGTCGCGCTGTGTGAAGATTTTACTGAGATCCAAAGCATGCACCAGATATTGCAAGATATGGCTCACAGCAGCGGAAAGCCAATCTACTTTTGGCTCAACGCCTACGATGGTCGAACCGCAGATTACTATCGCCCACAAGACCTGCAAATGCTGGCAGCGATTGATCCGCACTTTGCCTACAACGCAGCGCCATCCTCAAGCCTGGGAGCAGACTGCCGCGCTGGACACAGCGCCATTTCCGTCAATGCGCAGGGTGATGTACGGCCTTGTCATTTCCTAAAGCGCTCGCTGGGCAATTTGTATGACGGCAGCTTTGAACAAAAACTTGTACGGCAGGCTTGCCCGAATCGTGAGTGCGAATGCTATATCGGCTATTCATTGCGACATGATTTGCCGTTTAACGCGCCGTTGACGAGGGGGCATGCGCCTTTATCGTTCACTGAAGTTAGCTTGACAATACATAATTAACACACCAACTTGCTAAATTAACCCACTAGGTTAAAATTCCACAGGGAAAAAGGAACAGCACACAGCAAGCTTGTGATCGTGAAGGCCTTGGTAGAGGCCGGGAAGGTCGCAGCTACCGCAAGCGCTTTTCAGGGCGCGCGCGAACTGGGCATCGATGACTTGGCAGGAATGTGTGCTGTGGTTTTGAGCCTGACACCATCGAATTTCTTCAAGAGCATGACCACCTTTGCAGACCATCGGATTTGGCAGGACGTCTATCGAACCCAAACCAACGAAGGCAACGACGTGTACTTGAAGCTCACTGTGATTGACGATTTATTGATTGTATCGTTTAAGGAGCTATGACCATGAAATGCCCAAGCTGTGGCGCTGCAGAACTGATTCATGACACGCGCGATTTGCCTTACACTTACAAAGCTGAGCACACCCTAATTCCGGCAGTGACGGGCGAATTTTGCCCCGCGTGCGGCGAAGTAATTTTGAATCGCGAGCACGGTGACAGATACAGCGAATTGCTGGGGCAGTTTCAACGTCAAATTAATGCGGCTTTTGTCGACCCTGACTACATCGCTAAAGTTCGCCGCAAACTGGATCTCGATCAACGTGAAGCTGCCGAGATTTTCGGCGGTGGCATTAATGCTTTTTCGCGCTATGAGAACGGCAAAACTAAGCCGCCGCTTGCGCTAGTGAAATTGCTGAAGGTGTTAGATAAGCACCCGGATTTGTTGCATGAGGTGCGTACGGCTTAAAAACTCTCCGCCAAAGTTAATTGGCATGCTTACCGAATAACTTAATTTTTGATGCCTTCAAGGCAAACATACGGTCTCGATCAAATCCAAAATCACCTGAGACCTAAGCCAATAGTTTTGCGGAAACAACACAAATGTGAAAATGCACATGCAATCGCACTAACCATCGTGATTTGGTCAATTTTGACAATCAAGTGCTCAGCAAATTGAGGAACGAAAAACGTGGGAAAATTTATCGACCTCAACCGTCGCTTTCAGGAACTCACTAGCGAAGATCTGGGTGACCCTGAGGTTTTAGCTGATATGAGCGAGCATCTAATGGGCACAGCGCAAACGTGGCATGACTTGCTCAAGCTACCACGCGTTGTGATTTTGGCTGAGGCAGGGTCTGGCAAGTCGCGCGAGATGAAAGAACGCGCAATTGCGCTTAACGCGAAATCGCAATACGCATTTTATCTCGACTTAGATGCTTTGAATGAAAGAGATTTGAGCGAATTGCTTTCGCACGTTGAGGAGTCAGCATTTAAAGCGTGGCTTTCGGGCACGGAGCTAGCCTGGTTTTTCCTAGACTCGGTCGATGAGCTAAAGCTAGCTGACGGAAAGCTAGGCCAGACGCTCAAACGTTTTGCTAAATCAATTGCGTGCGCTTTGAATCGAGCACATATTATCGTTTCTTCCCGACCCAGCGACTGGCTGCCAATTCGCGATCTGGAGGAAATTTCAATCCATCTGCCTTGGCGTCAAGTAACACAAGAGAATTCTGATGCGCAATTAACCGCTGAAGAGTACTTCTTAGATCGTATTCGCGCCCGTAATTTGCCACAGGAAAAGAAAGCAGTTACTACACCAAACAAGGTAGTTACCGTTTTTGCACTGCTGCCCTTGAGCCGGGAAATGGTGACTCTATACGTTGCCGATTTGATCTTTGAGCCTGGGCCGTTCTTAGAAGCCATTGATTCTGCACACGCTTGGACTTTTGCGCGCAGGCCACTTGATTTAGTTTCGCTGATCGATAGGTGGGCTGGGGAAAAAGCTCTAGGAAACCTGAGTGAGCAAATCAATGCGAATATTGCAGCAAAGCTGCAGGTAGATCCAGAACGACGTGACCGCGCAGTGCTTTCTGCAACGAAGGCGCGAGAAGGTGCGCAAAAGCTCGCGCTTGCACTTTTTCTCGCGCGCAAACGCAGTATCAAGCTAATCGAATCGGCGGTCGACAGTGAACGTCTAATTGGCGCACTGGATGCTAAAACTGTGTTGTCGGACTGGACCGAGGCCGAGCGTCAGTCGCTATTACGCCTTGCGCTGTTTGATCCGGCAACGTACGGGCGCGTCAAATTCCACCATCGCAGCGTCGAGGAATATTTGGCGGCCCAGCTGCTCAGCGCCATGCATGAGAAGCAGCAGCTGACAACACCCGCTTTGCTGCCACTATTGTTCGCAGAAAAATACGGCGTGCGCACGCTGATTCCTTCTATGCGACCCATTGCTGCGTGGCTGGCGCTAAGCTTGCCTGACGTGTTCAGAGAAATATGCGCGCGTGAACCCGAGGTGCTTTTGAACTATGGCGACCCCGGCTCGCTGGGCGTTGAGGATCGGGCGAAAATTCTACGCAGCTTTGCATCTATCTATGGCAGCGGCGGAACACGAAATTTAAACGTATTCCTAGCGCAAGTCAGCCGCTTGGCGCATCCGGGGTTAGGCCCAACCATTCGCGAGCTTTGGGCGGATGGTCAGATCAATGAAGATGTTAGAGAATTACTAATTGAGTTAATCTGGTGCGGCAATTTGACTGGTTTTACGCAGATTCTGGTCGAAACCGCCTTTAGCCAGCACTTTAGCATCACGGATAGAACGCGCGCGATACTGTGTTTGATACAGGAACAAAGCGAGACAAACCTAAAGCGCATCGTCAATTCAATGTTGAGTGAACCCGAGAGCTGGCCCATAGAGATTGCGCATTCGCTCGCGACCGATCTATTTCCAAAATACCTGAGCGTTGTGCATTTGCTTAGCTTGATTGAGCGAAATCCGGACAAAGAAATTTTGGCGCACGGTTTCAGATATAGCACAGGTGAAATCTGCAAGAAATTGGATGCATCGTCGTCACTTGCTAATGAGCTGCGCGACGGGCTGTCGGGGCTTATTTGGCTCGGTTGTGAAAGCGTTGAATTTCATCAATTTCACGAGAGCCAGTATGCGTTTTTGCATGAGTCGCTTTGGCTGCTTTGCCGCAATCAATTTCTTACAGAAAAGTCTAATCACCGCTACTTGAGGGCTTGCTGCGTGGCCTGGCTTGCACGATCCACTTATCGAAATCAGGACCGAGATAACGCATTCCAAGCTAGCCTCGTCGCTGATCAAATTCGCCGCGCCGAAATTTTTAAGATTGAGCTTGATCTGCTTTGCGGTGAGGATTCAGCGCAAGATGCCTGGAGCCAATGGCGGCAAATGTGGGAAGTTGGCCTATTAGGAAACCTCAGGATTGCAGATATTTCTTGGCTTCAGGACGCTTGTAGACAGTCTGCCGTACTAGAAGCAAAACTGATTGCTTTGCACGGCCTGCATAGCCTTTGGAACGCAACGGGCGATCAAAAAATATCAATGCAACAACTTATTGAGTTTGCCGATGGCAATGAGGACTTGCTTGCGGAAATTGCGCAGCTTACTAAGCCGTACAAGGAAAGTGCTGAGCAAATCAAATGGCGCAAGCAAGATGCGGCACGAAAGCTTTCAGATATGGATAAAGAGGAAAGATTGGTTGCTAGTTGGAAGAACTGGCGAAATGAAATTCTAAGTGCCCCCGTGTTGGCGTTCAGTGGCACAAGCTGTGTGGCGAACATCAACACACTCTACAATTGGTTTAACCAACGATGTTCAGTGTCAAGTCGATTATGGGACCGCGCCCAAGTCGTTCGTGCTTTTAATGGCGAAGTTGCCGACGCTGCATTAATCGCGCTTTGTGTCTATTGGCGAACGGTTACACCACAACTGAGTTCCGTGCGGGAGGAGAGAAATACCACTTTAAATGTCTGGTGGCATGGGCTTTTTTGCCTGAATGCTGATGCCAATAAAGGCGCATGGGCAAATGGACTGAGCGTCGAAGAATGCCGCCTAGCTTCAGTTTACGGCACGCTGCCACACGGAAAATTCCCTGATTTCATCGTACCGCTCGTTGAGAGCAACTCAATTGAAGTAATGGCAGTTCTTGGCCCCGAACTGCTAGCGCAGCTATCAGAAAATGGGCTGGAGCACTTTTCGGGCCTGATGCAGCAAATTGAGGCAGCGGATTCAAGTGTGCAACGTTACTTTGAACCCTACTTGCATCACGCACTAGATAATTGGCCACTTCAGTGCAATGGCCCATGGGTACGATCAAACCTTGAATCTGCGCTGCGCGTGCTTAGTAAACTGGTACGCAATTCAGGTGCGGCGCTATTCGCTCAAACCTGCGCTGCAAGCTTTAGCCAATGTGCGGAACAAGACCTGCGGAGAAGTTGGTTGCATGGTGTTTTTACGTTTAATACTGCGCTGGGGTGCGCTCTTTTAATCGACGAAATGGCTAAGTCGCCGATCACTGTCGATGGATCCGCAGTGCTATTTGCGCACCTTTTTAATCGCCACAATGGCGTGAATTTAGAATTTAATGACAATGATCAGCGTGCGAAATTGCTTGGGCAGCTGGTACGGCTCGTCTTTGGCCACGTGCGGCCAAGTGACGATATTCACCATCAAGGAGTATTTACGTCAGGGCCACGTGATCACGCCCAAGACGCACGCGAAATATTGCTTAGTGCGTTGCAGTCAACCAAAGGGCATGCAGCACACGAGGTGCGCACAATGCTTGCACAAGAAGCCGATTTTGCCTGCAGGAAAGATCGACTGATTTATTACTCGCGCGAACGCGTGGCAATTGAAACCGAACCAGCTGTGATTTCCGAAACCGATATTCGCGGTTTCTTTGTTACCGCCGAACTTCCTGCAAATACACGAGATCGCTTGTTCGACGTGATGCTACGTCGGCTAGAGCAAATTAAACACGACATTCAAAATCATGACTTTAGCGACCGCGGCTTATTGAAAAAAATTGATCAAGAATCGGATATGCAGCGTGCGGTGGCACTGAAGTTCGAGCAGAACGCTAAAGGCTTGTACAGCGTAGCCAGAGAGGAAGAAGTTGCGGATGCAAACAAAACTGACATTCGTTTGCAATCAAAAAGC
The DNA here is from genome assembly GCA_031422315.1 of Rhodanobacteraceae bacterium. Lineage (GTDB taxonomy): Bacteria > Pseudomonadota > Gammaproteobacteria > Xanthomonadales > SZUA-5 > JANNYA01. The sequence goes on from JANOQN010000066.1 coordinate 99,296, forward strand.
TGCGATCAGAAAGTCGCAGTCGAGATCAAGTTGGCAGAAAAAGACCGGTCCGTAAAGGATCTTGAAGACGCTTTGCATCACCAGTTGATTGGAAAATACTTGCGGCACGAAAACTGTCGAGGTGGATGCTTACTACTCACTTTGGCGGACCCAAAAAGGACCTGGCGACATCCCCAGACCAATGTGGTCATGAGTTTTGAACAAGTGATCGAGCACCTAAAAGAGCGTGCAAAGCAAGCCGAATTGGCGTCGAACTTGGTATATCGGTTGGCGGTGGTGGGAATAGCGCTTTGACGCAGTCCTCATCGCGGCAACCCCAAACAAGCCCTACCAATCGCCTTGTAAGCATCCTCACCACAGTCAATAAGCCCAGGCAGCAAATCACCAAACGCATTGATTTCACCGATATAGGGTCGGCCTCTGAGATCAAGCAAAACGTCAACTCCGGCGTATAAGCTGCCTGGAAAACACGCAGCCGCCTGTTCTGCGAGGCGCGACGCTGCAGCTATTGAACCTTCTAAACCGCTCGGATTGGCGCGGCAATTACCAAGATGCAAGTTGGTCATCGGTGTTTGGCTTTGGCGCAGCACGAAATGGCGGGCTTTTCCGGCGATCACTAGTATTCGCAGGTCCACTACGCCGCCTTGCAGGCTGAGTTTTGGAATCCACGTTTCGGCAATCATGCCGTGCGGCAAAAGCCGGCTAAGAATGAATTCTATTTGCTCCCACGATTCGTAAGTTTGCACGCGCAGGCTGTTGAACAATCGCGTGCCTGCTATCCGCATCGGGCTTTTGAGCTGTTGATGCGTGGGCGTCCAGCGTAGCGCGCACACGCCGGAGCTGGAGGAGCCGTGTAAGGGCTTTAGAAAAATTCGGCCGTGCTCGGCGCGCTGTTTTTGCCATGCTGAGTAGCTGGCCGGTGCCAAAGTCGATGGCGGGCGGCTCAAGCCCGCGCGCAAAAATCGTTGATGGCTTTGCCATTTATCGAACATCACTGCGATGTCGCTCGGCGCGTTGAATGCGGGCAATTGCCAGGCCTCGATGCGCCGCAATAACGCGCAATAACCGCGATGAAATTCGCGCAGATACGCGACTTCTCCGTGTTCGAGCCCAGCATCTTTGGGGCCGCCGCCTAGGGCGATTAACTGGCTGGCAAGCGCGGCGTTCTCACCTGGGGAATCGATGCGCAGTACGTCCACGATTGGCGCTGCGCTCGGCAGCGCTTGGTAGTCAATCAATGTGGGCCTTGGCTGGCCTAAGTTAGTCCAGGCCGTGCAAAAATCTCGAATCCGGCGATTCTCAAGATTGCCGACCAAGCCCAAGCGTACGGGCCGATTCACCCGGTCCATTCAATTCAGGTTATTCGCCGACTGCGACGAAGCGGTCCTCTTCATCCGCATCGATATCCGCAGGGCTAGTGGCATCTACCGCAAAAGGCAATGCGCGCAGCCGCTTGACCATTTCCGGGCTCATAAAGTGATAGTGCAAATTAAGCTTTTTCAAGGTGCTGTCTTTTAAGCTCAGCAGCGCTTCGCCGCCGATATCAGTTAAGGTACCTAAGGATAAATCTAGCGTCTCAAGCCTTTGGACTAGCGGGCTGGTCGCTACCGCAGCGGCGATCTCATCAACCATATCGCTATTTCTAAGCCCGAGATATTTGAGCTTTGGGAACAGCTTGCCGGATAGCAATGGCTGTAGATCCAGCATGGTGACGTTCGCGCCGTACTCATCCGTGCCCAGCCAAAGCTCCAGATGTTCAAGCTGCGCGAAATCGCTGCTGCACACGCCTTTTAGCACGCTGGCGTCCATACCGCCGGTTTCCATCGCCAAGGCGCGCATTCCTGCGTGCTTGGTTGGCGTGAGTTTTAACTCGGTGCCACCGCGCGTGCGCAGCAGTTGCAAGCTCGGAAACGCCTGTAAAAGTGGTGCCAAATCACTCTGGTAAATCCACGACATTTCGTTTTCTTCGCTGGTCACATCACCTATAAAAATGGCCACAAGTTTAGGCAAGCGCTCGCGATTTTTAATCAGTAAATTCAACACTTCTTCGGATGACTTAGAAGAATCATCAGCAAACCACGCGCCGATCACCAGCGCGGTTGCATCAAGCGCTACCGTTGTAGCTAAGAAGTGTTCCAGCGATGGGATCAGCAAATCGTCATCCCAATCACTGCGAAATCGATAGGCCACGTCACTACGAGCCGGCTTGTCCATCGCGTAGTCAACTACGCGCATGCCAACGAAGGTGCCGGCGTTGCGGGAAATATCGTCACGCTGATTGATGTTGGCAAAAGCGGCGGCGGGCAAGGCGCCCTCGCTCGAGGGTTCGGCGGCATCGACGTAGCCTTTGCCCAGCTTTTCTTTGATCAACTTTTCTGCGTCTTTAACGGCTAAGGCTTCAGTGTCGAAGGATTTGCTGGTTTCCTGGCCGGTAGATCCAATGCGGCCGTAGGTGACGGTGTAGGCGGCTCCAGCTTGGCTAATGTTCCAAAATTTGCTGGATTTTGCATCCATGTAAATCAGTTTTCGGTTAAGCATGTGAGTTCCTGGCGGTGCGGTAGGTTAGCTTTTCTTGATCAGCAAGGTAGTCGACGGGTGATCAGTGATGATGCTCATGCGCCTTAGTATCGCTGGCGGATTCTGCCGGCGCTTGCTCAACATTGACGTCAACCACTACTTTGCCAATTTTTTCAAAATCCAGCGTAATTGGAAAGCTGCTGCCTTCACTCAAACCAGCTTTTAGGCCAATCAACATCACGTGCAAGCCGCCTGGGGCGAATTCCACGCGGCCACCGGCTGGAATTTCCACGCTCGTTTGCTGGCGCATGCTGGATTTGCCGCTGGCATCAATCTCGCTTAAGTGCATTTCAGCGGATTTGGCACATTCGCAGCTGACGCTTAATAACTTTGCTGCATTTTCACCGTTGTTTTCGAGCGCCATGTAAACCACGCCCATGCTGGCTTTGGGCGGGGTGGGCCGGCTCCACGGGTGATCGATTTTCACGCTATCGAGTTGAAATTCGTGGGCGTTCACAGCACCGGTCATTACGCCCGATACACCGACTGCTGCGACCAAAATTGCACTAAGTCTTTGCCTATGATTCATGTTGAGCGCTCCAAAAAAGATGTAAAAGTTTAGCAGTTTGGCGCAGATTGAATGCTAAAGCGGGTGCTTTAATAGCGGCAAAATAACCTAGCCGCTATCATCAAATCATGAAGACCGCGCCCCACTGCCGACATTGGCTCCTTATTGGATGCATGCTGCTTGCGAACTCAGTAGCGGCGCAGTCAGCCGCAACTACCGCGCAATCCAATGCGCTTGCAAATGAACTCATCGGCATACCTTTTGTACAGGCGTTTGGGCCCGAGCAGCATGGCGCAGTGCCGGAAGTGTGGGCTATTACGCAGGCTGACAACGGCGATGTGCTAGCCAGCTCCGATGATGGCCTGATTGTGCGTAGCGGCGGGCGCTTTGAGCTCATCGCTATGCCGGAAATGGAGGAAGTTACCGCCATGGCGGCCTGCGGCGCGCGCGTTGCGGTTGGCGGTTATGAGCGCTTTGGCCATTTTGAACTTAACGCTATCGGAAGTTGGGCCTATCAGGCGGGCGCAGTGCCCACGCAGGTGCGGCTTTCCAGAGTACCGGATGTTGGTTGTCGGCAAGGCAGCAGCTATTTCGCTGGATTGCACTGGCTGCTGATTCAAGAACCCAAGCCCTCGCCGGTGCCAGCGCCAGCAGAGGGTAAACCGATAGCAGAGCCCGCTATCAAAGCAATCCATAGCAAAGCTGAGCTTTCAGGTTTGTTCAATACCAGCCAGGGCATGCTCGTTAGCGGTTTTGCAGGCGGCTTGTATCAAATTGAAGAGGATCAACTTAAACCACTGCCTGGTGCAGATCAGCTGCCGCCTGAAACCATTATGGGCCTGGTCGAGCAAGAACGCGCTTTGCTGGTGTTTTTGCGCCATTCCGGGCTATGGAAGCTGCAAGATGGCGCAGTAGAAAAGCTAGCGCTGCCCTATCAAAGTGCGCTCAGCCAATCCATGCCGTATGTGGTGCGAGCTATGGCGGATGGCAGCATTGCCATCGGCACTAGCACCGGCGAGCTATGGTGGCTAAGGCAGGATTTATCGCTACGGCTACGTTTCCAAATCGATAGCGACGACGTATTGGCGATGACAGCTGATGCTGAGCAAGGGCTTTGGGTGACGTCACGCCGCGCGATGTACCGAGTTTCTTGGCCTTCGCCCTGGACGCTATTTGATGCGCGCTTTGGGTTGCGCGGCTCGCCTGCAAAAATGGCGTTTTACAAAGGCCGGGCGTTTGTTGCAACCTCGCTCGGCGTGTTTGAACAAACTCCCGCACAGCGTTTTGAAATGGTGGGTATTGCCAACGAACAAAGCCTTGACTTAGCCATAACTGCTGATGGACTTTTAAGTGCTTATACGCGTGGGGCTTACAGCGTGGATCGCAAGGAATTTATTCCCGCAACAAGGGCGCTTGATGTATTTAGTTTTTACGTTGACGCAGAACGCTTAGATCGACTATTCATCATTCACTACAATGGCGTGGCAGTGTTCGAGTTTCGGCAAAATGCCTGGCTGCAAGTCGCAGAACTCGGCGAAACGACACGCCAAGCCGGTTCGATGCTGAAAATAGCCACTAATGAGTACCTGCTAGACAACGCAAATGGCTTCGCCATGCGGGTTCGGCTAAACCCAGATGGCACGCTGGCAGATATTCAAGACACCCAAGGCGCACCGCCTGGCGCAAGTGCGCTATTTAAATTCCCTGAGGGGCCGGTGATTGCGCAGGATAGTCAGCTTTTTCTTTGGCAGGGCGATCAATGGCACCGCAGCCAAGCGCTCGAACAAGTTGTCGGGGCAAATGACATCAATGTGAGTTATGTCAGTAAAACAGGCCATCATTGGGTTGCCGGGCCACGTTTTTTCGCCATGCGCGAGCAAAAAAGCGCTGCCTTCGTGCCGTTCGCCATGCCCAGCCCTGGCATGCGCAATGATTGCTTGGTGCCGAGCGCCAATGGAATTTATCTGTGTACAACGCGCGGCTTGGTGCGCTTTTCCAGTGTGGGCGCAGGCACTCAGCCAGCACAGTTCAAAACGCAAATCGTAAGGGCGGCAATCGACGGTGTGCCCGCGCCACTCAAAGGTGCGCTGCGGTTCAATACCGATTCGCGCATTCAGTTCCAGTTTTCAGTTGACAGCGTGCTCGCTCCGGTGCGCTATCGCAGCCGCCTGGTCAGCAAAAGCGCGCCAAATTCAGCGCGTTGGAGTGATTTTAGCGATCAGGCCAGCTTTAGCCTGCAAGCATTGCCGCCCGATACCTATTTGATTGAAGCGCAGGCGCAAACTTCAGATTTGCGTTCCGCAGGTGTAGCAGCGCTTGAATTTGTGGTGCAAGGTAATTTTTGGAGTGGCGCATCGGGCCGCGCCTTACGCTGGGCACTGGCATTGGCCAGCGCAGCGCTATTGCTGGCGATTTTACTGATGCTGCGAAACATCGTATTAGCACGCACCGCGCGCACGCTGCATGCGGAAGTAGCGCGCCGAACTTTAACCTTGGCGGAGCAAACGCAAGTATTGCAACAGGCTAACTTACAGCTTGCCGCGCTAGCGCATTTGGATGGCCTAACCGGCATTGCAAATCGTCGCGAATTTGATAATCGCCTGCAGGCCTGGCTTGCCCCGCCGAGCGTACGTTCTACGCTAGTGCTGGCGCTATTGGATCTAGATTATTTCAAAGGATTTAACGACAGCAACGGGCATTTAGCAGGTGATGATCTACTCGTTCGATTTGCAAGTTTTGTCGGCAAAATTCCGTGTGCTGAGGCCGATGAATTGCTATTTGCGCGCGTTGGCGGCGAAGAATTCGCGCTATTGCTGAAAATTCCCTCTGGCCAAACGCTAGATTTTGTCCACCCATGGCTAGAATCCATTCGAGCGGAAGTTCAGCGCGCGTTTGCCGATGTCAGTTTAACGATTAGCCTTGGCTATCAGCAGCTCAAGCTGCCAATTGATTTGGGCGCCGAGGTGGATATCAGCATTAAAAACGCCAAAGAGGCGTTGATTGAGGCGGCGGATCGCGCGCTCTATCGTGCCAAACACGCGGGCCGTAACCGCATTTTTGCGGCCGCTGTAGACGAGGCTATGTAGCGCTCGCGAATGCGCGTGAGTTATGAAAACAGTGTTTTCAGTGGTTCCACTCTACCTCGTCATCCCGGCGCAGGCACGAACAATCCCTTATGCCCGCAATACCTTCCCCGCCAGCGCCATGCCCGACAAGAACGCCGCTTCAACCCGGCCGCCCAGGCACCAATCGCCGCCTATGCCTAAACCCAAGCTCGCATCATAAAACGCACTATTGTGTTCGTTCGTGCCAGCATAAGCAGCTTGCGCAAGCCCGCCAAGCGCGTAGCGCCAGCGATGCGCGCATTGGTGCACCACAATAGGTTTTTGCCCGGTTAACTGGGTGAATTCCGCCAGCATAGCCGCGCCGACTTGTTCGGCATCAGCTTCCAAATGCAGTGCAGACCAGCTCGGGCTGGCGTGCAGCACCCAGGTTTCCCGGACTGGCTGTGGCACGCGGCGGCCGGGTTTGGCGCTATCTCTGGCGATCCAGCTCAGTACGGAGGTCGCGGCACTCGCATCGGCCTGCGAATGTTCGGGCGCATCGGCTCGGCTGTGATTGACAAACGCGCCGTCAAAATCTACATCCAGTGGATCAGCTAACGCCAACATGCTGGCCCAGCAGGGTTGCATGAGGGCCTTCGCGCAGGTATCGAGCAAATCGGCCGCGCCATCAATGGCTTGCAAAAGCGCGTGCGCTTGCGGCGCGGGCGTTGCGAGTAGAACGGCGTCAAATCCGGCAAAACTTTGCTCGGCTAAAATAACGCGCCAATGCTCGCCTTCACGCTTGATTTCGGTTACCGCGCCGCCCAGTTTGATCGCAGCTTGATCGCTTAGGCCTGCCGCCAAATGTTTGGCTAGCGCACTCATGCCGGGCACTGCAACAAAGCGCGGTTGCGGCGTGACCGGCTCTGTTTGCTTGACGCCCGCGCTAAACACGGCCAAGCGACCGCGCCAGCGCTGCACCACGCCATCGGCTTGCCAGAGCTTGACCATGCGAGCAAAGCGCGGATCGCGCGCGGTAAAATACTGCGCGCCGTGGTCAAAATCACCCAGCTCGCTGCGCCTGGTGCTCATGCGCCCGCCGACCCCGCGCGCTTTGTCAAACAGCACCAAATCGTGCCCAGCATCTGCCAACGCACGCGCACAGCTCAAGCCAGTCAAACCCGCGCCAATAATCGCCACGCGCAGTTTTTTGCGCACGGGTTTTAGTTGCTGCGCCTGATAGCTCTGAAAATCCAGCCGGCCCGCATGCACTGCTGTGGGCCGTGCGCGTATGCTGCCCAGTGCGCTTTTTGGCTGACCTTGGAAAGGGCGATCAAACAGCCCCAAACACCAGAGCAAGCCGCCGTAAGAATTCGGGTTGTTGCCATCCAGTGCATAGCGATGATTGAAATCGATCAGATTGCGCAGCGCTGCTTTCGGCGTTTTTGACCATTCCGCCAGCGCCTTGCCCCAGGTCATGCGGATATTGTTATGTAGCTCACCATGTCGCAGTAAAGATAATTGTGCAGCGTTCCAAAGTGAATCCGGCGTGCGGGCTTGCTCGATTTCCTCAAGTGGATAGTCCTTCGCGCTGCGCAGGTGCGCATTTTCTTGCAAACTGCTTTGTGCCCAGGTGGGCAGGGCGCTCAAACGCTCAAGCGTGTGCTGGCGATAAAAACACCAGTGCTGCGCTAGTTCACGCCACACCAGCAGCTCATCCAAAAACTTCTCAGCGCCAGCACCGCCCTGCGCCTTTGCCTGCTTCGCAATCCGAAACGCGGAAATGTGGCCGTGGTGCAAGTAAGCGCTCAAGCGTGAAACGCCTTGTGGATTTGCCGCGTCATTTCGCGTTTGCGCATAGCGATTTAGCGCGCCCGCTTTGAACTTTTCCCAGCGCGCATAGCCCGCCGCTGTGCCGCCAGCAGTGCCCGGGATTGCAGCAATACTGTGTTCAATTTTGCAGCGGCTGATAAGGTTTGGCAGCTCGCACGCGTCAGTCATTAAGCTTAAGCCCGCGTTTGCCAGCGCAGATTCGGGTAATAGTCCCTGCCGATAGGCCACTTTAGGGTCATCGGCTGGCCAGTTCGCCTGCAATCTTTGCTGCCACTGCGCTTTGCTCAGATCGCGAAAGCTAAAGGCGCGCTCAATCGCGTGGCCGTGCCAGTGCATGGGCAATATGCAGCTGGCGTCAACGGCCCAAGCCGGCGTACTGCTTGACTGCGTAAGCGCTTTCGTCCAGCTTGGAAACGGCGGGGCGGGAAATTCTTCGCACGCGAATGCGCTCGCGCGCGCGATCAAGTCTGGAAGCGGCGATTTTGCAGCCGGATCGCTCGGCACATGCATCACGTACGAAATACCCAGCTCGGCAAATTGCAAGGCGACGTCAGCCGCACCCTCCAGAATAAATCGATGATGTCGATCTGAGTTAAAGCGATGTTTGCCGGCCAAGCCTTGATACACCAGCAAGGGTTGCCCCAGCTGATTAGCCAGTGCAATAGCAACGTCGAGCGCAGCGTTTTCATGTGCGCGCACGGCGTGATGTAGCCACAGCAAAACAAATTCACCTGCTGCGTTGAAATGGCCGCCGCTGGCGTTCGCGTTTAGCGGCCGAATGCGGTCTGCATGCGGCAAGTCTTTGATTTTAATCATACTCTACCTCGGCAAACTGAGTAGATCGGCAAACTGCGGCGCGCCCAGATAAAGCACCGCGTGCAGGCAAACCACGGCAATGCTCAGGCGCATGCGCAGCTGCTTAAACCACTGCGGCCAAAGCGCATGCGCGCCGCGCGTGCTATCAACTAAGCCAACGACAGCAAAGCTTACTGCCAAGATCACCACTGCCGGTGCCAATGGCAGCAGCAACGCGCCAAATGCCAATAGACTTGGCCCGACCGCCAGCGCGAGCAACCTCAAATTAGGTGCAGGCAGCGCCGCGCCCCAGCGAATACCACCCAAAAAACTCAGAATTATGCCGCTGTAAAGTACGAACGCGCGCGCGCCGAGTTCGCGCTGCTCGGGCGAGCGTCCAAAAAACGCCAGCAGCAGCGCTAGCAAAAACGGCAAAACGCCAGCGGCGCCTAACCAATTGGCGGCGCTGGAGCGTGCTGGATCAAGCGCTATTGTTTTTATTCCACCCGCGTTTGGTCGACCGTCGTGGCTGAGCATAAGTGCGCTCCAAAAATTCGAAGCGATGAGCGTGCACATCTAACTGTTAAAGGCGCGTCATTGGCCAAATATCTCCAAAGCGATCAAACCTAAAACTTAGGGGAGCTTGTTGAGCTTTCGCGATTTATGCGCATACTCAAAGTGCCAACCGCATCACGCTTTTATCACGATATAAGTTCGGCAAACCTCAGCATCTACCTCGCGCCCAAACCCGGAGCTAAGCCTATGAACGAAACTGAAAGCAGTAAGCCATTTGATTTATTTGAACTCAGCGCCGCGATCTTGCTGGGGGTTGGCGCAATTGGCGCGGCGGTAGCTGGCCATCAAGCTGGGCTTTGGGGCGGGCAGAGCGTTGAAGGTTACGGCGAAGCAGCAGCGATGACGACAAAAGCCAGCACGACCTACAACGATGAGCTGACTTCCTATATTCAAGACGCGCAAGTCGACACAAGAGCCAAAGAAATGATTTGGGAAGCGCTCGAGATCGACGATCAAGCCCGCAAAACAAGGTTACTTCAAATGGCCAGCTGGCTGTATACCTCACAGCTCAGCGACCCGGCCTATGAAGCGCTTAAGCTTCCTGAGCTCCCTGAAGATGATGCTGAGGCCGAAACGCCCACAGCCGCTGCAAGCGCGGCCGCGGACGTCAGCGAATCAGAAGAAGTTGCCGAAACCGGCACCGAAGAAGAGTCCGACGAAGAGGGCGCTTTTTCGTTCACTGAAGCCGAACTGGAGGCAGCGCTCAATATTGATTTAGGTGAGGATTACGTCGATGCGCTGTTCTCCAGCAGCGTTAAAGATTTCGAAGCCGCCGATAAGCGCTTTAATGTAGGTAGAGTCGCCAACGAAATCGGCGATAAATTTTCACTAGCGGGTGTAATTTTCACCATTGCACTATTTTTTGGTGGTTTGGCGTTGGTGTTTAAGACCAAAGTGCGCTGGGGCTTTTTGGGCGCAGGCACGCTCATTTTCGTTGCGGGTGCGATATTTATGGCGACTTTGACTTGGGCTTGATGCTTTGCTTAGCTGCTTAGCTTGCTAACTAGGGGGTTCGCATCCCCTGTTTGAGTCTTTGTGTTGAATGCTGTTGCTGTTGGTGCAAGTTTGCAACCGAAAGGATCGCCGAACTGCGTTCGGCATCTTTTTGCCTTGTGGTATTGCGCTTGCTGAGCACGGAAGGGCTACGTTACTTGGCGGATCCGCAAGCTCGGGCTAATGAATATCGAGAGGGTGATAACGCTGCTTAATTCGGCTCTTCAGCAGTTTACAAAGTCGCTCCCTGTGCTTCGGCTGGCACTTGAATCGTTCCGGCCGGCGGCACTGCCTGGCGGCAGTGCCGCCAAAGCGACCGCGCTCACCGCTCCCAAAATCTGCCCGTGACTTTATCTTCGGCATTTGCCTTGCGCGCAATCGGCACGCTCAAAGATTTCATGAGCCACGACAAATGGGTCAATCGTGATCGATATTCGGCAACGGCTTTGGCGTTATCGACAATTGCAGCTGATTTTTGCGCGCACAGTTCAGGCGTGTCTGCTGGATAAAGAAGCAACTATGAATTTCAATTTAGGGCTTTTTTAGGGCGATGGGTTCTACTGGGCGAAAAGCGCATGTCCACGGGTTTCCACGGGTTTTCAATCGCCGATGCCAGGTCCAGGCATTCCCAACTTCTGCCATCAGCGCGTCTAGTTGAAACCTATCGCAATCACCTCACTACCTCGGCGCAACGCATTTGACCGCGCCCTTTTGGCTGTGGCGAGACGAAAACTGCCTGCACAATTCGACACTTTCTTGCTCAGTCGTGCCCCAGAAAATACCGCGCGCTTCGCGCTCTCTAGGATCTACTGGCGAGAAGGAAATGTAAGTTAGACGCCCGGGCTGATTGCTAAACATCTTGAGATAACGCGCGTCCAGATTGCTTTCGCAGGCCATCGATTTGAATTTCCAGCCTTGGGCGAAAGCAGCTCTCATCAATTCTTTGTTTTTTTCGCACTCCTCACGATTTCGGTGCTGAATAAACAATCCCATCTCAATTGACCGGCTGTCCCCCGAAATCGTGTATCGATGTGCCCCAAAAACCGGATTAGTAATCGGGCCGTTCGCGGCTGCATCCTCTGAATCAGCTTTTGACTTGCTTTGGTTGTAAAAATAGCCCGCTGTGCAGATCAGCGCAGCAAAAAACAGAAGCTGTTTCATAAGTTTCCTATTCGTTGAAAAGTTTGGCCTGCGAAAGCGCCCAGACCGGAGTATAGCTACCCCGATTGGTCTCACAAAGGTCAAGCCGCGCGAGCGCTGCTAAGTGCACAGGCATTGGATAACCTTTGTGCTGATCAAAGCCATATTCGGGAAAGCGCTCGTGTAATGACGTGAGCTGTCGATCCCGTTCGGTTTTGGCGAGAATAGACGCCGCTGAGATACAAGCCTCGCGCGCATTGCCTCTGACTAGCGGCATTGGCTAAGGGCTCGGGACACACACTCCTCAGAAAATCTGATCCCAATCTCAGACTGAGCTGATTGCCCAACACGCTTGCAACCAACAAGCTATCTCAATGACCCAAGCCCGAAGCCAACTCGTCAATCCCAACCAAGCTGGCACGTATCACCGCACCAACCGCTGTGTGCGTCGCTCCTGGCTGTGCGGCTTTGACGGATACACCAAGCGGAGCTTTGAAAATCGCAAACCATGGGGCGAAGCGCGTATTTTAGAAACGGGTGAGATCTTCGCTTGCGGTATCTACTCGTCGGCGGTGATGAGCAATTCGCAAACTCTGGACGTTACAAGGTTGCGTGTCCCGGGCTCATCTGACGCGGGCTCATCTGCCGGGCTAATTTGCAGGTGTTGCAGCAGTTGGTAACTGACTTGACCGAACAAGTTGAGCGGCAAATGTAGGTGTCGCCAATGTTGTGATCTGAGCTAACTAGTCATGTTCGTGCCCAATGGCATCACTGAACGCGTACAGTGATCGGAGATATGCCTTTAGATCGTGTAGGCTCTTTACAAGCTGGTTGTCCGCACCCGGCCTCACACGCTTTATTCATGACTTACAACAAGGATTTAAAGCAATTGAAACCTTTGCGAGTGAAAATAGCTGGTCTACAAACTAGACTTTGCGAAAGTTGGCTGCTTACCGTGGTTCAGCGACAGCGCATGTAGCCAACGTGTGTATCGAATTGCTAATGCTGAAATGCACAAGGTAGTGCGATTAACGCGATCAATTGCAAGGCAATTTAGCAAGCCCGCACGGCTAGGGCTAAAATTCACGCTCAAAGGTCTAGCCATTAGACCGGCCGCAAAAATTATCGTACGAATTCGGCAGCTAGGTAGTGGTGGGAGCCTCCGGCGCGTTCGTTTGGGTAACTTGAGACAACGAATTTTGTTGCCCGCCGGCCAATATCAGATTCAATGGCCGACGTTAGAGGGTTTTGAGCCACCCTGTTCCCGGGTAATTGAATCAGACGACTGTGAACTGGAATTGGTACATGGCGGGAATCATTTAGTCCAAATGACTTATCGAAGCAGCGCAATGGTGGGTATTGAGACGCTTGATGCGAATCAAATCCCAATGCCGCTATTGGGGGAACTAAAGTGGCGGCGCATGGATGGAAAACCGTCGTTTCCTGCAGATAGAGTTCAATTTGCTGGCCATCAAAATATGGGAATTGAAAGCCCAGTTATTCCGGGCAGATACCAACTGTTTTGGGTGTTGAATCAATTTGCGCAGAGCAATCAGTTAGATTCAAGCTCTGAGATTACCGACTGCTCAGTAGTGAGGCGCAAAGAAATCACAGTGCATTGGCAAGTTAACAAGACTGCAATCAATACGGAGCATTTGCTAAGGGCCGGCAAAAACTGGGTGCGCGCTTATGTTCCGCAAGTAAAACGCGTGAGTATTTCAAGCACAGCTGCAAACAGATACGTCATTTCGGCGAAGCTGCTCTGCACGGAAGAGACTCGCGTTTTCTTTTCGAGTCAATCAGCTGCGCTGGTCGTGTACGTTTTGGCCGGGCAAGCAATTGAAGTTCAATACCGCTGCAAAAATTGCGCCTCTAAGTCAACCTTAGTAACAAAACGGGTGCTAGTTGATAGAGATTTAGACTTAGTTTTTGATTGAAGCCGTCCGTCAACAGCGGACGCGCGCTTTTCGTAAAAAAAGTACAACAGCCGACGCGCGCTTTTCGAAATCAGACGTATTAATGCCTTCTGCAATATTGGCGCGTACCGGGTTCAAGTCCACCTAAGTCATCGCGGCTAAAATCGATTTTTCTGACAGCAACGCCTGTCATTTGAATCGTTCCGGCCGGCGGCATAGCCGCTCGGCGTTCGACCTCTCTGGCGGCAGTGCCGCCAAAGCGACCGCGCTCACCCCTCCCAAAATCTGCCCGTGACTTTATCTTCGGCATTTGCCTTGTGCACAATCGGCTCGCTCAAAGATTTCATGGGCCACGACAAATGGGTCAATCGTGATCGATATTCGGCAACGGCTTTGGCGTTATCGACAATCGCAGGTGATTTTTGCGCACACAGTTCAGGCGTGTGTGCTGGATAAAGTATAAAGTTTGCCCGGCCGATGGCATAGCCATTCGGCGTTCAAACGGTCTGGCGGCAGTGCCGCCAAAACGCCCGTTTTCACCCCAGCGCGCGGCCACTTCCTCGCTTGTCCATTTATTCGATGCCTCGGGGCTCATGTGACGCCGAATTCTGGGAGGAGTCCATCTCATCATCCAAGTCCGTGCGTCCCGAGTCCACCTTTGTCAATGGATATCCAATTCATGGCAGGGGCGAAACCAACGCGACCAGCGTGCCGAACTCATATGGGCGAACATTGCCTTGGACCGGACGGAGTTGTTCCGCCAATGTGCGTGTCTTTTCGTTTACGACTGTGCCGGTGTGAAGCGTTGATTTTCTCTCGATGAGCATGATCAGGCACTCATCTTGTGCGCTGGGATTGTGTCGCATGCCCATGGGCACGACGAACAAATCACCTTCATCAAGAGTTACTGGTCCTGCCTCCATCTCGATACGCAAGCATCCTTTCAGTACCAGGAAAAGCTCGTCTTCGCTGTCGTGGCTATGCCATCCGATCGTACCGTGAACTTTGGCGACTTTGACGTAGTTCTCATCGAGTTCGGCAATGACGCGTGGTGACCAATTTTCGGCAAGCGCTGCGGCGATTTCCCGTGGCGATATGGCTCTATGCATGACCGGCTTCTGGTTGCGGTAACTGTTGTGAATCGACACGCCTTGCTACACCTCTTATAAGACGTTTCTTTTCCTTGGCCCAGTACAGCATGGCGGCGAGAGTGACCGCGGCGATGACGATCGTGACGATGGAGGTCTCTGGACCGAAAACACCGCCTGTCAGCCAGGCGGGGCCATGATACTCGCTGAAGATCGGAGCCATGCGGCGCCAGTCTTCATTACCCGACAGCGGCAATCCGGTAAGGAGGATCGTGAAATTCCATGCGGCGTGATTCGCTGTCGTGACCCAGAGATTGCGCGAGTGCACGAACACCATGGTCCAGATCGCGCCGATCAATGTCACCGACACGACCATCGTAACCACTTCTTGCATGCTGGTCCGACCCTCGATATTTTCGAGGTGCACGAGCGCGAATATCAATGATTGCAGGCATAAGGCAGGAATCGTGCCGCAGGCGTTTTCGAGGATTCGGAAGAGTATGCAACGGTATGCGATTTCTTCCAGAAACGCGGCTATTAGGATCAGTCCGGCCACGCCAAGCAAGCCGCTTTGTATTCCCTGATAGGCGGTCGTTTCGTAAACCCCGAATGCGAATAGTAAAAGCATCGAGATTGCTATCAGCAAGCTGCCGGACGTAGCACCCAAAACAATGGCGAGTGGCGCCGGACGAAGCTCACTGGCTCTACGATTTTCAAAAAACCGGACGTACGCCCAATAAGCCAACACGGCGAAAAGGAAGATGCCAGTCCGTCGCAGCAGGCTCGTAACCGAATCACCGGGATGGAATATGGACTGCAGCCCCGGCAGAAATAGAAATCGGAAAAACTGCAAGGCACCAATAAGTGCGGCGAACGCCAACAGCAGTTTTAGAAGAACCTTTATTGCGAGCCGGATGTTGTACAAGGAAAATCTCCTGCGCCTTTTCTAGTGATGGCCAAAATGGCGCGACACAGGTCAGCCCGAGTCGCAACCAGTGACCGCCATACTATGGCAGTCACAAATGCATGAAAAGCCACAAATACGCATGTCTATCATGCATAATTGTATGGACTCGAATACACGCAATTGGCGGTCGATTTCGGATGGAATGGAGTGATTTACGCGTCTTTCTGGCGATTGCCAGGGAAGGAACACTGGGCGCAGCGGCTCGGAAACTGGCCCAGACGCAGCCAACGATGGGTCGACGATTGCGCGCTTTGGAAGAGGCGGTCGGGCACAAACTTTTCCAGCGGACCAAGGATGGTTTTGTCCTGACTGACGAAGGCTCCACCCTCCTGGGGCATGCCGAACGCATGGAAGAGGAAGCGCTCACCTTTGAGCGACGGCTTGCCGGACAAACGCAACAACTCGAAGGTGTACTGCGGATTACCTCGTCAGATTGGTTCGGCGCGCATGTCCTCACACCGGTGCTTGCGGGATTTTCTGCCTTGCATCCCCTGGTCACGATCGAGCTACTGACAGATTCGCGCTTCCTGAGCCTTTCTCGTCGCGAGGCCGATGTGGCGTTCCGAATCAGGCCGTTCGATGAAACCGGCGTTGTTTCGCGAAAGTTGTTGCATATACGCTATGGCGCCTACCTACGCTCGGGACTTGCACATCCAATGGCTGGCGATGGCGCCGGCAGTGCCTTGCTCGCCCTAGACACAGCGTTCGCGGGAACCCCCGACGACAGCTGGCTGCAAACGATGTTGCCAAGAGCACGCACGGTGTTCCGCAGCAACAGCCGCGACGTGCAGGCCAGGATGTGTGCCCAAGGCATGGGCATTACTATATTGCCAGTTCCGTTGGGTGATGCCACCGCCGGGATCGAACGGATCGACTTGGGCGCCGAGCCGCCGGGACGTGACACATGGCTCGGCTATCACCGAGACCTGCGTCGACTTGCCCGCCTTCGGGCATTGCTCGATCTGGTAATCGCGCAGCTTGCGAACTGAATATCGGGTCGCTCGAGGTGAGCGCATGTCCGCAATAAGTAGGAAGTCGCCGGTCACGATCAGCAAGACCCAACCAGACTCGCGGTCAAAGTCACCCAGCGCCCTCGGCTCACTTGCTTTTATTCGACCGCGCTTGCCTGAGTGCCATTCGCGCCCGGTGAAGTCGAGCAAGTCGATGTATTCGGCTTGCGTCAAAGTCTGCACATTGAGCGATTTGATGCCAGCCAACGGCATCAATGGCGCGCTCGCTTTGCTGTGATCCCGCAAGATTTCCAAGTGTCGAGCCTTGACGCTGGTGTAATCAGACGTATTAATGCCTTCTGCAGTATTGGCGCGCACCGGGTTCAAGTCCACCTAAGTCATGGCCGCTTGAATTGATTTTTCTGATAGCAACGCCTGTCATTTGAATCGTTCCGGCCGGCGGCCTAGCCGCTCGGCGTTCGACCGCTTTGGCGGCAGTGCCGCCAAAGCGCCCGTTTTCACCCCAGCGCGCAGCCACTTCTTCCGCAGTCCATTCATTCGAGGCCTCGGCGCTCATGTGAACCACCAGATGCAGGTGATTGCTCATAACGGCCCTGGCATAAATTCCGCACGCAAAAATACCGCCGAGTTCCAAAATTCGTTGTTCGACCCAGAGCTTGCGGTGCTCGAAGCTAGCCTTGGTGTACGCATCAATGCCATACAGCCAAGAGCGCCGCACGCAACGATTGGTGCAGTGAATGAAAGGTGCCTGCGTGGCTTGGGTCTACGAGTTGGCGGCGGGCTTGGGTCATCCAATAAGTTTGGCGTGTCGCGATTGGCTTTGTGTAAGCTGCAAATGGCGGGGAAACATGTAGGATGAATCTTGCAAGGGTGGCGTCCCGGGCTTGCGCCGTCCGGGGCTAATTGTATTTTCATGAATAAACTTTACAGAGGTCAAAAAATGAACGTTCGCCAGAAAGCCAGTTTTCGAAAATTCATCCGTTACAGGATGCTCTTCATGCTCGAATTTTTCAAACTTAGGCATGTCCGGCGGCATTGCGTCATCGCCCTGCTGGCCAGCGTCGTCGTTAGTCTGCCCGGCGCTTATGCTGCGCCCGGCGATGTTGACCCGCTTGATCTCAATATTGTTGGAAGCGATGTCTTGGTCAGCGCAGTGCAGCCGGACGGCAAGACGATTATCGCAGGTAACTTTGGCTCTGTGCTGGGCCAAGCACGCAACAACATCGCCCGGTTGAACGCCAACGGCACGCTGGATGCGGGCTTTAATCCTAATGTGAACGGCGGTGTCTACAGCGTAACGGTGCAGGCGGACGGCCAGATTTTGCTCGGGGGTATCTTCACCACGGTCGCTGGAACGCCGCGCAACAACATTGCGCGGGTGGCGGCCAACGGCACGCTGGATTCCGGGTTTAATCCTAAAGTGAATGTGAACGGCGGTGTCTACAGCGTAGAGATACAGGCGGACGGTCAGATTCTGCTCGGGGGTTCCTTCACCACGGTGGCTGGAACGACGCGCAATAACATGGCGCGGGTGGCGGCGAATGGCACGCTGGATGCGGGCTTTAATCCTGATGTGAACGGCTTTGTCAACGGCGTTGCGGTGCAGGCGGACGGCCAGATTCTGCTCGGGGGCGGTTTCACCACGGTGGCTGGCACGCCGCGCAATCGCATCGCGCGGTTGGCGGTGAATGGCACGCTGGATGCAGGTTTTAATCCTAATGTGAATGGCGTTGTCCGAAGTGTAGCGGTGCAGGTGGACGGCCAGATTCTGCTCGGGGGCCAATTCACTACGGTGACTGGAACGCCGCGCAATTACATCGCCAGGGTGGCGGCGAATAGCACGCTGGATGCGGACTTTGATCCTAATGTGAACGGCCCTGTCGTGAGCGTAGCGGTACAGGCGGACGGCCAGATTTTGCTCGGAGGTATCTTCACCACGGTGGCTGGCGCGTCGCGCAATCGCATCGCGCGGGTGGCGGCGAATGGCACTCTGGATGCGGGCTTTAATCCTAATGTGAGTACCAGTGTCTACAGCGTAGCGTTACAGGCGGACGGCCAGATTCTGCTCGGGGGCCAATTCACTACGGTGGCTGGAACGCCGCGCAAGCTTTTTGCACGGCTAATAAATGACCCGGCGGCACAAAGCTTGAGTGCGGTCAGTGCCACTCAAGTGCTGTGGAGCCGGGGCGGCAGTACACCGGATGTGATTCAAACGACGTTTGAGTTGAGCATTGACGGTGGCAGCAGCTACACGCCACTGGGCGGTACGGCAACTCGGGTGGACAGCACTGCGAACTGGCAGCTCAGCGGTTTGAGCCTGCCCGCAAGCGGCCAGCTGCGCGCCCTGGGGCGCACGTCAGGCGGCCATTTCAACGGCAGTTCCAGCATGGTGCAGCAGGTGGCGAGCTTTAGTCTGGCTGGCATCACCCTAACCGTCACGCCCAGTTGCGTGCCCCCGATCGGTGGCGCGCACACCGTGTTTTGGAAAAGCACCGGATTTGTAAACTGCACTGGCCCTGCAAGCGACTGTTCCGTAAGCACCTGGTCGCAAACGAATGGATTAACGACTTCGGGTTCGTTACCGTTATTGACCTGCCAGAATGCGCCAATTCCCGGCACTTACCCGCTCATCATTTCCTGCACCGATGTCCGGGGGCAAAGCCAGTCGCAATCGACCCAATTGACGATTAGCAATAATTGCGCGCCGGGTGAGTTTCGTAATGGTTTTGAGGGGAATTAAATTACTCACGACCGCCCAAGCGTAAATTCCACAGGCAAAAATATCGCCCAATTCCAGAATGCGATTTTCAACCCAGCGTTTACGATGCTCGAAGGATTTGTCAAGTTTTTCACCCATCAGCCTAGCCTTCAGTGCGATGTTAGCGCGGACTTGCGTAGGATCAATCTGACAGGGGGGGTTGTCCTCGGCTTCGGCATGTGCTGGATAAAGTTTGCCCGGCCGATGGCATAGCCATTCGGCGTTCAAACGCTTTGGCGGCAGTGCCGCCAAAGCGCCCGTTTTCACCCCAGCGCGCGGCCACTTCTTCGGCAGTCCATTCATTCGAGGCGTGATTACTCATCACAGCCCAAGAATAAACTCCGCAGGCCAAAATACCGCCGAGTTCCAAAATTCGTTGTTCGACCCAGAGCTTGCGGTGCTCGAAGCTATCCCTGGTGTACGCATCAATGCCACACAGCCAAGAGCGCCGTATGTAGGATGAATCTTACAAGGTTGGGTGTTCCGGGCTTGCGCTGCGCATCCATCTGTTTGGGCGTATCGATCTATTTCGATTAAGCCAGCATGCCGATCCGATCTCGACATCTAGGCAGGCTGGTTGCGATAGCGCGTCGAATCGCCGGGAAAACGGAAGGCAGTTAGGCTGGACGTCGTTAGTGGGAAACTTGTCAATCTACTTCCCCTTAAGCAATGGCTTCGCGAAACTGCCTAACCACGGCATCAGACAACCACATCCCGCATTGGCGTAGTTCGTCGAGTGCTTGGAGTGGATCGACTACATGCCCCAAGCGATGGGCTTTGACGAGCACGCCCAGCGTGCCGATAACGATGAGTCCATGGGCAAGGGCGCAACGCCGCGCTGCGAGATCATCCAAAACCATGATTGCCTCTGGGAATTGCAAACCAAGCCCAAGAACTTCTGACTCGCCCCGACCCAAATCCCAAGCTTGAATGCTCGACTGCACGCCGCCGCAGGACTTGCGAGTTAGCCATTTGGCTCCGGAAACTGCCGCCTTCGCCCGATCAGCATGTGCGGATTTGGTCACTTCATCGAACGCGGATTGCGCAACCACTACCGTGTGATCTATCGCTTGCAACACATTCAAAAGCCCTGCGTTCCCCAGAAAAATCAGTGGAGACGCATTGACGATCAGCATTCAAAGACTGCCTAGTTCGCGCGCCAAGTCGGCTGGGTCAATTACAAAAACATCGACTTTTCGCCGCGCAAGTTCTTGAAGAAACCTAGGCCGATCCATGCCAGCAGTCTCTGCGGCGCGCTCCATAGAGATTTGGCCTTGTTGGTACCAATGGATGGCAGCCGCAAGGCCCATCTCTTGCGCGAGTTCGTGAGGTGCTTTGCGCAAAGCGCCGAAGAGACTTTCGGGTACAGATATCGCGAGTTGGGTCATTTCCTATTGCTTACCTTGAGGATAGCTAGAAGATACCAATCGGAAGCGCTTGAAATCAATCTTGGTTATCAATGAAAACACGGGTGACCTGGTCGCTTAGATGCGCTGCCGTCTGCCACGTGCGCCGCGTATTGGACCAGGGGCAGACGCCTTGGCCTTTGAAGCAGTAGGCGATGAAGTAGTCGTGCCACAGTCATCACACCAACTTCAGATACAATGAAGGAATGGCCAAGACCACTAATAAATCCGTCAGTTACATATCCAAAAGATCCCTTCTTGGGGCGTTGATCTTCGCTGGAAACGTAATCACTGTAATCGGCTGCTTCGGCATCCTGCTTGGCTTAGTTGGTTTGATAAACCTGAACGTTTTTGCTTTCGGCATCACGTCAGGGATTCGCGTGATAGGTGCTGTGGCAATTACCGGATGCCTGGTCAGCGCAATCGGTTATGGTTTTTTAGAGTACAGTGATTTTTCGTAAACTCCGTAGGTAGACTATGTTCAATAAATCTGATTACTTCATTATTTTAGCAGTGATGATTTCGTTTGTTATCTCTGCCTATTTATGGTTTGTGATGAAAGATCCCCAGCAGGCAATTTTTACAGCCATCTGGATTCCAGCTATTTTTACGTTCGGCATTTACTTCAAGCTGTGCGCTCTTATGGGGCGAAGAAACCGTGGCGTTTAATCTGCTTTACGTAGCTATCTTAGTTTTTTCGCTAATGATTGTTGGGTTAGTCTTGACCGCTGTCGAATTTAAGAAATTGGAACAGCAAGAATTGGAAAAATCCAAAGCGCGACCCAAAAATGAATAGGTATTTCAACTGCATGGGGTCAAGCACAATAGCGGATACTCGCTTTTCGTGAACAAATAGCAGATAAAAAACCAGCAGTCTTAAAACAGCTGGTTTTTGACTTAAAAGCCGAAATAGTAATTCAGCCGCATGCGCGGCAAAGTGATGCTGCGCTTTAGTCTAAATCTTGCCCAGCAGCGCCTAGCATTTGAATCGTTCCGGCCGGCGGCATAGCCGCTCGGCGTTCGCCTGCTCTGGCGAAGATATTCGCCAATGCACGCCGTGCTCGGTGATTGTTGGCGGATAAGCGGCCTGCTATATTGAATGCGAAAATATTCTCTCGCCAAAAACCGGGATCAAAAGTGAAAACCTTCAAGAAAGCTCAAGGGGTGATTTCTTATGAAGAACTTGGCGAAAGTCATGGGGATTGCGTAGTCCTGATCCACGGGTTTCCCATGACTCACGCGATCTGGGACGAAACTTTGAAACGGCTATCGCCGCACAGGCGCTATATCCTTCCGGATATGAGAGGCTTCGGCGAAAGCACCATCCCGCTCGCAAGCGGCGACACGCTGAGCTTCCTGGCGAAAGATATCGTCGACCTACTTGATCATCTTTCCATTGATCGGGCGCACATCGTTGGCGCTTCTCTCGGCGCAATGGTGGCCATCAAAATAGCGTCGTTGCAACCGGACCGGCTGCTTTCACTTACTGTCTTCAATACCGTCGCCCAAGCGGAGACGCCTGAAGGGAATGTTCGGCGCAATCATCAGCTTGCCGATGTGCGTGATCGTGGCGTTGAAAACTTCGTCAACAGTTTTGCACGTGGGCTCTTCCCAGCGGGCGCCCCTGCCTCTGCGATCACAACTCTCGCTGGGAACATGGCCAGAGCCAGCCTGCCGAGCGTTATTGCAGGCCTAGAACTCTTGCGTGATCGCGAGGATCAATTTGCATCGCTCAACGCAATCGCAGCGCCGGTCTTGATGATAGCTGGCGAGCACGATGCCGGATCGTCGCCGCACGTCATGGCGGACATGGCCGATCAATGTCCGAAGGGCGAACTTCGGGTCGTCAAGGGTGCCGGGTATATGCCCATTGTGCAAATGCCCGACATTGCGGCATCAATCCTCGAAGACTGGCTCGGCGCACATGGCTAGTCAGAGACACCTCAGAAAAATCTGAGCATAATCTTAGACTTAGCTGATTGCCCGACACGCGGCAACAATGGCTCGCTTTGCTTTGATCCCGCAAGATTTCCAAGTGTCGAGCCTTGACGCTGGTGTAATCAGAAGTATTAATACCTACTGCAATATTGGCGCGCAGCGGGTTCAAGTCCACGTAAGTCATGGCCGCCAGAATTGATTTTTCTGATAGCAAAGCTTGGCATTTGAATTGTTCCGGCCGGCGGCATAGCCGCTCGGAGTTCGATCGGTCTGGCGGCAGCGCCGCCAAAACGCCCGTTCTCACCCCAGCGCGCGGCCACTTGTTTGCCTTGGCAAACGAGAAAGTC
The DNA here is from genome assembly GCA_031422315.1 of Rhodanobacteraceae bacterium. Classification (GTDB taxonomy): domain Bacteria; phylum Pseudomonadota; class Gammaproteobacteria; order Xanthomonadales; family SZUA-5; genus JANNYA01. The sequence goes on from JANOQN010000066.1 coordinate 122,153, forward strand.
AAATACCTCTTCGGCAGTCCATTCATTCGAGGCCTCGGGGCTCATGTGAACCACCAGATGCAGGTGATTGCTCATCACGGCCCAGGAATAAATTCCGCACGCAAAAATACCGCCGAGTTCCAAAATTCGTTGTTCGACGCAGAGCTTGCGGTGCTCGAAGCTATCCTTGGTGTACGCATCAATGCCACACAGCCAAGATCGCCGCACACAGCGATTGGTGCGGTGAAAAGTGCCTGCGTGATTTGGGTCTATGAGTTGGCGGCGGACTTGAGTCATCCAATCAGTTTGGCGTGTCGCGATTGACTTTGTAAGCCGCAAATGGCGGGGAAGCATGTACGATGAATCTTACAAGGGTGGGTGTTCCGGGCTTGCGATGGCCTACCGGATGCAGCGGTAGGCCTGGTTTGTCGATCTCGAGCAGAACTGGCACCCGCGCAGCGGCCTCGGGCATTCGAGATTTTTTCGTCGGGAATGATCCTCGCGCGTGACCTTTTGCGCGTCTTTGTTTACCCTGGGCTGGTGTTGTTCCACCGGCGTGGCGCGATCTGAGGAGCAGCGGGAACCACGCCGCTCGCTCCGAGGTTCGCGTTACCTGGGAACACGAAGCCGCTGTCTGGTCACGATTCACCAACTCACTGCAAGAAATCGTCAAAATGAAGAGGACAACCATGAACACAATCAAGAACTTAACCGCATTGATCGCGCTGAGCAGCTTGCAGCGTTTCAGCAGCCGGTGGGGCGTGCTCGCGCTGCTGCTAGGTTTGGGGTTAACGACTTACCACCCCACGGCGCACGCCCAGACACCGCTGAACGACATCACCCGGGTTACCGCTGGTGGCAGCCACAGCTGCGCTATCACCACCAACGGAGGGGTCAAGTGCTGGGGCAGAAACTCCAGCGGCCAGCTCGGTGACGGCACCACCACCGAGCGTCTGACTGCGGTGGACGTTAGCGGACTGACCAGCGGGGTCAGCGCCATCGCCGCAGGCGGCTTCCACACCTGTGCCCTGACCACCGGCGGCGGGGTCAAGTGCTGGGGCGACAACTTCAACGGCCAGCTCGGGAATGGGTTCAACTCGAATCGCCTGACCGCGCAGGATGTCAGTGGCCTGACCAGCGGGGTCAGCGCCATCGCCACAGGCGGCTTGCACACCTGTGCCCGGACCACCAGCGGCGGGGTCAAGTGCTGGGGGCTCAACAGCAACGGTCAGCTCGGTGACGGTACCACCACGACGCGCTTTACTGAAGTGAACGTCAGCGGACTGACCAGCGGGGTCAGTGCAATCGCCGCGGGCCAAACCTACAGCTGCGCGCTCACCACCGGCGGCGGGGTCAAGTGCTGGGGCATCAACGTCTTTGGCACGCTTGGTGACGGCACCAACACGGATCGCTTGACTGCGGTGAACGTCAGCGGCCTGACCAGTGGGGTCAGCGCCATTGCCGCGGGCTTAAGTCACACTTGCGCGCTCACCACCGGCGGTGGGGTCAAGTGCTGGGGCAACAACGCAAGCGGCCTGCTCGGTGACGGCACCACCACCCAGCGCCTCACGCCGGTGGACGTCAGCGGACTGACCAGCGGGGTCAGCGCCATCGCCGCGGGCGGCGATCACACCTGCGCCCTCACCACCGGCGGCGGGGTCAAGTGCTGGGGCGGCAACTCCTTCGGCCAGCTCGGTGACGGCACCACCACCCAGCGCCTGACCGCGGTGGACGTCAGCGGACTCGCCAGCGGGGTCACTGCCATCGCTGCGGCGCGCACCCAACACACCTGCGCCCGCACCACTGGCGGCGGGGTCAAGTGCTGGGGCATAAACTTCAACGGCCAGCTCGGTGACGGCACCACCACCCAGCGCCTCACGCCGGTGGACGTCAGCGGACTGACCAGCGGGGTCAGCGCCATCGCCACGGGCAACGTTTACACTTGCGCCCGCACAACCGGCGGCGGGGTCAAGTGCTGGGGGCTCAACGACAACGGCCAGCTCGGTGACGGCACCACCACCCAGCGCCTGACTGCGGTGGACGTCAGCGGACTGACCAGCGGGGTCAGCGCCATCGCCACGGGCGGCTTGCACACCTGTGCCCTGACCACCGGCGGCGGGGTCAAGTGCTGGGGTTCTCATCTGAACGGCCAACTTGGGATCGGCATTAACGCGCTGCCCGGCGATGTGCTGACGACGAACAGTAACCTGATCTTTTTCAATGGGTTCGAGAACGCGCCATGAAGGAGTTTAGTGACGCTGAGCTTCTCTAGATACATGGGTCTGCTTCGAGCCGAACAGGCACCCGCGCGGCGGCCACGGGCATTCGAGATTTTTTTCGTCGGGGATGATTCTCGCGACAACAGCGGACACGCGCTTTTCGTAAACAAAAAGCAAATAAAAAACCAGCAGTCTTAAAACCGCTGGTTTTTCACTTCAAAGCCCAAATAGCAATTCATAATTCTTTCCTAAACCCAACACACCCAGCCGCATGCGCGGCAAAATAATACTGCGCTTTAGTCTAAATCTTGCTCAAAATCCGAGCCAATCCCGTCCCAAATAGTGTGCGCTGCGCCATTTCTTTGGCTTTATCGATTAATTCTTCCAATTCACCCACAACACGCCAATAGCCAGAACCAATGCCTTTCACCCGCGTCGTCCAATGATCAATGATCTTTATCAAGCCCGAGTTTTCTCAGCGCCCTCGGCTCACTTGCTTCAATTCGACCGCGCTTGCCTGAGTGCCAATCGCGCCCGGTGAAGTCGACCAAGTCGATGTATTCGGCTTGCGTCAAAGTCGGAACATTGAGCGATTTGATGCCAGCCAACGGCAACAATGGCTCGCTCGCTTTGCTTTGATCCCGCAAGATTTCCAAGTGTCGAGCCTTGACGCTGGTGAACGAGAAGTGTTGACGCCTTCTGCAATATTGGCGCGCATCGGGCTCAAGTCCACGTAAGTCATGGCCGCCAGAATTGATTTTTCTGACAGCAACCCCTGGCATTTAAATCGTTCCGGCCGGCGGCATAGCCGCTCGGCGTTCGACCTCTCTGGCGGCAGTGCCGCCAAAGCGACCGCTCTCACCCCTCCCAAAATCTGCCCGTGACTTTATCTTCGGCATTTGCCTTGTGCGCAATCGGCTCGCTCAAAAATTTCATGGGCCACGACAAATGGGTCAATCGTGATCGATATTCGGCAAAAGCGCAAACGCAAAAGCGCGAAACGCAAAAGCGCGCGCAAAAGCGCGCGCAAAAGCGCGGAAAGCGCGCGCAAAAGCGCGGACACCCATTCCTGTAAGAAATGGCCTACACGATCTGAAGGCATTCGCCGGTTTTTGCTCCAATGGCTACCTGCAAAACTAAGCACATGACCCAAGCCCGCCGCCAACTCGTAGACCCAAGCCACGCCGGCACCTATCACTGCATCAATCGCTGCGTGCGCCGCTCTTGGCTTTGTGGCGAAGATGAACTCACAAAGAAAAGCTTCGAGCACCGCAAGCCCTGGGTCGAACAGCGCATTTTGGAACTGGGCAGCATCTTCGCCTGCGGCATCTACTCGTGGGCCGTCATGAGCAATCACTTGCATCTGGTGGTTCACATGAGCCCGGAAGCTTCGAATGGATGGACAAGCAAGGAAGTCGCCGAGCGATGGGTAAAACTCTATCCAGCGCACACGCCCGAGCTTTGCGCGCAAAAAGCCGCTGCTATTGTCGATAACCCAGCACTAATCGCCGAATATCGCTCCAGATTGACCAATTTATCGTGGTTGATGAAATCCTTGAGCGAACCGATTGCACGCAAAGCCAACGCCGAAGATAAAGTCACTGGCAGATTCTGGGAAGGCCGATTCAAATGCCAAGCCCTGCTGTCAGAAAAATCGATCCTGGCAGCGATGGCTTACGTCGACTTAAACCCCGTTCGTGCCAACATTGCCAGCGGCATCAGTACTTCTCGCTACACCAGCGTCAAGGCACGCAACCTGGAAATTCTGCGCGATCAAACCAAAGCCAGCGCGCCACTGATGCCGCTGATCGGCGTCAAATCATTCAATGTGCCGACGCTGACGAATGCCGAATACATCGATTTAGTTGATTTTACCGGGCGCGAATGGCACGCGGGCAAGCGCGGAAAAATTGAGTCGACCGAACCGAAAGCACTCACAAAACTTGGGCTTGATAAAGATCATTGGACGACGCGGGTGAAGGGCATCGGTTCGGGTTATTGGCGCGTGGTCGGTGAATTGGAAGAGTTGATTGATAAAGCTAAAGAAATGGCGCAACGCACGCTGTTTGGGACGGGTTTGGCTCGGATTTTAAATAAGATCTAAGGAATTTACGCAGTATTTTTTAGCCGCAAGTGCGGCTGGATGTGTTGGGTTTTCTAAATAATTGTAACTGGATATTAAGAAATTAAGGCAAGAAACCATCGATTTTAAGCCGCTGGTTTCATGTTTGCTTTTTTATGAAAAGCGCGTGTCCCTTGCTGTTTGCTAAAAGCGCGTGTCCCTTGCTGTTATTCCCTTGCTGTTAGTGCGGCTGGATGTGTTGGGTTTTCTAAACAATTGTAATTGGATATTAAGAAATTTAGGCAAGAAACCATCGATTTTTAGCCGTTGGTTTCATGTTTGCTTTTTTTATGAAAAGCGCGTGTCCCTTGCTGTGAGCGATTTTAAGGCCGATGGTTTTTTTTGCGTTTTATTCACAAAAAGTGGCTGTCCTGCGCTGTCGATTTTTGCACCCGAATCGGAACAAACGCTGCGTCCGGTTCACTACGCTTGCGCCACGCGTAAAAATGCGAGCGGGGTATTCCCTCATCAACGCAAAATTGCAAAACGCTTTTGCCACTCTGCGCTTGACGCTGCAGCCGCTCTTGCCACTTCAAAACCACTGCTTCGGAAATCATGTTGGACCCTTGCACTAAAGCAACTACTGTCTTAGGTTCGCAATGACTTTGCTAGGTGGGTTTGGGCGGATGGATACAAAATAGCCCGCTGCGCAGATTAGCGCAGCAAAAAACAGAAGCTGTTTCATAAGTTTCCTATTCGTTAAAAAGTTTGGCCTGCGAATGCGCCCTGACCGGAGTATAGCTACGCTGATTAGTCTCACAAAGGCCAAGCCGCGCGAGCGCTGCTAAGTGCTCAGGCGTTGGATAACCTTTGTGCTGATCAAAGCCATATTCGAGAAAGACCTCGTGTAATGACGGGAGCTGTCGATACAGTTCGGTTTTGGCGAGAATAGAACGCAGCGATTGACGCAGTGAAAAGTGCCTGCGTGAGTTGGGTCTACGAGCTGGCGGCGGGCTTGGGTCATCCAATAAGTTTGGCGTGTCGCGATTGACGTTAAAAGCCGCAAATGGCGGGGAAACGTGTAGGATAAATCTTACAAGAGTGGGTGTCCCGGGCTTGCGCGTCCCGGGCTTGCGCGGGCTTGCGGGCTGGTGTCCCGGGCTTGCGGGCTTGAGTTTCCCGGGCTTGAGTTCTTAGTGGATTACAAACGAGTCACTCGAAACCAGAGGCAAAAAGAGCCGGCCCCAAAACTAACACAAGGCCCTCTTGGGAACGTCGGGCACTAGCGGCAATTTCAACAGTGCCGTTTGAGTCAAAGTCGAAGGCGTTCAAGCCTTCGAATACTATTCCTGGAAATGGCTCAGACGTCTGTTTCAGAAAGGTGCCATTAGCGCGCTGGTAGTAGAAGCGGATGCGACTACCGAATGGGACTGCGAGATCGAGCTTGCCATTTCCATCCAGGTCAGCTGCAGCAAACTGGCTGCAACCGAACGGTAGATCGGAGTCAAGAATCGTCCCCTGCAAAAAGCCGCCAACACCGTTTCCCGCATAAAAGGCCATTTGGTAACGTTCGCCTGAGCGCAACATGATGTCCATATTGCCATCTGCATTGAAATCAGCAGTCATCGGCCTGCAAGGTCGATCCACAACCGATAGTGGAGAACTCGGAGCAGGGATAAAGCTCCCGGCTCCGTTATTGAGCAGGATCGTTGCGGTCGCCGCGTTATGGTTAGTGGAAAAGATATCGGGAGCGCCATTGTGGTCGAAGTCGCCAACCTTCACGTGGATTGAGTTTCGTCCCAACGCAAATGTGCTGGTTGTGGAGAAACTTCCCCCAGTACTAGCAAGAAAGATGTAAGCGAGGTCGGTCGAGGCATCAGCAGATACGACGTCGTCTAGGCCATCAGCATTGAAGTCAGCCACGTCGACACCCCACGGAACATTCGGCGTTGCCCTCGGGCTGCCCGCCGCAGAAGCTAGTCCATTCGATTGGCCGAGTAACATAACGGTATACCCGGCGCCGGAATCGACTGCAGCGAGATCGTCGCACCCATCCTGATTAAAATCCCCTGTCGCAGCACCACGAAGAAATTTCGTTCCTGTGCTTACAAATGACGCAAGAAAGCGGTCGCCGCTGCGATAAGCAATCGCGACCCGTCCGTTGTAAGTAGGCGCAGAAACGTCTGCCAAACCATCACAGTCAAAGTCTCCAACCACGACGTCCTCCAGGCCGACACTCCCCATCGCCACGGGGGTACCCAGCACCGGAACGAATACTGGTATTGGCAAGTCGAGGCCACCCGGGATAGGCGGAGTAAACTTAGAGACGAAGCTGTATTGCGATTCAGCGGCGAATGCATTGCCGAGAAACAAAAGAAGCAGGCAATAAATGCGATTCATGATGTGCACCAAAGTAAGAAGATTTCTGAAAGTATAGGCAGATACCTTAGGAGTTTGAAACCTCTTTCAGAGTGTGGGCCTGGCGAGCTAGGGCCTCTGGCTTGACTAGCAAAGGTGTGAACTACACAGACCTGTTCTGGAAGTGGACATCCACCTCTTAGAAAAATCTGACCCGACTCTTGATGCCAACGCGATCCCAGCATCGCCAAACTGCGCCGATGACAAGCGATGGGCAACCATTTGCATTTGGTAGTGCACATGGGCCCCAACACTTAGCACGTTTTTGCCTGAGAAGTTGTTTTACCGGCACTGCCGCCAGACCGTTTAAACACCGAGCGCTATGCCGCCGACCGGAAGGGATTTGGATTTTTTTGGTTCTGCAATGGGTCGAATTTGAATAATCAGAAGTATTAATGCCTACTGCAATATTGGCGCGCACCGGGTTCAAGTCCACGTAAGTCATGGCCGCCAGAATTGATTAGCAAAGCCTGGCATTTGAATCGTTCCGGCTGGCGGCATAGCCGCGCGGCGTTCGACAGCTCTGGCGGCAGTGCCGCCAAAGCGACCGCGCTCACCCCTCCCAAAATCTGCCCGTGACTTTATCTTCGGCATTTGCCTTGCGCGCAATCGGCTCGCTCAAAGATTTCATGAGCCAAGACAAATGGGTCAATCGTGATCGATATTCGGCAACGGCTTTGGCGTTATCGACAATTGCAGCTGATTTTTGCGCGCACAGTTCCGGCGTGTGTGCTGGATAAAGTTTGCCCGGCCGATGGCATAGCCATTCGGTGTTCAAACCCTCTGGCGGCAGTGCCGCCAAAGCGCCCGTTTTCACCCCAGCGCGCAGCCACTTCCTCGCTTGTCCATTTATTCGATGTCTCGGGGCTTATGTGAACCACCAGATGCAGGTGATGGCTCATCACGGCCCAGGAATAAATTTCGCACGCAAAAATACCGCCGAGTTCCAAAATTCGCTGTTCGACCCAGAGCTTGCGGTGCTCGAAGCTAGCCTTGGTGTTCGCATCAATGCCACACAGCCAAGAGCGCCGCACGCAGCGATTGATGCAGTGGAAAGTGCCTGCGTGATTTGGCTCTACGAGTTGGCGGCGGGCTTGGGTCGTCCGATAAATTTGGCGTGTAGCGATTGGCTTTGTAAGCCGCAAATGGCGGGGAAACATGTAGGGTGAATCTTACAAGGGTCGTGTCCGGGGCTTTTTTACCAGGCTTTTTCTTCCGGGCTTTTTCATAAACAAAAAGCAAATAAAAAACCAACGTTCTTAAAATCGCGATTACATAAAACAACCAATGAATAAACAATCAAATTGCACCAATAAAAAAGAAGTTGCCCCAGCTGCATTTATGAATGGAGCGAAGCGATACGTGCGCGCAGCTGATACTTTGTTAAAGTTACGGGATTCGATGGAGGACTCACTTGACCCTATATATATGCTTTACTTCCATGCAAGTGAGTTGGCACTTAAAGCGTTCTTGGCTTTTCAAGGCGAGAAAACAGTTGTTCTGAAGAACCGCTGGAAACACAATCTTGAAAAATTGCTTGATGAATCAGTAAATCGTGGCCTAAAACCCGAAAAACTGGAAGAACAAGATATTGAAAACGTAATGCAGCTACTTCACTCCGGAAATAGAAATGAAGCGTTTCGCTATTTCACTTGGGAATCAACGACAATGCCTGAAATTGAATGGTCCGGCAGAATTGTTAATCGTTTGATTAGCCTCGTCGAGAAAAGAATTGGCTTTGTTCAAAACGATTCCGGACCCGCTGTTAAGTTAAACCTTATATTCTGTCAGCCAATGCCAAAGTGACGCACACATAATTAGCCAACCGAAACGTTTGCGAATCCTGCTTGAAAGTCCCGGTGGTCATAGAGTTTTGTAGTTTGAATGTTGGCGTGTCCCAGCTACTGCTTGAGTCGCGGAATATTCGCCACAGCCAATCGGCGTTCAAACGGTCTGGCGGCAGTGCCGCCAAAACGACCGTTTTCGAGGGCTACCTTGTTGAAAGAGATGTGCGCTCAGAATCCGAACAACGATGTGTAGTCGATTGAGAATCCTATGTGAGCAATCACTTCTTTTTCGTCTTTGAGCAGCTCTGTGCGATTTGCCCAAGTGAGTGATAATGGCACCTTGACGTTTTCGCCAGCTTTAAAGCTTAGAGAAATCCCCAGTTTTGCAATGGTGTCATTGGAAGTGGCGGGTACATCGCTGTACTTTTCTACCGTTGCAGAGGCGGAAAACAACAGACCTTTGCCACCGAAGCTACTCGTGTTTCTCAGAACCGCCGTTGAGTATCTATACCCGAGCTTCCAACCTTCCAGCTCATCGCTACCATCGGGAAGTTCGTTCTGAAGATAGTCAAGTTGAAAGTCATGATTTGATCCGCCATTTGAAACATCCGCCAGGCCTTTTGAGGCTCTGACGCCAATGCTTTTTCGATCGCCACCAAATTTCGTATCGCGCTCCAGACCCTGCGCTACCAAGCGGAAAATCGGTTTGGCTTCGATTTTCTCCACCGCTTGATCATATAAGGCAAACAGTTGTTTTTGGCTGACACGAACTTTCTCGAGCTGTACTTTGAACTGCGCATTTTTTGACAGCGCGGCAATTCGCTGAGTGCAGGATTCATCGTCAACGCTATTGATCACAATAGTGGCAATCGCACTAAATTGCTCGCTCAGATCGCTCATTGCATTTTTTAGCTCGATTGATTGATCGGTGCCAATGAGGCGCCGATAGTTCTCGCGATCGCGACGATCACGACTGCCGATTTGCCAAGATAGCTCATAGCTTAGAACATCTGAAGCCGAGCTACTCACCAAGGCATCATCAAGCGTGCCATCTCCGTCTTGATCGAGGCTCTCGCCCGTTCCGCCTGCGCTGAGTTTTAGTCCTAGTCGGCGGGCCCAAAAGTAGTCAGCATATTTGCCTTGATCTTGCAGCAGACTCGGATCGCGTAACGCAAGAAAGCTAAAAACTGGAGCGAGTGAAATGGTCTTAACGTTCTCAGTTGCATCGATAATCCCTGCGTCTAGTGCCAAGGCTAGCAAGCTGGTCCGTTCGGCACCATCTGATATTTGGGCGAGCGAGCCGGCATTTGTACCAGCTTGATTGTCAGGCACCTGCGGCACACTCGAAGGAGTATTTGCCAACAAGGCTGCGCTGACTATCTCTTCGACATCGCAATCTTGTGCGTAAGCTGGGGTCGCATAAAAAAAGGCCAGAGCAAAACTTGCGCTCAGCAATTGTAGGTTTGGAAGTCGCCTGCTCATGTTCTCACTCCTACAGCGGCCCAAGGCGCGAAAAGCGTGGTGCCGTCGTTTCGTTTGTACTTCCGATAGCAAACTGTGCCATCGGCGTCTTCAACGACAAACAGAACTTCAGCATTTGGACCCGTTGCATACGCGAGAAAATCAATCTGATAGCGCTTCCCGGAATCAGCTTCGAAGTCCACGGTGAGCCTTCCGCTAGAGTCGACGAAATCGTCTGCAGAAAAAGACCAGCTCTCCGCAATGGCTGATGAGCTTGTGAGGTCAGTTACTGTTATCGTCGCTTTAGCAGGCGTGGCCATTACGGCAACGGTTAGCGTCAGTGGGGTAGTCGGGTTGCTGATGACAATTCGTCTGACGTTGATCTTCTCATGTGGGCTGATGGCGGGCATACGCTACTCCTCAAAGTTGGGGGCTACTCTCAGGCGCAAATCAATCGCCCAATCGATTAACTTAGATGAGTAAGGGCCCAATTCCTGACATCGACACTGAAACTTTTTTCTCCCAGAATCTAAGCGGCGGCAGACCCATCGCGTACAGCCTGTCTGACTATGCACAATTCCAGAATGAGCTTTTCAACCCAGCGTTTACGATGCTCGAAGGATTTGCCGGTGTATTCGTCCTCGCCGCACAGCCACGAGCGCCGCAGGCAACGATTGACGCAGTGAAAAGTGCCTGCGTGATTTGAGTCTATGAGTTGGCGGCGGGCTTGGGTCATCCACTCAGTTTGGCGTGTCGCGATTGGCTTTGTAAGCCGCAAATGGCGGGGAAACATGCAGGGTGAATCTTACAAGGGTTGGTGTCACGGGCTTGCTTCTGGCATCACGGGCTTGCTTCTGGCGATTTCGACTAAGGGGCATGAGAAAGCAATTCTGATATGCCAAACTAAGGCATATCCGCGGCAGGAAAGCCAAAAATGCGAATCCTCAAAAGCATATGACTACGCCCTTAGATTCAATGAAATTATGGAGCCGTACGCTTAATCCTCAAAACGACGGACTTGACTTACCGCGTGAGATTCTGAGGCAGTCGCTTTTACCTTTTCGTTCGCGTGTAGCTGCTCTTGTGTCGACAATCAGTAGTGAACTACCAAATCTGACCGTGCATGACATCACCCACATCGACGCACTCTGGCGTGTCGCTGGTGAAATCGCGGGACCAGACTATCCATTAAATGCGGCCGAAGCCTATGTGCTCGGAGGCGCGTTTCTACTGCACGATGCGGCCCACGTTCTTGCTGCATTTCCGGGGCGACTCGCCGAAATAAAGCAAAGCATCCAATGGCAGGATTTAGTGGCACATCGGAGAAACGGTATCAATCCGATCACTGGCAGCAGTGAAGAGAAATCGATGATTTTTCAGGTTTTGCGGCATCTTCATGCGGAGCAAGCGCACAAATTGCCCCATGTTTCGTGGAGAGTGGATGCTTAGAGTGCGGAAATGTTTCTGATTGAGCATCACCAATTGCGGGAGTATTTCGGTGATCTGATTGGGCAAGTCGCTGCCAGCCATCACTGGGCTCCGTCAAAGGTAGTTTCGGTGTTCAAGGATCGAGCGGTGTCGAGTCCTGCTTTTCTCGCGCCAGCGACATGGCAGGTTGACGTGCTAAAGGTCGCATTGCTGCTTCGCACGGCCGATGCTGCACACCTTGATGGCGCCAGAGCACCGTGGTTTCTGTTCGCGTTGCAACGGCCGGAGGGCATCTCTGCCGACCACTGGCGCTTCCAAGCAAAAATGGGACAGCCTACCGTCACAAAATCAGGTGAACTGCGATTCAATTCTGGATCTCCGTTTTCACCAGGCGAACGGAACGCATGGTGGCTCGCATTCGAAACGGCGCAAATGGTCAATAAAGAATTGCAAAGCGCGCATGAGATTTTGAAAGAAGAGGGGCGCCCAGCCTTTTCAGCGCATCGTGTGCAAGGAACTGATTCTGCAGCAACCTTCGCTAGATCACTTCCAGTCCGAGATTGGGAACCCATTGATGTCGCGCCGAGAGTTGGGAACATTCCTGCACTGATCAGTAGCTTGGGCGGTGCGGCGCTCTATGGGGATGATTCCACTGCGCCCCTGAGGGAGCTGCTTCAGAACGGCATAGATGCAGTCTGCGCGCTTCGTGCGTTGGGTGGGGCTTCTTCTAACGAAGGATCTGTCACCGTAGCAGTCAAACCGACAGCTGAAGGTGATTGGTGGCTCGAGGTTACAGATACGGGAATTGGCATGAGTCGCCATGTCCTTACCAACGTGCTGCTGGATTTTGGTACCTCGCTTTGGAGCAGTGACGTAATGCGCGATGAGCTTCCAGGACTTGCGAAATCTGGGTTCCGATCGGTTGGCAAATTTGGAATCGGGTTTTTTTCTGTATTTATGCTGGGAGATGAAGTACGGGTAACGACTCGTCGGTACGAACAGGGACAAGATGGCTCTGCGTTGCATTGGCAATTGAGGTTTGAAGATGGACTAAGCTCTAGACCTGTCTTGGTTCAGCCTGGTCGCGACGAGATGTTACCGCGTCACGGCACTCGGGTCGCCGTGCGTATGAGCGACAAAAAACTCAAAATGCTAGCGCAAAAACAACGCGATGAAGGTGAGTTGGACATGCTCATTGGGAATTTGGTGGCGAAAATATGTCCCACAAGCTCTGTGGATATTTGCATGCAGCTGGTCAACGGCACAAAAGAACGGGTTGTTGGTTCGAACGACTGGACCAGTATTTCAGACCATAAGCTTCTGAAACGGCTCGGCGACGCAAGCGGTAAGCTATATCCTTTGACATTTGAGGGTGCGCTTATTGGAAGGCTTCGCCTTGCCAACAGCTACAGCAGTAGTTCAATTGTGTTTCAAGGCATTGTCTGCGGAAAACAACGTGGTCTCGATGGGGTAGTCACGGCAAGAGAGAATAATAGAGACGCCGGTCGAGCAAATTCAATTCCAGCGGGCTCAGTTGAGGAATGGAGAACATGGGCAAAATTTGTTCTTACGGACTCAAAAAGTCTGAGTTTTAATGAAAAAATTAGCGTCCACCAAATACTTCCGGAGCAAGATTTGCCAGTATGGTTCATTGGGAAAAATTCTAAAACGCTCGAGGCAGTCATGAGGAACCTTGTGTTGCAGGAGGAAGTCATTCTCTACAAAGGTGAGATAGAATATGACGCGTTTGACGAAGTTTCGAGCGCTAGATTTCACTCATCATTTGAACCATCCGAAAATCTGATTTGTTGCCCAAATCTTGATAGACGGTTTATCAGAAACAATGATTTTCCGTGGTTTATTGGAGTTAGCCGAATTGACTATATTGCGCGCTTCGAGGCTGAACTAAAAAGCAAATGGGGCGAATTTGACGTTGAAGAACTTGATGAATTTGTCGTTGGCGATGTAGAGGGCACTGAAATTCTCCGAGAAGTGTCACGGTACGTCAAAGTGGAACAGCCATAATGGATTTCGGGCGGTCAGGATTGTTTCGCGCTAGCACGCGAACACCCACCCCTCAGATAAATCCAAGCCAACATTGCACCCAAACTGATTCGCATGTAGTGCCAGAACCGGCGAGCGAGCAAAGTCGCTTCCTTTGAGCCCAGAGCTGCCGAGTATTTGAGACTGGTAGGCATGACTAGCCGATTGACAGTAGTCTCTGGTGATGCGACCGCGATAATGGCTGCTGTCGGTTGGATCAGGTAAAAATTGACAAGATCAGTATTTTTATTCGTGCATTGCTAGATGTTGGACTAGAATAGCAGCGGTTGGAGAAACTGCGTTTTCTAGTGTTTATAGGTGAATTGATGAGCGAAGTTTTTGATAACACAATTAGTGGCTACCGAATTAAAAACCGAACCGGTTTGGCCAATTGGGCATCGCTATTTGAAGAACGGATACTCGCGCATGAACGATATTGTCGGGTTATGGGTGGAAACGATGCAGCATATATTTATAACGAGCGTGCACACGTCGGAGTTCTCGCTGGCGCCGCTTGGAGATGTGGGAAAATCTCACTCGAGGAATCCCAATATGAAAAAGGATATAAAAACAAGCCCAAGTGGCTAGGTCGCGCTGATCTCTATATCGCTGACGAGAATACTGAGGAACTGATTGAAGCCAAATTTCGTTGGATTTCTTTGCAATCAAACAAAATTATTTCTCAGGCTGAGGCAGTCCTTCAGCAGGCGATTAAGGATTCACGGCAAACGCGTGGGGCAGACAAGGAAATGCAACACGTTGGAGTAGCGTTTCTATCCGTTTATTTGCCTCCAAGCAAGGATGATGCACCCCATCAAAAGAATAAACATGCTGCTTTACTTGATGAAAAAATTGAAGAGGCAATAAAAGGCATCAACTCCATGGATTGCCATGCAGTAGCTTGGTGTTTTCCGAAGGAGTTGCGGCGTGTAGCGGATCCTAGTATTAGGCCCGGTGTTTTTTTAGTTGCTTCGAATATTAAATATACGTAGCGCCTAATACTTAAATCGGATCGCACTTTTCTCGAGAGTAATGAAACTGACCGAACTCGCCCTCACCATGCTCATTCACGAGTTCCGGATTCGAATCAACTCAAAAAACGAGAATTTTGCTTATCCCTCCATCAACCCCTTAAAACCCCTCCATCTTCACCACCGGCAATTTCCCCGAAAAATGACTCATATCTACTTGTCGACCCGCATTCCCATATGCCGAAGGCTGTTTATGACAAAGAAAACAACCTACTTGCGAGGCATTGGTCTTGAACGGGTCGTAGCCGGTGGCGTCGGGTTGTAGCCAGGTTTCCATGGTGGTGTTGGCGAGTTACACAAGGCCGACCGGCGTGGCGAAGGAAATGCCGGGAACTTGGCTTTGATAGCCTTTGATGCGGAAATCTTGGTTCGTCAACACTGCCTCGACAAAGCAGCACCCCGCACCGCCTCTAATTCACCATCCGCCCCCCAGGCGTCCAAGGCGCACCCGCCGCCGTAAACGCCTGCTCCAGTTGCGCAAGATCCCCCAGCATCAGCGCCTTCAGATCGCTCTCTAGCTGAGCAAGCCCCGTCTCCGCCGCGGCCAAATCGCGCCGCTGGGTTTGGGTCGGTAGCAGGCGTGTTTCCCAATGGCCAGACATCACCATTCCGATCCGATCACTGATCGAGCGGATGTCGCTTTCAGAGAGCTTCTGACGCGCGGGATCGCCTTCTAATCGCAAGCCCAGTTCGGCCACTGCGGCGCTGACTGCGTCTAGCTGGGCGTAGAGTTTTGGGCTGGCGCGCGGTGTCTCAAGTAGGGTTGCCCGCATGAATTTGAGCTGCTCCTGCAAGCTGCCAAGTTCGCTGGCGATCGCGGCGCCGCGTCGGGCGGCTTCCGCCGTTTGTTGCTGGAAGGCGGCGACGGCCGATGGATCGGCTCCAGGTGCCAGGTTCGGCACGGCTTTTACCTCGAAAGTCTGCGGCGTGGATAGCGTGCGCGCGCCATCGGCCGAGACAATCACCAGCTCGACCGAGTAGCGCCCGGGTGCTACCAGCGGGCCTTGCGATGGCGTGTCCCACGGAGCGACAAAAGCGGGCGGATCGAGCACGATCGGCTGCGGACTTGCGCCGCGCAGATCCCAATTTACCCGTTGCAGGCCCGCTTCAGCCGGGCCTTCAATCCAGCGCACTTTGCGCCCGCTTGCATCGGAAACGATCAGCAGCACCTTGGGCTTTTCTTCCAGCAATTCAGCGCGAAGCTGCTCGAAGCCTGGAAAGCGCGCATCGCCGCCTTTTTCAATCAGCGCTTTATCGATTTTCTGCCTGGCTTCATTGGCGGTGCTTGGCGCGCTCGTCAGGTAATAGCTAAACAGCGCACCGGGCGGCGGATTGGCGGTGGTGAAATCATCGGTGCCCAGCTCGGGGCGCCCAGGCGCTTGGCCCGGCTGGGTGGGCACATACCACCAGGCGGTGCGCACTGGGAACAGCGCAGCATCGCCGGCAATCGGGCCGGCAAATTGGCGCAGCGCGGTGTAGTCATCTAACACGTAAAGGCCGCGGCCGAAGCTGGCGCCCACCAAATCGCCGTCGCGGCGCTGCAGCTTCAAATCGCGAAAAGCAATGGTCGGTAGGCCGCCCATTTTGAGCCAATGGCTGCCGCGATCCACGCTGAAATACAGGCCAAATTCGGTGGCTAGAAAAAACAGATCGGGGTTGACCTGATCTTGCTGAATCGCCCAGACGATGGTGCCTTTCGGCAGATCGCCCGCCATCGAACGCCAGCTGCGGCCGAGATCGGTGCTTTCAAAAACGTAGGGCGCAAAATCGCCGGTCTTGTGGTTGTCGGCCACCACGTAAAGCGTCTGGCCATCGACGCTAGACAGCTCGACATCGTTGACGAACGAAAGCGCGGGCAGGCCGCGTATCGCCGCCGAACGTTGCCAGTTTTCGCCACTATCGCTGCTGATTTGCACTAGGCCGTCATCAGTGCCAACCGCGAGTACGCCTTCGGTAACCGGCGATTCCGAAATTGCCGTGGTGGTGCCATATTTCGACATCGCGCCGTGGTCGAACAGCGCGTCAACGCTCCACACCCGGCCCATGAATTTCTGCTCATAGCGCGCTTTGCCCTGGGTCAAATCGCCACTGATCGCGTTCCAGCTGTCGCCTCGGTCGTCACTACGCCAAACGCGCTGCGAGCCGTAGTAGATTCGGTTGGATTGATGCGGGCTGACCAGCAGCGGGGCGTCCCAACCCCAGCGCTCCGGCGCGTCGCCATCGGCTGCTTGCGGGCGGATCAGCAAAGCTTCGTCATCGCGCCGATCTTTGCGAAACAGCATGCCTTCTTGATACATCATGTACATCAGGTTCGGATTTTCGCGGTCAAACGCCACACCGTAGCCATCGGCGCCGAGCGGCACGTGCCAGTCCTGATTGCGCACGCCGTCGCGATTCATCGTTCGCGCCGGGCCGAACAGCGTGCCCAGATCCTGCGCGCCGGCCAAAATGTCGTAAAACGGCTCACGCTCGTTCAGAGCGATCTTGTAGAACTGCGATATTGGCAAATTGGGAAAATGCCGCCATGCCTTGCCTTCGTCAAAGCTCTCGTACAGCCCGCCATCAGTCCCTACCAACAGATGCCGAGCGTTCTTGGGGTTAATCCACAGGGCGTGGTTGTCGCTGTGCTTGTCTTGGCCGGTTTCCAGATAGTCGATGGTTTTGCCGCCATCGCGCGTCACGTGCAAAAACACGTCCATCTGATAGACCAAATCGGCGTTGCTCGGTGAGGCTTCGAGCTCTTGGTAGTAATGCGGGCCGGTGCCGCCGGAAATGTACTCGTTACGTTTCTCCCAACTCTCACCGCGATCAGTTGAGCGGTAAAAGCCGCGCTCTTTTTCATTCGCCTCAATGGTGGCATACACGAGCGCCGGGTTCGCTGGCGTGGTTGCCAGGCCGATCTTGCCCATATCGCCCTCGGGCAGGCCGGTTTTAAGTTGGCGCCAGCTCGCGCCGTTATCGGTCGATTTCCAGAGGCCGGATTTTGCGCCGCCGCCCAAAAACCCCCAGACGTGCCGCCGCCGCTGATACGCTGCGGCATAGACCACATCGGGATTGCCCGGATCAAACTCGATGTCGGTCACGCCGGTGTTTTCGTCAATCTGCAGCGCGGCTTGCCAAGTCACGCCGCCATCGATACTGCGGTAAACCCCACGTTCCCCGCCGGCTGACCAGAGTGGACCTTCAGCCGCCACCAAAACCACCTTGCTATCGCGCGGATCAACCAGAATGCGCCCAATATGCTGCGTCGCGGCTAGCCCCATGGCCTGCCAGGTCTGGCCGGCGTCTAGGCTGCGATACACGCCATCGCCCCAGCCAACGTGCCTGCCGCTGACGTTCTCGCCGGTTCCCACCCACACTACGTCGGGGTTGCTCGGATCAAGCGTGATTTCGCCAATCGAATACGAAGGCTGCTCATCGAAAATCGGCGTCCAAGTGATGCCCGCGTTGCTGGTCTTCCAAACTCCGCTTGAGCCGGCCGCCACATACCAAGTGCCCTCAGCATTCGGGTGCACCGCCAGATCAGCAATTCGCCCGCTCATTAAACCCGGGCCGAGCGCGCGAAATGGCAGCGCCTCAGCCGCCTTGGTAAGCGGCGAATCAGCGGCCAAAGCGAGCGCGGGTACCAGCAACGCGGCCAGGCTAAAAAGGAGTTTGCGCATTGTCGGGTCCTGTGGTGGGTGATGTCATTAAGTTAAGCGGTATTTCCCGAAAACTCGTCTTCGCGAGGAGCGAAGCGACGTGGCGATCTCATGCAGCTGAGATTGCTTCACTGCGTTCGCAATGACGAAACAACGATCAATGTGTCTTAACTTAATACCATTGCTGTGGTGGGTGTGGGGCTAGTGCATTTCTCGTGTCGGACAAAATACCATGGCAGGAAAAATGCGGCTCCGATTTTTTAGAAACATCAGCCCTTCGTTTGATGATGAAACGTGAGGTGATTTAGCGCGATGCGTCATGGCCTCTGGGTTGGGAATGATCTTGCCTTTTTACGAATGGTTCCTGCTAGTAAGGTTATTAGTACGTGAGTTCGGGCGGATGGATAAGATCAATCTGGCTGGAAGAGTTTTTTACGTAAGCGAGGAATGCTAAAAACGCACGTAATATGATCTACGATCGTACTTGTGACCAACGCAGCGCTATTCCTACCATGCCTTCAAAGCCCGCTAAAACATCGACCGCACCCAGCAACTCAGCCGTTCCCAGTAGCCGTTTCGGGCGTCTCATGCGCTTAGGCGGCATGGCGGCGGGCGTGGCGGGAAGTATGCTGGTGGCGGGCGCGCAGCAGCTTGCTCAGGGCAAGCGGCCCAAGCTGAGTGATCTATTGCTCACTCCGGCCAATGCAGGGCGAATTACCCAGCAGCTCGCGCAAATGCGCGGCGCGGCAATGAAGCTGGGGCAGCTAATTTCGATGGACGCAGGCGAGCTGCTGCCACCTGAGATAGCGGCCATTTTGGCGCGTTTGCGCGCTGATGCTGACGCTATGCCGCAGCGTCAGCTGCAGGCGGTGCTCACCGCTAATTGGGGTGCCAAGTGGCAGGCGCGTTTTGAGTCCTTTTCATTTAT
This sequence comes from Rhodanobacteraceae bacterium, assembly GCA_031422315.1. Classification (GTDB taxonomy): domain Bacteria; phylum Pseudomonadota; class Gammaproteobacteria; order Xanthomonadales; family SZUA-5; genus JANNYA01. The sequence goes on from JANOQN010000066.1 coordinate 141,150, forward strand.
TCCCATCGCCGCCGCATCGATAGGTCAGGTGCATCGCGCAACCACCATGGATGGCCGCGACCTTGCCATCAAAATTCAATATCCAGGCGTGCGCAAAAGCATCAGCAGCGACGTCAATAACGTGGCCTCGCTCTTGCGCATGTCGGGCTTGCTGCCCAAAACACTGGATATCGCGCCCCTGCTGCGCGAAGCTAAGCGCCAGTTGCGCGAAGAAGCCGACTACGAAGCAGAAGCCGCGCACCTGCTGCGCTTTGGCGTGCTACTGGCTAACACGCCAGATTTTGTTGTGCCGCGATTGCATGCTGACTTCACCACTAAAAACGTGCTCGCCATGGCGTTCGTGGAGGGAGTGCCAGTGGAATCGATGACAAGCGCGCCACAAGCCGAACGCGATCGTCTGGTAAGTCTGCTTATCGGCCTGGTTTTTAGAGAACTGTATGAGTTTGGACTGATGCAGACCGACCCGAACTTTGCAAACTACCGCTACGACAGTGAAAGCCAGCAGCTCATTCTGCTTGATTTTGGCGCTACCCGCAGTTTCGCGCCAGCGTTTGTGCAGGCGTATAAGCAGTTAGTGTTAGTGGCCTTAGCGGGGGATCGCGCTGCGATGATGCACGCCGCAATGGCGATTGGCTATTTTGATGGCACCACCCAGCCACGGCACCAGCAAGCAGTACTTGATGTGTTCGAGATGGCGTTGCAGCCCCTGACCGCAGTCGGAGCTTTCGATTTTGCCGACAACGATATGGCTACGCGCCTGCGCGAAGCGGGGCTAGCTTTGGGGCTAGACCGAGATTTTTGGCATATTCCGCCCATCGACACGCTGTTTTTGCATCGCAAACTGGGCGGCTTGTACCTATTAGCTGCGCGGCTAAAGGCCCGCGTGAACGTCCGGGAGCTGGCTATGCCCTTCCTAAAGATGTCTTAGACGGATCAATTCGTATCGGCGCTAATGGTCTGTTCGCCATGCCGCCAGAGATTTTTTCAAAGCTTGACGGCCCCGCAAACATGCGTTGTAGCGTCTTACGAACTCTCACCAAACGTAGATCGGATAGCTGAGCATCGTCTGTGGTGTCGTTGATACAAAAGAAATCAATCGTGCGCCTGCTGGCGGCCAATTGCTCAAGCTGTGCGGTGCTTTTGGCATCGCCCGTGGACACATATAGATGGGAATAGTCTTTCACTTTAGCGGCACCGTGCGCCAGCGCCCAGCGCAGCACAAAGTCAGACACGATGGTTGGCTTATCCCAGCTACGAAACACCGTTGAACGCACGCTACTGAACATATCGGCTGCCCGCGCCTCTAATTCAAAAAGTAGTGAGCGCAACATCGGTCTGGGCGAATGCGCAAATGTGCGGGGCGTGTGCTGGTAGTCCGCCAGCAAAGCAAGCGTGCGCTCGGCATATTCTGGGCGTTGCTGAAACTCGTTTTCTAACCACTGCGCAGACAATCTGCAGGCGTTTTCAAGCGCAGTGGCATCGGGCCTCAGCAGCTCATCCGTTACTGGATCATCATCCGACCAGGCCACGTAAACACCGCCTGGCCAAAACCAGTCGCTAATGCAAACCGGTGCACCAAAAAACACATCATCGTTTAGATAAAAGTAGCGCTCGGACAAGTTGGGAATACGGTGGATATACGACTCAATATTTCCAGAATCAAAGGTTGGCAAACACACAGTGGGTATCAAATCACGGTGATCGATAATGCTTAAACCGGGCGTTTTGCGCAGCCATTCGGGTGTTTGTGCATCGGTCACGATATAAATATGACCATGATCGGGAAAAAAAGTCTCGAGTGCGCGCAAGCTATAGCGCAACTCGTCGTTATCACGAAAACGACCTTCTACGTTGCTATACATCGCCATTTCATCACGCTTGTCAGCGCTAAGGCTTTGCGCGGCTTGACGCCGCTTTGCCCGCCACTGGCTATCATTGCCGTTCACCCAAAGGTAAACGATATCAATCGGAAAATTTGGAGGCATAGCTCGATTTGTTGTGGTTAGAAATTGGCACCGTGGCTGAAGCCCGCTGCGCGCGCGGGGGAATCTACGGAAGCACAGATGTACAGCCGACCAAGTGGCGAGCGCGATGTCGAATTCTTAAACTTGAATGACGATTTTTTACATTAAAAAACGAATAGAGGCCGCTTTGCAAGCAATCCAAGAACCCCAAGAAATCCGACTGCGCATCTGGCAAGAGCTCGTGCGCGCTACGCATGACCGCCACCACGAGTGGCGAACACTCGTGCTTGCATCGGCGCAGTTAAGCGGTGCACCGAATGCCCGCACCGTGGTGCTGCGCGAGGCCGATGCAAAATTGGGTCAGCTTCGGATGTACACCGACAGCCGCAGCGACAAAGTCGCTGAGCTCACACATCAGCCGAATGCGTTGCTGTTGTTTTGGAGCAAGCGCCTCAGCTGGCAGCTGCGCGTGCGCGTATCCACGATGGTGCATTTGACGGGCCCGCGGGTTGATTCGGCATGGCAGCGCGTCCGGCAGTCCGCCGCTGCGGGTGATTACCTATCGCCCTCTGCTCCAGGCACTGCCTTGTCAAGCGCTCCAGCCAGCGCAGCAACGAACTCGACAACGTCAATCGAGCGGCACCATTTGGCCGTAGTTGAGGCCAGGGTAGGAGCAATAGATTGGCTCGAACTCGGCCGAGGCGGCCATCGCCGTGCGCAGCTAGGCGCGGACACTTGGGAGTGGCTTGTACCGTAATTTGCAGCGCTGATCGATTCTCGGCTTTCGGTTCACCTAATTCGATTCTCAAAAGCGAATTCGACGCCTTGCCAATTTGCATACAAAATGATTAGCTGGCCCCTGGTTTATCGTCATTGCGATCGAAGTGAAGCAATCTCAATTCACCGCTATTAAAAAGCGAGTTTGCTTCGCTACGCTCGCAATGACGAGATTTTGAGGTTCACGGCCCGCAGCTAAGTTTGCGCTTTTGCATACTATTAGCTCGCGATGACGAATCTTCAAATCCGTTAGCAAACAAACTATCGCGATCATTGATCTCGCTAAGGGTGGCCGTCCTCACTGAGGTTTGAATCTTCGCCATCGGAATCTTCGCTGTCGTCGGCGGGTTCAGTAGTTTCATCGCTCGCCGCTTCGGGCTCAGCCGCATCGGGGGCTTCGGCTGGCGAATCGCTGTCGGCGTCATCTTGGGCCTGCGGTGCTTCTTCACCGGGCGTTTCGCGCAACGTGCCACCTTCGTTTTCTATTGATGTGACTTTCACCTCGCCTAAAATCGCGGCGTGCGCCGGTTGCAGCAGCGCAGCTGCCATGAGCAACAACAGAGTTAAGGCAGCCAAGGCTTTGAGCGGGTTGACGTGGGTTTGCATGGCGACTACTCAAAGTGCTGTGGCTGAAGTCGAAATAATAGCAAATGCAGCGTAATTGAGAAAAACAGAACGGTTTTGAAAAGTTGTGCGGTGCTCGAAGCTTTTATTGGTGTATTCGTCTTCGCCGTACAACCAAGAGCGCCGCACGCAGCGGTTGATGCATTGGAGATCAGAGTCGATAGCGTCAAATGGCTCTGGGCGGGGATGATTCGACACTGATTTCCCGCAGGCTTGGGTCTTTGCGCTAATTTCTACAAAAATGCCGTGGTTTTCAGTTGGCGATATGGGCAGAGTCGCTCTTGCGGATTCGTTCCGTTAGGTGTAGTGGCGCACAGAAAATATGGCAGTCCCGAGGCATCGTGGGCTATCGAAATAACTGAGCTGAGTCGGTGCCGACCAACGAGCGCCGAGCTGACTATCGTCACCTTTATAAGGAGCACAACAACATGGGCATCTTCAAATCGATCATGGACAAGATCTTCCATCACAGCTCAACTAATGCGGTGGCCACACCGGGCCCAGCGTCGACGCAGCAGTCGTCGCAACCATCGGCTGCCCCCGGCGCCAGGGTCTCGACACAGCCGCTGCAAGCAGTCGACGTGGACGTTGTATTGACCAAACTGGCCTCCTCTCAAGGCGGAGGGGGTAACTGGCGGACGTCAATCGTTGACCTGCTAAAGCTGCTCGAGTTGGACTCGAGCCTTGCCGCTCGCAAGGAGCTCGCGCAGGAGTTGAGTGTTCGTGCTGGGGCCGACGGTAGTGCCGAGCAGAATATCGCGCTGTCGAAGGCAGTCATGAAAAAACTTGCAGAGAACGGGGGAAAAGTCCCTGAAAGCCTCAAGGATTGATCGTCCATTGCAGCGGGGTGCGCGCCGTCCAATTGCGCACGAGCCAGTTGCGCACGAAATTGGCAGTTTGCACCAGCAGTAGTGGTTTTTTCGTTGTCTAACAGTTCGCCTCACCGGCCCTTCATAGGAGTAAGACCATGGGTATTATTTGGACAATTATCATAGGCTTTATCGCAGGCGTGATCGCAAAATTCATTATGCCGGGCAGCAAGGAGCCATCGGGTTTCATATTGACGTCGATCCTCGGGATAGTGGGCGCGTTCACTGCGAGCTATCTCGGGCAAGCGCTTGGGTGGTATTCGCCTGGTGAGGGTGCAGGGCTCATCGGCGCCGTCGTCGGCGCCATTCTCCTTCTTTTTGTCTGGGGGGCGCTCTCCAAAGGGCGTTCATAGGCGTAGCCGTGGGTATTGCAGTTAATGAATTCGAGCGAGGACCGATAGTCCCCGCCACATCACATAAAGGAGAAATTAAATGAGCCGAGGAATGCCATCAATGGTTGCACTTTTGGGACTGCTCGCGGTCGCGGGTTATAAGAACCGCGACAAAATCGCCGCAGCGTTTGACGGGCAGCGGCAAGCGCCGGGCGGCCAACCGGGCCCCCAAGATCAGCCGGGTCAGGGCGGACTATTGGGCAAGTTGGGCGGGCTCCTCGGCGGTGCGAGCGCCGGGAACGTGCTGAGCGGCGGGCTTCGCGACCTGGTCGATCGTTTCAGGCAGAACGGCCAAGCCCAGGCTGCGGATTCCTGGGTCAGCACCGGCCCCAATCAACCGCTCAACACAGATCAATTGGCGCAGGCGATTGGTCCCGATGCGCTGACCACGCTTTCGAAGCAAACCGGGCTCTCGCGGGAAGACCTGCTATCCAGGCTGACACAGGAGTTACCCGAAGCAGTGGACAAGTTTACGCCCGAAGGTCGGCTGCCCACAGAAGACGAGGCGGCACGACTGATCTAGCGACTAAGCTTGTAGCGCTTAGCTGACACTTAATTTCCGGCAAGTAGAAGACCCAAGCCGGCGTGGGTGTCCAGCTTGGCTCATCCGATCCGCGTCCAAATCGGCGATTGCGTGAGCGTCGCCTACCCGCAAGACTGCACGGAAAGGGCGTTTGTATTTCCTATACTCAAAAAAATATTTTTGTAAGAAAGTCTGGCAGCGCATGACTACCTTGTTGCGATTCAGGAAAAACAATCACAACATATGAAGAGACCCGAGAAGACTATCCAACAAGATAGCTTGTATCAGCAAGCTGTGGCGGCATTCGGACGCGATATCGGGCGCTTTGCCGCCGGGTACGAGCGCGATCCTGGTCGGCGCAAGGATTTGCTGCAGGAAGTCCACCTGGCGCTGTGGCGCAGTTTTGCTAGCTTTCAGGGGCAATGCTCACTGCGCACCTGGGTCTACCGCGTGGCGCACAACGCGGGCGTGAACCATATTCAGCGCAGTAAGCGCGCACCCGAACAGGGTTGCACCAGCCTGGACGATATCGAACTGCAGATCGATGCTAGCGCCGATATCGTGCTGACCGACCAGCGCTTGGACTTGCAACGGGTTATGGCAATAGTGCATTCGCTGAGCCCGCTCGACCGCGAGCTCATGCTGCTCTATCTGGAGGACCTGGATGCGGCCAGCATTGGCGATATCACCGGCCTGTCGGCGCGCAATGTGGCAACTAAAATCCACCGTATTAAACAATTTTTGATCAACCAGCTGGGAAATAAGGAGCAGAGTTCATGAATGAGCAATACCTCAAATCGCTGTGGCAGGCGCAAGAAATCGAGCCGACCAGTTATTCACCCGAACAGCTAAGGCGCGATGCCGGCCAATTTCGCGACCTGATCGTACGCCGCAACCGTATGGAAATGGTGGGGACCGGCCTGGGCCTGCTGTTTATTTGCGCGCTGATAGGGATCCTCGAGCAGCCCATGTTTAAATTGGGTGCGGGATTGATGGTGGCGGGCGGTATTGTCTACCTGCTTCAGCTCCAGCGCCGGGGCGCGATCAGCGACCTGCCCGCCGAATCGGCGCCGCATGCGATCTACCTGCGCGCCCAGTTGGTGCGCCAGCGCGATGTGCTGCGCGGCGTCTGGCTGTGGGGTATCGGCCCCAGCGTGCCAGGAATTTGTGTGACGCTGTGGGGGCTGGCGCAGCCGAATCCAGCCGACTTTCCCTGGACGCTGATGTCGATGCTGTTCGTGGTGCCAGCCGGCGTAGTGTGCGCAGGAAACTGGATGGCTGCCCGGCGCCTGCAGCGCAAGATCGATCAGCTCGATAAATTGATTGCGTAAAAGAAACCGGCGCGGAGAAACCGGCGCGGACACCCACCCCTCAGATAAATCCGGCCGAAAAACGCGCCCAATCTGATTTTAAAGCAACGCCTGCGCGCGCAAACTATGGTATCGCTCCGCCCAAACCCACCTAACCATAGTCAGACGAGTGTGTTAAACACTCGCAACCGAGTTGTAAGGCTTGTAGCCAGGTTTCCATGGTGGTGTTGGCGAGTTGCACAAAGCCTACCGGCGTGGGAAAGCGGATGCCGGAAACTTGGCTTTGATAGCCTTTGATGCGGAAATCTTGGTTCGGGCCCATGCCACCGGCGGTCCAGACTGCGCCGAAGTGCCGGTGCGATTGAATGATTGTTATCGGTGGCGCTGTGGTTCGCGGGGTTCTGTCAATAACGCCTGGATTGGTGCGAGTGGCAAGCTTGGAATCGTGGCGTTGACGTTCGCTGCACCAACGCTGGCGCGGCACGTAGAAGCTGCAATTGCCGTGCATCTGCAGCAAGCCCTATTAATTTTCACCGGCAATCATGTCTGGGTGCCACCGAGAAACGTCGCCGTGGTATTTTGAAGAACTCGCCACTTTTTATTGGACGCCATGCTATATCTTGCGCTGAGCTGTCTGCAGGGACGCCCTGCATTGCAGGCTTGCCGTGATCTTAGATCACTTGGCGAGGTGGGCATTCAACTCACACCGGGAAATGTGCCGGACCCGTCGCTTGCCGGGGAGCTCGCGCACGCGCTGGTGCGCACACATCATGGTTTCTCGTGGAGTGCGATGAAGCAGCGTGTCTGGGATGATTCTGGTCGCTGCCGAGTGAGCGCCGATTCCGTGCATCCACCTACCGAAAAAGAGCCTGCGTATGCGCTCTGGTGGGAAGCGATTGGCGAACAATCCCAGCCTGCGATCTATGAAACCATGTATCCCGGCTATCGGCTGGGGAGCGGAGAGGAAATCGAGCGCGCGATGGACTTGGGGCTGAACTTGGCTGTGGATGTTTCACACATCTACATTCAGCGCAGCGCCGGCGTTTTGTCTGCGGGAACTTGGCGGCGCCTCCAGAGATACGCTGGTATTGCCGAACTCCACGTCTCAGATAACGCAGGTCGTATCGATTCGCACCGGCCGCTCACCGCCAACACATTTGGACTGGGCTGGGCGCGCGAACGCGCCAGCACCGGCCTACCAATTGTGCTGGAGGCGTACATGCACAAGTTGACCGACACCGAACGCAGAGCACAAGTGGAGTTATTGACCTTATGACCGCAAAAAAGTATACGCCGATCGAAGCCGCAGATTTACGGGACCGGGTGATTCGTGAGGGCGTAGTCCCGATGGTCCGGCGCGCGTTTGATGCGTATCCGGCTCTACAGTCCGCCACGCTCCTAGTTGCGCAGTTTTGGTGCGATGAGGCGCACGACGCCGTGCACTGCGACGTCATTTTCTCTGAATTGCGGACGCCGGATACCAAGGCGGCCTATCGTGCGCGGCGCCAGCGATATGGGGGCGATGATGTGGCGCCGCCACCGTCAGCTTCTGGATTATTCGGCTGGCGCACATGGCTTCCATGGCTTGGTGGATCGAAGACTGCGCCAAAGCTGGCCCCGAACGTTCCGCCCCCGTGTGAGCCAAACAGCGACATCACGAACTTGCCCAGCATTCGTGACGTCGAGATGCTGGATGAGCTCGAGTGGGACTCAAACGGCGAGCCCATTTCGCTGTTTGCCGCTTTCTGCTTGGAGGATTGCCACCAGGAGATGGACGAGCGGGAGGTGTATTCGCCCTACGCCATTATCCGTCGCCAGAATGGGGACGTGGCGGTGGAAGTTGTAGGCGTTATGACTCGGCCTTGGCTGGATGGCGTGGTGCCTGAGGCAGGTGACGAATGAGCGAGAGCATCACAGAACTCCACCGCCTCAAGCCGCACAGCGCTTGTTGAATTTGTTTGACAGCAGAGCAGTGAGTTTCCCACGAATTCGCCCTCAGAGATAAGGCAGCCAAGGGTTTGAGCGGGATGACGAAATAAAAGCAAATGCAGCGTGATTGAGAAAAACCCGCGATCACCTTCAAAAAATGCGAGTAAGTTCTGCAAGCTCAACTGCATGGCGTCATCTTGGTCACAGCGCCATTTCACCCATTAAGCCTTGAGTTTCGTTCAACTTCTTCGCGCATTTTTCGCAGCCACAGACCATCGCTGCCAATCGTTTCCAACAAATTCGCCAGTCGATCCAAATGCGCTTTTTGCGTTTCCTTTGAGTCTGAGATGAGTGCTTTGGCCAGTGCTTCAGTGGCGCGCGCGATAGGCGGAAGTTCTGAAAGGTTTGGGTCAATGCGATCCAGCTGTGCCTTTGCGATCACGCGATTTTCAGCCGTGCCGGTCAGGGCGAGCGTTGCAGCCAAGTGCACTGCGATGATCTGTAATTTTGGATCGTCGGGCGTCGTTAAAGCCGACATTTGGGATTGACTTTGGGTCAAGAGTTCGATGGCAAGCGGATAGTTTTTCGCATTGCGCTCAAGCAGCGCGAGTTGTGCCCGCAGCAGCACCACCTCGCGGGCACTATCGTTTCCTAAGGCTTGAGTCTTGGTGATCGCGGTATTCAAAACTGCACGGGCTTGCTCGAAACGCTCCAATTCAGTTAATACCGCTGCTACCGAGGCCAGTCGACTCCACGTGTTAAGGCTTTTCTCGCCCTGAGTCTTGAGCTGGAATTCGTGTGCTTTTTGAAACCATGCGATGGCCGCTTCCGGTTGAGATTGATCTACCGAAAGATCACCGAGGCGGGCGTAGGTGTCACCTAGGCCAGTTGATTGCAGCGCTTGCTCCAGATTGAGCGCCTTTTGTAAGTTTATTCGTGCTTGTTCAAAATCTCTCAAGCGTCGGTGCATATCACCTATTCGATTAAGTGAGACTGCGAAGCTTGCGTGGTCTTCGCCAAGGTTGGCTTGGGTAATTTGAGAAGATCGCTGATAGGTTTGCAATGCCTGCTTGTTTAGCCCCAGGTTTCGCTGCAAATCGCCGAGCGTTGTTAATGGAAACAATAGCGAAGCGTGCGAACTACCATGCACTTGCTCAAGAATTTTTAGGCTGCGATTGAGTGAATCTTGAGCCGCGTCAAAATCGCGCAATCGTATTTGTATCGTGGCAAGATTGCTCAGCACTAAACCATATCGTTGATGCGTTGCGCCCCAGTGCAATTCAAATTTTTTCGCCACCAGCTGCATCAGTGCAAGCGCTTCTTGGAAGCGCCCTTGGGAAATGCGCACACGTACCAAACGATTTTGCATGTTAGCAACATCGATATGCTGCTCGCCGCGCAGGCGCCGATTAATTTCTAAGGCTTGCGCGATCATCGGTTCGGCATCAGTGTATCGACCACCCCTGAAATACACATTGATTTTGCTCGCCAGGATTTCGGCCACACGCAGATCTAGATCACCAAAACGCGCACGACGAAATGTCAGTACCTCATCGATTTTGGGTGCCGCGATTTGCCAAGCACCTAAGTTAACTTGGATGTCTAACAAATCGCCGATGACACCATCACGCAGTTCGACGTCATCGGCAAGTTCTGTGTCTGCGCTTGCAATACCAGCACTAACTAAATCCAGCGGCGAGCGTTGCACGCCAACCCGACCTACGCCTTCGGTTTCAGCGAACAGGGAAATCAAAAAATCCTTTACGCGCTCCGCTCGTAGCGTTTGCGCCTGCGCGAGTCGCGCCTGCTCACGCGCCACCCCAGCCTGCCACAGCGCCAGCGCCAAGCCCGCAACCAGCGCCAGCAAAACTGTGCTCACACTGCCCACCATCAAGCGATTGCGCAGGGCAAATTTCTTGATGCGATAGCTTCTGGAATCTGGCTGTGCGGCAATCGGTTTGCCCGCTAGCCAGCGCCGCAAATCATCTGCTAGCGCCGCCGCTGAGGCATAGCGCCGTGCGGGTTCGCGCTGCATCGCAGTCAGAATAATGGTGTCCAAATCTCCCGACACTTCCCGCGATACGCGCGCGCTGTGCAAGCTGCTGGTGGAGCCTGTGTTCACCATCCGGCGCAGTGTTTGGCTGGGCACGGGCGTTTGTTCGCTATTGATCTGCGCAATCAGCGCTTCAAAGGAAACTAGCTGACGCCTATGCGGCAGCGTTCCGGTTACCAGCTCAAACAAAATCACGCCGAGCGCGTACACATCGGTGGCGGTGCTAATTTGCTGGCCGAGCACCTGTTCGGGTGCGGCGTACGCGGGCGATAGCGCGTGTACGCCGGTGTGGGTTAGGGTGTCAGTCGGCGCACGTTCGCCCAGTAACTTGGCGATGCCAAAATCCAGCACTCGCACCTCGCCGCTGCCGTCGACCAGAATATTCGATGGCTTTAAATCCCGATGCACAACCAGATGATTTTGCGCGTACGCGACAGCTTCACAGATTTCTGCTAACAAGCGCACCCGTTCGCGAACCGGCAAGTTTTTCGCGCTGGCGTGTTCAACTAAATTCACGCCATCCACATATTCCATTGCAAAATACAGCCGCCCATCGGCGCTAATTCCGCCATCAATAAAGCGCGCAAAGTGCGGGTGATTTAGCTCGGCTAGGATTTTGCGTTCCTGCATAAACCGTGCGCTCACGCTGTCGCTATCCATACCGCGTTTGAGCACTTTTAACGCTACCTGCTGCACGAAGCCATCCGCGTCGCTGGAGTCTTTACGCAGCGCCAACCACACTTCGCCCATGCCGCCACGGCCTAACAGTCGTTGCAGAGCAAACCCGCCGATGGTATCGCCGGCTTGCAACATGCCCGCGCTGGAAGCGCCTTCCTCTGTGCCCACTAGCTCAGTTGCAAAAGCTTGAATGCCGCGATCCAACATGCCGGAGCTGGCAGCATCGGCGCGAAGTAGTTCTGCTACCGCCGCGGCTACGAGTGGATCGAGCGCGGCGAGTGCGGCCGCGCGTTCGGCTTCGGGGAGTTCAACGATTTGGTCGAATTCGGTCAGCGCTTGCGATTGAGGATTTGTCATGGCGTTTTGTAGTTTTTGCGGCTCATACAGATTACGATTATTTTGGGCGGCCTAGGCCATTTGAAGTGATTTCTTTGGGTGAGCGAGATCTTACTCAGTTGCTGGTAGTGGCCGCTGAGCGAGCAGGTCGTAGCCAAAGCGCAACGATCGCGATAGTTTGCTACCCCACGTAATTACCTTGTGCGCCATCCTTGTCGGCAACTCTGGACCGAGTGCAGTGGTTGGCGCTAGCGAGTGCAAGGCGCTAATGCTCGCGATCACTTTTCCAAGCCCGCCAACATCATTTTCCATTGGCCATCCTCCATCGTGAGCTCAGCCTGCCCTTTGGTCAGCTTGCCGTCTACTTGCCCTTGATAGCGCACATGCGCCACGCCGTCTTCAATCCAGCCTTGTAAAACATCAATCTTTTGTGGCGATTTTTTGCGCATTGCATTCAATGTATCTAGGTGCGCGCCGTCCGCTTCGTCCTCCTCCATCATTTCGCGGATGTCGCCTGCCGTTACCGCCTTTAGCGCGTTCCAATCACGCACTTTTAGCGCGGCAAAGTGCGCCCGCAATACTGCGCCTGGTAAACCGCCATCTTCAGGCAGGTATTGACGCGTTGTTTCGCTATTTGAACTGATCTCGCTTGCTGCGCTTAAGTGCCGCAGCGCGGAGCCCACAGCAGCCGTGCCAGCAGCTAGGCCATGCGCGCTGGACGCAATTGCCGCACCGAAGACCAGCATAGCGAGTACTTTTATTTGTTTCTTATCGACGATTTTGAGCATAATTCTGATCTCTGGTTGAAGCGCTTGTTGGTGGTTTAATCGGTTGCTTTACTGCGGATAGCCGCTACTCGAAGCCATTCGCAAATATATTTTCAGCGCCATTTACCGTGACCGTGACGCAAGCAGAAAACTCAGAGCTATCACCGTTCGATGCGGTGGCGATTGCGGTAATGCTATCGCCCGCCTCGATGTCTGTTGCGTCTATCGGCACATTAAATGCACGCGTGCAGTTAACGCCTAACGTTCCTGAGCAGATGCCGCTATTGGCGATGGTTAAATCAATCGCATCGATAAACACTGCGCCTTCGCCAAAGCCAGAACTATCGCAGCTGGCGGATTGATAAAACTCTATGCGATACGGGTCAGCGCGCACTAGCGAACGCAGCGAACCGGCTATTGTTAGGGTGGCTGGAATCAGCGCAGTAGCGGGTCGAAATAGCGCGCTCGCAAGTACCGGATAATTTTGATCATTATTGCTGGCGCAGCCGGTGGTTAAATTGCAGGCGCTGCTGTCGTTGTCGTTTGGGGTTACGCCTTCGACATCAAGATCAATGCCTAATTGCCCGTGGGAAAATATCGAATTTCGTTCAATTTTATTGCCGCCGCCTGCAGTCTGATCAATGCGAATGCCGACCTGATTGCCGATAAGTTGGTTGTCAGGCCCGATTTGATTGTGGTGCGCATCATCCGCAACTAGAACGGCATAATCATCAATGCTTGGTATGCCAAAACCGCCAATGCGATTGTTACGAATGACATTACCAGTTGCTATAGCGTTGTTTAGCTCGATGGCCACGCCCTTACCGCCAATCCGATTCCCCACAATCTGGTTGTTCGCAGAAAAGATGCGGATTCCAACTGGAGAATTTGATCCTAAATTGCCGTTGCCCGTGGCATCGTAACCAACCTGATTGCCAATCACGACGCTATCGTCAGCGCTGCCGCTAATCAGCAAGTTACTGCGGCCACCACCAGCAATTAAGTTAGATTGGCTCGCGCTGAGGCCGCCAATTAAGGCGCTATCGCTGTTCAAAAAAATCGATGTTTCGTTGCCATCTAAAACGGTACTTGACGTTCCAATCGAGCCGCCAAACTGATTGCCTTGAATCACGTGGTTATTGCCCTCAGTAAAGCTTAAGGCTTTGCTGAAACCCTCAAAGGCAAGCCCCCGCATCGCGATGGATTCATCGTTTGTGGTCAGCGCTGCGCCGGTCACAATGCCATCATTTCCGCTTCCGCTCAGCAAGATGCACGGCTCGCCGTTAAACACACTCGCGCTGCTGGGCGGCACGCTGCCTGGCTGGGAATAGCCATCAATCACCAAGCCGTCAGTGATCGTCAATGCGCTGGTTCGGGTAATGCACTTCGGGCAAGTCGACCCAGGAATATTAAAGCGAATAATGTTAGGCGCGCTATCGCCATTGGCAAACGCTACCGCAGCGGCAAGTGAACCCGCCCCGCTGCTAGCCGTGGTATCAACAATCACTACGCCATTGCCATCGACTGGGCTTTCCGCGCCACCAATATCAACCGCCGCACCCACCACGCGCGCCTCGCCGTATAAATCAAAATCTGGCAAACCTTCGTACACGCCACTCAGGCCGCGATCGAGCATTGGTGAGCCAGACAGCGGCTGATACTGCGCATTCAATTGCGTGGCGAGCGTACTCAGATTGGATGATGTGAGCGTAGCGCCGCCCAGCATCTGAATGCCATTTGAGCGGCTGTTGCGCACAATTAAATTCGCGCTGGATTCCAGCTCAATATTGGTGCGCTGGAAAATGCTGTTGGTTACGCGCACCGGCAGTGCGCGATTGACGCCGGTGATTCGCGCGAAGGCATCGAGCACGGATACATTGATCAGATTGATGTTGCTCTCGGGGACGCCAGGATCGTTTTGGCTGGCGTTGATAAAAAGCCCAAAATCTGGCACCGAGAATAAGTCCGCACCATTTTTGAAGACGCTCTCGCGCACCACGACTTCACTGCTAGGGGCATTGATAATCAGCGCTGCTGACAGCATTAATATGCGCTGCACACGCACCGCGTCAAGCGCGAACGCGAGCTTGGTCACGCTGATATCGACGCTTACAAACGATAGGTCTTCTATCAGCAGCTCGCCCCGGCGCTGGATAAACGTGGCCGCGAATAAGCCTGCAATGGTGGTGCCGTCGGCGCCCGCGATCGAGGCTGAACAGTTCGTGCCGACAGCGCCACCGCGCAGCGTCAGTGCGCCTTCGCCGGCAGCTGCACCCTGGTTGTAGTTTAGATCGCCGGTTAACACGTAGCTGCCGGGCTTGAGTGAAATCAAACTGGCATCGCCATCATTTTCAGCGGCGTTTATCGCGGTTTGTAGCTGGGCGGTGGTGCTGACGCAATAATCAATGCGGGCGTTTGCGGTGCTGGCGCACAGCAAAAGTAAAAGCGCGCACAGACGCTGGCTAAAGGTAATTCGGTACATGGCAATCTCCGGTTTGGGTGGGCTTAACCTGTTACACGGAAAAAGCGCTGGCTCGGGGCCATACCAGAACGCGTCAATTAAAAAACTCAAGATGTGGCCCCGTATTGCCGCATTTCTCGTGTGGTGCTTATGAGTCCTTTTCATATCGAGCATTGCATGCGCAAGCCACTTCTTCTACTTTCTTTGCTAGCCAGCCTGCTGCCCACACTCGTATTCGCCGCGCCTACTCCGATGCGTCTGGTTGATAGCTATCCCAGCACCGATGTCATCAATGTTGGGGCCAACAGCATCGGCGCGCTCTCAACCGCAGGCGGCGGGCAGGGCACGCTGGCGGTCAGCGGGCTCAGCGGCACCGTCAGCAAGGCGTGGCTGTATTGGAAAGGCATTGAGTACGTCAGCCCAGAAAACGGCTTCGTCGGTGGCAATGGCACCTATGACGAGGCGGAAATTCGCTTCGATGGACAGCTCATCACTGGCACCTTGGTGGCGGCGAGTGGCAATGTCGACTGTCACCCAAGCGGTAACAACATTCCTTTCAGCGGTGCTATGTATCGCGCAGAAGTAACATCTTTTGTACAAGCGCGCGGCAACGGCAGCTATGCGTTTGCTGGGTTATCCGATGGCATGGAAAGCAGCCCGAACGATAGCGACGCGCACTCAGCGAATGGATTGTCACTGCTGATTTATTTTGATGATGGCGTCAGTATTAATGATCGGCGGGTGGATCAATACGAGGGACAATTGAGCAATGTCGAAGGCACGTGGGATTTTGAATTTCCGCTGGATTATATTGGCGGCGCGGTCGATCTGATATTGCATGTTTCCGATGGCCAGCAAATTTTTAATGCCGATGGCGAGAGCGTATTCACAACGCGCCCTGGCAAGCGCCCCGGAACTGCCGCGATTCATCGGCTTGACGGCGATGTGTTTGCCGACGGCCTTCCCAAATATGCAGGGTTGAGTGTGCCAGGTATGAATCGTGCGGGCGGGCGGGCAACTGGGCTTTGGGATATTCGGCGCGTACCGCTGAGCATGCAATTCACACGCGCTACCCGCTACACCACGCAGATGTCTCAGAGCAACATTCAAGACTGCGTCAGCCTGCAAATTGCCCAAGTGCTGAGCGCACCAACACCCGAGCCCGCGATGCTGAGCCCGGGCCTACATGATTTCGGCGACATCGTGCGTTTGACGCAAAGCCCGGCGCAGCGTTTTACGTTGACGAATTTATTGCCGCATTCGATTCGGATTGCATCGCCGCCGACACTTTCGTCGAATATCGCGACCTCGTCTAGTAATTGGTACAGCCTGCTGGCGCAAGATTGCAGCGGGCAAACGCTCATCCCTGGTGCTAGCTGCAGCGTTGATGTGGCCTGTCGTCCACCTGCTGGTACGACTGCGGACTCATTGCCCAGCGCGGATATGACGCTAGCATGGGCGCAAGTGGCACCCAGCCCGCTTTACTCGGGCACGGTGTATGCCGCACTGCGCTGCGCCGGCGTACCCAACGGCCCCTTCACCCGCTTGGAGTTTGCGCCGCGCGCCTGCTTTTTAACCGACACGCCGGTGAATGGTACGGCGGTGGTGCCGTTGACCGTGCGCAATACCTCGGCATTGCCCGCCACCATTACCGCGGTAAGCGTCAATAATCGGATGGGCGAAAGCAGTTTGTCGATGCTCGGCACCACCTGCACGATAGGGCGCGTGATCGCAGCGAGCGAGGCCTGCGAAATACGCGTACTTTACAGCGCGCGCGCGGCACCAAGCGTCAATCAGGGCAGTGCGAATGTTGGTTTCAGCAGTTCGGTTGATCCAAATGTCCGCTTTATCAGCATGACACTTGATGCGCGTACCGTTGCGGTTTCTGCAGTGGGTGAGGCAATGTTTCAAAACGGCTTTGAGTTTGGCGTGGCGCAATGTTTGGAATAAAGCTTTGGCATCTGCACGACATACAAAATAAGGGAATAAGCATGCACTCAAGTTTTAGATGGTGCGCCCTGCTGCTACTCGGCGCGTGTGCCAGCACACCAACGCCAGCGCCCACCAAAGTGCTACCCAGTGTTTCTGCTCCAGCGCCTGCGCGCATGGATAGTTTTGTCGACTCGGTGCACGGCGTTGGCAGGCGCGGCAAAATACGTCGCGCGTCTGCAAGCGGCTAATAGCGGCAATCGCCCGGTGCTATGGGCCAACCAAGCCGGTGGCCACAGCGATTTTTTCGATGACCCCAGCACCGCTGCGGGGTGGATGGCATTTGTGTTGTGGCAAACAGGGCACCCTGATTTTCAGCCGAAGCCAAGCAAATAGTTGATGACATGCTCGGGCACCCGGCAGGATCCGGGCGGGCGCTACTAATCGTATTTCTAAATCAAGGCGAAAACAAAAGCCGGTGATATGAGGATCACTTTGTCTGACTTCCAAACGACTTACCTGACGCGCTCATGCGCTTTTGGCCGTCATCGTCAGCGCGCATCCATGGCCTGGATATGTCAGGACTAATTTGCAGATGCGCACGCCCAGCTACTCAAAGCCATTAGCAAAGATAATTTCGCTCTGTTCTGAGCGGTAAATCAACGCAGAGCTTACGGGGTTTCGCTTGGAATCATGCGCTGAGCTTGATGGTCTAGTCCACGAAATTCCTAGCAAAAGCAGGCCACATCAGAAAACGGCTTTGCTACGCCGGTCGCTATGCTGGCAAATCAAAACAAAGTTCCTCCTAAGCCCCAAAGCCCATCAAAACCATCCTTAAACAGCGCATCCGACATTGCCTGGCTGGCGATCACCCAAAAACCGCCGGTGAGCGCACACCTGCTTGTCCCATGCCTTGGCGGCAAGCCCTAGTCGAGTGCAATTTCAAACACCACATTTGACGTGGCCCCCTCTGATCGAATCTTACGTGGTGTATAGGGAGCATCTTGCTCACTAAACCTGTGTTTGAAATCATGTTTGTTTCCTAATTGATAATCGTTGTGGATTGGTAGACTAGACACATTCAACTTGTTTGCCTTGGCAAACGAGACAATCAACTGCAATTTCTGCTGTTTCGGGGCCACGCAATTGTTGGAGCGTTTTCAAGTTGTTTTCTAGGTGGCGCTATGCAGCAGGCTACATCCCTCGCAGCCTGTTCCGGCGACCGCTTACAGTCTTCCGAGCTTTTTGCAACGTGAGCGCGTCAGCGAACAGTGGCGCTTCACGCATTCATGGCAGGCTTGCCTTCACAAATTCCTAGTGGAGATTACCCATGCGTATCGTGAGTTGGACTTTAGCGGCACTGTTTGCCGTTGGCTGCATCATCAGTGCGCCGGTAGACGCGCAAAAAGCGGACGCAAAGGCCTACGCGCCGGAAGACTTGCGCGCACTAAATATCAATGAGCAGGCGCGCGTGCTTAACAAGCAATATTTCGACATGAGTAATGGCTTGACACTGCCGGAAGACCAGCTGGAGTTCTATATCGATCAAATTCGCTCGTCAAATTGGTCGTTTAGCGAAATCAGCGATGAGATGGCGGAATCGCTACGCATACGCAGCGGGCCGGGCGAGGGTTTGCCCTCCACCACGCCGGGCTGGGATAACGATTACCCACTGCTTGGTGGATCCATCGAATGTGCCAGTGTCAAAGGCCGCTACGCGGAGTGCGCTACGGGGTTTCGCTTCGCTCCGCGCATGAGCCAGCAGCTGAGCCGCGCGCCCTGCGTTGAAGGCGCAAATTGGGGTCATCGCCCTGGCATGGTGTGGGTTGAGGGAGGTTGCCGCGCGCGATTTGTGCAGGGCAGTGCGCCTGTCGTAGTTGCCGGACGCGGGGTAACCTGCGAAAGCGCGCGCAATGGCTACCGCGAATGCCGCGTGCCGTTCACCGGCCAAGCCAGCCTTACCCGGCAACTTTCGGGCTCAGCTTGCTTTGAAGGTCAAACCTGGGGCCAACGCCCGGGCGTAGTGTGGGTGGATCGAGGCTGCCGTGGCGTCTTCAATGAAGGTTATCGCTCCAGCGCCGGCTTTTTTCGTCCAGACGCTTTTGACGACATTACCCAAGAATGCACCAGCATTCGCAGCTCTTATGTGCTTTGCAGCTGGGATGATCGCTACGGCCGACCATTTTTAATCGAGCAGTACTCCATTGCACCTTGCATCGAAGGCCGCACCTGGGGCCACAGCCCGCGCCGCGGTTTGTGGGTTGATGCTGGCTGTCGCGCTCGTTTCGGCGCAGCTTCGCGTTAAGCGCAAAGCGCTATTAGCGTTTGCAAAACGGCCCTGCGGGGCCAGCCCAGCCAGAACCGCGTGGTGTTGCAGGAATTAGGGATTTTTAAGGATGGGATTGAGTAAAGCCGCCAAACCGCCAGCTGTAAGCCGAACTCACCTATTTAATAAGCGTATGGAGCAAAACATCATGCAAGTACGTAGAAATAAATATGTATTACATGTGGCCCCTGAGTCACGGGAATTGCGTGTCTATAGGCTGACCTCTCCCGCATAAGGAATTCCCATGGTTTGGCTCGCCTCATTCAAACTTATTCTTCGCTTCCTTGTCGTAGCCATGCTGTGCGTCGCAAGCGCCAAAGCCGCGATCTACCCAGTGACCACTCCCGCAGATAGCGGCGCCGGCAGCTTGCGTCATGCGATTACGGATGCGAACGCGACGCCGGCGGTCGCCGATGAGATTCACTTTGCCATTCCAGGCGTGGGCCCGCACGTGATCAATGTGCTAACGCCGCTACCGTTCGTGACCAGTACCGTGACGATTGATGGTTTTACCCAAGCCGGCGCTTCAGCCAATACCTTGAGCCCCAGCGAAGGTGGATTGAACACGGTGTTGCAGATTTCCCTGACCGGCCCCGGAGTTACGAATGCGCTATTGCTGAACTCAGCGAACGGGGTGGTCATGACCGTGCAAGGGCTCAATATCTACGGCTGCGGCATTTGTTTGCGCGGCTCGGATGTCGCCGGAACCTCACAAATTCGAAGTTTTGGCAACTTTATCTGCACCAATATCACTGGAGATGCGGTGGCAAATACCCTGGCCACCACTACAGGCATTCGCGGAGCCACACCGATGGTGATCGGCGGTGAGTTACCGTGGCAACGCAATCTGATCAGCGGCTGCACAGGCACTGCAGTGTTGATTGCTGCGAATGCCGACATCCGCGGCAACCTCATTGGCACGGATCGCACCGGGACACAAGCACTTGGCAATGGTTCCAATAACAATTGGGCGGGGCTTTATATCACCAATGTGCTGGCCACCATCACCATCGGTGGCACCAGCTCAAACGCGCGCAATCTCCTGTCTGGCAATAGCCGATCGGGTATCGGCGTCAATCGAACCACGGGTGCAGGTGCCTATGCTGGCATCCGGATTTTTGGCAACTACATCGGCACAGATTGGCGTGGGCAGGCGCCGGTTCCCAATGGCTACATCACTGTGCCACAAGCGGGCTTTGGCGGTGGCATTCGAATCAGTGGGGGCGGCATCACGGACACCACGCCATTGATTATCGGTGGCTTCTTGCCAGGCGAAGGCAATCTAATTGCTTTTAACAATGGGTCCGGCATCTCCACTGGCGATGTTAGCCCCGGCATCAGCCCCGGCGCAGCCTTTGAAAGCCGTGGCAACGCGATTCACAGTAACAGCTTTGGCGGCGCAACCAACGTGGATTTGGGCGGTTTTGGGCGCACCGTAAATGATGCGGGTGATGGCGACACCGGCACCAACGACGGGCAAAATTATCCGGAAATATTGAGCGCCACCGAACAGGGCGGCATTGCCACCGTGCGCTATCGCGTAGATACGCTTGTGAGCAACGCGAGCTATCCACTGCGCATTGATTTTTATCGTGCATTGAATAATGGCAGCAGCGGCCGATTGCTGGCCCAAGACAGCTATCCCGCTGCGCAGGCGAGCCAGATTCGCGAGTTTAGTTTCGCTTTGCCGCTCAACGAGGCTGCCATGCCGATCACTGCGATTTCCAGCAATGCAGGTCGCAGTAGCGAATTAGCCCCGGTGCTAGACGTGCTGTTTGACAATGGATTCGAGTGAGCTGGCCTTTAAACTTTGCTCTTTCTCGGAGCGGGTAGACTCAACCTTAATGTGGGCCTATTACCCTGCGGCGCTAACTCAAAATGCCTGCTGCGCTTAAGCTGGCATTGCACCCAAGCTTCGACGGCCCAGCCATATTTCGTGCAGGACTCGCGGACATCTGCCGAGCCAAAGTGTTATGAATCTGCTGAAGTGTGCTACTCGGCAGACCCGAGAAGTTAGCGCTAGCGCCCAGCGTTAGTCGGCGCCAGCCCCAAATTGCTAGCGGAACTAATTTAAGCGCCAAGATCGCCAATTTGACTGCCATGGGTTTCCAAAGTCCCTTATTCGCACTTTACGACTTTACGAAAAAGCTGTGGTTTTGGGGGCCACTGATTTGGAAATCAAAAAGGCCAGGCTTGTCTGACAATTGATTATTTGATGTTTTCGCGGTCTATCGTTAGCGCTTCACTACGCACCACCCGGCCTAATTCGCGCATGCCTTTGCCCTCAATAAGTACGCTCTGATGCTTGCCGCGTATAGCTTCAAATTCGCCCGCAATAGCAGCGTATCCGCCCGGATGTGGATAACGCACTCTCACCATGAAATCCCAATCTGCCTTTGTATCGGATGGTGAGCGCGCGAGGAGCTCAAAATCCGCGATCAGGCCGCGCTGCTTGGCAATGGCATCCATCGCAAACCAGTTGCGTCGAATAAACTCCGCGAGCGCTTTTTGTTGGCCTAGCTCGGCTTTCAGATAGGTTAGCTCCTCCGAACGCTGCGCATGGGTTTCTACCAAGCGCGATGATTCCCAGGGCGCGTACAAAATCGGATGGTTGTTCAGCGTCGCCAGGCGAGGCCCAAACAAACTTGCGCGTTGCCTGCGAACCCCCATCTGCCAAATTGCATCTTGCTGGATGATATCTGTGAGCTGTCGATAAAGCAGCGCACGTTTCGGGCCAGATGCGCTGCGCTGAGCTTGATCGTGCAAGCGATCAAATTCAGGATTGAGATAGCAGGTCAAATTATCTGCGCCAATGCGTTCACTGCGCAACACGCCCAAGATATAGCCTGGTGTTGGAATAGTGGCTTGCCAAGCGGCACCCCAAAAAGGCGCCTGACAGTCTTTTGCGTGCTGAATATTGTTGGCATAACTGTCCAAAACAGAATTCATGCGAATCCCCAGCGCCGCAAGCTGAGCGCGCCGGGCTTCGCGATAGGGTTCAACAACTGCCAACGGCTCGCTGGTGTAGTTCAGCAGCAGCGCTTTACCGTTCGGCCAACGCCGCCAACCATCTGCCCCACGCATGAAGCCATGTTGGTCTAGATTGGTATTGGCTGACTGCGGATCAAAAGCAAATGCTGCGGTTGCCGGCTCTTGCTGTTCAGGAAACTCGATCGGCACGATACGGGTGTTGACCTCGCCCATGCCTGCGCGAATCTGGGTGATTTCATTAGCCACCGAATAGCTTTGTAAAATCGCGCGCCGTAGCGCAATCTGAGCGGGGGAATTTCCTCCAAAGCCCTGTGCTGAGGGCGAGAGATAGTAGTAGATAATTTCTGGCTCAGGAGTAAGGCTCAAACGCGCACCTACTTGACTCAGCTCTATGCCCAACATGCCGCTTGGCAAATAGCCGCGCTCCAACGCGCCGAGCTGGTCAATGAAATCTAATTCGCCGCGCAGGAAGCTCTGAAACTGCGCAGTTTTGTCAGCGAGTACTTGAAAGTGCATCACGCGAATCGGTGCGCCTAGCGCGTCCTCAGGCTCTACTTGCTCTACTGCGCTGCGCTGCAATGTGAGCGATTTTTCGGCGATTTGCGCAGCGACATGAAAACGATGGCTGCCATAAAACTCGGCGCGCGCTATGCCTTCGGGGGCAACAATTGCGGCTATGGGCATGGCCAGCATGTAAGGAAAATCATAGTTTGCAGCGTTCAAATGAAAGCGAAGTTTGCGCTCGCCGCGCAGCTGCACGGATTTGATTGTGCCGCGCAGCAAACTGCATTCAGGCAGCTTTTCATCGCATTCGCGCAACACGCAATCAAAGCTATATTTAACATCTAGCGCGCGAACGGCACGCGCCGCAAGCACACTGCCTTTTGCGGGCATAAACTTAGCCTGTGCAATCTCCACATCAAAAGCTAAGCCTGCGTCAATCGCTTTGGGCATCGCGGCTGCTAGCTGTATTTGCAAGCGCACGCTCGAGCGATCCGTGTCATAGCTCAACAGGCGCTGATAAATTAGCTCGTGCACGCGCTTGCCGTCCACTGAGTCAATTTTAAGCGGATCAATGCTCACACTGGCTTGGCTTAACGCCAAACGCATCTGCGTCTTAACGTCGAAACTCTCCTGTGCTTTATTCTTAGCTGGAACAGTAGCTGCGAGAGCAAGTAACACAGTACCCAAAAATAGCTTGATGGCGTTCATGAAATTGAACCTTGAACTTATTGGGTTTTAGTTTATAAATCTTTGATTTGCATGAGTGATAATACGGTTTGCATAAATGCAAATTGCGATTTTGCTTTTATGCCACACAGTGCGCGCCCAGAGTAAGCAATGCTGAATTCCGAAGAACTACTTTTGATTCATACCATCAGCTTGCACCAGCGATTGGATGCAGCGGCTCGTGCGCTCGGCACAAGTCATTCAACGCTTTTTCGTAAATTGCTGGCGCTCGAAAACCGACTTGGCGGCGAGCTATTCGTGAAAGCCAAGGGCGAATATCGCGCAACCACACTGGCGCAGATTTGCACGCAAAGTGCAAAGGCCTGGCTGCAACATCAGCAAGCACTTTTGCAAGCATTGAAGCAGCATAAACTGGGTGAACAAGAACGCTTACGAATTACCACCACGGAAGACGTCGCTATGTTTTGGCTGCCGCTTTGCTTGGATAGCCTAAAGCAAACACATGCAGATTTAAACGTTGATGTTTGGATTGATGAGCGCGAATGGGATTTGGCAAGCGCGAACGCTGAAGTTGCGATACGCCCAACTCGGCGACCGCCTGAAGGCTGGGTTGGACTAGATTTAGGCACAATCGAAATGGGCGTTTACGGCAATGCCAGTGTCGCCGAACGCTGGCGTGCGCTGAGCCAACGCGAAAGTTTGCCGTGGGTTACTCGCCACCCAGAAAGCGGGCCTAAAGCTGATCGCGAATGGATCACTGCCAACGTGCCGGAACAATCGCAATGCACGCGATGGAATCGCGCAAGCGGATTTATTGAAGCTGCGCGTGTTGGTTTAGGAGCGGCGCTTCTGCCATGCTTTGTAGGAGATGGAATGCGCTTGCAGCGGCTGCAGAATATACGTTTGGGCATAGAGCCAGCTAAGCTCTGGCTGCTCACACATCCAGATCGACGGCGCGATGCACGCATAAAGGCATTTTTTGCTGCCGCAAGAGCGGTGGGAAAATTACAAAACCTGTCTATTTGAGCGCTGATTTAATACCGCAAATTCCGCAGCTTTTGCACGACTTTCGCGCGCGTCTTGCCGCTTTTTTAAGTAATAACATCGCACTATGAACCCCATGCATAAGTCATTGATTTAACGTCAATTCGAACGAAGTGAAGCAATCTCGAGGAGACTGCCACTCCGCTTCCCTCCTCGCTGTGAAGAAATGGGTACATGGCCCACCTCAAAGCATGCGCTTTTACCTACTATAAGCGCGCATTGACGAGTTGGGTTTATGCCCGGTAACCGTTTTCACTCAAAACCATCCTTAAAAATATTGTCTCCCTGTGTGTAAAGCTCACAGGAAGGCGTCAGTTCGCTGCTGTTACCTTCCTCATCAATGGCGATGGCGGTGATGCCTTTATTGATTAACGAGTCGATAAACTGCTCGGAGTTATCAACCAATGCGGTGGATGCCAGTGAGCAATTGCTGGTGCTCGTGGCGCAGGCTAGCGTTAAGCTGGTTTCGGCTAAAAAGAAGCGCGCTTGTGTAAAGCCACCGCTGCTCGGGAAACAGCCCAAATTCGCGAAGAACTGGATGCGATACGTGCCATTGGCCGATTGCAAGCGATAGCGAATTTCGCCCTGCACATCGCTGCCGCGCGCGGACAAAATTTCCGGATAATTTTGCTGATCGTTGGCGCCGGTTTGGCCCACATCCAAATCTATCGGGTTGACGCCATTGGGTGATAGGTCAATCGCCAAACCTGTATTCCCAAAGAAAGTATTGCGCAGCAGTTCGGCGCGGCGCGCAGGTGAAACCACCGCTAAAGCATCGCCGTCGTTGTTGTGCAGTGTATTGCGAAACAGAGAGTGACGCTCGCCACCTAGAATCCGCACGGCATTGCTGGCATTGCCCACATCGCTACCATCCGGCGCGATACCAATGCGATTGAAGGAAAGCTTGGTTTGTAGAGCCGGTGTCACACCACCTGCGAGCACGACACCATGGCTTTCACTGCCGCCAATGTGGTTGGAGCGCAAGTCATCGCCGGTACTGCCCGTCACCTGCACGCCGACGCCACGCGGGCTGCTGCCATTGGTCAACAGGCCCGTTCCGGCGCGGTTGACCCCGATAAAATTGTTGTAGACCTGGCGCGCGCCACTGGTAGAGGCCTCAAGATTAACACCCGCCTGGCCGCCCATCGGCAGCACATTACGATCAGCAGAGTCTAAACCGCCAATGCGGCTGCGCGGCGCGTTCTGCACCCTAATCACGCTATCAGCAAAAACCGATCCAAACAGCGGCAAGCCGGTTCCAAACAAACTCCCCGTGACATTACCTCGCCCTGGGCCGCTGATTTTCACCGCCTCGCTGCTAAATCCATAGAAGCCCAAGCCAGACAGACTCATTTCGGCATCCACATTGCCGGTTTGCAAATGCAGGCCGGTACTGACGGTATTGGCGCCTGTTAAAAACACACAAACTGTTCCATCGAAACTTACAAAGGAATCATTCGGCGAACTGCCTGATTGTGAATACCCATCAATCGTAACGTCTTGCGTCAACGCGGGCAGGGGAGATTGCAATGCAATACTGCGCGGGCAATTCCCTGGAATATTGAAGCGGATGGTCTTCGTTTGGGTGTTGCCATTGGCTAATGCAATGATGCTGCGCAAGGATCCGGTTCCGCTATCGGCATCGCTGGTAACCGTCAAGGTGCTGGAATTATTGACCAAGCTTTCATACGCGCCTAAGTCACCCCGTGTGCCAATCACCCGTTCACTGCCGCTGAAATCTCGATCAACGAATAGCGTAAAGCCCGAAAAGGCATTGTTGATAAGCTGTGAAGTGGGCTCAATCGGGCGCAATGCAGCATTGATACCTGGATCGCCCGAGCGGTCATTGACTGATTCAGGAGTGAGCTGCGCGCTGGGATTGATGGTGTTATAAAAGGTATGGCGCACCAGCATCGGTATGCCAAGCAAATTGAAATCGATCAAATTGGCATGCGAGACAGAGTTCTCAACGAGCACGCTAGCCCAACTTCCCTGCGATGTATCAATTCTCAGCCCAGCTGAGAAGCCAGCAGCCCCTTGGTCGCCGTTGTTGGCAAAGGTGCTGTATTGCACCAAGGCGGTTCGATCCGCGACGCCACCGCCAGTCAGCCCGTTGATGATCAGCCCATCAAGTGCGTTTCCTGAGAATATAGAACTGCTGACCCGTACGCTGTGCCGCTGCACGGCGATGCGCAAACCTGCACCATTGCTCAGCCCGCCGTATCGATGCACGCGAATAGCGCCCGCCAAGCTCGCTCCGGTCGCATTGCTATCGTCGATTTGCACTCGTTCCCAACCGGTGGCGCTGATGCGGTCTAGTTCAAAATCTGCGTTTCCTATTTCAAAGGTAAGTACGGCGGTGTTGGTATTCGCAGCTAACGTGCTGCGCGCCGATAAGGAACTGCGAAACACGCAACCCGCATTCCAGCCGCCGCTGAGCACTAAATTCCCGCGTACGTTGAATGTTCGAGCCGTCAGTCCGGTGAACACCGGCAAAGCCAAGCGTACTTCATCGTCCGCTGCCGAATCCGCAGCAGTTTGTAGTGTGGAATACAGATCGCCAGCCGAGCTGACGCAATAAGTCGCTGCGTTTAGCGTGCTTGCAAGAGGTGTTAGCGCAAGTGCCAGCAAACTGGCCGCGAGCAGAAATTGAGTGGACATAGTATTTGCTCAAACACGGTGCCGAAATTGGTCACAGTTTGATTTACGTAAAAACCGTGCAACTGGGGCCAAGTGAAAATAAAAATCGGCTCGCATGCTTCCGGGCATCCAGAATTCCATCGAAATTTCCAAAGCCTAGCCTGCAACTTGGCCCGCAATGTCATGCTTTTACGTGTAGCTAAACAACCTTAACTACTATTGAGCCGCAGCCATGTTTGAACCTCACGCTTCTAAGTTTCGCGCTTTCGTTTTGATGTTGGCGCTTTCGCCATTTCAAGCGATCAATGCAGCGACTTTTACTGTATTGAATACTGCCGACAGTGGCCCAGGCTCATTACGTCAAGCCGTGTTAGACGCCAACGGGACGGCAGCCGCAGACAGCATCGCCTTCGCTATTCCAGGCACAGGGCCGCACACTATTACGCTGCAGAGCGCCTTATCAATCACGCAGCCACTGGTGATCGACGGCCTGACCCAGCGCGCAAGGCAAAATCAGCCAGTTTTCCGCCGTGCTAGACGTTGACAAGATATTCGCCAATGGCATGGAGTGAATCAACATGAAAGTAAACAATTCGCCCTACTAGCCGCGCTTCCGGCAAGGAAACTAATTAAAACTATCGGTTTAGCGATCCTGTTGCTAGGTGTGTCATCTGCATTGATCGGAGCAAGCAAAGCCTCCCATGCCCAGTCAAATAATGCGCGATCCAATATCGATGCTTCTGAAAGCACCGTTACGGATGGCGCTAAGCGAAGCATGCTCGGCAAAAACGGTGGTACACCGGGTGCAGCGCTAAGCGCCTATTTTGCAGCTATAGAAGCGCGCGATTGGAACGCCATGAGGGCGCTGACGGTCAAAGAAGTCCGCGAGACCTTCGAGCAGGATTAGCGCGATGGTTATCAAAAAGAAGTGATGGAAAGCCTGCGCAAAAAATCCCCAGCTGAATTCGACATTGTTGATGTGCGCCGTACTGGGCGCAATCAACTTGTGGGGGAAGGTACCACACAGATAAGTATTGGTAAGTCTGTTAGCTGACGAGCATTGGGTCTGGGTAACTGGATACGATGAAGCCTCGTGACAAAGGTGGCTATAGGCCGCCGAGCGATGC
>JANOQN010000067.1:0-13193 GCA_031422315.1 Rhodanobacteraceae bacterium
GATTCGATAGCCTAAGGTTCCGGCTTCGGTGGCGGTGTTGAAGCGCACCAGTAAATCGCTGCCGGAATTGCTGACTTCTACTTTGCTTAGGGTTACGGGAACCGTCGAGTTTTGTGCGCAGATGTAGGCGGGTTTGACGCCCGATACAGTGGTCGCCGGGTCAAGCGTGTCGATCTCAATGCCTGCTGCACCGTTGGCTGCACTACCGCCACCTGCCGTTCCACCTGTTAGTAACTCGATGCCATTACTCGCACCGCTGACTAGCGGAGAGCGAAATACACCGCCACCACCGCCGCCGCCGCCGGTCGCATTTGCAGCTGTGCCCGCTGGGGTATCGCCGCCTTCTATGTTGAAGGTGACGTTTGCGTAGTCGTTGGTACCGGAAATACTGGTTAACAATACGATCGTGCCACCGCCACCGCCGCCGTCTCGCGCAATATTGTTTGCAGCAACGCCACCGGAGGCACTGCCCGCAACATTTATAATTCCTGTGCCTAACACTTGGCGAGCGCGAATCAAAACAATACCACCGCCGTTTCCGGAAAGACTATTGACAGGGCATGGATCCTGAGAGGCTCCCGCGCCGCCACCGCCGCCTAAAAGCAAACGACTGGCATTGTTGTTTGCGGGAAGCGGACCGCCACCGTGCGCACCTAAACCACAACCATCGTTACCGCCTACACCGCCTGCGGCGCGACCACCGCCGCCGCCGCCGCCCGAAGTTTCGGTTCCTAAGCATCGATGTCCACCACCACCGCCGTTGCCGGGCGCACCGCGGGCGAAATCACCCCCGGTGAAACCGCCACCGCTGATAGGCGCTGCTGCCGGTGAACCAGCATAGCCCTCGGCTTTTCCAGAGCTGCTTACACCTGTAGTTGCGGCAAAAAGACTGGTAGAAGGTTCATCGGTGCCCGAGTCAGAGCAAATACCGCCACGGAATCCGGCTCCGCTGGCATTAAACCCAGCGCCACCGCTCAAGTTGATGGTTTGTGTGGCTTCGAGTGCGACTATCCCACCCGTGCTGCCATTCCACGTTGCCGCACCAATTGCGCAAGTTGGGCTAGTGAAAGTCACATTAGTGTGCACTGGCACGCGGATCACTTGATACGTTGATTGCTGATTTACCGCTGTTGCATGCGTGTAAGCATTGACAAAGCCATTGTTGGCGCTTGAATTCGTTCCACCGCCGCTAATCTGCACAACGTTGGTTTGCCCCGTACAAATACCTGCGCCATTTGGCTGGATGCCTGATTGCGCAATGACATATTCATAAGCGCCCGCAGTGGCGGCTGTTGCGCCACCGGGTGCGCCACCCGTTGGGCCGCCGTCACCATAGATATTTGTGTTGGTCGAATTGATCGTCGCACCCTGCATTTGCGCAATCAGCAGCACATTTCCGGTAGCAATGGGCGTAGTCGATCCGCCTGTGCGAACCGTACCGACCTGCACACAGCGCCCGCCGGCCGCGACGCTTGCCACGCTTGGATAGTAGCTATTTAACACACGTTCGCCTGCGGTATCGCAAGCCAACGCACCCGGGTTCAAAGCCCCAGTACCCGTACTGCCCAAATTAGGGCAAATTGCCGCACCCGCCGGAGGCGTGCCATTGCACGTCGCGGCCGAGGTTTGCGTGATGTTGTTATTCACCGCATCTGAGGCATTTCTGTCAGCCGATCCAGCCGAAGCCAGCACGTCCGCACTCGCTGCTTGAGTACCAGTGGTAGTCGTCGAGAACGTGCCTTGAACGGTAATGATCAGCGAACCGGCTGCGGGCACTGAAACAGTTGTACTAATATCACCCGAGCCTGAGGTTGCCGCTGCGCTCGCACCACCTGTGATTGACGTCACTGCCCAATCGGCCACAGCAAATAGCGGCGCGCCGGCTAAACCCGCTTCATTCGTACCAATCAAGTCGGCGGTAAATGGGAAGTTCGTGGCGGTTGCGGCTGCTGCCGGATTGGTGATGGTGATCGTGTAACTTACCGATTGGCCTGGGCAGTAACTGCCCGCTGCACTGCTTGCAATCGCTACGTTGCTGACCGGGATTGCATAGTCCTCAATTTCACCCGAGCCACCAAAACCAAAAGGCGAACAAGCTTCGGTTTGCACGCGAAAGCGCGAGTACAAATTGTTATTTGCGGGTGCCACTGCTGGCAATGTACCGGTAAAGGCCAAATTAACCGCCTGCAGTGACGCGCCGGTTGTAACCGTTGCCGTCACAGCTTCGCCCGCGTCGGCAAAGCTGCCATTGTTATTGAAGTCAATATAGCCGCAGACATTTTGCGTCGCACCGGTGTTGTTGAACACGCTGAGTGCGATCGTGGGTGCCACTCCTAGCCGGATCGCTGGGAAAGTAACGCCATTCTCGTCATTGTCGCCAATGGTGTTGTCGCCATCAGCGTTGACTGTTTGCTGAGCTTCTGCTTCGTTGTCGTACCCCGTGCTCAAGCTACCGACCGCCGCACCGAGCCGCAAATTCACGCTGAGCAAATTGCTGGGGCCATTGTCAGAAGAAAGCGTTTGGTAATTGCCAGCACCCGTGCTTGCGCCAGTGTCTGGCAAATCGCCGCGATCTGGCGGAATGAATCCGAAATCCACCGCGTGCACGCTTTCGCCAACCGCAGAAGGTAAGGTCACGCTTACGCCAACTGAATTTCCGACCGCCGCACCGGGTGGATCGATGATCACGCCGTCAGAATCGCGCTCTACACTGCCTACGCCCGTTGCACCAGAATTTGTGCCGTTGGTCGTGCGCGATGCGCCATTAATAGAACCTGCGGTGCCAAAGCCGGTCGCGTTGGTATTGCCTACCATGACAAAAACCTGCTGGCCATACAAATTGGCCGCAGTGAGTTGCACTGTCGCATCGGTTAACGTGGCATCGCTACCCGAATAAAGTGTCTCGAAGTTGAAATACCAGTTGCCGTTGGCATCAGTGCTAGTTTGCCCGATGATGTTTCCCGCAGCGTCCGTTAACGTGATTGGCACATTGGCAAAACCTGGTTCGCCCGCATCTTGAACGCCATCCCCGTCTATATCAGCCCAAACCCGATTACCCAGCTGCAGCGGCGCTTGCCCACAAATCGCCTCTAAATCGCCCATGCCTGCAGCTTTACCAAAGGTGCCGTTTGCGTCGCCACCGAACTCTAAAAAGCTTCGGGTACGCTCGCCATAGTTGTAAATGTCGTCGACGCGCCAATTGCTGAAGTATGCGGTACCGCCGGATCGAACCGGGCCCTCAGGCGAAGGGTCAAATGCCGCAGTTACATATTCGCCGGTGCCAGGCACAATTACGCCGCCGCCCAGCGTCACGTCGCTATGCGTACCGTTGTTGACGTCGTTGAAAT
Source organism: Rhodanobacteraceae bacterium (assembly GCA_031422315.1). Taxonomy (GTDB): domain Bacteria; phylum Pseudomonadota; class Gammaproteobacteria; order Xanthomonadales; family SZUA-5; genus JANNYA01. Next base: position 3,348 of record JANOQN010000067.1, read on the forward strand.
CGTCGTGCCAGTAGAACTCGATACCTGCTGGCGCTGTTCCCGCGCCGGTGCCGCCTTGATTGAGCTGCGTGGTTACGTTGGCACCTGCATCAAGCGTAGTACCTGTGACGACGCCATTGGCTTCAACTGTCCAAACGCCCGCATTCGTGCGTGAGAATCGAATCGTATCGCCCGCTGACACGCCTTCAGTAGTTCCTGCACTGTAGCCAGCGCTAGCATTACCGGTTTGTAATCCTAAGCGATCGGCAATTCCCAGCGTAGCGTAGCCATACTCATCAAAATTAATATCCGCGACCATAGGCTGTGGGCAAATTTGCTGAGCTGTAAAAGGCGCGGATCCAACGCCGCAACCTGTGTCAGTCGTCCAAGGGCGCCACTCGGCTGGCGCGGTGGTACACGTCTGTTGACCGCCGCTATTTTGCGATGCACAGCCACGACCATAGTTCAGTGGAAAATCAACCACTTGAGTAAACGTCGGTGTTGCTAGGGCCGGATTGAACTCAAAGATTACGGCGCGCAAATCTGTGGCCAAACCACCTGCATCCTCAGCCGTGCAGGTTACACCGACGTAGCCACGGCCATCATGAAAACCCAACGCAAACGGGCGCGCTTGACCATTCGTACATGCGGGCGTTGGCTGCGGGATCGTGAAAGCGCTGACTTGCGTATTTGTTGGGGTTCCAGATGCTAAAACAGGTATTCGATACATACGCCGATCACGTAAAGCAATCGCATACAGATTGTTATCTGGACCGACATCAATATCGCCGAATGCACTCTTGCCTACGTTATCCCAGGCTTGGGTGTCGGTTTCATAGTTGGGCGTGTTGTCATGCGGATCACGATCAACTGCTGCAGTTGCATCAAAATCGGTGCTGACGGCATCCGGGAAAGAACTGAGGAAACTTGTTGACTCAAAGTCGACGTAAACGCTCGGCACCTGTACGCCAGAGGTGCCTATGCGATAAATCCGGCCTACACCGACGCCGTTGCTAAAAAACGGCACGTGTCGGCGCGTTAGCGCAGCGGCAAATAGCGTGTTGTTGGTGCGATCGTATGCAACGCCCCAAGTAGCGCCAATATCTTCAGCGTCTACGACAATTTGGGATGTTGCACTATTAACACCTTGATTCGTAGTTGCAGTTTGCGAGATCGTACCCGATTGGTATCCGAAGCTTAAAAAAGCGCGGGTTGTTGGGTTTTCAGTGGCATCGGTGCCGCGCCAAATATACTTTGGAATGGCTATTTCGGGATTCGCTTGGCAAAACTGATCAGCGTATTGCACAGCAAAATTGATATCGCTGGTAGTGCCGGTTGTGACGTTGACAAATTGCACCGCAGAGTTCGATCCAGCCTGCCCCGCTGGCGGCGTCGCTGAAGATTGAATGCCCGTTCGCAGCACGCCGTTTGCAAGCGTGCTCAATTCGCTAATTTCTACCCGCTGCGCGCTATTGTCAGGCACGGCAATGGTGTAGAACCGATCCAAGCTCGACACGCAACCGACATTGGGTGCACCGCGCGCCGTGCAAAACGTGAATGTGCCCGCGACCAAGACGCCAGAAGCGTTGATTGCGGCAACGGTAAGACCGTCTAAGCCCCGCTCGTAAGTGTCTTGCGCGGTATCCGTTAAATCAGCATCTCGTAGGCCGTTGCCGTTGGCATCACGAAAAATCCAGCCCTGGATTGTCGCCGCTTGAGCGACGCTCGCTAGACTTAGTGCGGTTATACACAAGGCTCGAGTCATCAGGGACTTTTTTGGTTTAACTAAAAAACCAATCATCGTATCTCGCATTTGAGGACCCCATCACAAAAATAGTGAGCCGAAATATAGTGCTTTTGTTGATAAGAACGAATCGCATCTGGCTAAAAGTCGCGCTTATTTGCAGCTTTGTCGCGATTTTTTACATTCACCGCTTGAATTGAAAAAATAACGTGTAGATCAATGCACGCTTTTAAGCACTAGCTGCCCAATTTCGTCACTTGAAGCACTTAGGCTTACCGCGTTGACTGAACCTTGATTCAGCCATGCGACACTGCCGATTAGACTTTGACGGGAAACGCTGCGAGTTAAGCAATTCAGCCAGCCTCAGCTAATCTCGCAGATTCCTTGTGCCTGAGCCGCCTATGAATTTTCCCTTTTCGTTTTTTGTAGGCCTGCGCTATACGCGCGCGCGCAAGCGCAGCGGCTTTGTCAGCTTTATCGCACTGGTGTCGATGGCCGGAATTGCGCTAGGTGTGGCGACCATCATCATCGTGCTGTCCGTCATGAATGGCTTTCAGACCGAAATGAAATCGCGCGTGCTTTCAATGGTGTCGCACGCGGTGATAAACGGTTACGACGGCACGTTGGAAGATTGGCCGGCCGTGCGCGCCAAAGCTAAACAAATGCCGGAAGTGATCGGCTCAGCGCCCTACATTGAAGCCGAAGCTTTGCTACAAGGCAGCGAAACCAGCGGCGCGTTTGTGCGCGGGGTTGATCCAAAGCTAGAACCTGAAGTATCGGAAGTCAGCAAGAAGCTGGTCGAAGGCACGCTGCTAGACTTGCAAGCCGGGCAGTTCAATATCGTGCTCGGGCGCGATTTGGCCTACAAATTGGGTGTATCGGTGGGCGATAAAGTCACGCTATTTGTGCCGCGTATTAATGTGTCACCGGCGGGTGCCATGCCCACTAGCAAACGCTTCACCGTGACCGGCATTTTTTCAGTTGGCATGTTCGAATACGATAGCGCGCTGGCCTTAGTGCATATCCAAGATGCGCAAAAGCTCTATCGCATGGGCGTAGGCGTTACGGGCGTGCAGCTCAAGCTGGCCGATATGGATCAGGCGCTCGGGGTTGCGCGCCGGTTGGCGGTGGATTTGGGCGGCGGTTTTACTATTAGCGATTGGACGCGCAGACACGGCAATTTGTTTAAAGCCGTGCGCACTGAAAAAGTGATGATGTTCCTTATTTTATGCCTGATTTTAACGGTCGCGGCGTTTAATTTGATCTCGACCCTGGTCGTGACGGTATCGCAAAAGCGCGCTGATATTGCGATTTTGCGAACGATAGGCGCAACGCCTGCCACTATCATGCGTATTTTTATGGTGCAAGGCAGCTTGATCGGCCTGATAGGCACGCTCAGCGGCCTGGCGATGGGGCTTTTGGTCGCGCTGAATTTGCAAAAAATCGTGCCGCTCATCGAACGCGGCCTAGGCTTTGAAGCCATGCCAGCCGATGTGTACTACATCAGCGATTTGCCTTCACAAGTGATCTGGGCCGACGTAGGTTTGGTGGCGGCCGTTAGCTTCGCATTTTCACTGCTTGCCACGATTTATCCGGCGTGGCGTGCATCTAGAACCCAACCGGCCGAGGCGCTTCGCTATGAATAATCCTTCCAGCTCATTAATCATTGAAGCCAACAATATCCGCCACAGCTACACCGATGGCAAGCTGCAAACGGATGTACTGAAAGACGTTAACTTAAGCGTCGCCAGCGGTGAGCGCATTGGCATTATTGGCGCGTCAGGTTCGGGCAAAAGCACGCTGCTGCATATGCTGGGCGGCTTAGATACTCCGAGCGCGGGTTACGTCAAACTGGCCGGTCAACCGTTTAACTCGCTCAGCCACGCGGCGCGCGGGCATTTGCGTAATCGCTCGCTCGGATTTATCTATCAGTTCCATCATTTATTGCCCGAATTTACCGCGGTTGAGAACGTCGCAATGCCGCTACTGATACGCGGCGATTCTAGAAAATCAGCCAATACCGAAGCCACTGCTTTATTAGAGCGCGTAGGCTTAGGGCACCGATTAACGCATCGGCCAGGTGAATTATCAGGCGGCGAACGCCAAAGAGCGGCGGTTGCTAGGGCACTGGTCACCAAACCGCTCGCACTGCTGGCGGACGAGCCCACCGGTAATTTAGACGAAGCTACCGCTGAGGCGGTATTTCAGCTAATGTTAGAACTCAATCAAGAGCTTAAAACGGCGCTGATTATTGTCACGCATGACATGAAATTAGCGCGGCGATTACCTAGGGTTTATGAGCTTTCGCAGGGTAGTTTGCTTGATTGGAACGCCAAATCCGGTTAGTTGTCTCTATTTGCTTTTAAGTTGATTGAGCATCCGATAACTCAACTCGCTGCAAAGCCCGCAGGCCAGCACTACCGTGGCCGGCGCAATTGCGTAACGTGGTTCTAGCGCAGACCAAGCCGAGCCTCCAGGCTTTCTAAGGCGTTGTCAAACTTGCTATGCCCAAACTTTGCTAGCATCCCGCCACCTAACTCAATTAAGAATCTTTTATGCAATTTTGGCGTGCAAAGGCGAGCAGTTCGGCGCGTAGTTTTTCTTTGGTAATTGCAAGTTTACTTCTACTGATTTGGAGCGGCATTGCGATGGCGATGGAATGGACAGTCGCGTCTGAATTGCCCGCAGCGCGCAAAGCCACGCCGGCTGAGGCCAAGGCGCTAAACAAAGAATTTGGCGGCGCGCAGATTATGTATAACTTTGAGGACGGTGATTTCCTGAATCACGATGGTGATTTGCTCATCGATGGGAATTTTGACTGCGATGCTCGGCTGGTTGTGCGCGGCAATTTGAAGGTCAAAGGTCTATACAACGATTATCAAAACGACATTGGCGTATTGCTAGTGACGGGCAATATGTCAGCCCATCAGCTTTACAGCTGGGGCGCGCTCTACGTTGGCAAAGATTTGAATGTTGCGGGCTTGGCGTTGACGATTTACAACGACTTTACTTTTGAGGTGGCTGGCAAAGTGAATGCGCGGGCCTTGGTGATCAGCGATAAATCCGCCGACTATACCGCCGGCAAAATTGCGATTGAGCTAAACGATATGGGTGAAATCACTGATGCCGATATGGATAACGCGGTGCGCGGATTTTTGCCTGAGTTGTTTACCAAACCCTCGCATTTTGAGCCGGAAATTGACGATTTTTACGGGCTGAATTTTGACAACGGTGAAGCGCTTGAGCGAATGAGTGCGGGCCGCCCGATTTTTCGCGAAAAGCCCGCTGCTGCCGGGTTAGTCAATGACGTCAATCGCATGATGTCGAGTGATTTGTCCGAAATCGATCAAGCTAAGTTGCTGGTTAAAGATCGACTTCTCGCGCAAATGCTGGCCAGCCGCCCGGATTTGAGCGATGCGATAGCAAAGCAGCTGGCGGCCTTGAAAGATCCGACGATTAACGACTGGCTGGCAGCCAGCAAGCCGGAGCTGATTTATGCGCAGAGTGTGCAAAATTCTGGCGATGCCGCAGAAATATCGCCCAAGTTAGCAGCAAGCTTGGCGGGCAATCCGGCCACGTCACTTGCTACGCTAGCCAAGCTTGCTGAGCACTCAAATGCGGGCGTTCGTGTGGCGCTGGCAAAATTTTCGGCCTTGCCTGATACCGCGCCAGGCCGCGCACTAGTCGATAAGCTGGTGTTGGATACCGACGCCAGCGTGCGCGCGGGGATGTTAGATGCGTTTGGCTTTGCCAGCGCATTTGGCTGGGCGCTGAGTGACAGCACGATTGACGAGCGCCTGAAAGATACTGATCAAGCGACGTTAAATGCGCTGGCGTTTGCGCATTTGAATGCGGCGCAGGTCAAGCGCTTGATGGGGAAACTCGATGGTGATGGCGCGCTGCTGCTGGCTATTTCACTGCGTGAGCAAGCCGAGCAGGCGCGGCCAACGCGTTTATCCAGTACGGAAATTACTGGGTTTGCGCGGCAGATTGTGGCGCGTCCTGTGGTTGAAAATGAATACGGGCGCGCGAGCACGGAGGCGTTTTTCGCGCTGCCCGCAGCTGAGCAAGCCAGTGCGATTGTTGACCTCGTCAGCCGCAAAGCCATCGACGTCGATAATGTGATGCGCGAAAGCAATAGCCATGCGGTGTTGGAAAAGTTGGCCGCACTCTCTTTAGAAAACAGCAAAATGATCAGCGATAAGCTTGCAGAAAATCCGTTTCTGCCAGCGGCTTTACAGCTACAAATCGTGCAGCTCGCCAAAGCTGCTAAGCCCAAAGCCGAAGATGATTACGCCGATCACCCTATCGATGCGCTAGAAGAGTTGCTAGGTAACGATGCCAATGTGCCGGAAGCGATGAATCAGGCTGTAGATCTGGCGCTCGAACGCGGTTTGCAGCCCGCCGATGGCAGCTATCAAAATGCGCTATTTCATGCCGACACCATGACGCCGCAGGCGATTGCGAAGCTTGATGCACGGCTCTCTAGCGATGATGATTGGGCTCTAACGCTGATGGGCCAGCCCGCTGCCACCGTTGCGCAGCGGGTCAAATCACTACGCCGTTGGTACGATGATGATGCCGATTTACAAAAGAGTTTATCCGGCGCGGAAAGCCTGAGTTTGCCGGAGTTCTATCTGCGCGCCGCGCAATCGGCTTCTATCGAGCTGCAAAAAATTGCGCTGCAACATGTGGATTTGCCGCTTGAGTTAGTCAAAAGTTTGCAGGCATCAGCCGATACTGAGGTGGCGCAAGCGGCCATGCTACATCCGCAAATCGCACTCGACGCATTGCCGCTAGCAAAATTAGTTGACGTGGACGCGGTGAAACATCTGCCGCGTAAAAATCCCGACGACTGGCTGCGATTGAGCGAGCTACTGTCAAGCTTGAGTGCGCGCGCAGCGGCGCGTGCGCGCTATGCGCAGATGCTGCGAAAGGCGGTGCCGTAGCTGGCTGGGCAATCTCCGAACAGAAAAAGCTCGTCACTATCCGTGCGTGCCAGCAGCGCCGTGTTTAAACCGAACGGCGTCGTGCGGCAGTGCGCTCACGGCGCCGATGCCCCATTTTGAGTAAAACCTGCAATGCGGCACCATCGACTTGATCCGTCGTTCTTAAATTTAGTTAAACGAGCCCTAGCAATCCTTGCTGGGCTTGTTCGCTTTTAGATGCATCTAACATTCCTTAGCGGTGTCGACGAAGGAATGTCCCTTAGCTGTGTCGACGAAGGAATGTCTATGACTACCAGGATTTCTCACGGCGGGCGAAACTATATCTACCGGCACCGCTTACCATTGCTATCGCTGGGCGCGACTGCGCTATCGCTTTTGCTAAGCACGAATCTGCTGGCTGTACCGAAACTTGTCAATATCGGCCCCGTGCGTATTGATTATGGCACAGTGCGGGCGGGCTCAAGAGTGACAGTACCTGTCGTCGTTCGCAACCTTACTAATACAACGCTGAGTCTTGCCGGCGGCGGGTTTAATACTTTTAACGGTCATTTTGGCGCCGGTGGAACCTGTGGCGGGAGCTTAGCGGCAAACGCAGTTTGCGAATTTCGCTACTCCTTTCGCCCTGGTAATGGTGCCGGCACGGCCATTGATAACGCAACCAGCATTAGTATCTCTAATGGCGTAACCACGCAATCCGTAGCGCTCAACTTTACTGGCGTCGGTTTTGGATCAATGCTCGATGTACACCCGCGCAGCATCGACTTTGGCGAAGTGTTTGTCGGCGAAACAGTGACGGTTCCCGTGCGGCTATTCAATCCCACTGCGGACGCAGTGTCCTTTGCCGGCGGTGGTTTTAATCTTGCCAATGGCTTTAGCGCAAACGCCGGAACCTGCGGCGGCGCCTTGGCCGCCGGCGCAAGTTGCTTCTTCAATTACCGGATCACACCATCCATGGTGGGTGAAATTACCAATCAAACTTCCTTCTCAGCATTTACTGCGGCGCCCATTGCAACGCAAAGTTACCCATTAAGCGTTCGTGGCACAGGAGTGAATACCGTTGGGCTGGTTCAAGCCGCTCCCGTGTCCATGGATTTCGGAATGGTTCGTGTTGGCTCAAGTGTCGTGACGCCCTTCGTGTTCACCAATATTTCCTCTACCCAAATCAACTTTGGTGGGGGCGGCTTTAGCGCACAAGGCAGCGACAACGGCGCCTTTTCGGGTGGTCTTGGGGGCGGGGCGGGCTGCACCTCGAGTGCGGCAAACTCCGGGTCAACCTGTGCGATAAACTATCGCTTTGCGCCCAAAGAAATTCGTAATCACATGGGGTTCACAACCGTTTCTTTCTTTCGAACCGGGCAAAACCAATCTATTGCGCTCAACATGACCGGCCAAGGTGTAGGCACTGTGGGTCAGCTTTCTGCCAGTGAAATTGATCTGGGCGAAATTTTGGTCGGTACGCAGCACAGCACCCGAATTACTTTAACGAAAACGACCGATTCTGCGCTGACCAATTTCGTCGGTGGCAGCTTACTCAGCCCCTTTTCGGCCACAGATAACTGCCCCGCTTCGCTCGCGCCCACTGCAAGTTGTGAGTAGACCATAAGCTTTAATGCCAACGCCTCCTCCATCGGCCCGCGGCAATCGCAAACTGCTATTTCATTCACCAATGCAGCGGGGTTGCAACCGGTGTTTAATCTAACGGTACGTGCCACCGGATTCGATTTGTCTTTTCGCAATGGCTTTGAGAATTAGCGCCTGAGTTAAAAGCGAACAGTACTTTTTTGACAACCGTGTTGATCTTTATCAAGTCCAAGTTTTTCTGAGTGCTTTGGGCTCTGTGGCTTCAATTCTTCCGCGCTTACCTTCGTACCATTAACTATTCAAATCCACCCCGTAACAGCTCATCAGTAAACACGATATCAGTCTTGCGCCACACGCCCGCCAGCGCTTGATTGCTGCCTATAGGCGTAATCACCGCCCCGTTAGTGGACAGCTGTTGTTTGCTGATCTCATTAAGGCGACCAGTGAGCCCAAACTCGCTGATCGTATCTAGGCCGATCAGGTCAGATGCACCGCCAATCGCTGTGGTGCCCACCCAACGGCGCAGCGGTGTTCCGACCGGCGGCGCAAGCTCGGATCGGCGCGCATGGGCGATCGCCAAATTGCCGTTCGCGGCATTGAAAAAGGTAAAGAATACTGGCTCGCTGCCCAGGCTAGAATTGAAGCGTTTGGAAATAACCATGCGATGCACAGTTCCGGTAATCGCGGGCGATCCCGACGGCAAATTGAAAACAAAATCATTCGCCACCGACGTGCTCAAATTGTAAGCACGTACAGTACTGTTGAGTGCGGGCATATAGATCTCGCTACCATCAGGCGAGAAGCCGACAATCACGCTGCCACTGATCTGCACTTGGGTAAATAGACTCGCGGTCAGCGTACTGGGATGGACCACATAAAGGCCGTCATTGCAACCGCTCAAATAAACCCGACCATCTTGATGTACGGCGATATCGGTGGAGTTTTGGATGCAGGAATCAGGCAATGGCACCGTGGTGATTTCGGTGAGATCGGCGCTATTGATGACCGCAAGACCGATGCTTGGCGTGCCATTGGAGATGAGCTTCCAACTGTAGAGGCGGCTACCGTCTGGGCTGATGCCGATCGCACGATTTTGTTTGATCCCTACCGCCACTTGGCCAACGACAGTGCGCGTGGTGGTGTCGATTGCATAGATCATGCCGCGTGCGGGGATACCGACACTAGGCAATAAGTAGCTGGCCAGATAGATGCGGTTGTAGTCGGGGCTGATTACCATTCTGGAAGGTTCATCACCCACACCGGTGATTGTGCGCACCACGCTCATGGTTTGCAAATCCATGACTTGCACAGAACGATTGCTTGGCGCAGACAAGCTAATGTAGGCAAAAGGCGCGGCAAACACTGGTAAGGCGAGTAATGATAATGCGAGCGTCTGGATGATTCGATTCATGGGGATGATTCCTGATTGGCATGTCGAGTAGCGCAGTGCGTGATCGCGGTAGGAATGCGCCTTACAGCGCACCCCCCGCACAGATCCCGGCGGGCGCAACTTACGCACCGGGCTCCTGCCTTGGATGTTTGACGAGAAAGCGCATATTTGGCCACGGGTGCAGAATGCGCGGCATCGGAAGC